>CAWJJP010000013.1:0-527599 GCA_963843295.1 uncultured Gammaproteobacteria bacterium | reverse complement strand
TGCGCGGAACCTGTTTTCGTTATGCCACGTGAGAAATTCCCGGCTAGGTTGGCTTGCCAGATCGGTTGGCTGCACGCGTAATGGCTGGCCATGATAGGCATAGTACTCGCGACCGTTCTGCCATTCCGTCTTAAGTCTGGGACTCACTTCAAGCCTCAGATCCGGCGTCACGGTGACGTACCCGAGATCGAACAGCTTGTGCAGGTCCGAGCGCAACAGAATTCCGTTACTCACGCGGTGAGGACCATGCAATGCGTACGGCTTGATATGAGCTGCCTCGAGCACGGGGAGCGTCTTCTCCCCCGTAACGGCGCAGCGCCGGTCGTAGGCGTCGGTCACAAGGACGCGGAACGCGCCTTGGCCGAGCCGGCCACGGGTAAGATACTCGACACCGAAGCGATTTTGGACGTACGAGCCGTCGGACAAAGAGGGCTCTCCAACTTTCTGGTTGTCGGCAAGCGCGGCTTGGACGGAATTCCATAGTGCGCGGCCGTCCACCATGCCTGTATCGTAGGTCTTGCCCTGCACGATATTCGGCGCCCAGTTCTCCGGAACGGGGATCCAGGCCGATCGTTGGAAGAAGAAGGGTTCGGCCAAGACGTTGCATCCGATCACGGGATCGATGGATGCATCGTCTCGACGGTAGCGTCGAACCCGGGCGTTGAGCTCCTCAAGCGAGCCGACCCCATTTTTCGGCCCGAAAGCGTCCCAAGCAAGCGAAGTCGGCAGCGCCGAATAGCGAACGAAATGACCGCCGCCCACCACAAAGTTATCGGGACTATGAAGCTTAAAAAGAAACGGCTCCCCTGGCTGGAGCGCGCGAAACATCCGCGACCCGCTGGGTTGCCAAAAATTCACCTCGTCCGGGTTTATTCGGTTCAGGAATCGAAACCAGTCCTTGTCCGTGACACCGATCCAGATTTTCATGCGTCATCCATGAGCGCAATTCTAGGCTACCGCTGCGGCGAATGCCGCAAAGAGGTCCCCCGGCAGCGGATGCCGTAGTCGCCAAGTGATCGCCATCGGCAGCTCCGATTCGTGCTTCACGTACGTGGCGGGACCCAGGAAGTAGAACGCCCGCTCGTCGCTGCGGTGGCGCGCAAACAGCATGACGCTGCTCCCAGTCGTGGCATGGTGCTGGTACCGGCGCCCAGTTTCGCTGCCCGCTCGGGTGACCGATTGACTCTCCCAGTGGATGAGGTCACGACTAATCGCGTAGTCGCGGTAGCGAGTAGTGGGTGAGAACTGCCCGGTCGTCTTATCGAGGGTAAAAGCGAAAAGATCAGCGCGGGCATTGGACGCCCAATAAACGCCGGTCTGCCACGGCGCCACCTTGGCACCCTCCCCGACGTCGAACGCGGCGAGGATTTCGAGCCGCGTGTAGCGCCCGTGAACTTGGAGCGGCACATCAATGTGCGCCGAAAGCGGAACAGGCACGTGCTCAATCCGGGTAGCGAGCACCTCAAGCAGGTCGAGCAGCTCCGCTTGCACCTGCGGATGGCTCCACAGCAGCGCCGCGCCCTCACGGAGGGGGGTGTCCTTGCTTACTGCACCCGAGACCAGCGAGCCAACCAGCATGCGGAGCAGCCGTCGCTCTCGCGGGGAAAGCTGCGCGGGATCCGGCGCCTGCTTGCTCTCGAGCAAGCGTCGATAGACTGTAATGCGCAACATGTCATCGACGTGGAGCAGGCGCCCGCAGGCACGCCTGAGCGCCACCTCTTGCGGGCGGTCGGACTGAACTGCTAGACCAGCATCCGCACGAAGGTCCGACCAACTCTTGTTTCCGGCATACACGTCCTCGAGTTCCAGTCCCGTCTCCTCAAGGTAGCGAGCCAGCGTGCAACTCGCTCTTGAGCGGCCAGTTGTCGCAGCGCCTCCACCCGCTCAGTCCAACGCGATGGCACTGCGTTCTTGATGCTCTCAAGTACGATACTTGCTGCAACATGGTCCAGCTCCATATGGCAACCAGCAGGAAGGAACGGGAAACCCGCTTCGACCTGCGCTTCGAGCTCCTTACGTGTCCCGCCCAGTAGGGCCCGGAAGCGGCGGTCGAACCGAAACTCCTTACGGTGGTGGCCGACGAAATCGAGAACCGTGCAGACTGACTTGCCGATGCTCCGACGCAGACCGCGTCCAAGCTGTTGCAAGAACAGCGTCGGACTATCAGTCGGGCGCAGCATCAGTAATGTATCGACCGCAGGGACGTCGACGCCCTCGTTAAAGAGGTCGACTGAGAACACAACGTTCACGCGCCTCGAAGCGAGATCTGCCAAGGCGGCACGGCGTTCGGAATCCGGCGTATCGGACCAGATCGCAGTGGCCGAAACGCCGGCGGCACGGAACACTCGGGCCATGAAGCGCGCGTGCTCAACGCTGACGCAAAAGCCGAGTCCACGCATGCGCGCGAGATCATCAATGCGTTGCTCGAGTTCCTTGAGAACAAATTTCGCCAGAGCGTCATTGGCCGTCAGGAGGTTGGAAAGACCCTCCACATCGTACCCGCGCCCTCGCTTCCAAGGGATGTCGCGCAAGTCGAGGCCGTCGTGGATGCCGTAGTAAGCGAAGGCCACCAGGCGCTGCTGGTCGATCGCATCCCACAATCGAAGCTCGGCTGCGATGCGCCCATCGAACCATTCGAGGATCGGCAGTCCATCGCTTCGCTCCGGCGTGGCGGTGAGTCCAAGTAGCTCAACCGGCTGCACATGATCAAGCAGAATCCTGTACGACTGGGCTGCGGCATGATGGAACTCGTCGATGATTACGATATCAAAGTGCGAAGGATCCAGGTGTGCAAGCCCAGAGGCATTGAGGCTCTGGATGGATGCGAAGACGAATTCGAAGTTCTCGGGCCGGTGGCCGCCTACCCACAACTCGCCGAACAATGGGTCACGAAGCGCCTGTTGGAATGTCGCACGGCTCTGCGTCAGGATCTCTTCGCGATGCGCCACAAATAGAAGTCGTGCCCGAGGAAGTGTCTCACGCAGTCCCAGATAATCAAGGGCGGCCATGACAGTCTTTCCCGTACCGGTCGCAGCCACGAGAAGATTGCAGTGGTGCCCCTGTTGTCGCGATAGCGCGATCTCCTCGAGCAGCCGCTCCTGAAACGGTTCGGGCCGCAAGTCGGTGGGACTCATAAGAATCGTCGCGCGCGAATCGGGCGAGCATTCTGCGCGGACGCGGAATTCCTCGCGATCGTATGGTCTGAAGTCCGGGTTGTACCAATAGCTTTCAAAGACCGCCGCTACCTTGTCGATCACATCCGGATTGCGCGCTCCCGAAATGCGCACATTCCATTCGAGTCCGCTGATCTGGGCCGAGTGCGTGAGATTTGAAGAACCAATGTAGGCTGTGGAAAACCCGGATTGCCGTGTAGAAGCCATGCCTTCGCGTGGAGACGCGTGCCGGTCGTGTCGTAAGACACCCGGATGTCGGCGCCACCCTCGTGCAACTCCTCGAGTGCGCGCGGCTCGGTCGACCCGGTATAGGTCGTCGTCAGCACTCTGAGACCGCGACCCGCCCCGCAATGAGCACGCAGGGCTGGCATCAGCGGCGCGATGCCGCTGCGGCGGATAAAGGCCATGACCACATCAATGCGATCGGCGGAGTGGATTTCTGTAAGTACCTGGTGACCGACGCGCGGCTCCCCTGGCGCATTAGTTAGAAGCGTCGTATCCAATAGTGGGATCAGTGGCTCCGCAATTGACTCTGGCCGGCCGTCCGGTAAGTGACCGACGACACTGTGCAGCACCTCCCCCAATACCGCGGGCCGCTCAGCAGCAAGATCGTTGGCCGAGGGTAACGTTCGAATCACGTCGATAAGGCGACGCGCAAGATCGATCCCGATCGCCGTCCGCTCACCCTCGTCGATCGCTGATATGGCGCGTTCAACGACGCGAGCCAAATGGAGGGCAATTCGGTCCGGCGCCTCCGATGCCCGCAGACGCCCGCGGATTGCCTCAAAGCTACCGCCAAGTAGGAGAAGTTGTTCCTCGAGCGCCTCCGTTATTAGAACTTCATAGAGACCTCGGCTGGCTGCGGCCATTTCAGTGAGTCAAGTCGATCAATTCGGGATGCCACGCGTCTTGTCGATTTCCTTAAGGAGCGTCAGCATCTGATCCCGCAGTCCTGGCAAGTCCTGCTGGACCGTTTGCCAGACGACCGCCAAGTCGACTTCGAAGTAGTCATGGATCACCCGGTTGCGCATCCCATACATTACTGCCCACGGCACCTGCGGATGTTGCGCTGCAAACTCGGGGTCAGCCGTGCGCACTTTATTCGCTGCCTCGCCGATTATTTGGATACTGCGGATTACGGCGTCCTGAGTTCGAGTGTCCCGATTGAAGGACTCGAGATTCATCGCTGCGACGTAACTCAGCGCACGATTGATTGCGTCCAGTATGTGCTGGAGATATTCAGGAATCCTGCCGGGGTGTTTGGACTTCATACCGGTATTGCTTCAAGCAATACCCGATCTCGAATCGCTTGGGAATGCTGTCTGGCGTGAGAACATCGACATGCACCCCGAGCAGGTGCTCGGCGTCGAGCTGAATCGCAGCCAGCGACATTAGCGTTGTGCGCGGCGATGGATCGACGAGTAAGTCTAAATCGCTTTCGTCGGTGTCGGTACCATGAACGGCGGAACCGAAGACGCGTGGTGCAAGTGCCCCGTGTCGGGCCACGATGTCTCTGATCTCCGATCGGTACTTCCGCAGTGCATCTGAGGGTTTCATATGCCTATAACAATACCACGCGCGGGCTCGATGCTGTCAGAGTGGCTCAGGCGATTTCGGCATTATCATGGTTGAGGCGAAGGCGAATCTGCGCCCATTCCCGCAAGATTGTTAGACGATTGACGCCGCTAGGCTATCCTGCCCAAGATCGTAGGCGCCCATGAATGCATACACTCCGATGACGACGAGGATGGAAGGAAATCGAGCTTCTTGAAGCTCAAGCCAAATTCGAACTGGGAGCGGAGTGGCACAGCAGCGGTCTCGCTCGTGATGGCTGAGAAACTCAATTTGCCATCACCTTTCCTCTTCTGCTCACGGAATGTCGATGTTCCTTGATTCGTGAACTGGCCTTCTGGCGCAACTCAGATATTTCGAGAAGTTGAGCTCATCCAGCTGTTCCTAGATCGTGAACTGTCTTGCAGAGAGACGGTAACGAGATAGGAAAGAATCGCTACTCGCGGGACCTCGTTTTACGCACAATGCTTGCTTGCGCAGGGATATCCGAACAAGACATGGCGTACGCATTTGTATCGAGCGCAGCAAGTTCTTCACACAATGGGCGTTTCACCTGGCGCGGCGCTGGAAGGAGATACGCTCAACCAAACATTTTCGCCAGCTTTCGCTTTGCGACGTCACACAACGCACTGGTTCTATGGTCCGCTTTCCTGTTTTAGATGTTCGATGAATGCTCGGAGCTTTGGCTGAACCTGCGAGCGCCGCGGATAATAGAGGTAGTAACCATCGCTGGTGGCGGCGAATTCATTCAATACGATTTCGAGCTTCCCCGAAGCTAGTTGTTCTTGAGCCACATTTTCGGTTATGTACATAAGGCCCAGGCCGTCGCCTGCTGCCTTCAATGCGAAGAGCGCATCATTCAGAATAAGAGATCCCTTGACCTCGACTTGAAATGCCTTCCCCTTTTGTTGGAATTCCCATTTGTCGTAAATCCAATCATCATCCACACGCACACGGATACAGTTATGTTGTAGGAGTTCCTTGGGATGTTTGGGGCGCCCCATCCTTTTAAAATACTTTGGAGCGCCGATGATCACAAAACGGATGGGTCCAAATAACTTGATCGCGACCATATCCTTGGCAAGAATATCTGAATCCCGAATTCCCGCGTCGAATCCCTTATCTACGATATCGGATGCGACGTCCTCGAAAAACAGCTCGACTGACACATCGGTATATCGAGCCACGAAGCTCGCAATGAGCGGGGCAAGATGAGACGCATAGCTGAACTTTGGTAAGTTGAGTCGAAGCAGTCCCGACGGTTTGGCGGCATATGCTCCTAGGTCCTTCATCGCAGCGACGATCTGATCGACAGCGGGGGCCACTTGGTTCAAGAATCGTTCCCCCGCCTCAGTGGGGCTCGTACTCCGCGTTGTTCGACTTAGCAGTGCGACGCCGAGTCGATGCTCGAGTAGCTTGATGATCTTGCTAATTGCGGGCGGCGAAATGCCGAGCTCATCCGCTGCAGCGCTAAAATTCCGCTTCTCCGCCACCAACTTCAGCGCCACCAGGCCATCAAGCGCATTCTGGTTCATTATTAACTCCCCGTTAATACTTCGTGAACCTATATGCCATTTTTCTGAACGATAGGCCAGCCTAGCATCTGTCCCATGAGACCTGGTTTCTAGCGAAGTGAGGGGACCAAGGCTGCCCGTCGTTGAGGGGCCTCAGCGTCAATCAATCACAACAAGGAGATGCATCATGTCGAAGCCTGACCGTTTTACCGGCAAAGTTGTCCTCGTGACCGGCGCCGCCGGTGGCATCGGCGGTGCTGCGGCCGTCGCGTTCTCAGCCGAAGGGGCACGTGTGGCCATCCTCGATCGTACCGCGGATTCATTGAAAAACACGGGGGCGGCTGTGCGGAACACCGGCGCCGAGGTGCTGACGATCGCGTGCGACGTGGCGTCGCCCGAGCAGGTCGAGGCGGCGGTGAAGCAGGTCGTTGAGCGGTTCGGCCGGCTCGACGTCGCCTTCAACAACGCCGGCGTCGAGAACAAGGCAACGCCGCTGCATGAAATCGAGCTGGACGAGTGGGATCGCATACTTGGGATCAACCTGCGCGGCACCTTCGTCTGCATGAAGCATGAGATCGCGCAGATGGTGCGCCAGGGCGGCGGCGTTGTGGTGAATACCTCGTCGGGGGCCGGCATCCGCGGCGTGGCGGGCGGCGCTTCCTATGCTGCGTCCAAGCACGCGATCATCGGCATGACCAAATCGGCGGCGCTCGATTATGCCAAACAGAATATCCGCGTGAACGCGGTTCTGCCTGGCAACATCGATACGCCGATGATGGGGCGTTTCACCGGCGGCGACATAGAGAAAGCGATCGACTTGGAGCCGGTCGGGCGGCTCGGCAAGCCCGAAGAGATTGCCGAGGCGGTGCTGTGGATGGCGTCCGATCTCGGCGGCTTCGTCACCGGCTCGGCGATCGTCGTCGACGGTGGTTGGTCGCTGTGAGCCTTCGTGCGCGACGTTCGAGTTTAGCGGTTACGCGCTCACCGTCGATGCCTTGATCACAGTGTGCCGCCCATAGATCCACCCAATATTTGGAAATTACCAAATAGAGACCTTAAGCAAATGAAAGATTCAAACATGGATATTAAACGAGCTGGCTCCCAGCTCTCCGTGCAGGGCCCTGCCCAATGCTTCTCAGGGTCGGTGCGCGTCGATCCGCTGTTCGAGGCTTTCGAGCCCGGACGCGTCCGCGGGGCGAGTGTGACGTTCGAGCCCGGAGCACGATCCGCATGGCACACGCATCCGCTCGGACAGACGTTGATCGTGACCGCGGGTGTAGGTCTTACACAATGCTGGGGCGGCCCAGTTGTGAAAATCCGTCCCGGAGATGTAATCACCTGTCGGTGCGGCGCGAAGCATTGGCACGGCGCGTCGCCAACGACCGCCATGACACACATTGCCATTCAGGAAGCGCTCGACGGCAAGGTAGTCGACTGGATGGAGAAGGTCACCGATGAGGAATACGACAGGGCCGCATCGACGGCCGAGTGAGGAATTATTATGCGCGCAACCGTCATGTATGCCGCTGGCGATGTCCGGATAGCAGAGGTGCCCGACGCCAGCATTGTTCAGTCTACCGATGCTGTGGTCCGCATCACCAGGGCCTGTATCTGCGGCAGCGACCTATGGCCTTACGGGTCGATGGAGCGCTCTGCTCAGGGTCAGCGAATGGGACATGAGGCCATTGGCGTGGTCGAGGAGATTGGCGCCGAAGTACGCTTGCTCAAGCGTGGCGATGTCGTTGTCATGCCTTTCGCAATCTCCGACGGTACGTGCGTGTTTTGTCAAGAAGGCTTGCCGACCGCCTGCGTCCACGTGGGGTTCTTTGGCAACCACGGGAACGAGGGTGCGCAGGCCGAAGCCATTCGCATCCCGTATGCGGATGGAACGCTGTACGCCCTCCCGGCTGGGGCAGATGATGCATTGATGCCCTCTTTGCTGACGCTAGCCGACGTGATGGGGACCGGCCATCACGCAGCAGTCGTGGCGAAGGTGAGCGCCGGCAAAGATGTCGCCGTGGTGGGCGATGGTGCCGTGGGCCTCTGTGGCGTTATCGCGGCGAAGCGCCTGGGCGCGGAGCGCATCATTCTCCTCGGTCGCCATCCCGATCGCGTCGCGCTCGGGCGCGAATTTGGCGCCACCGATGTGGTGAGCGACCGCGGTGCCGAGGCGATCGAGCGCGTACGGGAGCTGACCGGCGGGTATGGTGCGCACGCCGTCTTGGAGTGCGTTGGCCACGGTCAATCGATGGAGACGGCGATTCAGATCACGCGCCCGGGCGGAGCCGTGGGCCGGGTTGGCGTGCCGCAGGACGCAGCAATGGCGGGCTCCCAGGCCGCTTTCTATCACAACGTCACGGTGGGCGGTGGGTCCTGCCCCGGTACGCGCCTACATCAGCGAACTGCTCCCCGACATTTTGGAAGGCCGCATCCATCCCGGACGCGTTTTCGATCGTGTCGTTGCCCTCGACGGCGTGCCCGGCGGCTATCGGGACATGAATGATCGGAAAGCGCTGAAGGTTATGGTCAGACCGTGAGCGAAATTCGGATGAAACATCCGCCCTGTATGGTTTAGGGCTGCTAATCGCGTTCGGTGGGAAAAGAACATTGTTCGAACCTTGTTTGAGTTGTTTCGGAAGGAGGCTTTGCTGCAATCAGCGGTCATTTGGGCAGTGGTGCAGGATAGCCTAGCGACAGCCGGTTGATGCAACGCTGAGGCGTGCGCAACGGATGTTTCTAGTCGGCGACTCCTTATGTCATCGACATTCGTGGGTAGATTCGATGCAAACACGCACTGGATTTCCAGGAAGCCAACACGGGATACTGGAACCCCGGCAAGTGAGGCTCATTGAGCCCTCGAGGATGGCACGTTGGGCGGTATCTCCAAATCCAGAGACCTCAACCACATAAAGACGGCGGCGGCGCAACCGGCCACACCGAACGAATGTGCGCTGCGGCTGCCGCAGGTTTGCAAAATGACCGGCTTACGTCGGTCGATGATTTATCGGATGCAGGCGAAAAGCGTTTCCCTCAACGAATCAAACTCACCGAGCGTGCGGTGGGCTGGCTCGAACGCGAAGTCCAAGAGTGGTTGGCGCAACGAATCGAAAACAGCCGCGGGAAGTCCCGGGTTCGAGCTGACTCCGGAATCCGATCACGGCTTCATCGCGACAACCTTCCCGTTTTCCCACACGTAGATCGGCGTGCCATACATCGAGCCGTTTTTCTCGCATCCTTCGCGGCGAGACGCAGAGCACGCCCGACGCCCGTCGCAAAATCTTCAGGCTTTCTGGAGCGCTTCTTGGTTTTCATTGCTCCGTCCTCGGTGGCTGTGTCAATTCGGCACCGGTCTTCAACGTATCGATATAATCTGCCCACGCTTGCATCATTTTGCGACGCTCGGGGAGATACTCGGCATAGTTGTACGCAGCCCGGACACCGTCGCGTTCGGAGTGCGCGAGCTGACGCTCGATGGCATCCGGATTCCAGCCTTGCTCGTTGAGCAAGGTCGATGCAGTTGACCGAAAGCCGTGAACGGTGAGCACACCCCGCTCAAATCCCATGCGCCGGAGCGCAGCGAGCATCCCATTATCGGACAGGGGTCGCGTGTCGGATCGAGGGCTGGGGAATAGAAGCGGCCCGCACCAGTCACCGGCTCCATTTCGCGCAAGATTGCGACGGCTTGCCACGACAAGGGCACGATGTGCTGGACACGCATCTTCATGCGCTCGGCACCGATGCGCCACTCGCCGGCATCGAAGTTGAACTCCTTCCACTCGGCTGCGCGGAGCTCCCCGGCCGTACGAAGACCAGCGGTGCGAGTCGCAACGCGTTGCGCACCACCTGGAGCCGTCGTAGGCATCGATCGCGCGGAGCAATCCCGCGAGGCTCCTCGGATCGGTGAAGGACGCGTGGTGCTTCTCCTGCTTCGGCGGCAACGCCCCCCGCAGGTCACCGGACGGTCTCTCGGCGCGACCCGTTGCGACGGCATACCGGAAGACGCGACCGCAAACCTGGAGTGCACGATGCGCCGTTCCGAGCTTCCCGCGCGCTTCGACCCGGCGCAGGCACGCCAGCAAATCCGGCGCCTTGATCTGCGATATCGGCATCGAGCCGATCCAGGGAAACACGCAGATCTCGAGCCGGCGGATGACCTTGCTCGAATAGCCCGGAGCCCAGCTGGGCGAGAACTTCTCGAACCATTCCCGGGCGATGGCTTCGAAGGTGTTGCCGCTCGCCATCTTTTCGGTCCGCCGCTTGGCACTGGGATCGATGCCGTTCGCGAGGTCACGGCGCGCCTGGTCCCGCCGCTCGCGGGCCAGCTTGAGGGACACATCGGGAAAAGTCCCCAAGCTCAGCATCTTCTCCTTGCCGTGAACCCTGAACCGGAGGCGCCACCAGCGGCTGCCGGCCGGCGTCACCAGCAAGATAAAGCCCCCCGCCATCGCTCAGTTTGAAGGCCTTTTCGCGCGGTCTGGAGCCTGAAATTACAGTGTTTGACAGCATTAGTGTGGGTAACTCCCTTTTCGAAGGGCCTGTTACCCACATAGTTACCCTCAACTGGAGCTGGCTGTCAATGGAAGCGACCAAACGTCGATGGTGCAAAAACACCGAAAAAAAGCGCTGAATTATGGCGCTTGGTGGCCGTTGTTGGACGTCAGTGGAAGGTGAAATGGTGGCCAGGGAGGGAATTGAACCCCCGACACGCGGATTTTCAGTCCGCTGCTCTACCAACTGAGCTACCTGGCCTTATTCGAGCGGCGTATTAAACAGGCCCCTCGCTCAGTCGTCAACTAGCGCTTAAGAATCAATCGATTACGCTGACCATCGATCGCCCTACTCAACCACCGGCCAACTCCAACGTGAGTTGGTGGTCGTCTCGCTCTGCCGCGCTCTAAGGCGGCGCGGACCCCGGAGGGGGACTGCAGTATCGACTCGGTTTACCGGCCTCCGCACACCAGATGACCAGGAAAATCCATCCGACCAGCGGGATGAACCACAGGAGCTGGAGCCAGCCGCTTCGGTCCGTATCGTGCAAACGGCGCGCAGTCACCGCGATGCTGGGAAGAAAGGTTGCGATCGAAAAAAGTCGTACTAAGTCGTAGCTGACCGTTTGCAGGGCTGTATTCGCAAGCACCGTAAACAGCACCCACCACCAGAATTCAGGCCGCGATGCACACCCGTTGAAATCAGCATATCTGCGAAAGCATGTCTTCACCGCGTCAATAAAGCTCATGACTCGCTTCTCCGCCCGTTAGGTGCCGCGTGCGCGTAACAAACAAGGCTGGCACTTTACTCTCAGCGTCATGCGGCTTCGAGAGTCTCGTGCTCAAACACCGGCACGGCGCGATCCGAAAGAATGGCCTGCAGTTCGCCGGTGCGTCGACTTTCAGGGGTCAACCACGCTGCGACGTGTTCCGGCTTGAGATTGATGATGCAACGATCGTGGCCGGCGGCGGCGACATCGGCGGGCGGTTCATCGGTGATGGCCGCGAAGCCGCGAAGATCCGGTTCCTTCGGATCGGTCCAGTGTGACCAGAGACAGGCGATGAGCATGGTCTGCGGCGGGTTCGGTGTGAATTGCAGCACGACGTTTCGTTCCTCTTCGCCTGCAGCGAGCGCTCGATGTTCCAACGCGTGCAGCCGGACGTTCTCGTAAAAGCTCTCAACCACCATGATGGCATGGTGATGCCCGAACTGTTCGCTCCAAAATTTCTCCAGATTGTCGCGCCGGGCGTTGTACAGCCCCGGGAACTTCTTGTCGTAGAAGGCCGGTGTTCCGGCGGGGCGGCAAAAATAGCGCATCGGCGTGAGGAAATTATGCTCTCCCTGCCGGATGATCACGCCGGTGTAGACCATGGGGAAGATTCGATTGTCGTCGGGCTTCAGCTCGCCCTGGCGTAGATCGGTCAATTTCGTCGTCACCGCCTCGATCTTCTTGGCGGCGATCCGAATGTCCTCGCGCGCCTTCTTCGTCTCCCTGCTCTTGAGGGACCGCTCGGCATTGACGAGGCGCGTTTTCTGGGAAAAGAGATCCGTCTCGAGCTTCGTCGCCAATCTCGAGCGATGTTCATCGATCGCCGACTTGATGCGCCGTTCCTGGTCATTGACGGGGTTATCGAAATTCGCTTCGAACCCACGCGAGATGACGAGACTCGGATCATCGAGCCTGCGGGTGAACAGTTTTAGAGCCTCATCGTAGTCGAGACGGATGCCCAACTCGCGATGCAGTTTGCGGACAACTTGCACGACTTGCGCGGAGTAACACATGGTCGAATTCTATCATTCTTCTCGTGCCGGACCGCCCCGGTGCGAGGCCCACCGGCTGTTTCGACTCCGCGCAGCCGTTAAGGAAAACTGAAGGGTGCTAAAGCATTTCAAAATCCGCCCGACTCCCGTCCCTGGCATTCTTCGTTCATCCACAGCGGGTGGGTGAAATGTCAAAGGAGTCCCCATGTTCAAACCACATCGAGCCATCATTCGTGTGCTGGCGCCGGCCGTCGTCGCCTCGCTGACGATGTCGTTTTTTGCAAACGCGCGGGCCGCGGACGATACCGAGGAGGCGAGATCCGTTACGCTGCAGTACCTCAACCGGGATCTCGACACGCCACAAGGTGCGTCCATTTTATATCGACGCATTCGCGCAGCCGCGACCAGGGTTTGCGGTCCCTTGGAGAGTCGAGCGCTGGAGCGCAAAGTTCTGTGGGACCAGTGCTTCAACAATGCGGTGGCGAACGCGGTATCCGCAGTGCACAGCGAGACGTTGAGCGCTTATCATGCGCAGTACACCCGCGGTTGGAAGCAACCACGAGTCGAGGTTCCGGTATCCCTCGCGGCCTCACGCTAGTGCGCGCGTCAATCAACTCGAACGGAGTACGGGCTGGCTGAAAAGACAAAATCGAGCTCGGGGCGGCGGACGCGCCGCCCTCCGCCCGCGCCTCGAGACACGTTTCGACGGCTGCCGCTCGGCAGCCTTCGTGTATTTGTCGCGGTCGCCGAGCATATGCACTTCACGCGCGCGGCCGAAGCACTCGGCGTTACCGTGAGCGCTGCCAGCATGCAGATCCAAGCGCTCGAACAATACCTGGGAGTGGCGCTTTTTCATCGCCAGGGCCGATTGATCGAGATCACCGAACAGGGCGCGCTGCTGTTGCCCAAGATCAGGGAGGGACTTACCGCCCTGCAGGATGCAATCGACGATGCCCGAACCATCCGAGGCCAAGGTCCGCTGCGCATCAGCATGCTCGGGTCATTTCTAACGCAATGGTTGATGGCGCGATTGCCGCAATTCGAGGCACTCCATCCCGACATTGACCTGCGCATCGAGACGTCGGCCGTACAGATCGATTTCAAGAAGACCGACGTGCACGCGGCCATCCGAATGGGTGGCGGCAGCTGGTCAGGTCTCTATAGCGATAAGATCATGGATGAATGGCTGGTTCCCGTGTGTCAGCCGGGGATGCTCGCAAAGCTCGGCCCCGTGAGCGACCAGGCCGATCTGAAACGCTACCGGCTGCTGCACAGCTCGACGGAACGATGGAGCGCTTGGCTGCTGGACGGACAGCACGACGAGAGCGCACTGCGCATCAGCATCGATGATTCCGCCGCTGTCGTGCGGGCCGCCGAAGCAGGCAGTGGATTGGCGCTCGCACGGTGGAGCCTGGTCGCGGATGATGTTCGTCTCGGCAGACTCGCCGTCGCCAGCAGGAAGATCACCCGGTACGGTCGCGCCTACTATTTTGTTTGTCCGCCCAAGCACCGGGACATGCCAAAAGTTGCCGCATTCCATCGCTGGCTGCGGGCCGAAGCCGTCAAACATGCTCCGCCGGAAGGCAGCAAAATACCCGGGTAGTGGCCGATGGATTTTTGCGGGCTCCCGCGTTTTCAAACGCGGTCGAATTGCGCGATCGTCTCGACATGCTCGGTAAAGGGCAGGAGATTGAAGGCCGTGAGCGCCGTGAGGCGCAGCCTGCCATGGCAGAGCAAGCGTGCGGTGTCTTTGAGGAACGACTCGATCGCACAGCTCACATACATGAAGCGCTCGGGCGGCTGCTCGCTCAAATGATCGGTGAGTTCGGGGTCGAGGCCTTTGCGCGGCGGATCGGCAATCACGACCTCGGCACCGACCGCGGCCTGGTATGCCGCACCCGCCGTGCCCGGAATCACCGCAATCCTCGCACGATCGGACGGTTCGAGCCCGGCGAGCCCGAGTTCGAGGCCGTGCAACGAATGTGGGTTGACCTCGTTCAAGCGGATCTCGCTCGCGCGGGCCAGGAGAGACAAGCCGATCGCGCCGACACCTGCATAGAATTCGGCGACCGTCGCATCCTTTGGAATTTGAGTGCTCACGTGCTCGATCATTCGTTGCGCGATCTCCAGATTGCTCTGTCCGAACGCACCGGGCGGATAGTGCACCGCAGCCCCGCCAAAGCGCTCGACCACGCTCTCAGGGCCGCACCAGCGTTGGAAGTTGGGGCCGAGGATGGTGTTGGAGCGCTCCGGATTGGCATTGAACCACAGGCTGTGCAGCTCGCCGCCGAGCCGTTCCCGGATCAATTCAAGACACGCCGCAAAGGGATCAATTGTCGCGCTATTGCCGACGATTACGACCTGTGCGGTTTGCGAGCTGCGCTCGAGCACCACTTGCAGGTAGCGAGCGAGACCCAGATGCGCCTTGTCGGAGTAGCTGGTCATTCGGGCATCGACGAGCGCACGGCGCACCACGGCGGCGACGCGGTTGATCAAAGGGTGCTGGACGATGCAGCTCGGGATGTGAACTACGCGGTGGGTACCGAGCTCGAACAATCCGATTTTCGGCGAACCCACCCGACCCCGGATGGCGAGCCGCGCACGCAGGCGAAATCCCGAGGTTTGCCCGCAGATTTCCGCGATTTCGGGCAAACCATGCGTGTGCGCCAGCGCATCGAGCGCGGCGAGTGCGGCGGGAGCGATACCCGGCTCGGCGAACCGAGGACAGCCCGGGCAGGGCGGCCGGTGCGGGCATGGCTTCACCGCGACATCGCGAGCGTCGCGAGCGATGCGGCCACGCACACGAGCGCACCCGACCCCATCGCGATGTGGAACTCCGAGACGAGAACGGCACCCTGCCCGGCAAGCACCACACCGAGCAGCGCAGTTGCAATCAGCCCGCCCGTCTCCGCCACGGCGCTATTGATGCCCGACGCGGCGCCCTCGTGCCGCGAATCGACCGCGTTCAAAATGGCCGTGGTGAGCGGCGCCACGGCTACCGAGAGACCGAGAGCGATGAGGAGGACGGCCGGCAACACCCGTGTCCAGTACGGGGCCGCGGGGCCGATTCTCAGGGCAAGCATGAAACCTGCGGCCACCACCAGGGGTCCCAGGCCGAGGAGCACGCGGGCTCCGACCCGCTCTGCCACGCTCCCCGCAAGCGGGGAGATGAGTCCGAGCGTGATGGGCAACGGAAGCAGTGCCGCTCCCGCCTCGATGGCCGAGTAACTCGCAGCGCGGATCAGTACGAACGGCAATAGAACGAACAACTCTCCAAGCGCCGCATAGAGAAATAGCGTGAGTAGCGTGAGGGCGACGAAATCACGGCTGCCGAACAACGACAGCGGCATCATCGCGCGCTCGGCGGCGCCTTTTTCGAACATGACGAAGATCGCCAGCAGCACAATACCGGACAACGTGATCGCCGACGCGCGCACGCCGCCCCCAGCGGCCCCCGATCCGATCGTGAGCCCGAACGTGAGCGCGCCGAGACCAAGCGTTGCCAGGGCTCCCCCGGTGACATCGAGGCCTCCGCTCGCCGTGCGCTCAACGGCTGGCGGATCGCCCGGTAGAAAGCGCAACGCGAGGAACACGGCGGCTGCAGCCAGCGGCAAATTGATCAGGAAAATCGCGCGCCAGCTGCCGAGATCGATGAGCCAACCGCCAAGGACGGGGCCGACGGCTCCGGCGATGGCCCCCGCCGCCGCCCAGATGCCCACCGCTCGCCCTTTGGCAGGCCCAGAAAAACTCTGTCCGAGGAGCGCCAGACTATTCGGGGCCAGCAGCGCCGCACCGACGCCCTGCAGCAGCCGTCCCGCGACCAGGACGCCGAGCTCGGGCGCCAGCGCGCAAACGATCGACCCCACCGCGAAAATCGAAATGCCGAGTATCAGGACGCGCCGGCGGCCGAAGCGATCGCCGGCGGCACCGCCGAGCAAGAGCAGCGCACTCAATGGAAGCAGATAGGCGTTGATCACCCACTGCAATGCGGCCGCATCCGCTGCGAGACTCCGCCCGATGGCGACGAGACCCACATTCACCACCGAACCATCCACGTAGGCGAGGCTCGACGCCAGGATGCTGGTTGCGAGCACGAATCTCCCATCGGGAACCGTCTTGCCGCACGGGGTCGCATACGCGCGCGCGCGATCGCACGTCGAATTGAGAACCGTGCTCATCATCCGATGATGCCACGGCGACGGCGGAACGGGATCCCCCGTTGCGGAATTGCTGCTACGCTAGGCCCGGTAACGGTCGGTCCCGGAGCATCCGCTGGCACTATCGACCGGGGAGTCGGTGGCGATGGCGGCATTTCAGCGCGAGATTCTCGTCCGGTTCGGACATTGCGACGCGGCGGGATGGGTGTTCTACCCACGTTATTTCGAGATGGTGAGCGACTTCGTCGAGGACTGGTTCGAGGACGGGCTGGAAGCAAGTGCGCCCGGCCTTTTCCATCACAAGCAGATTCTCACCCCGTCGGTACATTTTACAGTCGACTTCGAGAAGCCCACGCGCTACGGGGATCGACTCACGTTCAATCTCTGGACTGTGAAGATCGGGCGCACCTCGTGTGAACTGCGCATCGAAGCTTCCCTCGGCGGCGAGCTGCGAATGCGCGTCAAACAGGTGCTCGTCTTTATTTCGGCAACCACAGCGCGTGCGACGGCGATTCCTCCCGAGCTCATCAGTCGGATGCACCGCTTTGCGGCGCAGGCAGATCAGGCGCCGCCGAAGCCAGGAAAGGCACGGTTGAGGGCGGCGACGCCCAG
Source organism: uncultured Gammaproteobacteria bacterium (assembly GCA_963843295.1). Lineage (GTDB taxonomy): Bacteria > Pseudomonadota > Gammaproteobacteria > Steroidobacterales > Steroidobacteraceae > Bog-1198. Next base: position 510,322 of record CAWJJP010000013.1, on the reverse strand, counting down.
GAAACAGTCGTAGGACCTCCTCTCAGCGCAGGGCGAAGCGTCCGATGAACTCGTCATCGCTTGGACATGAGGGGGATTTCTCAATAGTGGAAGCACCGGCGCGAGTTCGATCGCCCGTGTCGCGCGGCGAGCCTATCCACAGCCGACCCGCCTCCGCGCATTGATAGCCGTACTGGAATAGCGAACGCATCCGTTCAGCCCGAAAATCAAAGGAATTGAGGTTCGGATAGTCGGCAGGAATCGCGGAATATTGAAATGCCATTCCCTGCAGTCGAGCGGTAGCGGCCGTCAGTTCGAGTGAAGTCCTGACCATGTGCGTCAAGCCTGCGGAGACACTACGCGATAGAATCGCCCTCGTGTGCAGGCGCACCGAGAGAGGCTCTTCGCTCAGCCGCCGATCGACGATGACATACACCGCCGCACCTTCGCTCACCGGGGTGGCACCGTCGGACCCCTGTGCGAGAGCGGACGGTACGAAGAACGGCACCGTGGTCGTTCCGTCGACGTGGGCCTCCTCGTAAGGGTCCCCATTTTCTTGCAGACGAATGACGACGGGTGGAAACATTCCCGGCACACTGGCCGAGGCAACCAGGATGTCTCGAAGCATCGCTCTCGCCTTGTCACCGCCGTTCATGGCAATCGCTCCCAAGTCCCACACCACCGGTTCCGCCGTGTCGACATTCGTAGTGGCTACGAGTAAGAGCCGCCCGCCAGCCGCCTCGCGCGCGATGGCGCGTATCATGTCATCGGTGAGGTATTGATCGACCAACTGCGTGAGCGGCGTGCCGCGATACAGGCTCGAGCCGAAGAGCATGCCAAGTCCGCGCGTCTGCAAAAGATGTTCGGCCCGTCCCGTGGTGTAGGCGTTGATGAGATCGGCATCCCACTCCGGACCAAGAAACGCATAAGGAGCAAGCAATGCGCCGGCGCTCACTCCGGTGACGACCGAGAATCGTGGCCGTGTTCCGGAGCGCGTAAGCCCGACCAGTGCACCGGCGCCGAACGCCCCATCGGCGCCGCCGCCGGAGAGCGCCAGGATACGAAGCGTCTCCGACGCCTGCTGTTCATGAATTCGCTGCGCAACGGCCGCCATGGACAGTTCCATGAAGCGTTGATCAGGGCCGAGCGTGCGGATGGTGTACGGCGGCCCCGTGAGCGCCTGCGCGGGCGCTCTCACACGGATGGCGGCCGGAGCGCATCCTTGCAGTGACGGCAGACTCAGGAGAAAGACGATCAGCACCGCAAGCGGCAACCGCAGCTGCCTGCTCCGTTGCCGACCTCGTAGCCACTTCACCGCGGCGCGCACGTATCTCGTCACCGCGTGGCTCAACGTCGGGAGCCCGCCGAGCGCGCTGAGCGCGGAGATTACATCAAGGGTGCGCATGGTCGGCACCCCCCTCTCGAGCCAGTGCGGGCGGCGCGTCCTGCTTCGGCTGTCCAACGCCGCCCAAGGCCTTATAGATGGCGACCACCGCCACGTTGACAGCGGTTTCGGCCTGCGCGACCGAGTCCTCGGCGTCGAGCTGTGTGCGCTGCGCATCGAGCAAGACCAGGAAGTCCGCCACACCCTCGCGATATTGCGTGTCAGCGAGTTCCGCGGCGTGGCGCGAGGCCGTTGCCTGCTCAGCGAGGCCCTTCAGTTGTGCTTGTCGTGCGCTGTAAGTGAGCAAGCTGCTTTCGGTATCCTCGAGCGCCGCGAGCACGACCTTCTCGTAATTGGCTGCCGCCGCGTCGGATTGCGCTTCGCTCGCGCGCAACCGCGCGTGCACCGATCCGAAATCGAACGCCGCCCAACTGACGGTGGGCGTTACGGACCACGCCCTGGCATCGCTGCCGGGCGTCGTCCCGAACAGTCGGCCCACATCCCCCGACAGGAAGCCGATGAACCCCGTGACATTGACGCGCGGGAACAGATCGGCCGTCGCAACCCCCACCCGCGCCGTCGCGGCGGCGAGCTGCCGCTCTGCGGCACGCACATCGGGCCGGCGGCGCAGAAGCTCGGTCGGATCGCCGATCGGCAGCTCCTTTGCATAAGTCGCGACCGCTGCGGGACGCAGCTCCTGATCCAACGCGCCCGGCCGTTGGCCCATCAGAACGGCGAGTCGGTAGCCCGCCTGCTTCTCGGCCGCCTCGAGCGGCGGAATCGTGGCCTCGGTGGCCTTCAGGCGGGCGCGACTTCGCTGCACGTCGAGATCCGAGCCCCGGCCCACTTCATCGAGCAGTTGGGTGAGCTCCAGCGTCTGCTGCTCGATGCTCAAATTCTCGCGCGCCACGGCGAGACGCTTCTGCGCACCGCGCAGCTCGAAGTAATTGCGCGCGACTTCAGCGGCTACGGTCACTTGCGCATCGCGAAAATTCTCGTGCTCCGCCCCCAGGTCGGCGCGCGCCGCCTCGACCGAACGGCGCACATGACCGAAGAGGTCGATCTCCCAGGCGGCATCGAAGCCCAGGCTGTCGCTCTGGATGTTGAAGCGATCAGGGCCAAAGCCGGGCTGCTGCTCGTCGACGTGCGAGTAAGCGCCCTGCAGCTGCACGTGCGGTGCATAGTCGAGTTCCTCTCGACGAAAACGGCGCGGGCTGCCCGGACCCGGTCGTATGCGGAGCGCAGATCCAGATTGGCGGCAAGAGCCCGGCCTACCAGATCGTCGAGCTCTGGATCGTCAAATTCCCGCCACCAGAGCTCCTCGGGTGAGTGAGTCACGAACGCGGACGTTTGGGCATTCTGCACGACGGCCGGTGCGGTCGCAGGACTCGGTAATCGGGTCCGACGGCGCACGCGCTGAGCAGAAAAAGCGCGGCCGTCGCGATCGGGATGAATATTCTCATGACGGCACCTCACTGCTTGGTGATGTTTGACCGATGAACGCGGGCGTGGCCCCCGCCAGCCCGTGCGAACGGCGAGAGAGCTTTCGAACCAGGACGTAGAACAGCGGCGTCAGCAGGAGCCCGAAAACCGTCACGCCCAGCATTCCCGAGAACACGGCGATTCCCATGGCGTGGCGCATCTCGGCGCCCGCGCCGGTCGAGGTGACGAGCGGCACCACGCCCATGATGAACGCGAGCGAGGTCATGAGGATCGGACGCAGCCGCAGCCGCGCCGCATCGAGCGCCGCCTGCAGCGACGGCACGCCCTCGAGCTCCCGGTCCCTCGCGAACTCGACGATCAGGATGGCGTTCTTGCTCGCGAGCCCCACGAGCACGATCAGGCCGATCTGCGTGAAGATGTTGTTGTCGCCGTGCGTGAGCTCAACGCCGGTGATGGCCGAGAGCAGCACCATGGGCATGATGAGGATGACCGCCAGCGGCAAACTCAGGCTCTCGTACTGCGCAGCCAGCACCAAAAACACCAGCAGCACCACCAGCGGGAAAATGAGCACCGCGGTGTTGCCGGCGATGATCTGTTGATAGGTCAGCTCCGTCCATTCGAAGCTCATGCCGTTGGGCAGCTCCTGGCGCGCGAGTCGCTCCATCGCCGCCTGCGCCTGACCGGAGCTGAAGCCGGCGCCCGGGCCCGCCGTTGATCTCGGCGGTGGGGTAGGAGTTGTAGTGCATGACACGGTCGGGACCCGAAGAGTGCTTGACGGTCACGAAGGAGCCAAGCGGAATCATGTCGCCCGCGGCATTGCGGGTCTTGAGCCTGACGACATCCTCGGCCTGCAGGCGAAATCCCGGTTCCGCCTGGGCGGTTACCGGATACGTGCGGCCGAAGGCGTTGAAATCATTGACGTACAGCGAGCCCAGGTACACCTGCATGGTGTCGAAGAGCTCCTGCACAGACACGCCCTGCGACTTCGCCTTTTCGCGATCGACTTCGGCATCGACCTGCGGCACATTCACCTGAAAGCTCGAGAATAGGCCCTGCAGTGCCGGGGTCTGATTTCCCTTGGCCATCAAGTTCTGCGTCTGCTTGTAGAGTTCCTCGAAGCCGAAGCCGCCGCGATCCTCGATCTGCATGCGAAAGCCGCCGATCGTGCCCAGGCCCATCACCGGCGGCGGCGGAAACACGGCGATGAAGGCTTCCTGGATCCTGCCGTATTGCTGATTGAGCGCCGCAGCGATGGCGCCGGCGGACAGCGTCGCTTGGATTTGCGCTCGTCGAAGGGCTTCAAGGTCACGAACACGATTCCGGAGTTCGGACTGTTGGTGAACCCGTTGATGCTCAGGCCGGGGAATGCCACCGCGCTATCGACGCCCGGCTGCTTGAGCGCGATGTCGCCCATGCGGCGTATCACCGCCTCGGTGCGATCGAGCGTCGCCGCGTCGGGCAGCTGTGCGAAGCTCACCAGGTACTGCTTGTCCTGCGGCGGAATGAATCCCGTCGGGGTGCGAGCGAATCCGAGGTAGGTGAGCGCGATCAATCCGCCGTATACGAAGAGCGCGACTGCCGCCGGCGCGCACGACACGGCCCACGCCGCTGACGTAGCGCGCGGAGAAGCGCGCGAAGAAGCGGTTGAAGGGGCGGAAGAAACCGCCGAGCAACCGATTGAGGACCCGGGTCAGCCGATCCGGCGCGGCGCCATGTTCCTTGAGCAGCAGCGCGGAGAGCGCCGGTGACAGCGTCAGGGAGTTGAACGCCGAGATCACCGTGCTGATGGCGATGGTGAACGCGAACTGCTTGTAGAACTGGCCGGTGAGCCCGCTGATGAACGCGGTCGGCACGAACACCGCACACAGCACGAGAGCCGTCGCGATGATGGGGCCGGTCACCTCGCGCATCGCCTGGCGCGTCGCCTCGATCGGCTTCAAGCCGTTGGCGATGTTGCGCTCGACATTTTCGACGACCACGATGGCGTCGTCGACGACGATGCCGATGGCGAGCACCAGACCGAAGAGCGACAACGCATTCAAGCTGAAACCAAAGAGGTGCATGACCGCGAACGTGCCGACCAGGGACACCGGCACGGCGATCAGCGGGATGACCGAAGCGCGCCAGGTCTGCAGAAAGACGATTACGACCAGCACGACCAGCAGGATGGCCTCGAGCAGCGTGTGCACGACCGCGTGAATGGAACCGCGCACGAACACGGTGGGGTCATAGACGATCTGGTAGTCGACGCCTTGCGGAAAGTCGCGCTTGCAGCTCCTGCATTTTCGCGCGCACGTGTTCGGAGATCGCGATGGCATTGCTGCCGGGGCGCTGAAAGATCGGAATCGCCGCCGCCGCCTTGTTATCGAGAAGCGCGCGCAGCGCATAGGTGTCGGCGCCGAGTTCGACGCGTGCGACATCCTTCAGGCGCGTGACCTGGCCGGCGGTCCCGGTCTTGATGATGATGTTGCGAAAGTCGTCCTCGGTCGTCAGACGGCCTTTGGCATTGATCGCCACCTGGAACTCGGTGGCGCTTCGGCAGCGGCGGCGCGCCAAGCTGGCCGGCAGCGACCTGCATGTTCTGCTCGCGGATGGCTTTCACCACATCATCCGCGGTGAGGTTGCGGCTCGCGACCTTTTCCGGATCGAGCCAGATGCGCATCGAGAACTGGCCGGCGCCGAACACCTGCACGTCCCCACCCCATCCAGGCGCGCAAGTTCGTCCTTGACCCGCAGCAGCGCATAGTTCGACAGGTACAGCGTGTCGTAGCGATTGTCGGGCGACACCAGGTGCACCACCATGGTCAGATCCGGCGAGGCTTTGTTGGTGATCACACCGAGACGCTGCACGACATCGGGGAGCTTCGGCAGGGCCTGCGCGACGCGGTTCTGCACCTGCACCTGCGCCTTGTCGATGTCGGTGCTCAGAGCGAACGTGATCGTGAGGGTCATGACGCCGTCGGCAGTCGCCTGCGAGGACTGGTACAGCATGCCCTCGACGCCGTTGATCGACTGCTCGAGCGGACTCGCCACGGTCTCCGCGATGACCTTGGGATTTGCGCCGGGGTAGGTCGCCTTCACGACCACCGTCGGCGGCACGACTTCCGGGATACTCGCTGATCGGAAGCCTTGGCAACGCGATCAGACCGGCGAGGAAGATGAGGGCCGACAACACGCCGGCGAAGATCGGGCGGCTGATGAAGAATTGCGAGAGTTTCATGACTGATCCTGCGCGGGGGCGTGGGTGTCTATTCAGCGAGTCGGGTGTACGGACAGGGCGGCCAGACTGATCCCGGGCTCTGCCACCCCCGTGCGCGGCTGTGCAGCCACCTGGGTGAGGCCGTCAGCGCCATCGCTCATGGCGACGCGAGTGGCGGCGACCATTTGTCCCGGGCGCACGTGCTGCAAACCGTTGACGACGATGAGATCCTTCGGCGCAAGTCCACGCGTCACGACGCGCAGGCCATTGATTTCGGGGCCGAGCTCGACCAGGCGATATTCGATGCGATTGTCGGCGGCGAGCGTCAGCACGAATTTTTTGGACAGGTCGGTGCCCACGGCACGGTCCTCGATCAGGACGCCGTCGTGATTTTCCCCGCCGATCAGACGCACGCGGGCAAATAGGCCCGGCGTGTAACGGCCGTCGGGATTCGCGAGCGCGGCGCGCGCGCGGATGGTCCCCGTCGTTGCATCGACCTGATTGTCGATGAAGTCGAGCCGTGCCGGATGCGGATAGCCCTCTTCATCCACCAGCCCGATGTACACGGAGGACGGCTCGCCGCTTGAGCTCGACGGTTCGTGTGGAGTCTTTGCTTGGTGTGAAGTCTTCGCGTAGCGCAAATACGTTTGTTCATCGGCGTCGAAGTACACGTACACGGGGTCGTCGGAAACGAGTGTCGTCAGGAGACTGGCGCTGGTCACGAGATTTCCGGCGGTAATGATCGCGCGCGACACGTGGCCGGCGATCGGTGCGCGCACCTCGGTGAATTCTCGATTGAGGCGCGCCTCGCGCAGGGACGCATCGATCGAGCCCACCGCGCCCTGAGCGGACGCTTCGGATGCGACCAGCCGCTCGTACTCCTCGCGCGATATCGCGTGGGCGCCGATGAGGCGCTCGGCGCGGGCGCGGTTCGCCTGGGCGAGTTGGAGATCCGAAAGGCTGCGGCTGCGTTCCGCGAGCAGGCGGTCGACTTCCGCCTGAAAGGGCCGTGGGTCGATCTGAAACAGAAGCTGCCCCTTCTGCACGCGAGCTCCGTCCTCGAATGCCACGCGGTCGATGTACCCGCTCACTCTCGGGCGAACCTCGACCGTATTCACGGCCTGCAGGCGACCGCTGAATTCCTGCCATTCGCGCAGCGGCCTGTGAATCACCTCCGCTACCGTCACCTCGGGCAGCGCGACGGCTTGAGCTTTGGCGCGCGAGCGCCCGTGTCCGGCGCTGGAGAAGAACACGAAGGCGAGGACCGCAGCGACGCCCAACGCTGAGAGAAGAACCCGGCGAAACAGCATTTGCTTGACAGGCACAAATGACTCCAAATAGTTGATTAAGTTGCTAATTTCCAGTCAAACTTGACTTACGGCCCTGACACGCCGATGCTATGCACCGTGTGTTACCGGTCAGTCACTTCTAGGTGCGTAAGTTAGTGACCGGTAACTCACATGTCAAGTGGAGATTTTCATGAACCGACCTGGACGAACACAAGTGGCTGTCGAGAAAGGAATTGATTCGGAAGGTCCGAAGTCGCGGGTGCGTGATCGCATCATGCACAAGGCCCGTGAGCTCTTTTATTGCCGCGGCATTCGTGCCGTGGGTGTAGACACCATCGCGAGCGAAGCGGGTACCAACAAAATGAGCTTCTACCGCAGCTTTGCGTCCAAGGACGAGCTTGTCGCGGAGTATCTGCGCAGCGAGGAGCGCGAGGGGTGGCGCTGGTGGGACGATGCGGTCGCCGCGCACCCGGGAGAGCCTCGCGCTCAGGTCGAGACGCTGTTCGATATGTTGTTGGTGAAGACGACCTGCAAAGCCGGTTTCCGGGGCTGCGCACTCGCCAATGCGGCTGTTGAAATCACCGAACCCGACCATCCGGCGCGTCCGATCGTCGAGAAGTACAAGGCGGAGATGCGGCGCCGCTTCCGCCAACTCGCGCGTGAAATGAATGCACGCGATGCCGATGCGCTCGGGGACGCGCTCATGCTCCTGTGGGAAGGCAGTTATCTGACGCGCCTGAGCTTTTCCGGCCAACACGGCCCGGCGCAAGGTGCGGCGAAGGCGGCGCGCGCCCTGATCGACGCATATACCCGCTAAGCAGCGTCGCTCCTAAACCGGACCGAGCGTCTCCGCGAACAGGTTGAGCATCGCCTGCCACGAGCGCTCGTCGGCGTCCTTGTTGTATGCAAAGCCCGCCAGCCCCAACGCGGCAGCGCCCGGCCGCGTGAAGGCGTGACCCGTGCCGCCGTAGAGATGCAGCTGCCAGTCCACTCCTCCCGCCTCCATTTCCCGCTCGAATGCCGTGCGCTGCTCGAGCGGTACGATCGGATCTTCGGCGCCGTTGCAAATGAGTATTTTTGCGCGGATGTTCTTCGCATCCTGCGGCCGCGCGGTACCGAGTCCGGCGTGAAAGCCGATCACCGCCTTGATGTCGGCGCCGCTGCGGGCGAGTTCGAGGGCGATGGTGCCGCCGAAGCAATAACCGATCGCAGCCACGCGGGCAGCGTCGATGTCGGGTTGGGCAAGCAGCGTCGCGAGCGCGCTCTGCGCGCGGCTGCGGGTGCGCATCGGGTCAGCCGCGAATGACTGCAGTCGCACCGAGAGCTCCGCGCGATCCGTGATCACTTCGCCCTCGCCGTGAAAATCGAGCGCGAACGCAGCGTAGCCGAGCGCAGCCAGGCGAGCACAGCGCTGGCGATTGACGTCATCGAGTCCGGGCGACTCGGGCGCGACGAGAACCGCGGGGCGCGCACCGGGGCGGGCGGCGTCGACCGCGAAATATCCCACCAGGCGAAGACCATCGTCCTGATAGGGAATGGAGCGCGTCGTGATCATCGGGCAATTAACTCGCAAGTCTCAGTGACGTGTCAATCGCTAGGCCGGAACCCCGGTTTCCCTCAAGCGCGCAATCTCCGCGCGTGGCGGAGCGCCAAAGAGGCGCCGATATTCGCGGCTGAACTGCGACGCACTCTCATAGCCGACGCGATGCCCGGCCGTGGCGCACTCCACCCCATCGGCGAACATCAGCCGCCGCGCTTCATGCAGCCGCAGATGCTTCTGGTACTGGAGCGGCGACATCGCGGTAACCGCCTTGAAGCGGTGATGAAGCGCGGAGGGACTCATGTGCACGACCTCGGCCAGTTCCTCGATGCGCAGCGGCGCCGCGTAGCGCTGCTTGAGCCATTCTATGGCGCGAACGATGCGATGATTGGCGGCGTCCCCTTGAGCGAGGTCGACGAGACGATGGCCGAGCTCTCCCCGCAGCATGCGGTAGTAGATTTCCCGCCCCACCACCGGCGCCAGCACCGACACATCCTCGGGCGCATCGAGCAGCTTCACCATGCGTAGGACGGCATCGAGCAACGCCTCGTCCATGCGTGCCACGAACAAGCCGCGATTGGAGTCGGCCGGCGGCGGACCGCGATCACCCAGCTGCAGCAGCAAGCGCGCGATCTCGTCCAGGTCGAGGTGAAGTCGCAGGCTCAGGTAAGGCCGCTCGGCGCTCGCTTCGAGAACCTGCCCCAATGCGGGTAACGTCACCGACACCACGAGGTAATTGAGCGCATCGTAGTGAAACACCTCGCCATTCAACACCGCCCGCTTGCGGCCCTGCACGACGATGGCGAGACTCGGCTGATAGACCGTCGGCATGCACACGGTGGGGACGCTGCCGCGGGTGAGCGCGAGCGACGGAATCAACGCCGACTGGTGCGTTCCATCCACCGGTGCCAATCGGGCAACCCGGGCCGCGAGCTCCTGCTGCCGCTCGGCGATGGCTTGGATCTGCTCAGTTGTCTGTAAGCTGCTGTCTAGCATGGATGTCGCCCAACTATCGGCGGTCGGCACATGGTAGTCGGCCGCCGCCCGGCGCGATAGCCGCGTTGGGGCTTCATGCAGGATCGGGCAAGAACTGGACAGGAATGTTCTAGCGCACTACCGCCGCCCGCCCCTAGCATGTACGAATCCCTATTCCCCCATTCTGGAGCACCAACCGTGAGCATCATTCCACGACGCAAGCTTGGCCGTCAGGGCCCGGAGGTCTCCGCCATCGGTCTCGGCTGCATGGGCATGTCGGACTTCTATGGACCATCGGACGAGACCACCAATCTGCGTGTCCTCAACGCCGCGATCGATATCGGCATCAATTTTCTGGATACCGCCGATATGTACGGTCTCGGTGCCAATGAGCGCCTGCTTGGGAAGGTGCTCCAGGCGCGCCGTGACGAGGTGGTGCTCGCCACCAAATTCGGCAGCGTGCGCAGTCCCGACGGCACGCTCCTCGGCATCGATGGGCGCCCCGATTACGTGCGTCGAGCATGCGATGCCAGTCTCGAACGGCTCGGAGTCAGTCATATCGATCTGTACTATCAGCACCGGGTGGACGCGAGCGTTCCGATCGAAGAGACGGTGGGCGCCATGGCGCGGCTGGTTCAAGAGGGCAAGGTTCGACACCTCGGCCTCTCTGAAGCTTCGGCGCACACCATTCGCCGCGCCTCGCTCGTGCACCCGATCGCAGCGCTGCAGAGCGAATACTCGCTGTGGACGCGTGACCTGGAAGCGACCATCCTTCCCACCTGCGAGGAACTCGGCGTCGGGGTGGTGGCGTACAGCCCGCTCGGCCGCGGCTTTCTCACCGGTGCTTTCAAGAGTCCGGAGGATTTCGCCGTCTCCGACTATCGTCGCGGCAATCCGCGCTTTTCGAGCGAGAACTTTGCCCGCAACCTGCGGCTCGTGGAAACCGTCGCGCAAATCGCGCGCGATGCGGGCTACACGCCCGCGCAGGTCGCTCTCGCCTGGCTGCTCGACTGCGCGCCCTATATCGTGCCGATTCCGGGAACACGCAGCATCAAGCGCCTGAAGGAAAACGCGCTGTCGGTCATGGTGCGGTTACAAGACGCGCAACTCGAACGGCTGTACGGCATTCTGCGCGAACGGCCGGTGAGTGGTGAGCGCTACCCCGCGACGTCCATGGCGACGATCGATGCGAGTGTCCGATAAGGTGACAGGTGCATCCGGCATTGAGACCGCCCTCAGCACGATGGGATCATCCGTGCATGGTGCAGGCATCGACCGACACGCAGCGCAGCCTACGCGGTCTTGATTGGCTCAACTTATTCCTCGCCGACCCTCGGCGGCACTGAACGTGAGAGCCGCTCGCGCGCCGGGCATCCGGGAACCATCCCGGGCACCGCCGGTCCACCATGAAACACCAGTCTGTCGCGCGAGCATAACTGGATATGGGCGAGTCGAATCAGTGGCCAGCTTCGCGTTACGCGACTCTTCTCGTCGTAGCGATCTTCCACGCGGCCGTGCTCGCGGCCCTGCTGATGGGGTCAGGAATCCGGGGTCTTCCAGGTTCGAGCGCCGATACCGTTCAATTGCTGTACATATCACCGGTCACTTTTCCCAAGGTACGTTCGGACGACCCCCTCCCGCGGCGTGTCGCCGGCCGCGCTCCCCTATCGATGCCGACTCCGGTGCCCGCCTCGTCCGCGATTTCCGAGACACCTACGCTCGCAGCATCGTCGGTTGGCAGCGGCTCCGGCGTCGATTGGACGCTCGAGGCACGTCGCGCCCTCAACGCCTTCGAGATTCGTCAGCATCAGCCCGTCATCAATAAGTCGGTCTCGACGTTCCCGGGGGAAGAGACTTGGCAGCGAGGACCGCACCACGCCGGCGAACAATTCAAAACCGCCAACGGCGATTGGATCGTATGGATCGACGCGAATTGCTACCAAGTGGCGAGCACCGGACCGAGTCTCTATGCGCCCGGTGCAACGTTGCCGCGAACGGTCTGCCGCGGCAGCCGGACTCCTGCGAAGTCGAGCGTTGATCCTTGAGGCGTGGAATGTTGCCCGACACCCCTGCTAAAAAGGTCGCCTTGATCCGCGAGTTTCATCTCGCCGACTGGTTCACCCTCGGGAATGCCGTTTGCGGTACGGCGGCGGTGTTCGCGACCCTTACGTACGTGCAGACCGGAACTGTTGCGCACCTGTACTATGCGTGTGCGCTGGTCCTCGCCGCCCTGATCTTCGATATTCTGGACGGTCGAATCGCAAGATGGCGCCAAAAATCATCGACAATGGGCCGCGAACTCGACTCCCTGGCCGACGTGATTTCCTTCGGTGTCGCCCCGGCAATGATTGGATATGGATTCGGCATGCAAGGTTTGTATGATCGGATCGTGCTCGCCTACTTCGTGGCCTGCGGAGTCTCGCGACTCGCCCGTTACAACGTGACGGTGGACGAGCTCTCCGAAGGCAGCGGCAAAGTGAAATACTTCGAAGGAACGCCCATTCCAACCTCGTTCCTCATTCTCTGCCTGCTGTCCGTCGCCGTCTCGCACGGCGCGACGGGAGAGCACATGTGGCTCGGGGAGGTTTCCCTCTTCGGGCACGTGCTGCACCCCTTGACGCTGATATTCGTCTTGTCCGGCTCCTTGATGATCAGCCGTATTCACATTCCGAAGCTGTAAGTCGAGCCGGTGCCTATCTCTTGGCGGCCGATCGGGGCTTCCTGCGCGGGGTGGCCGGCAGACTCGATTGAATCAGCGCGTCGCGCTGCTTGCGGCTCAGCGGTGATGCGGACGCCTCGACCAGCTCCTCATCGCTCACCGTATCGGAGGGGACGGCTCGTTCGCGGGCCGGTTTGAACGGAAACCACTCCGCGACTCGTCCAGCCGAGACGAGTTCCAAAATCTGCGCCTCACTCAAGGTACTGAGGCGCGTCACAGCCTCCACGACCGCGCCCAGGGTAGCCGGCGCCTTCGCGTCCAATAGCATGAATTCACTCATAATTTAACCTAAACTCGGCATCTATGTGATTACTATACGCCAGCTTCGTACATCCCACCTAGCGACTCGGATCAAGTGCCGCAGCGAGCGACTCCGCAAGTCCCTCATCGGCATAAAAAAACCGTCCGTCATTGGACCGGCGGATCGGGGCCGGTAGCGGCTTCGTGGCGGGCAGTCGCAGCAGGCCGCATCGGTCGTACAGCGTGAGAAGGCCCTCGCCGCCCGCTGAGGCCGCGTGCAGGCCGATCCTTCCGCCGAGGCCGGCGTTTTGACTCAAGACGATCGCAGTGTCCAATAGCACACGCCCCAATGCAGGCGGCTGAGACATACCGAACTCCGCGGTGAGCACCCCCGGATCTGCCGCGCTCATGAACCAGAGGAAATGCGATTCGCCCGGATGATCGACATCCAGATAGGGGTAGGCTTCGATCAAGATCGACAAGCCCACACGCAAAAACCGGCCGTTGTCGGTTCGACCCCAAATCACCAACGGCCGGCAGTACCGTCGCTTCGCCCGCTGGACGAGATGGCACAGCGGCAGCAACACGGACCACGACCATAAGCGGTCCGCGCGGCCCGTCATTTTCGCGTGGACCGGACCCAGGCGAGCATCCCACCAGAACGCGTCGCGAGCCGTCATATCGGTCAGGCGAATATCGACGCGCCGTCGCCTGTCCACCCTGCTTGGTGCGGAGCGCAGAAATTGCCGCACAACCGCCACCGCAGCCCGCTATCGGCCCGGCACGACGTAGCGGTCGATCCATTCCGGCATCCGTTGCGCCAAGTCTTTGACGAAGCTCGGTCGCGAAAAGACGTGATGCTGCCCCGGATAGACGACGAGCTGCGCGGGCACACCCAACGTGCGCAATGCCTGATACATCTGTTCGCCGCCGTTGATCGGGACGTTGAAATCCTTGTCTCCGCCCAGGAACAGCGTCGGCGTATGGATGCGATCGGCATGAAAGAACGGGTATGAGACCTTGAGCCAGAGCGCGGTGTTCTTCCACGGCGGCCCCAGTTCATTGTTGTACTGAAGAACGTACTCATCGCTGCCGTACATCGCGAGCTGATCGGCACTGCCTGCTCCGCTGATCGCGGCCTTGAAGCGACGATCCGAGGCGATCGTATAATCGGTCAGGATGCCGCCATAGCTCCAGCCGCCGATCGCGAGCCGCGAGGTATCGGCGATACCCTGTGCAACGAGATAATCGGTGCCCGCAAGGAGATCCTCAACTTCCTTGTGGCCCCAATCGGCTGCGATCGCCTTTGCAAAGGCTCCGCCGCGACCGCTGCTGCCTCGATAGTTGACGCGCAACACCACGAATCCCCGCGTCGCAAACATCTGCGGCTCGAATAGATATCCATCCAGAGCCAGAGAGTGTTCGTCCTGCCCGTTGGGGCCGCCGTGGATCCACAGCAACATCGGATATTTCCGTCCCGCGACGAACGAGGGGGGTTTGACGATGAGTCCGTGGATCTCCGTCCCGTCGCGGCTCCTGAATCGGATGTCTTCGACGCTGCCGAGCTGCAACTCCGCAAGAAACGCCTCGTTGTGCGCGGTGAGCTTGCGCAGCCGCCCGTTCTCCAGTGCATAGACCTCGGCCAATGCACCGTCGTCGGACTCGAGAAGCGCCGTGTGTCCGGCCGCCGAGGACAGCGCGGAGACGACGAACCGACCCGCGGCGTTTTCACGTGTGATCTCACCGCTCGTGAGATCGACTCGAGCGGGGTAGATGATGCCGTCGTCCTCGACGGTGATGGTGATGGCCGCCGAGTCGGCGCTGAAGACGAAGGATGTCACCGCGCGATCGAGCTTGTCCGTCAGGGCGCGGGGCGCGCCGGCGGCGGCCGGAATCGTGAAAAGGCGGTCCTGCATGTACGCGTAGTACTTCGGCTCGAGTCCTTGCAAATAGGCGATCTGCATTCCGTCGGGGCTCCAGGCGAGCTTCTGCGCGTTCGGCGCAAAGGGACGCGCGAGCGTATGCGGCATCGATCCTGCGCGAGCATCCAGCACATCGATGTCCTCTCGCCCGTCCGGATCCGCGCCCTTGTCGCGGGTTCTCGTGAACGCAATCCGCCGGCCGTCGGGAGACCAAACCGGCAAGTCATCATTGAACTCGGGATCGGACGTCAGTGGCTCGATCTGTTCGCTCCCCACATCGATCAGGTACAAGTGCCGCTTGCTACCACGCTGCAGGTAGCCGTCTCCATCCTCCTTGAAATGCAGTGCATCGATGACGATGGGCTTGGATTCGGCATCACTCTGCTGCATGGAGAATGCGAGAGACTTGCCGTCCGGCGACCACGCGTACTCGCCGACATCGCCGCTCAAGCCCGACAGCGGCCTCGCATCGCCGCCGCGCCGGTCGAGCAGCATGATCTGATCCCTGTTCGAGCCGGCGGCCTTGGAGGTGAATGCGAGATAGCGTCCGTCCGGACTCCACCTTGGTTTGCCCGTGCCGTCCGCCGCGGCGGTCAGAGCGAGCCGCTCAGCGCCATCCCAACTCACCATCCAGATGGCGCTGCGCGCTTCATCGGCATTGCGATCGCTCGTCGTCACGACGTAGGCCACCCACTGTCCGTCAGGAGACACCTGCGGATCGCTCAGTTCCTGAACCCGGTAGAAATCGTCGGCCGTCAGCGGTCGCCGCGCCGCGGACCCATCCGCCGAGAGCGCCCGAAGCGCGCATAGCGCCAACATGAGACTCAAACAGATGGTCGCGCGCATCAGCGGATGAGATCTCTTATCGATTCCAGGTCGAGCCCCGCTCTCGCTCTCCAGAATCGATCCCTGATCCAGGCGGCGCGTACCACGCACCACCACATGAGAGTGAGGTGCAAATCGGCCCATGGCTCCGCACACGGAATGAAACAGCTATATCCCGGCAGATCGGCGGGCGCTTGCAACCCCCAGGCCCCCAGCCGGGGAACGAATTCCAGCTGCGCGAACTCCATTGCATTCAGTCGGCGGCAGAGCTCGGCGGAATCCGGCGGTGCACTCGCCAGCGGAAGGGAAATGGTCGCAAGATAGCCCGCACCTGCGACCGGATGGGGTACGCCGCTGTTGACTTGCAGCAACGCTGTCTCGGCTTGTGGATCGATCGATCGCGACGGGCAGTCGCCGCTCAATGGGAGTTCCGCCCAAACTCCGCTGGCGTTATTCGAGGCGGCGATGCCGCGTCCTTGGAGCATCGTGGTGGCCGCTTGCAAAGCCGCCTCATCCAACGGGTGCTGCCACTGAACCGGCATTGCGTGATGCGCACGCTGCTGCTCGAGTGCCGCCGCGGAAGAGGTTGCCATCGCGGTTGATCGACCGAGCGGCAGCTGGCCGCCGAATGCATTGAGGATGCATTGGGCTGCGAGATGCGGAGCGGATTCGTTCGCGTAGATCGAATATTGCGCGGTCTGGCGCAATTTTCCGCTGACTACGTGGTATGCACCGTGAACCGCCAAGGCATTGAGGCGCTGCAGGCCGATCGCATGAAAAGGCGGAAGGCCCGAGCCGGCAGTGTATTTCGTGTCGACTTCCGCGACGGCCACGACCTGCATCCCCTCGCGAGTCTCGGTGACCGGCAACAGCCGCAGGGTGCTGCTTCCGGTCTCGTGCACGCGCCGATAACCAAACTCGATTTTCTCGAGCGGATGAGGTTCCAGCGCCCTGTGGATCCGCTCTTCGACTTCACTGGTCACGTTCTTCCTTCTCGTCGCCCACGCCGCGATCATAGCCTATCGATACGGATGCGGTCGCGATCCGGCTCCGTTAGACTTCCGCCGTGATCGTTCACCTCGTTGATGGGACGTACGAGCTCTTCCGTCATTTCTACGGCCTGCGCCGGTTCACCAAGGACAAGGATCGGCCATTCGGCGCCGTCGTGGGCGTGCTCAACACCATCCTCCAGATGATCGAAGAGGGCGCGACGCATCTCGGCGTGGCCACCGACCATGTGATCGAATCCTTCCGCAACGAACTGTGGCGTGGATACAAGACGGGCGAAGGGGTCGAACCTGCCCTCCTCGCGCAATTCCAGCCGCTCGAAGAGGCCCTTGCCGCGATCGGGGTTCTCGTGTGGCCGATGATCGAGTTCGAGGCGGACGATGCACTCGCCGCGGCGGCGGCCAAAGCCTGCGCGGATGCGCGCGTTCAGAAGGTCTGCATCTGGACCCCGGATAAGGATCTCGGACAATGCGTCCGCGATGAGCGCGTGGTGCAGGTGGATCGAAAGAGCAAGACCATCCGCGACGCCGCCGGCGTGAAGGCGAAATTCGGGGTCGCTCCGGCGCTGATCCCCGATTACCTTGCGCTGGTGGGAGACAGTGCGGACGGTTACCCGGGCCTCACTGGTATCGGCCCCAAGGGTGCCGCGAGCCTGATCGCACGGTACGGCAAGATCGAGGACTTTCCGCCGCAGGTCCTAGGCGAGCGCCGCGATCTCGCGCTGTTATTCAAGACTCTGGCAACCCTGCGCACCGATGTGCCGGTCTTTTCCCAAGTCGAGGCGCTCGAGTGGCTGGGTCCCACCGCGCAATTCTCGGCGTACGCCGAGCGGCTGGGCGATCCACGTCTCGTCGGACGGGTTGAGAAGGCACTGAGCCGCAGGCGGCAAAACCGGTAGGCCAGGGTCGCCACGCTCTCAGAGTCGTACCTCTACCGTGATTTTCGCTTGATCGAACGGAACCGAATCCTGAGCTTCATGGCCTTCTGAGCCACCGCACCCGGAGTGCGGCCCAGTCGCTTGGCCGCCTGCGTTCCGGAGAGCTTCGCTTTAGCGTAACTCCGCAGATTCTTTACATCCTGACTCGACCATGCCAAAACCGCCTTTCGCTTACGCTTCGCCATCGATACCTTCCCTTGAAGAAAAACGCCAATCATACAACCGCGCAGGGAGACTGCTGCGAATTTCGATCATTGCTCCCCGCCGAGGCTCACCAGGGCACCGAGCGCTCCCGTAAAATCGAGATACGCCAGCACCGGAAGCAGAACAAGGGTGATGATTGCACTGATGCGCACGAAGCGCGTCATCGCCTTGGATCGGCAATTCACACCGCATCGATAAGTGGCGAGGGTGACATAGACGCTGAACAAGAGACCGAACACGACGTAAGCTCGCCGCGCGGCCTCGTTGCCAGGATCGAAGAGCAGGCCCATCGCGCTGACCGCAACGGAACCCAGGACACCATAGACCCAAAAGACCCTGGCCAACGAGGTCTTGCCTTCCAACGGCTCCTTGATCGCAGTCCAAATACTCATGCCGCGATGGCTGCGCGCGACGGCTGTTCGAGGCCGCGGGTATTCGTTGTCACTTGCGAAGCCTACCGCAATGGAAGCTATAACGCGCGCAAAAGATTCACGCCACAATACCTAATTTTATTATTCTAATTCAGTGAGTTATAATCTATTATTCGAATGCACATCAAGTACCGCCACAGCGATTCTCGCCCGCTACGGGGCGGCGGACGACACGCGCTCCCAGATCTTCCGGCGGACGCTTTGCCCGCCTCGAATCGTGGTGCACACGGTGAAGACCAGCCGGTTGCCATCGATCGCCGCTCTTTGCGCATAGTGAAGGCCGCTTTCCGCCGGCATCAACGATGACTCAACGTGATGGGTGACCACCGAGGATGTCTCGTCGAGGTCCCATGTACCGAAGTAGGCGTAATACGTATCGAATGCCGCGGCCTTCAACGGCTCGTCCCGAAGCGTGGTGGCTGCGGACCGCGATGCCGGAACTTCGAAAGCCCGACGATGGGGTGCGGAGATATGCACGCTCATCCAGCCGGAGGAGTCGTAGACGATGAGACCCGTCGAGTTCGGTTGATAGAACGGGTCGGCGACTTGACCGCCCGAATCCGAGTATTCGATGCCGATCAACCGCCAGGCACCAATGAGTTGCTGCCGGGTCGCGTGGGCGGTGCCGCCGCAATCGGCCGCCGTCGCCCCACAGATCGGCGCAAGAATGCACATGAGCCAAGCGTTCAAGAAGCGTGAACCCATTACGCGCAATGCCAGGACCTCCCGTGTTCGGAACGACCCGACGTTCGCGGTGCGGAGCACATCGAACGTCGGGCCACGCCCGTTCCAGTCAGCGGCTATTTGAGATTCAGCTGCCGGATAATTTGACTTCCAAGAATCTCCCGAAGACTCTCGCGATCGACGTTCGCCTTGTTGGCAGCATCTCGCGTGGACCAGATCTTCCGCATGATCGGCTCGACGCGATCCTCGAGCCCATCGAGCGCGGCCATGTTCTTGTAGGTAATGACCAAGTAGATGTCCGGATCGCCCGCCGAGCGCGGTCTGGTTGCATAGACTGCATAATCGACGATGAGGCCGGCCTTCTTCTCGTCTTCGCGCAGCTGTTTCCCGGTGGTGTCCAACCATTTCATGTACGCATCGAACATGCCCGGTTTGGTACGGATGGAGGTGACTTCCGAAATCGGTCCTTCGGTATAGGATTTCCCGTCGTCGGCAAACACGGGAGAAATCGCACCCATCGTCAATGCCGCCACCGCAATCGCGGCAAGGTAACGCAGTTTCATGCAAACACCTCTTATTGAATTAGTTGATCGAGGTCGACAGGCGTGATTGTAGCGCGGGCCGTGGTATGTGGCATCAGGATCGATCAGCGATCGCAGCCGGCGCTTCTTCGGCATTGCTCGTACCAGCAGGCGATCTGCTGCAGCCCGATGCGCGTGGCGCGCGAGTCGGCGCTCGGGTGCCACCCCTCACTTCGCCCCAGGGACGGACCGGCGGCCAGCGTTCCGCGGGTATCGACAGCCGCAAAATAGTGACTGCGCGTCACCAGCACGGGCACGCCGGCGGCCTGTGCAGCGGCGATTCCGGCCGGAGCGTCCTCGATCGCAACGACTTCGAGGGGTGCAAGATCGAGGATCCGGAGTGCGAGCTGATAGACTCCCGGGTGCGGCTTTTTCTCCGCCACCTCCCGTGCACACACGACGGCCGCGAATTTCGATTCCCAGTCCGCGCCCAACTGAGCGGAGAGAAGCGCTTCGAGATTCGAGCGGCTGGTCGTCGTTGCGATCCCCATACGGATTCCAGCCGCCGCGCACTCCGTGAGAAGTTCCCGGACTCCTTGCCGAAGCGCGACTTCTCCTCTCGCGACGATATCCGCGTAAAACTCGTTCTTCAGGCGATGCAGGCGCTCGACGAAACTCTCCACATCCCCGCCCTGGGCGAAGCTGCGCAATTGCATGTCTTGCATGAGGCGCTCGCGGCCGCCGGACACGTGCAGCAGGACACCGTAGCGCTGTTCGCTCCAGCGCCACGGGATGCCGAGCGCATCGAATGCCTGGTTAAATGCAACGAGGTGACCATCGCGTTCAGTCTCCGCCAAGGTGCCATCAACGTCCCAGAGAAGCGCCTTGAACAAAATGCTTCACGCTTTGAGGGGACCGCACGGCACTCGCGTGCTGAAGATCAACCCCGGCAGCTCTCCCAACGTGTCGATGAACGCATCACACGGCAGCGTGAGCGGGTCCCGGCCCTCGTTGTAGCCGTGGGGCACGCATACCACCGGCATCCCCGCGGCGCGCGCCGCGAGCACGTCCGTCAGCGAGTCGCCCACCATCAGTGCCCGGGAAGGATCGACGTGCACCGCATGGCAGGCGAAGTGCAGCGGCTGCGGATCGGGCTTTCCGCGCGCACATGAATCTCCGCCGACGATCACGTCAATCCACGCGCTCAACCCCGATCGCGCGAGCAGGTCGACCGCAAAGTCATACTTCTTGTTGGTAACCACTGCGAGCTTGAGGCCGGCGCCGTGCAATCGTCCGAGCAACTCGGCCGCGTGCGGATACGGACGCGCACTGCATTCATCGAGCCGGTACAGCCGCTCGTGGTGCAGGTAAAAGCGCTCGAGGAGGAGCGCCTGGGTCGCCGCATCGGCGATGCCGCCGAGTCTGCCGACGGCACGCGCGATGAGCGTCGGAATACCCCGACCGATCAACTCACGCACCTGATCGGGCGCCAGCGATCCGAGATGCTGCTCGGCCAGCGCTCGATTGAGAATGACCGTGATGTCATCGGCGGTATCCATCAGCGTGCCGTCCAAATCGAACAGCACCGCTCTCAGTTCCTCTCCCCTCCAACGGGGCATCTCGAGGACGTTCATCATTTGGATGCTCCTCAATGCGCCCGTCGCTTCAGGTCCATCAACCGAAGAATCATCGGTGTAAAGATGATTTGCATCGCCAGACCCATTTGACCTCCGGGCACCACGATATTATTCGGTCGGCTCATCCAGGAGTTGTGAAGCATCGAAATCAAGTAGGGGAAATCGATTCCCTTGGGATTGGCGAAGCGGATGATCACCATCGACTCATCGGAGGTCGGGATATCGCGGGCGATAAAGGGGTTGCTGGTATCCACGGTCGGTACGCGCTGAAAATTGACATGCGTGCGGCTGAACTGCGGACAGATATAGTTCACATAGTCGGGCATGCGCCGCAAAATCGTGTCGACCACCGCATCCTGACTGTAGCCACGCATATGCTGGTCGCGATGCAGCTTTTGAATCCACTCCAGATTGATGATGGGAACCACGCCGACGAGCAGATCCACGTGACGTGCGACGTCGGTGTCGCCATCCTGGTACCCGCCGTGCAATCCCTCGTAGAAAAGCAAATCGCTGTCGCTCATCATGGGTTGCCAGTCGGTGAAGGTTCCCGCCTCGCCGCCGAGTTCCCTGCCTTCGGCCGCATCGTGAATGTAGCGGCGCACCCTGCCGCCTCCCGTCGCGCCATATTCGTGCAACGTGCCCGCGAGTTCGCCCAGCAGATTCGCCTCCGGCCCAAAATGACTGATCGGCGGCCTCGCGCCGCGGTCGGCTGCACTCACGAGTTCGCGCATGTCGACCCGGTTGAAGCGGTGAAATGAATCGCCTTCGATCACTTGTGCCTTGACGCCCTCGCGCCGGAAGATGTGCGCGAAGCTTTTCATGACGGTGGTCGTTCCCGCTCCGGAGGAACCGGTCACGGCGATGATGGGATGCTTCCTCGACATGCTGTGCTCCCTTAGAATCGCGCGTCCGGCCGAAACATCGAACGCTCGCTGAACAGCGGGGAGCTATAGGGACGGTCCGTGCCGTTGGCATGTTCGGCGTGATAACGCTCGATGCGCTCCACTTCGTGGCGGGACCCGAGTATCAGCGGGACGCGCTGATGCAGCGCCTCCGGTATCACTTCGAGCACGCGCCCCTCTCCGGTCGAGGCGTGTCCGCCGGCGTGTTCGACCAACAGACTCATGGGATTCGCTTCGTAGAGCAGGCGCAGCCGTCCCGGCTTGGTGCGATCTCTCGTATCCTTCGGGTACATGAAGACCCCGCCTCGCATCAGGATGCGGTGCACCTCGGCGACGAGCGAGGCGATCCAGCGCATATTGAAATCGCGACCCCGATCGCCCGTCTTGCCCGCCTGACATTCAGTCACGTAGCGATGCACCGGCGGCTCCCAAAAGCGGGCGTTGCTCGTGTTGATGGCGAACTCGCCGGTGTCGGGCGGTATCCGCAGGTTCGGATGCGTGAGAATGAAGTTGCCGATTTCCCGATCAAGCGTGAAGCCGTGGGTGCCCTTGCCGACGGTGATGACCAGCATGGTCGCCGGACCGTAAATCGCATAGCCGGCGGCCACCTGCCGCAGGCCCGGCTGCAGGTAGTCGTTCGCGGCCGGGGGGGATGCCTTCTCATGGCGTAACACGGAGAAAATGGTTCCCACCGAAACATTCACGTCGGTGTTCGACGATCCATCGAGGGGGTCGAACACCAGCAAATAGCGTCCGCGGGTGTATTCGCCCGGTACGTCATACGGTTCATCGAGTTCCTCGGAGGCCATTCCTGCGACAAGCCCCCCCCACTCGCAGCTACGGAGCATGACGAGATTGGCCACCACGTCGAGCTTTTGCTGGGTTTCGCCCTGCCCGTTCTTCGTCCCCATCTCGCCGAGAAAGTCGCCGAGCGCCCCTTTGGCCGTCATCGCCGAGATCGCTTTGACCGCGGCGGCGACATCGACGAGCAGCGCCCCGAGGTCGGTGGCCCCTTCGATGCCGCTGAGCTGCTGAATCAGAAATTTCGAAAGTGTCGTGCGTCCAAGGTGCATGGTCGGAATTCCTCTCAAGTCTCAGGGGCTCGTCCCCGCAATTTGAAAAACCCGGCTGGCGCGGATGTCGGACTCGGCGATGGCCGACAGGTCGTCGGAAGTGAACTCTCGATCTGGATCGGCGAACAGACGGCTCGCCTGGCGCAGTCTCGCCCTATCCAAGGCGTTTCGAACGCTGCGCGCGTTCGCAAAATGCGGCTGCGAGATCCGATGCACGATGTATTCCTCGAACGCCGCCCGGGCACCGCGACCGAAGTGATAATGTCGCTCCTCGAGCATCTTGTCGGCGATGCGCAGCAGATCGCCGGCCGGATAGTCCGGAAAATCGAGATGGTGCGCAATGCGTGAGCTCATGCCGGGGTTGGAGCGGAAGAAGGTCTCCATTCGGTCCTTGTAGCCGGCCAGGATCACCACGAGATCCTCCCGCTGGTTCTCCATCACCTGCAGCAGGATCTCGATTGCTTCCTGCCCGTAGTCGCGCTCATTTTCGGGGCGGTACAAGTAGTACGCCTCATCGATGAAGAGCACGCCCCCCATCGCCCTTTTCAGCACTTCTTTGGTCTTCGGTGCCGTGTGTCCGATGTATTGGCCGACGAGATCGTCGCGCGTGACAGCGACCAGATGACCCTTGCGCACGTAGCCGAGGCGGTGAAGGATCTCGGCCATACGCAGCGCGACCGTCGTCTTGCCGGTGCCCGCATTGCCGGTGAAGCTCATGTGCAGACTCGGAGCGGTGGCCTGCAAACCGAGGCTCATGCGAAGCTTGTCGATGACGAGCAACGCCGCGATGTCGCGGATACGGGTCTTGATCGGGGCAAGTCCGATGAGATCGCGTTCCAGTTCCTCGATGACCGCGCCGACCTGGGATTGCGCCAGAACCGAGTTGACCGTATGGGCCTCCGAGGACTGCGGCGGCGAGCTCTGCGCGGAGGCGGCCTGCGCACCCGGCGCGCAGCTGCCCGGAATGGAATACATTCCGGCGGCCATCTCAGAAGGCCTTTGGCGACGTGTCGCGTGCACTCTGCTCTTCCGCGACGTGCCTGTGCAAGGTATAGCGCATGGTGCGCCCATGCGCTTCCTGCCGAATCAGTGCGAATCCGGGCTCGCTCTTCGGCCGATTGACGATGAAGCTCATGGCGATGCTCTCCACTCCGCGCGTCGAATCAAAAGCCATGAGCCGGATGTAGTGATTCGGGAAAGTCTTTCGGCAGTGCTGCAATTCCAGCAGCACCCCGGCCGCATCCCTCAGGTCGAACATCGGGATGCCGAACATCTCCCAGTAGGTATTGCGGGGATGCGGATCGTCGGTGTACTCGACGCTCCATGCATAGCCTCTCCTGAGGCCGTACTCCACCTGCAGCGAGATCTCCGCATCCGTGAGGTCGGGTAGATAGCTGAACTGTCCCTGGGTAATGCGTCCCACCGGATTCGTCATCATGTTCGGATGCTCCTCGAGACTAGTTCGACACCGCGGGTGTGACCGCAAAATCAGACGTATCGGTGGGTGCGTAGTTGAAACTGATCTCACCCCACGTATCGAGCGCCTGCTGCAGCGGACTGCAGGATTTCGCCGCCTTGCGCAAGATGTCCGGCCCTTCGTTTTTGATGTCGCGCCCTTCGTTGCGTGCCTTGACCATCACCTCCAGGGCGACGCGGTTGGCGACGGCGCCCGCCTGGATGCCGCCCGGGTGACCGATGGTGCCCCCGCCGAACTGCATCACCACATCGTCACCGAACAAATCGAGCAACAGATGCATCTGACCCGCGTGAATCCCACCCGACGCGACCGGCATGACCTTGCGAAGATCGGCCCAATCCTGATCGAAGAACAGGCCGCGTGGCAGATCCCGCTTGGTGAAGCTGTCGCGGCACACGTTGTAGTAACCCTGCACCGTCATCGGATCGCCCTCGAGCTTGCCCACGGCGGTGCCCGCGTGCAGATGATCGACCCCGGCGAGGCGCAGCCACTTGGCGATGACGCGGAAACTGACGCCATGGTTCTTCTGCCGCGTGTAGGTGCCGTGACCGGCGCGATGCATGTGCAGGATCATGTCGTTCTTTCGGCACCAATTGGAGATGCTTTGAATCGAGGACCATCCCACCACCAAGTCGACCATGATGATGATCGAGCCCAGGTCCCTCGCAAATTCCGCCCGCTCGTACATGTCCTCAACCGTCGCCGCGGTCACGTTCAAATAAGAGCCCTTGACTTCCCCCGTCGCTGCGCTTGCCTTGTTGACCGCATCCATGACGTTCAGAAATCGATCGCGCCAGTGCATGAAGGGCTGCGAGTTGATGTTCTCGTCGTCCTTCAAGAAATCCAGGCCCCCTTTCAACCCCTCGTAGACCACGCGGCCGTAATTGCGGCCCGACAATCCCAACTTCGGTTTGGTGGTGGCCCCGAGCAGCGGGCGGCCGAACTTGTCGAGGCGCTCGCGTTCGACGATGAGTCCGGTCGGCGGCCCCTTGAAGGTCTTCACATACGCGACCGGAACTCGGATGTCCTCGAGGCGTGCCGCTTTGAGGGGCTTGAAGCTGAAGACGTTGCCGATGAGACTCGCCGTCATGTTGGCGATCGACCCTTCCTCGAAGAGGATGATGTCGTAGGCGACCCAGGCGAAGTACTGGCCGGGATTGTTGGGGACGGGCTCGACCCTGTAGGCCTTCGCTCGATAACTGTCGCAGGCACTCAGCCTGTCGGTCCAGACGACCGTCCAGGTCGCAGTGCTCGACTCGCCGGCAACCGCCGCCGCCGCTTCGATCGGATCGACCCCCTCCTGCGGAGTGATGCGAAACAGGCACAGGATGTCCGTGTCCTTCGGACAGTACTCTGCATCCCAGTACCCCATCTGGCGATACTTGAGCACCCCGGGGCGGTAGCGCTTCCTGGCATCCGTGATGAGAGGTTCAGCCGGGCTTTCGATTGCAATCGCCATTGTGGTCCCCGAGCGGTCGTGTGAGGTCACTGTAGGAAGCTTGATCATTTAAGTACAGTCAGATATTGTTACCTGTAAGTTAAGTATTGCTTAATGAAGAACGCCACTCTCCGCCAACTGCGCGTGTTTGCCTGTGTCGCCCGGCATTTGAGCTTCATTCGCGCCGCCGAGGAGCTCAGTCTCACCGCGCCCGCCGTGTCCATGCAGATCAAGGAATTTGAGGCCGAAGTCGGCCTGCCGGTGTTTGATCGAACCAGCCGCCGGGTATCGCTGACGATGGTCGGGGAATACATGCTGGCGCACACCCGCCGCGTGCTCTCGGTCATGCGCGATGCCGAGGATTTGGTCGCGCGCTTTCGCGGTCTGCAAACCGGGCCGCTCGACGTGGGAATGGTGAGTACGGCCGAATACTTCCTACCGCGACTGCTCGCGCAATTCCGTCAAGAGCACCCCGGCATCGAAGTTCGACTGCAAGTCGCCAACAATCGCGAGCAGATCGTTACGCTCATGCAGGAGGGGGACATCGAACTCGCCATCATGGGCAGGCCGCCGCAGGGTTATCCGACGCGCGCTGAACCATTCGCCATGCATCCCCACGTGCTCGTCACCGCGGTCGACCATCGGTTCACCCGCATGGACTCGGTACCCGCGTCTGCGCTCGGCGAAGAAGGGTTCATCGTGCGCGAGCCGCGCTCCGGCACGCGCGCAGCGCTCGATGAGTACATGCACACCCATCACATGACGCCACGGGTGGTCATGCAGATGTCCAGCAATGAGGCCATCAAGCAGGCGGTCATGGCAGGGATGGGGATATCGATCCTGTCGCGACATACCATACAACTCGAGCTCAGTCATCGGCTCATCGCCTCTCCCGAGGCCGAAGGGCTGCCGGTCACACGACGCTGGCACGTCGTACACAATCAGGCGAAAACGCTCTCGCCCGCGGCGGAAGCCTTCCGTTACTTCATTCTCGAGCGCGGCGAGGCCTTTCTCGCCAGGCACTTTCCGAGCTGAGCGGAGAGTTCATTTCTTGAGGGTGACCCAGATGAGATCGATGGGATTCTTTCCGATGTTTCCCGACTCGTGCCCTTCGCTGAGAGCGATCGTGGGCATCCAGCCCACCTTCCCATCGGGCGATGGGGCGGGATACGCATGTTCGGGCTCACTTCTCGATCGCGCAGCCCATTGACCACCCTTGATGTGAATGTAGAGCATATTCGGACGGTGAGCGTGCACGCCTTCCCACTGGCCCGGATTGACGAGGAAACGCTGAACGATCACGGAATCGTTGTCGAGCAGATCCTCGCCGGGGATGTTTGGATAGTTGAGATGCAGATCCCCCGCATCCTGCGCCGGAGCGGCAGCCCCCGGCGAGGAAGGCAGCGGCTTTAGACTCACGCAGATCATCTCGATCGGCGTCGTGCCGGCGTTGGTGCTGCCTCCATCGGTGCTCATCGAGGCGCGCTCCCATTGCACCCGTCCCTCTCTCCACAGCGTCGATCGCCCCGCCGCGGATCTCAGCACACCACCTTTGATGAACACCAGCAATTGATCGGCAGGATGCCGGTGAACACCGGTCGACTGTCCCGCGTCGACGATGAACTTCTGCACGAGAACCCGCTCATTCTCGAGCACCACCTCGCCCGCCAGGTTCGCGTAGGTTGTCGAACCTTCCCGCGATTCGGCTGCGGTCCCGCTTCCCGGCGCGCACGCCAGAAGCGAGATGAGGGCCGCCGCCCGGCACAGCGATCCAGATCGAAATCTCATTGCATTGACCTCCGCCACTATCGGAACGAACATGCAGCGCCATCGGCGCGTGTTACTGGACCCGTCATCAATGATACATTGGCCGGGGAACTGAAAGATCCATGCACATCCCCTCATCCGATCCGCGCGATTCGGTCTTCTATCACTACGCGATTCATCCGTATCGCCGCACGCCGGACATGGACTCGGGAAAGGCGGCTGCGCCGGTCGTCATCGTCGGGGCGGGCCCGATCGGACTCGCGACCGCCATCGATCTTGCCCGATTCGGTGTCGCATCGATCGTCTTGGAACAGGATCTCCAGATCTGCCACGGCAGCCGCGCCATCGTGCTCACCCGCCGTTCACTCGAGATCCTGCAGCAGATCGGCGTCGAGGAACGGTTCTGCCGCAAAGGGTTGCCATGGTCGTTTGGGCGCTCGTTTTATCGCGGCCGGGAGGTCTATCGAATGATCATGCCGCACGACGGGGACGATCGATTCCTACCCGGGCTGAACATCCAGCAGCAGTACATGGAGGAGTTCCTGGTCGATGCCTGCGAAGGCAATTCCCTGATCGATTTGCGCTGGGGGCAGAAGGTCGTCGGGATCCTGCAGACGCCCGATGCCGCCAGATTGCGCATCGATACACCGGAAGGCGAACATGACCTCACATGCGATTGGGTGATCGCCGCCGACGGCGGCCGCTCGGCGCTGCGCAAGCTGCTCGGACTGCGCATGGAGGGTCGCTCCTATCCCGGCAACTTCGTCATTGCGGACATCAAGGCGAAGATCGACCTGCCCACCGAGCGTTTGTGCTACTTCGATCCTGTGTGGAATCCCGGCAATAACGTCTTGGTCCACCGCCAGCCCGATGAGATGTGGCGCATCGATTTTCGTCTGCCGGACGGTGAAAGCGCCGAGCAGGCATTGGAGCCGGCGACCTTGCGCCGCCGAATCGGAGCGGTGCTCGAAATGATCGGCCGCAAGACGGCATGGCAGTTGGACTGGGCTACCGTTTATTCGGCGAACACGCTCACCCTGCCGGACTTCGTTCACGGACGCGTGCTGTTCACCGGCGATGCCGCGCATCTGCTGCCCATCTTCGGCGTCCGCGGCTGCAATACCGGATTGCAGGATTGCAACAACATGGCGTGGAAACTTGCATTCTTGATCAGGGGCTGGTCGGATCCGGCCCTGCTCGACACCTATTCGAGCGAGCGTGTCCAGGCTGCCCGGGAGATTTGCGACGAGGGCGGCAAGAGCACGCGCTTCATGACTCCGCCCACGGCCGGCGCGCGCCTGATGCGCGATGCCGTACTGTCGCTATCGCTGACCGAGGAGTTTCCCAAGGAATTGCTGCATTGGCGCACCTCCCGCCCGCACGACTATCATCTCTCCGCACTGAACAGTTTTGCGGAGGCCGACGCCGCCTTCACCGACGGCATCGCCATCGGCCAGCCCGCTCGCAACGTGAAGCTCGGCGCCGATGACTATCTCTTCGATCGCATCGGTGCGCGTGCCGGCTTTCACATCGTACTCTTCGCGCAAGACGCGGAGCTCACCGAGGATCTGCAGCGGATTCTGATCGAGGCCGCACGACATCCCTTTCCGGTCATTCGAACGCTCGTGACCGCCCGGCTCGCCACATCCGCGGTGCCTTGCGCCGATTTGCTCATCTTTGATGCGGCGGGTCGCGTGATGCGCCGCTACGGGGCGCGGAGCGGCACCGTGTACGTGCTGCGCCCCGATCTGCATGTCTGCGCCCGCTGGCTCTCCACCGATGCCGCCCAGGTCCTCCGCGCCCTGCAGATCGGCGCGTCCGCCGGTCCTACCTCGAACGCCGCGCCGGCTCCGGGACGCGCTACAAATCTCGCAACGCCGCGTGGACGGCCTGCGTAACCGCCTGGGAATCGCCGACGAGATTGGCCAGCGCCAGACACAGTTTCGCGAGAAACAACTTGGCCTTCTCTTCCCCGGCGAGATCGATGCCCTCGGCGATCCGATCGTAGACCTCTTCGAGCGCCGCGGTGGTGAGCTTCTTCTCCAGCATCCCTATTCTTCCTCGATCGCATCCGTCAGCACCGCTTTGCGTGCGGCGATGAATTCGCGCATGGCTTCGTCCTTGGCCGGGTCGATGCCCGGATCCTGATACTCGGCCAGCATCTTCTTCCAGACCGCGTTGGCACGCTGCTCCGCGGACAGGCTGCCCTCGGTCGACCACTGCTCATACGATGAGTAGTCCGCGATGGTGGACTGATAAAAGGCGGTCTCGAAATTTGCCTGCGTGTGCGCGCAGCCGAGAAAGTGGCTCCCAGGTCCGACCTCGCGCAGGGCGTCGAGCGCTTGACCGCGCACGGAGAGATCCATTCCCTGCGAGAGCGCCTGCATCATGGCGAGTTGGTCCGCGTCCATGACGAATTTCTCATAGCCGGCGACGAGGCCGCCCTCGAGCCAGCCGGCCGCATGGGTGACGAGGTTGACGCCGGCGAGGAGCGTCGGCAGGAGCGTGTGGGCGCTCTCGTAAGCGGCCTGCGCATCGGCGATTTTCGAGGAACAGAGCGATCCGCCGCTGCGGCACGGTACGCCGATGCGGCGAGCGAGCTGCGCGGTGGCGAAAATCATCTGCGTCGCCTCCGGCGTGCCAAAAGTCGGCGCGCCGGTGCGCATCGAAATTGCTCCCACGAAGGATCCCAAAATCACCGGCGCGCCGGGTCGCACCAGTTGCGTCAAGGCCATCCCCGCCAGGGTCTCGGCCAGGATCTCCGACATGCAACCGGCGGCGGTGACCGGGCCCATGGCGCCCGCCAGTACGGCAGGCACGATGATGGTGCCCTGATTGGCTCCCGCGAATTCCCGCAACGCGCCGAGCATGCGCCCGTCGAAGGTGAGCGGTGAATTGGAATTGATATTGCCGAGCACGACCGGATGCGTCTCGAGGTAATCGGTGCCGAACAACGCCCGGGCGAGCCCGACGGCGTCGCGGGCATGACCGGGGGTTTCCGGCGTCGCCTCGCAACCCTGGTCGCTGTATCGGAAGAACGAGTACTGCACGTCCAGGTGTCGCTTGTTCGGTGGAATTTCCATGGGCTCGCACATGCAGCCACCGGAGAAGTGAATGGCGGGCGCCATGTGCGCGAGTTTGATGAAATTCTGCAGATCCTCGAGCGTGCCATAGCGGCGGCCGCGCTCGATATCGTAGACGAACGGTGGGCCGCCGACGGGTGAGAACACGGTCGCATCCCCGCCGAATCGCACGTCGCGCGCAGTATTGCGCGCATACAGCGTGAACTCACGCGGCGCGGTCTTGAGGAGCTGGCGCGCGAGTCCGCGTGGGATATGGACGCGATCGCCCGTGACGTCGGCGCCGGCCGCACGCCACAGGCGCAGCGACTCCGGGTCGCGCCGGAACTCGATGCCGATCTCCTCGAGTATCGTTTCGGCATTGGCCTCGATGATCTCGACCGCTTCGGTGCTGAACAGCTCGACCACCGGCAATTTGCGCCGTATGTACGGATATTTGGCGGCCTGCGTGCGTGCACGCGCCATGCGGATGTCGCGGCCGCGGCGCGGCGCGGTTGAAGGTTCGCTCATGATGTGCTCGCTGTTGGGCCTTCCGGCGACGGCATCCTACAACGGCTGTTGAACGACTGCACGATTAGCGCCCGTTGCATTGCGTTCCCGTGGTCAGTACCGCAGGTCGGCACGCGCGGCATCGGTCCCGCCTCTCGCCACCGCCGCCACCTTGCGCAGGTCGCCGAGGAACGATTCGATGACGGCGTCGTCCGTGGCCGCATCGATGGGGAGGTGAATCAGGGGCGGCTGCCGCGCGGCGACCAATATCCACCCCATTTTGCGCAGCTCCCCCATGACGATCTGCATGTCGAGCGTGTGCGAACCGAAGGCCAGCGGCATCAGATCGCCGTCGAAAACGTAGAGCCCTTCGATGGCGGCAATCCCGTCGGTGAAGCGCTGTTTCACGGCGAGCACCTGCGCGGCAAGACGGCGGTACCCCGACCGTCCGAGATATTTGAGCACCGCCCACGCCGCGAAGATCGGGCCCGCCGTGCGGCTACCCGCGAAACCCTGCATTTGATAAGGACCGCCCGGCCAATCCTCGGGGTGCACGTGATGAAATCGCTTCAGCGCATCAGACCGCCAGAGCACGGTCGACGCCGGCTTCGGGCAGTAGCCGTATTTATGCAGATCGGCCGAGATGGACTGGACCGCCGGCACGCGAAAGTCCCAGACGGGAAGCCGGTGTCCCAGAGCTTGCACGAAAGGCGCGAGATACCCCCCGACGCACGCATCGACGTGCATCCACAAACCGTGTTGAATCGCGACCTCGCCGATGGCCTCGATCGGATCGTACAACCCATAGGGCCAACACGGCGCTGAGCCGACGATGGCGATCGTGTCGGCGCCGATGGCCTTGACCATCGCCGGCACATCGGCGCGAAAGTCCCCGCCGATCGGTGTACGAACCAGTTTGAGTCCGAAATATTGGCAGCCCTTGGAAAAGGTGGGATGAGCGGAGTACGGCGCGACGACCTCCGGCGCGGCGATGTGCGGATAGCGCTCGCGCGCCCATTCGCGCATCGCATGAAGCGCCGCGTAGTTGCTTTCCGAGCCGCCGCTGGTGAAGGTTCCCGATGCATCCGCCGGCGCATTGAACAGGCTCACGCACATGTCGATCACCTCTTCCTCGACGCGGCGCATGTATTCGGTGCGCAGCGAAAAAATGCCGTTGTCGGAGAGGAACATGTCGTAGGCCATTTTTCCGATTTCCTGAACATCGGATGGTCCGCGGAAAGCGCGGCTCCAATGGCCGTGAACGGCATCGGGCGGCATCGATCGGAGTTCCGCCTCCAGGATCGGGCGGGGCACCCCTTCATCCGGCAGCTCTCGTCGTGCATTCATGAGACACCTGTCGTGGCCGCTGATTTCGGCCCGCGACGGGTCGTCGAAGTCCGCTGGTACACTATGGGATGTTGAAAGGAACGATGCAAATCAACCAGGCGGCGATCCGCCCGGCGGTGACCCGCGCCGCGCCGCGGGTGCTCGGCCCGCTCAGCTTTTTGGCGTTGTCGTTCGGCTGCATCGTCGGTTCCGGTTGGGTGGTCGTACTGGGCGACTGGCTGAAGGCGTGCGGTCCCGCCGGAGTCGTGCTCGGCATGCTGGGGGGCGGCACCGTCATGCTCGCCAATAGCGGCGCTTACGCCGAACTGATCGCGCGCTATCCGGTGGCGGGGGGAGATTTCGCGTTTGCCCGGCGCGTGTTCGGCGACTGCACCGGCTTTTTTGTCGGCTGGCTGTGGACGCTATCGCTGCTCTCGGTCGCTGTGTTCGAGGCGACCGCACTGCCGTGGCTGCTCGAGACGCTGATTCCCGCCATGAGAGGTCCGACGCTTTATACGTCCCTCGATACCCCCGTGACCGCGGACGCACTGGCCATCGGTCTGATCGGCACGCTTCTCGTGGCAACCATGAATTACCGCGGAGCACGCGCCGCGGCGAAAATGCAGACGGCGCTGTCATTCGTTTTTCTGTTGCTGGCCGCTCTCATCATTGTTCTGGGCTTTGCTCTCGGTTCTTCGAGCAACCTCGAGCCGCTGTTTCACGACGACCATGCCAAGCCTTGGTGGATCGGCGCACTATGGATCTTCGCGATCGCGCCATTCTTCCTCAACGGGTTTCAGTCCGTCGCGCAGACCGTCGAGGAACGCACGGAAAGCGTCACTTTTTCCCGGATCGCGGCGTCCATGGCTCTCGCTCTGCTCATCGGCATCGGCTTCTATTGTCTGATCACCCTCGCCGCGGCGAGTGCGAAGCCGTGGCAGACCTTGCTCGACCGGCCGATGGTCACCGCCGCAGCCTTTGCAGATCTGCTGCCGCATCGCGCGCTGTCCGTTCTGGTGCTGGTGGCCGCCGCGCTGTCGGTGGTGCGCCTGTGGAACGGCATGACCATCTGGATCGTCAGGCTGTTGCAGGCGCAAGCACGCGCCGGTTTTCTGCCCGCTTGGTTGGGCGTCGCTCACGCCCGCTTCGGATCGCCGTCGGCGGCCATCCTATTCGTCGCCGCGTGCACTGCCGCGGGCGTCCTGCTCGGCCGGGGCGCGATCATTCCCATGGTGGATATGGCTTCGCTCTGCCTCGCGGGCAACCTCGTGGTCGCCTGCATCGCGGCCCTGCGCTCCCGCCTCATCGAGGGGGTATCGAGTGCACCCTACGTGACCCCGGGAGGCGTCGCGACCCTTCTGTACGCGCTTGCGGGCTCGAGCGGCATGGCCGTGTTCGCGTTCATCGACCCGATGTTGCGCCGGCCGGGAAGCATACCGATCGAATGGATCATTACCGGCGTGTGGGCGAGCATGGGCGTCGTCTTCTGGTTCGTCTGGCGCCCCCGCAAGCAGAGCAAGATTCCTCCGCGCCCACTCTAAGTATCGAACGCAGCGAGCGCGTAGAATTACGGATGGCGCGAATGCGGGTGCTGCGCAAAGATTGGCGCTTCGCACCGGGAGGCGGTAGCTCGACAACATGCGCCCAATCAGTCGAATTCTCGTGCCCGTGAGGGATTTTTCGGCACGATCAGCCCACATCGACAAGGCTGCGCGGCTGGCCATGGTGTTTAGCGCGAGGCTCGAGCTCTTTCACGACATTGCCGACCCCATCATCGTCGACGACGCCTTGCGCAGGCCTGGATTCACCTTCAGACGGCTGAAGGCCGATCTGCGACAGATGGCAATCGAGGCCCTGGAACGCCTGGCCGAACCGCTGCGCCGCGGCGGCGTGGACGTGTCGACTTCTGCGGCCTGGGATTACCCACCCTTCGAGGCGATATTGCGGCGCGCCGCGGCCACCGGCGCGGATTTGATCGTTGCACCCCGCCGCGCGCGGCATCGCCTGCCTGCCCTGCTCGGCTATACCGACTGGGAGCTTTTGCGCCTGAGCCCGGTGCCCGTGCTGTTGATCAAGACGCCGGCACGTTATAGAAGGCCGTCCCTGCTTGCAGCGATCGATCCTACGCATGCGCATGCGAAGCCGAGCGCACTCGACCAGCGGATTCTCAAGTATGCCGCCGAAGTGAGCGATGCGCTGCACGGCACGCTCCACGTCGTGCATGCCTATCGGGCGCGCCCGCTGCCTCCGGCATTGACGTTCGACACCAAGCAGCGCAAACGATTACTCGTCGAATACGCCAAGGAAGCAAAAGCGGTCTTCGACAAAGCGCTGGTAAAGGCGAACATACCCCCGTCGCGCCGCCATCTGGTGGCCGGCGACCCTGCCGCGGTCATCCCCGCGGTCGCGCGCAAAACGCGCAGCGCCATCGTGGTCATCGGCGCCGTGTCACGCTCCGCTCTGAAGCGGGTTTTCATCGGCAACACGGCCGAGCGCGTCATGGACGAACTGCGCTGCGATCTGCTCATCGTCAAGCCGGCCAAATTTGCCTTCAAGAGGTCGCTTGCGCCCCGAGGCCGGCACTTCGTCTCATTCGCGCCCCGGCTGTAGCGGGCGGCCGCGCGCCGCGGGCGCGAGCGTTCGTTGGGCGCTCAACGTTCGATGGCGAGCGCAACACCCATGCCCCCGCCGATGCACAGGCTCGCAAGTCCCTTCTTGGCGTCCCGGCGAATCATCTCGTGCAGCAACGTCACCAAAATACGGCATCCCGAGGCGCCGATCGGATGGCCGATCGCGATCGCGCCTCCGTTGACGTTGATCTTCGCGGTATCCCAGCCCATCTGACGATTGACGCCGATTGCCTGGGCGGCAAACGCCTCGTTGACTTCCATCAGATCGAGCTCCTGATGTGTCCAGCCCGCTTTCTTCAAGCACAATTGGCTGGCCGGCACCGGGCCCATTCCCATGATCTTCGGGTCGACGCCGGCGGAAGAGTAGGCGCGGATCCGCGCCAGCGGCTTCAGCCCGAGCTCACTCGCCGTTCGCGAGGACATCATCATCACCGCGGCGGCCCCGTCGTTGATGCCCGATGCGTTGCCCGCGGTCACCGTGCCGTCCTTGCTGAAGGCGGGTTTGAGTTCGCCCAAGGACTCAACCGTGGTGCCGGGGCGGATGTACTCGTCGCTGTCGAATAAAACAGTCCCTTTTCGCGAGACGATCTCGATCGGGACGATCTCGTCCTTGAAACGGCCGGCCTTCTGCGCCGCTTCGGCCTTTTGCTGTGAAGCGGCCGCGAATTCATCCTGCTCGCGCCGCGAAATGTCGAATTTTTTCGCAACGTTCTCGGCCGTCGTGCCCATGTGATAGTTGTTGTACACGTCCCAGAGGCCGTCGATGATCATGCTGTCGACGAGCTTGGCATCGCCCATTCGAAAGCCATCCCGGGAACCCTGCAGCACGTGCGGCGATGCACTCATGTTCTCCTGGCCACCGGCGATGACGATTTCGGCATCGCCGCACTTGATCGCCTGCGCCGCGAGATGCGTCGCCTTCAAACCGCTGCCACAGACCTTGCCGATGGTCATGCCCGGCACCGAGTCCGGCAGACCGGCTCGAATCAATGCCTGGCGGGCTGGATTCTGACCGACGCCGGCGGTCAATACCTGGCCCATGATGACCTCGGAGATCCGCTCCGGTCCCACCCCCGAGCGGGCCAGCAGTGCCCGGATGATCTGGGCACCCAGGTCGGCGGCAGGCACCTTGCCGATTGAGCCGTTGAACTTACCCACCGCCGACCGTAAGGCCGCCGTGATGACCACATCATTCATAAACCCTCACCTCCGCGGCGCGCGATGGCTGTCTGCCAGCGCGGGCGTGACCAATCCCCCATCAACACAGATGCTCCATGAACGCCCCGGGCGGCGCTCAGGGCATCAGCGCGTATTCTTCTTCGTCTCCGCAGCGGCTTTTGCCATGGTGCCGCTCACGGCGTTCGTGAAGCTCTTTTGAGCGTCCGTCGCGAGCAAAACGAATTCCTGCGAGCGGGCACGAAGCTTTTCACTGAGTGCGGTCGTGAGCTCGACTTGCTTGGAGACGAAGTCCGCGGGCGTCTGCGCATTGAGCGCCGCTTTGGCCTGGGCCAGGCTCCACTCCAGATAGTCTCCGGCAACGGCGAATTGATAGCGGCTCACCCGGTCCAACGCATTCACGCCTTCTTCCTGCGCCTTGATGGCCGGCGCCAACGCCTTGCGATAAGTCTCGAGGATTGCCTTCGGATCAAATGTCATTTCGCTCATGATGAGTCTCCTCTTTCCTGCCTACGATCGTGACTGGCTCGATTATACATCGTGTTTGTATGCGTTGCAGTAAATATTATTTACTTCGCTTTCTGACGTAGATATATCCAATAACAATATGTTTTATAACGATTGTATATCTAAATATTCAGCTTTAGGTAATTCAGTTATTTTGCATCGCAGGAATTCATGCGCCCAACAGAGGCAGCGCACTCCATCCCTACATGTACACGCCCCCGTTGACGTTGATTTGTTGGCCGGTGACATAGTCCGCGTCCGCTGCAAGGAACAGTACCGCTTTGGCGATCTCTTCCGGCGTTGCAAAGCGCCCCATGGGAATACGTGCCAGGATTTGAGCCTGCACCGCTTCGGGAACCTTGGCGAGCATCCCGGTCTCCGTGAATCCGGGAGCTAGCGCATTGCACGTGACGTTGTGGCGCGCGAGTTCCATCGCTGCGGTCTTGGTAAAGGCAATGATGCCGCCCTTGCTCGCCGCGTAGTTGGCCTGTCCGAAATTGCCCGCCTGGCCGACGAACGAACTGATATTGATGATCCGACCGTACTTTTGCTCGATCATCATCGACATCACCGCCGAGACTCCGAAATAGCAGCCGTTCAGATTGGTATTGAGCACCGCGAGCCAATCCTCGTCGGTCATCTTGCGCAGGGTCTTGTCGCGCGTGATGCCGGCGTTGTTGACGAGAATATCGAGGCGACCCCAGGTCTGCTTGATCTTCTCGATCATCGAGTTCCACGCCGAGCGTTCCCCGATGTTGCCTTTGAACAGCAGAGTCTGCCGGCCCATGCCGCTGAGTTCTTCCGCGAGCGACCGGGCATCGGACTCGCTCGACTGGTAGTTGATTGCGATGTGAGCACCCTCGCCCCCCAGGGATTTTGCGACGGCCCGTCCAATTCCCCGCCCCGCTCCGGTGACCAATGCGTATCGCCCCTCGAGCTTGTTCATGTGCATCACCACGCCTGTTGATTGAGTACCAACGATGAATATCCCGACTGGCGACTCAAGTAACTACGTACTTGCCGCACGGGGCGCTCATTCATTCTCCTGCCACGGGATGGTCCATTCCTCGCCCCGCGCCGTCGTCACGTACTCCGGCCACCGAAAACGATGCGGCACCTCGAAGTCCGCTGGCAGCAGCGGCGCGATCCAGCGTGCTCCTCCGATACCGCCGCCCGTCCGCTCCGCGAATTCGCGCTTCGCAGCCGCGCGCAGCGGGGGCATCGTGAATAAATCGACCAGCGTTGCACCGATGGTCTTGGCGGCGACCGAGATCATCGGATCGATCGTCGAGCGAATACCGCCGAGCGCATTAGCCACCCACGCCGGATAGACGAAGCCCGACGGTCCCGCCAACATCGGGCGGGCGACGAGCAGCCGCACCGTCGGACAATGCCAGCAGTATTCGGTGTAATCGTCGGAGGTCAGAAACTGCTGCCATGAGGGCATCATCATGCGCAGCTGCCGCTCGCACTCGCGCGGATCGATGAGCTCTTCGATCTCCGCAGCGAACGGGCGCTCGAGGGGCTCGAGGCCAAGGTTGCCTTGAATTTCCCGCGCGACGCGGATCGCCTCGCCGGCCCAGCGCGGCGCCCCGACCAGTTCGAGATTCCGGTAGGTCGCCTCTGCCAAAGCGTGATTCGCCAAGCCACCCCGGGATTTCGAAACCCAGGTCTTGCGCCAATCACAGAAAGCGGCTTTGGCCGCCGCTTCGGCATTGTTGTCCATGACGGAACTGATGATGTCCGCCTGTGCGATCGAGTCGGTGCGAACCATGTAGTTGATCTGCGCGAGGTGCGGGGCGAGATTGTCCGCGGTCGCCTGGCCGGCGGTCAGGATGGCTTCGTTGAAGCTCCATAAACCAGTCGCCGGCAGCATCGACCGGCGCAGCCCCTCATTCAGATGATGGAACATCATGAGCGCATCGTTCGCGCCGGGAGCCCGCGCGCTCAGATGATTTTGTGGGATCGGACTCACCCGATCGGCGGCAATCCAATTCTCCGGCTCATCGCAGGTGAAGGTATAGATATAGTTATAGCCGACGCCGCAATGCGTATCCCACGCGACGGTATTGCAGAGGGGCGATAAGTAGTGGGGGTGAAAGCTCACGGCCGCATCCAGCGCGTCGTAGTAGCCTTTGGCAGCATGAATTGGCTTGGAAGCGCGTAGTTTCTCGGCCGGCTCGCCGAATAGCTTGAGCGTGCCTCCGATGCGGTGCTCCTGCATGGCGGACTGTACCGCGAGGACGGCGCCGAGCGCGCTGATGCCGAGTGCCGAATGCGGATCCGTGTGACCCGCGGCATATTTCGACAGGCCCGGCCGCGGCTGCCGAGTCGTTGCTGCAGCCTGGCAATTGCCGGGCACTGCGTCGTACTCGGCATACGCCGCGAGCGTTGGCCCGGGTCCATTCGTGAACGAGGCGACGAAGGCGGTCGGCATCCCGCCGGAGCCCGCCTCGACCATGAAACCGGCGCGACGCAAGCAATCGACGTACCAGGCGCTCGACTTGTATTCGCGAAAGGCGGGCTCCGCGTAATGCCACACGATCTGATGCCAATCGGACAACTCGGGCATGTGGCGTTCGACCCACTCAAGAACGCTGCGCTTCGCTTCGCTCATCATCGAACTCCGAAGTGATTATGACCAATGACCGCGCAAGATCCCGCAGCGCGGGCGCGAGCGAGTGTACGCCGATTGAACATATCCAGCCGCCGCCGCGCGATGTGAGGCGTCGTGGCCACACCGCGGAGAATGCGCACCGCGACTTAAGTTCAGAATCTGTGATCATGTTCGCCGCCCGCGGCGTTTTGCAGAGGAACAATGCAGACGCATGACCGACAAACGAGAAACTGATCTGCTGGCGTACATCCTGGGCGGATTCGTCATTGCTATCAGCGGCATCGCGGTGGGGGTCGCTTCCACCAGCACCGGTACAGCGGGCGGGAGTGTCGGCACTTCCTCTACGATGTCCGCGCCGGCCTCTTCGTCGGCTCTACCGGATACAAGCGGCACGCTGACCGGGAATCACGCAACTCTCACCGCCGTGCGCCGCGGGCAATAGTCCCGCCGTCACGAGCGCAATACCGCATACCTCTGACCGGGATCCTGTGATAAGTTAAAACGCACCCGGCGTGCACTGCCGCGCGTGCGCGAACTTCCGCGGAGAGATCCCATGAAAATCGGACTGCAGGTGCCTAGTTTCACATGGCCGGAAGGGCCGGCTCACATGGCCGGCCGGCTCGCGGACATCGCCCATGCCGCCGAACACGCCGGCTTTTACAGTCTCTGGGTGATGGACCACCTGTTCCAGATCAGCGTGATCGGTCCGCCGGAGCAGGAGATGCTCGAGGGTTATTGCGCACTCGGCTACCTGGCGGCGCAAACCAAGAGGGTGAAGCTCGGCACGCTGGTAACGGGCGTTATCTACCGCTATCCGGGACTCCTCGTGAAGGCCGTGACCACGCTCGATGTGCTCTCGGGCGGCCGCGCCTATTTCGCGGTCGGCGCCGCCTGGAACGAACAGGAAGCCAAGGGCTTGGGCATCCCGTTCCCACCCATTGGCGTGCGCTTCGAACTGCTCGAGGAGGCGCTGCAGATTGCGAAGCAAATGTGGTCGGCAAATGACGGTCCGTACCATGGCAAGCACAACCATCTCGGGCGAACACTCTGCAACCCACAGCCGCTCTCGCGCCCCCATCCGCCGATTCTCATTGGCGGCGGCGGCGAGAGGAAGACGCTGCGGCTGGTCGCGCAGTACGCAGACGCCTGCAATCTGTATGGAGACCCCGCGACAGTCAAAGCCAAGCTCGCCGTTTTGAAGGCGCACTGCGAGAGTCTCGGACGCGATTATCAATCGATCGAAAAAACCACCCTCGGCACGGTTGACCTGTCAGCCGGCAGGATGAGCGCCGCCGATGTGATCGCACAGTGCCGCGTACTCGCCGGCATGGGCGTGCAGCATGCGATATTCAATCTGCCGAACGTGCATGAAATCCGACCGCTGGAACTATTCGGGCGCGAGATCATCCCCGCGGTTGCCGCGCTATAAGTTGTGAGCCAGGTCGCGGTAGGCGAGCCTCTGGAGGCTCAAGCTTCGGTCAACGACGGGCCGGGTGGCCCGTTGATTGGGATGACCGAGGCTACAAGGATTGATGCTCATGAAATGCAGTCGATTGGCAAAACCCGTGGTACTTGCAGCGGTGGCGGCCGCGACGCTGCTCGCAGGCTGTGTCGTTCGCGGTACCGTCGCGGTCCCCGCACCCGCGGCGTATACCGTTGCTGTGGCACCGCCACCCCCCCAGGTGGAAGTCATCGGCGTGCCGCCTCAACCGGGCTACATCTGGATCGGTGGCTACTGGGACTGGGCCGGCGGACGGCACGTGTGGGTCGGCGGTCATTGGGAAGCGCCTCGTGCGGGCTATCGCTGGGTTCCGGCCCATTGGGTGCAAGTGGGCGGCGGCTGGCAGTTACGGCAGGGACATTGGGCCCATCGCTGAAGTAGTACCAATCGCGGCGGTCGATGCCGGACCGCCGTCGGTTTGAATCCAGCGGTCGATCTCGGGCAGGCGGTCATTTCTAATGCTCGCGAGATAGCGGACCCTCGCCTCCGACTTGCGCAATTCCTGCTGCGCATCGGGCGGAATGTGGCCTGCGGCGAAACGCTCCAACACTCCGATCAGATTCACGTCAGCGGCATTGTGCAAGAGACTCGGTACGTAGCGCGCCTGACTGCTCGGTTCGATGAAAGGCGCGATGCGGTCCCAGTGGGAAATGGCAAACTCCAGGGCGAGCCTGGGATGACGTTCTGATGCGGCGCTGATCATCTCGGGAATTATCGTTACAGGCGGCTCGCCCGAGATCGCGAGGTCCAGCGCCCGCTGGACGAGGACCTCGTCTTCGGGCGCCGCGAGCAAAGCATACAGTTCGCGGCGCTCCATCTCCGTGGCCGCCGCGTGTGCCATGCGATGCAGCTGATCCCACGTCATGGCGCCCGCATGCACGGCGACGATGCCGAGAACCGTGCGGCGCGCGCCGGCATCGAGGGTCGCGGCTTCCTTCGCGTATCGGTCGAAGCGCTTGCGTGCTTCGGCAAGCACGGGGGGATCGCCAAAGTCACCGAGTGCGGCGATCAGATGCGATCGCAGCAGCGCGATATTGTCTCCTTCGCCGGGAGTGCGATCCCACCCAACCCGATCGAAGATCGGCCGCAGCACGCCGATGGCGTACGATCGAAAGCGAGCCTGTGACGGCAGGCCATCGTATATCCTGTCGAGAGCGCGCAGCAGCTGTGCGAGCGCCGATGCGACCACGGGCTCGGTATCGGCGGGAAACTTCTTCATGAGCTCGAGCAACGCCGTCATGGGCTCCTGCCCGGCGTAGGCGAGCGCGCTGCGGTCGTTCAATACACCGAGCTGATCCTCCGGCGCGAGCTCGCGGAAAGCGGCCGCCATGGCCACCAAGCCGTCAGCGGAATAATGAGCCCGGAAGTACCCGGTCTGCCCCGCATTCAGGAGCACCGCAGCGCAGCCGGGCACTTCGACGTCTTGCCCGGCCGGACCCGACACAACGGTCGCGACCGGACGTCCGTGCAGCGGTGCGATGAGTGCGGGTACGTGCCAGATCCGTGCGCTGGTGGAATCGGCATCGATCGCGAAATGCCCCTGCGCGATGCGTAGCCGGCGCCTGCCCTGCACACACTCCTCCGCTACCTGGCTCACCATTGGCACGCCCGCCTGGAGGGTGAAATCATGGGCGATCCTGCTGATCGGCCGTCGTGAACCCTTGTCCATTTCGCGCCACAAGTCATCGGTGACCGTATTGCCGTACGCAAAGTCGTGGATGTACCGGCGCACGCCCGCGCGGAATGCGTCCTCGCCGACGTAGGACTCCAGCATATGAATGACCGCGGCGCCTTTTTCGTACGTAATCGCGTCGAAGGCGCTGCTCGCCTGGGTCACGTCGAGGATCGGCGTGATGATGGGATGCGTCCCGTCCCGCGCATCCTCCTGCATGGCGCTCTGCTTTTCTTGCAGTGCCTGCAGCCAGATCTTCCACTCCGGATGGAAATGATCGGTGACCTTGTTCTCCATCCAAGACGCGAAGCCCTCGTTCAGCCACAGATCGTCCCACCAGGCCATGGTGACGAGGTCGCCGAACCACTGATGCGCCATCTCATGCGCCACCACGAGGTAGACATTCTGCTTGTCGCTTTCGGTGGAAATGCGTGGATCGATCAGCAGGTCGCTCTCGAAATAGAAGATCGCGCCCCAATTCTCCATGGCACCGAAGAACTGGCTGGTACCCGGCGCCCCGATGAGATCGAGCTTCGGCAGCGGATACGGGGTATCGAAATACTGGTTGTAATAGGGCAGAATGCGCGCGGCTGCATCGAGTGCGAACGCGCCGCTCGCCGTGTCGCCGCGTTTCACCAGGACGCCGACGTCGACGCCATCGACGTCGCGATGCACTCGTTCGAAGTCGCCCGTTCCGAAGAACAGCAGATACGATGACATTTTCGGTGTGGCTTGAAAATGTACTCGTTGCA
Organism: uncultured Gammaproteobacteria bacterium; assembly: GCA_963843295.1. GTDB lineage: Bacteria > Pseudomonadota > Gammaproteobacteria > Steroidobacterales > Steroidobacteraceae > Bog-1198. The sequence continues at coordinate 466,975 of CAWJJP010000013.1, read as the reverse complement.
AGCCGCTCGGCAGCACATCCGTGGAGGCGATCGGCATGTTGGAGAAGGCCAGCTGAGTCGAGGGTACCGTGGCGGTGAGCTCGAAAACCGCCTTGCGGCCCGGTTCATCCCACGAGGGCACGAAGCGGCGCGCGTCCGAATTTTCGAACTGGGTGAATAGGGCGCGTACTTTGCCATGCGGCGTGTCGTAATCCAGCGCGAACAGACCCGATGCCTGCTGATAGATCCTGCCCCGATATGCGAGGCTCACCGTATACGCACCGGGGCTCAGCTCGTGTTCCAACATCAATGTCGCCGTCTGCTCCTGCGCGTTGTAACGGATGCTGGCCACGTCCCCGCGGCCCAGAACCCCGGCGCGGTCGATGATGAGGTCGGCGCTGTTGAGCACGATGTTCTTGGTGGGTTGATGGACGGTGATATCGATTTGCACCGTACCGCTGAACGTGAGCGCCTGGATGTCGGGCGTGAAGTCGATGCGGTACGTGGCGGGTGTCACGGACGCCGGAAGCCGCACCGCTGCGCCCGCCGACTTGGTATCCCTCGATGCTGCCGCCGAATCCGCAGGCGCGAACGCCGGTGACGCCAGAGGCAGAAGTAGAGCGAGGAGCAGCGCTGGAACTCGGCTGATCATGGGCATCTCGCCATCCTAGCGCGGTCTTCCGAGGTTCGCACGCGACACGCGGCGTCCTGCGGAGGGCATCGCGATAGAATGGAGCCCCTATGCACACCTCATTCGAGCGATCCTTGCGGCTCGGCGCGCTGGTTCTCTGCCTTGCTGCCTCCACACAGACATTCGCGAATACGCCGGACGAAGTACCCATCGGCGGATCGCTTCCCGAGGCGACACTGCGGGGACTGAACGGGCCGTCCCGCCCCTTGAGGGCGTTTCGCGGCCGGCCATTGATCATCAACGTGTGGGCGAGCTGGTGTGGCCCGTGCAAGGCGGAGATGGCGTCTTTCGAGCGGCTCGCCTGGCACCCCGACTCGGGGTATTTCGCCATCATCGGCATCTCGACGGATGATGATCGCGATCTGGCCGAGCACCTGCTGCAAAACACCAATGCGACGATCAGCCATTACATCGACGCCGGGCTGCAGATGGAACATATGCTCGGTGCCTCACGGCTGCCATTGACGGTACTCATCGATGCCGACGGCCGCGTCGTGAAGAAGATTTACGGGGCGAGGGAATGGGACGGCGCTGAGGCGCTGCACCTCATCGACGAGACCTTCCACCACCCTCGCCTTCAGCCTTAGAGTTCGGCGCCCCGCGACTGCGACCGCCCTGGCATTTCGAGCGGACCCGCGCTTTTATCCCGGATTCGGCGCGGTGATGGCGATGCGAATGGGCGCCAGCGGCGCATGATCGTCGAACGGTTGGGTTTTCGGATCCCGCGGCACACCCAGTCGATTCCATAGCGCATCGAGATCCGGCATCCATGGCGTGCTCTTCATTCGGGCATAGAGATCCTCGAGTACGTGCGTGCCGGTCGCACTGTCCCCGATGCGCAGCACGCGCTGGATGTCGCTCTCGAAGCCATACCCCCCCGTCTGATCAAGAATAGCCCGCAGCGCCGTCTGCAGACCGAGCCGATTGCCAGTCTGCTCGCGAATGGTGACATCGGCCTGCAGGCAATACAGGGCCCCACCCCAATAGGTGCGTCCCCAACTGGGCGTTTGATCCATGCCGCCTTCGCCTGCGCGTGGCAGCCCCATGGGCATCGAATGGCGATCCTCGGCCCAGACATCCGCGACGTCGCGATTGCCGGACTGGGCGCGAGCGACGCCTTCGACGTAAACGGCCAGGCCCTCCGCCAGCCAATTGTGTTCTTGCCCCACTTCCGGCAGTGCGAGATGCACCATTTCGTGCACGAGCACCCAATCGTCCGATAAGGCGGCCGCCGTGACTTCGCGACCCACCGAAACCTGAATGCGGAGACCCGACTCATTGATCGTACGCCCGCCGCCGACCCCACCGCCCTCGCTGCTGCGCAGACGAAGAACGATCAACGGTGCCGGAAAGCGCCCGTAGTAGCTCGTGACGATGTGCGCCGAGCGCTCCACCCAGGTGTGCAGCAATTGCCGCCGAGCAGGTGCCGGCTCATCGATCAGCAGGCATATCGAGGAACCGCGAACGCGCAGCGTCTCGGTGGTTTGAGCCGGGCACGCCGCGCCGTTCGCGCGATTGAAAGAAGCAAGCGCGGTCAGCAGAAGGAGGCCAATCGAAGCCATGCGCACAGGAGGTTCCTCGGTTACCGCTCTCGCGGACTCAACCTGGCCGACGCGCTAAAATATCGCCCGCTCCATCGGCCGACAAGGGGAAAGGAGGAATACGATGAGCCTCGCGAAGTCCCGCACCCTGCTGCTCGCGGTCGCCCTATTGACCGTGGGAGTCGCGCGTTCCGCCTGCGCGCAAGGCGACGCCGCGTCGTTGGAAATCGTCGTCCTCGGTTCGGGCGGTCCGGGAGCCACCGGGCGAGCCTCCTCGAGTTACCTCGTGCTCCTCGACCGGATCCCGCGGATTTTGCTCGACGCCGGTCCCGGCTCGTTTGTGCGGCTCGGCGAGGCGAAGCTGTCCCTGGAGGAAACCGACATCGTTTTGCTCACGCATTTGCATATCGATCATGCGGGTGAACTGCCGGGCCTGTTCAAAGCGAGAGCCGTATCGAGCGAGGGCCCGATTGTCTTCGACGTGTGGGGACCGTCGGGGTCCGGACAGTTCCCCTCCACGAGCCGCTTGATCGGCCTGATGTTCGGCCCAAGGGGCGCATTCGCCTACCTGAAGGATTTCTCCGCACCGCTCACCATCCGGGCTCACGACATTCCCGCCGCGATCCTCGCCGATGCCCCGCCACGCCTGATCCATCACCGGGGCGGGCTCGCCATATCGGCCATCGCCGGACACCATGGCGATGCGCCGGCGGTCATCTATCGCGTTGCCTATGGGGATAAGAGCATCACCTTCTCGGGCGACATCGATGCTCGAGGGCTCGCCAATTTGCGCGTGATCGGCAAGGGGACCGACTTGCTGGTGTTCAACAGCGTCGTTCTCGATCCGCCCGGCTCTCCTCCGGCCCTCTACACTCTGCACACCCCGCCGGACGCCATCGGCAGGGTTGCCGAGGAGGCCGGCGTGCACGCGCTGCTATTGAGCCATTTGTCCCCGGCGACCGATGAGATGCGCGAGGCCGTGCTGGCGTCGGTTCGCCGCCATTATGGCGGTCCCGTCCGATTCGCCGACGATGGCATGCACGTACGGCCTTGAGACGGGCCGCGCGCCACTCGATCGGCAAACTAGGACGCCGCCCGAAGAGCCGCGAACAGGCGTTCGGCGCTCATGACGCGTGCAATGTAATCCTGCGCATCGTGATCTCCGCATCGTTGTCCCGGCGCGAGGCGCAATCCGCGTCGCACGTAGAGCTCGCCCGCGCCCGCGCCGCAAAGATGAATCAATGCCGCCAATGCGTGTCTTTGCTCCGGCGTGGCAGCTCGGGCGCGATGATGTTCCAGCGCTCTGGCCACGCTGCGATCGAGATAGGCGGAGGTGAGTTCTACCGCATGGGCGGGAATGACGCGCGTGTACAGACGATTGAACCAGCATGATTTCCAGTCGTTCCACGGTCCATCCTCGATCACGGTATGCTGCCGGATACAATAGCGCCGCGCCTCCTGAAACGTGCCATCCGTGATCTGATACATCCCGACCGCACTCGATGCCGGGCGGTACATTTCGAAGGGCGCGGGTCTCCACGACCAGCGCCAGTAGGTTCTAACCAGAGGATTACCCGCGCCCTCCACCTGCGCAAGCGCCGCGAGGAGCTCCGGGCTGATGTTCTCCGTGGCATACCGTTTGAAGAGGGCCCCGTACTCGCGCCACGTGGCGCTGGGGCTCTTGTTGAGTGTGCCGCTGACGGGAAAGAACAGCTCCGTCGGTTTACGGATGACCTGGTACACGCCGTTGAGCGCAAACCACACTACTACGATCGCGCAGAGGCTGACGAGGATCTGCACGAATCTTGATGCACGCAGGAATGCACGCGTGGCGGCACGGGTCGCGCGCCGCCGCTGACGCGCGCCCGGCCAGAGTCTGGCCATCATGCTTGCTCTATGCGTCGTACTCTCGTCGCAACCCGGCGATCGCCGCCATCACATCGCGACGTTCACGTTCTCTCACCTCGGCAGTGGCGCCGGGTTTCCCCTTGAACCAACGCTTGAATTCGGTGAGCGCGAGTGCGATGGCTTCGCGTTGCGGATCCGTCGATGCAATGTCCCTGAGCTGGGACGCCACCCCATAGACGTGCGCCAACGGATCGCCATGCGGTCCGACGTAGGCAGAATCTCGAGCGACGATCGTCTGCAGTTCATTGATCCAGATGTTTGCGTCCATCGGGCGATTCTATAGTCTGAGACTGCGCCGCGATACTGAGGGAGATTCTATTTGGATAGCGCCGCCTCGACATCGCTCCCGAGTCCCTCCGGTTTGTCCGCCGGCGCATAACGCTTGACGGGCATCCCTTCCTCGTCCACCAGAAACTTCGTGAAATTCCACTTGATGGCCTCGAGCCCGAGTATTCCCGAGCGTGTCGCCTTCAAGTACTTGTACAGCGGATGCGCATCCTTGCCATTGACGTCGATCTTGGCGAACATCGGAAAGCTGACGCTGTAATTCAACGAACAGAACCTCTTGATCTCAGCCTCATCGCCGGGTTCCTGATGACCAAATTGGTCGCAGGGAAAGCCGAGCACTTCCAAGCCGCGCGGATGATATTTCTTGTAAAGTGCCTCGAGTCCCGCGTATTGCGGAGTGAAACCGCATTTGCTCGCGACGTTGACGATCAGCAGCGGATGACCGCGATAGGTCGACAACGCCAAGTCGGTTCCATCGATTGTCCGTGCCGAAAAATCGTAGACGCTCATCTGCCCTCCTTCTTCTACCTGCGCGGGCGCCGCGCCGCCCGCCCTCGCCCGTGAACCATGGTTGCATCCTAATCAAGAACGAGACCCAATGAAAATCGGACCAGGAGTCGGGCCGGGCGAAACGATTGCCTGCGCGAAATATTGCAAGGATGACGCTTCGCGGCGTATCGTCACCGACTCCCCCTATCATCTCACGCAGCGGAGGACAGTCATGGCGGACAACAAACCGGCGGATCTTCCCAACTGGATCAAGGATCACCTCGCACGCTACATCGCCACCGATGGCGCCGATGGATATCTCTGGGATGCGAGCCTCGGCGGCGGTAAGGGGATGGTACCGACGCTGCTGCTGACCACCGTCGGCCGTCGAACCGCGCGCCCCCTGACCCTGCCGCTGATCTTTGGTAGGTCGGGGCCGAGCTATGTGGTGGTCGCCTCCAAGGGCGGAGCGCCGACGCATCCATCCTGGTATCTGAATCTGCAGGCCAACCCCGCCGTGCAGGTGCAGGTCAAGGCGGAGAAGTTCAACGCTCGTGCGTACACCGCCGGGCCCGAGGAGCGGCCGGCACTGTGGAAAAAGATGATCGAGATATACGGACCGTACGCTGAGTATCAGACCAAGACCGACAGGCAGATTCCCGTGGTGGTACTCAAGCCGAACTGAGGCCGCGGAGCATTCGGGGCGTCGTAACACGCGCGAACCGCGGCCGCGCCGCACCGTGATTCAGGCGAGCCTACAGCCGGTCCTTTTGCTGCTTGTCCGATGCCGTCGGGGAGTCGGCGCCGCTGAGAGCGGAAAGATCCGCCTCGAGGCCCACAGTGGCGATCACTCCGTCGGCTTTTTGCAACACTTCGCGCGCGTAGTCCCAATGGATGGCCACGGTGGTGTCGCCCACCTCCGCCTGCAGCAGCTGGGAAAACTGATCGATGTCGGGCTCGAAACTCTGACCTTCCGCATCGACCGGCGGATGCGCCTCGAGCAGAAGTTCTCCATCGACCCAGGCAACTTTCACCGGCTCGTTGATGAGGCGCACCGGTGTACCGACTGCAATCAATGGGAAGAGTGCAGCCACATCGTCCGGATACATGCGAATGCAACCGTGAGTTACCGCAAGACCGACGGCGATCGGATTATTGGTGCCGTGAATCAGGTACGTTCCGTTACCCGCCGCGAGACGCATGGCGTACCCCCCCAACGGATTATCGGGCCCCGCCGGTACCCGCGCAGGCAGCGGGTCGCCCGCGGCCGCGTGCTCCTTGCGAACGGATTCCGGAGGATACCAAATCGGATTCTTTTGCTTTTGAGTGACGTGCGTGAGTCCGAGCGGGGTTCGCCAGTCCATCTTTCCGATGCTGACGGGATACGTGATGACCTGCCGCGAGCCGTCGCGTTTGGGTTTCGCGTAATAATAGAGACGATGCTCCGGAAGATTGACCACGATTCCCTCACGAGGTCCCGGGGGCAGGATGTGACGGCCGGGTACGATCAGCGTTTTGCCGGCGCCGGGTATCCAGGGATCGACCCCTGGATTGACGCGAATCAACTCCTCCGATCCGAGGCTGTACTTCGCGGCGAGATCGTAGAGAGTATCTTCGTACACCGTGACGACGGTTTGGTCCTCACCGACGACGGCCGCATTCGCGTTCGGAAGCGTGTATTCGCTGGCACACGCAGCGCCGGCCGCCGCCATCACGAGCAGCATGGCCGGTGCCGTTACCGTGCAATGGCGGCGCATCAGACATAAGTCGTGGTCGTGGTCACTCACGACGCGTAGCCTAGCACTAAATTTGAGCTATTTTGCGGGCGCCGCAAGGGCCCGACCGAGCCACAGATCGGTCGGGGCCCTGCGTGGACTCGAAAGCTATTGCAGACTCAACTGCCGCCCTCGTACTTGAAGGATACGGTCACTCTCGCGCGAAACGCTTCGACTTTCCCGTCCTTGAGCTGCAGATCCAAGCGTCCCACCTCGGCGACTCGCAAGTCGCGTAGCGTTTTGCCCGCCTTGTTGACCGCCGCGACTGCGGCCTTCTCCCAGGACTCCTTGCTCGTACCTACCAGCTCGATGACTTTGTATACGCTGTCGGCCATTGTCAGGTTGCTCCTATTGGTTTGATCGGAACGGATCGGGCCATTAAAGGATCGCCCATCTAGAATACGCCGGTTCCGGTGGTCCAGAGGATGGGCCGCGGGCCTTTCGGGTTGCAGTTGGCACCGATACCCTTATCATCGCGAGGTCACCCGGGGAGCTCATGCAGCCGTTTACCGCCTTTCGCATCCACGAGGTCGATAAAAAGATCGTCGCTCGCTTCGACAGGATATCGCTCGAGGACCTCACACCGGGCGAAGTCGTCGTCCGAGTGCAGTATTCGTCGATCAACTACAAGGATGCACTTGCCGCGACCGGTGCCGGGCGCATCCTCAAGCGATATCCGTTGGTTGGCGGGATCGATCTCGCCGGCACCGTTCTCACCTCTCACGACGAACGCTTCAAGCCGGGCGATGAGGTGCTGGTGACCGGGTGCGGCCTGTCAGAGACGCACGACGGAGGGTACGCCGAATATGCCCGCGTGAACGGCGAGTGGGTGATTCCCGTGCCCGATGGCCTGACGCTCGCCGACACGATGCGGATCGGCACCGCAGGATTTACCGCGGCACTCGCGATTCATCGCATGGAGCAGAACGGACAGGCACCGAGCATGGGACCGATCGTCGTTACCGGGGCGAGCGGCGGCGTCGGATCCCTCGCCATCGACATGCTGTCGCGGCGGGGTTATGAGATCGTCGCGCTCAGCGGCAAGAATAGCGCGCACGGTTATCTGCGCGACCTGGGGGCGACACGAATTTTGCCGCGCGGGGAGATCAGCACCGGGGGCCGGCCGCTCGAGCCGGCAGAATGGGGAGGCGCGATCGATAACCTCGGTGGGGACGTTCTGGCGTGGCTCACGCGTACCGTGAACTATTGGGGAAATATCGCGTGCATCGGTCTCGCAGCGAGCCCTCATCTCGCCACGACGGTGATGCCATTCATTTTGCGCGGCGTCAGCCTTCTCGGCATCAACTCGGTCGCCAATACCCGTGCGCAGCGCCTCGAGATCTGGCGTCGCATCGCAACGGATCTCAAACCGGGGCACCTCGATCTGATCGCCGGGCGTACGCTCGAACTCTCCGCGCTGCCGGCGGCATTTGCCGACTACATCTCCGGCTCGGTGCGCGGCCGCGTGCTCGTCAAAGTCGGCTGACTACGCTCACGCCGCGCCTCGCGGCACTGGACTTTGTGCCAATTGCCTAGTTTTGCCGCCGGTGTCCTGATGGCGTTGCGTCGGCACGGCGCCACGGAGCGGCCAATATCTATGAACAAGCTTTTGCAAGCCTCGCTCATGACGTTGAGCCTGGTTGGTGTCGCGGCTGCCGATGAGGTGATCAGCGATTCCGCGGCGGCGCAACTGCTCGCCAAATATGGCTGCCAGGCGTGTCACAACGTCTACGGCTCTGGCGGGTCCGGTCCCTCGTTCCGCCGTATCGCCAAGAAGTACGCGAGCGATCCCCAGGCCGTCGGCGATCTCGAGGCAAGCGTCGTCAATGGCAGCAGCGGCGCATGGGGAGAAAGCGAGATGCCCTCGAATGACGTTCCGGACGACGACCTGCAAGCGCTGGTCGTTTGGATCCTGCAGTTAATGTGATCGAGAGGCAGGTCAGGGCTTCAACTGACCGCGGATCTCGCCCGCCTTGTGCTCGCTGCTGTGGACGTTCACATAGAGCTGACCGGCCTTGAAACTCGCGTACTGCTCGTCCGTGAGCTTGGATCCCGCAGGCACGGACCATGAGCCGTCGGCGCCTTTCTCCAGGGTGATGATGGGCGGTCCGCTTTGTCCCGGCGCCCCGACGTGGATATGCGCAACAGTCCCCTCAATGCCCGTCGTCTTGACGGTGCCACGCACGGTTTTATCGGCCGCAATCGAGATGTTTCCCGTCCCGGTCGCCGATGTCGCCACGGGTGGTGTCTCCTCGGCGCCGGTCAAGGTGACTTTCACGTCCGCTGCCGCGGCAAATCCGCCGGCCGCCACAAGCACGCCGGTCGCCAGGAACGAGACAATACGTTGCATTCTGACCGGGTTGCTCATGGTGGGCTCCAGAAATGGTGTCGGATGCCTATGGTAATCCCGCCGGCCCGATCGATCTAGCGCTCGACCTCGCTGCGCTTGAGCAGATAATCCAGCCCCCCGACCCGAAACCATCGATACCCGTAGGCCTCGAGCATCAGGCGATGCTTGCCGTCAGGCGGCGCCTGGCTGTGGTCCTCGCTGAGCAGATTGACCAACACCCGTCCGTCCTCTCCGCACGCTCCGACCGCGATCAGGACTTCCCGCGGGGTCGAGGCGAAATTATGGACGAATAGCACCGAGTTGTTCCGCCAGTCGTAGCGTATCGCCAGCACCGCCACGTCACGCGTCCGTAACACCTCGAAATCGCCCCACCCAATCTCCGGCACTTCCTTGCGCATGCGGACGATGCGTTCGGTCCAGTTGAGCATCGAATTCGGGTCGCGGCGCTGCCGTGCGGCATTCACGTAGGTATAGCCGAAGGGACCCGTGTCAATCACGGGCAGGATGGGCTTCTCGTTCTTGGTGAAGCCCGCATTGGGCTCGTTTGACCATTGCATCGGCGTGCGCGCGCATTGCCGTTCGGGCAGCGTCAGATCATCTCCCATTCCCAACTCGTCCCCATAACGAAGAACGGGCGTGCCCGGAAGCGTGAACATCAAGCTATAGGCGAGTTCGATCCTCCGCCGGTCGCCCTGCAGCATGGGAGCAAGCCGGCGTCGGATGCCACGGCCGTACAATTGCATGCCCGGCTCGGGTCCGAAGGCGTCGAACACCGCTTGGCGCTGCTCCTGCGTCAGGCGCCCGAGGTCCAGTTCGTCATGATTTCGCAGGAACATGCCCCACTGTGCGCTCTGCGGGCTTGGCCGGGTTGCCTCGAGCGCTTTTCGCAGCGGACGCCAATCGCACGCGGCGAGCGCATAGAAGAGATTTTGGTTTACTTGAAAGTTGAACATCATGTGCAGCCGGTCGCCGCTGCGCCCGAAGTACTCCATGTCGGTGTCCGGCAGAACATTGGCCTCGGCCAAAATCACCGCGTCACCCTGCCGCCACTGCAGGAATTCGCGAATTGAGCGCAAAATCCCGTATTGCTCGACGGGCTCGCGCACCTGAGGACCCTTCGTCGCGATCACGAACGGCACCGCATCCATCCGAAAGCCGGAGACGCCGAGCTGAATCCAAAAGCCCATGATTTTGAGAATTTCCGCCTGTACCTCCGGATTGGACGTATTCAAGTCGGGCTGAAAGTCATAGAAGCGGTGGAAATACCAGGCGCGGGCGACGGAGTCATAACTCCACGTGGATTTTTGCACGCCCGGAAACACCATCCCCTTGTTCGAGTCGCGCGGCTTCTTCTTCGCCCACACATACCAGTTGCGATACGGGGATGCAGGATCGCGCCGCGCCTCCTGAAACCAGGGATGCTCATCCGAGGTGTGGTTTACCACCAAGTCGATGATCACCCGGATTCCGCGTTGCTTGGCCGCATGCGTGAACTCGACGAACTCACCGAGCGTTCCGTACCTTGAACCGACCTCGTAGTAGTTCGAAATGTCATAGCCATCGTCGCGGCCGGGAGAAGCCTGGAAGGGCATCAGCCAGATGGCGGTCACGCCGAGCCCATGAAGATAGTCGAGGCGCCGCATGAGCCCGGCGAAGTCCCCCACTCCGTCGCCGTTGGCATCCATGTAGGTGGCCACCGAAAGGCAATAAATGATCGCGTTCTTGTACCAAAGATCATTGATCATGAAGGCCTCGGCGCCAGATCAATGATCACCCCTTCGTTCGGCCTCAAGGCCACCGGCGCGGCGCACCCTTCACCGTCGTGGTCCAAATACGTCGAGAGCAGCGTGCGGCGCCCGCCGCGAAGCGCCTCGAGCGCGATCGGGCATGGTTGTGCACCGAGATTGAGAGCAATCAGAAGCCGCTCGTTCTCGGTGCATCGTATGTATGCGAGCAGATCTCCGGCCGCGAGGAGCGGCACGTACTTTCCGCTCGAGAGCGAGGCATGGGACCTGCGCAATTGGAGCAGACACCGGTACAGCGAAAGCAGGGATGCGGGGCGAGGCCGGTCGACGGGAAGGTAGATCTCCCCGATCAGCACTTTGGCGTCGAATTCATCGATCACTTTGCGCAGGCCGGCCACGATGCTCTGCACTTCCGGCCTATCCGCGGTGTAAAGCGGTGGCTGGCACTGCTGTGGCGGCATGCCGGGTCGGTAATCAGGATTGGCAGGATTGTCGCGCCATTGATCATCCTTGATGAGAAGCCACAACACGTCGACCCGGAAGCCGTCGACGCCGCGTTTGAGCCAGAACCGCAGTACATCGTGCATCGCTGCGATCACCTCGGGGTGACGCCAATTGAGGTCCGGCTGGTTCTTCAGGAACGAATGATAGTAATACTGTCCGGTGTGCGCGTCCCACTCCCAGGCGCTGCCACCGAAGTGGCTCAGCCAGTTATTCGGCGGACCTCCGTCCGGCGCCGGATCGTGCCATAGGTACCAATCCCGCTTTGCGTTGCCGCCTCCGGAGCGGGATGCCCGAAACCACGGATGTTCCTCGGACGTGTGGTTCGGCACGTAATCCAGAAGCAGCTTCATGCCGCGACGCTTGATCTCGGCGAGCAACCGATCGAATTCGGCCAGTGTGCCGAATATCGGATGGATGTCGGTGTAGTCGGAGATGTCGTAACCGAAATCCGCCATGGGAGATGGATAGATGGGTGAGAGCCACAGCGCATCCACACCGAACGAGGCGCAATAGTCCAAACGCTGCAGGATGCCGCCGAGATCGCCGATCCCGTCGCCGTCGCAGTCCTGAAAGGAGCGGGGATAGATTTGATAAATAACCCCTCGTTGCCACCAGATGTCCGCCATAACGCGACCATACATCCGTCGCGACAAATTGTTCACCTCATCGGCATCATCCTCGGCCGATGGATTTTGGACCTTGAGGGGAAGCTCGTCGAGTCGTGCGGCACCCGGCTGGGGTGGACGCCCGGCACTCATCGCGTTGTAAATTTTGCATTCTGCTCACCCCTCCTCACCGTCCCGCGTGTAAGACACGGAATACATCTTCATGCGGAGGCGGGAGGACTTTCCCGCCGGGACATTGAGGCTAGGCTGTTGGCACCAAATCTATTCGGAGCGACCCATGAAAAGGATGAAGCGCATTGCACAGAGCAGCATTCTGCTGGGCCTGATTGGCTTCGTGATGGGATGCGTCATCGAGCCTCGCGACGGTTACTATGACCACGATCACAATCGTTACTATCGCGACCATTCATGGCACGAGTGCAGGGATAGGGACTCTTACTGCCGTTGATCGGTAGTGCTGCCGCGGGGAAGCTGTCGCTTCCTGCGGCAGCCGGCTCCCGAGCGGGCTGGCTGTCCGGACGCGTCAGGCCTCGAAACTGCCTTCCATGACCGCCACACAGCGGCCGCCGATGTGAACTCCCTCGAGGGCGCCATTTCGCCGAGTCGTTCTCGCCACCAGCAGGCTCGGCCGACCCATGTCGACGCCCTGATAAATCCGCCACGAGCACTCGGTCTGTGCATTGCCAGCGAGCGTCGTCAGGAGAGCCGCGGTGGCCGCCGCGGCACTGCCCGTCGCGGGGTCTTCGACGATCCCATCGAGGGGCGAAAACATACGCGCGTGTAAATCTCCGCCAGCATCCCGGGTATACGCAAATATCGCGTCCGCCCCATCGAGGGGGAATATCTTACGATACGCCGCCACATCGGGCTGGGCACGTCGCAACGCTTCGCGATCGGAAATCTCAACGACCAGAAATGGAAGTCCCACGGAGACCACCTGCGGGGCATGTCGCGTCTGTTCCACATCCTGCTTCGCTAATGACAGGCAGGCTGCGGCTTGTTCCGCTGCAACGCGCGATCGAAGCGATAGCGGCTCGGGTGCCTGCAATTCGGCTCCCACGATCTCCCCGCGCTCAGCGATCAGCCGCACCAACACCACTCCGGCCGCCTCTTCGAAAGCAAAGTGGCCGGCCGCTGTCGCCGCCCGGTAGGCGCTCTCACGCGCCATCAAAAAGGCGGTACCGATGTTTGGATGTCCCGCGAAGGGAATTTCGTTGCGCGGAGTAAAGATGCGCACATTCGCGGTATGCGTCGCGCGGCGGGAAGGCAGTACGAAGGTCGTCTCCGAGTAATTGAACTCCAATGCAATCGACTGCATTTCCCCCGTCGACAGGTCAGCGGCATCCAAGACGACTGCGAGCGGATTACCGCCGAACATCCGGTCGGTAAAGACATCGGCGGTTGCATATCGGCGCTTCATCCAGGTTGCCCGCGATCCATGCCTCGTACAATGGCCCGAATCGTCGTCCATATCAATGTCATCTTGTCCAGTTGCCCCGGAGCGCTGGCGGTCAGCCAACGGGAAAGGCGGCGGGTTCGGCAACGTGCAGCCGATTCACTTCAGTCAACAAGTTGGCCAGCGAATCGCGTATGGGCCCCGCCACCGCGGGCGTTGCCACGATGCCGTCTTCATCGAGGTTGGCACCCAAGAGCGGAAGCGTAATGGACGCCGGCTCAATGATGATGGCCGCCATCGTCCTCAGCGTTTCGCGCAAGGCTGAGTCCGCGTGGCGCGCGCGCGGTGAAGTGTTGTAAACGACCACCGGTGTCGATGCGAAGTCTTCGAGACCGACCAGCCAATCCAAGGCGTTTTTGATGGTCCCACTCACGCCGTGTGCGTATTCGGGGCTTGCAATCACGAGCGCGTCCGCCCGCGATACCGAGCGCTGCAGCGCCGCGACGCCCGCGAGCCGGCCCGGCTCCCAGTCGGGGTTGAACAGCGGTAGATCGCCGAGGCCCTGGTAGACGTGCAGCGTCATATCCGCTGGCACGAGTCGCGCGGCGGCTCTCAAGAGCGCGGAGTTGATCGAAGCAGCACGCAAACTGCCCGACAGCCCGAGCACATTCAAGGCGCACATCTGCGCACGTTCGCAATTCGCGAATTGACGGGTATGTTCTTCGAATGAACTCCCGGCGTCTGCCCGTGATGATCGAATTCCAGAGTTACGCCGGGCCGAAAAATCAGGCAATGGGTGGATCCACCATAATGGAACATTCCAATTTGATCGCCTTTCATCACGTGCTGACCCTCATACACCGTCAATTGGCAGGTGGAAACTTCGGCCATCCCCACCGCCAGCACACACATCAGGCCGACGTCCGCATTGTCCGCCTCGATGAAGATGAGCGCCCTCGTCGCCACCGCGGTGAGATACCCCTGTGAATCGTTCGGTCCCGCCGGATCAAAGCCTTCCGATGGTGCCTCCGAGTAATAGGTGCCGTCCTTGACGTAGGCCTTGCTCACCGTGCCGCTCACGGGGCTGTGCCAGCGGTGATAACTCATCGGGCTCAAGTAGGCCTGGTAGACGGTGCCACCGACGAACAGAGGTGCCAGCCGATCGTTTGCGAGCATATGCAAGATCGAGTAAGGCTGGGACTTGAGCCAGAACCGATCGTGCGCCTTGACGTGACGCGCGATTCTGTACGGCGCGGATTCGCATGCGTTGACGATCACCGTGTCATCGTCGGGCAGCGCGACGGGGCGCTCTCCCGGTCGGAATTCCCGGGTGAAAAAATCATCCCATGACTTGAATCCGCGATGCGGTTGTCCGGGCTCGCATTTGAAGTGCAAATCGAAATTCGGCATCGCCTTGAGGGCGGATTTCCCGAACCACCCCACGGAGTTTTCGCTGAGAACATAGGTCGATTCGCTCGAGCTCAAGAACCGACCCCACGCGTTCAGCACCTCTTTGAGCGCGGCATTCACTCGTTCGTTCAGAAACGCGGTATGCCCGGCCGCGGTTCCCATGGACCAGTCGAACACCGTGTTGATCGGACAGCCGACCAGACCCGACTCGTTGAACTCCGGAGCCTGCGTCATGATGGTGTTCAGCAACCGAAGCATGTGATGGTAGCTCCTCACCTGCGGTTTGCCGGTGGGATCCTTGTCGTACGGCGGCTTTCTCGGGACCTGCTCGAACATCTGGTTGAACAGCATGAAAATCTCCGGATCGCTCTCGATGAGATCCCTGAAATCCGCGATGACGGGATGCAGCGGCTTCTGCTCCGCATGAGTCTTCTGAATGATGGCCTCCAACCACTTATCGAGAAAGATCTGATCCGACGGCAGCCATTGACCGACTCGGTACCCGATTCCGGGAATCTCGCTCATGGTCATGCATCTCCTGTGTCAAGCAGGGCGCGCCATGGAACCCGCTTTCTGGCGGCACGCCCAATGCCGATCCTCTCACAACCTTGCAGTGCTCTTCCTGTGTTAGATTTCCCGGGTGCCAAGCACCCGTCCCGAGCCGATCAGCCGATGCGTCAAGCTTGCGATGCGCAGCTATTTCACCCCCCAGGCACTGGAGGACTACCGAACCAGCTTGAACCCGCTCGGTGAGCCTGCGAGCTGAAAAGATCGGCGCAGCGCGGAGGGTTTGCGACGCAAGTCTATGAGGCCGCCTTTGCGCATCAGACGCTCGACATCATCGTTCGATCGACCGCGGACGGACGGATCGAACAATACACGGCCAGCTCCCGATAGGTTTTCGGTGTCGAAGGCGCCCGCTGTGCTCGTCAAGGTTCGCGTTGCGAAAGGTATGACTCGAGCTGATCGGCTCCCCCGATGAGCCTGCCTTCGATGAATACTTGAGGAACCGTCGCGGCGCCCGATGCCGCCTTGACACCACGCATCGTCAGATCGTCCCCCAAATACAGGGCTTCGAACGTGATGTCGCGGCCCTTCAGCAACTCCTGCGCCCGCGCACAGTGGGGACAGCCATGGCGGGCCAGCATGAAGGCTGAACTCCGGCTCTTCTGATTCGGCCGCAGATAATTCCACATGGTGTCCGCGTCAGACACCTCGAACGGATCGCCGGGAACGTCGGGCTCGATGAACATGGTTTCGATCCTGCCGTCATCGACGAGCATCGAATAACGCCACGAGCGCGTGCCCAAGGAAGCCCCGCGATGATCGACCGCCATTCCCATCGCCTGCGTAAACTCCGCGAAGGGATCCGCCACGAAACGTATACCCTGGGCTTTTTCGGAGCGCTGCCAGGCATCCATCACGTACGGGTCGTTCACCGACAGACAAACGATATCGTCGATCCCCGCCTCCCGAAAATCCTTCAAGCGCGCGACGTAACCGGGGACGTGGGCCGTGCTGCAGGTTGGTGTAAAAGCACCCGGAAGTGCGAACAAAATGACACGTCCCTTGAACAAATCCCTGCTGGAAATGCGTTCGACTTTGCCGTCTTTCAATTCCGCCAATTCGACCGAGGGAACCTGCGATCCTGCACGTGATGTTCGATTGCTCATGGAACGAGCCTAAGACACACCCGTCGAATCCACAAGCCGGCCCCATGCCCGGACCGCAGCGCGGTGGCGCCCGGCAGCTTGTAGGAATACAGGAGACATCAAATGTTGAACAAGGGGACTTTGGTTGAAGCTCGCCTCTCGTAAGCTGGGCGCCTGCAACGACTCATGTGAATTGGAGATCAGATGGCTAAAGCAATATCGGCATTCGTGGCTGCAGGCGTTGTTCTTGCGTGCGGCCTTGCACACGGCTACGGAGCCAACGTCATGTTGAAACTACAAGGTAGCAACAACCAGTACTGCATGGATGCGAGTCTCGATCAGCGGGAGAAGGATGGTGACAAGGTATATCTTTTCAAATGTACCGGACGTGAAAATCAACGTTGGGCGGTGACGCACGACACCAACGGTCAAAGCGCGCTCGTCGGCTTGGGCGGCTATTGCCTCGATGTGCGCGGCAGCCAGGCGACCGGAAGCGGCACGCCGGTGCAATTGTGGCAATGTCACTACGGCAAGAATCAGCGCTTCAACGTTCTACCGACCGGCCAGATCAAGGAGGTCGAATCGGGTAAATGTCTGATCGCGAAATCGGCGGGCGATCGCGCACCGGTGGTGCTCGATAACTGCATGAACAGCCCGATGGAGAAATGGAATGTCGGGGAGTAGCGCGCAATCAGCACAAGGCGGCCGGGCTGATCGCGGGAAAGCGGCTACCGCAGCTGGCTGTCCTTGCTGCCGCGCCGGTTATAGCCGCTGAACTTCGCCATGTCGCGATCGTGCCCGCTCTGGCATGACAGGCACAGTCTTACGCCCGCAATGGCCTTTCTGCGTGCCTCTGGAATCTCGCCGCCACACTCTGCGCAGTGTGCCAAGGATGGCCCTTGCGGCAATTGGCTCTTAACCCGGTTGATGGCGTCCTTGACCGTCGCATCGATCTGATCTTGCACCGCGCCATCGCCTGCCCAACCGGTCGCCATGTTCACTACTCCAAAAGGGTTTCCGCGTGTCGGGAACTCCACGCGCGCCGGCATAATGTATGAGTGCAAAAGCCGTCCTTTCAAGCCTGACAGACATTGTAAATCATTCATGACGTGGGCGCCTTGACAAGCCCCGAGTCCTGGCCTGGGGTTAGGCATCAGATCCGGTAGACTTGTATCGCTGGCTCACGGGTGCGTACGGATGGCTGATCACATTCTGGTGTTTTACGGGTCATACCGCTCCGATCGCATGGGCATCCGCCTGGCCGATTTCATCGTGGCGGGGTTTCGTGCACGGGGTCAAACTGTCGAGCTCATCGACGCGAAAGACGTCGGCCTACCCATCCTCGATCGCATGTACAAGGAATACCGTCCTGGTTCCGCTCCGGCCGCCATGGAGGCGCTCGCCGCGAAAATTCGAACGGCGGACGCGTTCGTCTTCGTCGTTGGAGAGTACAACTGGGGCATGCAGCCCGGTCTGAAGAACCTCACCGACCATTTTCTCGAGGAGTGGTTCTGGCGTCCCGCCGCTATTGCGAGCTACTCCGGCGGTCGGCTGAGCGGGGTCCGCTCCGCGCTCCTCTGGCACGGGACCCTCTCCGAGATGGGGATGGTGGTCATTTCGAGCACACTCGCCGTCGGCCCAATTGCCACCGTCTTGAGCCCGACGGCCGAGCCCCTCGGCGAAGCCGGTCGGGCACTGACGGCCGAGTTTCCGAGCTTCGCCGACGATCTGGCTTGGTGGACCGAGGCTGCCAAAACTCAGCGCGCTCGAAAGCCGCCCCCCTATTGAGCAAGGAGTCTGCGCTGCGGTCGATCCGGTGACGGCGGCGCTCAACGATCCAGATTGGAGCGGTCCCACTTGGCCGCGTCAGCGGCGGCCGCATACGTGCCAGCGAGAAATTCGAGTACGGCCCCGCCGGGATCGATCGAGCGGCGAACATCATCGTAGTTCAGCAAAAACTCGCCGAGATCATGGTTGAAGACGCCGGCACCCGCAATCTTCGCCGCCGGTAAGCTCTCGGGAACCGGCGCGGCATAGCTGTAGAAGGCTGCCCGGCCATAGCCGCCGTTGCCCGGCCAAAAGCCCGCGCTGATGCACTCATGGGAGTATGCCTCGGCCTGGATGCGATCCATTCCGGGGCGAAGGACGGCTCTTCGGCCGTTGAAGCGCGTAACCGCGAGATCGAAGGATCCCCAGAAAAAATGTACCGGGCTGATCTTTCCACAGAAATCGCCGCAAAAACGCTTGAAGATCGCGTCGGCACGGATTAGTACCTGCCAAAACCGCGAAGCCGCATCTCGGTCATAGCTTGCGTGGACGCTGTCCTGATCGAACCGGATCGGATCCTTCACTTCGACCGGAACTGGATTGATGCGGATCGGCACCGACAGGGCTTTTAGCACCCGCATGTAAGATGCATAGAATTCGGCAACGCTTTGTGCGCGCAGAGGCAATGCCTGATTCTCGCCGGAGCTGCATCGAAATCCCAACTGATGGGATGTGAAATCAAACTCGATCTCGAGAACGCCGCCTTGCGGTACGGGCATGGCGGAAGTCGACAGTCCGCGAGCGGTCACGTAGAGCGGCACGTTCCACCAGTGGTTTTGCAGAGGGGTGAGCGCGAGGCGCGTCTTGCCGACGATCTGAGTGAACATATGCAGCGTATCGGCCGTATCGGCCCACTGTTGCCAATCGAGAGCCGGCCAGGTCGTTCGCGCCGCTGGATCAATCACGAAACGCCGCCTCGCTCGTTCGCAAACCGGATGCTACGCTCGGCGGGGTGGTTACCAGAACCGAGCCCCCGCTCGAAATCGAACGATACTCTCTATTGCACCTGGTTGGCGATATGGTCGGGTTGAGGTCCGCCTCACGGCGCCGGGAATGACTCCTTGCCCCCCAAGAGTCCATCGAGATCGCAAAAATCGCTGCATGCCTCTTGCAGGTTCGCGCTCCAGTTTGCATCGAGGTATGCGCGTATTGTCGCGAGTTCCGTCACGCTCGCATCCCAACTGACGACGTGGCAGTTCGCGTAGAGACGTATCTGCCCGCTTTCCAACGCGTCCGCCGCCACCGAGATGCGGAATCCGGTGAGAGACTCCCTCGAGCATACCGGGCACTTCACGGGAATGAGAACCTCCGGTTCGACCATCGTTGCGGATGCCTCGAGCTCACATGCCATGATGAGCCTCAGGAGCGCCACCGGCACTCGAATCCCCGTCGCCCGCGCGACGCTCCTGGATGGAGCAAAGAGCCTCGTGCGCAGCCCGGCCGACGGCACGCGATGCCTCGGGGAAAACGGCAATTCTGCGCCTCACGGCATGCAGTTCTTGCTCATCGATGACGCGCGCGCCGCCCGGCCGCTTCATCGCGTTCTCGAGTTCGGCCTGTCGCATGAATAACTGCAAGAGCTCGTTGACCGATTTCATCAATTTGCATCCTAAGAGGTCGAGGCGCCGTTGCCCGTGTGTGGCTATGTTGGCTTGGTGTTGCCACGCCGCAGCGTGATACATCTCGCGGTATGCGCGGCATTCTCGCTTCTGTAAAGCGGTGCCGTGAACTGATGTCTGCGCGTAGAGACGTGCGGCTCATTGCGGCAACGCGCTTGTGACCGCGTCAGATACAGACTGACAAATAGTGTCAGTCCGCCGCCATTCCTCCCGAGCCTCTCTGTCCTCAATTCTGTGATCGGTTTGGCGGCCGAGGATGCGCTGCCGCTTGGGTGCCTGTTGACATGTCGGATGCCGGCCCCATCATCCATCCATGATCCCATGTTCCATCCTCGATCTATCGCCCATCACGCTTGGCAGCGACGCGGCCCACTCCTTTCGCAACACGCTTGATTTGGCGCGCCACGCCGAGCGTTGGGGTTACCGGCGCTTTTGGCTCGCCGAGCACCATGGCATGCCCGGCATTGCGAGTGCGGCGACAGCCGTGCTCATCGGCCATGTGGCGGGCGGCACCTCCACGATTCGAGTGGGTGCGGGCGGGATCATGTTGCCGAATCATTCGCCGTTGGTGATCGCCGAGCAGTTCGGGACGCTCGAGTCCCTTTATCCCGGACGCATCGATTTGGGCCTTGGTCGGGCCCCCGGCGCCGATATGGTCACCGCGCGCGCGCTGCGGCGTAACCTCGCGTCGGACGCGGACGAGTTTCCGCGCGATGTATTGGAGCTCGCCGACTACTTCTCGGCATCGCCGCGCCAGAGCGTGCGCGCGATACCGGGCACGGGCCTTAACGTGCCCCTTTGGATTCTCGGTTCGAGCCTCTTTGGGGCGCAGGTCGCAGCCGCCTTGGGACTACCGTTTGCGTTCGCCTCGCATTTTGCCCCGGCGCAAATGATGGAGGCGATGGCGCTCTACCGCGCCAAATTTCGACCCTCGCAGCAGCTCGCGAAACCGCACGTCATGCTCGGATTCAACGTGTTCGCCGCCGATTCTCTCGAGGAGGCCCAATTCCGGGCAACCTCAATGCAGCAGGCGTTCGTAAACCTTCGCACCGGCCGCCCGTCACAACTGCCGCCACCGGTGGAGGGCTACATGGACCGCATCGGGGTGCAGGAGCGCGCGATCCTGGAGCAGGTATTGTCATGCGCGTCGACCGGCACTCATCAGATGGTGCAGTCGGATCTACGCGACTTTATTCGTCGCACCGGCGCGAATGAGCTCATGCTCACGTCTCAGATCTTCGATCACGCGGCACGCCTGCGCTCCTTTGAGATCGCGGCACAAGCCCTCGCCGGGGCAACTTCCGACTAGAGCCGGGCTGGCCGACGGATTCGCGGCTATTGCTTCACGCGATGCAGCGTGCTGAAGTGAAAACCCCGTCTTGCGACGAGCGATGCCCATGAACACGACCAGCAACGCGATCGTAGCGCTATTTGGATGCGTGCTGCTCGCGGCCTGTGCCGGGCAGCACTACCAGCCCCGCCCCCTGAGTGCCGCTGACAGCGCCGGGAGTTTCGAAGCACGCAGCCTCGCCGACCCGGGCCTGCGGATATTCGCGGAAAAGCATCTGGGTCATCCGATCTCTCCCTGGCCGCCGGCGTGGGACCTGCAGGCCTTGACGCTCGCCGCGCTGTACTTCAATCCCGATCTCGACGCTGCGCGGGCGCGTATTGCGGAATCTCAGGCGGCGCTCGTGACGGCTGCCGCACGCCCCAACCCGACCTTCAGCATTGCGCCGGGCATTCCCAGTCCCTACCTGTTGACGCTCGATTTGTCGATCCCGGTGGAAACGGCCGGTAAGCGTGGCTATCGCATTCAGGCTGCTCGCAGCCTCGACCAGGCCGCGCGATTCGAGCTTGGCGATGCGGCCTGGCATGTACACAGCGAGGTCCGCGCAGCGATGCTCGAATGTCTCATCGCCGCCGAAGTCCTCGCAGTGCTTCGCTCGGAGGCAGCGGTGCGCGAGGATCAAGTGAAAATTCTGGAGCAGATGGTCTCCTCCGGCGAGCTTCCGCGCCTCGGGTTGGACGTCGCCCGGATCGAATTGTCCAGGATACGGGTCGCGAGCAGCACCGCTCAAGGCGATGTTGCCGAGGCGAAGGCGGCATTGGCCGCCGCCATCGGTATTCCGCAAGTCGCACTCGCCGAGGTCCGATTTTCGCGCCAGAGCCTCAGCGCCCTCCCGTCCCGGAACTCCCTCTCGCTCGAGGCGATCCAGCGGGATGCGGTACTCAATCGCCTGGACGTTCGACGGAGTCTTGCGCAATACGCCGCGACGGAATCCGCGTTGCAGTTGGAGATCGCAAGGCAGCGTCCCGACATCAACATCGGACCTGGATATACGTACGAAGAAAAGCACAGCTTCTTCACCGTCGGTCTGTCGACCGTGGTGCCAATCTTCAATCGGAACCAAGGACCCATTGCGGAGGCCGAAGCCCACCGACAGGAAGCAGCCGCCGTATTCCTCGAAACGCAGGCACAAGTGATCGCAAAAAGTGGCCGCGCGCTCGCCCGCTATAGCGCGGCGCTGGAGGAATTAGCCGAGGCGGAACGTGGTGTGAAATTACTCCAGGATCAACGCCAGGCGATCGAGCAGTCGGTCCGGGCGGGCGCGAGCGACCGTCTCGATCTCGACGATGTGGATATTCAAGCTTCGAGCGCGGCGCGATCACGGCTCGATGCCCTCGCCCGCGCGCTGCGCGCGCTCGGCGAACTCGAGGACGCCGTCGAACGCCCGCTCGCCTCCGGCGATGAGTTTCCGACGAACCTCGAATCTCCGGCATTGATCGAACCGCCCGTGCGAGCCAAGGAATGATACCCATCCGGCCGTCATCGGTTCCGTGATTTTATTTGCGCTCGCTTGCGGATGCGTTGCGTCGGCTTGCGCGGAGGCTTCCTCGATTCCGAGGCCGCGATCATGACCGAACGCCTGGCCCACAGAATGCATTCCTCGGCGTCCTCGAGAACCTCGGCCGGGACCTCGTAGTAACGCATGCTCAGCTGCGGCCGATCCGGGTAGGGCCGGAACCGGCTCATGTTTCGCGACTCGTAATCCCGACGATTGACATCGCTGGCCTTGAAATAGAGTACGTCGCCCGAGATCAACCCGAAGAAGGCACCGTTGCCGTAGAGACCGACGGCACCGAACATGCGCCGCGTGGCGAGACCCTCCAACGCGGAGAGTTGCCCAAGGACGTAGCTCAGGAAATCGGCTGAAACGATCATGGCATCATCCCGCGCCGGATGCGGCGGCTCGATCGCGATATGGAAACCACCACGGCCTTCGGTCCAGCTTCGCGGCAACCTGTACGCACTTCAAACCGGCCGGACGAGCCGCGGGACCGCGCCACAGGCCGGCGAAAGGCCCCGCATGCTCATCTTCCACCGGATCGTTGATGCGGAAATCTCCCCGCTGGACCGGCTCGAGGGTCTCCAACGCCGCCTGCGGGTCACTCGTATAGATCGATGCACGAACATCCATCCGGGAGCGGCTCGCCCATCGTATGGCCTCCGACGCACTGCTCACCGGTGAAATCGTGATGACCGGCCCGAGAATCTCTTCGCGCCCCGGGACACCACCGGGTCGGACGTTCGACAGGATGGTTGGCTGAAAGAAATGGCCCGGCAGACCTGAGGGGCGAAAGCGTCGGCCGCCTAGAATGAGCTTCGCCCCTTCGCGCAGCGTGCGTCCAACTTGATCCTCGACGCGGTGTGCAGCCTCGAGGGAAATCAGCGGTCCGAGGTCCGTCGCGATCTTCAATGGATCATCGACATCCAGAAAACCCACGCACTGGTGCATGCGATCGGCAAACTCCGCTGCGATCGAGCGCTCGACGTAGATATGCTTGCCCTGCAGGCACGTTTGTCCGGCGTTCATGAGTCGGGCCCAAGCGATGCCCGGCACGGTGACATCCAGATCCGCATCCTCGCACACGATGAATGCGTCGCCGGCACCGAGCGCGAACTCGTCGGCGAAACTCGACATCGGGACATCCGAGCGCCCGCTGAGCGCGCGCCCCGTGTCGGCACCACCGGTGATGAGGTTGACGACGCCCGGCGGCAGCGACTCGTAGACCCCGGCCATCTTCAGGCTCGTCAACGGGTTTTGCGCCGGGGGCTTGCAGACCACGGTGTTCCCCGCTGCCAGTGCGGGAGCGACTGCGCACGCCGTGGCGAGCAGCGGAAAATTGAATGGCATGTTCACCGCAACGACACCCGCGGCCGGCCGCATCGCGCTGCTGAAAAGAAAGGTGGATTCCGCCGAAGCCTCGAACACGGACGCCGCGGCATCGATGCAGTCCCCTGACTCGCACAATGGCTTCCCGCTCTCCCGCGTCAGCAGGGCTGCGAAGTCAGGCTTGCTCGCGCGGATCCTGGCACCGATCTCGATGAGCAATGCCTGCCGGTCCGCCGCCGGCGCCCCGCACCATCCGGTCTGCGCCGCGCGCGCTGCATCGACCGCACGTTCGACCTCGGCGACCCCGCAGTCCGGGACCGCGCCGAGCAGCTCGAGTGTCGCCGGGTTCCTGACCTCGCAAGGCGGACACTGCACGGAGACCCAGGCGCCATTGATGAAAATGGGGTGCATGCCGCTATGATGCATGGTTGTGAGTGCTTCTTCTAACACGGGTCGTGAGGCTTTCTTCGAGACGCTTTGCCGCCGTGCAGATTCGCTCGGCCTTGCCGTTCGAGGTGCCTTCCATCCCGAGCCCGGAGAATTCGCGTTTTTCCCGCCCGCGATGCGCATCGGAACGATCATCCTCCTCGGCTTTACCGGCAGCCTGCAATGGGCCGGATACCTGGGTTCCGTGGAGGCGAGCGATGGGTTGCCCGACCCGCTCGATCGCTGGTCTCGACGCGTCATCGGCTCGATGGCGGCACAGTTGTCCGCGGCGGCCGTCTATCCAAACGGATCCTCCCCCGCACCACCCTTTCAGCGGCTCGCGGCCCGAAGCGAGCCCGTGTACCGAAGTCCAATCGGTCTGCTCATCCATCCCCAATGGGGGCTCTGGCATGCCTACCGCGGCGCACTCCTTCTGCCCGGACGGATCAGGCTGCCCAGCCTGGCGCCGCCCGTCAGCCCTTGCAGTGCCTGCGCGATGCAGCCTTGCTTGTCCTCCTGTCCTGTGCGGGCGTTTCGCGCCGGTTCGTTCGACGTCGAGGCATGCGTCGATCACGTTCTGAGTCAAGCGGGGTCCGAGTGCCGCGATCGTGGCTGCCTCGCGCGACGGGCGTGTCCCGTGGGCGCCGAATTTCGCTACGTCGAAGCGCAGGCGCGATTCCACATGCACGCCTTCCTTCGCTCGATTCGGCCCTCGCGTACCCTTGAGCGTGCGCCGGACGACGTCCGCTAGCGCCGGCTTATTTTTGAAACACCGTGCGCAGTCCCAGCAGCGGACCCGGCGGCGCTTCACTTTTGACCACCGAGATGTTGTTTCTCGCGATCCGCTCGCTGGTAATCTCGATCACGGCGTGTCGTCCGGTTGCACCGACATCCTTGCGCGCCTCGACCCGCTGATCGGCAAATCGATCGCGTTCGGCGGCGCTGACGCGTTTGATGCTCGGCTTCTCGTAGTAAGCACTCAAATAGCTCGCCACCGCGGCCGCCGCAAGCTCTTCGCCGAAGAAGCCCAGGCGCAACGCGTGCACGATGCGGCCTTGATCGAGTCCGGCTACCGCATACAGACGATAAACGCTGAAGATATCGAGGATCGGCACGGTGTCCGGGTCGATCGCCTCCTCGGTTGACGCGAGTTGGATGACGTACCAGCGCATTGCGTCTTCGTCTTCGAGTTCGATTGGTGTCAGGGCTCGTATGGTTTGAGTGCTATCGAGCCTGGGGGCACGCTGCTCGGTCGGTCGCACCTCGCGAAGGGGTGGAGAGCCCTTCGGGCGCGCTATCGTCGTCGGCGCAAACTGGACCCGCGCTGGCAATGACGCCGCATTCGACGGGCTCGCAGCGACTGGGCTGCGCGAGACGACTTCCGTCAATAGGACCGGGATTCGCGGCGATCGGTAAGGCGGCGCGGGGAGCGCCTTCGTGGGCGGCGACGACGGTGTGGCCGATCGATCGTTGAGAGTCGGGGCGGCCGCCTTCGCCTGCAGGTTCGCGATGGCGCGCAAATCATCGGGCCCGGCCGTCGCTGTCAAGGCGCTCGGGTACACTTCCCGAACCTTGAGGAGCACTGCGTCGGCTTCCTCTTCCTTGGCAAACGGGCCCAGGCGCAAACGATAGCGCATGCGCCCATCCTCCGGGCGCTGTAACTGATACACGTGTCCCTGACCACCGGCGACGCCCGTTACGGGCACACTGATCGGTGCCGTCGATGCGCTCAAATTGATGACGAAGGGTCCTTCACCACCCAGCCGCGGCGTTTCCGGCGGGGGTGCGAGCAAGTCATCGATGCTCAGATGCCAAATCTCCCGGGTTAATGGCGAATTTATCGGCGTAGCCATAAATGCTCTTCCAAGAACGGTGCGGGTGTGGCGAGGATATTGGCTAAGCACGTAGAACCAAACCGTGACCGGCGTCTCTATGCGGGGACAAAGATGTCGAATCCGTCTTATGTCAATGCGATTGCAGGAATGATAATACGGGGCCCGCCACCAGGTCCGCGGCTTCAAGCAAAATGGCATGGCGCAGTTGCGGCAGGATCACGAGCTGCGAATCGGGCAGTGCGGCGGCGATCTGACGGTTCAAGCGAGGATTGCATCCGCCATCGTTTTCTCCGGTGAGGACGAGACAGGGCGCCCTGATCTCGGCAAGCCACGGTGCCATTTCCGTCTGCGCGTAGATGTCGAAAACGCTGAGGAACACGTCTTTGTCGGTATCGATCACCTGCTGCATCCTGCGCCGGATCACCTGCGGGCAGCGGGCGGCGAACTCCGGCGTGAACCAGCGCTCCTTCAGCGTCTCGAGCACCGGTGCAATCCCTTCCACCCGCATCGCGGCGACCACACCGCGCACCTTGGCGCTGTCATCGGGAGTCCGGAAAGCTGCAGTGCTGTACAGACCCAGGACGCCACTCGGTGCGGATAACGGCGTGCATAGGCGGGGCCGATCATGCCCCCGAGCGAATGACCGGCGAAGTGCGCCCGCTCGATGCCGAGTTCCTCGCGCAACTCCTCCAAGTCCCCGACCAGGTCGTCGAGCGTATAGGGGGGCGCGGGCGCCGGCGACTTGCCGTGGCCCCGCAGATCGTAGCTCATGCAGCGGAAGTGCCCCTTGAGGCGGGCGACGAGACCGTCCCAGCTGTGCCGGGAGGCACCGATGCCGTGAATGAGAATCAACGGCGGCCCGCTGCCCTCGACCGAATACGCGGCAGCGCAGCGTCATCCGGGCCGCCGGCACCTTTCGCGGTGCCGCCGCGGATTTCCGAAACCACGGCATGACGTCGGCCGCGAATCGTTGGATGCTTTCCAGGGATTCCCCGGCGCTGTGGCCGATGTTGACGTTCATGATGAAATCGTCGACGCCCAGCTCTTCATAGACCTTCAGACGATCGATCATTTCCGCCGGCGGGCAGATGATGATGTTCTGCCTGAAATTCGTCCAGTGATCTGCTTGCAACGGAAGCGCTTTGATGGCGCCGCGCTCGACGATACCGGGACCGGTGAACACGTTGTGAAATCGTCCGTAGTACTGCATAGGCGAGAGCGAGTTTGCGGCTCGGCGTCGGCCGGTCCTTCGCCACGCAGCAGACGCGGGACAATGCGCAGGCGCAAATGCTTCCCGGCCTCGCCCAGCGAGGCTTTACCGGACATGAATGCGCCGACCTGTTCCTTCATCCTGGCGACGGTGGCATCGAGCGGCGTCGTCTGAATGTGGAAGCCGCGCTTCACGGACGCTTCGATCGCCTCCGGCGCCAGGGCAGCCACCATGATCTGCGGCATGGGCTTTGCTGACCGGCCGCGGCATCACCGTGAGCAGACGCAAAGCGGTAGTACTTGCCCTCCCACGACACCTCTCTCGCGCGTGAACAGCGCGATCAGCACATTCAAGGACTCGTCGAACCGCTCGCGCGATTCCTCGATGGGCTTGCCCATGCGCGCGAGCTCATAGGCGAAGGCGCCGCGACCCACGCCGAGGATGAGTCGCCCTTCGCACAAGGATGTCGGCCTGAATCGCCTGCCCGGCGAAGATGCGCATGTCGTGCAGCGGCAGCACGCAGACCGAAGTCACGACTTCGATGCGGCTCGTGACCGCGGCCACTTTCACCGCGAACTGCAGCGGGTCCGGAATCAGCAGGATGTTGATCAGATGATGCTCCGGGATCGTCACGCCGCGATAGCCGAGCCGGTCGACCAGCTTCGCCTGGCTCAGCATGTCCGCGTACAGCCGGTCACCGCCGTAGGCGGTATCGGGGTAATAGGCAGAGAGAAAGTGATTGAATTCCATGGACTGGACGGCCCTTCGGTACGGCTAGCCTGCCAGGACCATGTATGATTTTAAAATCAAATTATTTTTGCCATTAAGTTCGATATTATCGAATTATGAACCTCGAAGAGCTGCGTACGTTCCTAGAAGTGATCGAGACCCGGAGTTTGGTGGCCGCATCGCGTCGGCTGCACGTCACCCAATCGACCGTTACTGCCCGGCTCAATGCCCTGGAGACGGAAATGGGCCAGAAGCTTCTCCACCGCGGCAAGTCCGGGACGGAGCTCACCTCATCGGGGTTCAAGTTCGAGCGCTACGCGGAAGTGATGGTCCAGCTGTGGGGCCAGGCGCGCTATGAAGTGTCTCTGCCGAAGGGCTTCGAGGGCGTATGCAATGTGGGGCTGGAATTCGATCTGTGGCGCGGGGTCGGTCAGGATTCCTCGACCACGTCCGCCGCGACCGTGTCCGAAGTTCGCCCTCGCGTTGTGGCCAGGCGCGCAGCAGCAGATCGACCGATGGCTCAACACCGGTCTCATCGATCTCGCTTTTTGCTACGTGCCGCAGGCGGGCGAGGACTTCGCGAGCCGCGTGCTCATGGACGATGAGCTCATCCTGGTCTCGAGCACTGCGGCGAGCGCCGCGGCGCTCGATGCCGCGTACGTCTATGTCGACCATGGCGATGAGTTCAGGCGTCAGCACGCCTCCGCATTTCCGGGCGAGACGACCTCTGCCGCTCACCATCGCCTCCTCCGATTGGGCGGTCGATCACCTGCTGAGGAACGGCGGCTGCGGCTATCTGTCGCGCCGTCACGTCGGCACGTACCTGGATCGCGGCGAGCTTCATGCCGTGCCCGAAGCACCCTGCGTTCAAGCGTCGCATCTATCTGGTCGAAGCGCGCCAGACCGTGTCTCGGTGGCAATGGTACGAATCGGCAATCCGGGTGATCGACCGCCAGGTGCTGTTCCGCGAACACGGCTCGTGAGCAGCACGGGATTCTCCGACAACGCGGCGCCACCGCAGCGGTCTGCGTTTCATGCCACCCCGCGACGTACGATCTGCGGCGGGCCGCCGCGGCTGGCCAACCACGAACCGAGCAGAATGAGCGCAAAGGCAGTGAGCCCCCCGGACCCCAGCCGTTCATGCAGCAATCCCACGCCGAGCAGCGCCGCGACCGCAGGATTGATGTACGTGATCAAAGAAGCCCGTGACGGGCCCGCATGAGTGACGAGATAGAACATGAGCAGCATCGCCAAGGCCGTGCAAAGGATGCCCAGCACTCCCACCGACGTGACGGCAACGACGGTCGGCCATTGATGCGGCAGGGCGAGGAGCGCCGGGATGACGAGAATGGCGCTTGCGATCAGCAGGCTCGCCGCG
The DNA here is from genome assembly GCA_963843295.1 of uncultured Gammaproteobacteria bacterium. Lineage (GTDB taxonomy): Bacteria > Pseudomonadota > Gammaproteobacteria > Steroidobacterales > Steroidobacteraceae > Bog-1198. The sequence goes on along the minus strand of CAWJJP010000013.1, from coordinate 437,422 downwards.
AGCGGGCCGAACGCGTCGAGGCCGCGCAGATGGCGCTGGATGATCAACGGGCCCAGGGCATAGCCGACCGAGGCAATCAACATGCATCCGACGCCCGCCCATCCCATCGGGCCCGAGATCGTGCCGAGCCCGAGCAGCGCCACGACGCCGATGAAACCGAGCGCAAGGCCGGTCACCCGCCAAGCGCCGAGGTGCTCGTGCACGCCGAAAAAACGCGACAGCACTGCGACCGATAACGGCACGGTTGCGATCAGAATGCCGGTAACCGAAGAGCTCACCCACCGTTCGCCGAGCGCAATGGCCGAAAAAGGAATGACGAACTCGACCAGGGCAAACGCGCAGAGTGCGAGCTTATGGTGCGCCAATGGGCGAAGCGCCCCGCGTTTCCACGCGATCGGCAGCAGTATGAAGGTTCCGAGCGCTACGCGCCCCCAGGCGATCACGAGCGGAGAGAGCTCCTGCACCGCCAGCTTCACGAAGAAATAGGGCAGCCCCCAAATGACACCGAGCGCTGCGAACGCCATCCAACTACGCCAGCTCACGGTGCGTGCCCTTGGTTACCTGCCGGAGATCGGCTGAGCGCAGCACTATAAGCGATTAGCCCCGCCACTCCCTAGCGCTGCCCGTGCCCGGGCGCCCATTCACGCGGCGAGGCGCGCGATGAAGCTCTCCTGCCAATGATCGATAGAGTTGATGCGCAGCACCTTCAGCATCTCCTCGTGCCGCGCCCGCCGCTCCGCCAGCGGCATGGCGAGCGCCTGCTGCAGAGCCAGGGCCACGGCATGCTTGTCGTAGGGATTGACCAAGAGGGCGGCGCCGAGCTCGCGCGCCGCGCCCGCGAGGCTCGACAATACCAGCGCACCGGGATCTTCGGGATTCTGAGCGGCGACGTACTCCTTCGCCACCAGATTCATGCCGTCGCGTACCGGCGTGACGACGCCGACGTTGGCGGTGCGCAGAAAGCCGCTCAGCGTGGAATGCGAAAAATCCTTGTTGAGATAGCGGACCGGGGTCCAATCGGTATCGGAGAATTGCCCGTTGGTGTGGCCTGCCGCGCGTTCCAGCGCATCGCGAATTTCAGCATATGCGGCGACGTTGATCCGGCTCAAGGGCGCAATCTGGATGAACGTGATCTTGCCCTGCAGTTCCGGGGTCGATTCGAGCAGCGCCCGATAGGAGGTAAAGCGCTCCACCAGTCCCTTGCTGTAGTCCAGCCGGTCGACGCCGATGAGGAGCTTGCGGCCGAGCAGCCCTTGAACGAGACGCTTGACCTGTTCGTCGTCGCGGACCGCCTCTTCGGCCTGGCGCGCGATCGAATCCACGTCGACGCCGATCGGGAAGACACCGATGCCGATCTGGCGGCCATTGAGCTCGATGTTCTGCTCGCCCACCTGCGCCTCATCGCGAAAAACCGCCTTCACCGCGGAGCCGAAGCCCTCCAAATCCTCGCTGGTCTGAAAGCCGATCAGGTCATACTGGCACATGTCGCGCACCAGCTCGGCATAGGTGGGAAGCAGACGCAACATCGCGATATTCGGATAGGGAATGTGCAGGAAGAAGCCGATGGGAGCCCGCACGCCGGCCTGGCGCAACAAGCTGCCGAGTGGAATGAGCTGATAGTCGTGCACCCAGATCACATCGCCTTCGCGGATCTGCTTCACCAGCGCATCGGCAAAATACTTGTTGATCGCCATGTAGGCCTCGAATTCGGCCGCATCGTAGCGAAAGGCGCCGGGGAAATAATGATGCAGGGGCCATAACGAACCGTTGCAGAATCCGTTGTAATAGGCGTCGAAGTGACTGCTCGGCAAATCCACGGTGACAAAGCGGATGCCGTCTTTCTCATGCACTTCGGGCTCGGAACTCGGCGTTTCAGCCACGCGGCCGCTCCAACCGAACCACACCCCGCGTTCCGGACCGCGCAGCGCCGCCAGTACCCCGACCGCAAGGCCGCCGGCCCCGGCGTTTCGGCCGGGTACCGCAACTCGGTTCGAGACGACGATCAGACGTGCCATGGCGCGCCGCCCCCGCGGTGATTAGCGTGCAAACGCATGGAGGCATTTTGCCGCACTGCCGAACCGCGGTCCATTGCGCACACGAGCGTCTCGCTGACGGAGCATTCCCACAGATTACTACCGTCCCGGTTACACTGCGCGCAACGATCAAGCTGCCGCGAAGGCCGACCATGCCACCGACCGAGTCTCGCACGAGGAAGCGGCCCCGCCCCCGCACGAGTTTTCACCATTCGAAGCCGGTCGGACTCCGGCGCATTAAAATCGGTCAGCGCGAGGTGCTCACCCAGGGCATCGCCCGGGCTGTGTTCCAGGACCTCTACCATTTTTTCATGACGGTGAGCTGGCCGAGGACATTCGCCACCATCGCGGCGTTCTTCCTCGTGTTCGATGTCATCTTCGGCTGCCTGTACGCCGCCGTGCCCGGATGCATTGCCAATCTCAATCCACCCGGTTTCCTCGGCGCCTTCTTTTTCAGCGTCGAGACGCTCGCCACCGTGGGCTACGGGGATATGCACCCGCAAACCCTCTACGGCCACGCCGTGGCGATGATCGAGATCTTCGTCGGCCTGATGATGCTCGCGCTCATCACCGGCCTCATGTTTGCGCGATTCTCCCGCCCCAGGGCACGGTTTCTGTTCGCCAGATATGCGGTAGTGCGGACGCTCGACGGCAAGCTCACGCTGATGTTCCGCACCGCCAACGCGCGCCAGAACGTCGTCCAGGAGGCCTCCGCGCAGCTTCGCATGGTGCGCGACGAGGTCACCCAAGAGGGCTTTCGCATCCGCCGCATCACGGATTTGTCGCTGGTGCGCTCTCAGCATCCGGTGTTCGCGCTCGGCTGGACCATCATGCACATCATCGATGAGCTGAGCCCGCTGCGGGCGGAGACCGCGGATTCCTTGGACAACGCGGGCGCATCGTTCATTCTCAGCGTCAGCGGAACTGATGAGACCACCGGACAAGTGCTCATGGCCCGGGAGGAATACCCGAGCACGGCCATTCGCTGGAACGAGGCCTTCATCGACATCCTGGAGCAGACCGAGGACGGTGTCCTGTCGATCGATTACAGCAAGTTCGACGAGGTCCAACCGCTGCCGCCGGCGCACGCCACGGACTCGCAGCCAGGTGATGGCATAAGACCCGGCCGCAGCACACTGACCGAAGACCGCTTGGGGTCCGCCGCAGCCCGCGCTACACTGCCAGCCGGGGCGCAGGAACGGTGAGTCCGCCTCACATCAAAATCAAACATGGGGGCTAATAACTATGCATCCGCTCAACTCCGTCAAGGGGGCGATCACGACCGCTTTCGTGCTCGCGGTGATCATCGGGATAGGGCTCAGCGCGTGGGGAACGGGTGCCGGATTCCATCCCGTGCGTATCGATCGGTGGTTGCACATCCTCTCGGGCGTCATGTGGATCGGTATTCTGTATTATTTCAATGTGGTGCAGACGCCCGGACTTGCGGTCGCTGCGGCCGACAAGGGGGGGCCGGGCGGCGCGGGCATCTCGAAGTACATCGCACCGAGGGCGCTTCTGTGGTTCCGCTGGGCAGCCGTTGCCACCTGGGTGACGGGCGCTCTCTATCTGATGACCGGCTACGGTCAGAACAACGCGGGGGCCATTGTCAATGCCTTCACACTGCAGCCCGGATATCGGGCGATCGGCGTCGGCGCGTGGCTCGGAACGATCATGTTGTTCAACGTCTGGGTTCTCATCTGGCCCAACCAAAAGAAGATTCTCGGGATCGTTCCCGCGACCGATGAGGAGAAGGCGGCCGCGCGCAAGACTGCGGGCATGGCATCGCGCATCAACTTCATCCTCTCCGTGCCCATGATCATGTGCATGGGCGGGCAGGCACACGGACTGCCGTTTTAGGGCCCGGATCGAGGGGCGGCGGCACCGCCGCCGCCCTCACAGTCCGAACGGATGGTCATCCGGCAGTCCATGAAACGGCGATTCCGAATCGCTCCGCCTGGCTTGCCTTATGCGTTCGAGCGTGTGCCAGTCTCCGTGGGCAGGCGCACCGTCACTCGACACCCCTCTCCCATCACCGTGTCGATATCGAGAATGCCGCCGGCGGTCCGCACGCGCTCGCGCAATTGCGCGAGTCCAAACCGATGCGCCGAGAGAGCGGCGTCGCTGCCCGCATCGAAGCCGACCCCCTCGTCGATGACCGTGATGTCCACCGAGGCGGGCGTGATCTCGACTTCCACCTCGGCGCACTGTCGCTGGGAGTGCTTGCGGGCATTCATGAGCAGTTCACGGATACAGCGGTAGACGAGGCGCAGCTGGTTGCGACGCAGCTCCACGGTCCCGGCAATCCGCCAGTTGACGGTGAAGCCGAAGCGGCTCTTGAACAGCTCCGCCAGCCACTGCAGCGTCTCGGCAAGCGTTGCGTGTTCGAGCTCCGGAGGACTCAAATCCTGAATCATCATGCGCAGACCGTCCTGCGCTTCACGCGAAGCGACCGCGGCCTCTTCCACCAAGGCGGCGAGAAGCGGGTGACTCGCATGCGAGCGCATCGCCGCCAACGTCATGCTCTGGCCGGCCAGCACCTGGCCCAACCCATCGTGAAGATCCGCGGCGGTGGCACGCCGCGCAGTCTCCTCGGCGAAGTCGAGGGCTTGCGCGTACTGGCGCAGCTGCGCATGCTCGCGCGCCAGTTCCTCGTGCAAGGCGCGCTGCCGCAGTGTCATCAGATTGATGAGCAGCGCCCCACCGCACCCGATCAATAGGAAAATATCGACCGAAATCACCACGTCGCGCCAGTGCTCGATGCTCGCCAAGTCCACCGAGGAGGCGCCGGCCCCATGCGCCGCCAGCAGCACAACGCCCACGGCTACGGTTGCCACCGCGATGCTGGTCGCCCGTGCCGAGAATCGCAGCGCCAACCAAACGAGCGGTATGGCGAACAGCATGGGGGCCACCAGCTGGTCCGCTTCCGGCCAGGGAACGAGCATAAACCAGACGAACAGGGCGAACACGAGAAAGGAAACCGCCCATCCCTCCCACGGCCGCGCCGCTGCCCGCGCCGGCTCGGAAAAACCGAGCAGAATGCCGAACACGGTCGGTCCGAAGGTGACGATGGTCAGCGTCGATGCGACGCCCCACAGGCCCACGTCCGCGAGCACCAGCGCCGTACCGGCTTCGTGCGCGCGGGTCGCTGCGCCAAGAAGCGCGCCCGGCAGCACACCGGCGAACATGGCGATAATCCATAGGGGCGAGATCACCAAATGGAGCGAGCCTTGCCGGCGGATCAGCCCCAAGAGACGGGATAGGGTCGCCGGGCCGGCGGCGGTCAGCACGTTGGCGATCGCGAAGCCGAGAGTCTCCGACAAGCTCTCCGGCGGTTGACTCAGTATGCTGTTCAGCAGCGGTACCGCGACAAATTCCAGCGCAATCATGCCGCCCGCGACCAGCGGCCAGAGGCGCGTCGGCAACAGCACATAGGCGGCGAAGCTCAGCGCATCCGCGGGCCAGATCGCCGCGGATGCCGGCACCGGTTTGGACAGGTAGCCGACCGCGTAAAGACTGACATACCCCAGTATCAACCACGGTAGATAGCGCCAGCCGAAATGACGGCCGCCGCGCATGAGGGGCAGATCAGGACGCATCGCAGACCTTGTCCGAGGCTGGGGGCTCAGGTGCCTGCCCTGAACTATGGGCTTCGATCTTAGCGGGAAAGGAGCGCTTGTGCTATCAAACGGCCGTCAATGCACGGCGATGCTCGCAGCACCGATGATGGCTGCCTGCCCCACAGCCTGTACGACGACGGCCGCATCGGTGACCTCCGCGGGCAGCGAGCTCAGCCGCCAGCGATACTCCTGCTGCAGGCCCTGCCAACGGCCGAGACTGCGGAATTCCCGCACCACGTTGAATTCCCGCAGTGTTCGCCCCGCATTCTCTCCGCGTGCGATCGGCGAGACGGCCGTGCGCTGATAGGCAACGAGCAGCACCTCGCTCTCCGCTCCCCCCTGCCACGCTGCCAATGCGACGCGCAGTTCGCCCTCCTGCACTGACAGCTCGATCGGGGCGCCGTTGCGAGGCCGCGCGAGCGCCTTGCCGATCGCGGAACGGTCGCTGCCGACGAAATTCTGATGCCCGTCGATGATCACCTGCGGCGTATAGACCGAGGAAAGACCGAGATTTTTTGCGTAGGCACGCTGACGCTGGACCGCCGACGGCAATGCGAAACGGTCTCGCCAGCCAAGATCGTCCCAATAATCGACATGAAAAGTGAGCGCGAGAACGTCCCCGCGCTGCGCCAACTCCCCCACGTATGCCTCGGCGGGGGGGCAGGAACTGCAACCCTCGGATGTAAACAACTCGACCACCGCGGGGCCCGCGTCGGCCGTGGCTGCCAGGCACAGCAAGGCACCGGCCGCGAGGCATGAAGGGAGGGATGAGGGAATCGCTGATCGCATCGGTCGATTGCTCGAAGTTTCCACCGTTGTAATCAAGACCGGCGCGGCGCGGGAAAGATTGCATTATGCTGCGCAACCATCGCACTTCGTTGCGGCAGCGCAGCGCCGGCGGCAACGGCATCGAGCTGCTGACCCAGACGGCGCCGATTGCTGTGGTGATGAGGAGAACCTGACGTGCCATCCGCCTACGACAGACTGCCCCTTGGAGCCTTGCGTGTATTCGAAGCGGTCGCAACGCGGCTGAATTTCTCCGCCGCCGCCGACGCCTTGAACGTCACGCCCGCCGCCGTCAGTCAGCAGATCAAAGCACTCGAGTCGTACATACAGGTGCCGCTGTTTCGACGCAACGGCCGGCGGGTCGAAATCACCGAAGAGGGGCTCGAGCTCTTACCCGCAGTACGAGCGGGACTCGACCGGCTCGAGTCGGCGGTCCATTTGATCAAGCAGCACGGTCGCGGCGGGCCGTTGCAGGTGAGCTTGCTCACGTCGTTCCTCCAAATTTGGCTGCTACCGCGGATCCGGTCGTTTCGCCGCCAGTGTCCCGACGTCGAATTGCGTTTTCATACATCGCGCGAGCTCGTGGATTTCTCGCGCGCCGCGATTCACGTCGCGATCAGGTTCGGGCGCGGCGACTATCCGAATTTGCACAGCGAGAAGCTGCTCGATGATTGGATCGTTCCGGTCGGCACGCCGGAGTTGATCAAACAATATGGCATGATCGAGCGCGGCGCGGACCTGAGCAAATATCCGTTGCTGGAAGGCGATGATGCGCCGTGGCGCGTATGGCAGCAGACCGATGAGGAGGTCGCCTGGCAAATTCGTCCACCAATGATCGATGACTCGGCGGGGCTCATGGTCGCCGCTGAAGAGGGGCTCGGGTTTGCGCTTGCTCGCTGGACGGTCGCCTCACGTTCCCTGCAGAGGGGCACTTTGCGGCTGGCGAGCAAAGAGGCGTTACCGTACGGGATGTCGTTTTACTTCGTGTGCCCGCGAAGTTACCTGGCACTGCCCAAAGTGGCGCAATTTCGCGAGTGGATCCTCGCCGCGGCGCGCGACTTTCAGGGCCCGACGGCGGCGCGCGCCGGCAAGCCGGGTGCCTGACTCAGGGGCGCACCGCCGTCACCTCGATCTCGACCAGATAACCAGGATTGGCGAGCGCCACCACCTGCATCGCGGAGCGCACCGGCAAATGCGGCTGAGCCGGGGTGCCGAAGAATTGCGTATAGCCCTGCATGAATCCCTCGAAGTCCATTTTGCCGCCTTTCGCCGCATCGCCGACGAGAAACACCTGCATCTTGATCACATCGCCCATGCTCAGGTGCAGCTTTTCGAGCGCGCTCTGAATCATCGTCAGCGCGCCGACGGTCTGCTGCTTGGTATCGCCATAGGCGGCGATGCTGTCCTTGGCCGCCTTCGTGTCGAGCACGGGTGGAACCATGCCGCTCAGATAGACCAGAGTCTTGCCGGGAGGCACTTCCACCGCCGCCGAAATCGGGAACGTGCTGCCGTTCGGCAACGGGTGACGAATGACCTCCTGCGCCGGCGTCAGCGATGGCAACAGCAGGAACGGCAGCAAGGTGCGGGCGTGTTTGAACATCTGAACTCTCCTCCGCCGCGTTGCTCGGCCTGTGACGCGACAAGATTACACGGCAGAATCATCTCGCGGGAGTGTATTCTGCGGGGCGGCGGCTTGGGCCGCCAGCGCGCCGCTCACCGAGTCCGAGGAACCATCCACGTGAATATCATCACCCGCCTATTCGCCTTCGCCCTCCTCCTCCTGGCTGGAGGCGCATACGCGGACGAATACTCCGACACGGTCGCCCTCTTCCAGAACGCGGGTGATAGCGCCACGTTTTTCTCGAGGTGCTATGCCTACGCCGTGTTTCCGACGGTGGGCGAAGGCGGCTTCATCGTCGGAGGTGCCCGCGGCAAGGGACGTGTGTTCGTGCACGAGAAGTACGTGGGCGACACGACGATGACGCAACTGAGCGCGGGCTTCCAGTTGGGCGGCAAAGCCTACAGCCAGATCATCTTCTTCGAGGATAAGCGAGCGCTCGATGAATTCGAGACGGGTTCGTTCGAGTTTTCCGCCGGGGTGAGCGCGATCGCGGTGACCGCCGGGGCATCCGCGAGTGCGGGCACCACCGGAGCCACCTCGGGCGCGAGTGGCGGAATGAAGGATGCCGTCACGGCGAGCGGCGGCTATCAGAAGGGGATGGCGGTATTCACCATCGCCAAGGGCGGCCTCATGTACACCGCAGTCGTCGCCGGTCAGAAGTTCAGCTTCACGCCGAACTGATGCCGCTCACAGCCGAACGCCTGCGGCGCATGTAACTCTGTCTCATTATTTATAATCAATTAGTTAGGAATTATATTTCATGTCATATCGAGGCACTATCCGCCATAATACTGTGTGAGGTAGTCGACGATGGGAGCGACATCGCTCTCCGGAATGGGAGCGCCCATCGCCTTCATCATCTTGCGCACCTCCGCTTCCCAAGCGGTGCGGTTGAGGAACGGCGAATTCATCACGATGTAATCCAGGCTGTGGCACGTCGAGCAGCGCAGTTGCACGAGCGTCGCCTGCGTACCGCCGGCAAGCTTGACCGACTGTTCCCCGCCCCGCGTCGACAGCGCGAGAAGCGGCAGCACCAGGACCAACAGCGCTGCGAACTGCCTTGTCATGCCGACACCCGCCATCTCAAAGGATCTCGAGCACGATCTTTTGCACGACGTTGTTATGGTACCCCGCGCCATTGAAGATGAGATCGGAGGGTTGCGAGGTGCCTTGCGCCCCGCTCGCGCGTGCCATGACGGCAAGGCGACCTGCCGCTCGCGGCAGGTGCGTGAACTGCCACGGGCGGAACGAATACCTGCCCTGGCCCGCTCCGAGATCCGCGCTATGCCAATTGCGCCCCTCGTCGACGGACACTTCAACGCTGCGGACGCCATAACCCGCATCCCATGCGATGCCCTTGATGAGGATGGATCGATCGGCCGCAAAGCGCTGCCCATCGACGATATTGGTGATGAGAGAGTTCACCAATATCTCGGTGATCGGCGTGGTTGTTTCCGTTTCCTGCGAACTGAATCGGTCGATGACCGGAAATTTGCCCTTCGGTATCCGATACGCCGTGCTCATCCAAAAGCCGGCGAGCGGCTGAGTCAGGGCGCGAATCTCGCTCACCTGCTTCACCCAGTAGGTGGCCGTCCACCCCGGCACCACGATGCGCGCGGGAAAGCCGTTCCAATGCGGAAGCGGCGCGCCGTTCATCTCGTAGGCGATCAGGGTGTTGTCGTCCATCGCTTTCCAGGTGGGGATGCTTTTCGCAAAAGCGGGCGTTGCCTCGAGCGGCCCGCGATCGCTGCCGTTGAAGGCGACCTCCAGTGCATCCTTTTTCAAGTTTGCCCGCGCCAGGAGGTCCTTCAAACGTACGCCCTTCCAGTGCGCGTTCCCCATGGCGCCGGACCCCCACTGCACCCCCGGCACGTGCGGTTCCGAGAAGCCGCGCCGGTTGCCCGCACACTGGCAAACCGCAACGAGTTCGACGGGTTCGAAATCCCGCCTCAACTCCTCCAACCCCACCTCGAATTCCCGCTCGACGGCGTCTCCGCCCACGCGCAGCCGCCACGTACCCGGGTCGATGCGTGGAATATCGGACAGATGCCAGCGCACGAAGAATCGATCGTTCGGCGTGATCGCATCCTCGAAGAATCCCACCGGGGATTCGTAGTTTGGCGGTCGGATCGAGCGCTTGATCAGAGGTTGCTTGCCCGGCAGCGCTTCGCGCGCCGATGCGTCCACGGCTCCCTGCGGCAATTGCGCCTGTGCACGGCGCGTCATCAGGTCCGAGTTGGCGAGCACGATGCCCCCGGCCACCGCGCGCAGAAATCCGCGCCTACTCGGCATCGGCATCCGCGCTCGACCACACCGGCGCGCGCTTCTGCAGGAAGGCATCGAGCCCTTCACACGCATCCGAGTGCATCATGTTGCGCGCCATGACATCGGCTGCATACGCATACGCGTCGCTCACCGGCATCTGCTGCTGGCGGTAGAACATTGATTTGCCGTAACGAATGGCCGCGGGACTCTTGCTTGCGATCTGCGCGGTCGTGCGCGCGATGGCCGCATCCAGATCGCCCGTCGGCACGACCGCGCTCAGCAGTCCGAAGTCCAATGCAGTCGGCGCATCGATGAACCGGCCGGTGACCAGCATGTCGAAGGCACGTTTCGAGGAGATATTGCGCGACAGTGCCACCGACGGGGTCGAGCAGAACAGGCCGACGTTGATACCGGAGACGGCAAATCGCGCGCAGTCAGCAGCGATCGCCAAATCGCAGCTGGCGACCAACTGGCATCCGGCCGCGGTTGCAATACCATGCACCCGGGCGATGACGGGTACCGGGAGGCGCTGGATGCCCTGCATCAGGCGAGCGCAGCGCGCGAACAGTTCCTGGTAGTACGGAAGGCGGCGATTGCCGCGCATCTCGAGCAAATCGTGTCCTGCACAAAATGCCTTGCCCGCACCGGCAATGACCACGCATCGCACTTGCGTATCGGCCTCAAGCGCCTCGAACTCGGACAGAAATGCATCAATCATCGCTTCCGACAGAGCATTCAACTGCAGCGGCCGGTTCATGCGCAGCGTCACGATACCGTCGCTCGATTCTCGAATCAGCGGCAGTTCCCCGATCGGTTGATTTTGGCTCAATGAGGCGGTCTCACTTAAAATCGTACATCTGTGCCGTTCCCGCTGACATTCGACCATAGCACTTCGCCAAGCAGCGCGGAAGCGTGGGATTCGGTGCTTTTCTGACGCAAGCACTCGCCCGTCCCCTGTTGCAAACGCGCCCATTCGTGCATTAATGGCGTATGCAAGCTTCGTCGATCATTCGGCGCGGGCTGATCCCGGCGGCCGCGGTCCTGATCGGCGTAATCGGCGCGCTCGTCGGACTCGTTGCGGCCGTGGACGCCGGCCACTTTCGAGGAGCCTTCATTCGGCTTCTGGCCGCACACCTCGGCCGTCCGATCGAGGTCCACGGCAAGCTCGAGGTGCACCTCCTCTCATCGCACCCGAGCGTGATGGCAGAACGTGTCGTCATCGGCAACCCGCCATGGATGCCGTCCGGACTCACGGCGGAAGCCGAGAAGATCTCGGTGGTGGCCAAGTTCCCGCGGATCGGCCGAACGATCGGCATCGTACGGCTGGAAATGCAAGCGGCCAACTTCCATCTGGTGCGAGACTCCAGAGGCCATGCCAACTGGCAGTTGACCGATCCGGACACGAGCGACAACACGCAGTCGCCGATTCTGCGCGACTTGTCGATACCGGACGCGCACGTCGTGCTCGATGACCGCCTGCGTCACCTCGAGTTCGAGGGCAACGTCTCAGCGCGGCAGGTCATTGACAACAAAGACTCCTCGCAAGCGGTCCGGCTCTCCGGCACGGGCATGCTGAACGGCCGGGAGGCATCTTTCGAGGTGACCGGTGACTCGCTCACTACCGCGAGTCACAAGACCCCCTACCACTTCGTGTTCGCCGAGCGTTCGAGCGGCTCGCACCTCAGCGGTCATGGCCTGCTGCCGCGGCCTTTTGACTTCGATCTGATCGATGCGTCATTCGACGCGGCAGGGCAGGATCTCAAGGACCTTTTCTATTTGACGGGCGTCACGCTGATCGATACGGGCGCATATCGGCTTTCCGGCAAACTTGCCCGCCGGGGCAAGCAGACGAAGTTCACTGAGCTGATCGCCCATTCCGGGCAGAGCGACATGCAAGGCAGCGTGACAATTGATTCCTCGAGCGGACGAGCGAAGATCGACTTTGATTTGCGCTCGCAACTCGTACGTCTGTCGGATCTTGGCGCCCGCGCGGCGGGCCGTGTCGATGCCTCCCGGACGGATCCACCCCTGTTGTTATCCGACGCCGCGCTCAATCCGGATATCGTTCGCGCCGACGATGCGATCGGGAATTTCCATGCGCATCGACTTCAAGTGGACCGTGTCTCGCTCGATGAACTTTCCGCGAAGGCGAGGATGGAGCATGGTGTGCTCAAGGTCGACCCGCTATCGGCCGATGTGCTCGGCGGCAAACTCATTGCCCATGCGACGCTCGATGCGCGGCCGCCGATTCCGAAGGATAACTTGGACCTCAAGGTCAGCGATTTACAACTGGGACAAATCGGATCTCAAAATACGGACCAGCCGCCCTTTCAAGGCCCGCTTCGTGCACACCTGGTCGTCACCGGCCGCGGCAGTTCCTTCCACCAACTCGCCGCCAGCGCGAGCGGCACCTTGACCGCCGTACTGCCGCACGGAGCCATTCGCGAGTCGCTGGCGGAAATGACCGGCATCGATCTTCGCGGGCTGGGACTGTTGCTCACCAAGAGCATGCAAGAGTCCAACATCCGATGCGGCGTGGCCGCTTTCGAGGCGGACGAGGGTATCCTCACCGCGCAGCGCTTCATTTTGGATACCGACCCTGTCCTCATCGTGGGCGAAGGACAAATCCACCTCGACTCCGAGGCCCTCGATTTAAGCTTCCGCGGCGAGCCGAAGAAATTGCGGTTGTTTCGCTTGCGATCGCCCGTACTGCTGCGCGGCACGTTGAGCCATCCGGAAGTCGACATCGGTTCGCGGCGCGTGCTCCAAGTGATCGATCCCGGCCACGCTGAAAATGCGGATTGCGCCGCGTTGGTTGCGGCGGCGGACCCGAACGAGGAACGAAGCGCCGCCCCAGCCGTGCGACACTGAACGTCAGAAGCGCGCGCCCGTCGCTCTAGTCCAACAGTGCATGCCCTTTCGGCAATTGGTGCGCATACCAGGTCGCGAGACGATGCCGGATGGATTTCTCCGCCACTTGGTCTTCGGGCATGGGCGCAATGAGCTTGTCGTGAACGAGCAGGCGATAGACGTACAGGGCTTTGTCGCTCGCCGAGTCGGTCGGCTCGAATTCAACCGCACCGCGTCCCTCGGCATATTGCACGCCGGCCGCCAGCGCCGCCTTGAACAATTCCGCCTCGTGTTTGAGCTTCTTCATGAGCCCCCCGCCAATGCGCTACCGATCATACGCGATCCAAATCGGGTCGGTGTAGGCCTTGCGGCCGTGCCGGTCCTCCACCACCAATGCATACCAAGGGCGATCCGGCGTCAACGTAAAATCGACGTGCGCTTCGCGCGGCGCCGCGGCAAACGCACGCCGATCCAGGACGACACCGGCTCCGATCAGTGCGACGTTTTTCAGGCCGGCCACGGATTGTAAATCGACGCCGAGCGGCGCGCGCCCGCCGGGCTTCAATTGCAGTTCCGAGCCAAACAGGATGGAGGGGAAGATCAATGGCCCGTGAGAAACGTAGGCGCGACCGGCTTTGAGTGACTGCGCAAAGCTCATCGCGCTCACCGGGCCCTCGATGTGAGCAAAGGTGCGCACGCGCCCCGATTCGTCCTGCCAGACATCGTGCGTATCCGTCCCGCCCGCCAGGTAATAGCGATTCCCGGCATTCCAGGCCTTCCAGAGGAAGTGCAGCACTTTTGCGTCATCCGCCGGCGCCTCTGCATTCAGTTCCAACAGATCGAAATGGGGATTGAAACCGCCGGGGGCGACCCCCGTTTCGACGCTGGTGAGATACCCGTACGGTATGAAGGGATGATTCACCTGGATCACGAGCGCGCCGAGTCGGCGAGCCTCGTTGAAGACATCATCGATCGTCGCAACACTCGGATCGATTGCGAGCCTGGCTCCGAGGGCCAGCGGATAGGCGTTGAAATGTCCCCAGGATGGTGAGAACTCCAGCGAAGGAATGAAAGCCATACCGCGGCGGTCGGCTATGCCTTGCAGCGTCTGATGATTGACGGTCGAATCATGATCGCTGACGAACAACAAATTCAGCCCCGCCGCCAACTGCGAGCGCGCCAAATCAGCGGGTGGCGTGACCGCTTCGGCCTGATCGGCGTGGTGATGCAGATCGGCCGAGTACCAGCCGCGGGCCGGTGGATCGAACCAGGGAGTCAGCTTGACGGCCGCAATCCGATCGAGTCCGGGCGCGATCGACAGCGTCTCCTCCCGGCTTGGCCCGAGGAAACCGCCGCCGGCGGAGACACGAAATCGATAGTCCCCGGGAGCGAGCACAATATCCGCCTGCCCTCGTCGATCGAGCTCGGTAAAAAAATCACTTCGCCCGAGGAACCGCACGAGCGGCCGCTGCCCAGCGACGATGGCGATGCGCGCGTCCAATGGCTTGCCGGTGTCGACACTGGCCACGGAAAAGTGGACCCGGCCGGCTTCCGCGACGTCATGGAAATCCCGGGTTTGTTCGGTACCCGCCGCGATCGATACGAAAGCAGGCTTGCTCTGGGCGCGTTGAGCGGCGGTCGCGTAAAGCGAATACTCGCCCACCGGCAGCGTCAATTGGTACGAGCCATCACGGCTCAATACCCAGGCATAGGGTTTGCCGTGCTTCTGCGCCACCACCACCGCCCCCTCGACTTGCTTGCCGCGGGAACCGGTCACCACACCACGCAGCGTGCCCGCGGGCAGATGTCGAAGCGCGATGTCCGCGCGCACAACCGGAGCCAAATCGCCGCTCGCTCCGACCTGCAGCCACGCCTCGAACGTTCGGCTCGCGCCGGGCGCGAGCGTGTGCCTGCTGAACATATCGCGCGATCCATGAGCGATGTGGTCCAGGTATGGCGCATGCAAGGCGATACTCCAATCGCGATCGTAGGCCACCACCCGATCGGCGAGCGCTCCCACGGTCGCGCCGCGCTCGAGTGTGGAGAGACCCGGAACGCCGAACAGGAACCCGCCCTTCGGCCAAAGCGTCAACCCCGACAGCAGATCAGGCAGCGCGACAGCGCCGCCGTTGCGCATGGTGGTTCGGATCTCAACGTGGTCGGCACCGGCCTCGAGCGTATACAGGGTGTCGATCGTGACCTCGCCCCAATCCCGAACGGATCGAATCACCGCCCGGTCCGGTCCACGCTCCATGATGTCGACCTGCTGATGGCGATTGGGCCACGCCGACCAATTGTTCGGTATGAAATCTGCGAACACGACCCGGTCGCGGCCTATCGTGCCGTCTTGTACCGGCGCAACGTCGATGATGGCACCGCGCGGGACACCGTAGGGCACGGAGGACTCAACGGCTATGGCGAAGGCGAGTTTCTCATTGATGACCGTGATATCGCCCGGCGCTCTCGCTTCTCCGTCGGGGATGGGAGTGACACCGACTACCACGCGAACGGCCGCCTCGAGCGGCGCCCGCGGCGCAAGAAGAACCGCGAACATCGCGAGAATCACGGTCGCGCCGATTCGCGCTATCATTTGCGGGGTCGCGTGAAGCGGTGGAGATGGGTGATGATGGAATTTGACTCAGATGACATTGCGTACCGGCCGACGACCGGTGTGCGCCGCGTGTACGAGACGCCGTTGATCGCCGCCTCGGAGAGCAGCTTGATGGGTTACGGTACCCTGGTCGATGATCCGCATAATTTTCCGATCGAGATCGTGCGCTGGCCCGCGCAGGGCTGGCGGCAGATCGACGCGAATTCCGGCAATCAAGGCGGCGTCACGGAAGGTGTATTCGAATTCTGGTGGAAGGGCGAAACGCTGTATGCGCGCAACAACGCGGTGGGAGACAGCTACCTGTTCGGCTGGAGCAATTGGCCTGAAGAGGCCGCGGACGGCGGCGCCACGACCAGACGTGAACGTGCGCTGATCTGGCGCGCGAACTATCACCCGGATGGTGGGCAGCTCGTTTTTCCGCTGCACGGCGAGAGTTTCGTCGTACCGCTCGCGCTGCCCGGCGATGACGTGACGCCCGAGCGCTTTCGGACATTCTGGTGCGATGGCAGCCGCGGACTGTATATCCATCCGAACGTATGGCATGGAGCATTCGTTCCGTTGCGCGACCACGCGCAGTTTCTCGACCGCCAGGGGCGGGTGCACGCGCGTGTGTCGGTGGACTTTCCCAAGGAGTTCGGCTGCTACCTCGCCGCACCCCTGCCTCGCGATTGAGACCCGGCGCGGCTTCGCTCGGCCAACTCCATGGATCAGACGATCCGGCACGGAATCATCGCGTCCTCGTCGAACGTGTAGACGGCGCAAAGCCGGTGATAGCCGTCGGCAATGATCAGCTTGCCGTGCCGGGGATCGCGACACAGCAGCAGCGGCGAGATCGGCTGCTTGAGAATGATGAGCTTGCGGGAGCTCGCCACGTGGCTGTCGCTGCGGCCGAGCAAGGGCACTTGCGAAGCTCTGATGATGTCCTTCGCCGCGAATTCCACGTTCTCGGTATCGGCTAATTCTTGTACCAGCCGCTTCGCCGTCCGCGGCTTCAGTATCAAACTCAAATAGGACTGCGCCGCGGGATAATCGTGCTTTTGCGGCTTGTCGAGCCACTTTATCCTTGGAGTCTTCATAGCCGGCATTCTACCCGACCGTAGGCCGCTCCGACTCTCGCTATCCCGCTCCGACCCCGGCGATGAATGCATCGCAGCCGAATTCGTCGATCAGGATTATTTGGCAGGTATTTGCGAGTGCGCGCGCCTCGTGCGTAAAGCGACCGGCGGTGATCACGTAGCCGCCATTCGCGCCGACCGCCCGAATGGTCCCGCTCAATTCGCGAATCGCAGTGACGTCCACCTGCGGCTTGCGCCAATGTTTGCACTGGACCAGGAAACGCTCGCCATTCTTGGCCAATCCCAAGACCCCGCCGTCCGAAACGCTGGCACCGAATCCCGTCACGGCGAATCCCCGATGCCGGAACGCCTCACCCACGAGCCGTTCGAAGTCCCGCCAGCCGAGCGGTGCGGGGGCGGTCGCGGTCGCACGGCGCCCGGTGAATGTCGAGCGCATTTGCCGAACGAAAGCGAGTGCTGCCATGATGCATTCTCACAGGGCTCACGCGTGCGGCGCTGCGAAGTGAATCACGAACGTGCGATCAATGATCGGACTGTATGGAGCGCAGATAATCGACGATTTGATCGATCAATTCGGCGGCGTGACGGCGCCGCGTGGCGTCTTCCCCCTCGTATCCATAGAACTCCCATCCCCAAACCGGCATCTCCGCCGAACCATGAGCGCGAGGCATGGATCGCCCATCGATGATGCGGTGAATTTCCTCGGCCGGAAAGACGCCGCCGCGCCGCTTGGCGAGTTCGGTGAGATCCGGCACCTTGTGCCGCAAACTTGCTGCAACCGGCCCATCGCCGTGTCCCCGCAAGCCGTGACAGCTGGCGCAAAATTCGCGATACAGTTGCGCGCCCGACATGTCGGGTGCCTCCCCTGCATTGCTGATTGCCGTGAAGAGCAGCGGCGCCGCGAGGAGGCATTGCCTCCCCAGGTGCTGAAAGATCTGTGCAGATCGCATCAAATTCTCCAGAAGAGCATGCGCTCGTCGCGAAAGACGCCCAATGTACTACGATGCGACGCGCTAGACTCTTCGAACCCACTCTTCAGGAGCGCCCCGCATGCGTCGACCCCAGCATCAGGGGTGTTTCGGTCCCCGGCTCTTTGCCGCCGTGGTCGCGTTCGGCCTCACGGCGTTGTCGTCCGTGGCCGTCGTGGCCGACGAGCCGCCGCTGCCGAAATCCATCGATGAGGCCGTGCGCATGGAAAGAGCCGATGCGCTGCCGCGCACCGCTTTCTACGAGACGCCGGCGCTCGATCGGAGCACGACCGGCGAGCTCTTGCGGCAGGAAGCAGGCGTTGGGTACGCGCTGCCGACCGGCGCCACGGCGATACGCATTCTCTATCACTCGCTCAACGCCGACGGCAAGGATGTGGCCGCTTCCGGCGTCGTCCTAATCCCCGCCGGGAAGGCACCGCCCGGTGGTTGGCCGGTGATCGCCTGGGCCCATGGCACGAGCGGGGTCGCCCGACAATGCGCGCCGTCGCTGCAGAAGGACATGGAATATGGCGAGGAGGGACTGATGCCGATGGTCAGGGCGGGCTTTGCCGTCGTTGCCACGGACTATCACGGCCTCGGCACAGAGGGGCCTCATGAGTACGTCAACAAGTCCGCGCAAGCCCGCGACGTGATTTATTCCGTTCCCGCCGCACGGACCGCCGTACCCGCGCTTGGGCGGCGCTGGGTAGTCATCGGCCATTCTCAGGGGGGACTTGCGGCATGGGGCGTGGCGGAGATGGAAGGGTCGCTGCACGATGCCGATTATCTCGGTGCCATTTCAGTGGCCGGTGCCGCCGATCTCAAATCGATCCTCGACGGGATGGGCAAGCCCGGCAGCGCCGCCTCCTACTATCTCGGCTACATGGCGTATGCAATGAAGGTGCGCACCCCCTCGTTCCAGCCGTCCGACATGCTGGTCGGCGAAGCGCTCAGGCGCTACACCGACGTGACCACCAAGGGCTGCTGGAATTACGCCTATGCCGCCTTCATCAATGCCCCCGTCGGGCCGGTACTGAAGCCCGGATGGGATCGGACTCCGGCGGCGAGACGCTTCTTTGCGGACAACGAGCTGGGCCGATCGCCGATTGGCGGTCCCCTGCTCGTGATCGCCGGCGAGGCGGATGAAACGGTGCCGCTCGCACCGCTGCGCGCCTTGGCAAAGCGCGCTTGCAGCAACGGTATAGCGCTCAGTTTCCGCTCCTATCCCGGTCTCGATCATGATCCGACGATGGACAAGTCGACACCCGATCAGCTCGCCTGGGTTCGCGAGCGATTCGCGGGCAAACCCGCCACCGGCAATTGCGCGAACCTCGCCAGTTAGACGGCATTCGCTTGCGGCGTTCGGATCAAATGAGTTCGATCTCGACGAATCGAAACTCATGGGGGTTGGCGTTGATCACGTTGTGAGCGATCCCGGCAGGACGGGCATACGAGGAGCCGGCATCGAGATGCACTTCCCTCGCTCCGGCGGGCTCTTCCAACCGTAGCACCCCGCTGGTCAGCGGAACGACGATGTAATCGCGGGAGTGCACGTGGTGTCCGGTCTCCGCACCTGGAGCGAAGCGCCACTCGGTCACAATGACCCGGTCATTCTCGAGCTGTACGGTCGCTGTTGCCTTCATATTCTGAATCCGTATTACATTTATAATCAGATAATTACATGATGTTCGGAGTATTCACCTTTCAATTTTATGCACCGCGGGCCGCAGGGTCGGCCGCAGACTTTCGTACGCGCGCGCCGCACGCAGGACGAGGGCGTCCGCGAACATCGGGCCGACGAATTGCAGGCCGATTGGCAGACCGGCTGCGGTCAATCCGCATGGCACCGTGCATGCCGGCTGTTGAGTCAAATTGAAGGGATAACTGAAGGGCGTCCAATTCAGCAAGGTCTCGGACGTCATCGCACCCCCGCCGGCCGGGCGTGCCTCGAAGGCCGGTACCGCCACGGTGGGCGTGATGATCAAGTCGAAGCGCTGCATGAACTGGCGCATGTGTGAAC
Source organism: uncultured Gammaproteobacteria bacterium (assembly GCA_963843295.1). Lineage (GTDB taxonomy): Bacteria > Pseudomonadota > Gammaproteobacteria > Steroidobacterales > Steroidobacteraceae > Bog-1198. Next base: position 417,575 of record CAWJJP010000013.1, on the reverse strand, counting down.
CAAGCGCTCCGCGCCGCAAAACGAGCCGCTGCACGTCGAGTGCGCTGAAGCCGGCGCCGAGCTCGGCCTCGGCGGCGAAATCCGGGTCGGTCACCGCCTGCTGCTGCGCCGTCAGTGTGTTCCACAGCGTCCATGCGCCTACGAACCAGAGTCCGCACGTGATCTCCAACGGATCCTCGATCCCGGGATCGATTGCATCGACATGCGCACCGAGCTCGGCCAGGCGCCGCACCGCCTGCGCGCACGCCGCCGCCACCTCAGGGTCCACGTTGCGCGCATAACCGAGTGTCGGCGACCAGGCGACACGCAAGCCGCGGATGCCATCATCGAGCCCGATGCCGTAGTCGCGTGCATCGGGCGGCAGCGAGGTCCAGTCGCGAGCGTCAGGTTGCGCGAGGACGGTGAGCATCAACGCGGCGTCCTGCACACTCATGGTGTGCGGTCCGAGATGGGCGACCGTGCCGAAGGGAGACAAGGGATACGCGGGTACGCGCCCGAAGCTGGGCTTCAGGCCGACGTTGCCACAGAATGCGGCGGGGATGCGCACACTGCCGGCGCCATCGGTGCCGACCGAGAGAGGGCCCATGCCAGCCGCCACCGCGCTTGCCGTTCCCCCCGAAGAGCCTCCGGAGGTCTTGCTCGGATTCCAAGGATTTCGCGTAATTCCGGTCAGCGGCGAATTGGTCTCGCCCTTGCAGCCGAACTCGGGCGTCGTGGTCTTCCCGATCAATACCGCGCCGGCTTCTCGCAGCCGCGCCGCGGCGGGGGCATCGACCTCCCATGACTGCTGCGGATCGACGGTGCGGCTGCCGCGCAAGGTCGGCATGCCGCGGGTGAGGATCAGGTCCTTGATCGAGGCCGGCACGCCGTCGAGCGGACCGCAAGGCTCGCCTCGCAGCCAGCGCCCTTCGCTGAGTTTGGCAGCCGCGAGCGCCTCATCGGCCGCGACGAAACTATAGGCTCGCAGGGTCGGGTTGAGCCGGTCGATGCGTGCGAGGACTGCGCGTGTGGTCTCGAGTGGCGAGGCGTGACCGGAGCGGTATAGGGCAAGCAATTCGGTGGCAGTGCAATCGGCGAGATCGGTGACGCTCACGGCTTCTCCTGGTGATCCGGGGCAATGTACTAGACATAGCATAGTCCCAGAAACCGCAGCGGCGAGTTCAACGCGTCGCCGCTCCAGGCGTTTGCCCTTTCTCGCCTTTCAGGGCGGCGCGAGTCTCCGCGGAACCGCGCTTCGCGGCCGTGGAAATCTCGTGTCCCACGGCCTTCGCGGCCACCCCGACGCGATGCGCGCCCTCCTTGACCGAGGCTCCAAACAATTTCGCGTCGCGTTTGACCGCCGCGCCGAACTCATGAGCGCGGGCCGACGCGGTACTGCCCGACGGCTCCTCATCGGCGGCGTGCGCAACGCCCGCGAGCCCAAGCGCCAGCGCACAAACGGCGACGACGCCGCAGCTCGCGGCCGCCTTCATCGATCGTGATCGTGGCCGCGATCGTGATCATCGTCGCGGTCGTGGCCGTGCTCGTCGTGGTGCTCGTCGTGATCATGGCCGTCGTGACGGCGCGCGTAGTCCGGCTCATATTCAGCCGATCGGATGAAGTAGACCGGGCGATTGCAGGCATTGTACTCGTGGCAATGTTTGCGCCAGTTCTTCGCATGGCCCGGCGGTACGTGCAGATACACGGGAGGCGGCGGCGCTGCCTGCGGTTCGATCAACATCGGTTGCGCATAGACGAGCGGCGGCGGAGAAGTATTGCCGATCCGCACCTGACCGTAAACGCCGGGGGCGACCTGGCCCGAGAGAATCACGTTGATGCCCAGATCGCCTGCTCGACCGCTGAGCGCTCCGAACAGTGAGATTGCCGCCACCAAAACCATTGACCATTGACGCATGCTGCATTTCCTCTACGAGTCGCGCGGAACGGGCCGCCAAAAAAAACCTTCATGTTGCCTGCCGACAGCGTGTGCTCGCTGTTCTGGTTTGCGTCACTCATGTTCGGGTGGCGCCGTACGCGATTCAAGACGGAGAGCGTCGTGAAACGGCGACGTAGAGGGCGCAGAGGCTCGAAAATTCTCAAACTGTGATCGAATTCGCAGGGCGGCCTGAGTTGCGGCACGCGTGGCGCGGCTCGAGACAGAGAGCCTGGGATTTACACTTTGCGCCGGCGCGGGGAGCGCGCGTCCAATCCAGCCAAGCGCGGCGGTGCGAGCGTTCCTTGATAATCCGGCGCGGCAACCGGTGTCCCGGCGTGCAAGACCAGTGGGAGCACTCCGGCCCAGGTCGGCCACGGCACGTCGGCCGGCGGGTCATGAGGGCCTCCCTCCCGGACCTTGGCCGAGGCCTCCGCAAGCGACATCGACAGGACGCGGGTCGCGGCGAGCTCTTTGCGTGTGGGCGGCCGCAAGGTTGCCCACCTGCCCGGGAGCCAATGCTCGAGAAAGTCTTGCAGCGCCTCGCTCTTCGCAACCGGGTCGGTGATTTCCGTCGGGATTCCAAAGCACATGGCCGATCGATAATTCATCGAATGATTGAATCCCGATCGCGCCAGTACAAAGCCATCAATCAGCGTTGCCGTGACGCAGACCGCGCCGCCCGCCGCATTGGCGCCCAACATGCGACTTGCCGCACTACCATGCCAGTAAAGCCGGTTGTCGCGTCTCCAGTGCAGCGTGGGCGTCGCAACGGGACGCCCATCGATCACGTGAGCGACGTGACAATGCGTGGCCGCATCCAGAATCGAATAGATCGTCGCCGCATCGTAAGCACCTCGCTTCGACAGGCGCCGGACGCGCGTGAAGGCGGTTGGCCGTACGCTGCGTCGCCGGCTCGTCTCTCCGACCGTTGTTTTTCTCGATGCCACGCAGATTACCTTAGCATCCGCGGAACCCGCACGCACCCGATCTGTGGGATTTGCCCTACAGCGACTCGCCAGGGGCAGCCACTCGCGAACTCGTTGCAACTGGTCGAGCCTGCAGCGTCGACCCATTTGAGCCACCGGCTCGTGTGCCACCGGCTCGACAATGCCCACCAACCAGGAGCAGTTTCCAATGACGAAAGAATCAGCATCGAATCATGGTGAGGGAGATCCCGAGGCAGCGGAACGATTCAACTCCGCCGAACAGCGGTTCGTCGATTCGACCCGCGGCCGGCAGAAAATTCAGGAAGGCGCAAAGGTGCGGCCGGAAGAAGAGGCGGACCTGGCGAAGGCGGAGAAGACCGGTCGGGAGCGCGCCAAGGGCGAGGATCCCGCGGTGACCCGGGGCGACAAGCTTTAAGAGCCTCCGGCGTGGCGCACCGAATCGATTGAGGGCGATTGAATCCGTGATCGCAGCCACCGCGCGCGGCGTACCATGGCCGCGCACAGTTTCCATCACGGGAGTTCACGCAATGCCGAGCAAAGCCGAGATCGTCGAGTTCGTGAAGCGTGAATTTCCCCAGAATCGGTGCACGATTCTCGAAGTCGGCCGCGCATCTGCCACCGTCATGCATCGAGTCGGCACGGCGGAGCTTCGCCCTGGCGGCACGGTGTCGGGACCGGTGCTCATGACGGTTGCCGATGTCGCCCTTTACGTGGCGCTGCTTGGCGAAATCGGCATCGTGCCGCTCGCCGTCACGACGAGCCTGAACATCAATTTTCTGCGCAAACCTTCGGCGGAAAAAAGCATCGTGGGCGTGAGCAAATTGATCAAGGTGGGAAGATCCCTCGCGGTCGGCGAGGTTGCATTGTACTCGGAAGGCAACTCCGAGATGGTTGCTCACGCCGTGGGGACCTATTCGATCCCTCCAAACGGCTCTTCAGCCCGCAGTGTTGCCGCCATCGATTAGCCAAGCGGCTCCGGTGACGTAGCTCGCCGCTCCGGACGCGAGAAAAGCAACCACGCGGGCTACTTCCGGCGGGCTGCCGACGCGCCCCAGCGGAAACGCCGCGCCCTTGCGTGCCAGACCCACCGCAGCGGTCTCGCCGCCGGACTCAATGCCCTCCAATAACATCGGCGTTTCGATGTCTCCGGGGCACACCGCATTGACCCGGATGCCCTGATGTCCGTGGTCCAACGCCATCGCCCTCGTGAGCTGCAATACGGCTCCCTTCGATGTGCAATAAGCCGCTTCACGCGTGCCCGCGACCACTGCGAAATCGGAAGCGATATTGACAATACTGCCTCTGCCGGCTTTGACCATGTATCGCAGCGCCGCCCGTGAGCAGCGCATGACCGCCGTGACGTTTACTTCCAGCACCTGCGCCCAATCGGCATCGGAGGTCTCCAGAACGCTGCCTCGATGCGTGATGCCGGCATTGTTGATCAGAATATCGAGACGGCCGAACGTGGCGAGCGCCTCTTCAACCAGGCGATCGGGAAACTCTGGATCCGCGATGTCGCCGGCGAGAAAGCGGGCGCCCAGTCGATCGGCCAGCTCGGAGCCTGCGCTTCGATTGCGGCCGGTGAGCAGCAGCTGCGCGCCGGAGGCCGCGAACAGCTCGGCGATGGCTCGGCCGATGCCCGACGTCGCGCCGGTCACCAACGCCGTCATACCGGTCAACTCCGTCAGGACACCCTCCTCGCACGCGTCCGGTCGCGCCACGCGTCATTCTACCGTGTCCTGACGCGCTATGCCTTGCGGTACGCCGCGAGCTTGCTGTGGGTGCGCAACGCATCTTCCTGAGTCAGCGCCCCGTTCTGTGCAGCCGTCTCGCGAACGACGCGTTCGAACTCGATCGCAGGCAAGGGTCGGCTGAAGTGGTAGCCCTGATACTCGTCGCATCCCACGGCCTTCAGGAAGTCGAGCTGTGCCGGGGTCTCGACGCCCTCTGCGACCACTTTCAGGCGCAGACTATGCGCCAGCGAGACTATTGCGCGCACGATCGACGCGTCCTCCGGGCGGCTTGCGATCTCGTTGATGAACACCCGATCGATCTTGAGCTTGTCGATCGGGAAGCGGCGCAGATAGCTCATGCTCGAATATCCGGTGCCGAAGTCATCGACCGACACCAGCACGCCCATGGAACTCAGCTGCTCCAGAATGGCAATCGATTCCTCGGGATCGCTCATCACGGCGCTCTCGGTGAGCTCCACTTCGAGATACTGCGGTTGAATACCCGCATCATCCAGAGCGCGGCGTATGGTGTCGATGAGGCCGCTGCCGCGAAACTGCGAAGGCGACAGATTGACGGAGATTCGCAGCGGCGCAAGGCCCGCATCCTGCCAGGCACGTGCTTGGCGGCACGCCTCCCGCACGACCCACTCGCCGATGGCTCCGATCAATCCGCATTCCTCGGCCAACGGAATGAACCCGTCCGGCGAAATCAAGCCGCGCTTCGGATGCACCCAGCGGATGAGCGCTTCGGCGCTGCGCACGGCGCCGGTATTCGTGTTCACCTTGGGCTGATAGTAGAGTTCGAATTGATTGAGGGCGATGGCGCTGTGCAGGTCGCTTTCGAGCTGCACCCGCTCCTCCGAGCCGGCGTTCATTCCTCCTTCGAAACATTGCACGTTGCCGCGGCCGCGTTGTTTGGCGCAATACATCGCGGCATCCGCGTGCGCAGTCAACGCCTCGATCGAGGTTCCATCCGCGGGGTAGAACGCGATACCGATGCTCGGCGAGGTGTGTACGTCGATGCCGGCGATTCGCACGGGCGCTTGCAAGACTTCGATCGCCCGCGCCGCAAGGCGCCTGGCGTCCTCCGGATCGTGGATGGAGGTGATCAACAAGACGAATTCATCGCCCCCGAAGCGCGCCACCGTGTCGGTGGTCCGCACCAATCCGGTCAAGCGGCGGGCCACTTCCTGTAGCAGCTCATCACCCGCATGATGTCCCAAGGAATCGTTCACCAGCTTGAATCGGTCGAGATCGCATACCAGGAGGGCGAAGGATCGGCCGTCGCGATCGGCGTGTGCCACCGCCTGGGTGAGCCGATCGTCGAGCAGCACGCGGTTTGGAAGCCCCGTGAGCGCATCGTGGGTGGCGAGATGACGCAGCTGGCGGTTCGCGGCTTCCAATCCCCGCGTTCTGAGCGTGATCACTTGCTCGAGGCGTTCCATCTGATCGCGCACCAGACGCTCGTTCTGCCACTTTCGAGTCAGCGCGGTCGCACACTGCAGCACTTCGATGGGTTCGGCCGGCTTGCGCAATACCAGCAGCTTGTCCGAGTGCTGCAAGCGGTCCACGACCTCCGACCAGTCGTAGTCGGTATGCGCGGAGCAGATCACGACCTGCACGTCGGGATCCGCGGCCCATAGGTGTTCGATGGTCTGAAGGCCGTCCCAGCCGGGCGGCATGCGCATGTCGACGAACGCCATCGCGAACGGGCGGCCCTCAGCCAGGGCATCGCGCGCCATCTCCACCGCTTCCTGTCCCTGGTAGGCCGAGGTGATGTCGAACTTCGGGCGTGACGCGCCGGAGCGCGTTTCACCGAACAAGTCCGCTTCCAGTACCGCGAGGGCAGCCTGCGCCGCATCCTCGGCATCGGTGCCTAAAACCTTGCGAAAGTCTCCATGGATCGCCACGTTGTCGTCGACCACGAGGATGCGGTGGGCGTCGGGAACCTTAGGCACGGGCTGCACCTGAATGGATCAGCCGCTGTACCAGCTCCGCCGGCGCGAATTGAGCGTTCATTAGGCCGAGCATATCGGCCAACGGCCGACAAAACTGAAGCGGAGTTCACAGTTGATATATCTCAGGGGCGTAAATTAGGGTGGAGCGGCTCCTTGGGTGCTCAGCGGTGTTAAATGGCTCTCAGGTGCCATCCAGCCCGGCGCGCCCGCGCTCAGTGCATCTGCGAGAGTCCCCGCTCGAAATCCTCGGCGGCCCTGTTGATGCCCACGGCCGCGTTTTCGATCGCCCGGGCCACCTGCGGTACCTGGGCCTCTGCTTCGTTCCACTTCTTCTCATCCATGTATTCGCGAACCGCTGCGATCGGCTTTGCGCCATAACCCGTGTAGGCGCCCGGAGCGTAGATCTGGTTCTTGAACCATGGTCGGTCCGGAAGTCCCTTCTGGTTGAGGAATAGACGCGATACGCGCAGCAAGTCCGCATTGATGAGGGACAGCGATTGCGCGGGGAGCACCGGCGATCCCCTGGCCCGAAATGCCTCGAGTACCTGTGAATAGCGCTCGGCGCTTTTTTTCAAGGATGCAATCGCGTTTCTCATCGGTGCGAAATTGATGAAGGGCGGAATGGCTTCCGCGGGCGGCGGCACCAGCGGCCTGCGCGGATCCCTGATCGCCGTGAACACGCCTTCCTTCAGCTCGAGGGCGCGCTCCGTGAACTCATCTTGCTTATCCTTGAGCAGCTTTTCGAGCTCGGTCTCGTATCTGGCAATGGCGTTCGCCTGTGGGGAATAGTCGACGGGAATCAGTGCGGCATCCGCCAATCGCATGATCGCGGTGCCCGCCGTCTGCGACAAGGCCCGTCCATAGGCGAAGTCCCGATCGACGAAATGGGTGTACCAGTAGTAGTCGTCATAGACCGAATGGTACTGGGTTCCGTCCTCCTCGTTCTCGAACTCGAGGCTCAAAGTGGAAATGCCGGCATGATCCTGAAATGCGGTGTAGTCCGATCCATCGCCCAGCGCGGTCACCTCCAGATCGCCGCGTTTGCGCAGCTCCGCGCGCTCTTCGGCATCCTTGGCTTTTGCGATGCTGTACAGATGAGAACGCTGATAAACCGACAGGTGGGTTTCCGGGTCCAGAATGTCGCGGGCCACCGCGCTGATGAGGTTCTGCAAATCCTGTGTGCCCCCCGGCAGCATGAATCCGCGCTTGTTGGTGTCCGAATTCACGTACGCGACCGCATGCTTCTGCAACTCATCGAGGTGCGTCTCCACCCATTCAACCGAACCCAGCAGCCCGGGTTCTTCCCCGTCCCAGGCGCAGTAAATAATCGTGCGCTCCGGGATCCAGCCGTGGGAGTGCAACTCGCCGAGCATGCGCGCCTCCTCCAGCATTGCCGCCTGCCCGGAAATCGGATCCTCGGCTCCGTTCACCCACGCATCGTGGTGATTCCCTCGCAGCACCCACTCAGCGTCGTTGTGCGAGCCGTGCAACCTTGCGATCACGTCGTAGATCGGCTTGAGGTCCCAGTTGGACGCCACGCTCAGATGCACCACCGCAGGTCCCGGACCGATGTGGTACGTGATCGCGAGCGCTCCGCGCCAGCTCTCCGGCGCGACCGGCCCCGCCAGCGCCGACAGCAGCGGCAGCGCATCGGCGTACGAGATGGGCAGCACGGGAATGCGGGTAATGGTCTTCGCCTCCTTGAGGCTCAATCGCTTGGCTTTTGCAGTTGCACCGACGCCCGGCGTCAACGGGTCGCCCGGGTAATCGGTATCCATGACGCTGCCGCGCTGAACTCCGTCCTTTGGCCGCCAACCGCCCGCGGGAAATTGATCGCCTGCGTAATAGCCGTCGCCTTTCGGATCCGAGTAGATGATGCAGCCGATTGCCCCGTGTTCGGCGGCGACTTTCGGCTTGACGCCGCGCCAGCCGTGCCCGTAGCGGGCGATGACGATGGCACCCTTCACCGAAACGCCGAACCGGTCGAGCTCCTCATAGTCCTCCCGATTGCCATAGTTGACATAGACCAACGGTGCCGTGACGTCGCCGTCCGCGGAATAGGCGTTATAGGTGGGCAGCTGTTCGGACGTCTGGCTCGAGGTCGGATCTCCGGCGATGGGAGGCTCCTCGAGCTGCGCGCGAAAATTCGTCGGCTTGAGCATTTCCACGACGCGCGTCTTCGGGGTGGGAAACAGAACTTCGAACGTTTCGATCTTGGCGTCGAATCCCCACTGTTTGAACTTGCCGAGAATCCATTCCGCGTTTTCCCTGTCGTAGGGCGACCCGACGTGGTGCGGCCGGGCGCTCAGGCGCTGCATGTTCTCGCGGATGTTGTCGGTGGAAATGCCGTCCTGAAATTTACGTTCCCACTCGCTCTCGAGCGCAGCGCCTTGCGCGCTGTAGCCGAGGAGCGAACCCTGGGTGGGAGCGCCCAGCTCCGACTGTACGGCGAGCACCGGTGCCGCCGCGAGCACCCAGCAGCCTAGCCAACGATATCTCATGAAGCCCCCGGGCCCTCAGCCCATGGCGAACACATTCAGCTTGTTGCCGTCGAGATCGCGAAAGTAGCCGGCGTAGAATCCCTCGCCTCGCGGACCCGGTGCGCCCTCGTCCTTGGCGCCGAGCTGAAGGGCCTTGCGATGCAGGGCATCGACCTTCGCGGTGCTATCCACGCCGAGCGCGACCATCACGCCGTTGCCGACGCTCGCGGGTTTTTTATCGAACGGCTTGGTCACGCCGAGTCCGGGCAACTGCGGCTGCGTCCCCCACGCGATGAACTGATCGGTCTGCATCATTCGCTTGGCGCCCATCTCCCCGAGGAGCGCATCGTAGAAGGCGGCGGCGCGCGGCAGATCATTCGTCCCCAGTGTTACATACCCGATCACGACGATTCTCCTTGGTTTGAACGGCAGGGTGTCCAGTGGCAGCCAATTGTTGCCAAATGGATGTCCCACGTCCATCCGAGGAGTGAGGAAATTCGCCCGCCGCCGATCAGCCCGGTCCCCGGAGCCCATGGACCCGCGAGACCGGCTATCGGCGGCGCTACCTATCCGGTTGCGCCCGATCCGCTGGCGCCTAAATCCTACCGATGATGGTCCCTTGCCTCATCCCGGTCGCTGTCCTTCGCGTCCTCCCTCAGGTCGCCGACCTTGGCTTGCGCCGCCCCGACGTTCTTCTTGATCTTGCCCTTCAATTCCTGCGTCGGATTGCCGACGGTCTTGCCGGCCACCTCCTGAATCTTGCCAGCCGCCTCTTTGGTTCGACCTTCGACTTGATCCTTGTTGATACCCATTTCGAGCTCCTCGGAAATTCGCCGGCATGCGGCCGACACGCGAGACCCACCAAATGTGCCCGTGAATGACTATCGCACTCCCTGCGAGCGCGCCCTGTAGGAGCGCCCAGCGAGCTGGTGTCGGACGTGGTTGAGTCCGGGATGGGGAAAAACCTGAGGGAAGCCGGGCGGTGCACCGCGAGCGCAGACCCTGTATGGTTCGCTAATTCGCCATCGAGAGCCGCGCCTTGAATTCCACCGCCGTCGCCCTTCCGCAGTCCCAGGCTCCCTCCTCGTTCGAGCGCTGGTACGTCCTGCTCACGATGTGCATGATTTACGCGCTCAATATCGCGGATCGTTACGTGGTGTCGACCGTGCTCGAGCCGATCCGCCTCGAGCTGCGGCTGAACGACGCGGGTGTCGCATTCCTCACCGGCGTGCCCCTCGCCTTGTTCTACGTCACGTTCGGGCTACCCATTTCGTGGCTTGCCGATCGCTTCAATCGCAGAAACATCGTCGCGACCGCACTCGTTTTATGGTCGACATTCACCGTCATCTGCGGCCTCTCGCAGACGTATTGGCAACTTCTGCTCGCCCGCATCGGCGTGGGAGTGGGGGAAGCCGGCGGCCTACCTCCCTCCTCATCCATCGTCTCGGATTGTTTTCCGGCGAATCGGCGGCCCATGGCCTTCACCGTGCTGGCCCTCGGCGCACCGATCGGCGCCTGGCTCGGGGCGGACATGGCGGGCGCCGTCGCTCACACCTACGGCTGGCGCGCAGCCTTTCTCGCCCTGGGAGTCCCTGGTGTGGTCCTGGGTACGTTGGTGTATTTGACGGTCCGCGAGCCGACCCGGGGCCGGCTCGATGCTCTGCGGGGCGATGCCAAGGCCTCGCCCCTGGGCGCCGCCCGCTTCCTGCTGCGCCAGCGGGCGGCGTTTCACGTGCTCATGGGCTGCTCGGTATGCTCTCTCTGGGGTTGGGGCCTGATCTGGTGGACACCCACGTTTCTGATCCGAAGCTATGGCCTCGATGTCGGTGAGGCGGGCGCCATCACGGGACCCATCCACCTCGTCGGCGGAATGGCGGCCACGGCCGGCACTGCGTGGCTTCTGTCGCTGCCCCGCATGGTCGCTCCGCGGCGCGTCCTGTGGTTGCTGGCCATCGGGGTCGGACTGACGACCGTGCCCTCATTTTTCGCGTACTGGACGCACGAATTGTGGGTCGCGAAGTTGATGCTCTGGCTATATGTGCCGGCGATCTATTTCTTCATCGGCCCCTGCATGGGACTGCTGCAGAACCTGGCACCGTCGCATTTCCGCTCCATGTTCATTGCATTTTCCCTGCTCGTCGGGAACATCTTCAACCTGATCGTGGCGCCGCAGGCGGTCGGTCTCATGAGCGATTACTTCGCGCACGGCCAGCCCACGGACGCGGCATCTCTGCGCTTGGCGCTGCTGATTTTAGCGCCGACGGGGTTCTGGGCGGTGTGCCATTTCTGTCTCGCGAGCAGAACCATCATTCCCGACCTGAAGCGCGCCATCGGCTACGAGCAAGGCGCTGCCGATTGAAGCCGCCGGCACCGACGAGGTGCGTTGTCAGCGCTGCACAAAACTGATGACCTCGTCGGCGATTCGCTCGAGCATTTCAGCGACGCGCGGCATCAAGCAAACGCCCCTCTCGTCGAAGACCTGCTCGGCCGAATTGATCGCCGCTCCGAGCGGCGTCGGCCAGCCCCGCAGCGCATGTACGATTTCACGCAGCGCCCCAAGCGTATTGACCGCCCCTGGCCAACCCCCCGCGGTTGCGATGCAGCCGACGGCGCGGCCGCTGAAATAGGGCCGCACATCGGTCCGTAGATCTTCCGCATAGTCGAGAGCGTTCTTGATAAGGCCGGAGATGCTTCCGTGGTACCCCGGAGATCCGATGATGATCCCGTCCGCCATGGCGAGTTCGGCGATCAGCGCGCGCGCCGCATCGCAGCGCTCCGCATTATCGGGTTGATAGAGGGGAAGTTGCAGCGCCGCACCGCAGATCAGTTTGGTGCGTGCGCCGGCGCGTGCGGCGGCCCCGAGCGCGTGCCGCATCGCCTTTTCCGTGGTCGAACCGCTTCGCAGTGTGCCCCCGACCGCGACGATGTAGGGAGAACTCATCAATCAAGCCTACCACGCGCGCCGTCGGCACCGAGGGGCGGGCATCCGCGGTCGGCGGAGCGGGTTACTCGGCAGTGCCGAGATTTCGCGTCACGATGGCATCGGCCTCTGCATTCGCCTTGTCCAGATCCTGGGCGTACACCAGCGTATCGCCGACCGGTCTGTCGGCCGGCTTCAGCGGCAGCACCGGTCCGTCGCGCCCGGTCGTGTTCACTGTTGCCGTGGCGGACAGGCCTACGCGCAGCGGCCGCGTGGCAAGATCCCTGTCGTCGATTTGAATCCTCACCGGCACACGCTGTACCACTTTGATCCAGTTGCCGGAGGCGTTTTGCGCAGGCAGAAGCGCGAACGACGCTCCGGTGCCCGCCGACATGCCGCTCACCCGCCCGTGATAGATGAACGACCCGCCGTACAGATCGCTGCGCACCTCGGCCGGCTGACCGAGGCGCAAATTGCGCAGCTGCGCTTCCTTGAAGTTCGCATCGACCCACAGGGAATTCAGTGGAACAACCATCATCAGCGCCTGCCCCGGTTGGATGCTCTGACCGAGCTGCACGCTGCGCTCGGCAACGTACCCTCTCACCGGCGCGACCACCGAATTGCGCTGTGCGGCGATCCACGCATCGCGATAAGCCGCCTTGGCCTGGATCACGGTGGGATTGTCCCGCACCCGGGTACCGTCGACCAACGCATGCGACGCGGCGGCTTGACGTGTGGCTTGGGCGAGCGTGGCTTTCGCCAACTCCACCGATTCGCGTGCGTGACGCACCTCTTCGGGCGCGATCGCGCTCTCGCTCAGCAACGGCTCGCGCTTCTCGAGATCGACCAGCGCTCGCGCGAGTTCTATCTTGCGCGCCGAAATCAGCGAATCATATTGATCGGCGGTCTCCTTCTCCTGGCGCACCTGCCGCACGGCCTGCGCCAGAGCGCCGGCCGCGCGCGCGAGTGCAACTTGTGCATCGGTCGGATCGAGACGCACCAAGGTCTGCCCTGCCTCAACGAGCTGGGTGTCGTCGGCGAGCACCGCTATCACGGTGCCGGAAACCTGTGCGGAGATCACGACCTTGTTGCCGTTGATGTAGGCGTCGTCGGTGCTCTCGCGCTTCGAGAGCACGAACACCCAGTAGATCCCCCACAGCACGCCAATCACCACGAACCCCGCGGTGATTAGCAGAAGAATCCTGCGCCGTTTGCCGTTCGCGGGCCCCGGGGCTTCGGTATCGAGGTCTGCGTTCATGGAGTCGCCTTGTCGTACCCGCCACCCAGCGCGCGCTTGAGCCCGATATCCGCCGCAACGGCAGCCGCGTCGAGCTGCAGCAGCGCGTCGCGCTGTTCCAGCCAGGATTCCGTGGCGGTCAGTTCGGTGCGCCGATCCGTGACGCCTTGGCGAACCAAAGCCGCGGCACTACGCTTCAATTCAAGCGCCGCGTCGAGCTCGATCGCGCGCTGCCTTCGTTGTGATGCAATCTGCGCAAGCGTCGCCGCCTGGGAGGCCACGTCGCGCGCCGCGCCGACGACCGTGTCCTCATAGCTCGCGACGGCCGAATCGACGGCCGCCTGCGTTGCGCCGTAGCGCGCCTTCAGACGCCCCGCATCGAAGAGCGGCAAATGGACTGCCGCAGTCAGGTTCGGCACGCGGCTGCCGTATTCGAGCAGCGTCGAGACATTGACGCTCTGAACGCCGATCAACGAATTGATGCTCACGTCGGGAAAGAACTCGGCGCGCGCCGATTCACGATTCCGTTCCGCAGCCTCCACGCGCCAGCGGCTCGCGGTGATGTCCGCGCGGCGCGACATCAGATCGATCCGCACGTCTCCCGGCAGGGCGCCGTCGACCATCGGCAGCGCCCTCGCCTGCAACGGCGGGAGCTCGGCCACGGAGCGGCCGACGAGCGCCGCCAGCGCCACGACGCGCAACGCCGCCGACCCTTCGAGGATCGCAATCTGTTCGCGCGCCGCGGCCAACGCCGAGTCGGCGCGATGTGCGTCGTCCTTGGAAGCGAGATCCGCACGAATACGCGCGACGGCGATGGCGCTCTCGTGCTCGACGGTGCTCTCACGATCGCGCGCCACCGCGATGCGGCTCTGATCGGCCTGCCAACCGAAGTACGTATCGGCGATGGAGCTCGCCAGCATCAGCGCCGCGGCACTGCGCTCCGCCTGTGAGGCGTGCGCTTCATCGATCGCCGCTTCGACCGCATCGCGCTGTTTGCCCCACCAATCGAAGGTGTAGCTCGCCTGCAGCCCGAGGTCCGCCAGGTTGTACCAAGCGAATCCCAGCAATTGCGGCGGGAACAGTCCGTTGTCGCTCAGCCTCTGGCGCGACATATCCCCGCTCGCCTGCAGACGCGCGCCCGCGGCGGCGCTCGCCACTTGCACGGACCGGCGCGCGGACTGGAAGCGCGCTTGCGCCCCCGCGAGCGTCGGCGAGGATGCGGTCGCCATGTCGATCAGCCGATCGAGCGTTGGATCCTGGTAGTGCTTCCACCACTGTGCCGACGGCCATGCCGCCGCGCCGTCCGGCGCATCCGACAACGGAGCTTCCTGCGGCAGCACCACCGGCTTGGGCTTCGGCGGCAACCCGACGCATCCGCCGAGCGCCAACACCAAGCCGACTGCCGGCCCAAGCCGGCGCGCCCCCGATGGGGACGCAACACCGCCCTGGCGCCTCACAGCGGGCTCTCCGCCGCCTGCACCGACATCGGGTCCTCCAGTTTCATGCCGAGGCGTTTGAGCTGGGCGATCAGCTGCTGCTGCTCCGCGTCCGAGAGATCCTTGAACAGCTCGCGTAGTGGTGCAAACAGCAGCGGCAGCAGTCGACGCACCAAATCCTCGCCCTGCCCGGTGATGCGCAGGACCATGCGCCGGCGGTCCCGCTCGCTCGAGAGGCGCGTGATGAGATTGCGTCCCACGAGCACATCGCTGATGCGCGACATATTGGCCGGGCTTTGCGAAGTCCGTGCGCACAAGTCACTCGGATGGGCTGCCCCTTCGGGCTGGGAGAAGAGCACCGTCAGCACGCGAAATTCCGCTTCGGTCAGTCCGAAGGGGCGAATCCGCTGTTCCAGCATCGCGGCAACGCCGCGCCCTAAATGCAACAGAAGCCGGCTTAACATGATGCCGGCAATCGGTGCGTCTGGCATCCGACCGCTCAAGCGAAGCAGATTCGCTTCGAGCATATCGGAGGCAGACCGGGAATCGTTTTTCATTCTATATCTAATTATTCAGCTACAAATATTTTATCGATATAATGTCACGCATGCAAATAGTTCTTGCGCTGGAAAACGACACATGTCATTTTTCGCGGGTGAGCGCCTCCAAACACAAGCATTCCGTCGCCGATGACCCGCGTCCGGAGGACCTTCCGCCCGCTCACCGCGTGGGTCGGCCGCGCCGCGGAACGGAAGCGGCGCGTACCGATGCCCTCATCGCGGCCGCCACGCGGGTGTTCCTGCGCGACGGCTATGGCCGCGCCAGCATCGACAAGGTGGCGTATGAGGCCGGCGTCTCCACCCGCACGATCTATGAGCGGTTCAAGAACAAGGGAGATTTGCTTGCCGCCGTCATCACCCGGCTGGTGGAACGCGACATGGAGAGCGTGTTGGCCACGGCCGAGCTCGAGCGCATGGATCTGCGGCACGCGTTGTTCACCATCGGCGAGA
Source organism: uncultured Gammaproteobacteria bacterium (assembly GCA_963843295.1). Lineage (GTDB taxonomy): Bacteria > Pseudomonadota > Gammaproteobacteria > Steroidobacterales > Steroidobacteraceae > Bog-1198. The sequence continues at coordinate 401,939 of CAWJJP010000013.1, read as the reverse complement.
CCATCACCGGGCGCGCCTGCGATCCGGACGCCGCCGCGCTGTTTCGCATCGTCGCCACCGAGGCCCAGCGCTTTCCGGAACTCGCGGCGAAAATGCGTGGCAGCACCAAGGCCCGGGTGGACAACGCCATTGCCAATTATTTCCGCAGTCAGATTCGGCGCGGCAATCTCGCGCTGTCGGATCCCGACCGGGCGGCGGTACTGTTCACGCAAATGATTTGTGCAGAGCTGCACGAGTGTCTACTGTTCGGCTCCGTCGAGGAAATGTCGAAACTCGACTTTACTGCGCACCTGGAGCAGGTGATCGAGATTTTCATGAATGGTGCCGTGCCGCGCTCCCCGTCGTCTGCGCCACCACAGCCTGCCGCATGAAACATCGACTAACTTGCGCCCTTGCGGGCATCCTCATCGGCGCGCTGGCCGGTTGCGCGGTGGGACCGAATTTCAAGCCGCCCGAGGCGCCCGCCGGCGGGGCGCTTCGTGCCCGCGGGCAAGCTCCCCGCCGTCACTGCATCCGCACCGCTGCCCGGCGGCGAAGCGCAGCGCTTCGTCGACGGCTTGGATATTCCCGGACAATGGTGGACCTTGTTCCGATCCGAACAGCTGAACGAGCTGATCGAGCGGGCACTCGCCCACAGCCCCACACTCGAGGCCGCGCAGGCGGCCCTGCGGCAGGCCAATGAAACTGCCGCCGCACAGCGCGGCGCTCTGTATCCGAGCGCCTCGGGTACCTATGAAGCGCAGCGCGCCAGGAGCTCCGCGGCGGCGTTTGGTTTGCCGAGCAGCGCGACGTTCTACTACACGTTGAACAGTGCCAGCGTGAACGTGTCGTATACGCTTGATGCATTCGGCGGGATCCGCCGCCAGATCGAAGCGCTCAACGCGCAGGCCGAATACGAGCGATTCGCCCTCGAGGCAAGCTATCTGAGTCTCACGGCCAACGTGGTCACCGCGGCGATCACCGAGGCCTCCCTGCGAGCCCAGGTCGCGGCGACCGAAGACATCGCGCGTCTGCAGCAGCGGCAACTCGATATCACGCAGCGGCGTGTCACGGCAGGCGGTGCTTCGCGTGCCGACGTGCTGCAGCAGCAAGCCACCCTGCAAGCAACGCTCGCAAGCCTGCCGATCCTGCGCAGTCAGCTCGAACAAGAGCGCAATCTGCTCGCCACGTACGTGGGTTCGCTGCCCTCCGACTATGACGGGGCGGCGATTCAACTCGATTCGCTCGCCTTGCCGCAGGACCTGCCGGTGAGCGTGCCATCGAAGTTCGTCGAGCAGCGACCCGATGTGCGCGAGTATTCGGCGCTGCTGCACGAGGCGACGGCGCAGGTCGGCGTCGCGACGGCCAATCTCCTGCCGCAGCTCACGCTCACCGGCGGCTACGGCGGTGATGCGACCCGGTTCTCGGACGTCTTTTCACCCGCCTCGGTGGTCTGGAGCCTCGCGGCCTCGGTGACGCAGCCGCTGTTCAAGGGTGGCCAGTTGGTACACCAGCGCCGCGCGGCGGTGGCGGCGGCGCAGGAAGCGGCAGCCAATTACCGCGCCACGGTCATCACCGCGTTTCAAAATGTTTCCGATACCCTGTATGCGTTGCAAGCCGATGCCGACGCCCTCGCCGCCCAAACGGCCGCCGAACGCTCGGCGGCCGGCAGCCTCGATCTGGTGCAGGCGCAGTACAAGGCCGGCGGCGCAAGTTACCTGCAGGTGCTCACCGCAGAGCAGACCTATCAGAACGCCGCGATCGCGCTCGTCAAGGCGCGTGCGCAGCGCTATGCCGATACCGCGGCCCTGTTCCAAGCACTGGGCGGCGGTTGGTGGAACCGCACCGACTTGACCGCCAATTCAACCGCCTCACCTTAAGGACCCCTGTCAGCACCATGCAACCCGTACTCGCCGAGGATGGCAAGCCCGTCAAGTTCAAGTCCATGATCAAGCCGCTCGCCATCATGCTCCTCGTCGTGGCCATCGTGCTCGGCGGCGTCTTCGGCTGGCAGGCGTTCATCGGTTCGATGACCAGGAAATACATGGCCGGCGCGGCGAGTGCACCGCAGACCGTGTCGACCGCGACCGCCGCCACCACAACGTGGCAGTCGCAAGTCCAGGCAGTGGGAACGCTGCGCGCCGTGCGCGGTGCCGACCTCTCGCCGCAAGCGTCCGGAGTGGTCGACGAAATCAAATTCGACTCTGGCAACGAGGTGCCGGCAGGAAAACTGTTGCTGCGGCTGAAGCCCAATGATGATTTCGCCAAACTGCAGCAGCTGCAGGCCGCCGCGGAACTCGCCGACCAAAATTACAAGCGCGACCAGGAACAGTTCGCGGCGCAAGCCATCAGTCAATCGACTCTCGACAGCGATGTATCCACCCTGAAATCGGCCCGCGCGCAGGTGGCGGCGCAGCAGGCGTTGATCGAGGAAAAGATCGTCAAGGCGCCGTTCGCCGGGCGGCTCGGCATTCGCCAGGTCGATCTCGGCCAGTATTTGAACGCGGGTACGACCGTCGTCACGCTGCAGGCTCTCGATCCGATCCTGGTCGATTTCTACCTGCCGCAGCAGGCGCTCGAGCACATCAAAATCGGCCAGGCGACGACCGCCACCGTCGACACGTACCCGGGTGTGAATTTCGTCGGTGCGATCGAATCCATCAACTCCAAAGTCGATACCGCGAGTCGGAACGTTCAAGTGCGCGCCTCGTTCCACAATGCCGACCGGCGGCTGGTGCCGGGCATGTTTGCGAAGATCGCCGTCGAGGCGGGCGCGGCGACGCGACAGGTCACGCTGCCGCAAACCACCATCACCTATAACCCCTATGGCGACACGGTTTATATCGTGCAGCACGACGGCAATCGCAATACCGTTCTGCAACGCTTCGTCACGCTCGGGGCCACGCGCGGCGATCAGGTGGCGATCCTGAGCGGCGTCAACGAGGGCGATGTGGTCGTCTCGGCCGGTCAAATGAAGCTGCGCAACGGCGCGACGGTGACCATCAACAACAAGTTGCTGCCGACGGACCAGCCAAACCCGACGCCGCCGAACGAGTAAGGCGCCCGCCGCATGAAATTTACCGACCTCTTCATACGCCGTCCCGTGCTCGCCTCGGTCGTGAGTCTGATGATCTTGATCGTGGGACTGCGCTCATTCAGCTCGCTGCAGGTCCTCGCGTATCCGCGGACGGAGAACGGACTCGTCACCATCACGACCAGCTTTCCGGGTGCGGACCCGGACTCCATCGCCGGCTTCATCACGACGCCGATCGAAACTGCCGTCGCCCAGGCAAACGGCATCGATTACATGACTTCGACCAGCCAGAACAGCACCAGCACGATCACGGTGTATCTGCGCCAAAACTACGATACCTCCAAAGCGGCCGCCGAAATCAACATCAAGGTCAACTCGGTGCTGAACCAGCTGCCGAGCGGAGCGTTGCAGCCCACCATCACGGTCAGAATCGGCCAAAGCACCGACGCGATGTATTTCGCCTTCAACAGCACCACGCTCGCGGCCAACCAGATCACGGATTATCTGACGCGCGTGGCGCAGCCGATCCTGCAGGCCGTGCCGGGTGTACAGACCGCCGAGGTTATCGGTGGCCAGACGTTCTCCCTGCGCGCGTGGCTCGATCCGAAGAAATTGTCGGCCTACGGATTGACGGCGAGCGATGTGTCGGTCGCATTGGCGGCGAACGACTATATTTCCGCCGTCGGCAATACCAAGGGTCAGATGATCCAGGTGACCCTGACCTCGACCACCAATCTGCATGCGCTCGAGGATTTTCGAAATCTCGTCATCAAGCCGGTCAATGGCGCCAACATTCGATTGAGCGATGTGGCCGACGTCACCCTCGGCGCCGACAGCTACGAGGCGCGGGTCTCCTTCAATGGAAAAACCGGGGTGTTCATCGGCATCCAAATTGCTCCCACCGCGAACCTTCTGAAGGTGATCAAGGGGTGCAGGGACGCATTTCCGGAGATCCAAGCGCAGTTGCCGCAGGGCCTGAACGCCCGCATCGCCTACGATTCGACCGACTTCGTGAATCAGTCGATCCACGAAGTGGCGCTGACCCTGGTCGAGGCGCTCATCATCGTCATGCTGGTCATTTTCGCCTTCCTCGGCTCGCCGCGCTCGGTGTTGATCCCCGTGATCGCGATTCCGCTCTCCCTGGTGGGCACCTTGGCGGTGATGCTGGCGCTCGGATTTTCGATCAATCTTTTGACCTTGCTCGCCCTCGTGCTGGCGATCGGGCTGGTGGTCGATGACGCAATCATCGTGGTGGAAAACGTCAATCGTCACCTGGAGGCCGGCACGCCGCCGCTCGTCGCGGCCATGCAGGCGGCGCGCGAGCTCGGCACTCCGATCATCGCCATGACCGTGGTGCTGTTGGCGGTGTACATCCCGATCGGATTTCAGGGCGGCCTCACCGGCGCGCTGTTCACGGAATTCGTCTTCACGGTCGCGGGCGCGGTGACCGTGTCGGCGGTCATCGCACTGACGCTCTCGCCCATGCTCTGCTCGAAGCTGCTCAAGCCGCACCGCGAGGGCCGCGAGGATTGGGAGACGCGCATCGTCAAGTTCATCGACGCGCGCCTCGATCGGTTTCGACGCGGGTATCAAAATCTCCTCGAACAGAGTCTGAATTACACCACCGTGACCGCGGTGTTCGTCGTGCTCGTGCTCATCAGCATTGCGCTGCTCTATCGCAGCGCCAAGAGCGAACTCGCGCCGCAGGAGGATCAGAGCTTCATGGTGACGCAATCGACCTACGCGCCCGATGCGACCTTGCAGCAGAGGGTCATGTACTCCACCGAAGCCTACCGCATCTTGAAGGCCCAAAAGGGGATACAGGATATATTCCAAATCGAAGCGCCGGGCGTGTCGATCGCCGGCAATATCCTCGGGCCGATCGCCGGGCGGCCGGGATCGAATGAAATCCAGCGCAGCGTGCAGCAGAGCCTCGGCTCGGTGGCCGGCGCGAAGATCGTGGCGTTTCAGCCGCCATCCCTCCCCGGTGCCTTCGGCTTACCCGTGCAGTTCGCCATCAAGACCACCGAGCCCGCGCTGCGACTGAACGAGGTCTCACGGGCATTTCTCGACGAGGCACTCAAGAGCGGCATGTTCATCTTCTTCGATACCGACCTGAAGTACGACTTGCCGCAATCGATCATCGAAATCGATCGCGACAAGGCGGCGCAGCTCGGTTTGACCATGAGCCAGGTCGGCTCTTCGTTGGGGAGTCTGCTCGGGGGCGGCTACGTCAATTACTTCAGCATGCAGACGCGCTCGTACAAAGTCATTCCGCAGGTGCAACGCGTCTCGCGCTTGAATCCGGATCAATTGCTCGACTACCCGATCGCGAACATCGACTCCCAGCCGGTGCCGTTATCGACCATTGCCCGGATCCGCACCGAGACCGTGCCCGAAACCTTGAATCATTTTCAGCAGTTGAACTCAGCGACCCTGTCCGGAGTGCAAGCGCCCGGCGTATCGCAGGCGGATGCATTGAGCTACCTGCGCAACCTTGCCACCCGTACGCTGCCGTCGGGATATACGATCGACTATGCCGGCCCCGCCCGCCAGTTCGTCCAGGAATCGACCGGCGTCATGGCGACGTTCGGCTTCGCCATCATCATCGCCTTCCTTACCCTGGCCGCGCTCTACGAAAGCTTTCGCGATCCGCTGGTCATCCTCATCTCGGTCCCGCTGTCGATCGCCGGAGCGCTCATCTTCATCGCCATCGGCATCGGCGGCGCTACGCTGAACATCTACACCCAGGTGGGCCTCGTGACCCTCATCGGCCTGATCAGCAAGCACGGCATCTTGATCGTGGAAGTCGCCAATGAAGAGCAGCGAACCGGCAAATCCAAGCGCGCCGCCATCGTCACTGCCGCCGGGGTACGCCTGCGGCCGATCTTGATGACCACCGCGGCGATGGTGCTTGGGGTCGTCCCGCTGATCTTTGCACGCGGTGCGGGCGGGGCCTCTCGCTATGCCATCGGATTGGTCATCGCCACCGGTCTCGGGATCGGTACGCTCTTTACCTTGTTTGTGGTGCCCGGGGTCTACATGCTCCTTGGGGCGCGGCACTCGAGTTCGGGCGACGAGAGCATGGAGGCCCTGCAGCAGTAGTTATACCAATATTTTTCAATAGGTTATGGAGACAAACAAACTATATTCTAGGAATTTGTCCTTCCGACCACTGTTCCGGCAGTCCTGGACGAAGCGATGGGGCATACCCAGAAACCTTGACAAGCTGCGCGTTGCGTTTTGTCGATTGTCTTGTATATTCCACCTGCAGAGTATTGATTTAAAAGGTTCCGAGGGACCGATTAAACCTCGAAATTACTTTAAGATCGCAGGCTTCTGAATAGGCGGTTAGTCATGGCCAACGCGTGGGAAAACTTGCACTTTGCGATGTTGGAACTCGTGCGCTCCACCCCCATCAAACAGCGCTTGATCGCCGCCTACCGACGCCACCTGACGAGCGTTGTGGAGGAGCAACTCCCGGCCGAGGTGCGTGCTTCGTTTTCCCAAGTCATGCGCAGTTTGTCGCTCGTGCAGCCTCAGCGCGGCGAGGACGCCGTGGCGGCTTCGGTGCGCAAGATGTCCAGCCAGGAAGCCGACGATTGCGCCGCTCTCATCGTCGAGGTATTCGGAGCGATGTGCCGCGCCGATGCCAGCGCAGCGCGCATGAGCGCCGCCGTGGTGCAGCTGCGCAGCGTCGACTGTCTCCCCGGCGAGTTCGAAGCTCCCGCCCTCGTCGCGAGTAACTAACAGCCGCAGCTCAATCGAGCTTGAATTCAATCGTATCCCAGCGCGTCGTCTCCTGATGGCGCGCCTGGCGGCGCAGGGCATCGATCAGACTGCGCTCGTTCCAGGCACTCACCTCGTCGGCGAGATCCTTGATGGCCTTCGGCAACGCGTCGGTCGAGCCGAAATTCTCCATCGCAATAACCGGGCGGTCGGCGGCCTTGGCGAACGTCAACTGAAACAGCACCAGTTCGGGCGCGCTCCGATACGCGGCCGGCAGCGCGATGACGACCTCGCAGGGGGCGATTTGGCGGCGCAGGTCTTCGCGTTGGCTCTCTTTGTCGATCGGCCGCTTCGCTTGCGGCTGACTGGTATTGATGTAGTAGAAGGTGCCCGGCGCCTCGAGATATTCGAACACGCGCGTGTAATCGTCGTTCTCCTCCCAGCAGTGGGTGACGAACAGGCGAATGGGGTTTACGCGGGTCGACATCGCCCTAGTGTAGCTCGACGATGGTCATGCGCGAAGCACGGCGCGCCGATACAATGCCGGGGGTGCGATTGCTGCTCTATAACATCCGGTATGCCACCGGCACCGGACCCGCCTTTCACCTGCCGGTGCCGGGAGCGGGGTACCTGCGCTCCAGCAGGCAGGTGCTGTCGCAGATCACCGACTTCATCAAGCGGCAGGATCCGGACGTCGTCGGTCTCATCGAGGTGGACACCGGCTCGATCCGCACCGGGATGGTCAATCAAGCCGACTTCATCGCCCGCTCGCTCGGACACTACTCCACCTTCGAGTGCAAGTACGGCGTCTCCTCCGTAAACCAGATGGTGCCCATCGTCCGCAAGCAGGCGAATGCCTTCCTTGCGGCGCCGAGGGTGCGGGGCGAGCGTTTTCATTACTTCGATACCGGCATCAAGCGGCTCATCATCGAACTCGAGCTCGACGACATCGCGATCTTCCTGGTGCATTTGTCGCTCAAGTTTCGGCACCGCCAGTACCAGCTGCGCTACCTGTATGACCTCATACGAAAGACGAGCAAGCCCGTCATCGTGGCCGGCGATTTCAATACGTATTGGGGGGATCACGAGATCTATCTCTTCATGCAAGCGGCGGGATTGGCGAATGCCAATGCCCGTGGCCTGCCTTCCTACCCGAGCAGCAGCCCGCGCAAGGAACTCGACTTCATCCTGCACAGCTCCCAGATCGAGGTGAACCGGTTTGAGATACCGGACATTCAATTGTCCGATCATCTGCCGCTGATTTGCGATTTCACCATCCACGAACGCGCCCGGCAGGCGGCCTGATGGCCGAGAACAGCAGCTGGACATTGGAGGTCGACACCGACCGCATCGCCTGGCTTGTATGTGACATGCCGGGCAGCTCGGCCAACGTGCTGTCGGCGCCCGTTCTACACGACCTCGCTGCCGCATTGGCCAAGGTCGCCGAGCTGCGGCCTGCCGGTGTGGTGGTGCGCTCAGCCAAGCCGAGCGGCTTCATTGCGGGCGCCGACATCAAGGAATTCGTCCAGGTGCAAACGCCGGAGGACGGCTATCGCCTGGTGCGCGCAGGTCAGACCGTGCTCGATCGGCTGGAGAGCCTCCCCTGTCCGAGCGTTGCCGCCATCCACGGGTTCGCCCTCGGCGGGGGCTTGGAACTCGCCCTCGCCTGCCGCTATCGCGTCGGCGCCGATGATGCCAAGCTCGCGCTGGGATTGCCCGAAGTCATGCTCGGCATTCATCCCGGCTTCGGCGGCACGGTGCGCACGGTTCGTCTCATCGGAGTACGCCCGGCGTTGGACCTGATGCTCAAGGGCAAGCCGTTCAAGGGGCGGCGCGCCCTCGAGGTCGGCTTGATCGATGAATTGGTGCCCCCCGCGGACCTTACGCAGCGTGCCAAGCGGTTAGTCATCGAGGCGCCGCCGCCGAAGCGCGCGCCGTTCGTCGAAAGGCTCCTGAACCTCAAGACCCTGCGACCGTTCATCGCCCGCCAGGCGACGGCAGCTTTGCGGCACCGGCTGCCCCGCGAACACTACCCCGCCCCTTATGCCATCGTCGACCTGTGGCAGCGCTACGGCGCGGTTGGCACCGAGAGCTACGAGGCCGAGGCGCGATCCATCAGCGAGCTCATGTGCTCCTCCACCTCACGCAGCCTGGTGCGGGTGTTCTTGCTCCAGGATCGGCTCAAAGGGCTCGGAGGGAAGCAGCAGGGCGAGTTCAAGCATGTGCACGTGATCGGTGCGGGCGTCATGGGCGGCGACATCGCGGCGCTGGCGGCACAGCGCGGCATGACCGTCACGCTGCAGGACCGCAGCGAAGAGCTGCTCGCACCTGCGCTTGCTCGAGCCCGGGCCCATTTCGACAAGCGCCTGGGCGATCCGCAGCTGGCGGCGGAGGCGACGGCGCGTCTGCGTATGGACGTGGCCGGCGATGGAGCAGCGCAGGCAGACGTCGTCATTGAAGCCATTTTCGAAAACATCGACGCCAAGCGGGCACTCTACGCGCAGCTCGAGCCTCGGCTCAAACCCGGCGCACTGTTGGCGACGAATACCTCCAGCATCAAAATTGAAACGCTGGCTGAAAAGCTCGGTGACCCGACGAAGCTCGTGGGTCTGCATTTCTTCAACCCGGTGGCGCAGATGCAGCTCGTGGAGATCGTGCAAGGCGCGGCCACGCAGGCGCAGGCGGTGCAGTCGGCGCTGCGCTTCACACGCAGACTCGACAAGCTGCCCCTGCCCTGCAAGAGCGCACCGGGCTTCGTCGTCAATCGAATTCTGACGCCGTACCTCAACGAAGCGCTGTTCGCTCTCGAGGAGGGCATCGCCGCCGCCACGATCGATCGCGCCGGTACCCGATTCGGTATGCCCATGGGCCCCATTGAGCTCGCCGATGTCGTCGGATTGGACGTGGCACTCAACGTGGGCCAGGTGCTTGCCGAGGCATTGCATCGGCGCGTGCCGCAGGTGCTGATCCAACGGGTGGAACAAAAGAAGTTGGGCCGCAAAAGCGGCGAGGGATTCTATGTCTGGCGCGACGGAAAACCGCAGCGCCCGCCCGCACCGGACGGCCGGGATACCGACCCGCCGCCCGATCTGGAGGACCGGCTGATCCTGCCAATGCTCAACGAGGCGGTGGCGGTCCTGCGGGAAGGCATCGTCGAGGACGCCGACTTGCTCGATGCGGGTGCGATTTTCGGTACTGGTTTCGCACCGTTTCGCGGCGGTCCCCTGCACTACGCGGCGGAGCGCGGTGTCGATCAAGTGACGGCGCGGCTCGCCGAGCTCGAGCATCGCTACGGCGATCGCTTTCGCCCGGATCCCGGATGGGCTGGGCTGATTGCCCCGCAACGGTCGCCGATGTGACCCACTACGTGGTCGGACGGGGGCCTGCCTATGGTAGGATTCGCAACGAAAATCATGGGCTTGTAACCGAGGGCGACGGCGAGTTGCGCGATGGATGAACGACCGGTCGATCTCGCGATCCTGAGAACCTTTTCCCCCCTCGACGGATTGAAGGCGGAAAACCTGCATGCGCTCGCCCGCAAAACCCAGGTACGCGAACTGAGCGCGGGACGTGTGTTGTTCAAGGAAGGCGACACCGACAAGCGCACGTTCTATCTGGTGGCGGGCGAGGTGGAACTGCGCGCCGAGGACCGCACCATGGGAATCGTGCGCGCCGGGAGTCCCGAGGCGCGCGCCGCCCTCGCTCCCGGATTACCACGCAAGTTCACGGCGCGTGCCGCCAACGACCTCGCGTACATCATGATCGACAGCGACTTGCTCGACGTGCTGTTGACGTGGGATCAGACCGGCCAGTACGAAGTGGCTGAATTGCGCGGCGACGGGCTCGACGTGACCGGCGACTGGATGACCACGCTGCTGCAGACCAAAGCCTTCCATCGCATCCCGCCCGCCAACATCCAGGCGATATTCATGCGCATGCAGCGCATCAACTACCGCGCCCGCGATGTGGTGATCAAACAGGGCACCGAGGGCGACTTCTTCTATGTGGTGGTCGCGGGCAAATGCGTCGTGACGCGCGAGACGCCCCTCAACAAGGAGGGCATCAAGCTTGCCGAGCTCGGCCCCGGCGACAGCTTCGGCGAGGAAGCGCTGATCGCCGAGGCCAAGCGCAACGCCACCGTCACCATGTCCACCGACGGAACGCTGATGCGGCTGGGCAAGAACGATTTCCAGACCCTGCTGAACGAACCGTTGCTGCAATGGGTGAGCCAGGAGAAGGCCAGGGAAATCGTGGCTGGCGGCGGGAAATGGCTCGACGTGCGCTTACCGAGCGAGTTTCAGAATTTCCGCATCGACGATGCCATTAACATCCCGCTGTATTTCATCCGCCTGAAACTCAACGCGCTCGACAAGAACATCCAGTACGTGGTGTGCTGCGACACCGGGCGGCGCAGTTCCGCGGCGGCATACATCTTGAGCGAACGCGGCTTCGAGGCCTATGTGTTGAAGGGCGGTTTGGCGGCCACCGACGCGGCACGCTCCAGCCACAGGTGATGGTGCTGCCCCGATCCTTCCGCGGCGAAGGCGCCCCCCCTCCGCCCGAAACGCTATATGACTACAAACCCCCCTCCCTGCTGGCGCAACACAAGGGGCTCGCGGTAATTTTCGCGATTCTCTGCGTTGGTTTCGCGGTGTATTGCTTCAAAGTGCCGCGTGTCCGCCAAAGCGCGCCGCCGGTGCCGGCCAGGCCCCTTCCGGCCAAACCAATCTACGTCGAGCCGATCGACAAAGATTCGTCGACACCGGGCTGAGTGCCGGGGCCGCTCGTCCTACGCTCCCCACCTACAAGCGTTAGGATATCGCTGTCCGTTCAACGCGGGGGACATGCGATCAGAAAGAGCCGCGTCGGCGCCTATGCTGAAGGTCGTCAAAAATGACCGTCGCCGAATGGTTCAACTGACCTCAGGAGCATTTTATGAATCGCATTATCGCCTCTCTTCTGCTCGCCGGCCTTGCGGCGGCAAGCGTTCCGGCCATGGCCGGCGATGCCTCATCCGATCAAACAGCCAGCGGCAACCAATGGATGCAAAAATGCATGGCCAAGATGAAGCAGGCCAACAACGGCATGTCGCAACAGGACATGGAAAAGTCCTGCCGTGATCAAATGAAGGCGCACGGCGACCAACCGACGCAGAAGACGGATCCGGTCGTTCCGGGACATTGATGCGGGATGGTGCGATCGCCTGAGACGTGATCGCCTGAGATGATGGCTCGGCCGGTACCGCTTGGGATACCGGCCGCTGCTACATCGTGTGAGTCGGCTTGTCCCCGCCGAGAGCACCCGCCAGGTAATTCTCGATTTTCTTCTGGGTGTTGCCGCGGTCCTGATCGCTGAATTGCACGCCTATGCCGGCCGTTCGCTTGCCCTGCGCGCCCTTCGGCGTCATCCAGATGACCCGGCCGGCGACCGGCAGCTTTTCTTCCTCGCCCATCAAGTTGAGGAGCATGAACACCTCATCGCCCAGGCGATAGTTGCTGTTGGTCGGAATGAACAGACCGCCATTCTTCACGAAGGGCATGTACGCGAGATACAGCGCACTCTTGTCCTTGATCGTAAGCGTCAACAACCCGGGTTTATTACTTGGACTTCGCAATTCCTACCATTCCACGAAAAACACGAAAAAGAACTACTTTGACAGAGCGGCCCGACCGCCGAGCAGCAGAGCTTCAAGCGCCAGTTGTTGATTCAGCCCGGTCGGCGCGAGACGCCTGAGCTCTCGGGCGGCGTCCAGCAACTCGAATAGCGCCCGTATCTTGGGCTTAAGTAAAGCGGCAGGCAAGCGGACCGGTTCCGCACTTTGAAGTGAAGTGTCCGCGCGCAAGTAGGCATGTACGCGCCGTGTGATCCAGTTCTCAAGCCAGGTCAGCCGCATGACCGGATCGGACTTCACCCAGCGCTCGGCCAACAGTGTCACGTCGAGCGCATCGGCGCTCAACCCTCGCATGGCATCCTGCATCTCCTCCTCGAGCTTCGCGATGCCCGCAGCCTGAAGTTCCAACGCCAGCAGCGGCGCCCCCCCCGCGAGCGCCAGCGGCGCGTCCCAGTTCCCGACGCCGGACGCGCGTGTTGCAAGCCATTGCTCCGCCGCCGGCTTTGCCGGCGGGCGCAATTGCATCCGCAGACAGCGGCTCGCAACGGTGGCCGGCAGGCGGTGGCTGGGCCTCGCGACCATGACCAACAAGGTGTCGCCCGCCGGCTCTTCCAAGGTCTTCAGAAAGGCGTTGGCGCTGTTGGCGTTGAGCGATTCCGCGCCTTCGATGACAGCGACCTTGTAGCCGCCCCGCAAGCTCGAGAGCGAGAGCGATTCGATGAGCGCGCGAATTTGATCGACCTTGATCTGTTGCGCATCCTCCTCCACGCGTATCACGTAAGCATCGGGATGAGTGTCCGCGCGCATCAGGACACACGACGCACATACTCCGCACGGTGCCGATGTCTTCGAGTCGCAGAGCGTCGAGGCGGCGATCCAATCCGCAAGATGCTCGGCGCCGAGTCCCGGCACGCTCAGCAACAACAGTGCATGCGGCAGGCGACGCGACTGCAGCGCCTCGCGCACTCGCTGCTGCGGCCCGCGCAACCAAGGCAGGGAATCGGCGGTCAGGAAATCCATGCTCTGGATGCCAATACGGCGGCGATTTGTTCGGTGACCTCGTCAGGGGGGTGGCTCGCGTCGATGACCGCGATTCGCCCGGGCTCCGCCGCGGCGCGCGCGAGATACGCGGCGCGTACGCGTTCGAAGAACTCCTGACGCTGCGCCTCGAAGCGATCTTCGGCATGCCCGATACCGGCGGCCGCATTGCGTTCGCGGGCGCGCTGCAATCCCAATTGCACCGGGACATCGAGCAGCAGCGTCAAATCCGGACGGCGCGTCCCTTGCACGAGCTTTTCCAACTGACGGATGCTCGACTCCTGCAGGCCGCGGCCCGCACCTTGATAGGCGTAAGTCGCGTCGGTGAAGCGATCGCACAGAACCCATCGGCCGAGAATCAAGTTCGGCTCGATCAAATTCCGCAGGTGCACGGAGCGGGCTGCGAACATCAGCAGCAGCTCTGCGACATCGGACAATGCCTCCGCGCGCGACTTCAGCACCAGATCGCGGATCTCCTCCGCCAGCGGCGTGCCGCCGGGCTCGCGCGTCACCACGTGCGCGATGCCGCGCTCCGCGAGCAGCTTCGCAATGCGTCCGATCTGCGTGGTCTTGCCCACCCCTTCGATGCCTTCGACGGTCAAGAACCGGCCCGGCTCAGCGCTCATCGGGATTCCGCCGCCCGCTGGCGCTGACGCGCCAGATATTGCGCGACCGCGGCATTGTGCTGTTCCAGCGTGGAGGAAAATACATGGCTGCCATCACCCTTGCCTGATGCCACGAAGTATATCGCGTCGGTCTTCTCCGGATGCGCGGTTGCCTCGAGGGCCGCCGCGCCCGGCAACGCGATTGCCGTCGGAGGCAGGCCCGCGCGGGTATAAGTGTTGTAGGGACCGTCGGTGCGCAAATCGACGGTTCGCAGATCGCCCTCGTAGCGCTCCCCGAGCCCGTAGATGATGGTGGGGTCCGCCTGCAATCGCATCCCGATGCTCAGCCGTCGCAGATACAGTCCGGCGATCTTCGGCAGCTCCTGCGGCAGCCCGCTCTCCTTCTCCACGATCGAGGCCATGATCAACAGCTCATCGGCGTTGCGCAGCGGGATCGCCGGATCCCGACCGGCCCACGCCCGCTCGAGTTCGTGCACCAGGGCTGCATGGGCCTGGCGCAGCAGATCCACATCCGTGGTGCCGCTCGGAAAACGGTAGGTCTCGGGCAGGAACTGCCCCTCCGCGTCGATTCCCGGTGCACCGAGCGTTTCCATCAAATGTTGAGGCGCCTCGGGCAGAGTGGACACGACATCCGCATTTCGGCGCAGCGCGAGCAGCATATCCTGCACCCGCCAGCCGTCGACGATGGTGAAGGAATGCAGCAGCACCTGGCCGCTGACGAATTTCTCGAGCAGGGCGCGCGGCGTGGTGCCCGGTTCGATCTCGTACTCGCCGGCCTTGATGGCGGACGCGAGACCCTTCAGGCGCGCGTACAGGACCCACGCGCGCGGTTGTGCGATCACCCCCTGCGATGCCAGGTCGGCGGCCACGTGCGCAAATCGCGCCCCGGCGGGAACCTTGAAGCGCAGCGGCGCCGTGAGTTTCACGGGCTCATCGATGCTATGCAGCCCGCGCCAAAAAAGCGCTCCCGCGACTGCGGCGCCGAATGCGAACAGCACGACCGCCACGGCGATGCGATGCGTCTTCACAGCAATTCCAGGCGCTCGCGCAGCCGCCGTGCGGTCTCCGTGTGCGGGGGCTCGATCCGGTCCCTGCCATGCTGAATGACCGCAACCGGCACGATTCCGGCAACGGCATTGGTCATGAACACTTCCTCCGCTTCGCCGAGTTCCTCGAAGCGCACGCGGCCTTCCAGCGCGCGCAGACTCAAGCGCCCCGCCTGCTCCAGGACCCAACGGCGCATGACGCCGGCAACACCGCATCGATCGAGCATGGGGGTCAACAGGAACGATCCACGCCTGATGAAAAAGTTCGACATCGTGCCGCAGATGAGGTTGCCGTCGACATCGCGCATCAATCCTTCCCAAACGCGGGCGTCGCGCCATTCTCCCCGCGCCAGCACCGACTCGAGCCGATTCAACGTCTTCACGCCGGCGAGATCCGGATTCATCCCGAGCCGCGTCCGGCATACGCGGATCGTCGCCGCCTGCGGCGGGCCGGTGCGCGCGGCAGGATGCAGCGAGATCACCCGCGTGCGGTGTTCGCCCCGGCTCGGGCGGTAGCCGCGTGGCCCGATGCCCCGCGTCACGATCAGTTTGAGCACCGCATCGCTGCGCAGCGCCGCGCGGCGCTCGAGCTCGCCGCGCAGGACGCGCTTGAGCGGGGCGCGGATCTCGAGCCTGGCGCAACCCTCGTAGAGCCGATCGAGATGGTAATCGAGCAACCGTACTCGCCGGCCTCGGACGCGCATGGTTTCGAACACGCCGTCGCCGTATTGAAAGCCGCGATCGCGCTGGTCGATGAAACGCGCCCTGCGGCCGTTGATCCATACGCTCACTGCACGGCTCCCAAGGCGCGCAACAGGCCTTCGGCCTTGGCGCGGGTTTCGGCCAACTCCTGTGCCGGATTCGAATCCGCGACGATGCCCGCGCCTGCCCGGCACGTGACCTCATCGCCGCGCGCCGTGATGGTGCGGATCAGGATATTGAGATCGCTGCTGCCGTCGCGGTTCAGATAGCCGATCGAACCCGTATAGGCGCCGCGCCCGGTGCCCTCGAGTTCGGCAATGATCTCCATGCACCGCACTTTCGGACACCCGGTAATGGTGCCCCCGGGAAACATCGCGCGAACCGCCTGCAGGGGCGTGATCCCCTCGCGCAGCAATCCGCTCACGTTCGAGACGATATGGTGCACGTGCGCGTAGGTTTCCACCGCCATGTACTCATCGACGCGCACGGAACCGCCGACGCAGATCCGACCCAGATCATTGCGCTCGAGATCGATCAGCATCACGTGCTCCGCCCGTTCCTTCTCGTTGTCGAGCAGTGATCGGACCAGCCGCGCATCGGCGGCGGGAGTGGAACCGCGCGGCCGCGTGCCCGCAATCGGCCGCGTCGAAACGATACCGCCGTGAATGGACATCAGCCGCTCCGGAGACGAGCTCATCACCGCGAAATCCCCATCGCGCATGAGTGCTGCGAACGGACTCGGGTTGGTGGTGCGCAGACGTCTGTAGATCGACACCGGATCGATGCGCGACAGGGAACGACCGTGCCATTGGCGCGATAGGTTCGCCTGGTACACGTCGCCCGCCGCGATGTACTCGAGCGCCCGCCCCACGGAGCGCAGGAACTTCGAATCGCTCTCCTCGTGAATCTCGATTTTTTGCGTCGCGGGGCGGGATGCCACGCCGGCGCGCCGCACGTCCTCCTCGAAGCGTTCGAGGAGCGTCTCATAGCCGGGTTCTGCGACGAGCCACGCCTGTGCGCTGCGGCGATCGCGAATCCAGGCGGCCGGTGCGCGGATCGCCAGCGCGGTCACCGGGTCCGCGCTCGGCGGCAGCCGCAGGCGCGGCTCGATTTCGCCCGCGAGTTCGTAGCCCAGGTACAGGAGCCACCCTCCGGTGAAGGGCAGTGCAACCGCATCTCCGGCGGCGCGCAGTGCCAGCCACCAGCTCTCGAGGGCTTGCAGGAACCCGGCTGCATTCTGCGCATGCGGGCCGGACAGGCGCCGATCGCCGTCCAGGCGCAGACATTCGCCGCAGCTGATGGGAAGGATGTCGAACCGGCCTCCGCTGGTGGAGGACCCGAGGGGAGCGCTGCTTTCGAGCAGTCCCGGATAGCGTTCCGGATCCTGAGCGACTAGGCCGAGAGGCTCAAACTCGGCGGAAAATGAGCGAACCGTTGGTGCCACCGAACCCGAACGAATTGGACAACGCATACTCGATCGCCATCTGCCGGGCGTGATTCGGCACATAATCGAGATCGCAGCCCTCGCCGGGATGATCGAGGTTGATGGTCGGAGGCGCGATTTGATCGCGCAACGCAAGCACGGAGAAAATGGCCTCGACCGCGCCGGCGGCCCCGAGCAGGTGCCCGGTCATCGACTTGGTCGAGCTCACGGCCAGCTTGTTCGCCGCCGCGCCGAAGGCGCGGTGGATGGCGGTGGTCTCGGCCTTATCGCCCAATTCGGTCGAGGTGGCATGGGCGTTGACGTACTGAACCTGATCGGGATTGAGCTTGGCGTCGGTGAGAGCGTTGGCCATGGACCTGCGCGCGCCCTCACCGTTTTCGGGCGGCGCCGTCACATGAAACGCATCACCACTCATGCCGAAACCCACGATCTCCGCGTAGATTTTCGCGCCCCGTGCTTTCGCTTGTTCATACTCCTCGAGCATCATGGCCCCGGCCCCGTCGCCCATGACGAATCCATCCCGATCCTTGTCCCAGGGGCGGCTGGCCGCCTGCGGATTGTCATTGCGTGTCGACAATGCCTTTGCCTGTGCGAATCCGCTCATGCCCGTGACGCAGGTCGCCATTTCCGAGCCGCCGGCCAGCATCGCATCCACGTCCCCGTATTGGATCAGGCGCATGGCCATACCGAGCGCATGCGTGGAGGTGGTACAGGCGGTGGCCACCGCAAGATTCGGGCCGGTGATGTTGAATGCGATCGACAGGTGGCCGCTCACCAGGTTGATGATGCTGGCGGGAATGAAGAACGGCGACACCTTCTTCGGCGAATGCGTCTCCAGGTACTTCTCATAGGTCTCCTCGATCGACTCGAGGCCGCCCATGCCCGAACCCATGAGGACCCCGATGCGGTCCGAATTCGCTTCGGTAACGACCAGCCCGGAATCACGCATGGCCTGCATTCCGGCCACCACGCCGTATTGCATGAAGGCGTCCATGCGCCTCGCGTCCTTGGTGGTGATATAGGGCTCGAGATCGAGCTGGCGGATCTCACCGCCGAAATGCGTTGGAAAGGTACCGGTGTCGAAGCGTTCTACCAGGCCGATGCCGCTGCGCCCGCCAACGATCGACGCCCACGCGCCCGCAATGTCGTTACCGACCGGGGATACGATACCAAGACCGGTCACGACGACGCGTCGCTTGTTCAACGGCACTCCTCGCTGGGCTGCTCGAACGGCGCTTGAGGCGATGCGCCTCCCAGCAAAGGCGAAGGCTCAGTCCCCAACGAAATCTCAGGCCTTGCCTTTGTGCGAATTGATGTAATCGATCGCCTGCTGAACCGTGGTGATTTTTTCGGCATCTTCATCCGGAATTTCAGTCTCGAATTCCTCCTCGAGTGCCATCACCAGTTCAACCGTGTCCAGCGAGTCCGCACCAAGGTCGTCGACGAACGAGGCGTCATTGGTGACTTCTTCTTCTTTAACTCCCAATTGTTCGGCCACGATCTTCTTAACCTGCTGCTCAACGGTACTCATCGTTATGGTGTCCTTTCGGGAAAGCCCAGTCGGGAAATCTATAAACACGCCGCCAAAAAAGCGCCCCGCGGCCAGCCTCTGGTGTCGGCAGGGCGCGTATTTTATGTGAACGCGACGGCGACGGCTACCTGGAACATGCAATTGCCTCCCAGCCCGCTCCAGCTGCCTTGACAAACGGCTGCATTTAAGGGCTCGAACGACCCTTACGCCATGTACATTCCGCCGTTGACGTGCAGGGTCTCGCCCGTAATGTAGGCCGCCTCCGCAGATGCAAGGAAGGCCACCGCGGCCGCAATGTCCGCCGGCTGCCCCAATCTGCCCAGGGGAACCTGGGCACTCAGACCGGCGCGCTGCGCATCGTTCAAGGACCGGGTCATGTCGGTATCGATGAAGCCCGGCGCAATGACATTGACGGTGATGCCGCGGGAACCGACTTCGCGAGCCAGGGATTTGGTAAAGCCGATCATGCCGGCCTTGGCTGCGGCGTAGTTGGCCTGACCCGCATTTCCAGTCAGGCCGACGATCGACGCAATGCTGATGATGCGTCCCTTGCGGTTCTTCATCATCCCGCGCAATACCGCCTTGGAGAGCCGGAAGACCGAGGCGAGGTTCGTTTGTATGACGGCATCCCAGTCCTCCTGCTTCATGCGCAACAACAGGGTATCGCGGGTGATGCCGGCGTTATTACACAGGATCTCGATCGGGCCTTCACGCGACTCGACGTCTTTGATCAATGCATCGACCGAGTCCTGACTGGCCACATCCAGCACGGCACCGCGTCCACCCTGCGCCGCCAGACTCTCGCTGATGCGCTGCGCGCCCTCCGCCGTAGTCGCGGTGCCGATCACCCGGGCACCGTCGCCCGCCAATCGCGCGGCGATGGCCGCGCCGATCCCTCGCGAGGCGCCCGTGATCAACGCAATTTCACCGTTCATCATCGGGGAGCACGCAGCATGGCGAGCGCCTCCTCGAACGCCGGCCGATCTTCGAGGGCGAGAAACTTGAGCTCGCGGTTCTTGTCGACGCGCCGATTCAAGGCCGTCAGGACCTTCCCGGGACCGCATTCGACGATGTGCGTGGCGCCGCCGGCAACCAGCGTGCGCACCGTCGCGGCCCAGTACACGGGGGTGTGCAGTTGTTTGACCAGAGCGGCTCGAATCTCGTCCGGTTGACTGTGGATCTTCACATCCACACCGTAGACCTGCACGCCCGAGGCCGGTGCAACGGCGGTTTCCTTCAGCCGTACACGCAGCTGTTCGGCCGCGGGCAGCATGAGGGAACTGTGCGCGGGTACGCTCACCGCCAATGGCACCGCACGCCGCGCGCCCCTGGCGCTGGCGGCGTCGATGGCCCGACCCACCGCCGCCGCCGACCCGGCGATCACCACCTGCCCCGGGGCATTGAAGTTCACGGCCTCGACCACCTCACCGGCCGCTCCCTCACTCTGCGTCACCTCACGGCACACCGCTTCGACGTCGATGTCCTCGAGGCCGAGCACTGCGGCCATGGCGCCCTGCCCCGGCGGAACTGCCGCCTGCATGGCCTCGGCGCGAAATCTGACGAGATCGACCGCGGCTTTGAACTCGAGATTGCCTGCCGCCACCAGCGCGCTGAACTCACCGAGACTGTGCCCGGCCATGAAACCGGGGACGGCGCCGCCGCACTCGCGCCACAACCGGTAGGTCGCGACGCCCGCGGTCAGCATCGCGGGTTGGGTGCAGGTCGTTGCATTCAATGCCTCGACAGGACCTTCCTGGCACCGTTTCCACAGATCGTAATTCAAGACCTCGGAGGCCTCCGCGAAGGTTGCCTGGATCACAGGCGAATAGCTCGCGAGCGCACTCATCATGCCGACGGATTGGGACCCCTGTCCCGGAAATACGAATGCGAGAGACATGCTGACCGCCTTAGGCGCTGGATCGGTGGCGAATTATAGCCATACGCCAGGAGAGTGCAGCCCCCACCGCGAATCCCGCAATGGCACCATAGAGATGTGCGTCCACCACGACCATTGCCGTCTCGTGCCCGCCAAGCTGCTCGTAAGCCAACTTGACGCACAAGCAGGCGAGCAGAATCCAGCGATCCCAGGCGCGTTCAGCCAGATGCCTGGCGCAACCCGCCGCCATGATGGAGTGCAGGACGCCGGACGCGCCGACATACCAGGCGACGCGCGGGCTGAGCCACCACAGACCCGAGCTGATCGCGAGGGCACCGGAAAGGACGATCACACACCATTCCACCGGGTCGTAGTCCTGCGCGAACAACGCCCACATCAGCACCAGGCCGAGTTCATTCAATATCAGGTGATGGGCGTCCAGGTGCACCGCGTGCGCCGTGAGCAGCCGCCACCAGCCGCCGGCGGCAATCGCGCTGCGATCGTAGCGCAGCACCCCGCCGATGTTGTCGCCAAGACCCAACACCACATCGAGCACCAGCAAAATCAAAAGCAACCAAAGCCAGCGGCCGCGATCCCATTGCAGAGCCGCAGCGATCCGTGCAAGGCGATTTGCACCCTCACGAGGCATCGGCGTCTCCTATTTTGGTATCATCCATGGAGTTACGAGGATCCCTATGCGCAAGCCCCAAAGCGGTTTTACCCTAATTGAAATCATGGTGGTGGTCGTCATTCTGGCAGTGCTTGGCGCGCTCGTGGTGCCGAAAATCCTGGAGAACGTCGATAAAGCCCGCGTCACCCGCGCGCAGAGCGACATTCGTGCCATTCAAACCGCGCTCGACCTGTACCGTCTGGATAATTTCAAATACCCGACGACGGAACAAGGCTTGCAGGCGTTGGTTACGCAGCCGACCGATCCGTCCATCACCAATTACCGCTCCGGCGGTTACCTGTCCGGCCTACCCAAGGATCCCTGGAACAATCCCTATCAGTACGTCAGTCCGGGCGCCAACGGACGTGATTACGACATCATCAGCTACGGGCGCGATGGCAAACCCGGCGGTGAAGGCTACGACGCGGACATCAGCACCTCGACCCTCGAACAAAGGTAGGTTGCCCGCTTACGGGCGCCGTGCTGTGCGCAGCCGAGGCTTCACCCTGGTCGAGATATTGGTGGTCGTGGTGATCATGGCCGTGGTCATCTCGTTGGCGGTGTTGTCGATCGGTGTGACGGGGCGCGATTCTCAGCTCGACGAAGAGAGCCGGCGCATCGAGGGCCTGGTGGAGCTGCTGCACGAACGCGCGCTGCTCGAAGGGCGGGATTTCGGACTGCGCATCGAACCGACCGCCTATGAGTTCGTGGTTTACGATCCGACTCGCGATCGCTGGCTCACACTCAACGAGGAACACGAATTCCACCACCGCGATCTGCCCAAAGGCGTGAGCTTCCAGCTGCAGCTCGATTCGCAAACGGTCGTGCTCAAACCCCTCGATCGAAGTCTCGGCAGCGACAAGGCACCGCCCGGACCGCAGGTGGCGATCGCGGCGAGCGGCGAGGGAACGCCTTTTCGCTTGACGCTGTTGCGCGATGCGACGCAAGCGAAGGCATCCGTCGATGGCGATGCCTTCGGCAAGACTTCACACGAGAACTCCGATCATCCGGAAAAGCGCTCATGAGCGCTCGATCCTGCCGCGGCTTCACACTCGTCGAGGTTCTGGTCGCTCTCATGATCGTGGCGATCGGTCTGGCGGGCCTGATGACGGCAGTGAGCGGGGCGGCGCGCACCAGCGGCTACTTGCGGGATAAGACGCTCGCGCAATGGATCGCGCTCAATCGCCTGGCGGAAGTGCGCCTGACGGTCAATAAGCTCGGACAAAACACCGATGCCGGCGAGCTCGACTTTGCGAACCGTACCTGGCATTACGATACACGCTACTTCGATACCAGCATCGCAGGCATGAAACGCATCGTCGTGCGCGTCTGGCTGGGAAGCGCCAAAACCAAGAGCAATCCGCTCGCCGAGTCGACCAGCTTTCTCGGCTCCTCCCTCGGCACGCCGGGCGCATCGAACATCGATTGGACCGTGGGCAGCACCGTGCTGACGGCGAACCCCAATGCCAACGGCTCCGGAGTCACCCCGAACATAACCCCGACGAATCCGACCGGTACGACCCCCGGCGCCCCCGGCACGACCGGTGTCCCCGGCGCCCCGGGCACGACCGGCAGTCCGGGCACGACGGGATCGCCTCCGACGCCCCCGCAATGAGCACGCAGCCGCACCCGTCCGTCCGGCCGCGCCCGTCCGTCCGGCCTGAGGCCGGGTTCACGTTGATCGAAATGCTCGTCGCGCTGCTGATTCTCGGGATCATGTCGGCCCTCGGTTATGGCACGTATCGGGCGGCGCGGATCTCGGCGGAACGCACGGAGGAGTCTCTCAGCCGCTCGCGCAACATCGAGTTCGGCATGCGCGTGATCGTGATGGACTTCGCGCAAATGGTACCGCGACCGGTGCGCGATCCGCTCGGCCAGAGCCGCCTACCGGCACTGCATGGATTCCCGGGCAACGGCACCAGCGCCGGCGCCGCCGGATCGGCTTTTGGCAGCAGCAGCCCATCGTCCGCCAATTCGAGTTCCTCGAGCATGCAATTCAACTCGGATCCGGGCTTCAGTTCGAGTTTCAGCGACTCAAAATCAAGCAGCACGATCGCGCTGGCTGAGTTCACGCGCGGCGGTTGGTCGAACACGGCCGGACAGCAGCGCGGCACCCTGCAGCGGGTCTCCTATGCCCTCGTGGACGATGTCCTCAAGCGCAGCTACACGACCGCGCTCGATACCGTGCAGGGCACCACGCCGGTGGTGCAGGAGCTGTTCGACAAGGTGAAGACGGTGCAGCTGCGATATCTGGACGGCAACCAAACCTGGCAGAATCAATGGCCGCCCGCGAGCTTGGTTGCCCCTGAAAGTTTGTGGTCGCGGCCGGTTGCGGTCGAAGTCACCATCGAGTTCAAGGATTGGGGCCGTA
Organism: uncultured Gammaproteobacteria bacterium; assembly: GCA_963843295.1. Taxonomy (GTDB): domain Bacteria; phylum Pseudomonadota; class Gammaproteobacteria; order Steroidobacterales; family Steroidobacteraceae; genus Bog-1198. The sequence continues at coordinate 378,282 of CAWJJP010000013.1, read as the reverse complement.
TTCGCCGTCTGATCGAGGTCGCCGGGTGATCTTTACCCAAATTATCGGGCGGGGTCGCCGCGACCCCGTTGGCCGGTGCGCGAAGCGCATGAAAAGGCAACGCGGCGTGGCGCTCATCATTGCGCTCATCCTCGTCGCCCTGGCCGCCATTCTCGCCACCAAACTGAGCTTCGACGGCTGGCTCGAGCGGCGCCGCGCGATCGGCGTCATCGCCGCAGAGCAAGCACTACAGTTCGGCGTGGGCGCCGAAGCGCTGGCCGCGGACGTGCTCTCTCAGAGCAAACAGAATGGAGCGCAGCAAGATACCCTTGCCCAGCCGTGGGCGCAGCCGACGCAGCCGCTGCCCATCACGCCGGAGAATGATCCGGAAGGAGAGCCGATCGGTACCGTGCAAGGGGCGCTCGAGGATATGCAGGGGCGTTTCAATTTGAACAACCTGGCGCATGTCACCGCGGATGGTAAACAAGATCCGCAGCCTTTGGAGCAATTCCAGCGGCTCCTGGTCGCGGTCGGATTGGAGCCCAAGTGGGCGGGGATCGCGCGCGACTGGATCGATGCGGACGATCAGCCCGGAAATCCGGACGGCGCGGAAGATTCGGTCTATACGAGCCAAACTCCGCCCTACCGAACCGGCAACTGGCCCATGCACAGCCCGAGCGAACTGATGAATCTTCCGGGCTTCGGCGCCGACCGTTACCGCAAGATCGCACCGTACGTGACGGCGCTGCCGACCGCGCTGGCCAAGATCAACATCTGCACGGCGCCCGCGCCGGTGCTCGAAAGTCTCGCCGACAATTTGAACGGCGAGTATTCCGGCAGCCCGGAGGTGCTCGTGAACGGCCGCAAGACGGGGTGTTTCCCCGACAAGACGGCGTTCACGAATATCCTGGGTGCGCAAGCGGCGAAAGTCGGGCCGCTCTATGATGACAAGACTTCGTATTTCCGCCTGACGACCCGCGTTACGCTTGGCACTACGCAGTTCACCTTGTACAGTCTTTTACTGCGCGGCAATGGCGGCAAGGTGACGCCTCTGCTGCGCACGTTCGGAACACTTTAGCCCACATGCCGCACACACTACTGCTTCGCCTCCCCGCACCCGGACAAGGAGATACCGAGTGGCTGGGCATCGATGAGGGCGGCACGCCGACCACCATGAAACAGCGTGGGCCCTTGAGTTTGGCGGCCGCGGTCGCGCGCAACGCCCGGGTCGTCGTGCTCGCGTCCGCGGCACAAATTCTGTTGGCGGAGCCGGAGTTACCTCCCGGCAGCGGTGTCAAGCTGGCGCGGGCGGTACCCTTCGCGCTCGAAGAGCAGCTCACCGAGGATATCGACCAGCTGTTCTTTGCCCTGGGCCGGCGCACCGCCGGCGGCCGCACGCCGGTCGCCGTGGTATCGCGCAGTGTATTGCAGGGCTGGATCTCGGAGCTGAGCGGCGCGGGCATCGAGCCGAGCGCCATCTACCCCGACATTTCCCTGATCCCGGAAAATCCCGGACAAACGGTCTTGTGGCTGGAGAAAACCCGCCTCGCCGTGCGCCGCCCCGGTTCGCAGCCGTTTGCCGTCGAACTCACACCGGTGTCCGAGGCGCTGGTTGTCGCCGGGGTGATCTCGGATCCGCTCGAGCAAACTTCGGAACCAAAGGCTCTCGAGAGCGCCATTCTCTATGTGACGCGCGCAGACTGGGCACTCGTGCAGGATGAATTCGAGGCGCTTGCCGGTCAGTTCGCAACGCTCAAGGTGCAACTTCTGTCCGAAGGGCCGCTGCCGTGGTTGGCGCGCACGCTTGGTTCAACCGATGCCGTCAACCTGCTGCAGGGCGAATTCGCGCGCACCACCGACTATGGCGCGCGCTGGCGCCAGTGGCGTACGGCGGCGCTGCTCGCCGGCGCGTTTCTCGCCGCACACGTCGCCGCCGGGGCGCTGCAGATTCACCAGGCGAATCACGAAACGGCCGCCCTCGACACGCAGATTGCGCAACTCTTTTCGCAGGTGATGCCGGCGGAGGCAATGCAGGATCCACGGCGCCAAATGGAATCGCGTCTCGAGCGCATTCGCCGCTCGGGCGGCGGTCCCGAATACTTCCTGCGCACGCTGCAGGCGCTGAGCGGCGCGGTTACCGCAACCCCGAAGACCAACATCGATACGCTGAGTTACCGCGAGCAAGCGCTCGACATGAAGGTCACCGCGCCGAGCGTTGCCGCGCTGTCGCAGCTCTCGCAACTCGTGTCCAAACAGGGTCTGACCGCGGAAATACAGTCCTCGACGCCGGTCGGCGGCGGCGTCGAGGCCCATATGCAGGTCAGGCCGGAAGGCGCGAAGGCACGCCGATGAACGCTCTCGTCGCAAAGATCCAGAGCTGGTACGCGGGGCTGCAGAAGCGGGAACAACGCATGGTCGGCATCGGCGCCATCGTGCTCGGCGTGCTGTTGCTGGTGGGAGGCCTCTTGCTGCCGTTGCAGTCGGCCGTGTCGAGCGCCGTGAAGCGTGCGGCCGCCAGGCGCGAGGACCTGGCCTGGATGCGCGTGAACGCCCCGGAGATTCAAGGAGCAGGCGGTGTGCTCCTCAACGACACGGGAGAAGCGCCGGTCGTCATCGTCGATCGCGTGGGACGCGAGGCAGGTCTCGGCAGCGCGTTGCGCGGCACGCAACCGAGCGGCAACGGCGTACGCGTACAATTGGAGGCAGCGCCTTTCGACACATTGGTCACCTGGCTTGCCACGCTCGATCAACGCTACGGTCTTGCGATCGAATCGATCACCGTCGATCGCGCCGCCCGACCGGGTGTGGTGAATGCCAATATCACCTTCGCCGCGCCGCGGCGCTAGGCCATCGCCGGCGCCGCCGCCGCGCCGTCTTTGGCCGTACCTGATCGCCATCTTCGGCGTCGCGCTGCTCGCCGTCGCCATCAGTGCCCTGCCCGCCTCCATGGTCACGCACTTCCTGCCCGGCACCGTGCATGCGGAGGATTTCTCCGGGAACGTCTGGCACGGCTCGGCGGGCAAGATCACGGTCACCGCCCGCGATGCCGGCGCGCTCGAATGGCGCCTGCATCCCGGTGCCTTGCTGCACTTGAGAGTTGCCGCCGACTTGCACTGGGTGAAGGGCGCATTTTTGATCGATGGCACCGCCGAAGTCGGCCGCGGCACTCTGCTTGCGTCGCATCTCGAGGGGGGAGGCCCCATCGAGGACCTGCGCGATCTGGGGGTGGCGCCGGGATGGCGCGGCGTCGCAAAGATTCAAGTCGAGCAGCTGAAAGCTGCGCTGTCCTCCGATGTTCCGAACCTGCAAGCTGCGGTCGGCACGATCAGCGTGTCGAATCTTGCATCGACGCAGGTCGCGGGCGGCACGGACCTCGGCGGCTATTTGCTGCGTTTCTCCGATCCCGCGATCACTCCAGGCTCCGAGGCCACAGCCGAACTCACCGACACCGGTGGACCGCTCGGCGTGGATGCGACGATTCGTTTCGACGCCGGGGAACGCAGGGGCACGCTTTCCGGCACGATCAAGGAACGCGACGATGCGCCGGCGGCGCTGCGCTCCCAATTGGACAATCTCGCGCAGCTGCGCCCTCGGGATGCGCAGGGTCGTCTTCCGGTGGATCTCGAATTCACACTTTAGCAAATGTGACACCGATCACGGATTTGCCACACGATGCGGTTAACGTACCCGCACAGACTTTGGAGGTTTTCAAGTAATGCTTCTGCTCGGCGCAATCGCCCATCTCATGCCCGTTCGTGCGCAACAGCCCGAGCAGGGACTGTTGCAATCGAATCCGGCCCTCGGACACCTGGGTCTGACGATCATTGCGCTGGTCTATGTGCTGATCATTCTTTGGCAAAGCTGAGGCGCGGCTCGCGCGTAGCGCCTCTTGCCCACGCACTCCTCGCTTCCCACGCATTGATGGCCGGTCTGCTGACATATTATCGGCGCTCCCTCTGTCGCGCAGAGTACTTGACGATACAGTGGTCGCTCGCTTAGAGTCGCGCGGTGCTGCGGCCAAACGCGTCGTCATAATGCCACCGAACACACCCGTATCCATCGAGACCCGCGCGCTCGGCACGCTCGCCTACATTCGCTCATCGATCGAATTGTCCGGCTCCATGGTGGTGCCGGGCACGGCGGGAGTCGTGATGGGCGCCATCGGAATTCTCGCCGCGATCGCCGCCTCGACGCCGCGGTGGGCCCCGCACTGGCTGTCGATCTGGGTTCTGGCCGGGGGCATCGCATTTCTCGTCGGCGGTGCGCTGATGGCGCGCGAGGCTGCGCAAGGCGGACACGCGCGCTATCTCGGGCCGGTGAGGAAATTCCTCCTGTGCCTGTGCCCGGCGCTGCTGGCCGGCGCGGTGCTCACCTTCGTCCTGTGGCGTGCGGGAATGGAAAGGCTGCTGCCGGGGACCTGGCTGCTGTTATACGGCTGCGCCGTGCTCTCCGCGAGCACGGTCACCATACCGAGCACGATGCGGCTCATCGGGATCATGGGCACCTTATTCGTCATCCTCGGATCGCTGGGCTTCGCGCTGCCGCCCGCCGCGCATACGGCGCTTCTCGGCCTCGGCTTCGGAGCGCTGCACGTCGTCTTCGGCATTCTCATCGGGCGGTTGAGCCATGCCGAATAGATCGACGCTCCCCAAGCGCCATGAAGCGGCCGCGGAAGCCCCCGCCAAGGCATTGCAGAAACCCGTGCTGGTACCGAATACGCCCGGCATGAGCGACAGCTCGGGCTTCGATCGGCTGATCTACGAACGGGTGCGCCTCGGCATCATGAGTGCCCTTGCGATGAATGAGCAGCTCACGTTCAACGAACTCAAGTCGCTGTTCAACGCGAGCGACGGCAATCTCGGCGCACATGCCCGTAAGCTCGAAGAAGCCGGCTATGTCGCATGCACCAAGTCCTTCGAGGCGCGAAGGCCGAAATCGATCTACCGCATCACGGCTCTGGGGCGAAAGGCTCTGTTACGCTATCTCGAGCACATCGAGGCGGTAATCAAGGCGACGAGGCGCGCTTAGGCGCGGCATTTCGTGCACGAACCCTGCCATCACCTTTGTACTGCAAAGTAAAGTAAAGCATCATGCATGTCGCTATAATCATGGACGGAAACGGGCGCTGGGCAACGAAGCGCGGGCTGCCGCGCACCGCGGGCCATGTCGAGGGCGCAAAGGCCGTACGCACGGCGGTCGAGGTCGCGGCGCGGGCCGGCATCGACACTCTCACGATCTACGCATTCTCCTCGGCCAATTGGGCCCGGCCGGCGACCGAGATCGCCGCGCTGATGCGCCTTTTCGGCCAATACCTGTTCACCGAGACGCGCCGCTGCGTCGAGCAGTCGATTCGGATCAACGTCATCGGGCGGCGCGACCGGCTCAGCGACAGCCTGATCAAGTCCATCGAGCAAAGCGAGCGGTTGAGCGCCGGCGGAACGGGCATGCAGCTGCGAATTGCCGTGGACTATTCCTCCCAACACAGCATTCTCGAGGCGGCACGCCGCGCCGCCCGCGCCGGCGATGTGGATACCGCTACGTTTCGCCGCCTGCTGAACGAAGTCGATCACTCGGTCCAACCCGCGAGCGATGTCGATCTGCTGATCCGCACCGGCAGTGAGCAGAGGCTGAGCGACTTCATGCTCTGGGAATGCGCCTTTGCGGAGCTCTACTTCACGGATTGTCTGTGGCCCGAGTTCAATGAACAGCGATTCCGCTCCGCACTCGAGGACTACGCCGGCAGGCAGAGGCGTTTTGGTGCACTCATCGGCGAGACTCGATAATAGGTCTCACGGCGCCCGTGCCTCCTGCCGGTCACTTCGCCTCGCCGCCGATCGGCGAACAGTTGGTGCGCCCCTGCATCACGCAGTCCTGAATGTTCGACATTTTGCGCAACTCACTGACGAGGAACAGACCACCCAGGACCAGTAGCAGACAGATGAGGAGGCCGATCAGCGCGGCGCGTTGCGAGTTGGCGTCCTCCTCACGATGCGAGTTCGAGCGCTCATCGTGATCCTGTTCCGGGCTCATGGGGGCCACTCCCGCCAGATTGGTTCTGTTCCTGCCTCATGGGGTCCACTCCCGCCAAGCGCGCATCAGCGGAAAATAAAGGCCGACGCGGACGGGTTCGGGACCCAATCTTTGCGCCAGCATCGCATAGCGCTGCAGCTGCGGTCGATAACGCTCGACTTCACGCTCGAGAAACTCCTCCAAACCGCCGCCGACGTGTTGACTCGTTTTATAATCTATGACCCAGCGAACGCCGTGTTCATCGACGAAGCTTCGATCGAACACCGCCCGCACCACCTCGCCCCGCCAATAGCCTGAGACCGCATGTTCCCGCAAATCATCGCGGGAACCCTTCTGCAGTATCCAGCGTCCGCGGGGATCGCGGTGCACCGCGATCAGCGCCGCGATGACGCGTGCGCTGGCATCGTGCAAACGCTCCTCCGGCACCCCGTGCAGCGCCAGCCAGCGTTGGTAGTGCGCGTCCCGTGCGCGAATCGACGATTCATCGCTTTGCTCGAGCCGCATGACCTGGAGTTCGGCGTGCACCAGGCTGCCGACGCGCCGGGCCGTCTCGCCGACCCAGTCGAATAGCGGTGTCTCGTCGCGCACGGCCTCGGGGCTCGCGATATCCTGATCCGGCAATTCCAGGGCACCGGCGCTCGGCGCCCAATCGACGGGTAGGCGGCGAATCGGACCTCCGCGCAGTGTTGCCTCGAGCGGTGCGCCCTCCGGCAACGACGGGCTCGCCGGCGACGACGGGCTAGCTGCTTTTACCTCGAATTCCGCTTCGAACATGGGCCACAGTTCGGCGAGAAGGCTCCCGGGATGCGGTTTCCAGCACGGCTGCGCACGCTCGGCCGCCCCCTCGGGGGCGTCGCGATCCGCATCGTCATCGAGGCCGCCGTCCACCTCGTCGACCTCGTCGACCTCGTCGGGCGCGCTGGTGGTCGCAGTCAAATGCAGCTGCCATTTTGCGCGCGTGCAGGCGACGTAGAGGAGGCGTTCGGCCTCGAGGCCTGAAGCATCGCGCGCCTGGAGGCGCAGAAATTCGAACAGGCGGCTCCTATCCGCGCCGACTGCCGGACGCGCCGCCATCACCATTCCGTCGCGCCCGGTGCGGGCGAACTGATGGGTCAGCAATAATTCGTCGCGACTGAACCGGGTATGCCGATCGAGCGCCGGCAACACGACCATGTCGAACTCAAGGCCCTTTGCCTTGTGGATGGTCATGATCTCGACCGCACTCGCGCCGCCGTGGCCGGCGTAAAGATCGGCAAAGCTCTGTACCAAATCGGCCGGATCCGGCAGCCCGCGCCGCTCGAGTTCGCGCAATCTTCCAAAGACTGCGCGGACGTGGTCCAACTCCCGCGCATCGGTCGTGCAGGCGGGGCCGCCGATGGCGAACCAAGTTCGCTCCACCCAGCGAGTCAACGTTCCCTGTCCCTGCGCGCTGAACGCGGCGCTCAGGATGGGGCGCAAACGCCGACAGCGTGCCCTGCCATCGGCACTCATCCGCTCGAGCAGCGCATCGTCGCAGACTGCCTCCCAAATGATCGGTCCCGCCCGTGCAGCGATCAACAAGTCCGAGAGGCACAGGCCGGCCCACGGTGCGCGCAACATGGCCAACCACGCCGTCCGATCGCCCAGATGCAGCAGCGCGCAAATCAACATGACCACATCCCGCACCGCCGGCCGATCCTGCAGCGGCTCGATGTCGACGGCGTGAAATGCAATGCCGCGCTTGCGCAGCGTGCTCGCGATCTCGCGCGCATGGGTTCGCGCCCGCACCAGAACGACGATGCGCCATTCGGGATGCTGGCGACGCCGCGCGGCGATCAAGTCCGCGACTGCCATTGCCTCGGCTGCGCGTGTGGCGAAGCCGCGAATGCTGATGCCGGGATCCGCGACCGGCCCGCACTGCACCCGGCTATCGCTCGGCCGATAGGCGATCGCGCCTCGATCCCGATCATCCGCGCGTGGCAGGATGCGCGTGAAACAGGTGTTGATCCACTCCACGAGCGCCGGCGCGGAACGGAAATTGCTGCTCAAGCGCTGCACGTCGAAACGCACCTCTCCGATGCCCTCCTCGGCCAGATCGAGAAAGGCCCTCACCTCCGCTTGTCGAAATCCGTAAATCGACTGCATCGGATCGCCCACACAGAATACGCTGCGACCGTCGCCCTGTACCCACCCGGCGGTGAGCATTCGCAGCAACTCCAGCTGCGCACTCGAGGTGTCTTGAAATTCGTCGACCAAGATGTGCTGCAGCCGATAATCGAGCCGCAGGCCGAGATCGGTCGGGGCGTCCGCCGTGCCGAGCGCCCGCAGCGCGGCGATCGAGACGGCGGGAAAGTCGACCGCGCCCTGCTCGCGAAACACCTCGTCCAACTCAGCCGCCGCGAGCACCAGAACCTGCGCGACGCTGCGCACTCGCCCCCAGTCCTCGTCGCTGTACTTGGGCGCCGGCAGCGTGCGAATTTCGGCCAGAGCCTGGAGCAGCCCTGGGTCGCGCTCGAATTCGGACAGCAAGTCCATCATCGTCGACTTATCCGCGCACTGGGGCGGGAAGCCCTCGGTCCTGGTCAGTCGTTTGCGCAAGGTTGAACCGTTGGTCAAGCAGGTGGCCGCCAGGCCGCGCCAGCGCTCGATGTGCGCGGGCTCCGGTGCGAGCGGGGCCGGGTCGAGCAGCCAATCGAGCATTTCCGGCCGCGCTCCGTTGAGGCGCCCGGCCGCCGCGCGCAGCAACGGCGAGAGCGCCGCGATGCGTTCGGCGCCCAGCGCCTCCGCGGCGGCGCGCAAGGCGCGTGCGATCAGCAGCTCGAGATCTTCATCGAAGTGCTGGCGCACCGTCCGCAGCTGCGCTTCATCGATGCCGCTCGAGGCCCGTAGGCGGCCGGCGAGCAGCGGCAGCCAGCGATCGCGGCTCGAGAGCATCCCGGCAACCAAGCCGACCAGGCGGCGCCAGCGCTGGTCGTCGAGGGCGAGTACTCGCTCGACCGCAACGCCGAAGGAGTCCGACTCCTCATACGCCAAGGTACGCCGTGCCGCCTCCTCGTAGAGCGGCCGCGCATTCTCGAGGAGATTCAGACGCGCGCCCGCACCTGCCGCGATGGGAAGCTGACCCGCCAGCCAGACATTGAACGTGTCGATGGTCTCGATGCGCAGGCGCGAGGGATGGCGCTCGATGTCGATCTGCAACGCGTCCATTCGACGCCGTGCGCCCACTGCGAGATCCCAGGTTTGCCGATTGCACCCGGCTGGGCGGTTCGGGAGCGCAGCGGCATGAAATGCCTCGAGTACCCGCTCGCGCATTTCCTGCGCAGCACGGCGTGTGAAGGTGAGCGCGAGAATGCGCTCCGGCGCATCGACCGAGGCCAGCAGCCGCAGAAATCGTTGAGTGAGGAGCGTGGTCTTGCCGCTGCCGGCCGGAGCTTGCACCAGAACCGATCCGTCCGCGGCGATCGCTTGCGCGCGTGCCGCACCGTCCTTCATCGCTGTCGGCGTCTCAACCATCGCCGTTCCCGTCATCGAGCGCGGAGGGGATGCGGCACAAGCCGTGCAAATGGCACGATCGGCAAGCCTGCGGCGTCGGATTGACTTCCGCGCGCCCGCCTTGGAAATCCGCGGCGAGCTTCTCGATGCGCCGCGACCAGACCTCGGTCAATGCCGCGATCGTCGGTTCCCCTTCCATCTTGGTGATCGCGCTGCCCGCACCGAATATTCCGGCACGCTCCGATTCAGTCACAAAGCTGCAGCCCGCGGCGTTGATCCTTCCGTAGGCGACAGCCACCAGAGCATCGCGACGCAGCAGCGCATAGATGGGTAATTGCGGATTATCCGGCCGCTCGCCGCGCCAATCGGGCCCTGCCATGCCGCTTTTGTAGTCAATCAGCACGCGCGCGCCGTCGGCCAAGCGGTCGGTGCGATCGATTCGAACCGAGAACTCGAGTCCCGCGTGCCGTGCGATCTGTGCACCTTCCTCCAATCGCTCGACCTCGAAAGGCTCGCGCCGCCGTTCGAACTGCAGCCACTTGATCAGCAGCGCATGCATCCGCAGCCTCTCGCGATCGCGCCATCGTGATCCGGGGTCGCGCCGCCCGCATCGCCTGACGATGGCTCGCTGCACACTCTCGTCGACCAAGCGGCTCTCTGCGGCCGGATCCGATTCGAGCTCGAGCAATCGTGTCGAGTGACGCACCTCGGACCAAATATGCTCGAGCGCATCGTGCAGCAGCTCGCCGCGCTCCCGTTCATTGAATCCGGGCACCGGCCGCTCGAGGGCATCCGAGGTCAGCCGGGTTTGCGCAAATCCGCGAAACGGGCAGCGCGACTGCGCCCTGAGAGTCGACACGCCGCGGGTCCGCTCGCCGCTCCCGAAGGGTGGCGCCGTCTCATCGACGAGTTCCTCGAGTGCCGGGGCCGAGCCTGAGAGCGCGAGCCAATGAGGCCGCGGTGCGGCCACGTATTCAGGTGGCAAGGCGCTTGAGTCCTCCGGCAGGAGCGGGCTCGGCACTGCGCGTCGACCGTCCCCGGCATCGGCGCAGCTGAAGACGCACTCGTGGGCGCGACCCTGCCAGCGTCGCTGCAAGTCTTCGGCGAATTGCAATTGCGACTGCACCGCCGCGGCGGTCACGCCATACTGCCGCTGCAGCTGGATGGGCAGCAGCGGGATCGGATCGAGCGGTGGTGGCCAACGCTCCTCGCTGCACCCGGCGACCCATAGCCCATCGTAGTGAAGCCATGGGTCGAGCAATTGCCCGCTCACCCAGATCGCGGGTATGCCGGTCTGCGTCTGAAACGCCGTATCGCGGGCTGCGCGCCGCAGGATTCTCTCGGCGGACCGGCGCGACTGAGTTCCGAACAGCCGATCGCCGCTCGCGAGCGCCGCCAGCAATTCACGAAATCGTTCCGCCGATTGATACTCGCTGCTCGACCAACGATGGCGCAGCGCCCAGGGGCCTGCTTCGAAGGCCGCGATCCACAGCGACACCCAGCGGCTGATCGGTTGGTTGCCGCGCAGTTGCTCGAGCGTTCGCGCGGCGCTTTGTAGTCGGTGCAGGGCGGCGACCGGACCGATCGACTGGGCACGCGCGACACCGCTCGCAAGCGTGAGCCACTGCACGAGGTCGGCCTCGCTCGGCGCCCGGCTGCGCAGCGCCACATCGAGCCGCGCCGCTGCGCCCGCCTCCGCGGGCTCGCCTTGAAGTTCGGGCAAGCGCAGCAAGCTGCTGAATTGCTCGAAGGCAACCGCTCCCGTACAGGCCGAGAGCAGCGCGAGCGCGGAATGCACCGGCGCATGGTCGGCGAGCGGCGTGCCTCCGGCCACCGCGTATTGAGCCCCGTAGGGTGCCCGGGCTTGCGGGTCGGACAATGAGAAGCGCTGCGGCGCCAGTGCGGCGTCGAATGCGTCCACCAGCTCCTCGCGCCGCAGCGCCAGATCGGGCACACAAATCCAGGCCCGAAAGGACGGATTGCGGCGCAGATTCGTCAGCCCCCAACGAGCCATCGACGCGAGTTCCCCATCCGCCGACTCAGCCCGGTAGACCCGCGACGAACCGCGCGCTGCGGCACTTACCGGCGGCAGCGGGACGCCGGCGTTTTCCTGAAGCCAGCGCCGGGCAACCGGGCGCCACTGGGGGCTTTCGATCCACGCGATGGCCTCGGCGGGCGGCGACGGCGACAACTGCGCGGCGCTGATGCAGTGAAGAAGACGGCACCGTTCGGCGAAGCGGCGACTCCACTCCAGCAAGGCGAGTGATTCCTCGGTGCGATATGCGGCGACGACGCTGACGGGAATACCGTATTCGAGCATGGTCGCGTGGGCGCGCCGCGCGGCGCGTGCGGCGCCCGACGGTTCGAGAAACTGCCCGCTCGATTCGCTCTCGAGGATCACCGACCGCCACAGCTCGCGCTCTTCGACGTCCGACAAGCAGCGCGGCGTCGATGAGTCGGTCAACTGGCGTTGGACATGCTGCTCCTTGAGCCAGCCGCCGAAATCGCGAACCCTCGGCGTCGGCCATATGTCGCGACCCGCCTCCCGATGAGCCCGCTCGATGGCATCGAATAGCGCCGCGGCGAGTTCGGTGTTCGGCACGAGCACGGTGCGGCCCGCATTGGCGGCCTCGATCAAGGCGGATGCCACGCGCTCGCCTCCGTCGGGTTCAAACGCTGCCGGTCGAACCGACGATTTGCAGCGCAGGTGCAGCAGCCGCTTGGATCTCGAGCAGCTCTTCGATCCTTTGAAAAACGGTCGCGAGCAGCGCCGGCTCCGGCAGATTGGTGATGCGAAAGCAATTGCGGTACGGCACGTTGAAGCTCACTCCCGGAGCGACCAGTACGTGCTTGTGTTCGAGAAGCTCGAGAGCAAATGCCTGATCGTCGAACTCCGGCAGCAGGTCGCCGCGGACCTCGACGAAGGCGTACAGGGCGCCCATGGGACGCGACAGCTTCAAATATCTGCTCCGCGCAACACTGTCGATAATCATCTGCCGCGACTCGTACAAGCGCCCCGCGGGGCGCGTCAGTTCGCGAATGCTTTGATGGCCACCGAGCGCGGTCTGCACGGCCCACTGTCCGGGCACGTTGCTGCACAACCGCAGCGAGCTCAGCAGTTCCAGGCCGCTCAAATATTCGGTCGCGTTCTCGACGTCGCCGGAAAACACCGCCCAGCCGACCCGATAGCCGCAGGCGCGATAGACCTTCGACAAACCGCTCATCGTGCAGCACAGCGTGCCGTGCACCAACGTCGCCATGGGGACGAACTCGGCGTCGTCATACACGATCTGATCGTAAATCTCGTCGGACAGCACCACCAGCCGGTGCTGCTCGGCGATGCGTGCGATGGCGGCCAGCGTTTCGCGGGGATAGACGGCCCCGGTGGGATTATTCGGGTTGACGATGACGATGGCGCGTGTGCGGCGGGTGATCAGCGCCTCGATTTCCCGCGGATCCGGCACGAAGCCGCGTTCCGGCCGGCACGGATAGTGAACCGCGCGCGCCGAATTCAGATTGACCGCCGCGGTCCACAGCGGATAGTCCGGGCTCGGCACGAGCACCTCATCCCCGGCATTGAGGAGCGCCCGCAAGGTCAGATCGATCAGCTCGCTCACGCCGTTTCCGATGAACACCTCTTCGGCCGTGACGCCCCGCACGCCGCGCTCCTGCTGCTGCATCACCACCGCTTCGCGGGCGGGGAAAATCCCTTTCTGATGCACGTACCCTTCGCTGTGGCGCAGGTTCTCGATCATCGCGAGGCGCATCGTTTCCGGCGTGCGAAACCCGAATGCGTAGGGGTTGCCGATATTGAGCGACAGGATGTCGTAACCCAGGCGTTCCATGTCGAGCGCGCGCCGCGCCAGCTTGCCGCGAATCTCGTAACGAACGTTCGCCAAGCCGTCGCTGGCGCGCATCGGTCTGCGTTGTGTCATACGCTCAAGAATACACGAGCTCGCGCCAGCGGTGGCAGGCAACCTCGTGATCTGGTCCCGCTTTTTCGAGCTCCGGGGCCGCGAGCGCACAGTGCGCCTGGGCGTACGCGCAGCGCGGGCGAAATACGCAGCCCGATGCAAGACTCCCGCCGGAGGGGATCGTCTCGCCGGCGATCAGCGCAGCGCCCGCGGCCTTTCGCGTCGGATCGGGAACCGCCGCCAGGAGTGCCCGCGTGTAGGGATGCCGGGGTGCGGCGAACAGCACGTCGCGCTCCGCCACCTCGACCAGCCTGCCCAGATACATGACCAGCACCCGCGTGCTCAAATGCCGCACCACCGCCAGATTGTGACTGATGAAAAGCATGGCGGTATTCAATTCCCGTTGCAGATCGAGCAGCAGATTGACGATCTGTCCCTGGATCGATACGTCGAGCGAGCTGACCGGCTCGTCGCATATCAACAGTTTCGGGCGCAGCATCATCGCCCGCGCAATGCCGATGCGCTGACACTGGCCTCCGCTGAACTCGTGCGGATAGCGATCGATCATCCCGGCGGCGAGCCCGACACGCTCGAGCATCTCGCCGATCCGCGCCTGGCGCGCCGGGGCCGGAAGCGCGCTGTCGAATATTTTCAATGGCTCGGCGAGACTCTCCCCGACGGTCATGCTCGGATCGAGGCTCGCCAACGGGTCTTGGAATACGATTTGCAGGTCGCGGCGCTGCCGGCGTAGTGCACGCGCATCGCACGCCAGCAAATCGGCTCCACCCCACAGCACCGCGCCCCGCACGGCGGGAACCAGGCGCAATATCGCGCGCGCCAGCGTCGATTTCCCCGATCCCGACTCGCCGACCAGGCCCACCGTTTCGCCCGCGTGCAGCTCGAAACTCACATCCTCGATCGCGGCGAATGCACCGAAGTGCACGCTCAGGCCGCGGACCTCGAGCAGCGCCCCGCTCACGGGTACGGCGCCCTCATGCGGATGACCTCTTCATGCGTACAACCCCCTCATGCGGACAAAGGATGGTGGCAAGCCACTTGCGCCGCCTCGCCGAGCGGGCGCAGCGCCGGCCGCTCCACACGGCAGCGCTCGGAGACCCGCGGGCAGCGAGGCGCGAATGCGCAGCCGCGCTCGATCGCCGTTGGGCTTGGTGGCTGGCCCGGCAAACACGGCATTCGATCGAGTCGCGCCTCGGCCAGATTGGGCACGCACTTCAGGAGCAGGTCCGTATAGGGATGTCGCGCACTGCGCAACAAGTCGGCAGCGGGCGCGCTCTCCACCACCCGGCCCGCGTACATGACGACGATACGCTCGGCCAGCCCGGCGACGACGCCGAGATCATGGCTGATCAGCGCGATCGACATACCGGTCTCGAGACGCAAGGCACGCAGCAAGTCCATGATTTGCGCCTGCACGGTGACGTCGAGCGCCGTCGTGGGTTCATCGGCGATGAGAAGCTCGGGCTCGCACATCAGGCTTGCGGCTATCATCACCCGTTGGCGCATACCACCCGACAGCTCGTGCGGATACTGCCGCAATCGTCGTGCCGGCTCCGGTACGCGCACGCGCTCCAAGGCGTGCAACGCCGCGCGCTGCGCCTCGTCCCACGACGAGCCGCGGTGCTCGACCAGCACCTCCGCCAGCTGTACACCGATTCTCAGATGTGGTGTGAGCGAGGTCATCGGATCCTGGAAGATCATGGTGAGCTTCGAACCCCGCACGCGATTGAGCGCCTTCGGCTCCATGCCGAGGATCTCCATGCCGTCGAAACGCACGCTGCCGCGAGCGCGCGCACTTCTCGCGAGCAATCCCATGGCGGCCATGAATACCTGTGTCTTGCCCGAGCCGGACTCCCCGACGATGCCGACACATTCACGCGGCGCCACCACCAGCGATACCTCGCGCACCGCCGCGATCGTATCGCCGCCGAGCGGATACGCCACCTGCAAGTTCTCGATGCTCAGCGTCGGCAGCACCTAGCGCTCCTTCACGTCGAGCGCGTCGCGCAGGCCGTCGCCGAAGATGTTCAAGCACAGCAGCAGCAGGGCGAGAAAGCTTCCGGGCACGAGCAATATCCACGGCGCCGCCTCCATTTCCCCGGCACCCTCCGCGATCAGCGTCCCCAGGCTCGCGTGCGGCTCCTGAATCCCGAGCCCCAAAAAACTCAGGAAACTCTCGAACAGGATGATCTGAGGTACGGCGAGCGTAGCGTAAACGATCACCGGGCCGATGACGTTGGGGAGGACGTGCTTGAGGATGATCCGGCCCGTGCCCGCCCCGCCGGCCACCGCCGCTTCGATGAACTCCCGGCGGCGGATGCTCAGGGTCTGGCCGCGCACGATTCTCGCCATCGTCAACCAGCCGACGGCGCCGATCGACAAAAACAGCAGGGACTCGCTTCGCCCGAAGATCACGGTCAGAAATATGACGAAAAAAATGAGCGGCAGACCGGCGAGGATCTCGATGATGCGCATCATCAGGTGATCGGTTCGGCCGCCGATGTATCCTGCGATCGCGCCGTAGCTCAGGCCCACCCCCAGGCTCACGGCGCTCGCAATGAGGCCGACGGTGAGTGAAACGCGCGCGCCGTCGAGCGTGCGAACGAACAGATCGCGCCCGAGCCGGTCGGTGCCGAACCAATGCGCGCTCGCCAGACTGGGAACGCTGGCGACGTGCGACCAGTCGAGCGCTTCGATGTCATTGGGATTGAACCACGGTCCGACGATGGCCAGAAGGACCAGAATGGCGATGAGGCACATGGCCATGAGAGCGCCGAAATTCGCGCACAAGCGACGGCCGGCATCCTGCCATAGGCCGCCGTTCATCGGTCAAACCTGATTCGCGGATCGAGCCAGGCGAACAAGAGATCGACCAGCAGGCCCATGACGATCAGCACCGTCGAGTAGATGATGACCATTCCAAGGACCAGGGTGTAATCGCGGTTGAGAGCGCCCTGGACGAGGTAGCGGCCCACGCCCGGCAACCCCGCGATCGACTCGACCACCAGCGAGCCGGTCATGATGGAGGCCACCGCCGGCGCGAGATAGCCGGCCACCGGCACCAGCGCAGGGCGTAATGCGTGCCGCAAAATCACCGTGTGCAGCGGCAGACCCTTCGCGATTGCGGTTCTGATGAAGTGGCTGCGCAGCACTTCGAGCATGTTGCCGCGGGTGAGCCGTGCAATGACTCCGAGGGGTGGCAGCGCGAGCGCGATGACCGGCAGCACCAGATACCGCAGCGACCCGGGTTCCCAGCCGGCAACCGGCAGCCAGTGCAGGTATATGCCGAAGAACAGACCGAGAAACGGCAGCACCACGAACGAAGGTATCGCAATACCGACCACGGCGAGGGACATCGTTGCGTAGTCGGCCGGGGAGTTCTGATGAAGTGCGGCGAAGGTCCCGATCGGTATCCCGAGCACCAGCGCGAGGCTCATGGCGATACTGCCGAGTTCCAGAGTCACCGGGAACCCCTGACCGATCAACTCCGTCACCGTGAAGTCCTTGTACTTGAAGGAAGGACCGAAATCGCCGTGCGCCAGTGCGCGTACGTAGCTCACGTACTGTTTCCATACGGGCTGATCCAGGCCGTAGGCGTTTTGCAGATTCGCCAGAATTTCGGGCGGCAGTGACTGTTCCTGGTCGAATGGGCCGCCCGGGGCGACCCGAATGAGAAAAAACGTGAGCGTCACGATGACGAACAGCGTGGGGATTGCACCACCCAAACGCTTGAGAAAATAGCGGGTCATCGCGGCGAGTCTATCGATTGACCGCGAGGTGGACAAGCGAAGCGGCGATCCCTAAACTATCCAGATCCTCCGGCCCCTTAGGTTTATGGAATCAACACGCCCCATCCGTGCGCTGATGCGCGGTCTTGATGCGCTGACCGTGCTCAATCTACGCGACGGCGCGACGGTCTCCGAAGTCGCGCAGCAGATCCGCTTGCCGCGTACCACCGTCTACAGAATTCTCGAGACGCTGTGCACCGCGGGCTTCGTGTTTCGCGACCCGAGCGATGAGCGCTACCGGCTGACCATCATGGTGCGGTCGCTGAGCGGGGGCTTCGACGATGAAGCGTGGGTCGCGCAAACCGCAAAGCCGCTGATCAACGAATTGTGCCGCGAAATCGTCTGGCCGGTGTCGATCTCGACGCTCTCCGGAACCACGATGATGGTGCGTGAAACCACCGACCACTCGAGTCCCGTGGCCATCGAGCGCTACTCCGCCGGCTTTCGCACACCGCTGTTGACCTCCGCGGGCGGACGGGTCTACCTGGCATTTTGCGCCGCGTCCCAACGCGAAACCCTGATCGACGTGCTGGCACGGTCGACGAAGGAGGAGGACAAGCTGGCGCGGCTGCAGCGCGCAGACTTACAGCGCATGTTGAGCGACATCAAGGTGCAGGGATATGCGACGGCGACCCGCAGCCGGCGCATGGTCGAGGAGATCAGCCTCAGCGTGCCGGTATTGCTGGGCGATCGTGTTTTGGCGGCGCTCACCGTGCGCTTTGCCTCATCGGCCGTGCCGCTCAAGACGGGAGTGGAGCGATTCCTGCCCAAACTGCGCCAGTTTGCCGCGGCGATCGGCCGGTCCTTTTCGGATCACCAATCCGAGGCAACCTTAACGGACGGGGTCGCCTTGACCCCGTCAATGGTGGCGCGAAGCGCCTCAAAATAGGCGCGTGAGCGCCTGGAGAAATAATCAATGCAGAAGATCATGGTTTGCATCAAGCGTGTCGTCGACTACAACGTACGCGTGCGCGTAAAGCCCGACGGCAGCGGGGTGATGCTCGATGGCGTCAAGATGAGCGTCAATCCCTTCGATGAGATTGCGCTCGAAGAAGCGCTGCGCATCAAGGAACGGGGCTCGAATATCGAGGTGGTGGCGGTCAGCATCGGCGTGGCAGACACACAGCAGCAGCTTCGCACCGCCCTCGCCATGGGCGCGGATAGGGCGATTTTGGTCCAGACGGATCAGCCGGTCGAGCCGCTCACCGCCGCGCAAACCTTCCTCGCCGTTGCAAAAAAGGAAAACCCGGATTTGATCTTCCTCGGCAAGCAGGCGATCGATGACGACGCCAACCAAACGGGCCAGATGCTGGCGGCGATTTGGGAACGGCCGCAGGCCACGTACGCCTCCAAGGTGGAGATCTCCGGGACAAAAGTCGCGGTGACTCGCGAGGTCGATGCAGGTCTCGAGACCATCGAAGTGGATCTGCCCGCGGTCATCAGCGTCGACTTGCGGTTGAACGAGCCGCGCTACGTCAAATTGCCGGATATCATGAAGGCAAAGAAAAAACCCCTGGACCTCACCTCGCTCGATGCGCTCGGTGTGAGCGCGGGTCAGCTGATCAAGGTCGTGAAGACCGAACCGCCCGCCCAGCGCCAAAAGGGTGTGATGGTCAAGGACGTGGCTGAACTCGTTGAGGTTCTAAAAAAGAAGGGTTTGATCTAATGCACAAGGTACTCATCATCGGTGAACACGACGGCAAGACGCTGAACCCGGCGACCGCCAAATGCGTGACGTGCGCGAAGGCGATCCCCGACGCCGAGATCACCATTGCCCTGTTGGGCGCGGATACCTCGGCGGTGGCCGCTCAAGCCGCGGCCGTATCAGGGGTCAAATCGGTGCTGCGGATAGATCGCGCCGAGAATGCGCATCCGCTCGCCGCGACGTTCGCACCGCAGCTCGCCGCACTTGCGGCGGACTACACGCACGTGTTCGGCCCCTCCACCAGCTTCGGCAAGGATCTCACGCCGCGGCTGGCCGCACTGCTCGGAGTGCCGCAGGTGAGCGATCTGATGGCCGTCGAGAGTGCCTATCGTTTTCGGCGCCCGATCTATGCCGGCAACGCCATCGTTACCGTCGAAGCCGACCCCGCGCGCAAGCTCCTCGCGACGGTGCGCGTCGCCTCCTTCGAAGCGGCGGGCGGCGGCGGCAGCGCTTCGATCGAATCGAAGACGCTGAACGTCGCCCTGCCCTCGCACACCCGCTACGTCGGCGCCCGATCCGGCTCGACCGATCGACCGGACTTGCAGACCGCCTCGAAGGTCGTTTCCGGCGGACGTGCTCTCGGCAGCGCGGAGAATTTCAAGCTGCTGTTTCGCTTCGCGGACAAGATCGGTGCCGCCGTCGGTGCCTCGCGCGCGGCCGTCGATGCGGGCTACGCTCCCAATGAAATGCAGGTCGGGCAGACCGGCAAGATCATTTCGCCGGAAATGTACATTGCCGTCGGCATTTCGGGTGCCATCCAGCATTTGACTGGAATCAAGGACGCCCGCACCATCGTTGCCATCAACAAGGATAGCGAGGCGCCGATCTTCGAGGTGGCCGACGTGGGGATCGTGGGCGATCTGTTCCAAATCGTGCCCGAGTTCGAACGCCTGGTCGGGACCTAAACGCCTGGTCGGGACCTAGGAGAGGGGCCCGTCTCAGCATTCCGCGTGGCCGGCTAGGCCATTGCTCGGTCGATCTCCGCCGCCGCGCCATCGAGCGCCTCGACCAAGAGGTCGGCATGCTCCGGGCGAAACGGCATCGGCGGGCGCAGCTTGAGCATGTTGGCCTGCGGGCCTTCGTAGCCGATCAGCACCCGCGCCCGCGAAGCGAGCCGGTTGATGATGTGTTTGGCGCGATGACGTGCCGGATGCTTGCGCGTGCCGATCACCTCGAGCCCGAGCAGCAGGCCCGCACCACGTACGCTGCCGAGGCATTCGTGCCGCAAGGCGAGCGCCGCCAGTCTCTCGCGTAAATAGTCCCCGGTGCGCGACGCATTCGAGAGGAGCTGTTCGCGCTCGATCACCTCGAGCACCGCCAGGCCCGCCGAGGCTGCCACCGCATTGCCGCCGAACGTCGAGAAGAAGCCAAATGTCGATTGGAAATCCTCGATCAGCGCGCGGTTGGCGACGACCACGCCCATGGGATAACCGTTGCCCACCGGTTTTCCGAGCGTCACGATGTCCGGTTCGATACCGCGCCGTGCAAACCCCCACAGATCAGAACCGGAGCGGCCGAGCCCGTACTGCACCTCGTCGGCGACCACGAGCGCGCCGGCCGCGCGCACCTGCGCTGCGACGGCGGCACCCCAGGCAGGCGGCGGATCAAAAATGCCGGAGCTGGTCAATGCAGAATCGACGAAGAAGGCCGCCGGGGCATAGCCGCGGGCCGCGAGAGTTTCGATGGCGTCGGTGGCGGAGCGCACCGCCGCCGCGAGATCCGCGGCATCCAGGACGTCCAGCGCGCGCAGTCCGGGCGGCGGAGGCGCGAGGGTGGCGACTCGCGGATCGCGCGGTTGACCCGTCCCGGGCGTGAGCGCGGCCACGGCATCGGTGATTCCGTGATAGGCATGCTCCATGACCAAGCCGCCCTTGTGGCCGGTGGCCGATTGAGCGATCCGCCATGCCACATCGTTGGCCTCGCTGCCGGAGTTGACGAAGATGCAGGTGTCCAGCCGCGCCGGCAGCGTCGCCGTGAGCCGCTCGGCGTACTCGAGGATGCGCGCGTGCAAATAGCGCGTGTGGGTCGCCAGGATCGCCGTCTGCTTCTGAATGGCTGCAACGACCGTCGGGTGGGTGTGCCCGACGTGCGGCACGTTGTTGTAGACGTCGAGGTAGGATTGCCCCTCGCGATCGTACAGCCACACACCGGAGCCGCGCACGATGTGCAGGGGCTGCTCATAGAACAGTTCCGCGCCCACGCCCATCAGGCGATGGCGCCGCGCCAGATCGATCGGTTGCGCAGCGGGCTCACGCGCCGTGCCGGCCGCATCGTGCCACGTGCGCGTCAAGTGTTCGCGGCCCGACCGCATCAGGAGCTCGAGCGAACGCGCCGCGTGCGACGCGGACCGGTCGAGAGCCCGCGCCCCCTGGCCGTCGTGGCGGGCCCTCCATGCGTGCAGCAGGAGCGTGATCGCGTGGCGTGCCGCGATGAGATCGTACAGAACCTCGACATCGGCCGCGTCGAGCGGTTGGCGCCGCGTGTATCCGTGCAGCAACTGCCCGATGGCCTCGAGGGGCGCGAGGTCATCGGTGAGCAATTCCGACATCGCCACGGCGGGCTCCAATACGAGCGGCGCATGAATCATGTCGCCGAAATCCAGGATTCCGGTGATCGCGTTGGCCCTCCCATCGACGATGACGTTGTGCCCATGACAATCGCCATGGATGGCCTGGCTGCGAAGCGCGCGCAGTCCCGGCAGACGCTGCGCCAGATCGGCCGAAACGCCGGCAACGGCATCGCGCAAAGCAGCGGATTCGATATAGGGCGCAAACTCGACGAGCTCTGGAAGCCGCCTTACGTCCCACGCCAGGCGCTGCGCCAGCGCCGGATGAAAAAAGCCCTGCAAAGCGCGATCGATTCGCGCGAGCGTCTCACCCAGCGTGGAGAGCAGAGGCGCGGCCGAGGGGAGCTGCGACAGCAGCTCCCCCGGCAGATACCCCACCAGACAGGTCATGTAGGATCCGTCGCCGCCCTGCACGGTACCGACGTCCTCCCCGCGCAGGGTTGCGAAGATGCGCGGAACCGGGAGCGTCGGATCCTGTTCGCTCAAGTGCCGCAGTACGCGGACCAGGCAGTCGGTCGCCTGCGCACTCGCTTCGAGATCGACGATCTTCAGCACATATTCGTGCTGATCGGCGGTGTGCAGATGGAAATTGCAGTCGCGCTCGCCGGGTAGCGGGCGAATGGAAGCGGCAAGCCCGTAGGTGTCACGCGCGATGCGTTCAGCCTGCGCAACCGTGAACACCGGCGGCGAGGTCCGCAGCGCCAGGAGACCGTGCAATTTCGGCTCGGAGCCTAGAGTTGCTTCAAGATGAAATCCGCGGCCGATACCTTGAATTCGCCCGGGGCCTCGATGTGGACCTGCGTCGCAACACCATCCTTGACGATGATGGCGAAGCGTTGGCCGCGCGTTCCCATGCCGAAGCCGGTGGCGTTCAGTTCGAGCCCGAGCGCCTTCACGTATTCCCCGTTGCCGTCAGCCAACATCAGGATCTTGTCGCCGACGCCCGCCGGACTTGCCCCACGCATTCATCACGAACACGTCATTGACCGCCGTGCAGGCAATGGTGTCGACGCCTTTGGCCTTGATGCGATCGGCGAGTTCCACGAAGCCCGGGAGGTGTTTCGCGTCGCAGGTCGGCGTGAACGCACCGGGAACGGAGAACAGCACGACCGTCTTTCCCTTGAAGAGCTCATCAGTCGTGATCTTTTGCGGGCCGTCCTTGGTCATCCGGGTGAATTTGCCCTCGGGCATCTTCTCGCCAGCTTTGATCGTCATTGTACTCTCCTATGGTCCTGGCTCAGCTCAAGAGCCGAGCTTGTCGGAGTAAAGGGTCCACAGCCGCAGCACTCGTGGGCTGATGTTCGGTACGTTCTTCAGGTTCCCGAAGGCCTTTTTCGCCTCGGGGTAATTCTTCAGCTGCGCGTTTGCGAGGCCGAGATACACATAGGCCTCATCCTGGTGCTTGATGTTGCCCTTTTGCAGCCCCTTGTTGATGGCATCGGCGGACTTCTGCCACTCGCCGAAGCCGTAGTAAACCTCGCCGAGTTTGACATCGAGCTCACCCGCCGCGCTCTTGTTGGCTTCCGCCTCCTCCTGCGCAAGGCCCTTCTTGTCGGCGTCCGCGCGTCCCTTCAGTGCGTTCACCAGGCGCTGAGTGCGCTCCTTGTGCTCATCTTTGATGACACCATTGGCCAGCGCCCGCTCGAGCACGGCATCGGCCTCGCCCGGAAATGCCGCATCGCCGAGCAACTGCGCCATCTCGATGTAGTCGGTGTCCGCATTCATCGAGTTCGTGTTGTACATGACGCGATAGATCATCAAGGTGTTGTGGTCGTCCCGCTCGTCCTGGCGCTCGATGCGCAGCAGCGTATTCCAATAAGTCGTCTTGTTATTGAGGTGGATGAGATCCTGCAGCACCGCGGACATCGTAGCCGTATCGCCGGCGTCGGACGCACACTGCAGCTTGAACAGAAAGAGATTTTCCTTCGGCGTCTCACCCGCCTTGCGGGTGGCGGCAATCGCCTTGTCCGACCAGGTCGTGGCGCTCTTGCAATCCTTCAACTGATAGTAGCTTTGCGCGATGATCGCCATGTTATCGGGCGTCGCGGTACCCGCATCGACCATCTGTTTGCCATAATCGATGGTTTTCTGATACTGGTTGGTGCTCGCGGCGATGCCGAAAAGCGTACGCGTGATGCTCGCCGTTTCCTCGGATGTCGCCGCGCCGCTCGCCAGCACCTTCTCGAATTCGCTCTGCGCCGCCTTCAAGTTGCCGAGTTTGACGTCCGCAAACCCCTTGAAATTGTAGATCGTCTTCTTGTCGAACGCCGTCAGAGGCGACTTCTGTTCCGCGGCATCCAGATTCTTGAGTGCTTCCTGCCATTGACCGGCCTGCAGGGCCTTCTGCGCGGCCGTCATCTCCTTGGCGATGACGCGGCTGATTTCCTCACCTTTCTTCTCGGCCGCGGTCGATACGGTCGGGCTCAACGCCAGGCACGTCATCGCGAGCATCAAACCGAGAGCGACATTTTTTTTGATCGATTGATCATCATGTTCACACCTTCACGAACTTGAGTCTCGAAATTATTTTTCCGGCGGTCCAATCAAACAAACGGCGCGTGAACCCGCAGTACAACGGGCTCACGCGCCGCAACACCCGTCGGGATCTTAGTTAGAAATAATCGTTGTTGACGAATCCGATCTTCTTCAAACCACGGTGCTGCAAATCGGCCAGCGTCTGCGCCACAATTTCGTATTTGGCGAACTTATCGACGGTGATGTGCACTTCAGGCTGCGGACTCTTGCTGGCCTCTTGACTGATATAGCCCTGAAGCGTCGCACGGTCCACCGGTGACTTGTTCCACAACAACGTGCCATCGAAGTCGATCGACAAATCGATGACCTCGGGCGGCGGCGGCGGCACGAAATTCGGCGGCGGCGGCAGCGGGTTGTCGATCTTCACCGCATGCGTCTGGCTGGGAATCGTGATGATGAAAATGATGAGGAGCACCAGCATGACGTCGATCAGCGGCGTCATGTTGATGTCCGAATACGACTGACCTTCGTTGCCGCCAACTGCCATCGCCATCTGAAATCTCTCCTACGTCCCGGGACCGAAATGATCGGGGGTGGTGATGAAAGCCACCTTGCGGATCCCGATCTGCTGCGTGGCCACGAGCACCTGACCGACGAATTGATACCGAACATTCGAGTCGCCGCGAATGTGCACCTCGGGCTGCGGCTCCTCACGCGCGATTGCGCGCAGTCTCGCCTTCAAGTCCTCCGTGCCCTTCAACAGCTGGGTATTCCAGTAAATACCCCCCTCCTTGTCGATGGCGATCGTGATGTTCTCCGGCTTGGTCTGCGTCGGCAGGTTCGTGGCCTTCGGCAGCACCACCGGCACCTGCTGAATGATGACACGGATCGTAATGATGAAGATGATCAGGAGCACCAACATCACGTCCACGAGGGGCGTGACGTTGATGTCCGACATCGCTTCGCCTTCGTCACCGCTCCCGACGTTGATCGCCATGGATCTGCGCTCCTAGCGGGCGGCGACCGGGGCCGGCTTGACGACCGGGGAGGCTGCCCCCTTGTCCATGCCCAAGCCCATCTTCGCACCCGAGATCAGGTAGGCATGCAGCTCATGCGTGAAGTGGCTGACGCGCTCCTGCACACCCTTGTTCCGGCGCAGCAGGATGTTGTAGCCCAACACCGCGGGCACCGCGACCGCCAAACCGATGGCCGTCATGATCAGCGCCTCGCCGACGGGCCCCGCCACCTTGTCGATGGACGCCTGTCCCGCCACACCGATCGCGATCAGTGCGTGGTAAATACCGATGACCGTGCCGAGCAGACCGACGAAGGGGGCGGTGGCACCTACGGAGGCGAGCACCGGCAGGCCCGCTTGCATGCGGCTGATCACCGTGTCGGCGGTGCGCTGCAGCGACTCGGTAATCCACTCGCTGGTGCCGATTGCGCCGGACAAGCGAGTCTTGTTGGTCTCGTGATATTCGTACGCCTGCTTGCCGGTCTCTGCGAGCGCGCGGAACGGATTCGAAGTGCCCTTCAGCTTGCCGATCGCGTCGGTGAGGCTGGAGGAAGTCCAGAATTCCTTCTCCGCTTCGATCGCCTGCTTGCGCGTACGGCGCTGATCGAAAAACTTGGTGATCATGATGAACCATGTCAGCAGCGACATGACCAACAAGATAACGAGGATCGACCTGGCAACGATGTCACCATTCGCGATCAGGGCACCAAGGCCATATGGGTTTTCAACAGCTGTCTCTTGCATGGACCGATTCCTCTACTTAGAAAAGCTTTAAAAAATGCGAATTAGAATAATAATGAGCTTCGATCAGGGATGAGTGGTTACTTCGTGAGCT
Source organism: uncultured Gammaproteobacteria bacterium (assembly GCA_963843295.1). Lineage (GTDB taxonomy): Bacteria > Pseudomonadota > Gammaproteobacteria > Steroidobacterales > Steroidobacteraceae > Bog-1198. The sequence goes on along the minus strand of CAWJJP010000013.1, from coordinate 352,486 downwards.
TCCAGACGATCGGCAGAGCCACCGTTTTTTCGACCGGCTTGCCGTCCTCCATCGCGGGTATCAGACGCTGTCCATGAACGCCCTTCAAACAGGCTTCGTCCAAGCGCGGAAATCCCGAACTGGTCTGAATTGATTCGCTGGTGATGCGTCCATCGACGGCGACGGTTACCGTGACGATGCATCGGCCTTCTTCGTTGGCGCGCTTGGACGCGTCGGGATAGTACTCTTCGCCGATTTTCAACGGATGCTTGGGGTCCATCCGCGGCGGCGTTCCCGGCTTCGGCGCCGGCGCCTGAGCCACCGGCGGCGGCGCCTGGGTCTGCGTGATCTGAGTAATGGCGTTGGTCGCTGCCGGGGCGGCTTGGATGTCGACGAACTCCGGCGGCGGCACGTACGGTTTGATCTCTTCGAGTTTCGGCGGCGGCGGCGGCGGCTTGTCGATATCCTTCGGCTTGTCGATCTGCGCGATCTCGACGGGTGGAATGACCGTCTGAATGAGCTTACCGGCTAGCCCCGTATAAAATGCCCAGACGATGACCACGTGCAGCAGGATGACGGCGATGAGGGCAACGCCCCGCGTGCCTGAAAAAAGTGACGGCTCTTCGTATTTATACATAAGTCTGTTTGCGACCTAGGCCCCTATACTCTAACGTCCAACAGCGCCTTGCGAACGCCTGACAGCGTTTTTGCGAAACGCTTTGCGTCATGCGCGCCTGTCATACGCGTCTGGTACACGCGTCTGGAACCAACGCGCTGGATTTTCTCCGGCAACGTCTCTTCAAGTCCCCTTCGGCGAGTAAAGAGCCTGACACATATCCGGGCCGCACTGCAAGCGGACTTAGTCCAATAAGGCCTTAGTCCAATAAGCTCTACTCGAGATCGGTGACAGCGCCGAATGAGGCGCTGCTCACTTGTTTGGCGTACTTCGCCAGCGCACCGCGGCGCGCATAGGGTTTGGGCGGTGTCCATCGTTTACGCCGCCGCTTCAGTTCCGCCGCGCTCACATGCAAGGTAATCTCACGACGCTCTGCATCAATTGTGATTTCATCCCCTGTTTTAACCAGCGCCAACGGCCCCCCGAGCGCCGCTTCGGGGGACAAATGCCCGACCACGAAGCCGTGGCTGCCGCCCGAAAAGCGTCCGTCGGTAATCAGCGCGACATCCTGGCCGAGGCCTTTGCCAATGATGGCCCCGGTGGGGCTCAACATCTCGCGCATCCCGGGTCCGCCCTTGGGCCCTTCATAGCGGATGACCACCACATCCCCGGGCTTCACCTTCCCGCCCAGGATTCCCTGCAGCGAAGCCTCTTCGGAATCGAACACCCGCGCGCTCCCCGTGAACCGCTCACCCTCCTTCCCTGTAATTTTTGCAACAGCACCCTCCGGGGCGAGATTGCCGTAAAGGATCACCAAGTGGCTGTTCTTCTTAATGGGATCCGGCAGCGGCCGCACGATTTGCTGACCCTGTGGGTAGGATCCAACACCGCGTAAGTTCTCCGCGAGGGTGGCCCCCGTGACGGTCAGGCACTCGCCGTGCAACAGGCCCGCATCCAACAGCGTCTTCATCAGTGGTTGAATGCCACCGATCGCCACCAGCTCCGACATCGAGAATCGCCCGCTTGGGCGCAGGTCCGCGAGCACCGGGACCCGCTTGCCGATGCGGGTGAAATCATCGAGCGTCAGTCTCACGCCGGCGGAGGAGGCCATTGCCAGCAGGTGCAACACCGCATTGGTCGACCCCCCAAGGGCGATACCGACGGTGATGGCGTTCTCGAACGCCTTGCGGGTCATAATGTGGCGCGGGCGGATGCCGCGCTTGATCAGTTCGACCACCGCCCTCCCGGCGCGCAGGCAATCCTCGCGTTTCTGGCTCGAGACGGCCTCTTGCGCGGAGCTGTTCGGCAGGCTCATTCCGAGGGCCTCGATGGCCGAAGCCATGGTGTTCGCCGTGTACATTCCGGCGCAGGAGCCCGGTCCCGGAATGGCCGTTCGTTCGACGAACTTGAGCTCCACTTCCGAGACGGTACCTTTCGCATAGCCGCCAACGGCTTCGAACACGGACACGATGTCGCGCTTGTCCGCCCCCGGGCGGATGGTGCCCCCGTACACGAAAACCGCGGGGCGGTCGAGGCGCGCGAGCGCCATCAGGCAACCGGGCATGTTCTTGTCGCAGCCGCCGAGCGCGACCACCCCATCGAATCCCTGAGCGCCGACCACGGTTTCGATCGAATCGGCGATGACCTCGCGGGACACCAGCGAGTAGCGCATTCCTGGTGTGCCCATGGAAATACCATCCGACACGGTGATGGTGCTGAAGGTGACGGCTTTGGCGCCCTGCGACTCGACGCCTTGCGCAGCCAACCGCGCAAGTTCGTCGATGTGCACGTTGCAGGGGGTCAGATTGCTCCAGGTCGAGGCTATGCCGACCTGCGGCTTTGCGAAGTCATCGTCGCCGAATCCCACGGCGCGCAACATTGCACGCGCGGGTGTCTGCTGGATGCCGTCGACCACCACCCTCGAGAAATTGCGGATCTGCGCCGGAGATTGTTTTTTCTTCATCGCTCACATGTCCCGTAGCGTTCGATCAGATAACAATACACTCCGCGCACCGCCTGCGCCTCGCCGCCGACGGCGCGGCCGGGGCGCTCCTTGGAATTCCACGCATATAAATCGATATGCATCCAGCTCGCCGTCTCGGTGACAAAGCGCTTGAGAAACAGGGCGCCGAAAATAGCGCCCGCCAGGCCCGAGGCAGCGACGTTGTTGAGGTCCGCAATCTTGCTGCCGAGCTCATCGTCGTACCCCATCCAAAGCGGCATGGGCCACAGCGGGTCGTGCTGGGCGGCGCAGATGCGTGCGAGTTCCGCCACCTGCGCATCGTCGGTGCCGAACAGCGCGGGCAGCTCGGGTCCCAAGGCGACGCGCGCGGCGCCCGTCAAGGTCGCGAAATCGATGATGAGATCCGGATGCTCCGCATCGGCGGCCGCGAGCGCGTCGCACAGCACCAGGCGCCCTTCCGCATCGGTGTTGCCGACCTCCACACTGAAGCCCTTGCGTGTCGCGAGCACATCGCCCGGGCGATAGGCGTTGCCGCTGATGGAGTTTTCCACCGCCGGGATCAATACGCGCAGCTGTGCGCGGATGCGGGCGCTCATCAGCATGTGTGCGAGCGCGAGCGCGACCGCCGCGCCGCCCATGTCCTTCTTCATCAGCGCCATGCCGGCGCTCGGCTTGATATCGAGTCCGCCGCTGTCGAAACAAACGCCTTTGCCGACGAGGGTCAGGCGCGGCATGGCATCGGCCTGCGGCGGCGACCAACGGATATCGATGAGACGCGGCTCATTCGCGCTTGCGCGACCGACCGCGTGAATGGCGGGAAAGTTGCCGCTGCACAGCTCCTCCCCCACCCACTCGCGGCATGATGCCCGATGGCGAACCGCGATGTCGCGGGCGGCGGCTGCGAGTTGTGCGGGTCCGAGATCCGATGCCGGCGTGTTGATCCAGTCGCGCGCCATTGCGAGTGCCTCGCTCGCCGTGGCGACGAAGCGATGATCCGCGTTCGGCGGCGCCTCGAGGGTGGCGAAGCGCTCGGTCTTCACCGTGCGGTACCGCTCGAAGCGGTACGCCGCGTAGGAAAATCCGAGAGCGATTTGCGTGGCGTCGCCCGCGCTCCATGCCTGCGCCAACCGGTAGCGGCGTGCGGGCAGACGCTCGGCAAGTCCGGCGGCGTGCCACAGGGATACGACGCTCTGACGCTTTCCCAAGCCGCCCACGGCGAGCTCGATGACACCGGCACGATCGGGCACCAGCAGGACCCGATGCTTTTCGGCCTTGAAATTCTGCCCGCCCAGCCACTCGCCGACCGGCGCGCTTTGCGCCGCGCGCCAGGCTTCGAGTTCATCTTCGTACAGCAGCCACAGCGGAACGAGAGCAATGGCATCGACGGTCATGAACGGTTCCTTGGAAGGCGCGCCGCAGGCCCGCGCGGGCCTTGCATGATAGGAGATTCTATGTTGCTATTCTCGGCTACTTTCAGGGAGCATCACATGCGTTTGTATTCGCAAAAAGACGTCGATAGGAAAGCGTTGCGCGGCGCGCGCATCGCCATTCTCGGTTACGGCAGCCAGGGTCGTGCGCACGCGCTGAATTTGCGTGACAGCGGTTTTGACGTCGTCGTCGGCGTGCGCAAGGGCGAGAGCTGGAACAAGGCCAGGAAGGACGGCCTGAAGGTGATGCAGCCCGCGCAGGCCGTCAAAGGCGCACAGCTCGTGGCCATGCTCGTTCCGGACATGACGCAAAAGGCGCTGTATCAGGAGCTGAAACCCGTCATCGAGAAAGGGGCGACACTGCTGTTCGCTCACGGCTTCAACGTGCACTTCAATCAGATCAAGCCGCGCAAGGATCTGGACGTGGTCCTGATCGCTCCCAAGGGCCCCGGCGATTTGGTGCGCCGCCAATATCAGCAGGGCCGCGGCGTGCCCTGTTTGATTGCAGTCGCGCAGAACCCCTCCAAGCGCGCGAAAGCGAACGCTCTCGCCTATGCCGCCGGCATCGGCGGCACCCGTGGCGGCGTTCTGGAAACGACGTTCGCCGAGGAGACCGAAACCGATCTGTTCGGCGAACAGGCGGTGCTTTGCGGCGGCGCCACCGAACTCGTCGTCAAGGGCTACGAAACCCTCGTCGAGGCCGGCTATCAGCCCGCGGTCGCCTATTACGAGTGCTTGCACGAGCTGAAGTTGATCGTCGATCTGCTGCACGAGGGGGGCATTACCAAGATGCACCGCTTCATCAGCGAGACAGCGAAGTACGGTGATTTGACGCGCGGTCCGCGCATCGTCAACAAGGCCACCAAGAAGGAAATGAAAAAGATACTTTCCGAGATTCAACAGGGAAAGTTCGCCCGCCAATGGATCTCGGAGACCAAGAGCGGGCGGCGCAAGTACTCCAAACTGCTGAAGGCCGACCTCGGCCACTCGATCGAGAAAGTCGGTGCGCAGCTGCGCGAGCGCATGCCGTGGCTCGAGTCCGGAAAAGCCTGATTCCGCACCATGTCCGCCCGCACGCTGTTCGATAAGGTTTGGTCGGCGCACGAGGTCGTTGCGCAGACGGCGGACATGCCGGCCGTGCTGTACATCGATTTGCACCTGATTCACGAGGTCACCTCGCCGCAGGCATTCAGCGTGCTCAAGTCCCTCGGTCTGCCGGTGCGCCGCCCGGATCGTACGCTCGGCACGATGGACCACTCGACCCCGACCTTGAGCGATCAGGTGTTCGGCCGGATACCGATCAAGGTCGACGCCGCCGCGAAGCAGGTGCGCCAGCTCGAACAGAATGCGGCCGATTTCGGAGTCGAGCTGTTCGGCATGCGCGATGCACGGCGCGGCATCGTGCATGTCATCAGCCCCGAGCTCGGGGCGACGCAGCCCGGCATGACCATCGTTTGCGGCGACAGCCACACGAGCACGCACGGCGCCTTCGGCGCCCTCGCCTTCGGCATCGGCACGACCGAGGTCGGCCACGTCCTCGCGACTCAGTGCATGCTACAGCGCAAACCGAAGACTTTCGCCATCAACGTCGAGGGCAAGCTGTCTGCCGGTGTCACCGCGAAGGATTTGATCCTCGCCATCATCGGCACGGTGGGTGTGTCGGGCGGCACCGGATACGTGTTCGAATACCGCGGCTCGACCATCCGCGCGCTCTCGATGGAAGAGCGCATGACGGTGTGCAACATGTCCATCGAGGCCGGCGCGCGCGCCGGCATGATCGCGCCGGACGAAATCACCTTCGCCTATCTCAAGAACAAGCCGCGCGCGCCGCAGCTCGCGGACTGGGACGGCGCGTCGCACGTTGGCGGGCACTCGCGGGGGATGCGCAGGCCGTATTCGACGCATCGGTCGATATCGACGCGGCGCGTCTCGAACCAATGATCACTTATGGTACGAACCCGGGCATGGTCGTACCGATCAGCGGCGCGATCCCGACGACGGCCGGCGATCCGGTTTACGACAAGGCGCTCGGCTACATGGGATTTCACGGCGGAGAGGCCATGTTGGGAAAACCGGTGAATGTCGTTTTCATCGGCAGCTGCACCAACGGAAGGCTGGAGGATTTGCAGGCCGCGGCGCAAATCCTCAAGGGCCGCAAGGTGGCCTCCGGCGTGCATTTGCTCATCGTACCCGGCTCGCAGCAAGTCAAACATGATGCCGAGGCGGCGGGCCTCGGCGAGATCTTCAAGGCAGCCGGCGCCGACTGGCGCGAGTCGGGATGCTCGATGTGCCTGGGGATGAACGGCGACACCGTGCCCGCCGGGCAGTATGCGATCAGCACGAGCAACCGCAACTTCGAGGGCCGACAGGGCTTCGGCGCACGCACCTTGCTGGTGAGCCCGCTCACCGCGGCGGCGAGCGCGGTGCAGGGAAGGATCGCCGATCCGCGGGGGATGGTCTGATGCAGCCGCTCAAGCGGGTGCGCTCGCACACCGTCGTCATCCCGGCCGGCAATGTCGATACCGACCAGATCATTCCGGCACGGTTCCTCACGACCACCACCAAAGAGGGGCTCGGCAAGCATTTGTTCGCCGACTGGCGCTATTTGCCGGACGGCACGCCGAATCCCCGATTCATCCTGAATCAGGACGCCGCGCGTGGACTGCCAGGTGCTGGTGGCGGGGCGCAACTTCGGCTGTGGATCCTCGCGCGAGCACGCGCCGTGGGCGCTGATGGATTATGGGATCCGCGCCGTGATCAGCACCGAAATCGCCGATATCTTCCGCACCAATTCCTTGAAGAACGGGCTCGTGCCGGTCACGGTGAACGATGCGACGGCGGCGTGGCTGCTCGAGCATCCGGGCGCGGAAGTGGATATCGATCTGGAAGCGGCTCGGCTCACCCTGCCCAGCGGAGCCGCCGTGGATTTCCCGATCGAGGCGTTCGCGCGTCATTGCCTGCTCAACGGGCTCGATGAGCTCGGCTATCTGCGCAGCAAGCTGCCCGACATCGAGCGCTTCGAAGCCGCGCGGGGAAACATAGGAGCCACCCGCTTGAAAGCTCTGATCGCCGTCCTCGCCGGGCGATGGGATCGGCGCCGAGGTCACCGCCGAAGCGGTGCGGGCGCTCGGCGCGATTGCAGCAGCGCTTCGGTCATTCCTTTCGATTCGAGCCCGCACTCCTCGGCGGTGCCGCCATCGACGCCACGGGCGAATCGCTGCCGGACGCGACGCTCGCTCTGTGCCGGAGCGCGGACGCGGTTCTACTGGGCGCCGTCGGCGGACCGAAGTGGTCCGATCCCAACGCCCCCGTGCGGCCAGAACAGGGATTGCTGCAGTTGCGCAAGGCGCTCGGATTGTTCGCCAATCTGCGCCCGGTCGTGCCGCACGCGGCGGTGCTCGATGCCTCGCCCATCAAGGCCGAGCTCCTGCGCGGCGTCGACATCATGGTGGTGCGCGAGCTGACCGGCGGCATCTATTTCGGCGACAAGCATCGCACGGCCACCGAGGCGATGCGACCTCTGCCGCTACAGCGTGGCGGAGATCGAACGGGTGGTGCGGCTGTCGGCGCAGCTCGCCCGCACGCCGCCGCCGCAAGCTCACCTCGGTCGACAAAGCCAACGTGCTCGAGACCTCGCGGCTGTGGCGCTCGGTGGTCGAGCGCATGCTGCCCGCCGAATTCCCCGATGTGGGCTTCGAGCACATGCTGGTGGATGCGGCGGCCATGCACCTGCTGCAGCCGGCCGCGTGATTTCGACGTCATCGTCACCGAGAACATGTTCGGCGACATTCTCACCGACGAGGCGTCGATGCTGGCCGGATCGATGGGCCTGCTGCCTTCCGCATCGCTGGGCGCACGGCGCGCGGCGGATTGTTCGAACCCATCCACGGCTCCGCACCGGATATCGCCGGCCGCGGCATCGCCAATCCCTATGCGGCGATATCTGAGCGCAGCCATGCTGCTGCGCCACTCGCTGCGGCTCGAAACAGAAGCGAGCGCGCTGGAAGCCGCGGTCTGCGCGCGATCGACGCGGGCGTTTTGCCCGCGGACATCGCCGCACCGCCACGAAGCCGGCTACGACGCGTGCCGCCGGCGATGCGGTGCAGCGCACTTTAGCGGCGTCGCAGCGACGTGCGTGCGCGCCGCAGCCGCGCGTGGCGCTGGCTCGACGACGGTCAGAGCGCGTCGGCGGCGCGCTCGAGCCCCGCCGCGAGATCCGCGACCAGGTCGGCGGCATCCTCGATGCCAACCGATACGCGCAGCAATCCCGGCCCGATCCCGGCGCGTATCCGCGCCGCTTCCTCCATTCCCGCATGCGTCATGCTGGCCGGATGCGCGATCAAACTCTCGACCCCGCCCGAGCGATTCGGCGAGCGTGAAGCATTCGAGTCCCGTCGAGAAACGCCCCCACCGCGGCCTCGCCGCCGGCGAGCTCGAAGCTCAGCATGGCGCCGAATCCGCTTGCTGCCGGCGCGCGATTTCATGGCCGGGATGATCCGCGAGCCCCGGATAGAATACCTGCTCGCACCGCCTCGTGCCGCTCAGCAGCTCGACGACCGCCGCGGTATTTTCGGCATGAACGCGCATGCGCGCGTGCAAGGTGCGCACGCCCCGCAGGGTCAGGAAGCTGTCGAACGGCGCGCCCGTGACGCCGATGCAGTTCGCCCACCAGGCGATGCTCTCGCGCAGCTCGGGCGTGGCGGCGATCACCGCGCCGCCGACCACATCGCTGTGGCCGTTCAAATACTTGGTGGTCGAGTGCACGACGAGGTCCGCGCCGAGCGCCAGCGGCTGCTGCCAGAGCGGCGACAGAAACGTGTTGTCCACGACGACCAGCGCGCCCGCGGCGTGGGCCGCCGTCGGCGACGGCGCGGATGTCGACGATGCGCAGCAGCGGATTGCTCGGCGTCTCGATCCACACCAGTTTCGGCCTGGCCGCGAGCGCCGCGCGCAGCGCCGCCGCATCGCTCTGATCGACGAAGTCCACCATCAACTTGCCCTGCTCGTGCAAGGCCGCCAGCAGCCGGTAGGTGCCGCCGTAGCAATCGTAGCGGCGCGAGGACCCGCGCGCCGTGCGGCGAGCGTGGCCAGAATCAAGGTGATCGCCGCCATCCCGGTACAGGTCACGACCGCTCCGGCACCGCCCTCCAGGTCGGCGAGCGCTCGCCGAGTTGATCTCGCGTCGGATTGCCGGAGCGCGTGTAGTCATACCTGCGTGGCCGGCGGTAGCCTTGAAAGGCGAAATTCGTCGACAGGTAGATCGGCGGCACCACGGAACCGTGCTGCGCATCCGATTCGATCCCGGCGCGCACCGAGCGCGTCGCCGAGGATTTGGGAGGTGTGTCTTTTCTGCTCATGGCTGCTCCGCAACGGCTTGTTTGATGATGGGCGTGAGTGCCGCGCCCTCTTTCAAGAACGCGTCGTGGCCGAAGATCGAATTGATCTCGATCAGTTGGCGCGGCCCGTTCAGGCGCGCGGCAGGCGCCTGCATGTCGATGAAAGGCACGAGCTGGTCCTCGCGCACCGCGATGAGTGTCGCCGGCGTGCGCACCTGGGTCGCATCCATGTGATGCAGGTCGATCGACTCGCTCAGGGCGAGGAAGGTCTCGGCACGGTACTTTTGCACGTAGTCGTCGCCGCGCGCGAACAGGTATTCTTCGATCGGAAAGCGGAATCGATCCGCATCGCGCACCGGCGCACCGCCGAACCGCAGCTCGAATTCCACGGCACTGCGGTAGGTCGCCATCGCCAGGGCGCGCGCGAGCTTCAGCCCTGAGGGTCCGTCGCCGCGCGCGATGGCTTCGCGGACGATCTGCCGCTGGACGCTGCGCCAGGCGGTCGACAGCACCTGGGACTTCGTCCGCGGCGCTCAACACGACGATGCGCCCGACGAGCGCCGCATGACCGCTGGGCGAAACACAGCGCGACCATGCCGCCGTAGGAGGCGCCGACGATCGCATGCAGCGATTTCAGCCCCAGATGCAGCACGACGTGGCGCAGCGCCTCGGCCTGATCGAAGGAGCTCAGCGGCGGGAATTTGCCGCCCGGCCGGGGTGCCGAGCTCTCCCCGCGGCCTGCCAGATAATCGATGCCGAGCACGCGGAATTCCGGGTATCGACGCCGTGCCCCGCGCCCGCCATGTCCGGCCACCAGCCATCCGCACCGCACACATTGCGATGCGCGGAAATGCCGCCGAGCACCGCGATGACCGGAGCTTCCTCGGGTCCGACGACCCGATAGGCAATGCGCGCGTTCGTGAGCTCATCGCCGTGGTGCAACGCGCCACGGGTCGCGGCAGCTGCACGCACGGCGTCGCGCACCGGCATGTCCACGGCGGATTCGCCTGGAGAGCTGCTGGATACGAGCCAAACGTTTGACGGGCTTCTTCGACACCTTGCAGGACTCCTCGAGGTTTACATAACCCCTGAGGAGCGGCGCCGCTCTTAGGCTATTGATGCGGCGCCATCGCGCGCCGTTCAACTCGCCGCCCATCTACCGGATTCGGGGCAATCGCCCGGTTCCGCAGGAGTTGGCACCGTTCCGAAGCCCTTCCGAGCCCTCGGTGGTTGCCCCGGCTTCTAAGGGCCTTTCCCTCAGCCGGTCTAGATGAACGCGCAAATATTATGCAGGCGCCGCGGCCGCCGTCAAGCAATTTCAGGCTTGCGGCGCATCTTCATAATGTATTAATGTACTAATGCATTAATACATTACGAGCATGGTCGATGAAAACCAACCGGCCGGTCACCCTGCGCCAGGAACAACAGCACGAACGCGCGCTATGCAGCGCCATCCTCGCACTGCGCAGCGTCGAGGAGTGCCGCAGCTTCTTCCGCGACCTGTGCACGCCGGCCGAGCTGCAGGCCATGGCCGACCGCTGGGCGGTCGTGGAATTGCTGGAGCGGCAGTTGCCGTACCGCGAGATCCACAAGCAAACCGGCGTGAGTGTCACCACGATCGGCCGCGTCGCGCGCTACCTCACCTCGGGCAACGGCGGCTATCGCGCGGTGACCGAGCGGCTGAAGCTCAACGCATGAGCATCCCCGTCGCGATGCGACTGAAAATTGCGATCCAGAAGAGCGGCCGGCTCACCGAGAGCTCGCTCGACTTGCTGTCGCGCTGCGGGCTCAAGTACAGCCGCGGCAAGGATCAGCTCATGTGCTACGGGGAAAACATGCCGCTCGACGTGCTGTTCGTGCGGGATGACGACATTCCGGATTTGGTGCAGGAGGATGTGTGCGATCTCGGCCTCGTGGGCCTGAACGTCGTCGAGGAGAAACGGCTCGCCTTCGGTGCGCGTGGAGTGGCACCGTTGTTCGAGACCGTGCAGCTCCTGGATTTCGGGCGCTGCCGGCTGTGCATCGCGGTTCCCGACGGGTTCGATTACCGCGGCGCGGCCTCTCTCGCCGGCAAGCGCATCGCGACCACCTATCCGCACATCCTCGGGCGCTTTCTCGCCGAGCGTGGAATACGCGCCGAGGTCGTCGTCCTGTCGGGGTCGGTCGAGATTGCGCCCCGCCTCGGCCGCGCCGACCTCATTTGTGATCTCGTATCCACCGGTTCCACTTTGGCGGCGAATCATCTGCGCCAGGCGGAAGTCGTGCTCGAGAGCCAGGCCGTGCTCATCCGCACGCCGGTGCCGATTCCCGAGGAAAAGCAGGATTGGACCCGTCGATTGTTGATGCGCATCGACGGTGTCGAGCAGGTGAAGGGCAGCAAGTACATCATGCTGCATGCGCCGCGTTCGGCCCTTCCCGCCATCGCCAAGCTGCTGCCGGGGAGCGAGGCTCCGACGGTCATTCCGCTCGACGGCAGGGACGATCGCGTGGCCGTGCACGCCGTGTGCCGTGAAAATGTGTTCTGGGAAACACTCGAGCAGTTGAAGGGCGTGGGCGCGAGTTCCGTGCTGGTCCTGCCGGTCGAAAAGATGCTGGCCTGAGCGCTCTCACGACCATGCGCATCCTCGAGTGGAAATCGCTCACCGCCGTCGAACGCTGCGCGGCGCTGCAGCGGCCCGCGCAGCGCGACACCGGGCGCGTCGCCGCCGCCGTGCGCGACATCATCGATACGGTGCGGCGTGGCGGCGATGCGGCGCTGATCGACTACACGGAGCGCTTCGATGGAGTCCGGCTCGACGCATTGGCCGTGTCGGCGCAGGAGTTCGACGCCGCCGAGCGCACACTGAGCAGTGCCCAGCACGCGGCGCTCGAGACCGCGATCGGTACCGTGCGCGCGTTCCACAGCGCGCAGAGGCCGCGTGCGCTGCGCGTCGAGACCGCGCCGGGAGTGATCTGCGAGCGCATCACCGTGCCGGTGCGCGCGGTCGGTCTGTACGTTCCGGCTGGCTCCGCCCCGCTGCCCTCCACCGCCATCATGCTGGCAGTTCCCGCCGCCATCGCCGGCTGCCCGGTGCGCGCGATGTGCACCGCTCCAGCGCGGCACGGGAGCGCCGACCCGGCGGTTCTGGTCGCCGCACGCAAGGCGGGAATCGAGCGCGTCTTCAAGCTCGGCGGTGCGCAGGCAATCGCCGCCATGGCGTACGGGACGGAGTCGATGCCGAAGTGCGACAAGCTGTTCGGTCCCGGCAACACGTGGGTGACGACGGCTAAAATGATGGTCGCGAACGATCCTGACGGTGCCGCCATCGATTTGCCGGCCGGAGCCACCGAGGTCATGGTCATTGCCGACGACACCGCACGCGCGGACTTCGTCGCGGCCGATCTGCTCGCCCAGGCCGAGCACGGGCATGACGCACAAGCATTGCTGGTCACCCCGTCGATGGCGCTCGCCGCCGCCGTCGCGCGCGAGGTGCGGCGGCAGACGACCGCGCTGTCGCGCCAGGCGATCCTCGCCGACTCGGTGGCCAACATCCGGCTGCTCGTGGTCGACACCCTCGCCGTCGCATTCAGCGTCGCAAACGATTACGCACCCGAGCACTTGCTGCTGCAGATCCGCGAGGCGCGCAGCCGGCTCGCCGATGTGCACTCGGCGGGAGCGGTATTTCTCGGCAACTGGTCCCCCGAGTCCATGGGCGATTACTGCAGCGGCCCGAATCACACTCTGCCCACGTACGGGCACGCAAAGGCCTACAGCGGGTTGTCGCTGGAGGATTTCCAGAAACGCATCTCGGTCCAGGAGCTCACGCCGGCCGGCTTGCGCGGCTTGAGCGAGACCGCACGGATCCTGGCGACTCTCGAAGGGCTCGACGCGCATGCTGCATCCGTCGCAATCCGCCTGCATGCGCTCGAGGAGACGCCGCGATGAATCCCGTGCTCTCGCTGGCGCGCCCGGAGATACTCGATCTCAAACCCTATTCGCACGCCGCGTGGCTGCCATCGCTGACCCGATTGCACGCCAACGAGGCGCCGTGGCGGCCTCCCGGCGATACCAGCGCGGTGGGACTGAACCGCTACCCCGAACCGCAGCCCGCGGCGCTCGTCGAGCGTCTCGCTACGCTCTACGAGGTGCCGGCGAATTGCCTGCTCGCAACCCGCGGCAGCGACGAGGCGATCGACGTGCTGTCGCGCATGTACCTGCGCGCCGGGATCGATTCGATCCTGCAGTGTGTACCGACCTTCGGAATGTACCAGGTCGCCGCCCACCTGCAGGGCGCCGGGGTGATCGAGGTTCCGCTCGACCGCGGGAATGCCTGGAGCCTCGATCCCCAACGGCTGCTCGATGCCTGGCGCCCGAACGTCAAGCTCGTATACCTCTGCTCGCCGAACAATCCGACGGCGAACCTGCTCGCGCTCGGCGCGCTGGAGGGGATCTGCGAGGCCCTCGACGGCAGAGCCATCGTCGTGATCGACGAGGCCTACGTCGAGTGGTCGCGCCGCGCCAGTCTCACCGCCTGGCTGCCGCGCTTCCCGACACTCGCCATCCTGCGCACTCTCTCGAAGGCCCACGCGTTGGCTGGCGCCCGCATCGGCGCGCTGCTGGCGCATGCGGAGCTGATACAGCTGGCGAGACGCGTCATCCCGCCCTACTCGCTGGCGCAACCGACGATCGAGGCGGCTCTGCACGCACTCGAGCCGCAGGAGCTCCGCGCCTCGCGCGCCAAGGTTGCAGCACTGCTCGACGAACGCGAATACCTGCGCGGGCATCTGCTCGCTTCGCGCCTGGTCGAGCGCGTGTGGCCGAGCGATGCGAACTTCCTGCTGATCGATTGCCGCGACACCGACCAATTCATGCGCTTGAGCATCGCCGGGGGCACCATCGTGCGCGACATGCGGAGCCACCCCGCCCTGCCGGGATCGCTGCGGATCTCGGTCGGCAATCGGATGCAGAACGATGCGCTGATCGAAAGCCTGAAGGAGGCGGCGTGAGCGGCAACCGCATCATCTTCGTGGATCGGGATGGCACATTGACCGAGGAGCCGCCCGACGAACAGGTGGACAGCCTGGAGAAAATCCGCCTCATGCCGGGCGTCGTACCTGCGCTGTTGGATCTGAAGCGGGCGGGCTTCGCCTTCGTCATGGTCACCAATCAGGACGGCCTGGGGACGGACAGTCTGCCGCGCGAGAAATTCGACCTCGCACACCGCTTCCTGTTGAATCTGTTCTCCTCGCAGGGTATCGAGTTCGAGGAAGTATTCATCTGCCCGCATTTCAAGCGCGAGGACTGCGGCTGCCGCAAGCCCAAACTCGGCATGGTGACCCCGTACGTCGATGCGCATCCGATCGACCGCTCGTGCAGCTATATGATCGGCGATCGCGATACGGATATCGAATTTGCGGTCAACTTGGGTATTCAGGGCCTGCGGGTTCGCTTGAACGGCGATCCCGGGGAGACCTGGCCGGCCATCGCCCGACGCATCATCGGTGCGGCTCGCCGCGCGCAGGTGCGGCGAAAGACCAGAGAGACGGACGTCGCGATCGAGATCGATCTGTCGTGCGAAGGACCGAGCAGCGTCAAAACGGGGCTGGGGTTCTTCGATCACATGCTCGAGCAGATCGCCAAGCACGGCGGATTTGCCCTGCGGCTCACCTGCGAGGGCGATCTGCACATCGATGAGCACCACACCGTCGAGGACTGCGCCCTGGCGCTCGGATCGGCGCTGCGGACGGCGCTCGGCGACAAAGTGGGCATCGCACGCTACGGCTTCCTGCTCGCCATGGATGAGGCGGAGGCGCAGGTGGCGCTCGACATCTCCGGCCGTCCTTTCTTCGTGTGGGAAGGCCGCTTCGATCGCGAACGCGTCGGAGAATTGCCCACCGAGCTCGTGCCGCATTTCTTTCGATCCCTGGCCGAAGCCCTGGGAGCGGCGCTGCACATCGCGCGTGCGTGGCGAGAATGCGCATCACATGATCGAGTCGTGCTTCAAGGGCGTCGGCCGCAGCCTGCGGCAGGCCATCCGCCTCGAGGGCGGCGAGTTGCCGAGCACCAAGGGAGTCGCTGTGAGCGGAGGCGACATCGTCATCGTCGCCAGCGGCGGCGCCAACATCGCCTCGTTGCAATTCGCCCTGCAGCGCCTCGACGCCTCTTCCGAAGTGTCGGCTGATGCAGGGCGCATCCGCGTCCGCATGCCACGTGATTCTGCCGGGTGTCGGCGCGGCCGCGGACGCCATGGCGCGGCTGCGCCGCGCCGGCCTCGATGAGGTGATCCCCACGCTCACCCAGCCGGTGCTCGGCATTTGTCTCGGCATGCAGCTCCTCTACGAGGCATCCGAAGAGGGCGACGGCGCGATTGCCTCGGCATCATTCCCGGCACCGCCGCCGATTCGCGCGAGGCGCCCGGCCGCCCGGTTCCGCATATGGGCTGGAATACCCTCGAGATCCAGCGCGACTGCCCGTTGCTCGCCGGCATCGGGCGATGGCGACTACGCCTATTTCGTGCACAGCTATGCACTGCCGATGAGCGCGGCAACCGTCGCGCGGCAGCCGCTATGGCGAGCCCTTCAGCGCCTGCGTGCAGTGGCGAAATTTCTACGGCGCTCAATTTCATCCGGAGCGCTCCGCCGCGGTCGGCGCGCGCCTGCTGCAGAACTTTCTGTCCACTTCCTGAGGAACGGTCGGCATGCGCCTGATTCCCGCCATCGATTTGAAGGGCGGACGCTGCGTGAGGCTGCTCAGGGCGATTTTGCGGCCGAGACCCGCTACGACGTCGAGCCGCGCGGCGCTGCTCGCCAGGTATCGGCGACCTCGGCGCCGACTGGCTGCATGTCGTCGATCTCGACGGCGCCCGCGACGGCAGCGGCGGCAATCGCGCCATCATCGCCGATCTCGCCGCCCGAGCCGGCTCAAGCTGCAGGTGGGCGGCGGTTTGCGCAACACCGCGCGCGGTCGCGCAGATGCTCGACCTCGGCGCCGCCCGCGTGGTCGTCGGCAGCGCCGCGCTCATCAAGGCGGATCAGGTCGGGCCTGGCTGAAGGACTTCGGTACCGATCGCATCACGCTCGCCTTCGACGTGCGGCTCGATGCAGACGGCACGCCGTGCGTCGCCACGCATGGCTGGCGCCGGCAGTCCGAGCTCTCGCTGTGGGACGCGGTCGGCGAATTCGGCGAATTCCGAGCTCGCGCACGTGCTCTGCACCGACGTGAGCCGCGACGGCGCGCTGACGGGACCGAATATCGAGCTGTACGCCGAGGCCGTGCGGCGCTTCCCGCAGATCGCGTGGCAGGCCTCCGGCGGCATCCGCGACGCGGCGGATTTGCGCGCTCTGGCCGCATGCGGCGCCGCGCGCGGCGATCAGCGGCAAGGCGCTGCTCGAGGATCTCATCCCGATCGAGGAGCTGCGACGCATTCTTGCCAAACGCATAATTCCCTGTCTCGACGTGCGCGACGGGCAGGTCGTCAAGGGCGTGCGCTTTCGCGATCACCGCGTCGTCGGCGAGATCCTGGATCTCGCGCTGCGCTATCGCGACGAAGGCGCGGATGAGTTGGTGTTCTACGACATCACCGCGAGCCCCGAGGAGCGCTCGGTTGACCGCTCCTGGGTCAGCCGCGTCGCACGCACTACTCGACATTCCGTTCTGCGTCGCCGGCGGCATCCGCAGCGTCGCCGACGCCGAGGAGGTGCTGGCGTCGGGCGCGGAGAAGATCTCCGTCAATTCGCCCGCGTTGGCGAACCCGGAGCTGATCGACGCGCTGAGCGAGCGCTTCGGCGCGCAATGCGTCGTGGTCGGCATCGACAGCCAGACCGTCGGCGGGCGATTATCGGGTGCAGCAGTTTACCGGCGATTGAAGCGCAGCCGCGATGCCAACCGCGCGAACGCTCGACTGGGTGCTCGAGGCGCAGCGGCGCGGCGCGGGCGAAATCGTGCTCAATTGCATGGCGAGCGACGGCGTGCGGCAGGGCTATGACATCGCGCCAGCTGTGTGCGGTACGCGCCGTCTGCCGCGTGCCGCTGGTCGCCTCCGGCGGCGCGGGCTCGCCGCAGCATTTTTCGCGAGGTGTTCCGCGACGGCGGGCGTCGATGCGGCGCTCGCGGCCAGCGTGTTTCACTCCGGCGAGATCGCCATTCCGGAGCTCAAGCGGCAGCTGCGCGGCGCGAGGGCATCGAGGTGAGAGCATGAATGGACTCGAGAAGCTCGATTGGGACAAGAACGGCGGGTCTGCTGCCCGCCATCGTGCAGGATGCCGACAGCGGCGCCGTGCTCATGCTGGGCTACATGAATCGCGAGGCGCTCGCGGCGACGCGGGCAAGCGGCCGCGTCACTTTCTGGAGCCGCAGCAAGCAACGGCTCTGGACCAAGGGCGAGACCTCCGGGCCACTTTCTCGAATGCGCGGCATGGCGGCCGATTGCGACGGCGATACGCTGCTGATTCTGGCGCAGCCCGCTCGGTCCGGCCTGCCACCTCGGCACGCGCACCTGTTTCGGGCGAGAGCCCGCCGCGGCCCGCGGCAGTCAGCTCGCGTTCCTGCGCACCCTCGAGGGAGTCATCGCGACAGCGCATCGCCGACGCGCCGCCCGGCAGCTACACGGCGAAGCTGCTCGAGCAGCGGCGTGCGGCGCATGGCGCAGAAGGTCGGGCGAGGAAGGGCTTGGAATTCGCGCTCGCGAGCGTCTCGCAGGCCGATGCCGAAGTCGTCGGCGAGGCGGCGGATCTGCTGTATCACGTGCTGCTGCTGCTGCAGGCCAGACAGCTGTCGCTTGCCGCAGGTCGTCGCGGAGCTCGAGGCGCGGCACGCGCACGATAGCCGCAAGCTGCACGGGCATGCGAATCCTCGTTCAGAAGCAGCGCGCGGGCTGCTTTTGCTGTATGCCGACGGGCGCCTCGAGCGCACGTTTACCGTGGCGCTCGGCAGGAATTGCCGCCGCGGACAAGTCAGATCGAGGGCGACGAGGCGACCCCGCTCGGTGAGTTCTACGTGTGCGCCAAAAATCCCGCGCAGCAGATTTTCCTGTCGATGTGCATCAGCTACCCGAACGCGGAGGATGCCGACGCGCGGCCTCGCCGCCGGCCTGATCAGCGCGGCGGAGCATGCGCAGATCCTCGAGGCGTTCGCGCCGCGGCGCACGCCGCCGCAACACACGCGCCTGGGCGGCGAGATCTACATTCACGGCGAGGATCCAGCCGCGGTGGCCAGCCGGCACCGCGCGCACAAGGACTGGACGCGCGGCTGCATCGCGCTCGAGAATCCCGCAATGCGGGAGCTCTACGGCTTGGTGTCCGTGGGTACGCCCGTCGTCATCGTCGCATGACGATTGTGCCGCAACGCGTATACGGCGATTCCCAGCCACACCACATTGAGGGCCACCGAGGGCCATGCACCGCTCCAACTGCAGTTGATGATGAATCCGATCGCCCCGGCGAGGTTCATCCACTGATACAGCGCCGAGCGCGGCTGCAGCTTGCCCGAGGAGATCAGGGCATAGGCTCCGAGGATGACCGCCGCGGCGATCCAACCGGCCCAATCGATGAAGGTTTTCATTTGCAACGCCGTTACCTCGCGGTGATCGCCGCTCGGCCCGGCAAGCGCAGGCGACGGCGAAACTCACCGCGCACCAGCCACAGGCTCACCAGCGCCTGCAGCGCCATGCTGGCGACCGACACGTACCAAAGCTGCACGATCTTGAAGTGCGGCTGCGAAGCAAGCCAGAAGGCGGGCACCACGAAGCTCGCCAGCCGGGTGGCGGAACTCAGCACCGCGGGCACGGTGTTGCCGAGGCCTTGAAAGACCGCCGAGCAGGTGAATACGACGCCGGTGGCGACGTAATTCCAGGACAACACCTGCAGCAACTGAGTCGCGACCCCAAGCGCCGCGGGTTGCGCGGTAAACCCGCTCACAGCCCATTGCGCTCGCCACTGACACAGCAGCGTCAGCAGGATCATGATGAGGGCGCTGATCAGCGCGGCGATCGTGAAGGCACGGCGAACGCGCGCGAACTTACCGGCAGCGAAATTCTGCCCGACGATCGGCGCGGTCGCGAAAGCCACCGCCATCGCCGGCAGGAACATGCTCTGGTTGATGCGCATCCCGAGGCCGAACCCGGCTTGAGCGCTCTCGCCGAAGCGGCGAATGATCCAATAAATGATGGCCATGTAGAGAAACAGCAGCACGAATTCCCCCCCTGCCGGCAAACCGATGCGCAGCAGCCGGCCCCACGCGGCCGGCTGCGGGCGCCAGGCGGAGGAATCGAAGGCGACGTAGTGCTCGAGGCGATGAAAGTAGATGCCGAGCAGCACCACGCCGACCGCGACCGACAGTGAACTCGCGAGTCCCGCACCGGCGACCCCGAGCGCATGCCCAGTGCCCCAGCCGGCGATGAGCACCGGGGCGAGCACGGCGTTGAGCGCGACCGTCGCGACTTGCACGATGATGGTCGGGTGCACGATACCGGTGCCGCGCAAGGCGGAGCCCATGACGACCAAGGCGAACTGCAGCGCCAGACTCGGCAAGAACCAATGCAGATAGTCCACGCCGGCGCGCACCGTGGCGGCATCCGAGCCGAGGGCGCGCACGTACGGGCCGGCCAGGGTGTAGCCGAACAGCAGCGTGATGAGCGCGCAGGTTGCGGACAGCGAGAGAGCCTGATTGAACACCGCCGTTGCTTCGGCCTGGTGCTTGCGCCCAACCGCGTGGGAGATCAGGGCCACCGTGCCGACGCCGAGCACCTGAGTCAGGGCAAAGATGATGAACATCATGTTGCCCGCGGCGCCGACGCCCGCGAGCGCCGCGTTGCCCAATTGAGCGACGAAGTACAGGTCGATGAGAAAATACAACGTTTGAAAGAACATCCCTGCGCCGATCGGCAGCGCCATGTGCAGGATATGTCTGCCGATTGATTCTTGCGTCAAGTCCTTCACGAGGTACCCAGGTGGATCACGTTGCTCTTCAACGCGGCGGCCTCGCGCGCCAGCGCCTCGATGGCGTGCCAATCGCCTGCCGCCACCAGGCCTCGCGGGGCAGCCCAAGAGCCGCCCACGCAGACGACATTCCGCAGCGCCAGGTAATCGGGCGCGAGCGCGCGGGTGATCCCTCCCGTCGGGCAGAAGAGCACATCCGGAAATGATCCCGCCAGTGCTCGCAGCATGCCGATGCCCCCGGCCTGCTCGGCGGGGAAGAGCTTCAGCACGTTGAATCCGGCGCTTCGCGCCGCGCTGACTTCGGTGGGCGTCATGACTCCGGGCAGAAGCGGAAATCGCGCCCCGCGCGCCGCCGCCGCGAGTTCCGGCGTGAGGCCCGGCGTCACGCCGAACTGGGCACCCACGCGGCCTGCGGCGGCGAAATCGACGGCGCGGGTCAGCATACCGGCTCCGATGATCGCCTCGGGTACGGCCTTGCGCAGCAATTCTACGGCCGCCAGTGCGACGGGAGTGTGCAGGGTAATTTCAATCACCCGCAGGCCGCCCGCCGTGAGGGCGCGCGCCAGCGGTATCGCCTGTTCGAGATCCGCGATGGTCAACACCGGTATCACCGGTGCAAATCCCACGATTTCACGGATGTTCATCGAGCGCTCTCCGCGCCGGCATCACTCCGCGACATGGCCGCGCTCGATGACGTCGCACGCGCGGGGTGTACGTGCCCCAAAATTGATCGGCATGGGTCATTGTGCCACACGGGAAGACTTACTTGGACGCGCGCGCAAGTGCTAACCTGCGCTCCGACCAACAAGGGACTCTTCAGTGGCAGTATTACCGACCTTTGATATGTTGCTTTTCGGAGGCACGGGCGACCTCGTCACGCGCAAGCTCCTTCCCGCGCTCTATCGCCGTCATGCGGGAAGTCAGGTTTCGCCCGAGTCGCGCATCTACGGCGTCGCCCGCACCGCCCTCTCGCGCACCGAGTACGTGTCGCAAGCGGAAGCCGCATGCCGGGAGTTTCTCGGCAAGGAGTTCGACGCCGCGCAGTGGGAGTCCTTCAGCCGCCTCCTCGATTATCTGCGGATCGACGCCGCCTCGGGAAAGGACTATGTGCAGCTCGCCGCCAAGCTGCAAGATCGGGCGCAATTCGTGCGGGTTTTCTTTTTCTCCACGGCGTCGAATCTTTTTTCAGTCATCTGTCAGAACCTGGCGCAGGCGGCCGTGGTCACGCCGCTCTCGCGCGTGGTGCTCGAGAAGCCGTTGGGGCATGACACCGGGTCGGCCGATCTGATCAATGCGCAGGTCGGGGACGTGTTCACCGAGCGGCAGATATACCGCATCGATCATTACCTCGGGAAAGAGGCGGTGCAGAACCTCATGGCGCTGCGCTTCGGCAACGTGCTGTTCGAACCCCTGTGGCGCCGCGGGTTGATCAAGCACGTGCAGATCACGGTGGCCGAAGAACTCGGCGTCGAGAGGCGCGGACATTTCTACGACAAAACCGGGGCGCTGCGCGACATGGTGCAGAACCATCTGTTGCAGCTCCTGTGCATCATGGCCATGGAGCCGCCGGGCAGCAGCGATCCGGACGCGGTGCGCGACGAGAAACTCAAAGTTCTGCGCGCATTGAGGCCGCTGCGCGAGCGGGACGTGCTCACCAAAACGGTGCGCGGCCAATACAAGGCGGGCGCCGTGCGCGGCGTACCGGTGCCGGGGTACCTGGAGGAAGCCGACATCGCCGCCGACAGCACCACCGAGACCTTCGCGGCCCTGAAGGTCGAGATCGACACGTGGCGGTGGGCCGGCGTACCCTTCTATCTGCGCACCGGCAAACGACTGCAGGACCGGCTCACCGAGCTCGTCGTGACCTTCGATGACGTGCCGCACTCGATATTCGATCGGCCGCCGACCGCGCACTCCGCCAATGAGCTGGTGATTCGACTGCAGCCAGATGAGAGCATCACGATGACCATACTCGCCAAGAATCCCGGCGAGGGGATGAGGCTCAAGCCGGTGAGCCTCGGGCTCGACTTGGGGGAGACGTTCAAGACGCGCAGTCTCGATGCCTATGAACGTCTGCTGATGGACACCGTGAAGGGAAACCTGACTTTGTTCATGCGCCGCGATGAGCTCGACGCGGCATGGCGCTGGATCGACCCCATACGCGCGGGGTGGGAGCAGTATGACGAGCCGCCGAAGAGCTACATCGCGGGCAGCTGGGGGCCGGCGGCCTCGAGCTCCTTGATCGGACGCGACGGATTTGCGTGGCATGATGAACTCTGAAACCCCGGCCAAACGCCACACGGACATGGACACGCTGTCGCGCGCCCTCGCCGGCGACATCGCCACGCAACTGAGCGCCGCGATCGCCAATCGCGGCCTCGCGAGCCTGGTGGTCTCCGGCGGCAGATCGCCGGTGAAATTGTTCGAGCGCTTACGCGTACAGGTGCTCGACTGGAGCCGCGTTTGTGTGGCGCTCGCCGATGAGCGCTGGGTCGATCCGGGCGAGGCGGACAGCAACGAACGGTTGGTGCGGGAGGTGCTGCTGCAAGACCGCGCGGCGGCGGCGCGCTTTTCGGGCCTGAAGAATGCCGCGCCGTCGCCCGATCTCGGCGCCGTGTCCGCATGGGAAACTTTTGCGCGGGTGCCCCGCCCGTTCGACGTCACCGTGCTCGGCATGGGGGATGACGGCCACACGGCATCGCTCTTTCCCGGATCGCCGAACTTGCGCAGCGCCCTCAATCCCGGGGCCGCCGCGGGTTGCGTCGGGATGTGGGCGCCAACCCCGCCGCAGCCCCGGCTGAGCCTGAATTTGAGCGCGCTGCTCGACTCACGGCGTGTGGTGATCCTGATCGCCGGCGAGGCGAAGTGGCGCACCTACCTCAAGGCGTGCGAAGACGGTCCGGTGGATGAGATGCCGGTGCGTGCGGTGCTGCGCCAGCAGCGCACGCCGGCCGAGGTGCTCTGGGCGCCATGAGGAAGCTCGAGCGTGAGCGCACCGGCCTGACGAAAGAGGCCTTCAAAAGCGCATTCCTGGACGCCCTGTTCTACATGCAGGGCAAGTTCCCGGCGCTCGCCACCCAGAATGACTACTACATGGCGCTCGCCTACGCGGTGCGCGATCGCATGCTGCAACACTGGATCAGCACGGCGGCGGCGTACACCAGGCATGGCTCGCGCACGGTCGCATATCTCTCCGCGGAATTTCTCATGGGTCCGCACCTCGGCAACAACCTCATCAATCTGGGCATACTCGAGCCCGTCAAGCAGTGCATGACCGAGCTCGGCATGAACTTCGAGGAGCTGCTGCACCAAGAGGAGGAACCGGGCCTCGGCAGCGGCGGCCTCGGACGCCTGGCGGCCTGCTTCATCGACTCCCTCGCCACGCTCGAAGTACCCGCGCTCGGCTACGGCATCCGCTACGAGTTCGGCATATTTCACCAGGAGATCATCGACGGCTGGCAGATCGAGAAAACCGACCGCTGGCTGCGCTTCGGCAATCCGTGGGAGCTGATCCGGCCCGAATGGGCCGTGAGCGTCAAATTCGGCGGAACCACCGAGCAATACATCGACGAGCACGAGCGGCTGCGCGTGCGCTGGGTGCCGCACAAGATCGTCAATGGGGTGCCGTACGACACCCTGATCCTTGGCTATCACAGCAACACCGCGAATACGCTGCGCCTGTGGCGCGCCGAGGCGCCGGAATCCTTCGACTTCGCGAGCTTCAACAGCGGCGATTATTACGGCGCCGTCAACCAGAAGGTCATCTCGGAGAACCTCACCAAGGTTCTCTATCCGAACGACGAGCAGCTGCGCGGCAAGGAGCTGCGCCTGGAACAGCAGTATTTCTTCGTTTCCTGCTCGCTGCAGGACATGTTCCGCATCCTGCGCACGCAGAAGCTTCCGGTAGCCAGGTTCCACGAGAAATTCGCGGTGCAGCTGAACGACACTCATCCGGCCGTCGCCATTCCGGAGCTCATGCGCCTGCTGATCGATGAGCACGCGCATGCCGTGGATCGAAGCATGGGGCATGACCTGCAAGACCTTCGCGTATACCAACCACACGCTGCTGCCGGAGGCCCTGGAGCGCTGGTCGCTCGAGGTCTTCGGCCGCGTGCTGCCGCGCCATCTGCAGATCATCTACGACATCAACGCCCATTTCCTCGAGGAGGTGCGCATCCGCTTTCTCGGCGACGAGGAGCGCATCCGCCGCATGTCGGTGATCGACGAAAGCGGCGAACGCCACGTGCGCATGGCGCACCTGGCGTGCGTCGGCAGCCATGCGATCAACGGCGTGGCGGGCCTGCACACCGAACTTCTGAAGCGCGATGTGCTGAAGGACTTCTACGAGCTCTGGCCGCGCAAGTTCAGCAACAAGACCAACGGCGTCACGCCGCGGCGCTGGATGGTGCTCAGCAATCCTCAATTGTCGGATCTCATCACGGAACAGATCGGCGACGGCTGGATCAAGGATCTGTCGCAGTTGAGACTGCTCGAGCCCTTCGCCGAGGATGCGGAATTTCGCGCCCGCTGGCGCAAAATCAAGCAGCACAACAAAGGCGAGTTTCGCCGCGCTCGCCGCGCACCGCACGGGGATCGTCGCCGATCCGCATTCGATGTTCGACGTCCTGGTCAAGCGCATTCACGAATACAAGCGCCAGCACCTGAAGGTGCTGCACATCGTCTCGCTTTATCACGGCATCAAGTCGAATCCGGCGCTCGCGGTCGAGCCCCGCACCTTCATCTTCGGCGGCAAGGCGGCGCCCGGATACCATCTCGCCAAGCTCATGATCAAACTGATCACCGCCGTCGGCGATGTCATCAATCGCGATCCGGACGTGCGCGATCGGCTCAAGGTCGTGTTCCTGCCGAACTTCAACGTCACCAACGCACAACGCGTATACCCGGCCGCCGACCTCTCCGAACAGATCTCCACCGCGGGCAAGGAGGCCTCCGGCACCGGCAACATGAAGTTCGCGATGAACGGTGCGCTCACCATCGGCACGCTGGATGGAGCCAATATCGAGCTGCGCGATGAGGTCGGCGCGGAGAATTTCTTCCTGTTCGGGCTGAACGCACAGGAGGTGGTGACGCTGAAGGCGCACGGTTACCGGCCGGCGGACTACTACGCGGCCAATCAGAGCCTGCGCGAGGTGATCGACCTGATCCGCAGCGGCTTCTTCTCGCGCGGCGATACGGAGCTCTTCAAGCCCCTCATCGAGAACCTCATGTACTACGACCCTTACCTGGTGTTCGCCGACTTTCAGTCGTACCTTGATTCCCAGGCGGAAGCGTCCAAGGTCTATCGCGACAGCGAGCGCTGGACCCGAATGTCGATTCTCAACACCGCCCGCAGCGGCAAGTTTTCATCCGATCGGACGATCCGCGAGTACTGCGCGGAAATCTGGCGCGCAAAATCGGTTCCCATCACCCTGCTCACGCATGCGGAAGCAGGAAACGCATAGTGCGGCGCAGGGGTTCGGCGGCGCCCCACAGCAATTGATCGCCCACCGTAAATGCAGACAGATACTCCCCGCCCATGGCAAGTTTGCGCAGCCGGCCGATCGGGATGGCCATCGTGCCGCTGACGACGGCGGGCGCAAGCTCCCTGATCGATGCCTCGCGCTCATTCGGCACGACCCGCACCCAGGAATTTCCGGAGGCGATCAGCTGCTCGACCTCGCGCAGGGGAATATCGCGCTTCAGCTTGATGGTGAGGGCTTGCGAGTGGCAGCGCATCGCGCTCACCCGCACGCAGATCCCCTCGACGGGAACGGGTGCGGCCTCGGTCCCCATGATCTTGTTGGACTCGGCGCCGGCCTTCCACTCCTCGCGGCTCTGACCATTGCCCAAATCCTTGTCGATCCACGGGATGAGACTCGCAGCCAGCGGCGCGCCGAAATGCGTCATCGGAAAGTCGCTTGCGCCAAAGGCGTCGCTGACCGCCCGATCGATTTCCAGAATGCCGGCCGATGGACTGGCGAGCAGCCGCTCCGCCGAACGGTGCAGGGCGCCCATTTGCTCGAGGAGCTCGCGCATGTTCTGTGCTCCCGCCCCGGAAGCGGATTGATATGTCATGGCCGTGATCCAGTCGACCACCTCCGCGCGCAGCAGACCGCACACCGCCATGAGCATGAGCGATACCGTGCAGTTGCCGCCGATGAAGTCCTTGACGCCCTGCTCGCGGGCGGCCTGCATGACCGGCAGATTCACCGGGTCGAGCACGATGACCGCGGACTTCTCCATTCTGAGGGTCGACGCCGCATCGACCCAGTAGCCTTTCCATCCAGACGCCCGCAGGCGACCGTGAACGGCTTGGGTATAGTCGCCGCCCTGGGTGCTGATCAGCATCGGCAAATCCGCCAGCGCGCCGAGGTCATTGGCATCGAGTACCGCGCTCGCGCGGCGGCCGGTCTCCGGGGCGGCGCTGCCCGCCCGGGAGGTGCTGAAGAAGACCGGCTCGATCAAGTCGAAGTCGCCTTCCGCGCGCATGCGTTCCAACAGCACGGAGCCGACCATGCCACGCCAACCGATGATGCCGACCCGCTTCATGGCTCGATTACAAACTCAGATGCCGGCGGGCGCAAGTTGTAGTTCGACGCCATGGCACGACCATAGGCGCCGCAAGTCGCGATCAGCAGCACATCGCCCTCGGCGGTAGGGGGCAGCCAACGATCGATCCCGAGTTGATCGGCCGTCTCGCAAATCGGCCCCACGACGGTCACTTTGTCGCTCGCGGGTTCCTCGAGGCGGGTGAGGTTGCGAATATCATGATGCGCGCCGTAGAGCGCCGGTCTGATCAGCGAGTTCATGCCGGTCGCGATACCGACATATCGCACGTCGCCCTTGTCCTTCAACTGCGTCACCACCGCCACCAACACGCCGGCTTTGGCAACCAGGAAGCGGCCCGGCTCCATCCAAAAATCGACGTTGGGGAATTGCCGCTTCAAGCGCGACACGCCCGCATCCAGCGCCTGCAAGTCGATCTCGCCGTGGCCGGTTTGTTCCGGCACGCCGATCCCGCCGCCGAGATCGACCACCTTCACATCGGGGAAGCGCCGCGCCAAATCCGCCAGCAGCGACCCGGTCTCGGTCCAGTTGGCGATGTCGAAAATTCCGCTGCCGGTATGCGCATGCAGGCCCGTGACGCGAACGCCGGCGGCCCGCGTCAAGGCGAGGAGTTCGTCCGCGTCGCTGAGCGGAACGCCGAATTTGGAGTGCAGTCCCGCGGTGCGCACGTGATGATGGTGTCCGCGCCCGTATCCCGGGTCGATACGCAGGAATATCTCCCTGCCGCGAAAGACCTCCGGCCACATCTTGAGCGGATACAAGTTGTCCACGGTGACCCGCACGCCACGCGCGAATCCGTACTCATATTCGGGGCGCGGCGCGAAATTCGGGGTAAAGAGCACCCGCTCCGCGGCGAGCAGCGGGACCGAGGCGAACGCATGCTCCAACTCGCCCCGCGACACGCACTCGATCATCAGCCCCGCGGCGTAGATGCGCCGCAGAATCTCCGGATGCCAGTTGGCCTTCATGGCGTACGCCCAACGCGCCACCGATCCGACCCGGCGTACGGCGTCGATCGAGGCATCCAAGCTCGCCATGTCGTACACGAACGCGGCCGACTCGCGCGCGGCGATGTCGAGCAATCGCCGGCGCTTATGCGCCTCTTCCCACCAATTGCGGGGCGGCGCGGCCGCCCCGCCCTTCGGCGCGAACAATTGCAGCCAGGTCGGTCCGAGGACTTTGTCGGAGCCTATGCTCTGGATCAGGCGCTCGTGCAGCTGCTGCACCAGGCGGTCGCCCTGCGCCTCGTCGATCACGAACGTGAAGTTCAGATCATTCGCCGCCTGGCTCACCAGATATATTTTCTGGTCCTGAAACAATTCGAAAGCCGGCCCGAGCTCGTGCAGGATGCCGCGGATGTTGTGGCCGAGCAGGCTCAACGAGGCGCAGGGTCCCAGGACTTCGACCCGACACAATTCACTCAGCGCCGCGGCCAATCGCGTCAGAGCCGCCGGACCCAGGGCGTTGGCGGTCGGATCGAGGGAGACGGTGACATTGGTCTCGGAGGTGGAGATCAGATCCACCGACAGACCTTGTTGTTTGAAAATCTGGAACGCATCGGCCAGGAAGCCGACCTGATGCCACATCCCCGGACTGTCCATCGAGACCAGGGTGATGCCTTTCTTGATCGCGATCGCTTTGACCTGTGCCGCGCTGTCGGCGACGTTGGCCGAAATGACGGTGCCTTCGAGGCCGGGCGCCTGCGTGGCGAAGACATGCAGCGGAATCTTGTATTGCCGCACCGGCAGCACGCAGCGAGGGTGCAGGACCTTCGCACCGTTGCTCGCAATCTCCTGCGCCTCATCGTAATGCAGCGCGCGCAGCAAGCGCGCGGTGGGCACGGCGCGCGGATTCGCACTGAACATGCCCGGCACGTCGGTCCAAATCTCGAGGCGCACGGCCGCGAGCTTGGCGGCAAAATACGAACCGGACGTATCGGAGCCGCCGCGTCCCAGCAGCACCGTATCTCCCGCCTCATTGGCCGCAATGAACCCCTGCGTGATGATGACCTGACCAAGCGCGTGCCATTCGGCCTGCAGGCGTGCATCCGGTGCGAAATCGCAGGTCGCGGACAACAGGCCCGCCTCCTCGGTCGCGCCGTGACGAGGCTCGGCGCGCAGCGCCTGCCGGGCATCCTGCCATGCGGTCCGGATCCCCTGCGCGTTCAAGAACGATTCACCGAGCGAGGTGGCGAGCAACTCTCCCGTCGCCATGACGCGAGCCCGCAGTCGATCGTTGATCTCGCGGCACTCGGTCGCTTTTGCGGCCATACCGCGCAAATCCGCGAGAAATCCCTCGAAGCGCGCGCTCGGGACGATCGCCAGGCGCTGCGCGAGGTCGCGGTGGATGGTCTCAAGATGCTCGAGGGCGGTGGAATGCCTGCCGGCGAGCGCCGCCGCCAACAGCGACTCGAGGCGATCAGTTACGCCGGAGAGGGCGGAATGAACGACGACCGGATGCAGGCCTTCGGCAAGTCGGTCGCGCAAGACGCCGGCGATGTTGCGCCAGTTCTCCGCCGACGACACGCTGGTGCCGCCAAACTTGAGAACGACCCAGGATTGGCTGTTTTCGAGACTAGAGGCCAAGGGGTCCTAGTCGTCTTCGAAGATGTCGCGCAGCTCTTTTTCCAACTGCCGCTCGGCCAATACGTCCTCAACCCGACTCCAGGCCGCCTTGCCGCGCTTGCCGGCGGCAACGGCCTTCGGACGCCTTTCGGCGCGCTCGAGGACTGGGTCGAATTCATGGGATTCTTCGGCTTCGCCAAGAAACTCCTCATCGATATCGAAATGTTCGTCGTCGCGTTCACTCATTTTTCGAGAAAAGCCCTTGAAATCAATGGGATCGCCAGCGCGGGTTTTGAAGTTGCGCACTATATCCGATTCTGCACCGCATTCAACTAGCGCGACGACATTCACCCGCCCAGCAATACCGGACTCGGGGCAGCCCTGGGATATTTCAAGGACCGATTGACAATTCTATCAATATCAATCGCTTACGCCCGTCTGCTCACGATGATGCGTGCGGAGCCCCGATGCGCAGGTCTCAGGTGCCCGTGCGGGCGCTCGCGTCGCGCGCCGGCAAAGAGCCCTGTGCAATCGCCCGGTTGACCGCCGACAAGATGGCCAACAGCGAGGCCGTGATGATGTTCGGATGCATCCCGGCGCCGAACAGCGTGCGCCGGGACCGGGTGGTGATTTCGATGTAGGACACCGCGTTTGCCGCACTGCCTTTGCCGCGAGAGTGCTCCTCATACGAGAGAACATCGAAGGGTAGGCCGACCGCAGCGACCATCGCATCGATGGGCCCGGACCCCTGCCCCAGCCAGGTTTCGAGCCGTCCATCACGTTCCACCTGCAGCGACAGGCGCTCGCTGTCGGCGCCGTCGGTCGAGGCCGCGAGTTGGTGCGAGCGATAGACGAACGGCGCACGGGGTGCCAGGTATTCCCGGGTGAACAATTCCCAGAGCTCCTGCGAGGTGAGTTCCTTGCCGGTGATATCCGCCGCAGTTTGCACGACCTGACTGAATTCGATCTGCAGCCGCCGCGGCATCACCAGTTGATAGTCGCGTTCGAGCAGGTACGCCACTCCGCCCTTTCCGGACTGACTGTTGACCCTGATGATCGAATCGTAAGAGCGTCCGAGATCGGACGGATCGACCGGTAGATACGGTACATCCCAGAGATCGCCCTTCGTTGCGCGCGGCCAGACCCTTCTTGATGGCATCTTGGTGCGAGCCGGAAAAGGCGGTGAAGACCAGATCCCCGACATAGGGATGGCGCGGATGAATGGGCAGTTGGTTGCACGCTTCCGCGCAGCGCGCGGCCTCGTTGATGTTGGAGAAATTCAAGGCGGGATCGACGCCCTGCGTGTACAGATTGAGCGCCAGAGTCACGACATCGACGTTGCCGGTGCGTTCGCCATTGCCGAACAAAGTACCCTCGATGCGCTCGGCGCCCGCCATGACGGCGAGTTCCGCCGCCGCGACCGCAGTGCCCCGGTCGTTGTGCGGATGCACGCTCAATATCACGCAATCGCGCTTGTCGATATGCCGCAAAAACCATTCGATCTGATCGGCATAGACGTTCGGCGTCGCCATCTCGACGGTGGCGGGCAGATTGAGGATGGATTTGCGCTCCCGGCTCGGCTCCCAAACCGCATTGACCGCATCGCAGATTTCCACCGCGAAATCGAGTTCGGTGCCGGTGAAGCTCTCCGGACTGTACTGGAATACCCATTCCGTGCCCCGATTGCGTTCGGCGTGTTCGCGCACCTCCGTGGCACCGCGCACGGCGATATCGGTGATGCCGGCGCGGTCGAGTCGAAAGACCACGCGCCGCTGTGCGACGGAGGTCGAATTGTAGACATGAACGATCGCGCGCCGCGCGCCCTTGAGCGACTCGTACGTGCGCGCAATGAGCTCCGGGCGCGCTTGCGTCAGCACCTGAATGGTGACGTCATCCGGAACGAGCCGCTCCTCGATGATCTCGCGCACGAAGTCGAAATCCGTCTGCGAGGCGGCGGGAAAGCCGACTTCGATCTCCTTGAAGCCGATCTTCACCAGCATGTCGAACATGCGGCGCTTGCGCGCCGGATCCATGGGTTCGATCAGCGCTTGGTTGCCGTCCCGCAAATCGACGCTGCACCAAGTGGGAGGCGCAGCGATGACCGCGTTGGGCCAGGTGCGATCGTTGAGTCCGATCGGGGGAAAGGCAGGGTATTTGATCGACGGGTCACGCAACATAATATTCTCTCATCCGACACTGAACCATCTAAGGTTTGTTTTTCGAGGGATTCTTTTCGGTCTAATGCGCGCCGACCGATAGCGCGGAATATTGGGCGCCTAGCGGCGCAGCAGCGTGCAAGCGAACCCAGCCACAGCGAGCTGCGGGGGTTGCGGAGGGGCTTGCGGGCCGTTGACATCATGGCCACTGAATCTAGCATTGCTGCCGCTTCGGGCGCAATAGCGCGCCGCTCAGCGCTCCGGCTGCAAGCCGGGAAACAGCTTCCATGCTCCAACCCCCTCGAGCCAGGGCTGCGAGGGGTAGTCGACGATGGTCAATCCGCCGTCCACGATCAATGTCTGGCCGGTCACGAAGCTCGCTTCGGAGGAGGCCAAAAACACCACCGCGCGGGCGATTTCATCCGGGGTGCCCATCCTTCCGAACAGCGACGCATTGCGATCCACCTCGGCGTACCCGCCCGTCACGTCGGTGGCGATCCAGCCGGGCGAGACGCCATTGGCGCGGATACCATCGGGGGCTCCCTGCACCGCCAGCGCCCGGGTCAATGCCTCAATTGCGGCCTTGGCAATGCCGTAGGTTCCCCAAGTACCATGCAGCGCCGCGGTGGAGGATATGTTGACTATCGACCCGCCGCCGCGGGCGCGCAGCACCGGCAGTGCGCGCGCGGAGACGTGGTAGGCGGCATCGAAATTGGCGCGCATCAGCTTGTGCAGGCGGTCGCCCGGCCCATCCTCAGGCTCGATCGGGGAGCGCCTTGCGCCGGCGCCCGCATTGTTCACGACGACATCGATGCCGCCGAAGTGCGCGGCGACGGCGTCAACCATTTGCGCCGCTTGCGACTCCTCGCCGAGATCTGCGGCGAAGAAGGCGGCGTCTGCGCCCGCCGTGCGAAGCTCCTCCAATACGCGGCTGCCTTTGAGCGGGTCGCGCCCGGTGATCGCGACCCGGGATTCCTCCGCGGCGGCCCGCAGCGCGATGGCACGCCCAATTCCCGAATTGCCACCCGTCACCAGCGTTATCTTGTCCCGAAGCTTCACGGCGGTCAGTTTATCTTAAGATGACAGCCATGGAATCGAATCAGACGCCGCCGCTGCAGGACTACAACCTGTTCAGCAGCGATGCGCCGCTGCAGGAGGCGGTGCGGCGCGAAGGTGCCGCCGCCCACGCCGAGGAACTCGCACGCGCCGGGGCCATCCTCGGCACGGCCGAGAGCTTTGCCGAGGGGCAGCTCGCCAATCGCCACCCGCCGGCGTTCCAGAACTTCGACGTTCGCGGCGAACGCATCGATCGCATCGAGTTTCACCCCGCTTGGCACTCGTTGATGCAGGGAATCGTCCAGCGCGGCTATCACAGCGCGCCGTGGGCGCTGGAGAGCGGCCGCCCCATTGCCGGTGCGCATACCGCGCGCGCGGCGGGCTACCTCATGCAGGCCCAGGTCGAATGCGGCACGCTCTGTCCGACCACGATGACCTATGGCGCGATTGCCGCCCTGCGCCGCGACTCGGTGCTGGTTCGGGACTGGGTGCCGCATCTGATGACCCGCGCCTACGATCCACGCGACATTCCCATCGAGCACAAGCGCGGCGGACTGATCGGCATGGGTATGACGGAAAAGCAAGGCGGCTCGGACGTGCGTGCCAATACGACGCGCGCCCAGCGCGGCGCCGACGGCTCGTATCGCATCACCGGTCACAAATGGTTCTTCTCGGCACCGCAATGCGATGCGCACCTGGTGCTCGCGCAGACGCGGGCCGGCCCGTCATGCTTCTTCCTGCCGCGGCGCCTGCCCGATGGCACGCGAAACCGAATTCTCATCCAGCGCCTGAAGGACAAGCTCGGCAATCGCTCGAACGCCTCATCGGAAGTCGAGTTCGACGATGCGTGGGCGCAGCTGCTCGGCGAGGAAGGCCGCGGCATTCCGACCATTCTGGAGATGGGGACCTATACGCGACTCGATTGCGTGCATCGGCACCGCTGGAATGATGCGCCATGCGGTGGTACAGGCGCTGCACCACGCGCGCCACCGCAAGGCCTTCGGCGAGCGCCTGATCGATCAGCCGCTGATGCGCAGCGTGCTCGCCGACCTCGCATTGGAATCCGAAGCCGCGACGGCGCTGGCGCTGCGGTTGGCGCGCGCCTTCGACGGCGAGGCGCCGGGCGACCTCGCCGTGCGCCGCGCGCTCACGCCGGCCGCCAAGTTCTGGGTCTGCAAGCGCGGCTGCGAGTTGGCTGCTGAAGCGATGGAAGTGCTCGGCGGCAACGGCTACACCGAAGAGCTGCCGCTCGCCCGCATCGCGCGCGAGATGCCGGTGAATTCGATCTGGGAGGGCTCGGGCAACATCATGTGCCTCGATGTGCTGCGCGCCTTCGCCAAGTCCCCCGCCACCTGTGAAGCCGTGCAGCACGAGCTCTCGTCGGCGCGCGGGTACCACCCGAATTTCGACCTCGCGTTCGAGCACTTTGCCGCTGCGCTCGACTCGAAAGTCCTGACCGAAGCGCACGCGCGCCGCTTCACGCAATCCTTCGCCACCCTGATGCAAGCGAGCGTACTGCTCGGTGCCGCAACAACCGGGGGATCGACGACGCGCGCCGTGGCGGAGGCATTCTGCGCGACCCGCTTGGACGGCGAATCCGGTTGGGGCGCGGTTTTCGGCGCCGCGGCCGCCGCCATGGACATCGATTCGATACTCAACCGGGCTTGGAGCGGCTAAGCCCCCTTCAGCGAGTGCCCTTGCGGCGAGCCCCGTGCAGCGAGCCCCCTCAATGGGCTCCATAGGCGCGGTCCTTCCAGCTCGCCCCGGCGCCGCGCCAATGGTTCACAGCCGACCCCAGTGTCGCGGCCATATAGAAGAGCGCGATCAGCGGCAACGCGAGCGACCAGAGTCTGCTGCATCCGTAGCGGGTGAGGCTCGGCATGTAAGTGATGGCGGCAAATGCGCATGCGGCAAGTCCGCAGTCGGCCTCCAAGCCATGACCGAAGATCACGGCCGCGACCGGCGCCAGCCACACCAGCGTCAAACCGAACAGCGTGAGCAGCAGCAGCAGCGCGGAATAGCGCAATTGAGTGAAGGCCGTGCGCGAGATCATGCGCCAGATATCCGCGAATCGGGGATAGGCACGAATGGAGGCGGCGAGACCGGAATGGCCGAGGTAGATGGACCCGCCCGCCTTGACCGCCCTCGCCAGGGCGACGTCGTCGATGAGGGTGTTCTTGATCGCCGCGATGCCTCCAACGCGCTCAAGGGCCTCGCGGCGGATCAGGATCGTGCCGCCGGCCGCAGCCGCCACGCGCGATCGCGGATCGTTCACGCGGGCGAACGGGTACAGCATCTGAAAGAAATAGACGAAAGCCGGCACCAATGCTCGCTCCGCGAGGCTGTTGCAATTCAGGCGTACCATCTCGCTCACCATTTCCATGCAGGGTTCGGACATTCGCGCCACGAGCGTCGACAGGTGACGCGGATCGTGCACGATGTCGGCATCGGTAAAGAAAAGCACGGGCGCAACGCTCGCCGCCACACCCTGCTGGAGCGCCCAAAGTTTGCCGGACCATCCGCAGGGTTTGGGTGCGCCGCGGATCACGTGCAGGTTCGGGGCGCAGCCGGCGTGCAGCGCCGTCTCGTCGGCCGAATCGTCATCGACGAGTAAGACGCGAACCTTCCCGGCGTAGTCCTGCGCGAGGAGCGATGCAATCACCGGGCCGATGGTCTGCGCCTCGTCGCGCGCCGGCACCACGATATCCACGTCGGGACACTCAACCGGCACGGCGGGCGCCAGTTCGGGCCGGGAGCTCCAGAATCTTCCGTGAGCCAGGAGCAAATACAGCCAGACCGACAGCGACAGCAAAGCGATGGTGGTGGGCATCGTGAGGCAGCGCGCCGCGCTAGACCCAGCCTTTGAGCTGCTTGAGCGCGATCGATGCCAGCAGCTCCGCGTGACGTTCATCATCGTTGAGCGCGGGCACGAGGTTCAATCGCTCACCACCCAGGCCGCGGAACTTGTCCCGATATTCGATCGCCACCTCCTCAAGGGTTTCCAGGCAATCGACGGCGAAGGATGGCGAGACGACGGTCAATTTGCGCACACCGCGCCTGGCCAGAGTCTCGAGCGTGTCCTCCGTGTAGGGCTGCAGCCAGACCACCGAGCCAAAGCGCGATTGGTAGCAGTGCGACCACTCCTCCGGCGCCAATCCCAGACGCGCCACGAGCAGGCGCGTCGTCGCCTCCGCCTGCCTTTGGTAAGGATCGCCCTCCTTCACGTAGACCGCCGGTATGCCGTGATAGGAGAGCAGCAGATGCGATCGCTCGCCGATTTCCGCCCAGTGCCCCTCAATGCGCGCGGCCAACGCATCGATGTAGCCCGCATCGTCATGGTAGTCGTTGATGAAGCGCGTTTCCGGAAGCCAGCGCCAGCGCGATAGGGCGCGACTTGCGCGGTCGAACACGGAGCCCGTCGTCGATGAGCAGTACTGCGGGTACAGAGGCAGCACCAGCAGGCGCCTCACGTTCTGTTCGGCCAGCGATGCGATCGCCGCGCCGATGCCGGGGTTGCCGTAAGTCATGCCGAGGGCGACACGCACGCCGTCTCCCATCGCGGCGCGTAATCGAGCGTCGATTTTGGTTGCCAGCCGCTTCGAGTACACCGCCAGGGGCGAGCCGTCCCGCATCCAGATCTTGCGGTAGTTGCGCGCCGTGCGCAGCGGACGAAAAGGCAATACCAGGCCGTAGAGAATCGGCAGCCAGATCAGACGCGAGGTGTCGATGACCCGTCGATCGCCGAGAAAAACCCGCAAGTAGCGCTGAACCGCAAAATAGGACGGCGAATCGGGCGTGCCTAGATTGACGACCAAAACACCGATTCGCTCAGGCGTCGACGCCGCCGCTTGCGCCACGGCGCGATAATAGGGCATTTATCTGGATCCTTAGAGTATCCCGCTCCGCACAGTATACTGCGTGGCGCATGAACATGATGTGGTTGAGCCCCAGTGAAAGCGAGGCCCTGCGCTTGAGCCTGAGCGTCGCGGCTCGCAGCGTGGTGCTCAGCCTGCCGCCGGCGATCGCCTTCGCCTGGATCCTCACTCGACGTCGATTCATCGGACGCACCTTGCTCGATGCGGTGGTGCACCTGCCGCTGGTGCTGCCACCGGTCGCGGTCGGTTATGTGCTGCTGCTGCTGTTCGGCGCGCGCGGGCCCATCGGCGCATGGCTCGGGCGGACGTTCGGCATCCAACTCATTTTCACCCGCGATGGAGCGGCGCTCGCCACGGCGGTGATGTCCTTCCCGCTCATGGTGCGCGCGGTGCGCATTTCCCTGGAGAATATCGACCGCGGTCTCGAGGAGGCCGCACGCACGCTCGGCGCCGGCGCGGTCGATCGGTTCGCCACGGTCACTCTGCCTCTGATGCTGCCGGGAGTGCTCGCCGGCGCCATTACCGCATTTTCAGCGGCGTTGGGCGAGTTCGGCGCCGTGATCACCTTCGTCTCCAACATTCCCGGGGAGACGCGCACCTTGCCGCTGGCGCTGTATTCTGCGCTGCAGGAGCCGGGCGGAGACCACGCGGCGGCACGTCTGGCCATTCTCTCAGTGGCGCTCGGGCTCGGCGGACTGCTGGTATCGGAATGGTTCGCGCGCCGGGTGCGCCGCATGATGGGCCGCTGATGCTGCGCGTCGATGCCGAGAAGCGCTGGGGATCGTTCCATCTGAACGTGCGATTCGAGCTGCCGACCCCGGGAGTGGTCGCACTCTTCGGTCCCTCCGGCTGCGGCAAGAGCACGACGATCAACCTCATTGCCGGGCTCGTCGAGGCCGATCGCGGAGAAGTGACGCTCGATGACACGGTATTGCTCGACAAGCTGCGCAACATCCATGTGGCGGTCGAGCGGCGCCGCATCGGCTATGTCTTCCAGGATGCGAGATTATTCCCGCACCTGAGCGTCGCCGCGAATCTGCGCTACGCGCAGAAGCGCGCGATCGGCACGTCCTACGTGAGCATGGAGCAAGTGACGCACATGCTCGGTCTGGCGCCCCTGATGCAGCGGCGGACGCATCGGTTGTCGGGCGGCGAGCGGCAGCGAGTGGCCATTGGCCGCGCCCTCCTCACCCAGCCGAGGCTGCTATTGCTCGACGAGCCGCTGGCCTCGCTCGACCGCGAACGGCGTGAAGAGCTCCTGCCATATCTCGAATCGCTGCGCGATCAGCTGGCGATTCCCATGGTCTACGTCAGCCACGACTTCGATGAGGTGTTGCGCCTCGCGACGCACATCGTGCTGATGGAGTCAGGCAGCGTGGTCGCGCAGGGCAGCATCGGCGAGATGAGCTTCAACCGGCGGCTGCGCGCCCTCATCGGTGCGGAGGCTGTCGGCGCGATCATCGACGGCGAAGTGCTCGGAGAAGATGCGGCGAGCGGGATGAGCCGCGTGCGGGTGGGAAACGGCGAACTCAAAGTGCAAGCCTGCGGCATGGCCGCCGGAGCGACGGTACGGGTGCAGCTGCTTGCGCGGGACATCATTGTCTCGACGCGAATGCCTCAGCACTTGAGCGTTCGCAATAACCTGCGCGGGGTCATCACCGCGGTGAGCGGCGACGATGCCCATACCGATCTGATCGTCATCGACATCGGCGGCACCGGCGTCCTGGCCCGCGTGACGAAGGCCGCTACGCGGGAGCTCGCTCTCGAGCCCGGTATGGCGGCGTGGGCGCTGGTGAAATCGGTATCACTGCGGGCCATTCCCTTCGCCAACCCGCGTACCTAAATGCATGATTGCCACGATGTGATCGCGCGGCTGCAGGCCGACCGCATCCTTGACACCGGCATCGTACGCGGCAGGGCCCGTTTTCCACATCACGCCATAACCCAATGCATGCGCCGCCAGGAATAGATTCTGCGCCGCGGCCGCGGCCGCGCTGATCTGCTCGATCTCGGGCACTTTGGCGTGCTCGCGCACCGCGCAGCCGACGATCACGATCGTCGGCGAGCGCAGGAGCTTGTCCCGCTCGGCAGCCAACTGCTCGTCGCTCAGAGACGGTACGCGCACGCGTTTTGCGGCCGCGGCCGCGCGCGCGAACTTGTCCCGGGATGGCTCATCCAACACCAGCAGGCGCCAGGGCTTCAGGCGGCCGTGGTCGGGTGCACGCCCCGCCGCGTCCAGGATGCGGTCAAGATCGGCGGAGGTCGGGCCGGGCTGCGTCAGGCGCGCGGCGGACGCGCGGCTGTCGATGGCGGTAAATAGATCCACTTTTTCTCGCACCTCACCAGAAATGCGCGGTCGAGCGCACGCAATCGGCTATGATTTGCGACCGATTATACCCATAGTCATCAAGGAGCCCTCATGAACCGTATTGTTCTGGCGTCGATTGCCGTGTTGTTGAATGCGAGTGTCCTCGCGACGCCCGTGACCTACATTCTCGACCCGAAGCATACCTATCCGAGTTTCGCTGCGGACCACATGGGCGGGCTGTCCGTTTGGCGCGGCAAATTTACCGATACCTCGGGCAAGGTTGTCTACGACAAGGATGCCAAGGCTGGGACCATCGAGGTCACGGTGAATATGAATTCGGTGGATTTCGGGCTGGCCAAGCTCGACGAGCACGCCAAGTCGGCCGAGCTATTCGACACCGCCAAGTTTCCCACGGCAACCTTTTCGGGGCAGTTCACGCAGTTCAACGGCGCCACGCCGACGGAGGCCGCGGGCACGCTCACGCTGCACGGGGTTACCAAGCCGCTGACCTTGAAAATCAATTCCTTCATGTGCAAGCCGAATCCGATGACCAAGAAGGAGGTTTGCGGCGCCG
The DNA here is from genome assembly GCA_963843295.1 of uncultured Gammaproteobacteria bacterium. Classification (GTDB taxonomy): domain Bacteria; phylum Pseudomonadota; class Gammaproteobacteria; order Steroidobacterales; family Steroidobacteraceae; genus Bog-1198. Next base: position 313,151 of record CAWJJP010000013.1, on the reverse strand, counting down.
ATGCATCGGCGACATTCAACCGCAGCGATTTTGGGATCACGTTCGGCGACGCGTACGGCTTCAAGATGTGGGTAAAACTCGAGATCCAGGTCGAGGGCAGTCCCGCGGGCTAGGAGCCGGCGGGCAACCGGGCTTACGGGCAGGGGAAATCGAAGTCGAATCGGCTCAGCGTCCGCCGCATGAGCGGCGCTGGGCCGGTTTCCGCAGCCGGCTCCGGCCTAGTGCTTGTTCCAGCACATCCAGATGACCGCAACCCAGATTGCGATCCCCAGGTAAATCCACGCCCAAGCGCCCAGCGCCGGGCCCGCGTAGTCGTCCTCGATTTCCCACTTCCAATTTTTCATAACGTGCACCTGGACATGTGAGATGAATCTTCAATGACTGAATACCAGTCCGTCCACGCGTACGGCGATGCGTTGATTCACAAATGCGAAAGCAAGCGTTTTTTCGCCGCTCTAGGTGCGATTTCTGTCCCCAATCGGCGACAGTGCCCGAAAGTTGGCCAGGAACGCCTCGCGCAGATCCAGCTCCCGCTCGATCCGGCGCCGCGGCTCGTCGCGCAGCTTGCCCTGGCGATAAAGTTCATTGATGAGCTCGCGTTCCGCATCGAGCAGCACCTGCTCCACATCCTCATAGACCGCCGTCAATTGGGTATTGGCCTCGTCATCGCTGCTCTTTTGCTGCAGTAGTTGCAGCCGGGCTTCGTGCCGGATCTGCAGCGGTTCGACGATCTCGGCGGGAAGCGAACGCGCCGCTTGGAGCTCGTCGAGCCGCCTCATCGCCGCAACGATGGCCTGGCGGCGTGCTGCAAATTCCTCGACGCGCTCCTTGTCCTGCTCGATGCGCCCGGCGTTGGCCAACCCCAGTGCGCGGATCACCGTGGGCAGCAGAAGGCCCTGGCCCACCAAGGTCACCAGGATCACCGCAAAGGTCAGTACGAGAATCAAGTCGCGGTGAGGAAACGGCAGGCCCGCATCCGTTTCGAGCGGAATCGCGAGCGCAGCGGCGAGTGAGACCATGCCGCGGATTCCCGTAAAAGCGAGCGCAAACGGCCACTGCCACGGGGGTGCCGGATCCCGTCGTGCGATGGTGCGCGAGAGCCAACGAGGCAGGTAGGTCGCGGGATACATCCAGACAAATCGGGCAACGATGACGACGAGGCAAATGGTCAAGGCGCAGACGGTCAAGTCGGCCTTCGAGTACGATTTGAGCCCGACCGTCAGAGCGCGGGCCTGCAAACCGGTGATCAGAAACACCATTCCTTCGGTCAGGTAAATGAAAAAACCCCAGAAGAAGATTCCCTGCAGCCGTGTGTCGGCGCTGATCAGACGCAACCCGTTCCAGCTGATGTACAACCCCGCTGTGACGGTTGCGAGCACCCCCGAGCCGCCGAGATGCTCCGGCGGCCAGTAAGCCACGAACGGCGTCAGGACCGAGAGCATGATCTCGAGGCGCGGGTCGTCGACCCAGCGGCGCAAGCGCAGCATCACCCAGCCGACGATGAGTCCCCAGAGAATCTCGCCGACGGTGATGGCCGCGAAGGCTTCCAACGCATGTCCAAACGAAAAGGCGCCCACGCTCACCGCGGCCACGGCGAAGCGGTACAGGACCAGCGCCGTGGCATCATTCGCAAGTCCCTCGCCTTCGAGGATCACGAGGATGCGCCGGGGTATTCGCATTCGGCGTGCGACGGCGAGCGGCGCGACGGCATCCGGCGGTGAAACGATGGCGCCCAGCACGAACCCCTCAGGCAGGGAGAGACCGAGGAGCCAGTGGGCCGCCGCCGCGGCCGCGATCGTCGTGAACGAGACGCACCCCACCGCCAGCAGGGAAATGGGGCGCAGATTGAATCGGAACTCGCGCCAGCTCATCGCCACCGCCGACGAGTAGATTACCGGCGGCAGAACGAACAGCAACACGAAGTCCGGGGCAAGTTTCACGGTTGGAAGACCCGGAATGAGCGCGAGAGCGACGCCCGCGAGCACCAGGAGGATGGCCGGAGGCGTCCTGAGCCGTTCCGCCAGCACCGACACTGCGACAATAACGATGGGCAGGAAGACGAGAATACCGATGGTCGACATTGGTCCGACGCTCCGCGGTGAACAGCCGTGCAATCGGATGATACGCACCCTCCCGCGCGATGCGGAACTGGTCGCGCCGATCGAGGATGCGCATTTTTTTCTTACGCCGTTTTGACGCCGCGGAGACAAAACGTCAAAACGTCACGCCCCATTCAGGCAATGTCCCGTGGCCGGAGGCGAACACTCCCCGGCTCCCGGAGCGCCGATGTTCAATCGCGGCGTGGGCGCGGGGATTGACTGAGGCCCAATAACACCCCGACCAAGAGCCCAACGCACCCCGCCACCCCGATCACCTGCCAGACATGCTCCTGGGCATATCTGTCTGCCGACTTCGCGGCCTCTCTCGCCTCATCCAGGACCGATCGACGGCCTTTCGCCATTGCAGCCTTTGCCTGCTTCAAGTTCTCCGCCATTCGCGCGCGCGCCGCACCGATCGCGGCGTTCGCGTTGCCGGGCCCTGCAGCGAACAGTTCATCGATATCGGCCACCACCGCGCTCAGATCCCGAAGCACCTTATCCGCGCTTGCATCTCGCACATATCCTCCAGTCGACGTCCAGCCGGGCAGCCGGTCGCGCATCATTAGACACGGGATCACTATAACGCCGCGGCGAGCGCCGACAAGCCGCATCGGTACGTGGCGACATGGGTATGAAAGCTCCCCTTCACGGTGGCGCGACTTTGCTCCTTCCGGCGCCCGGTTCCGGCAAGAGCACCTGCCTAGCCGCTTTGTCGTCACGCAAACCGAGAAACACAGGCTGCCTGAGCTTCCGATCGGCGGTCCACTCCTGGAACGAGATCTGGGCGACGAGCTTCGGGGAGAGAAAGATGATGCCCTTTTCCCGCGGCGGGTCGATCAGTGAGGTTTTCGCCCGGACCAGCGGCTGGAATCGCCGGTATAGCGCCGCGAGCGAGGCCCGGTTAAAGCCGGTACCGACCTTGCCCACATAGTGCAAATGGCCGCCGTCATAAGCGCCAAGCAGCAGAGCGCCAAAGTGCTGCCGCGAGCCGGCGGGCTTCGTATACCCGCCTATGACGAACTCATCTTCCTGGTGCACCTTCACCTTCAACCACTTGGTCGAGCGCGCCTCGACATAGGGCGAGGCGAGATCCTTGGCGACCAACCCTTCGTATCCCCGACGCCTGGCCACGCTGTATGCCTCGAGGCCGCTGGGTGCGAGTCGGCGAGACAACATGAGCGTCGGGCTCGAGCCGATGGATTTCTCCAGCACAGAGCGCCGGACAGACAGCGCCTCCTGCCGCAGATCCCTGCCGTCACGGAAAAGGCAATCGAAAACGACATATTTCGGCTCACCCCCGCTCTGCTGAAGGAGTTGGAAGCGGGAGATTCCCTTGCGGTCAAATACGACGACCTCGCCATCGAGGAGAAGAGTCTTCGCCTGGAGCGATCCAATCGCCGCCGCGATCCGCGAGAAACGCTCCGTGCGGTCCTTGCCGTTGCGAGATAGCAGCCTCACGCGACTCCCCTCCTTGTATGCGAGGATGCGGTCGCCATCGTACTTTTCCTCAAAGACCCACCCCGGCTCGTCGAATGCATCTGCGACAAGCGTCGCCAGCATGGGGTGGACGCGAAATGGGATCATTCGTGTGGTCATGGCACGTTGCTGATGGATGCTGAAACCACCCTGTAATCCAATGGCCTATTCTCGTGTAAGAATACCGGCATTTCTCCCCGCCGCGTCAGCCCATTGTCGCAGTGCGAAATTCCGGTTAACGTAAGGTATTGTCAACCATTGCTTTCACGCCCCATGCGGATAATCCAATTAATCGGGGACGAACGGAGTCAATGTGAACATCAATACTGAATCCGGTGCTGAACCGCTGACGCATAAGTTCGATTCCGACGAGGGACACCGCAGTAGCGGACTCGCGACGAGCGTGGCTGATCAGCCGCGCGCCGCCGAGTCGATCGAAGCGCGATTGTTGCGCCGGCTCCTGCGTAGTCTCGGCAACCCCCCGCTCGAATTCGAATTTCTCTGGACCGGCGAGCGCGTCGGTACCAATACCGCTCAACCGGCGGAACAGCTGCGGATCGCGGACCGTCGCACGCTGATCGGATTATTGAGCGACCCGCAGGTCCGGTTCGGCGACGCTTACAGCAGCGGCCAGATCGAGGTCGACGGCGATTTGGACAGGTTCATGGTGACGCTGTTCCGAATATTTACCCATCCCGGATGCACGCGATTCGATTGCGAGCCGAGTCGCCGGCTGGTTGCACCGTCCGCGCCGCAATACCCTCGCGGGATCGCGCGACAATATCCATCGCCACTACGACCTCGGCAACGATTTCTACGCACTATGGCTCGGCGAGACCATGGCGTACACCTGCGCCTACTACCCGAGCCGAAGCGCCACCCTCGATCAAGCCCAGATCGCCGAAGATGGATCACGTTTGCCGCAAGGTGCGGTTGAGCGCCTCGGATTCGGTGGTCGAGGCCGGATGCGGCTGGGGCAGCCTGGCATTGCACATGGCCGCGCGTTACGGCGCCAAGGTGCGCGCTTTCAATATCTCCCATGAACAGATCGACTACGCACGCCGGCAGGCACGCGGTGCAAGGCCTCGAAGGATCGGGTCGAGTTCATCGAGGACGATTACCGCAACATCATCGGGTTCACTCGACGTGTTCGTCTCCGTTGGCATGCTCGAACACGTCGGCCGCGAAAACTATCCAGGAGTTGGGGCGTGTCATGAGGCGCTCATTGACGGACGCATGGGCGCGGGTTGGTCCATTCGATTGGGCGCAACCGGCCGGAACCCCTGCATCCGTGGATCGAACGGCGAATCTTTCCCGGCGCCTACCCGCCCTCGCTCGGCGAAATGATGCAGATCTTCGAGCCCTCGGGCTTGTCGGTGCTCGATGTCGAAAATCTCCGCCTGCATTATGCGCGCACGCTGCGCCATTGGCTGGAGCGCTACGAGGCGAGCGCGGAGATAGGTCCGTGCCATGTTCGATGAGACTTTCCTGCGCATGTGGCGGCTGTATCTGGCGGGCTCGGTCGCCGCATTCGAGACCGGCACCCTGCAATTGTTCCAGGTGCTGTTCACGAAGCAGGAAAATAACGCAATCCCGCTCACCCGCGAATTCATGTACCCGCGATAAGCGGCAACCTCCGTGCGAAGCGTCGAAGTCATAGTGGTCGGTGGAGGCCCGGCCGGGCTCGGCGGCCGCACAACGCCTCAAAGCCGCCGGCGCCGACGTTCTGGTCCTCGACAAGGAGCGCTTCCCCCGACACAAGCTGTGCGCGGGATGGATTACGCCGCAAGTGGTCGAGGATTTGCAGCTCGAGATCGGCGCCTACCCGCACAGCTTCCTCAGTCTTCAGGCGCCTCCACTGGCATTGGCTGGGTCTTAACCTGCCGGTGCCCAGCGTGCAGCACTCGATCAGACGCTTCGAATTCGACGCCTGGCTGATCGAGCGCTCCGGCGCAGAAGTTGTGCAGCATGCGGTCGGGCAATTCGGGCGGACGGTGAGAGCTATTCGATCGATGGAGCGTTCCGTTGTCGCTATCTCATCGGTGCCGGCGGCACCGCGTGTCCCGTTCGTCGAGGCGCTGTTCGGTGACACGCTGCCGCGCACGCGCGCGCTGCAGACCGCGACTCTCGAACTGGAGTTTCCCTGCGAGTGGCGAGACCCCGATTGCCACCTCTGGTTCTTCGAGCATCGCCTGCCCGGGTACAGCTGGTACGTACCCAAGGCATGCGGCTGGCTGAATATCGGCATCGGCGGCATGGCCGCACGCCTGAAGCAGCGCGGCGATAATCTATCGGGGGCACTGGCGGCGCTTCGCCTCGAGGATGGAGCGGCAATTCGGGATCCGCATTCCGGGCGATCCGACCGGTTATAGCTATTACGTACGCGGCCCACTCGAGGTCCGGAGCGGCAACGCGTTCTTGACCGGCGATTCAGCCGGTCTGGCCACCCGCGATCTGTGCGAAGGTATCGGCCCCGCGATCCGCAGCGGCCACCGCGCCGCCCTGGCCATCATGAGCGGTACGCCATACACGCTCGATGATGTGACGGGGGCGAGTCTCGGCGGCGGCCTGATCAGTCGCTCCATGGATTGGGCCTTCACGCGCGGCGCGGATCTCGAGACCGCCTGAACTCACGGTGAGCTCTGCCTAATAATCACGACGCCTGCCAGGGGATGTGATGATCGAGGATCGAAAGAAATCGCCTCAAGGCGATATCAGCCGGCGCGATTTCGTGGGCGGCATATTGATGACCGCCGCCCTATCCCGTGCCGAAGCCGCCACCGCCCCGCCCGATAATCGGTCGAACCCGACTCTACAGGCGCCGGCCGCGAACGCGACGGGCGGCGCGGATGCATTGGCGGCGACTTATCCCCCTTTGCGCTCCGGATTGCGAGGACAATATCCCGGCTCCTTCGAGGTCGCGCATGCACTTCGCGACGGCTCCTATGAGGGGGATCTCGCTGCCATCGATACCGACCAGCACTATGATTTGGTCGTCGTCGGCGCGGGCATCTCCGGCCTGTCGGCCGCCTACTTTTATCGCAAGGCGCTCGGACCCAAGGCGAGGGTTCTCATACTCGACAACCACGACGATTTTGGGGGACACGCAAAACGCAACGAGTTTCGCCACGAAGGCCATACCTACCTCTCGTTCGGCGGGTCCATGAGCATTGAAACACCCTTTCCCTACAGTCACACGGCAAAGAGTCTGTTGGCCGAGCTTGGCGTGGATCCGGGATCTTTCAAGCGCTATGCACAGCCCAAGCGCGCGCAAGGCCTCGGCAATGGTGTATTTTTCGACCGCGAGCATTTTCAAGCCGACAAAGTGGTCTCGGGGTGGGGGTCGAGGCCGTGGCGCGACTTCTTCGCGGAGGCCCCCGTTTCGGAGGCGGTTCGGGACGATTTGATACGGGTGCACGAATCGACCAAGGACTTTCTTCCGGAACTCGACGCCGAGCAAAAGGCGCGCGCGCTCAAGAAGATGAGCTACGAGAGATATCTCCTCGACAAGGCGGGCCTGCTTCCCGAGAGCTTGCCGTTCTTCGCGGGCGCCGGCTGGTCGTTTCGCAACAACATGCAGATGGATACCTGCCCGGCTTACGTCGCCTGGCGCGGCGGCGCGGCCGGATTCGGCGCGATGGACATCAAGGCCGAGCCCATGTTTTCGGCCGATGAGTTCCATTTTCCAGACGGGAACGCGAGCATCGCGCGGCTGTTGGTGAGCCGGCTGGTACCGGCGGCGATTTCCGGTGTACCGAACCAGGAATCGATCATTGCGAGCCGCGTTGCCTACCCGCGTCTGGATCTACCTGAAAATCCGGTGCGCATCCGCTTGGAGAGCATGGTCATCCGCGTCGAGCACCTCGGCGCGCCGGACCGCGCCACGGAGCGCGCGCTGCGCATCTGCTACGTGCAAGACGGCGCGACCAAGCAGGTGACGGGGGCGAATGTCGTTCTGGCCTGCTTCAATCAGGTGATTCCATTCATCGTGCCGGCTCTGCCCGCCGAACAGAAGCAGGCGCTGCATTATCCCTCGAAAGTTCCGATGCAGATCACCAACGTCCTGGTGAGGAGCTGGGAACCGTTTCGTCAGCTTCGCGTTCATTCGATTCACGTTCCGAATGGCTACCATCAGGAAGTCCAACTCGACACGCCGCTCTCGATCGGAGGCTACGAGAGCGTTCGCAGCCCGCAGCAGGCGGCCATCGTGCAAATGGTGCGCAATCCCTACGTTCCCGGGCTGCCGCGGCGCGAGCAAAACCGGCTGGGACGCGCCGACATGCTTGCGACCTCGTTCGAGCAGATCGAATCCCAGGTGCGGCTGCAATTGGACCGGGTACTGGGTCCCGGCGGATTCGATTCCGCGACCGACATTCTCGGCCTCACCGTCAACCGCTGGCCGCACGGGTATGCGTACGCATATGACACGCTCGGCGATCCCGACATGCCCGATGCCGAGCGTCCGCACATTCTAGGGCGGCGGCCGTTCGGCCGGATTGCAATCGCCAATTCGGACTCCGGCGCCGGCGCGTTCGTCAATGTCGCCATCGATCAAGCCGAGCGCGCGGTGCAGGAGTGTCTTGCGAGCCGGGGGCTCATCTAGGAGTCACGGGCTCTGAGACCGGCCCCTAGGCAAGCCGCGGTCTGAGACTTCGAACGTCGCGCGAGGAGACCGCACTCAGCAACTGGTCATTCTCATCCGTGATGGGGAGGGCCCGGAAATTGTAGCGTTCGAACAGCACCGCGGCTTCGCGCAGCGTTGCGTCCTTGGGCAACGAAATGACGTGCTCCGTCATGATGTCGCCGAGTGTCTGGCCCGGCTCCGCGGCCACCATTTCACGAATGTCCACCACACCCTTCAGCGTACCTGCCTCATCGGTGACGTATACATACGTCACGACATCCTTGCCGGTCGCCAGCTCACGATAGCGGTCGAGAACCTCCGCCGCGGGCGTCGTCGGCGGGAGCTTGATTATCGCCGGCGACCCATAGAGAAGGATCTGCTCGTCGTGCTTGCCGATGATGTGCTCGACCTTGGAGGACTTCTCGCCGTCGAGCAGCTTCAGGATCGCTCCGGCCTGATCGCGGGGCAGGATTGCGAGGATGTCGGCCGCTTGCGCGGGCGTCATTTCGTTGATCAAGAGCGCTGCACGCTCCTTTTCGATGGCGCGGATCAACTCCCGTTGGACCCGCGGCTCGACCTCTTCCAGCGTGTCGGAAGCCTGTTCGGCATCGAGAGCGTTGAACAACGCGACGCGCTGACCTCCCTCGAGTTCCTCGAGAATATCGGCAAGATCGACCGGGTGGATCTCGCTGAGCCCCGCCTTGGGAACCTTCAGTTTGATGTTGCCGGCGAAACTGCCGAGCTGCTCCGGCAGCGGCTGCACGTACAGCCAGGACACCCGGGCCTCCTTATTGCGATTCGTCAGCAGCTTCGCGAGTTTGCGAAAACCGAGCCGGCGGAGCGCCCGATAGTGGCTGAAGTCCACCTCGGCGGCGTACAGCTTGTCGTTCTGGAAGGCGAGCTTGACGTCGTAGACGATCTCGACCTCGTGATCGTCCAAGTCGAGTATCTTCTTGTCGAGAATGTGATCCTGAAGCAGGATCAGATTCTCCTGCGGCGCGCGTTCGAATTGCGCCATGACGTCCTCGCCGACATCCAGCGCGATTTCCTCATGGGAAATGAGCCGCACCCGATCCCAGGGAACCGTCAATGACGGATAGCCGAAGGAACGCGAGACGACCACGTGGGTGACCTCGGGCAGTTTGCCGGTCTCGACGATGGCGAGATCGCTCAAGCGTCCGATGCGCCGCTTTTTCGCGAAGACTCGCCGGCCGAGGACTTCGCTCAGGAAGAACTCCTGCTCAATTACGGTGGCCATCCGCCCTACCCCTGCGTCACGATCAGAACGAACTTGTAGACCATCAGCGCCACCAACGCCAGTAAATACAGCCGCAGCACCATCAGCGAGACACGTACCACTCCGGTCATCACGATGCGCGGTTCCCGGTATCGGGAATTGATCGCGGCGAACTTGGCAAACAGATTGCGCACACGGCTCATATCGGCCTCCCTATTTGAACAAGCTCGGGAATAACACGGAAATGCCGTACAAGGTCGAGAGGACGATGATCGAGAGGACGATGAAGCCGCCGATGAGGTTCTGATTGAACGTATTGCAGCGCTCGCCCATCGTCGCCCGGTCATTGAGGAGCAGGATCAGAAACACGAGCGCCGCCGGCAACAGCGTCACCGCGATCACCTGGACGAACAAGGTGATCAGTACCAGCGGCGCCTGTGGTATCAACACGACCAGGCCGGAGGTGATGAGCATGAGAAAATAGGTCGCATAAAACCACGGCGCCTGGCGGATCTTGGTGTTGAGCGAGTGCGCCCAGCCGAAGATCTCGCCGAAGGCCCAGGAACTGGCGAGCGAGATGCAGATGGCGCCCAGCAACCCGGCATCGAACAGACCGATCGCGAGAAAGGTGCCGACGTAGCGGTCGGTCTTCATCAACTCCTGCGCAGCCCGGGCAGCGCTGTCGATGTCGACGCCCGGAAGCACGGTCGCGGTCACGATGACGATGAATACGGCCACCACCACGGTCACCACCGAGCCGAGCAGCGTGTCGAAGCGGCCCCACGGGATGTCCTTCTCGAGCATGCCCTTATCGACAACCGCGCTTTGCTGGAAAAATAGCATCCACGGCGCGATGGTGGTTCCGATGTTCGCCATCAGGAAGAAGAACAACTGGCCGTCGAATCCCCCGGCGAAATTCGGTATGAGGCCCTCGCGCAGCACGTCGCGCACCGACGGCCGCACGATGAAGGCGCCGGGTATGTAAACCAGATTCAGGGCGCAGAAGAGCAGCGCGAGTTTCTCAAACGTCCAATACCTGCCGTTCAGGACGATCACGGCCATCAGCACGATGACCGCGGCCACGGTGATCCACGGCGGCACGCCGAAGATGGCGAGCGCCGCCGTCATACCGATGAACTCCGTAACCAGCGTCAGCCAGTCCACGATCATCAGATCGAGCAGCGAGAACCAGCCCCAGAATGCGCCGAAACCGTCGAAGATCGCCTCCGCGTGCCCCCGCTTGGTGACGGCGCCCAAACGCACGGTCATCTCCTGGACGTAATAGGCGACGGGAATCAAGATGAGCAGAAACCAGATGAGGTGGTAGCCGTACTTGGCGCCGGTCGCCGCATAGGTGGTGATACCACCGGCGTCGTTGTCCGCGACCATGACGACGATGCCCGGTCCCGCGATCACGAGGTACAGTCCGACCGCTTTCCAAGCCTTGCGAAGCGGATAGTAGAGCCGCGCAAAAAAATTCATCGGCACCCCGCTCCGGCGACAAGGGTAGATAGATTCTAGTTAAATATTATAAGCTATTGATTTATATTGCCAATAATTATTGGCGATCGTCATCAACCCATCCTAGTTCGGGGTCTGCCTTTAAGCAAGGATTCTAGCGACCCACCGCGCGCTCGGCGCCTCGCTCGAACTCGACGACGTTCGGCAAGCTCGCCCGCTTTACCATTCTTTACATTCTCCCCGCTGACGTCGCCGCAAGGCGTCACGTCGACAGCTCATCACTTCGGGCCTATATCGGCTCCTGACACGATGACGATCCGGCCACAACTTTTCCCTCGGAGGTGACCCGTGCGATCCCTCATCCGCCCCTCATCCGTGGCGCTGTTCGCAGCGCTTGCTTCGCCATGCCTCCTCGCCGGCGCGATTGCCGCAGCCGAGCCAACCGACCCCGGCGTGCGTCACGCGGCGACCGACAGCGGTCCGCCGGTCGCATTGGCCGGACTGGGTCAGGAGGAGTTGGCTTTCTTCGCCGACGGCATGCAGAGGTTCGCCACCGTCGAGGTCGTGAGCGGCGCCGCCCAACACCAGGGTAACGGCCTCGGACCGCGATTCAATTCGAATCAATGTTCCTCCTGCCACTCACAGCCCTACATGGGTGGCAGCAGCCCGGAGCAGAATCCGCTGCTGAGCGTCGCGACTCAGGACGGGGCCCTCAATTCGATGCCATGGTTCGAAACGGCAAACGGACCGGCTCGGGAGGCGCGCTTCGTGAAGTCCAACGGCGTCTATGACGGGGGGGTGCACAATCTCTTCGTGGTGACGGGCCGCAGCGATGCCGGTAGTTGCAATCTCGTGCAGCCGAATTTCCTGCCGGCGGGAGATCCGCGGACGGGGCTCGGGGGCAATCCGAATATCGTCTTTCGGATTCCCACTCCGATGTTGGGTGCCGGCCTCATCGAAGCCATTCCCGACGCCGCCATCCTTGCCAACATGCAAAACAACGCCGCTCAGAACAATCAAGCCGGCGTGCATGGCCACGCCAACGCCATTCAAGGCGGAAACGCCAACCTGAGCGGCAATGACGGGACCATCACGCGCTTCGGCTGGAAGGCGCAGAACAAATCGTTGCTGATGTTCGCCGGAGAAGCCTATAACGTCGAGATGGGCATCTCCAATCAGCTCTTTCCTCAGGAACGAAGCGAGACGCCGGCCTGCCGCGCGCAAATTGCCACACCGGAAGACACCGACAACTTCCAGCCACTTGCCGCGGGCTCGCCCACGGCAGTGCTCTCGGATATCGAGGCGTTTGCGAATTTCATGCGGATGCTCGCTCCGCCGACGCCTGCGCCGGCCACTGCCTCGACGGAGAGCGGCCGAGCCCTGTTCGGCACCGTGGGGTGCGCGGCATGCCACGCCCCGTCGTTCATGACCGGCACTGCCATCACCAGCGGCTCTGCGCGCAACCCGAGCCCGGCTCTCTCCAGGCAGCCGGTCAACTTGTTCTCCGACCTGTTGGTACATCACATGGGCGTAGGCCTCGCCGATGGGATCACGCAAGGGTCAGCGGGACCGGACGAGTTTCGTACAGCACCGCTTTGGGGGCTCGGTCAACGCGTGTATTTCCTGCACGACGGGCGTACCAACGATCTCGTTGCGGCCATCCAGTCGCACAAAAGTTCCGGTAGCGAGGCCAATACGGTCATTCAGCAATTCGACAACTTGAGCGCGGCACAACGCCAGGACGTCTTGAATTTTCTGCGGTCGCTTTAGCCGCGCCGATGTCTGAATTCTCATGACCTCTATTTTATTGATCGACGAGGACATGGAGTTCATTTCACGGATCGCGGACTACCTGGAAAGGGAAGGGTTTTGGGTACATATCGAAGCTGAGGCCATGCGCGGTGCCGCAATGGCGCAAAACTACGGATTCGTGATCCTGGATGCGCTCGCGCGGCTCCATTTGCTGCAATCCATCCGTGAGCAAAGCAGCTTGCCGGTGCTGATTCTCACGACACGAGAGGATGATGCGGAACGGATCCAAGCGCTCGAAATGGGAGCCGACGACTACGTTGCGAAACCCTGCACCGCGCGCGAACTCCTGGCCAGAGTTCGCGCGATCTTACGACGCACGCGAACCACCGTATCGATCTGCACGCCCGTCGAGGCCATGATTTCCGGAAGCCTGGCCATGTGGCCGGAGCAACGACGCGCCGAGCGCCGGGGCAGACCCTTGCCGCTCACCAGCACCGAGTTCAGCCTCCTCGAAGTGTTGCTGCGCGAGGCGGGGCGTCCGGTCAGCAAGGGCGAGTTGTCCGAGCGAGCGCTCGGCCGGCCGCACGCGCCCCGGGACCGGAGCGTCGATATGCACCTGAGCAGCATCCGCCAAAAGCTCGGCACTCTCTGGGACGGCCGCCCGCTCATCCAGACCATCCATCGGCGCGGGTACCTGCTTCTCAAGGAATGAGGGCGGGACGTGAGTCGAAGTGCATGCCGTTCAGCCGCTGTTGCGCAGGGCCGTCGCGATCGCATTGATCGAAAGTTGTATGCCTTCTCTAACCCGGGGATCTTTCTCCCCGCCCCGATGCCGCTTGAGCAGTTCGACTTGCAGCAGATTGAGCGGCTCGATATACGGGAGACGCAATCGGATGGACGCATCGAGGGCTGGATGCTTCTCGAGCAAGCGTGATTGTCCGGTGATGGTGAGGAGCCCTTCCTGAGTCGCGAGCCAGGTATCGCGGACACTGCCGAACAAGGCGTCCGCGAGCGACCGATCCTTGACCAAGCTGGCGTAGCGCGCTGCGATGCCCATGTCGGACTTGGAAAGCACCATCTCCAGATTGTCCACCGTGGATCGGAAGAACGGCCACGCTTCGAGCATCTCCCGCAGCAACGACATGTCGGAAAACGACCTCAGCGCCTGACCCACCCCATACCAGCCCGGCAACATGACGCGGGCCTGCGCCCAACTGAAGACCCATGGAATCGCACGCAAGTCCTCGATGCGCTGCGAGTTGGTGCGCGATGCGGGTCGTGAACCGATCTTCAGCTCGGAGATCTCCGCCAACGGCGTCATCTGATGAAAGAATTGAGTGAAGCCGGCGGTCTCATAAACCAGCGACCGGTAGGCACGAAACGCCTCCTTCGAGAGCGTGTCCATTGCAGCGGAAAAACGCCGGCGACTTTCATCCGACAGAGAGGCGCTTTCGAGGGAGGCCAGCAACGTGGCGGCGGTGAGGGACTCGAGGTTGGCCGCCGCACTCTCGCGAGTTCCATACTTCGCGGCAATGATCTCGCCCTGCTCGGTGATTCGGATGCGGCCTCGCACCGTGCCGGAAGGCTGAGCGCGAATGGCGGCGAACGAGGAGCCGCCGCCCCGGCCAACCGCCCCGCCCCGACCGTGGAACACCTGCATCCGGTTACCCAGGCGCTCAAAGACCTCGGCGAGGGAGGCGGTCGCCTGATAGAGACTCCACACCGAGGTGAGATAGCCGCCATCCTTGTTCGAATCCGAGTAACCGACCATGACTTCCTGATAACCATGGCCGGCGACGATGGCGGCCGCTTCGGGAAGGTGAAGCCAGGTTTCCATCAATTCCGAGGCTCGTTGCAGATCGTGAATGGTCTCGAACAACGGCACCGCCATGATCGATGCCCGCGGGGTACCCTGCCCTCGATAGAGCCCGGCCTCCTTGAGCAGAATATGGACCTCCAGCAGGTCCGAGACGCTCTCGCACTTCGATACGATGTAGGTTGCGATGCAGGCCTCGCCATAAGTCTCATGCGCTTTGGCCGCGGCGTGCATGATGGCCAATTCCGACAGGGTTTCCTGCGAGTAGCTCGCATAGGGACTGGCGAGCAGCCGCTCGCTCGCAAGCTCCCGCCGCAGCAGCGCGACCCGCGCCGCTTCATCCAGCGTCCGATAGTCCGGCGAGACGCCGGCGACCCTGAGCAACTCCTCCACCACGCGCGCATGGACGTCAGCGTTTTGACGCAAATCCAAGGTTGCCAGGTGAAAGCCGAACGTCTCGACCGCGCGAATCAACCGCGCCAGCGTACCGCCGTCATTGAGCCCGACCTTGCTATTGCGTTCCAGCGAATGCGCCAGAACATCCAGATCCTCGCGGAAACTCCGTGCACTTGGGTAGGCCTCGGCGGCGACCGAGGCGGGCCTGGGCGCCGCGCGTCCGGTGAGTTTTTGATAGGTGGCGGCGAGCCGCGCGTAGATGCCGGAAATGGCACGCCGATACGGCTCATCGGCACGCGCCGGATTGATATCCCCGCTCTGAAGCGCCAGTTCCGCCACAGCCTCCGAGACCTCGGCGAGTTCGTTGGAAATCGACAGCTCCGCTCCCAACGCGTTCACCTGCTCGAGATAGTCCGCGAGCAGCGCCTGAGCGGCACGGCTCAGGGCCAGACGCAGCGAATCCGCGGTCACGTGCGGATTTCCATCGCGATCGCCGCCGATCCAACTGCCGGGACGCAGGAAGCTGATCGGCCGCTCCCCGAGCAAGCGCTCCCAGCGGACATAGAGCATCGGCACGACGGGCAGGAAGATATCCCGTAGATAGGCGAGCGCCGTATCGACTTCGTCCGTCACGTACAGCCGCTCGCGTCGCAAGGCCCGCGTCTCCCAGGAAAGGGCGATTTGGCGGGCAATCCCTTGCTCGATCAGCTCGCCATCCGGCGTCTCCGTGCGCCCGGCATCGCGCAATCTCATCAGTACCGCGATGCGATTGCGATGATCGAGCATGCTCTTGCGCATCACCTCGGTGGGGTGGGCGGTGAGAACCGGCGCGATGAGTGCTTGATTGAGCAATGCAACCGCTTGTCCGGCCTTCACCCCTTGAGAAACCAGGAAGTCGAGGGCGTATGCCAACGTCCCTTCCGCCTCGGTCGATCCCCCTTGCCGATCCTCCGCGAGGTTGGCCAGCATCGAGAACAGCATGAAGCTTCGGACGAATGCGACCGTCTCATCGAGCGTCAGCGTCTCCAGTCCCGCCGTCAAGATACGTGGGTTTGCAATACCGCGGTAGCGATCGACCGAAGCGGCGCGAATGGCCTCGATGCGCTGAAAGAGCGATTCACCGCCATGAGTTCGGATGACGTCGCCCAGAAGCTTTCCGAGGAAACGAACGTCTGCATTCTGGGTGACCGTCGGCGGGAGCTGGGTCATGGCGGAATAACTCATAGGATAGCGGTTGCGAATCGAAAGCCTACTGGGATTGCGCCGCCGGTGTCGGTTATTCTCGGGTCGGCTCGAAGAAAGACCACCATGCGCCGACAGGTCGAATTAACACGATATTATTCGTGTAAACGATTGTTTTATAATTATTTTTTCTCCTGGAGAAGCTCGCAGCGAGATCCTCCTGGCGTTGCGGCGTGGCGGCCCCCAGCGTAGTGGCCCCAGCGTAGCGGCCCTAGCGTTGCCCTAGCGTTCGGCTTGGGAGCTGGACGGTAAGCCTCGCGGCGCTGAAATATTCTCGTACCTGCATCGCCTCGACGGCGGTTGCATCCCACCACACATCATGGCAGCTCGCATACAGCCGGATGCTCGACCCCAGGGCGAGCGCTTTCGCCACCCCGGCAATCGGCAGCTCGCAGAGCAACTCCCGCGCACACAGTGGGCAGGTGACGGGAAAACGAAGCACGGTCTCCTTGACTCGATCGGGCTCGTTGATTCGCCCATGCCCGTGGGGATCTTCCGCACAATTGGAAACTGTTCGCATGAGCGCCTCCCATGCTGCTCAACACACCAGGTGATCTTCGCACCCCCACCCTTATCGTCAACTGTCTGCCTCAGCCGACACCAAAGATGACGGTTTCATGAAGCTTCAGCGCGCATCGCCTGTGCTTTTTTCAACAGCGCCTCCGCCATGCGGATGCTGGCGTAATCGATCAGGCGACCATCGAGCGATACGGCGCCGCGCCCGTCCCTCGCCGCTTGCGCCATCGCCTCCATGATGCGCGTGGCCTTCGTCACCTCCGCCGCGGATGGTGTATAGACCTCGTTGCACAAGGCGATCTGAGACGGGTGGATCGCCCATTTGCCCTCATAGCCGAGCACGGCCGCGCGGTTTGCAGCAGCACGGAAGCCATCGGGGTCGTTGAAGTCGCCGAACGGCCCGTCGATGGGACGCAACCCGTACGCTCGGCAGGCGACCAACATGCGTGTCTGGGCCGCGTGCCAGGGATCCGTCCAGAAATACTCGCGTTTGCCCCCGGCATCCGTGTCAGTGAGTACACCGGAGTCGCGATTGACCCCACCGATCACCGTGGTGCGTGCCCGGGTCGAGGCGGCATAGTCGGCCACACCGAAGGACATGGCCTCCAATCGTTTGCTCGACTGGGCGATGGCCTCGACATTGGCCATGCCGAGCGCGGTCTCGATCAGGACTTCGAAGCCGATTCTCTTGGTGCGTTTCTTCGCGGCCTCGATCTGGGTCACCATCATATCGACCGCGTAGACGTCGGCGGCCACACCCGTTTTAGGGATCAAGATCATGTCGAGCCGCGGGCACGCTTCGACGATATCGACCACATCGCGGTACATATAGTGCGTGTCGAGCCCATTGATGCGCACCATCATGGTCTTGGCGCCCCAGTCCAGTTCGTTCAAGCCCTGGATGATGTTCTTGCGAGCCTGCTCCTTGTCGTCGGGCGCGACCGCATCCTCGACGTCGAGAAAGACGACGTCGGCCGCGGATCTGACGGCCTTCTCGAACAGGCTGGTGTTCGACCCGGGGACCGCAAGTTCCGAGCGGTGCAGCCGGGAGGTGGCGGGCTCGATGCTGGTAAAGCTCATGGAATCTCTCCTTGGGAAGGCAATGGGACTTCGTCAACCCGTCGCACCCAGACCGGCGGCGGCACAATTGATCGACATGAGGAGCGCGGTGCGCACCTCCTCGTTGCTCGCGGCGCGGTGTGCGCGTAACAGCTGCACCTGCTCGCGGCTGACTTCATTGATCGTCTTCAGCCGGCGCGCGAGACGCCGGCGGAACTGCGGGAAGCGCTCGGCGACGGCCGCGCCGCCGGTGACGCGCAGGATCATCTCGCACGTCAGCCGGTATTCCTCCGTCACGCGCGAGAAAATCGGATCGCGCACTGCCCCATCCTCGACGAGTCCGGCGTACTCACCGGCGATCGACAAATCGACCTGAAGCAACGTGCGCTCCACATCGTCCAGAATCAGCCGGAACAGGCGCGCTTCGCGGAACATTCGTTTGAGAAGCTCCAACCCGCGCCCCTTGCGAACGTCGAGGAACGCCTTGATGCCGCTGCCGACGCCGTACCACCCGGGCAGCATGTGCCGGTTTTGTGTCCAGGCGAATACCCAGGGTATCGCCCGCAGATCGGCAAGTGTCCTGGCCTGCGTGCGGCGCGCCGGCCGCGAGCCCATATTGAGCAGCGACAATTCCTCGAGCGGGCTCGAGTTCTGCAGATAGGCGAGCATGGTCGGCAGTTCCATCAGCTGGCGGTAGGCGGACCACGCGGTCCCGGAGAGCGCCTCCATCGCCTCGTGGAATTCATGCACCGGAACCAGTGCGGCCTCCCGTTCGGAACGCAGCACATGCTCGATGACCGACGCACCCAGCAGCTCGATGTGATAGGCGGCGGTACCGCGATTGGCATACTTGAAGGAGACGACTTCGCCCTGCTCGGTGACGCGGAATTGGCCGCGGATCGAACCGGCCGGGCAGGCGGCGATGGCGTGTCCGGCCGGTGCGCCGCCGCGACTCACCGAGCCGCCCCGGCCGTGGAAGAAAGCGATTGCGACGCCGTGCTCGGAGCCCACGCGAGTGAGGATGCTTTGCGCCTTCGACAATTCCCAGTGAGCGGTGAGATACCCGCCGTCCTTGTTCGAATCGGAATAGCCGATCATTACCTCCTGTATCCTGCCCTGCACGTACAGGCTGCGCTGCACCAGCGGTACCGCCAGCAATTCCTTCAAGATCGCCGCCGCCCGGCGCAGGTCGGGAATGGTTTCGAGCAACGGCACGATCGGCAGAGTGCAGCGCTCGACCCCAGCCGCATCGGCAAACAGGCCCGCTTCCTTCGCGAGAAGATAGACGCCGAGGATGTCCGCGGCGCTGCGCGTCATGCTGAGGATCAGCGCGCCGAACGCCTCGCGATCGATCTGCGCGCGCAGCGATGCGATGGTGCGGAAGGTCGCGAGGGTTTCCGCGGCATCCGGCGACAGATCCTCAGGGCGGTGCGGCTCGGCGCGCGGAGTGCCGAGTTCGGCAAGGAGCCAGTGTTTCCACTCTGCCGAATCGGCCTCGGGCGGATCGGCCCCGCCGTGGCTCAAACGAAACAGCTCGCCGAGCGTCGCGTTGATGCGCATGCTGTTTTCGCGAATGTCCAGCCGCACCGTGCTGAACCGAAAGGCGCCGACTTCCCGGCGCAACGGCAGCAGCAGGGCATCGGATAGACGCCCTGCGCCGGCGGCGGTGAGTGCACTGCGCATCAGGTCGATGTCCTCCATTAGGCGGTCGGCGCTGGCGTAGCCGCAATTCTCCGCTGCAGGCTGCTCGCGCTCGGCATGCGCGATGGTGACCTCGATGCGCGACAGCATGCAGGAGAGGAACTGTCGAAAGATTTCGCCGCGGTTGCGCGCCGCACGCACCTCGCCGTCGGGGAGCGCCCGGATCGCCAGCGCCACCGCCTCGCGGAAGGAATCCGGCAGCGCCAATGCATGATCCTCGATGCTGAGATTGCGCACCAGCTCCAGCAGCCGGGAGCGGTAACGGTGCAAGCTCGCCAATCGCGTCTCCCATAGGGTGCGGCGCGTCACCTCGCTGGTGACGTAGGGATTGCCGTCGCGATCGCCCCCGATCCAAGACCCGAACTGGAAAAAAAGCGGTGTTTCGAACGGCTCTTCGGGAAACTGCTTGGCGAACGCGGCATCGACCTTGGCGAACAGCTGCGGCACCACATCGAAAAGGTTCTCGTTGAAGAAATACACGCCCCATGCCACCTCCTGCGCGACGGTCGGCTTGGCGAGCTTGAGTTCGCCGGTGAGCCAGAGCAGTTCAATCTCATCTGCGGCGGCCTGGATCAGTTCCTGGCGTTCGCGATCGGTCCAGCGCGGCGATTCCAGCTCGAGCAGCCGCAGGTAAATGCGCCGGTGGCGCTCCAGTACGGTCACGCGCTTGGCTTCGGTTGGATGCGCGGTGATCACCGGGCGCACGCGAAGCCCGGACAGCGCCTTCCGGACCTCGGCCGCGGTGACGCCCTCGGCCGCGGCAGCCGCAAAAACGTTGGCGAAAGTACCGCGCAATTGCTCATGGCCGCGCTCCCGCTCCACTTCGCGGCGATTGCGCATGTCGCGGTTCTGTTCTGCGATCGCGAGCAACTGAAACCAGATTCCCTGGGCCTGCAGCGTGCGAGCAAGCAGGCTCGCCGGCATTCCCGCGGTCGTGCGCTCTTCGCGCAGGACTGCGGCGACTTGCGGATCGTGGCGCTGCACCACACCGACCAACAGGTCGAACAACAGGACGGCGCGCGAGAAGGTTTCGGGCGGCTCGGGCTGCCGCACGCTTCAGTCCGCCTTGGCCAGCGCCAGCGCCACCGTCGAACCGAGTTCGGCCGCGCTCGGAGCAACAAATAGGCCGTACGACTTCATGATTTGCGCCTTCTCGGCCGCGCTGTCCCCTTCGGCGGAGATGATCGCGCCGGCATGGCCCATGCGGCGGCCTTTCGGCGCGGTCAGCCCGGCGACATAGCCGACCACCGGCTTGGTCATGTTCTCCTTGACCCACTTCGCCGCCTCCGATTCCTGTGGGCCGCCAATCTCGCCGATCATGATGACTGCCTTCGTTTCCGGGTCCTGCTCGAACAGCATCAGATGATCCAGGAAAGAACTGCCGTTGATCGGGTCGCCGCCGATACCGACGCTGGTGGTCACTCCGATGCCGAGCGCCTTCATCTGCGCCCCCGCCTCGTAACCCAGCGTCCCCGAGCGCGAGACGACGCCGACATTGCCGCGGATATAGATGTTGCTCGGCATGATGCCGAGCATCGCCTTGCCGGCGCTGATGATGCCGGCGCAGTTGGGGCCCACGATGGTCGTTCGCTTATCCTTCGGATAACGGCGCAGATAGCGTTTGACCCGCATCATGTCCTGCGCGGGAATGCCATCGGTGATGATGCAAACCAACCGCATTCCCGCGTCGGCCGCTTCCATCAGCGCATCGGCCGCGTAAGGCGGAGGCACGAACGCGAGGCTGGCCTCGGCGCCGGTCGCGCGCACCGCATCTTTCACCGTGTTGAATACCGGGCGGCCGAGATGTGTCTGGCCCCCCTTTCCCGGAGTGACGCCGCCGACGACGCGCGTGCCATAGGCGATCATCTCCTTCGCATGGAAAGTCGCCTTGTCGCCGGTGAAGCCCTGCAATATCACCGGTGTGGTTTCATCGATCAGGATGCTCATGTGACTTCTGCCCCGCGTGAGGCGGCGACTGCCTTGTGCGCCGCCTCGGCCAACGTATCGGCGGAGATGATGGGAAGCCCGCACCCGGCAATGATGCGCCGCCCCTCTTCCACATTGGTGCCCGCAAGCCGCACGACCAGCGGGACCTTCAATTCCTTGGCCGCCTGCACGACGCCCTGCGCAACCCAGTCGCAGCGATTGATGCCCGCAAAGATGTTCACCAGTATGGCCTTCACATTCCGATCGGTGAGCACGAGATTGAACGCCGCCGCCACGCGCTCCGGCGAGGCGCCGCCGCCCACGTCCAAGAAGTTGGCCGGCTCACCGCCCGCGTGCTTGATCATATCCATCGTCGCCATCGCCAGGCCGGCGCCGTTGATGATGCAGCCGATATCGCCGCTCAGCCCCACGTAGTTGAGCCCGAACTCGGCCGCCTGAGTCTCGCGCGGATCCTCTTCGGCGGAATCGCGCATTTCCGTCACCTTGGGGCGGCGGAACATGGCGTTATCGTCGAAGGACATCTTCGCATCCAACGCCAGAACGCGGTCGTCCTTGGTTACCACCAGCGGATTGATCTCCACCATCGTCGCATCGAGATCCCGGAACGCGCGGTAGCAGCCCATGATCGCGGTCACCGCCTGGCTGACCTGTTTGATGTTCAGCCCGAGTCCAAACGCCAGTTCGCGGGCTTGGAACGCCTGCAGTCCCACCGCCGGATCGACCTGCTCCTGCAAGATACTGTCCGGGCGGCTCTGGGCGATCTCCTCGATCTCCACGCCGCCTTCCGCCGAGGCGATCACGCGGATGCGTTCGATCTTTCGGTCGAGAACGAACCCGAGGTACAGCGCACGCACGAAAGGCTCGGCCTTCTCGACGTACAGCCGGTGGACCACCTTGCCGGCAGGGCCGGTCTGATTGGTCACGAGGGTGGCACCGAGCATGGCCTTTGCGGCCGCCGCAACCTCGCTGTAGGTCCGGCAGAGTTTGACGCCGCCCGCCTTGCCGCGCCCGCCGGCGTGAATCTGGGCCTTGATCGCCCAATGCCAGCCGCCGAGTTCGGTCGCGACGTACACGGCTTGCTCGGGACTGTAAGCCACGCCTCCCGGCGGCACCGCCACGCCGAATCCGGACAGCAGTTCCTTGGACTGATATTCGTGGATATCCATCGCGTCCCCTGACAATAAGCACTTGGGTTTGAAGCTTCGCTCACGCTCGAGACCGGCGCGAGCGCTCGCGTATATAACACACGGTACAGCAGCCCTTGGCTGCTTCCAAACGGGCAACACCACGGGTCGGATGTGATTTCTATTTTTTATCCCTAACCCGTTAATTCACCAATCAAATTATCAAGCTAACACCATTCTCAGGCCTACAACGGCCAGCATCACGGAAATGGCCGGGCGAATGATCTTTTCCGGTGCATACGCACTGGCGAACGCGCCGAGCAGTATCCCGGGAATGGAACCGAGCAACAGATTAACAAGCAGCACGAAATTGACATTGCCCAGGATCAAGTGCCCGGTGCCCGCCAAAATCGTCAGGGGAATCGCGTGCACGATGTCAGTTCCCACCAGCGAACTTGCGCTGAGCCTGATCGGATACAAGTAGAGGAGCATCACTGCCCCGAGGGCACCGGCGCCGATCGAGGTAAAGGTCACGAGAAAGCCGAGAATCGCGCCGGCAAGAACCGTCAGTGCGGGTTGCAGGGATTTGAACTCGATCGGTCTGGCGCCCCGCACGCGTAAGCCAAATTCATGGAACCGCTTGCGGAAGACGGCCGCAAAAGAGCTCAGGATGAGTGTCGCGCCCAGAGTCTTGAACATGAGCTGATTGTGGGACTGCTCCATTCCGCTTGTGTGCAGCCATATCAGGGTCAGGATGGACGCCGGGATGCTGCCCAAAAACATGCGTCGCAAGATCTGTCGATCGACGGTTCCTCGCTTGTCATGGACCCAGCCACCGACGATCTTCGTAATTGCCGCAAACCAAAGATCGGTGCCGACGGCGGTGCTCGGCGCAACGCCAAATAACAAGATCATCAGTGGCGTCATCAGCGATCCGCCGCCAACTCCGGTAAGGCCCACCAACAGGCCTACGCCAAAGCCCGCAGTCGCATTAATCCAATTCAGGTTCATCATCCGATAAGCCTATGGCGCCATGATCACCCCTCGTATTCGGGGGTAGCGTGATGCGCGCTGTCAAGCCGGGGAGGATACAAGCACAACCGGAGGCTCCCGGATGGGCAAATTGACGAGCGCCGCAGCGGCCGCCAAGGTCATATCCGCGTACCACATCCACTGATAGTCGCCGAACCGGACGAGGGCAACACCGCCGAGATACGCCCCCAGGAAGCCGCCCATCTGGTGCGACAGCAGCGTGAGTCCGAACAGCGTGGACAAATAGCGAATTCCGAAAAGCTTGCCGACAATGGCCGCGGTTGGTGGCACGGTAGCGAGCCAGGTGGCCCCCAGACCGACGGCAAAGCCATAGAAAGTCCATTCGGTCTTTGGCGCGATCAAATACAGGCCGATGAGCAGGGTGCGCGAACCGTACATCGCGGCAAGCAGGTATTTGCTGCGAAAGCGCTGTGTAAGTGCACCGGCGAGCAAACTTCCGGCGATGTTTGCGAGGCCGATCAGGCCGAGCGACCAGCTCGCCACTCTCGGCGGGAGGCCGCATAGGTTCACCTCGCCGGGCAGATGCGTCACCAGAAAGGCGATGTGAAATCCGCACGTAAAGAAGCCCGCGTGGAGCAGCAAATAGCTGGAGTTGCTCATCGCTTCCTGCACGGCCCGCCACGGTGCCGAGCTGACGCTGCCCGCGCGCTGCTGTGCCGGGGGTGCCGGACTCACGACCCGCACGAGAGGCAGCGCTCCAACGGTGATCGCCGCGAGCGACCACATGGCTCCCATCCAGCCGAGCGTCTGGATCAGGGTTTGCGCAATCGGCGCGAAGACGAATTGCCCGAGGGAGCCCCCGGCGTTGATGATGCCGGCCGCCTTGCCGCGCTCGGCCGGCGAGAGGTGTTGGGACGCCGCCCCGATCAGTACCGAGAAGCTGCCTGCTCCGGAACCGATTGACGAGAGAACTCCGAGCGAGACGATGAGGCCCACGCCCGAAGTCATGAACGGCGTCAACGCCATGCCGATTGCCAGCACGACGATGCCGGCGATCAGAATTTTCGCGGGGCCGTAGCGATCCGCCACCGCGCCCGCGACCGGCTGAATGAGGCCCCACATCAGTTGTGCGATGGCGAGCGCAAGGCTGATCGTCGCAATGCCGAGACCTGTCGAGCGATTGAGCGGTGAGATGAAGAGCCCGAGCGACTGCCTCGCGCCCATCGTCACCATGAGTATGGCGGCCGCCGCGAGGGTCACCAGCCGCGCGGTGCGTGCCGTCACGTCGATTGAGGATGAACGGTGGGACGAATTGACTCTTTCATGGAGGTCAAGTTACCGAAAAACCCGCACCATGACCAATCGCGGGAACTATAATCACGGCGGCTCGAGCGCGCGTTGCGGGGAGCTGGACGAGAACGATCAGTTGGATAATCTACCGTCTGGAGTTTCCGGCCGACGCGGCGCTCCCCCATGAAGCCGCGGCGCCGGCATCGTGCGGCCGTTGCCGCGCTCGCCATGACCACCGCGACCGCCGCCGCGCAGCGCGCCGACGAGAACGCGGTAATCGCAGCGCAAGATGCATTCGGCACCTCGGTCGGCTTCCAGAACGTCGGGCTTTACTCACCGAATGATGCCCGCGGGTTCAGCCCCGAGCAGGCCGGAAATCTCCGTATCGAAGGCATGTACTTCGACCAGGAAACCTGGACGACGAGCGATTGCATGGTTCGCGAGATCGCGATGCGGGTGGGGTTCGCCGCGCAGTCGTACGCCTTTCCGGCGCCCACCGGAATCGCGAATCTGAGCCTGCGCACGCCTGGCGAGACGGCGCTGTACAGCGCCGTCCTCACCCGCGGCCCGTTCGACACTGCGACGGCGGATATCGAAGTGCAGTTGCCGCTCATCGAGCACTCGCTGAGCGTCGATGTGTGCGCGGGCTACCGCAAGAATTTCGAGATCGACGTGTTCCATGCCTCGCATGCAGCCGTGTTCGGTACCACATTCCGATGGCTCCCAACGGCAGCCACGGAAATCATCCCGTTTTGGTCCTTCGTGAACGGCGGAGCGCATCAGATCGTCCCAGCGGTCTATACCGATGGGACCGTCATCCTGCCGCAGTTTCACACGCAGGATCTCGCGACTCAGAACTGGACGACGTGGGGATGGCATCAAACCACCTTTGGTGTCATCGCCAAAAGCCGCGTCGCCGAACACTGGGACCTTGCCGCAGGCCTGTTTCATTCGCGAGAGAGCGACCCGTACGGCTACCAGCCGTATCTGACGCTCGTGACCACCAACACGGCCGATTCGGCAGTCGATGTGGTACCGCCGTTCAGCGCCGAGTCAACCTCCGGTGAAGTCCGGCTGACGCGAGAATTCGTGAACGGCCCGCATCGAGAACGGTTGCAGTTCGCGGTTCGCGGGCGCAGCGTCGATCGGAACTTCGGGGGCGACGCCCTGCTCGATTTCGGCACGATCGCATTGAACAGCCAGGCCGCTTTCGCGCAACCCGCCTGGATGTTCTCACCTCAGAGCCGGGATACCACGCACCAGCTCGACGTCGGAGTAACGTTCGAAGAGCGCTGGCGGGGCATTGGCTCGTTCGCAGCAGGACTGCTGCAGGATCACTACCACCGGCAGATAACAGCACCAGCCCCCGCGCCGGTCATCACTGATCGCACCACCCCTTGGCTGTTGAATCTGCGGCTGGCGGAGGACAGCTTCCGCCACCTCATCGTCTACGGCAGCTTCGTGCAGGGACTCGAGGATTCTGCATTGGCGCCGGTGGCGGCCTCAAACCGCGATGAGCCGCCGCCGGCAACGCGGACCTGGCAGATCGACGGCGGCATCCGATGGTCGCCGGCCTCGACGCTGCAGCTGATCCTCGGCGCATTCGAGATTCACAAGCCATACTTCAACATCGACGCCGAGAACGTGTACACGCAGCTTGGCCAACTTCAATACCGTGGGCTGGAAACTTCACTATCCGTCGTCGATGATGGACTCACGGTACTCGTGGGAGGGGTGCTTCTGCGCCCTCACGTCGAGCGCGTGCTGCCTGAACCCGGGGCGACCGGAACCATCCCTCTGGGGCCGGTACCCCTGACTCTGACGGCCAATGTCGATTACGCCCCGGCGCGATGGGGCCCTTGGGCGGCGTCCCTGCAATGGAACCGCCTGTCCTCGCGCGTCGCGACGACCGACAACGCGAGCTATCTGCCGCCGCTCGCCACCCTGGGGGCGGGCGTTCGCTTTCACTGGAAGTGGCTGGCGCGTCCGTGGAGCGTGCGCCTCGATGGATTCAACCTGACGAATGCAAGGGGACTGCACGTTTCCAACCTCGACGTTCTACTGCCCGAACAGAGCCGGCGATTTGCGCTGACATTTGCGACCGACTTTTGAATGAGCGCGAGCGCCGATTGCAAGCGCTTGAAATTGTGGTGGCGCTGGTTTGGGTTTATCGGCAAAATCAGCGGGGCATTTTTCGCCGCGACGTTATCGATGAAATCACTCAATTTGTTGGGATAAGCTTGCCGATAGCTCTCCATGAAAACATTGAGCAGAGGCTCCTCGGCGTCGGTGACCGCGACGTCATAGCGCGTGAGCGTGCTGGCGCACAAATCGTCGGGCGCCATTCTTGCGCAGAAGACATGCAAATCCTGGAGGTCGACATCTTCGACATCCGAGCCCATCCGTCTCTATGCCGCCACGAAATCAATTGACGGCATCGACGCAACTCGGTGTGCCCCCGTTGGGTCCCCGTGAAGAGCGGGGACGAGAGTCTCTGTGGCGCAGGCGCCGCGTTAGCCGTTCGGCGCACTTGATGAAGCGAGGATCAAAGCGATGAAGGACTCGGCGAACAATTCGAAGGGCGAAGGTGCGCAGCGATTGCGCTCGCGCGCCTGGTTCGACAATCCGGCGAATCCGGGCATGACGGCGCTGTATCTGGAGCGCTATTTGAATTTCGGGCTTACGCTGGAGGAATTGCGGTCGGACAAGCCGATCATCGGCATCGCACAGACCGGCTCGGACCTGTCGCCGTGCAACCGCCATCACGTTGTGCTGGCGGAGCGCGTGCTGCGAGGCATCCGGGACGCCGGCGGCGTCGCCGCTCGAGTTCCCGGTGCACCCGATCCAAGAAACCGGCAAGCGGCCGACCGCGGCGCTCGACCGGAACCTGGCCTACCTCGGCCTGGTGGAAGTGCTTTACGGCTATCCGCTGGACGGCGTCGTGCTCACCATCGGCTGCGATAAGACCACGCCGGCCTGTCTGATGGCGGCGGCGACCGTCAACCTGCCGGCCATCGCGCTCTCCGTCGGGCCGATGCTGAACGGCTGGCACAAGGGCGAACGAACCGGATCGGGCACCATCGTGTGGAAAGCGCGCGAGATGCTGGCCGCGGGGGAGATCGACTATGCCGGATTCATCGAGCTGGTCGCATCCTCGGCGCCGTCCACCGGCTACTGCAACACCATGGGCACGGCGACCACGATGAACTCGCTTGCGGAGGCGCTGGGCATGCAGTTGCCGGGCTCGGCGGCCATTCCGGCGCCCGTATCGCGAACGGCGGGCAAATCGCCTACGAAACCGGCAAGCGCATCGTAGGGATGGTGCAGGAGGACCTGAAGCCCTCGGATATCCTGACGCGCGACGCGTTTCTGAATGCCATCGTCGTCAATTCGGCGATCGGCGGCTCGACCAATGCGCCGATCACATCGCCGCGATCGCACGGCACGTCGGCGTGGCGCTCACGCTCGACGATTGGCAGACGCACGGACATGCCGTGCCGCTTCTGGTCAATCTTCAGCCCGCGGGAGAATATCTCGGCGAGGACTATCATCACGCCGGCGGCGTGCCGGCAGTGGTGAACGAGCTGATGAAGCAGAGCTTGATCCACGAGCAGCGCGATGACGGCCAACGGCCGCAGCATCGGTGAGAATTGCCGCGGACGCCGAGATCCAGGATACCGACGTGATTCGCCCGATCGGCGAGCCGCTGAAGACGAACGCCGGCTTCATCGTTCTGCGCGGCAACCTGTTTGATTCCGCGATCATGAAGACCAGCGTCATTTCGGAGGAGTTCCGCGCAGCGCTATCTTTGCAATCCCGACCGATCCGGACATCTTCGAGGGCACGGCCGTGGTGTTCGACGGCCCCGAGGACTATCACGCGCGCATTGACGATCCGGCGCTGGACGATCGACGAATATAGTGTGCTGGTCATGCGCGGCACCGGCGCCGATCGGCTATCCGGGCTCCGCCGAAGTCGTCAATATGCGGCCGCCGGACTATCTGATCAAGCGCGGCATCCTAGTGCTTGCCCTGCATCGGCGACGGGCGCCAATCGGGCACCTCCGGCTCGCCGTCGATACTCAACGCCTCTCCGGAGGCCGCCGTCGGGCGGAGGTCTGGCGCTGCTCAGAACCGGCGACCGCATCCGCGTCGATCTGCGGGAGGGAACGGCGAATGTGCTGTTGTCCGATGCGGCACTCGCCGAGCGCCGCCGAGCGCTCGAATCTGCGGGCGGTTACCGCTACCCGGCCTCCCAAACGCCGTGGCAGGAAATTCAGCGCGGCATGGTCGAGCAACTCGGGGACGGCATGGTGCTCAAACCGGCGGTGAAATATCAAAAGATCAACAAGACATTCGGCATCCCGCGGGACAGCCACTGATCTTTGCGCCCAGACCCAGCTGCACCTTGAGGTCGGAAAGATCCCACAGAACAAACACCGGACAGCCGATCTGGCGCGCCGCGGTGAGAGTCGCGCCAAAAAGTGGTTCCACGGGGAAGCGCATTTACGGCAATTATAGCGCTGCGGTTCCGTAACAATACGGCTACCCCTGCCCGGGACAGCAAAGGCCCCAAGGGGGCGATGACCGTTGCTAAGATGTACGGTGTCACCCTTATTCACGGCCTCGAGGTAGCTTGGCCAAAGGATCTCATGAAGGTGGAATTGGACCCGGGAATGCGAACGGCGCGCGAAACGGTTGTGGAAAATTCGGCCTGGATCCGGCCACTGCAGCAGGAGATGGGCCGCGTCATCGTCGGCCAGAAGCATCTTCTCGACACACTGCTGGTCGCCCTGCTCACCAACGGCCACATATTGCTGGAAGGCGTGCCCGGGCTGGCTAAAACGCTCGCACTGAAGACCTTGGCGCAGTGCGTTGACGTCCGCTTCAAGCGGCTGCAATTCACCCCCGACATGCTTCCGGCCGACATCGTCGGCACGATGATCTACAACCCGCAGGATGGCGAGTTCCGGACCAAACATGGACCGATTTTCAGCAATCTCATTCTCGCCGACGAGATCAATCGCGCGCCGGCGAAGGTACAAAGCGCCCTCCTCGAAGCGATGCAGGAACACCAGGTGACGATCGGCGATGAAACCTATCCCCTGCCGAATCCGTTTCTCGTTCTGGCCACCCAGAATCCCTTGGAACAGGAGGGAACATACCCGCTTCCGGAGGCGCAAATCGATCGATTCATGATGAAGGTCATCGTGAACTATCCCAGTCGCAGCGAAGAGCGTGCCATTTTGGACGCGATGGCGACCAGCGAGCCCATGCTCCTTGCGAACCGGGTGGTGAGCGCCGCGCAGATCGTGGATGCCAGGCATGTGGTGAATACGCTGTATGTGGATGAGAAGATTCGCGACTACATCGTTGACCTCGTCCTCGCCACCCGCCCGCCCCTCGCGGCATCGTTGAACTTGAACGGTTACATCCAGAACGGTGCCTCTCCCCGCGCGACGATTGCCTTGACGTTGGCCGCGCGCGCCATGGCGTTCTTGAACGGGCGGCACTTCGTCATTCCACAGGATGTCAAATCGATCGCTCTCGATGTGCTTCGCCATCGCGTTTCGGTGACCTACGAAGCGGAGGCGGAGAATATTTCCTCCGAGAATGTGATCGAAAAGATCCTGAACACGCTGCCCGTGCCTTGAATACGCCTGCGGATGACCGCCAGTCGAACAAAGCGCTCCTGAGCCGCATGCGGCGATTGGAGATTCGCACGCGCCGAATGGTCAACGACAGCCTCGCCGGCGCATACCATTCGGTGTTCAAGGGCCGGGGAATGAATTTCGATGAAGTACGCGAATATGTTCCGGGCGACGAAGTCAGAACCATCGACTGGAACGTCACGGCGCGGGCAGGTCGTCCGTTCGTGAAGAAGTTCACGGAGGAGCGCGAGCTGACGATATTTTTGCTGGTCGACATCAGCGCCTCGGGTAATTTCGGATCGGCCGCCTTGAGCAAGCGCGATCTCGCCGCGGAGCTCGCGAGTGTTCTGGCATTTTCCGCCATTCGCAACAGCGACAAGGTGGGACTGCTCCTCTACACCGACCGGGTCGAACGCTATCTGCCGCCCAAGAAAGGCCGCCGTCATGTGCTGCGCGCCGTGCGGGATGTGCTCTACCATGCGCCCGAGGGAACGGGCACCGACAGCGTCAAGGCGCTCGATGTCGTCAATCATGTTCTGCACCGGCGCGCGATCGTGTTTCTGATATCCGATTTCGAGGCGCCGGGGGATCAAACCGCCGCTCGGACGGCACTGCGTCGGGCCATGCGTCAGACGAATCGGCGTCACGACCTCATCGCCGTCCAAATCGTCGACCCGCATGAGAAAGAACTGCCCAACGTGGGAATCCTGGCGCTGGAGGATGCCGAGACCGGAGAGGTTCTCGAGTTGGACACCGCCAGCGCCGCCGTGCGCAAGCAATTCAAAGAAATGGCCTTGGAGAGGGACCGCCGGCTGATGAGCGACCTTCGGTCGGAGGGGGTCGACACGCTGCAGCTGCGGACGGATTCGCCCTACCTGCCCGCCCTGCAGCGATTCTTCAAAGTACGAGAACGCAGGCGGGCATGAGCCGCCGTGCCTCCGCAACGCGCTCACCCTTGGCACCGGGCGCAGTCGCGGCTTTACTGGGAAGCATCTTCTGCGCCGTCTCGCCAGCGTGGGCCATCGACACGGCGAGGCCCGCTTCCCCATCGGAGGATATCCGCGACATCCGCGGACCACAATTTGTGGCCCCCGCGTGGCTGTTGCCCGCGCTCGTAGCGGGTGGCGCCGTGATTGCGCTCGGCATGTACGGAGCCTGGCGTTGGCAGCGCCGCCGGCGCTCCCCGCGGACGCCGTCACCATTCGAGCTCGCCTTACAGCGCCTCGAGGACATCCGGGTGCTGATGCAGCCGCGGAGCGCCCGCGAGTTTTCCATCGCGGTATCCGACATCGTGCGCAGCTACATCGAGCAAAGATTCGACCTCACTGCCACCCACCGCACCACGGAAGAATTTCTGCGCGATCTGCTCGAATTCCCCCACGCGGCGCTCGTGCAGCATCGCGCGTTACTGTCTGAATTTCTGCATCAGTGCGACCTCGTCAAGTTCGCGGGCATGGCGCTCACCGTGCAGAACATGGAGTCCCTGCACCAGAGTGCGTGCGATTTCGTGCGCGCAACGGGCCCGGGCGAGGAAGCTGCAACGGCCCGCACCGTCGCGCCCGTTGCGCCCGTCCCGCGGGGGCAGGAAAGCGCATGACGCGCTTTCTTCAACCCGAGTGGCTCTGGCTGCTGACGTTGCTGCCGGTGGTCATGCTGTGGCGCGGGCGGAAGGGCCCCATTGCCGCCATCGAATATTCGGACGTCGGCCTGGTGCGAGAGGTGGCCCGCAGCAGCCGCAGTCGGATCGGTCGTTGGGCATGGCTTCTGCCCGTCGTCGCCGCCGGACTGATGATCGTCGGGCTCGCCCGCCCGCAACGCATGCACAGCCGCACCGAAGTGACCGTCAACGGAATCGATATCGTGCTGGGGCTCGACGTCTCCGGATCCATGCAGGCGCTTGATTTCAGCATTGACCGCCGGCGGGTCAATCGCATCGAAGTGGTCAAATCGGTGGTCTCGAAATTCATCGAGGAGCGGCCCAACGATCGCATCGGGCTCATTGCCTTCGCCGGAGTGCCCTTCCTCGTCAGTCCCATTACGCTCGATCATGACTGGCTGCAGCAAAACCTCGAGCGCGTCAGCATCGGATCCGGCGACGATGGGACGGCCATCGGTTCGGCGATTGCGGCCGGGGTCAACCGGCTGCGCATGACTGCGGCGAAATCGAAGGTGGTGATCCTGCTCACCGATGGCGTGAATAACACGGGGAAAATCGCGCCGCTGGCCGCGGCGGAGGCGGCCAAGGCCCTGGGCGTCAAGGTATATACCATCGGCGTGGGTGTGCGCGGCAAGGCGCCGATTCCGGTCAAGGATGACGCCGGGCACATGCACTTGATCATGGCCGAGGTCGACGTCGATGAAAAAACTCTTCAGTCGATCGCCGACGAGACCGGCGGTAAGTTTTTTCGGGCGACCGATACCGATTCACTGCAGAAGATCTATGAGGAAATCAATCGTTTCGAGAAATCGGCGCAAACCGTGCAAAGATTCGAGCATGTCGAAGAGCTGTACCCCTGGGCGCTGATTCCGGCGCTCGGGATACTGGGCTTGAGCTCGCTTCTGCGGCAAACCCGTTTGCGGAGACTGCCATGAGATTCGGCGGTCCGTGGTGGCTTGCGGCCGGACCGATCGCCTGCGTCGTGCTCATTTGGATGTGGCACCGCTATGACGCACGCCAACACGAGGCGCTCGCGAAATTCGTCTCGGCGCACCTGCGGCGTCAATTGACCCGCTCGATTTCGGTCGCGCGGCGCCGCGTGCACCGTGGGCTGTATCTGGCGGCTCTGGCCTGTCTGTTCGTGGCGCTCGCGCGTCCGCTGGTCGGGTATTACTGGGAACAAGTGAGCCGCCGCGGCATCGACATCGTGTTCGCGATCGACACCTCGCGCAGTATGTCCACACCCGATGTGAAGCCCGATCGGTTGACGCGGGCGAAACTCGCCATCGACGACTTTGCGGGCCACTTGGATGGCGACGCAGTGGGTATTGTGGCATTCGCGGGCCGCGCCTTTCTGGTCTGCCCCATCACGCTCGATCATGGCGCGTTCCACGAGACCTTGAGCGCAATCGACACCAACACGATTCCGCGCGGCGGCACCAATATCTCGAGCGCCATTCAGCAGGCGCAGGCGGCGCTGCGCCGCCGCCCGGGGAGCGACAAGGTCCTGATCCTTGTGACGGACGGCGAGGACCTCGAAGGCAGCGCGCTGGCTGCGGCCCGCAGCGCGGCGCAACAGGACGGGCTGAAGATCTACACGGTGGGCGTGGGCACCGCGAGCGGGGACCTGATTCCGATCCCGCCGGCGCTCGGCGGCGGATTTGTCAAGGACGACAGCGGAGCGTTCGTAAAGTCGCGGCTGGACGAACCGGCATTGAAAGCCATCGCGGCCGCGACCGGTGGAGTCTACGCTCCGCTCGGCGCGCAGGGCGAAGGGGTGGAAACGATATTCAAGACGGTGTTCGGCTCCACGGCGAAGCATGATCTCGCCTTTCGACAGCGGAAAGTCTATATCGAGCGCTATCAGTGGCCGTTGGCGGCATCGTTGGGGCTGCTGCTGGGCAGCCTGCTGATCGGTACGCGCCGGCGGGTGCGCGCTCGACTGCCGGCAACGCGCAGCGCCATCATCGCCTCGAGCCTCATGCTGCTGATCGCTTGGCCGATCCCCAAGACTCGCAGTGCGAGCATCGAGCCGGTCCTGCAATTCAACTCCGGTACCGCCGCATACCGCGCAGGCCAGTTTCCGCAGGCCGCACAAGCGTTCGAGCAGTCGATCAGCCGCGCGCCATCGGGCGATCCGAAGCGCTTGGACAACCAGGAGGACGCTTACTACAACTTGGGCAATGCGCTGTATCGCACAGGACAGAAGACCGAACAGACCGACCCGCAGGAAACCCTGCAAAAGTGGACTCAGGCGGTGAAGGCCTACGAGACCGCACTGCAGCTGCGGGCAGACGATCCCGACAGCAAATACAACCGCGACCTCGTAAAACGCAAGATCGAGGCGCTCCGACAAAAGCAGGATCAGCAGCGGAATCCGCCGCAAAATCAAGGTTCCGGTCAGAACAAGGGTCAAGGCCAGCCGCAATCGCCGCCGCCGGGCGGAGGTGGCTCCAAGCAGGATCAACCGCGGCGTAACGCCGACCAACCGCCCGCTCCCGCGGCCGGCGAGCCTCCACGCAAGGAGCCATCGTCCACGGGCGACGATGCGCCGGCTGCGGATAGTCAGCGTCAACCCGGACAGATGAGCCGCGAGGAGGCGCGTGAACTCCTCGACTCGGCGAAGGGAGACGAACGGCATTCTCTCGCAGTACCGCTCGCCCGCCGCGACGAGGACGAGCCGCCTGAAAAGCCTTACAAGAACTGGTGATATGAGCAGGAATCGAAGTCGCCGGCTCGGGCTGATCGCGACGATCGTCGCATTCCTCACGATGGCACCCGCCTTTGTCGTCATTGCCGCTGCGCCGCTGGTGAGCGCGACGATCGCGCCGGCGCAAATCACCATCGGCGAGTCGGCGCAGCTCACGATCACGAGCTTGGGCACCGGCATGGAACCGATCAGTCTGCCGGTCGTGCCAGGGTTGGAATTTCGGGTCGTGGAGCGATCCCGCCGGAACGAAATCATCCGCGGGGCGGCGCTCGCCACGACGACGATCGTGGTACGCGTAACCCCGCAACTAGCCGGGACGTTCACCATTCCAGGGATCACGCCGTCATCTCAGCCCCTGGTGCTGCGCGTCAGTCCGAACAGCGGCATCGGCCCCTCCGGCAAAGCGCCGGTTTTATCGGGTGGGACGGCCGCCAACGGCATTCACATGTCGGCGGACGGCGCCGCGTTTGTCCGCTTGACCGTGCCCAAGCGGGACGTCTATGTCGGCGAGAGCGTTCCCGTCGCGATCGAAGTCGGTATGCGGGCCGGATTCGTCGACTCGCTCAACGGCCTGCCCACGCTCGTGGGGAGCGATGACTTCACGCTCAACAATCTCTCGCGTCAACCCGAGCGCAACGAACAGAGCATCGACGGCAAACCCTTTACCCTATTGACGTGGCACAGCGTGCTTGCGGCGGTGAAACCGGGCGTATTTTCTCTCACGGTCGAGTCGCCGCTCACCGTGAGAATCAGAACAGGTCCGCAGCGCGAAGCGATGCTCGAGGATCAGCTGGGTGATCCGTTCATGCAGCGTTTCTTTGGCGCGACCATCAAGAAGGACATCAAGGTGGCAAGCCCGCCGGTAGAATTGACCGTCTCCACGCTTCCCGCGGAAGGCCGCCCGCCGGACTTTAGCGGTGCGGTCGGTACCTTCAAGATTGCGAGCGAGCTGTCTTCCACCACCGCGGCCGCCGGCGAGCCGCTCACGTTGCACCTGCATGTGACCGGCTCCGGCAATTTCGATCGGGTCGACAGCAACATGCTGGAGCATGTCGAACAGTGGAAGAGCTACCCACCGAAGTCCACGTTCAAGTCCAGCGATGCGCTCGGCTACAAGGGAGAGAAGACCTTCGAGCAGCCGCTGATCGCATCAAAACCCGGGCGGCAAACTCTTCCCGGACTGACATTCAGCTATTTTGACCCCGCGACTCGCCGCTATGAAACGGCTCGCAGTTCGCCGCTGAGCGTGACCATATCTCCGGCCCTCGCGGACAGTACGGTCACCGCTTCCCAGCTCGCCGCAGGCAGTGCCGCGAGCGCGAATCAATCGCCGCGCGGATTGCGGCCGGATCACCTCGCCACAGCTTCCCGGGTCGATTCGCTGGTGCCTCTTTATCTGCAGCCCCGGTTTCTCGCCGTCCCCTCCCTGCTCTCCCTGGCATTCGCCAGTGGATGGTTGTTGCTTCGCCGTCGCGCGGCGGACTCAACCCATGAAACCTCCGCGCGCGGTCGTGCGCTGGCGAAGGCGGCCGGTCGCGTCCTCGTACAGTTGGACAAGGCGGTCCGGGCCGGCGACACCACACAATTTCTAAATTCGGCGCGCTCCGCGCTGCAACGGATCCTGGCCGCTCGCTGGCAAATGGCAGCCGGGCAAATCACCACAGCCGAGGTGGCGGCCCGGCTCGGCGGCGAGAGTGACGGCGAGGACATCCGTCAACTGTTTGCCCTCGCGGATGAAGCCAAGTACTCCGGTCACGAACCCACGACCATCGATTTCACCCGCTGGACCCAGGTGGTACGCCGCGGGATGCGGATGGAGCAATCGTGACGACCGGCCGCACGCCGCTTACCGCGTTCCTCCTCGGCCTGATCCTGCTCGGGTGCCACCCGCCAGCGCGGTCGGCGCAGGCCTATTCCGCCGCCGCTCTGTACAACGCGGGCAATGCTTACGCCCGCGCGGGCAAACCGGGCATGGCCGTTCTCAACTTTGAGCGCGCGAGCTTGCTGGCGCCCAACGACCCTGACATCGAGACGAACCTTCGCCTGGTTCGTGAACCATTGCGACTGCCGTCCGAATCGCGCAGTGCAGCCGCCCGCGCGGTTACTCTCGCCGATTCCACCACGATTGCGTGGATCGGCGTCCTCGGGTTGCTGGTCGTTGGAGTGAGCCTCCTCGCCGGGCAGCTGTCCCGCAGACGGCGGCTGATGCGGCGCGCCGCGACGCTCGTCGGTATGTCGATGATCGGCTTGACCGTGGCAAACGGCGTGCTGCTCTGGCCCCGCCTGCATGAGGCCGTCGTTGTCGCGGGCAGCACGGCCGTTCGTGTTTCGCCGGTGCCCATGGGAGATCCGCTGTTCATCCTGCCGGAGGCCGAGACCGTGAAGATCACGGCGGAGCACGAGGGCTTTGTACTCGTTCAGACCCGCGGAGGTCGGACGGGATGGGCGGCGCGCGCCAGTATCGTGCCCGTCGTACCGCTCGAATGAGCGCTCACGCCCACCTCGGGCAATGCGGGGTCACCGCATGTACCATTGGGCATAGTCAGGCCCCTCCTGCACCTGATAGCCCTCGGGCACGTCCAGGAGCGATGCGCCAGGCACCCCTGCGCGAACGTTGGTGAGCGTGACTTCGGAAATCAAGCTATCGTATTTGAATTCCCGAACCAGCAGCGGGATGCCGCCCAGGCTCGCGAAATCCGGCCACCATTCCGAAAGTCCGAAGTCCACGCCCAGCGCGACGTCGGAGCCTTGGCGGAACTGACTCAAGGTCTTGAGGCCGCCTTGGATCTCCGCGCCACCGGTCACGGCGGCGGCGGGCACCACACACAATTCCAATCGTTTGGCACCCTCCTCCCATTCCTCCCAGATCCGGCAGCCGTGGCCGTCAACCGACTCCATCCGTACGGTCACACGGTAGTCGCGCCGCATCGGCCGTCGCATTCGTTCACTGACCTCTCTCATGGTTGCCGCCTTGCGCTGCGCCTCCGCACGCTCCTCGGCCGGTGCGCCCGCGGCTGTCTCATCCAGCTGCTTCACCACGTCGGCATAGTGAGCGGCGACTTCGCTCAGAGTTGCGCGCCTCAGCACATGAACCGTTCGCGAGGCGTTGTCGATGACGTAGATCGTTCGATCCTTGAAAACGAAGACTCTCTTCGCATGAGCACCACCGATCCGAACCTTCCCGTCCTCCGCGAAATATTCGGTTGCCACGGGAGCAGCCGCGGGCACGCCCGGCGAGACGTGGGTAAGATTCGATTGATCGACGGGCCGGATGGTAAGGTCATAGAGCACGCCGGCATTCGCCATCACGGGACTCAGAGCGAGCGCGACTCGAGTGAGGAGGTTCATCGTCCCGCGTAGGACCCCGCTCTCATGCCATCTCCAGATAACGCCGCCGCTCGACATCGGTCACCCTGCCGTGGACGGTGACCGCCTCGAACCTCGCGATACGAAGCAGATTGTCAACGATCTGCGGCGCGAGTATTTCACGGACCGGCGCACTCCTGCAGGTTGCCTCGATCGCCTCATCGAGCGTGCGCGGCACTGAGGCGACGTCGCTCCGATGATAGCTGTTACCCTCGCTCGGCGCCGGCAACGCGAGCTTATGCTCCCTGCCGCGCAGTCCGGCACCCAGCGAGGCCGCGAATGCGACGTACGGATTGATGTCCGCGCCGCCGATCCGATTCTCGACGCGCATCTTGGCGGCTGAACTGTTGATCACGCGAAGGCTGGTCGTGCGATTATCGACGCCCCACGTCGCAACGAAGCCGGCAAAGCTATCGGGCTGGAGCCGCTTATAGGAATTGACGACCGGCGCAAAGAACAGGGTCAGCGGCCTGAACAAATCGAGCTGCCCGGCGACGTACCACTCCGCGAGCTCGCTCATACGGTTGGGCCGGGTGTCATCGTAGAACGCGGATTTGCGCGTCTTGCGGTCGACCAGGCTCTGATGGATGTGGCCCGAGGAACCGGAGTGATCTTCGTGCCACTTGGCCATGAACGTGGCCGTAAACCCATGCTTGACGGCGAGCTGCTTGACCGCGGTCTTGAACAGGATGGCCGTATCGCACATGGCGAGCGCATCGCTGCGATGCAGGTTGATCTCAATCTGCCCCTGGCCCCATTCCGGACTGCATCCCTCGACCTCGCTCGGGAAGCACTCGCGAATCTGCGAGACCAGCGGCTCATAGAAGTTCCCCTCATACAGCGAGTAGCAGTGCACGTCTTTTTGGGCCGGTGCGTGATTCGACCATTTGCCGGCTCGAATATCGTGTACCGAATATGGGAGCAAATAGAATTCCAGTTCTATGCTCATCAGCTCTTCGAGTCCAAGTTCACGCACGCGCGCAACTTGGCGCTTCAGTTCGCTGCGCAGACAGAGCGGATGCGGTGAACCGTCCGGTCGCGTCCAGTCCATGATGACCACGCCGGTGTTCGGCTCCCAGGGCGCCAGCCGAAACGTCGACAGATCCGGAGCGCCGCGTACATCGGGAATGCCGGTATCGAACAAGCCGGGGAGCACCTCGTCCATCATCGTCGTGTATAGAATGTAGGAGGCGAAATTGACGCCCGATTCGGCAATCTTGAAGAAATAAGGGATCGGGACACGCTTACCCCGCTGAACATTGCAGCTGTCGGTGCCGATCAGGATGATCGTGCGCAGGTCGTTCGCCTCTATGATTTCTTTGATCTGTTTCAGGTCCATCAGTATTTCGCCTTTCGTAATTGATCGCCCCGCGACATGCTCATTCCGACCGTGATCAACAGGATCGAGGCGGCGACGATTAGAGTTGAGATGGCATTCACTTCCGGTGTCACGCTCCGGCGCAGCATCGACCAAAGCGTCATCGGCAACGTGTTCTGCCGCCCCGTCAACAGGTAGGTCACGGCAATCTCGTCGAAGGAGATGGAGAACGCGATCAGCACCGCACCTGTCAATGCCGAGCGGATGCTCGGCACGGTCACCTGCCGGAAGACCTCCCACGGGTTGGCACCGAGATCGAGAGCGGCCTCCTCGCGGCTGCGGCCGACTTGCTGCAGACGCGCGAAGACCTCGGTGATGGTCACGCACATGAGCGCCGTGCCCTGCCCGAGAATGATGGTGTACAGGGAGAGCTTCAGACCCGCGAGGACGTAGAAGAGCAGCAGCGAGACCCCGGTGATCACGCCCGGCAGCACGATGGGCAGCAGCACGATCCGGCGAAATACGAGCTTGCCTGGAAATTGATAGCGGTCCAACGCCACCGCGGCGGGCAGGCCGAAGGCGACGCTCAATCCCACCGCACCGATCGCCACATAGATGCTGTTGCCGATCGATCGCAGCACCTGCCGGTCGTCGAGCATCGCCTGGTACCAATGCAGCGTGAATCCCCGGAATGGCAGGCCGGTGAACTCGCTGTCGTTGAACGAGAACAGAGCCATCACCAGAATCGGCAGATACAGAAACGCCATCACCGACCAGGCGGTTCCCCACAGCAGCGCGCGATTGCCGACTTCACGCATGGCACGCCTTCCGCGACCGGGCTGGCTGCCTCATAAGCGCACCGCGCCCCGTTCCTCGAAGTGGCTGGAAACGCTGATGAGCGTGAGACCAAGGGCGATGACAACGATCCCGATGGCCGCTGCCATTGGCCAGTCGAAAGCGACGCCGAGCAGGTTGATGACGATGTTCGAAATCATCACGGCATCCGACCCGCCCACCAGCGCCGGTGCCACGAAATCCCCGAATGCAAGCGAAAAGGCGATGATGCCGCCGGCAACCACCCCCGGAAGACTCAGCGGGAGGATGAGATGCCGAAAGATTTCCCACCCCGACGCGCCAAGATCGGCGGCGGCCTCGATGAGCGAGGTGGGGATCCGCTCCAAGGAGGCGTAAATCGAGAGCACCGCGAACGGCGTGAAGATATAGATCAAGACCAGGGCGACGCTCGTTTGGTTATAGATGAGGAAGCTCAGCGGACGCTCGATGAGCCCGATCGCGGCAAGGCCCTGGTTGATGATCCCATCCCGGCCAAGAATGGTTTTCCAGGCATAGGCTTTGACGAGATAAGCGGCCCACCACGGCACGATCACCAACAGATACAGTTGAAATTTGCGACGCTCCGTACGGGTATGAAAGGCGAGGCAGAAGGCGACAGGATAGGCCAGGATCGCCGAACCGATCGCCGTGATCAGACCGAGCTTGACCGATTTCAGCAGCACGCCG
The DNA here is from genome assembly GCA_963843295.1 of uncultured Gammaproteobacteria bacterium. Taxonomy (GTDB): domain Bacteria; phylum Pseudomonadota; class Gammaproteobacteria; order Steroidobacterales; family Steroidobacteraceae; genus Bog-1198. The sequence continues at coordinate 272,196 of CAWJJP010000013.1, read as the reverse complement.
GCATACGGCTCGGTCGAGAAGACACGGATGAAATTCGCCGCCGAAAGACCCGGCCGGAAGCTCATGTAGTCGACGCTGCCGAGACTGTAATAGAACAGCATCGCGTAGGGAACGATCATGAACACGCTGAACCAGGCGAGCGGAGGCACCAGCCAGAACAGCATCTGCCGGCGCCGGCTTTTGCTCCAGCTCGGCAGGTTATGCCGGCGCGAGCCGCTGGGCGAAGTTGCGACCATCCCGTGCCCCCCTATTTTCCGAGCAGCCGCACATGCGCGGATGCAATGCCGAACTCGAGCATGCCGCCGCGCTCCACGGCCGGCACCTCCCGCCCCTGATCGAGCAGCGTCAAGGGCGCTTCCGATGGGCCGAGCGTCACTTGGTATTCCACCGAGCGGCCGAGAAACAGCCGCTCGACCACCCTTCCCCGCAGCCAGCTGAGGTCGGCTCCCGGACGCGCCCGATCGAATATGAAGTGTTCAGCGCGCATCATGAGTTGCACCAGCTCGCCGACGGTGACGGCGCGATCACCGGCCGTGGCACGCACGGTGCTGCCATCGTTGAGCCGAATGAGCGCGCCACCGTCGCCAGCCGACTCGACCTGGCCGCCCAGAATGTTGGCTGCGCCGATGAAGCGTGCAACGTCTGCGGAATTGGGACGCAGATAGATCTCCTCGGGAGTGCCCACTTGAAGCAGTTTGGAGTTCTGCATCACGGCAATGCGATCGCTCATCGCCAGCGCCTCGTCCTGGTCGTGCGTCACATAGATGAATGTGCGACCGAGCTCGCGATGCATGCGTTTTAGTTCGACCTGCATCGCCTTGCGCAGATTCGCGTCGAGCGAACCGAGCGGCTCGTCGAACAATACCACTTTGGGCTCCGTCGCGAGCGCGCGGGCGAGGGCCACGCGCTGTTTCTGGCCGCCGGAGAGCTGATGCGGCATTTTATGCAGGTGCTCGCCGAGATGGACCAGATCGACGTAGCGCCGCACGCGCTGATCGATCCCGCCTTTTGGAAAACGCCCGCGAGCGATCCGCAGGCGCAAACCAAAGGCGACGTTATCCTGAACGGAAAGGTTCGGGAACAGGGCAAAATCCTGGAATACCATACGCATGTCACGGTGGGTCGGGGGCACATCGGTGATGTCCTCGCCGGCGAAATGGATGCTGCCCGAGGTGGGCGTCTCGAGCCCCGCGATCAGCCGCAGGGTCGTCGTCTTGCCGCTGCCACTCGACCCGAGCAGGGTCACGAATTGACCCTCTGCAACCGCCAAACTCACATCATCGACGGCTCGGAAGCCGCCGAAGGATTTGCAAATGTTTCGAAGTTCGATAATCGACGTGCTTCCGCTATGGGACCCGACTGGGATGCGGGGTGATCGACACGTCTAATTCGCCTTGACCTGGTTCCAGATTTCCAGGTACCGGCCGCGTCTCGGCGAGGATTGCCACCAGTCGACGCCTTTGAGGATGTTCGGGTCGTCAAGCTTCAGCTCCTGATAGAGAGCCTTGCTGGTTCCGGTCAGTTCGCCAACCATCTTTGCGTTCGAAAACCCGTAGCCCACGACGCCATACCCGAGCGCCTGTGCCTTCGGCGAGGAGGTCCAGGCGAGCCAGCGGTAGACGCAGGGATTATCGCTCGCGCCCTTCAGAATCATCCAGCTGTCCGACCATCCGTTGCGCCCTTCCTTCGGCTCAACCTCGATGATCTTGATTCCGGCCCTGCGCAGCGAGACGATCGTCGGCTCCCAGGAATTCCCGGCGACGACCTCTCCCGTCGCCACGAGCGTACCCATCTCGCCGGTGGTGCCCCAGAACTTGCGAATGTTGGGCTTGAGCGCAATCAGTTTCGCCCTGATTTGCCCCAACTGCGCGTCGCTCAGCGTGTAGGTGTTGGGAAACCCCAGGAGATGCGCCGTCATGTAGATCTCCTGCACGTCGTCCCACACCGAGATCCGGCCCTTGAATGTCGGGTCCCAGAGAAAGCTCAAACTGTCGGGTGCCTTGCTGACGGCGTCCGCCCGCACGATGGTTCGGACGATTCCCCAGCCGTAGGGCACCCCGTAGATTCTGCCGTTCTTGCTGAGCCAGGGCGGCGACTGGAAGATCGGAAAGAAGTCTTTCATCGCCGGCACCTTGGCAGGATCGATCGGCTCGATGACGCCCGCGTCGATCAGGCGCATGGTGGTGTCATTCGAGGGGGAGACGAGATCGTAATCGGCGCCGCCGCCCATGACCTTGGCGACGAATTCATCGTTGGTGCCGACATACGTCGCGGTGACACGGCAGCCGGTCTGCTGCTCGAACGGCTTGGTGAAACTCGGATCGGCGTAACCCTCCCACGTCAGTAGACTGAGTTCTCCCGCACGCCCGGCAGCGGTGAGCGATAGTCCCGCCAAGACAGCGAAAAAGCTCAACGCCGAGAAATACCGATCCAAGAGCATCGCGGCCTGGTCTCCTCAATCGCGGGGGATTTTCGTCGCAGAATCTTACTCTGTCGGTCCGCGAGCCGTCGGTGCCGCGGTGTTGCCTCAGTATATTGCCAATATATTGCGCCGACTGTAAAGTGCCGCGGCAAGAGCAACGCGGAGCCCAGAGCGAACATGGCGCGTCTACCCAAGGTATGCATCATCGGCGCCGGTTCGAGCGGCATGGTCGCGTGCAAAACCTTCGCCGAACACGGCATCCCCTTCGATTGTTTCGAGAAGGGCGACCGGGTCGGCGGCAACTGGGTGTTCAACAACAAGAACGGGATGTCTTCGGCATACCGGTCGCTGCACATCAACACATCGCGCGACAAGATGGTTTTCGCGGATTTCCCGATGCCGGCCGCCTATCCGGACTTCCCGCACCATACGCTCATCGCCCGGTATTTCGAGGCTTACGTCGATCATTTCGGCTTTCGCGAGCGCATCGAATTTGAAACGGAAGTCACTCATTGCGAGCGGCTCACCGATGGCGTGTGGAGGGTCACTCTCGATCGCGGCGAGATCCGCCATTACGATGCGCTGTGCGTCGCCAATGGTCACCACTGGTCGGCGCGCTGGCCGAATCCCCGCTTCCCGGGGCGCTTCGACGGGAAGGAACTGCACTCGCATTCGTATATCGATCCCACCTCCCCGGTCGATTGCATCGACAGGAACGTGGTGGTGGTCGGCATGGGCAACAGTGCCCTCGACATCGCCTGCGAACTCAGCCGCGCCGGGGTTGCGCGCAATGTGTATCTGTCGGTGCGGCGAGGCTATTACTTCATTCCAAAATACTTTGGCGGCGAGACGCTCGATGCCGGCGATCCGCATCCGAGCGAGGATCCTTCGCTGCTGTACCGATTGACGCCGGGTTGGTATCAGCGCTGGCGCCGTCTGCGCAAGATCCGCGCGCTGGTCGGGCGACCCGAGCGGTACGGGTTGCCGGTTCCCGATTATCCCTACGGCTCGGTTCATCCGACGATATCGAGCGAGATCGCAATCCGCCTCGGCTCAGGCGATATCACGCCGATCGCAAACCTCGCGGAGATCAGAGGCGACAAGGTCAAATGTGCCGATGGCCGCGAATGGCCCGCCGAAGTGATCATTTACTGTACGGGCTACGACATCAAATTTCCGTTCTTCGATCCGACCTTGCTCAATGTGGTCGACAACGAGGTGCAGCTGTTCGAGCGGGTCATCCACCCCGAGATGAACAATCTCTTCTTTCTCGGCCTGGTCCAGCCGCTGTGCGCGATCATGCCCATCGCCGAGGTGCAGGCGAAGTGGCTGGCGACGCTGTTGACGGGCGACTACGCGTTGCCGCCCGCGCCGCAGATTCGCCGCCGCACCCTGGAGGAGTATCGGCGTGCCCTCAAGGGTTACGTGAAGAGCGCGCGCCACACGATCCAGGTGCGCGACTGCGCGATTTACAGCCATGGGATACGACGCGAGATCGACCGCGGCCGGCAGCGGGCCCGTCGACGCGGGCAGGCGCTCGACATCCCTGCCCGTGCGCACGACATACGCACCCCCGAATCGGTGGCGAAGTCGGCCGGCAGGCCCAGCGCTCGGACGGCTTGAGACGCACTCACTGGAGCAGCTTCACGCCGAGCTGCGCGGCGAGCGCGACATCATGGCCCTTCATCCGTTCGACCACGGCGTGGAATGCGTTCGTGATGTGATCGGAAATTTCACGATCCACTCCCGCGGCATCGCGCGCCTGCACAGCCGCAATGATCGGATCGTGACTCCGTACCGTCAGTACGTGGTGCTCGAGCTGGTGCGGATTGGCCAGGAACCAGACGCGGAAGCTCAGGCCTGTGAGATTGTAGAGGTGGCCGGTCAGAAACGGATTACCGCATTCTTCGTAGATCTGGCTGTGAAATCGAAAGTCCAAATCGACCAGTCCCTCCTCGTCCCCGTGCTTCGCCAGCTGCGACGCCGTCTCGAAGGTCGAGGCGAGGCGCTCAATCTGCCGGCTGCCGGCCGCACGCATCCACAACTGCCAAGCGAGGCGTTCCGCGTGCAGCCGCGCGGTGTAGAGAGCCGCGATGCTCTGCAAGCTTACCGGGGCAACCTGAATGCCCTGACCTGAAAAGACAACCAGACCTTCAGCCGATAATCTCAGCAGCGCTTCGCGAATCGGTGTGCGACCGATGGCCAACTCATCCATGAGAACACGCTCGTTGATGGCGGCGCCCGGCGGCAATCCGCACCTGAGAATGCGTTCGCGAATGGCCTGGTAGGCCCGCTTCGCGGCAGTTTCCCGACCGAGCCCCGCATCGAACCTCTGGGACGGAATCACGCGTCGCATCGGATCAATATACTACGGAGGGCGCGAAACCCTGCATAGTGGGTCCTGTTACTTCGGCGATATCGACCTGATGCCGGCGAGCGCCGTTGCAATGCGAGGGGGCGCTCCGGGGCGCGTGTACATGCTTTCCATGTACCGCAGCAGATTGGGACTGTCCGCGAGCAAACCAACCTCATTCGCCCAGTCGAGCGTATAGGCAGCCACGATGTCCGCCACGGTAAAATTCTCACCGACGACGAACTGCCGCCCTTGCATATGGCTCTCCAGCACACCGGCCATTGCAACGAAATCCCTCCGAGCGAGCGACACTTCGGCGGGGAGGCGCAGGTGTCCCGGATAGAGGCTGGTGTGGCGTGAGATGCGCCACAGGGGCTGCTCCAGCTCGGTTGCCGTAAATAGAATCCAGCGATTAACCTGCGCACGTTGCTTCAGATCCACGGGAATAAGACCCTTGGCGACATATTTCTCGGCGAGGTAGAGCACGATGGCCACCGACTCGGTCAACACCAGGTCGCCATCGATGAGCACCGGCACCCTTCCTGCCGGATTGATCTTGAGGAATTCCGGGCTTCGATGCTCTCCCTTGGTGAGATCGATGGTAATCGGCGCAAAGTCGACCGCCAGCTCCTGGAGTATCCAGCGGACCCGGATGGAGCGCGTGGGACCGAACTCATAAAGGCGCATCAACTCTTTCGCCGGAGCGCGCTGCATCGGCGTCAGGCCTGTCCTGGAATCGGCAGGCACTCCATGATCTCAACCGCCTCACCCGGAAATATTCTGAAGTGCGGATGATTTTCGAACATCCGTGCGGCCGATTCGTGAGAATCGGCCTGGACCACCACGTACGCCGACATATTGTTCCTGGTATCCGCAACACCCTGCGCACTCGTCCGTTTTGTTTTCCCGAGCGGACCTCCGCTATCGATGATTGCCGACTTATTGGCGGCCATCCAATCGCCCCAAGCCTTCATACCCGACGCCTCCCGCTTTTTGCGCTCCGCTTCGTCCATCGTGTTCCACCCCGATTTCTCGACTGCGGCCGCGGTACCGATGTAAATGGCTAGAAACTTCTTCATAGTCCCTCCAGTTCGGGGTTTGTTAGATTAGACGATCGAGAAGCCTCAAAATCGACATGAGCAATGAGGAGATTGGAAATGAATTCTCTCAAGGCAACGAACATTCTGCTAACCGTCATCGCGATTGGCCTCCTCCTGATGGTCGCCGGGCAGCTGCCGGGGCTATTGATCCCCACGGCCATTGCCGGCCCACCTGGTGTCGCTCCAATCATCGGGTGCTATAAACCATCCGATTCGTCGAAATGCGTGTTAGTTCCAATCCGGGTGGATGGTGAAGGTCGCCTGTTGACCAGCCAGTAGAGCTGCCGGCTGCAACTGCCGCGCGCTCCTGCGGTCTCAATCGCCGCCAAGCGCCGTTTTTCGAGGGAGTCCCTGGCCTAAAGCTTCAGCGCCAACGTCAGGCCATCGCCAATGGGAATCATCGAGGCTTCCACTCGACCGTCGTCGTGGATCTTCTGATTGATGGCGCGGATTGCGATCGTCGATGCTGTCTGGTCCGTCGAATCGATGACCTGACCCTGCCAGAGCACGTTATCGATCGCGATCAGGCCACCCGGCCGCACCAGTTTGAGGGCATATTCGTAGTACCCATCGTAATTGCGTTTGTCGGCATCGATGAAGGCGAAATCGAAGGTATTGCTTTCACCGGCTGCAACCAGGGCTTCGAGGCCATCGATCGCGGGTTGGAGCCGCAGGTCGATACGGCCTGCGATACCAGCCCTGGCCCAATGTCGGCGGGCAATGGCGGTAAACTCCTCGCTCACGTCAAAGGCGACCACTTTTCCCCCGGGGCCGAGCGCCTTTGCGACAACCATCGCGCTGTAGCCCGTGAACACGCCAACCTCCAAGGTTCTGCGCGCACCGAGGAGTCGCACCAACAATGCCATCAGCTGCCCTTGTTCGGGAGAGATCTGCATTTCTGCCCAGGGATGGTTGGCGGTCTCCTCCCGCAGCGCCGCGAGATCGGTGTCTTCACGCAGTCCAACACTGCGAAGGTAAGCCTGCAGGGGTGCGGACAGATTGAAGGACTCATTGGCCATGATTCATTGCATCCATCTTAGAGTTGGCTCGTCACCAAAACGCGGCCTTTGGCACCGAGCGCAGTCTGGCCATCTTCACCCCTGATGCGCCCTCGAAGCTCAACGATATCACCTCGCAACTTCTCATTCGGCGTGACCTTCACCACGAGCCACTCGAGATTGATCGTTTCATCGGCGTAAATCGGGCGACGAAAGCGCACCCAGAATTCAAGCCCCACCATGTGCACGTCACACGAGTAGTGCGATGCCGTCAAACCGAGAAGCAAAGCGGTTGTATGTGTCCCGCTCGCGATGACCCGGCGGTAGCGCGTCGACGCTGCAAATGCGGCGTCATGATGCACCGGGTTGTCGTCGCCCGCCGCTGCGGCATACCGGGATACCGATGCCGGATCGAGAGTTGCTTCGGAACAGAAACGCTCTCTTGGATACGCTCTCGTCATGGGTTCCGTCCGGCCGTACGGTAATTCGGCGCATCATAATGCAAGATCGCCCGACACGTCGACCGCCACCCATCCGTCCAATATGATGGTCTGCAACCGCAAGAAGGACCACCCGTCACATGGCAACTGCAAAGAGCAAGACTAGAGCCGCGCGCAGCCGGCGATCCGGCGCAACCAGGCGCGCCCGCGGAAAGCTCGCTCCCGGCACAAGCGCCCGCGGGTTGGATGCCGCCGATGTGGTCATCGCAATGGACAGTGCAGAGATCGCGGATGTCGTTGCGATGATACGAACCGCGGGGGGCGCACTCATCGGCGGCTACCGGGATCCACTGGGCGGGCGGCCGCTCGTCCTCGCCTCCCTGCCCCTGAGCGCCATTCAGCCCACGCCTTTCCAGCGCGATTTATCGCCCGCCCACACGAAGCGGCTGGCGCTAAAGATCGACGAGACCGCGGCCTTTTTGGATCCGTTGATCGTCGTGCGCGGTGAAGATGGCCGATTGTGGACGCCCAATGGCCGCCACCGATTGGCTGCGGGGAAGGTCCTGGGCCTCAAGCAGATCACGGCGCTGATCTCCCCCGATGACACGCTGGCGTATCGCATCCTCGCCCTCAACACGGAGAAAGCTCACAACCTGCGCGACCGGAGCCTCGAAGTCATTCGCATGGCGCGAAGTCTCGCGAAACGTCACCCATCCGCCAAGGAGGCTCAATACGCCAGGGAATTCGAGTCCGCCGAATTGTTGACGCTCGGGATCGTGTATGAAAAGTCACCGCGCTTCGCCGGTGGTGCCTACAGCTCTTTTTTGAAGAAGGTCGACCGGTTCAGCGAGCGCTCACTCGCCGCGAGTTTACGCGAGCGGGAGGGTTTCGCAGCGCGCTTGCTGCAAATCGAGGCGCAAACCAAGCGCATCATACAAACGTTGCAGAAGCGAGGTTTCAAGTCGCCCTACCTGCGCAATTATGTCGTCGCGCGTATCAATCCGGTTCGGTTTCACAAGGCAAAGAAAGGCGACAGCCAGCCGCCCATGCCCCTCGCCCAGGCGCTCACTCGCATGACGGCTGCCGCCAAGAATTTCAAGCTCGAATCGGTGTCGAACGCGGATCTTGCGTGGGTCGCGGTGGGCGCCGGAGCCCAGGAGTAACGCGCCGGCCCGGCATGCTCGAATCAAGCCTCACCGATCCCGTGCGGTTCAGAACGGTAGTTTGTACAGTTCGACGGCGTTGCGCTCGAGAACGCGCTTGCGCGTTGCATAATCGTAACCGCCGAGCGTATCGACCAGTTTTTCCTGCACACCAGGATAAAGGGACGTCGGGTGCGGGAAATCGGTCTCGAACAGCAACCGATCGACACCGATTTCTTCCAGCATGTGCTTGGGCGCATAGGTTTCGAACCAGTAGGTAACCCAGAAGTGCTTCCTGAAGTATTCCTTCGGCCGGAGTTTCAGGCCCCGATTCTCGGCGGTCCGGAACTCAGCGAGCTGATGCTCCATCGCCTCGAGGACGAACGGTACCCAGCCGGCACCGCTTTCGATCAGACCGATCTTCAGCTGCGGATATTTGTCGAGGATCCCGGACACCATGAAATTGGACATGGTCGCGCAGGTACCCATGTGATGCAGCATTGCATGGATCGGCAGGCGCTGGTCGAAACCGAGATTGTCCCAAATTGCCGAATTCGCATCGAGCGCGCTATTGAGGTGGAAATTCAACGGCGTGCCGGTAGCGTTACAGACATCGAAGACCTCCTCCCAGAACGGAGACACCTTGCCGTCCGGCCCGAGGAAACCGGAAGAAAGACGCTCAGGTCGATCCGGCATGACGATCCCCCGGATACCGAGATCGACGATACGGCGCATCTCTTTGTTGAGGATGTCCTTATCCCAATAAGGGAGCGAGGCCATGCAATTGATTCGGTCGCAGGACTCATTCATCCGGTCGACGCAGGCATCGTTGAACATCCGGATGATGGTCAGCGCCAGGTCCTCATCCCCGAGGGCGACCAATGAACCGGCCTGGGTGACGCCGCCGTTCTGGAAGCAGATTTGCGCCCAAACGCCCATTGCGTCCATCTTTTCGAGCCGCGGCTTGATCGAATAGGAGCCGGCGTGGATCTGGTCGTAGTTCTGAAAGGCGAGGCGGCCCAGCAGTTTGTTATGGTCCGGAGCGATTACGTTGCCACCGATTGAGCCGAAGTCCCTGTCGCCAATGAACCAGCGATCCGCACCATTGATGCGCCGTACATGCGGCATCTTTTCCTTCAGACCGGGTGGCGCATTGGCGGTCCAAAGATCCGGCGGCTCCGTGAAATGCGTGTCGCAATCGACGATCTTGATGCCTTTGAAGAGCGGATCGACGCCCTTGGAATGCGCAGCGTAATCGACCTCTTTGATGTAGCCGCCAGGCGCCCGGCCCTCATCCAACCAATAACGGCGGGCGTCATCCGCGTCAGCCTTGATCACCGTAGTTGTCGCCATACAGGCCTCTCTGTGTAAGTCACCTTAGAGCACCACGCCGAGGACGCAAGCCGGCATCAGATGAGAGCCACCCGCAACAGCAGCTCAGCCACCGCCTCGGGTTCCGTGATCATCAGATCGTGACCAGTGTCGAGATCCCAGAAACGTCCGTTCGAGAGCGCTTTCAATTCGGCAACCTTGCGACCGCCGAGCGTCGAGGTGCAAACGATGTGCGATTGCGGAATGCTCCGAACCACCGCCTCGTTCTTCAGTTCAAGTTTCTGCTCGAAACACTTCCAGGGATGGGGCGTGAGCTTGGGTTTCATCCAGGCAATCTGCTTCGGATCCTTGACACCATAAAAATGCAATGGATCGGTGCCGGGAAACAACACCAGCTCGACGCCGTCCACGACGCGCGCTGCCTGGCGCGCCGCTGCCATCATGGGCCCGGCCACGTCGACCAGCGATTGCCCGTTTTCCGGTGTGGCCGCATCGAGATAGACCAGGTGCCCGATGCGATCGGCGGCCCGATCGGCCACGCCGGGGATTACCATGCCGCCATAGCTGTGGCCCACCAGCACCACATCTCGCAAGTCCTCGAACTGGAGCACCTTCACGATATCGTTGATGTGGAAGTCGAGATCGATGTCCGGCCGCAATAAATGCGCTCGCTCGCCACACCCCGTCATGGTTGGCGCGTACGCCTCCTGACCTTTGGCGCGGATGATCCGCGCGACGCTCTGATAGCACCAACCGCCATGACCCCCGCCGTGTACCAGTACATAAGTTCGCATGTCCTGATGATACCGGTATTCACGTGCACGGTGCCGCGGCGCACGGGCAGGGCTATTTTTCAAGGCGAGTGCGCGCGGCCCTCGCGGGGGATGACAATTTTAGCCGTTATCACTTCTAGTTAGGTATTGTAAGACATTGTTTTCATTTATAAGTTTTGAGCTACGATAGACCGCTCCCCGCTGCAGTACTCGGGACATACACCGAGCCCAAACGGCGTAAAATAGTCTGATGAGCAGCCCACGCAGCCTTGCGGCGCGCCAGTCCCGCCGCTTCCTCCAAAGTATTGCTGCCCGATGTATTGCCGTTGCGGCGATCTCAGTGCTCGCAAGTCCGGTGTTCGCAGTTGGCGAGCCCGCCAACCCGCCGGTAGGTGCCTGGGAAACGATACGACAGAATCTTTATGGCGACCGCGACATTGGGCTTACCGACGAGACGTTCATGAGCTTGTCCGCACCAGGCAACACGCCGGATCCGGCCGCGACGTCGATCAGTTTGCATTTCGGTCCAACCGCGCAGGGTAAGATAAAACGCATCAGGCTCATCATCGATAATAATCCCTCGCCCCTCGCCGCGACATTGGATCTGGAGGGTGGTGTGCCGATCAGTGAGATCGATCTGCGCGTTCGCATCGACCGCTTTACGTCCGTGCGAGCCATCGCTGAGACCAACGATGGCACCCTCGAAATGCGCAGCGCTTGGGTCAAGGCGAGCGGCGGCTGTTCAGCGCCTCCGAGCGCGGCGGCCGGCGGCACCCTCGGTGAGATTCGCGTGCATCCATCCCGGGATGGGAAATCCCTGCAGGTCAGTGTCCGACATCCCAACAATTCCGGATTCCAGATCGATCCCCAGACAGGTGACCCGATTCCCCCCCACTTCGTCACCCGTCTTCGGTTGAGCAGCGGGAGTCAATTTCGATTCGAGGCAGAAACGGGAATCTCCCTCAGTGAGAATCCCAGCCTTCGCATCGTTTCGAATACCCCGCTACCGGAACCCGTGTCGATCGACGTAGTGGATTCCAAGGAAGGTCATTTTGTTGCCGCTTGGAACGGTGGCTCGACCGACGGCACGGGAACCGCCCACAAGTCGGCGACTGGCACGGGTGACTGAGCACGGAGCACGCGCGGGTTGGTGGGCCCTGTGCGCGCTGGCATTTACTGCATCGGCACTTGGTGCGGACGGACAAATTCCCCGTCTCTCCTTGACTCGAGTAGCTGCAGGGGTTTTCGTCCACCTCGGAAAGCCCCTGCCGCTGGATGCTCCGGGTCACGATGATATCGCCAATATAGGCTTCATCGTTGGTTCGAAATGTATCGCCGTGATCGACACCGGCGGTTCCGTGCGGATCGGCCGCGCGTTGCACGCCGTCATCATGGCACGCAGTACCGTCCCGATCTGCTACGTGATCAATACCCACGTGCACGTCGATCACGTTCTCGGCAACGTCGCCTTCAAGGAAGACCACACGAGTTTCATCGGTCACGCCGGGCTCCCCGCAGCGATGTCCCGCAGCCGCAACTTCTTTCTCGAGCAGTATGCGGCTGACTTGGAGTCCAATGCGACCGCGGATCAAATCATTGCGCCGGATCGTGTGGTGGAGCGCACTCTCGATCTTGATCTGGGGGATCGACACTTGATTCTACGCGCGTGGCCAGTGGCTCACACCGACTGCGACCTGACCGTCTATGATGCTCGCACGGAGACGCTGTGGACCGGTGATCTATTGTTTCGCGAGCGATTGCCGGCGCTCGATGGCAGCGCCAAGGGCTGGCTGGCGGTCATCGACGAACTCGCGCGCATGAAGACACATACGGTCGTTCCCGGCCACGGCCCCATTTCCCCGGACATCGCCGCCGCACTGGCACCCGAGCGCCGCTATCTGCAGTCTCTCGTCGATGGCGTTCGCAGCGAGATCCTGATGGGCAAATCGATGGAGCAGGCGATTACGGAGGTCCCGGTGAACGAGAAGTCCCGTTGGTTGCTGTGGGACTCGGTTCATCCCCGTAATGTGGCACGCGCGTATGAAGAGTTGGAATGGGAATGAGCACGATGCAACGGCGACGATTTCTCAAAGCAGGTGCACTGGCCGCTGCCGGCGTATGGAGCCGACCCCTCGCAGCAACGCCGAGTTTACGCAAGGCCCGCGTGATCATCATCGGAGCCGGTTTTGCCGGGGCGTCCTGCGCATTGCATTTGTGCCGGCTGAATCGAACGCTCAACGTCATTCTGATCGATCCCGACGAGGACTACATCACATGTCCCATGAGCAACGAGGCCATGGTGGGGCTGCGGAGTATTCAGTCGATCACCGTATCGCGCTCGGGACTCGTGCATGCCGGGGTCCGGTTCGTGCGCGACCAGGTGGCCGCCCTCGACAGCCCGGCGCGGCGCGTGCAGCTCCGCAGCGGTACAACGTTGCCGTATGACCGCCTCGTCGTCGCGCCCGGTATCCGGTTTCTATGGGGTACCCCGGAAGGCTACGATGAGGCGGCCTCTGAGCGCATGCCGCACGCGTGGAAAGCGGGGGTGCAAACCGGGCTTCTGGCGAAGCAGTTGCGCACGATGCCGGACGGCGGCATCGTCGCCATCAGTGTGCCGCGTTCGCCCTACCGGTGCCCACCCGGCCCCTACGAACGAGCGAGCCTGATCGCCCATCACCTGAAGCTAAACAAGCCGCGCTCGAAGGTTCTCATCTTTGACGCCAATAATCAGTTCCCCAGGCAGGACGTCTTCACGGAGGCCTGGCAAACTCTCTATCCTGGATTGATCGAATGGATTCCGGTGACCGAGGGGGGTGCGATACAGCGCGTCGATCCTCAAAAGAACGTCCTGTATAGCACGCACGGCGGGCAGCCGGTGGCAGTCGCCAATGTCATTCCGCCGCAGGCGCCCGGGCTTCTCGCCCTCGATGCGGGGCTCGCGAGCGGTCACGGCTGGTGCCCGATCAAGGCGCCGAGCTTCGAGTCGCAGCGGCTGGAGAACGTACATGTAATCGGCGATGCGTGTATCGGCGATCCCATGCCGAAATCCGCATCCTCCGCAAGCAGTCAGGCGCATCAGTGCGCCCAGGCTGTGATAGCGGCGTTGGAGGGTCGCGAGCCCCCGCCGCCATCCCTGCACAGCGCCTGCTTCAGCCTCATCGCGCCAAACTATGGTCTCGCGATCACCGGTGCGTACCACGTTGTGGATGGCGAACTCCGCCGCGATGACCAATCGACCCAGGCCGCTGCGGTTGAATCGGCGCAGGTGTCACGGGTGAACGAAGCACAGCAGGCCCAGCGCTGGTATCGAGAAATTCGCCGCGAGGCTTTCGGCGTTTGAAATTCCACCCCTCGCGGTGGATCCCGAATTCCTGACCCAGCGCCTCATGTTCACGAGGAGTTTGGAAACGCCGCCGACCGCAAACCGCTGAATGGCCGCATGTGCGGGCCGTGGAGCGGTGTCAGAACTTGTAGCGCGCGCCGACCGTGGGGTTGATGTTGGTGGTGAACAGATAGCCGCTCCCCACACCGTCATGCACGCCACTGTACATGGCGCCCAGATAAGCATCGAAGTGCTTGTTGAAGTAATAGTCGGCGTCGAAGGAAAAGGCCTCCAGGTTGCCGCTGCAAGCACTGTGCGCGGACGACGAGCAGCCCGCCTGCTTGCCTGTGCCGTAGGCATTCTGCTGATAGCCGTAGTAAGCGACGGTCAAGTCGAGGTTGGGAAGGACGGTGTAGCGAGCGCCGGTCCAGTATACGTTCAGAGTCTTCGACACGTTGTAGGCGGTGTTGGTGACGAAAGCGAGCACGTAACCTCCGATGTCGTTGAACCCGGCGCTCAACGGCCTGTCGGGGTTCGCGTACTTGATGTGCTCGTAGCCGGCAAAGAGTTTAAATGGGTCGATCCTGTAGGATGCCATGAGGGCATACGCCGTATTGTCCGAGATCGTCGCCGCCAGGGAGTTCGATATCGAATACCCGAGCTTCGGAAGCCCAGCGACTTGGGCGGCAGTCAAGGAGGTGGTCGTGATGGCACTGTTTTCCTTCGAATAATAGGCATCGACCGAGGCGCCCGCGTAGTCAGCTCCCAAATCCGCCTGGTAGGTGGTGTTGGCCGATCCGCTTGCATCGCTGAACTTGTAAAGTGCGGCGAGGTGCACCAGATCGTTGAACTCGACGAAGTACTTCACCGTCGAATCGAGCCGGTTATTCTCCTGGGCGCCGCCACCGGAATAGGTATTCGATGCGCCCAGGAGGCCGAACGCCGAGGCGTTGTAATTGGGGTCGTACTTGATCGTGCCTTCCAACAACAGCGTCACCTGACGACCGAAAGTGAGGGTGCCGAAGCGCGCCGATTTGAGACCGACCCAGGCGGTCTGGAAGGCCTGTCCTGCCGAGCTTCCATCCACACCGACGCTCTGAGTGGCGAGGCTGCGACCATTGTTCACGGTCAAGGATTTCAGAGAATCGGCGATTTCGCCCGACTGGGGGTTGAAGAAGGTCTCGACCTGGAATATGGCCGACCAATCCTCGTTCAACGCCTCGATGCCCTGCAAGCCGACTCTCGACTGTCCCATGTTACTCGGCGTGAGACCGCTCACCGAGCCCTGACTGTTCTGCCGCACGATGTTGCCACTGGCCGAGGGTCGGTAGGGGGTGAAGGGTGCACTGTGGGTGTCGTATTGGACTCCGATGTCGATGACGCCATAGAGCGTAATGCCGTGCCACGTCAGACTGTCATCGCCGCTGATGCCCGGCCCGGTCTTCTGCTGCGCGAGGGCCGGGACCGAAGTGATCATGGCGGCGAATAAAATCAATCCGCACCGTCCAAGCCTTAAATCCCACGATCGGGCGGAAGCAGCCGTGGATGCATGCGTCCGGAAATCCCGCTCGGGCACAGGCGTTTTGGTGATGCAATTCATTGGGTTCCCAATCCTCGAAACGAGTATTTTTAAATACCTGTTAGCTCGCTAGGGATTGTATGAATTAACACCAACCGCCGAAATACTGAATTGCACTTAGGAAATGCCGGTTTGGCATGAGGTGGCTGGAATGTCCTTTGTCGTGGGACAATTCCGTCATCGCAGGGGCGCCGATGCAATCGCTCCCTGGGGGCTCGTGGTCGACCGCTGAATCCACAACTATGATGGGCAAATGATGCAAGGCGATTTCGCGATCCTGGGGCCCGGCGCGATAGGTTCGATCATCGGTGCGCATCTGGCACGTTCCGGCCACAGCGTGATCATGCTGGCCCGCGGCGAGCGGGCACGGCAGATTACGCAGCTTGGATTGCGTATCACCGGATTGGCCGAGCTTTCACAAGCCGTCGCGGTATTGACCGAACCTGCAAGTCTCCGTGGAGCAGGCGTATTGATCGTCGCCACGAAGACATACAATACGGTCGCTGCACTCGCACCACTTCGCGACGCGCAATTCGACTGTGTGCTCTCGATCCAGAATGGATTGATGAAGAATGATCTGCTCGCGGATTTCTTCGGCCGCGACAGCGTGCTCGGGGCCTTGGCGGACACGAGCGGTGAGTTGTTGCGTACCGGCGAAGTCGTCTTCACGCGCAACAGGAATATCTATATCGGCGAACTCGATGGCGGCAACAGCTCGCGTGCACAGCAGGTCGCAAGCACACTTGACTCTTCTGGCGTACGCTCGACGGCGGTCCCAAACATCCTGAGCCTTGAGTGGTCCAAGTTCGCTTCCTGGGCAGGCATGGTGGCACTGTCGGTCACCACGCGTGCACGCACGTGGAAATATTTCATTGATTCCGAATCGGCTCTTCTGGTTGCGCGCCTGGTGCGCGAAATAGGCTCACTGGCCAGCGCCCGAGGCGTTGAATTGTCCGATCAATCGACCCTGCCGGTTGTGACGATTTGTCGCGGATCCGAGCAAGAGGCCGTGGCTGCCATACAGCGCATCGGACTCGAACTCAAATCGGCCGCGCCAGAGCACCGTATGTCGACCCTGCATGACCTGGAAGGGGGCAGGCCCTTGGAGGTGGAAGAAACCCTGGGTTATGCAGTGAGGCTGGGGCACGAGTCGAAGCTATCGTTGCCACTCTTGAACTCCGTATATCCGCTTGTGTCAGCGATCGACCGGGTGCGCGGCTGAATATTCCGCCGGACGACCTATGGTGGAGCGGCGCAATAGGCGCGCCATCCGCCATACCGCGTAATATCGACGGCACCATCAGCGGCGTAAGATTCGCACAAGAATCCCGGCACGCTCTCTCCGTCTCGAAGCTCGACGGTACCGATACCAAGCGGGGCGGGAATACTCGAGACCAACGAGCCGAAATCGACTGATCGAACAGCCCATACCTCGACGTCTATAGCGGCCCCGCCTGCTCGCACCCGCACGAGCCCAGGGCGTTGCGGTGGCCCGCCGGACAGTGCAAACAGTCGATAGTTGGCCGAGGTTTGAGTCGCGCGAATCAAGTATCCACCGCGCTCACGTAATTGAAAATTCAGCACCAAGCCATCCATGTGTGCGCCGCAGACCGCGACCGGCAGAAAGCCTTCGGCGACAGTGCAAGAGTCTTGCCGCGGCGCCGGCATCTCCCAATCCACCGCTCCCAGCTTTTTCACGCATGCGCGGTGCAATTGGTCGGCCAGCGTGAGCAGCGCGTAATCGGTTGCGCTTCGCCCCACCACGGTCACCCCGAAAGGAAGACCGTCACTGCGAAAACCGGCGGGTATCGCAACGCCGGCCAGATCCAGGAGGTTCATGAAGTTGGTGTAGTAGCCCAGAGTGGCATTTAAGCGAATGGAATCCGCATCGATTCGCGCAACCTCGTAGATCGTGCCGACCGTCGGTGTCAGCAGAACATCGACGTTGTCCCAAATGCGTTCACTCGCGCGCTTCAGCGACCGGAGTCGATACTGACCCTTGAATGCATCGACTGCCGAGAACGACTTGCCGGCCTCGATTATCCGGCGCGTGACCGGAAGCATCGCCTCCCCGCGCAGAGTGATGAAATCCTCGATCGCGGCATAGCGTTCCGCTACCCAGGGTCCTTCGTACAATAGACGTGCCGCATCCAGAAAGGGAGACGAGATCCACTTCGACAAGCACACCGTCGAGCGAGGCCACGCGCGTCATTGCCTGGTCGAACAGCCGGGCATATTCCTCGTCGCCAAAGAAACACAACTGGTCGCGCCGCGGTACACCGAATCGCCGGCCTTGAATCGCCCGGGCGCCAAGGATGCGCGAATAGGGATCCTCGGAGTCAAACCCTTCTACAACCGAGAGCACCCGGGCCGCATCCCCGCTCGTCATTGCAAAGATGGATACGCAGTCCAGTGACCGGCACGCCGGTACGATGCCGCGAGTGCTGATTCTGCCGGCGCTCGGCTTCAGTCCTATGATGTTGTTGAAGGCGGCGGGTACCCGTCCCGAGCCGGCCGTATCGGTGCCGAGCGCAAAACTCGCGAGGCCGGTGGCGACCGCAACGGCCGAACCGGAGCTCGAGCCGCCCGAAATGAAGGCCGGATTGAAACTGTTCCGACAGGCGCCGTAGGGCGAGCGTGTGCCGACCAATCCGGTCGCGAATTGGTCGAGATTGGTCTTGCCGAGTGGAATCGCCCCCGCGTCAAGCAGTCGTTGGACTGCCGTCGAGGATCTCGGCGGCATATATGAATACGCCGGGCACCCCGCGGTGGTGGGCACGCCCGCAAGATCAATATTGTCCTTGATGACGAACGGAACGCCGTAGAGCGGAAGCTCTTCCATCGAGCGCTCCTCGATCGCGCGGGCGAGATCCAACACGTGCTCGTGCGGCAGACGGGTAATCCATACATGGCGCTGCTCGGCGTGGTCGGCGCGTCGCAGCGCGCTCCCGATCACCTCGGTGGGAGTGAAGCGAGCGCTGCGGTAGCCGCGCAAGAGATCGGGAATCAACAAGCTGTCGAGCGGGCGCATGGCCTCGCAATATAGCGCGCTCGCGGCTGCGCGTACGTCCTTTGTGCGGGACCAATATAGCGCGCTCGCGGCCGCGGGTACGTCTTTTGTGCGCGCGACCAATATGGCGCGCTCGCGGCCGCGGGTACGTCCTTTGTGCGCGCGACCAATATGGCGCGCTCGCGTGCGGGTACGTCCTTTGTGCGCGCGACAATGGGGCGCGGGCTCGCTCTTGCTGCGCTCTACTGGTGCGCGCGCATCCTTATGACGCGAACGTCCCCGCCTCGGGCTCGCGGGTATTGTCCTTAAATTGCGGCGGTTGCCGACCATGGGCGCATGTGCGGTCACGGCCTGCGCACTTGGCACAGGTCTTGCTCAAGCTGATGGGACAAAGTGCCTCTAGGGTTCCGGTCTGCTGATGCAGGCGTCTGGTCCGAGAGAGGCAGTCCATGGCCTTCGGCAGCTGAGCGGTTGCCGCGCCCACGGATACACGGCGGGATAAAAGCCCGGGAGATTAATGTCGAGGAGGCTTGCGCGCCCTCGGGATGATCTCCCTCATAAGGAGATGATGACCCGAAAGGGACGAAGCCTCCACTCAGTGCCGCAGGCACGGCTTGACGAAGGAGGTTGGCCCATGGGGTTTGCTCAAACGGTATTCCATGAAACTTCCATGGAAGGCGGCAAGCACTGCTCCCTCACCGTCGGCAACGGCACGGTCCTCCGGTTGGTCGACGTCAAACGGCGGCGCGAACGTCGGAATGCTCTTCTTCAACCCGTATAACCTCCTCGAGCGCTACAACGCGCCGGACACGCTGAAGTGCCAGCACACCTTCAAGCTCACGAAAGGGCATTGTCTGTATTCCGACATGGGGCGCATCTTCTGCTCCATCGTCGATGACTCCGTGGGCTGGCATGACACCGTGTGCGGCAATTCCAACAGGGAGCTGGTTGGCCGGCGCTGGGGGCGGCAGAACTATCAGCAATACCGCAATGAATGGACGCAAAACGGACACGACGCATTTCTGGTCGAAGGCGGAAAGTACGGCCTAGGCCGGCGCGATCTGGCCGCCAACGTCAACTGGTTCAGCAAGGTGGCCGTCGACGAGACCGGTCGACATGATCTTCGATGAGAGCCGCCGCGCGCAAGCCGGCGCCCATTTGTCGACCTGCGCTTCGAGATGGAAGCGCTGGTTCTGTTGCACACATGCCCTCATCCGCTGAACCCGGCTGCCGAATACCCCCGCATGCCCGATCACACTGCGAGCTGCGACAATCACCGCCCGTGCGCGACGATGACTTCTGCCGCGAAGCTCGCGCCCGGAAAACGGCCGGGGCTTTGAAAACACCGCCTCTACCGACAGTGCGGCCGGTCGCGCGTCTGGAGGGCTGAGTCATGCTCAAGGAAAGCTCTGCTCGACGCCGCGGCGGCCCGCCACCGACAAATCATCCCGGCGGGCGAATACTGGATCGAGTCGTGCAAGCGGGGCGAACTTTTCGGCTCGTCGACGTCGAAGGCAATCAGGCCGCCGACACGCTGTTGTTTTCTGCAGCCGACCCGGCCGAACGATATTCGGCGTCGTCGATACCCTGCGCGAGCAGCGTAACGTCTACCTGAGCGTCGGCTCGAAGCTCCTGTCCACGCGCGGCCATGATCCTTGCCGAAATCGTTGCCGACACCGTCGGGCGGCACGACACCCTCGGCGGCGCATGCGCCGCGGAGTCCAATACGCGTGCGCTATGCGCTCGAGAAGCGCACCATGCACTCCTGCCGGGACAGCTATCTGCTCGCGCTCGCCGAGAACGAGCGTTCGGCACTAACCAAGCGCGATCTTTCGCACAACATCAATTTCTTCATGAATGTTCCGGTCACCGCCGAGGGCTCCCTGAGCTTCGCCGACGGTCTCAGTGGTCCCGGACAACTATGTCGAGCTGCGCGCGGCCATGGACATGCATCGTCCTGATCTCAAATTGCCCGCAGCTCAATAATCCCTGCAACGCCTATAACCCGACGCCGCTGGAAATCCTGATCTGGGACCTCGATGTTTCGTAAAGTTCTCATTGCGAACCGTGGCGAGATCGCTTGCCGCATCATCCGAACGCTTGCGCCGCATGGGCATCGCTTCCGTGGCCGTCTACTCGGATGCAGACCGATATGCGTTGCATGTGCTGCAAGCGGACGAGGCCGTCCATTTGGGCCCCTCCGCCCGTGATCGAGAGCTACCTATGCGAGCGACAAACTCATTCGAGCCGCAAACGCCTGCGGCGCCGAAGCCATTCATCCCGGCTACGGGTTTCTGAGTGAAACGGGCGAGCTTTGCCAAGCCTGCGAGGACTCGAGTATCGCCTTCATCGGCCCGACGCCCGCGCAGATCCGGGATTTCGGCTCCAAACACATCGCCCGGGAGATTGCCGGACGCGCGGGCGCTCCTCTCCTGCCGGGGAGCGGCCTGCTTGCGGATCTCGGGGAGGCGCGCCGCGAGGCGCATCGCATCGGCTACCCGATCATGCTGAAAAGCTCCGCGGGCGGCGGCGGCATCGGCATGCGGCTCGTCGAGCACGAATCCGAGCTTGCGGCTGCGCTCGATGGCGTCGAGCGTCTCACTCAGAAGAATTTCGGATGCAGTGGCGTCTTCCTGGAGCGTTACGTCGAGCAGGCGCGCCACATCGAGGTGCAAATATTCGGCGACGGCGTGGGCGAGGTCATCGCACTGGGCGAACGGGACTGCTCGGTGCAGCGCCGCAATCAAAAAGTCATCGAGGAAACGCCGGCGGCGGGATTATCGGCCGTCCTGCGCGAATCGGCTGCACGACACCGCTATTCGCCTGGGCCGGGCCGTGCACTATCGATCCGCCGGCACGGTGGAATTCGTCTACGACGTCGCGCGCGGTGAGTTCTTCTTCCTCGAGGTGAACACGCGCCTGCAAGTCGAGCACTGCGTGACCGAGGAGGTAACCGGCATCGATTTGGTGGAGTGGATGGTGCGCCTCGCCGCGAAGTGACGGCTTCGCGCTTGGCGCGTTCCCCCATCGTCCGGGGCATCGATCCAGGTGCGGATCTACGCCGAAGACCCCGCACGTGGCTTTCGGCCCTCGTCCGGCCACTCACCCAGGCCCGATTCGCGGCGAAGCGCGCGTCGATACCTGGATCGAGGACGGAACGGTCGTGACGCCGCATTACGATCCATTGCTCGCCAAGATCATCGTGTCGCGGATACGGATCGAGACGCGGCGGTCGCGACGCTGCGGCGCGCATTGATCGACACCGAGATTGCCGGAATCGAGACCAATCTCGAGTACCTCAGAGAACTTCGTCGTCAACCGACCTATTTGCGCTCGGCAGCATGACCACGCGCGTGCTCGATACGTTTTCCTACCCGCCGCGGACCCTCGAAGTCCTCAGCGCCGGCACGCAGACGACCATCCAGGACCATCCCGGGCGACTTCACTATTGGAACGTGGGGGTGCCACCCTCGGGACCGATGGATAGCCTGTCGTTTCGCCTGGGCAACCGCGCCGTCGGCAATCTGGACGATGCCGCGGCACTCGAGATCACCATGTCGGGGCCGACCCTTAAATTCAACACCGATGCGCTCGTATGCCTGAGCGGCGCGCCCATGCATGCCGACCTCGATGGCCGAACAATCGACTACTGGACACCGGTGCACGTGCCGGCGGGCGCAACGTTGCGCATGGGTGCGCCCTCGAGAAGCCGGATGCCGTTCCTACCTGTCGGTACGGGGCGGATTCGACGTACCGCACTATCTGGGCAGTCGCGCGACGTTCACTCTCGGCAAGTTCGGCGGACATGCGGGGCGTGCGCTGAGGGCCGGCGACGTGTTGCACCTGCAAACGCCTTCCGGGGCGAGAGAGCCGCGCGCCGTTCCCGCGGAATTGATTCCCGCAATCACTGAGGCATGGGAGCTGGGGGTGCTGATTGGACCTCACGGAGCACCTGACTTCTTTACCGAGGAGGATGTCGAGGAGTTCTTTTCGAGCAACTGGATGGTCCACTACAACTCGAGTCGCACGGGTATACGGCTGATCGGGCCCAAACCCGCGTGGGCACGCAGTGACGGCGGGGAAGCGGGGCTGCATCCCTCGAACATCCACGATAACGCGTACGCGATTGGAGCCGTGGACTTCACCGGCGATATGCCGGTGATTCTCGGCCCCGACGGCCCCTCGCTCGGCGGCTTCGTCTGCCCGGTGACAGTGGCCAAGGCGGAGTTGTGGAAGCTCGGACAGTTGCGACCCGGCAATTGCGTGCGATTCACCCCTCTGTCCCCGGAGCAGGCACGCCAACTCGACGAAGGGCAGGAGACGGCCCTGATGGCATGGGACAAGCCGCGAACTTTCGACACCCCGAGACGTCGAGGGGCCGCGGGACTGTCGCCCATTCTTGCCCGTCTGCCGGCACGAGCGGCCGGACCCGCGGTCATCGTACCGCCGCGCCGGTGATTGCAATATTCTGATCGAATACGGTCCGATGGTGCTCGACTTGGAGCTGCGCCTGCACGTGCATGCGCTCATGTCCTGGCTCGAACGCAAAAATCTGGCCGGCATCGTCGACCTCACTCCAGGCATTCGTTCCCTTCAAGTGCATTACGAGGGTCGGGTTCTCGATCTCGACCGGCTGCTGGCAGCCCTGATGACAGCAGAAGACGAGAAGCCCTCCATCGACGACATGCAAATCGCAACCCGTGTCGTCCGGCTGCCGCTGTCCTGGGACGATGACGCCACACGACTTGCGATTGCGAAATACATGCAATCCGTCCGGGCCGATGCGCCCTGGTGCCCGAGCAACATCGAGTTCATCCGCCGTATCAACGGGCTCGAGAGCATCGATGAGGTCAGGCGATCGTCTTCGATGCCCGCTATATCGTGCTGGGTCTGGGCGATGTCTACCTGGGCGCGCCCGTCGCCACTCCCCTTGATCCGCGGCATCGGCTCGTGACGACGAAATACAATCCTGCGCGCACCTGGACGCCCGAGAATGCCGTGGGCATTGGTGGGGCGTATTTGTGCGTGTACGGCATGGAAGGACCCGGCGGCTACCAGTTTGTCGGTCGCACCTGTCAAATGTGGAATACCTACAAAGTAACGGACGTATTTGCTCCAGGGCGTCCATGGCTGCTGCGCTTTTTCGATCAGATTCAATTTTATCCGGTATCGGCGGAGGAACTGCTCGAATTTCGAGCCGATTTCATCCACGGGCGCTCGCGCATTGAAATCACGGACGAGACGTTTCGGCTGCGGGACTATCGCGGTTTTCTCGCCGCCCATCGGACCAGCATCGCCGCTCACAAGGCCCGGCAGCAGGCGGCGTTCGATGCAGAACGCGCCCGATGGGAAGCGACGGTGCAAACCGGCCACACCGCAGATTTATCCGATGCGCCCGATGCCGCCGAATACGAGGAATTGTCGACCGATTGCGTGGCGGTTTCGAGCCCCGTGTCGGGCAGCGTCTGGCGCATTTCCGCCTCGCAAGGTCAGAGCGTCAAGGCGGGCGATACCCTGCTCCTCGTCGAGTCGATGAAGATGGAAGTGGCGGTGACGGCACCGGTCGACGGTAAAGTGAGCGAGGTGCGATGCGCGGAAGGACACGCCGTGTTGTTCGCGCAGACCGTGGTGATTTTGTGTCTCGATGGCACGCGTGCTGTTGCCTAAGATGTATCTACCCCGAGGAAATCGAATGCAAACCCTGCGCAGATCCGGCAAAGCGGCGGTGTTCCTGATCGCATTGATCGCGTGCGGCGCTCTGCCGCCCTGTATCGCCGCGGAGAAGACCTCGTTCAACGTCGCCTGGAGCATTTATGTGGGTTGGATGCCATGGGACTATGCCGATCAAAGCGGGATCCTCAAAAAGTGGGCCGATAAGTACGGCATCAAGATCAAGCTCACGCAAATCAACGACTACGTCGAATCGCTCAACCAATACACGGCGGGTGGCTTCGATGCTTGCGTCATGACCAATATGGATATGCTGACGATTCCCGCGGCGGGCGGGGTCGATTCCACCGCGCTCATCGCAGGCGACTTTTCCAACGGCAACGATGGCGTCGTGCTCAAGGGCAAGGCAAAGCAGCTTGCCGACATCAAGGGACAGAAGGTCAATCTGGTCGAACTCTCCGTGTCCCACTACCTGCTGGTGCGCGCGCTCGGCAGTATCGGACTGCGCGAGCGTGACATCAAGATAGTCAACACGTCAGATGCGGATATCGTGGGCGCCTTCTCCGCTCCGGCAACCACCGCAGTCGTCACATGGAAGCCGCAGCTGAGCAGCGTGATGACATCACCCAACGCGCAACTCGTCTTCGATTCGAGCAAGATCCCGGGGGAGATCATCGATTTGATGGTCGTGAACACCGCCACTCTCACCTCCGCTCCCAAGCTTGGCAAAGCCCTGGTCGGTGCCTGGTACGAAACCCTTACGATCATGCTGCGTAACGATCCCGGCGCGAAGGCCGCCCGGGCGGCAATGGCCAAGGCGTCGGGCACGGATCCCGCAGGTTTCGACGGTCAGCTTGCCACGACGCATTTATTTGCGACTCCGGCCGATGCCTATGCCTTCATGACGGGCGATGCACTGATCAAAACCATGGACCTGGTTCGCAGATTCTCCTTCGAGCACGGCATCCTCGGGCAGGGCGCCGGCTCGCCCGATGCGGTCGGGATACAATTTCCAATGGGTAAAACGCTGGGCAATGCAGGTAACTTAAAGATGCGCTTCGATCCGCGCTTCACCAAGATGGCCATCGACGGTCAACTGTAGCGAGCGTCGTGACCGTGCGCCGCCTCGTCAATCAACGTCCCGGCAGGGGTGGGACACTCATCCTCTCCCTGCTCCCGTTCCTGCTGCTCGTATCGGCGTATCTCGTCTATTCGAATGCGCGGCTTGCCGCCAATCCGGGGGACAAGTTGTTGCCATCGCCCACCATGCTGGCGAGCACGATGCACCACTACGCTTTGGAAGAGGACGCGCGCAGCGGGGATGTCCTGTTCTGGACCGACACGGCCGCGAGTCTGAAACGGCTCCTCACGGCGCTCGGAATCAGCGCCCTTGTCGGAATCGCGTTGGGTGTCGCCGTTGGGGTCATTCCCTATGTCCGAGCGGCGCTTGCTTCGTTCATTGCCGCGGTATCGATGATTCCGCCGCTCGCGGTCCTTCCTATCCTGTTCATCGTCGCAGGCTTGGGCGAACTTGCCAAAGTGCTGCTGATCATCATCGGAGTAGCACCCATCATGGTGCGTGATCTCGCGCTGCGAACCCAGGAACTGCCGGGCGAACAGATGATCAAGGCACAAACTCTCGGCGCCAATACGTGGCAATTGATCTTACGAATCGTCATGCCTCAAATGTGGCCCCGGCTGATCGATGCCCTGCGCCTGAGCCTCGGATCGGCGTGGCTGTTTCTGATCGCCTCCGAAGCGATCGCCTCGACCGAAGGACTCGGCTATCGAATCTTCCTCGTCCGCCGATATCTTGCGATGGACGTCATCCTGCCCTATGTCGCATGGATCACGTTGCTAGCCTTTTCCATGGATGCATTGCTGCGCTTCGCACGCTCAAAAGCTTTTCCCTGGGCGCAGGAGAGCAGATGACGCAGATTACGGTCAAACGGCTATGGAAGGAATACGACACACAAGTCGTGCTCGAGAACGTGAATCTACAGATCGGCGATCATGAGTTTGTCACGATCGTCGGCGCATCGGGATGTGGCAAGACGACCTTTCTACGGATGCTGCTGGGTGTCGAGACGCCCACGCGCGGCGAATTTCTGCTCGACGGACAGCCGCTGCCCGCAGAGCCGGGACCGGATCGAGGCATCGTATTTCAGCGCTATTCCCTGTTTCCGCATCTGACGGTGCTCGAGAACCTGCTCCTCGGACTCGAGCTGCGCGGCTCCCCGCTGCTTGGAAAACTGTTCGGTGCGCGGCGGCGCCGGGCGATCGCAAAGGCCGATGAACTGCTGAACTCGGTCGGTCTGAGTGGCGCGCGCGGCAAATACCCCGCGCAACTCTCCGGGGGGATGCAACAGCGCCTCTCCATCGCACAATCGGTCATCTGCGAGCCCAAAGTGCTGCTGCTCGACGAGCCCTTCGGCGCCTTGGATCCCGGCGTTACCGCGGACATGCACGAGCTGATCCTCAGCCTCTGGAGTATCAACAAGATGACCATTTTCATGGTTACCCACGATTTGAAGGAGAGCTTCTATTTGGGTACCCGGTTGCTGGTGTTCGACAAGGTGCGCGTCGATGAGCAGGCGCAGGACCGATACGGCGCGACGATCACTTTCAATATTCCACTCAAGGGGAATCGACGTATCGAGCCGCTCGATGTATTCGCGCGTGTATCCACCGGCCGTCAATGCGTTGCCTCATAGCTGGATTCCCGCAGCGCGCAGCTGTGCGCTCAGTCCGGCCAATTGGGACTCGTAATGCCTCCACATCGATACTGAGGAGTCATATAGCGGCCGGCGTACTTGCGAGGCGCTGGCCGTCGTAGTCGCTGCCGTATTTTGATGAAATTCGGCGCATCCTTCTTCCCAATCCAGGTCGCAAAATTCCAACAGCGCCCGCGTCTCGCCGCGCTGGTCCGCGATCAACTTCTCGTAACTGAGCTCGTGGATTCTGCCGGGCATCGTGGCGCGCCAGTGCTCCATCAAGCGGCGGTATGCGATGTAGTACTGCGCAATCTCGCTCAGATCGTAAGAAAATGGATAACCGTTTTTGAACAGGGTTTTATACATCGCGTAACACACGGCCATCGGGTGCCGGGTGACATGAATGATCTTCGCGCCCGGCATGGCGCGGCCGATCAGGCCGCAATATAGATAATTCAGCGGCATCTTGTCGACGAAACGGCCGCCGCCGCCGAGCGCCGCGCGGGCTCGTCGCAGGTAGTCCTGGCCGAGAGCTGCAAAATCCACCGCCGCCGAAAGCTCGACGAGCTCCTGCCGGGGCAGGCGCGAGCGGCCGCTGTACCGGCGCACGGCGTCGACGATCGCCAGAGCGAGGCAATCGAGCTCCCCGGCGGTTGCCAACGCGGAATGACCCCCCAGGATTCGCTCGACCAACGTGGTGCCGCTGCGCGGCAGCCCGACGACGAATATTGGGGCATCCTGTGCGACATCGGGCACCCCCCGTGATACGTGCGGAAAGGCGCGCATGATCCAGCCAACCGTGGCCACGTCGGTGGCAACATCGTACCGCGTGTGCTCGCGCTGTCTTTTCGCCCCCGTTTGCAAGTGTCGGAACGACTTCTCGTACTCGCCGAGATCTTCGTATTCCTTCGCGAGCGCGAATCGGATCTGCACCTCTCCGCGCCAGTCTGCAATCTCGTGGACCGCGAGGGCCTCAAGCTCCGGCACGTGATTGCGCGTCTTGGTCTGCACGCGTAATTCAGAACGGTTAAGGTGTGCTTCATAGTCCAAGGGTTTGAGCGCGATGACTCGATCGTAATCTTCCTCCGCCCCCTCCAGATCGCCGACAAAGCGGCGCACGGCCGCCCGGTTGTATCTGAACTGCGGTTGATGGGAGGCGAGTTCCACGGCGCGGTCGCAGGCGGCAAGCGCCCGGTGTTGTTCGCCCAGGTAACTGCGCAGGGTGCCAATCGCATCCCAGGCGGCGGAATTGACTCCGGCGGATCGCTCCGCCGCATCCGCCGCATCGAGCGCGCGGACACGAGATCCCAGCGTCAGCGCAATGCGGCCCGCCGCAATCCAGCCGGCCGCCAAATTGGGGTGCAGAGCGTTGAGGCGTTGGCACGCCAGCTCGGCCGCGTGCCAGTCTCCCGATTGCATCAGGCGCGAAACGTCCCGATACGCGTTCGCTGCGCTCTCCGACTCGTTCAAAGCCGCGTGCCCCCTCATGCCTGCTGCCGGATCGGCACCGCGTGCTCGACACCTTGAGGCGATTTTCCATAGAGCACGATCAAGATGCCGGAACCGAGCACCGCGAAACCGACGTACCATGCCACGTACTTGTCCTTCGGATCCGCTGGGTAGGCACCCGCCGAATAAATCAGATAGCCGAGCACCATGATCGCGAGCAACGGCAGGACCGATGCGGCCATCGCCGGTAGCAGCGAAAGACGCGAGAACATCAGTTTGACAAAAGCCGCGAGCGCCGAGATATACGACAACGCGAGCGTGACGACGGCCGTGTTGTAGTAGAAGCTGATGTCGGACAGCGGCTTGAACCAGACGAATGCAACCGCGATTGCGGCGATCACTACGACACTGAGCCACGGCGCGCGATAGCGGTTCGTGCGGCCGAATGCGCGCGGCAGGTGACCTTCCTGGGCCATCCGGTAAGCCGTGCGCGCTCCTGCGGTCATCGATACCTGCAAACCCGCCATGGCGGAGCTGATGACCACCATAATCGCGATCCACGATAGCGCCGACGGCAGATAGATCCGGGCGATGGCGGCGATCGGACCGCCATCACCGTTCTCGGTGATTTGCGCCAAAGTCTCGACGGGAATTGCATACTGCCATCCAATGGCGGCAATGCGAGTAAATGATGAACACCGAGGTGAGCACGATCAGGAGCGCGCGCTGCACCGTCCGCACCGGAACGTGCGCCTCCTCGATGTAGTTGATCGCCGAGTCGAAATTGGCGAGCATCCACATGCCTAGAAGCACTCCGGACCCCAATACGGTCCAGTCCTTTGGCAGTGCGTAAAGACTCCGCAGCGGGACTGCGACGTGCGGCGATACGATTCCGCACATCCCAAGACCGACGATGACGGTCACCTCGCACACCAGAAACACCGTGGTGAGACGTGCGGTCAGCAGCACGCCGCGCAGGCATACCAGCATGAATGCGAGCGTCACGAGCGTGCCGATGACTTTGGCGGCAAACGGCCCCTTGAGTCCGGGAATCAGTGCCTGCAGGTATTGAGTTCCGATGATCGCGGTCATCGGCACGATGGCGGCACATGAAATCGTATAGGCCCAGCCGAGGATGGTGCCCGCCGCCGGATGCACGAAGCGGCTGCAGAACGTGAAAATGCCGCCCGCCGATGGCGCCTGACGCGTGAGATATACGAGGCACAACGCGAGCACCAGCATCGGGAACAGGAAGGAAATGAGGATCGCGAGAGGCGCCGCCGCCCCGACCACCGAATACAGAACCGACATCGATACCGCCGCGATCCAGGCCGGCGCATTGAACCCCATTGCCGCCAGCGCCACGTCGCGCGTGCGCAGTGCATTCTTTTGCAGCGTCGTGTCAAGTTCCCGGACCTCGCCGTTGCGATCGTAGCCGAACAGTTCGAGAATCACGAACGCCCCCTCCCGCGCCTGCGAGGGAAGGGACCTCGCCGGCTGCGCCCGTGGCGTCCACGTACCGTCCGACATGCACCCAGTCACATGGGCCGCGATCTCACGCATCGGTGCGAACCACACCTGGCCCTTGGCGAGCATCCTGCCGATCATTGCATGCGTGTGACGCCAGCGCGCGAGGCGTCCCGATAGAAACGGATGCCAGACGGGCACCCACAAGCCACCGAATTCCCACATGGCCTCGAATTCTTCCCACCAAGCCTCCCAGGCGCGTGCCGCCGACTGGATTGGCATCTCGAAATTCAAGCTCGCTGCTGTGCATGAACGGCGGCCAATCGTCCATGCCCCAATGCGACGGCAATTCGAGCAGCGATCCGCGCGGCGAATCGATGAGATAGGGGACGTCATCACCCATCAAGGAAGCATCGTAGGTGACGCCCTGCCTCAAGCAGCAATTCCGCCGAGCGGTGCGAGAATCGGTAGAGCGGCGCACGCCAGCCGGCGGAGCTTCTCGCCGGTTACCGATCCGAATCGCCGACGAGGCTGCGCAGCAGCCACTCTCTCTCGTCCGCATCCGACAGCTCGTTCGGAAGTTCGTGCAGATAGCCGTGGGCGGACACCTCATGGCCGTCACGCACCATCGCCTCAGAGCGTACGGATATCGTTCCGCGCACCAGCCGGGCACGAAGAACGTCTGCCGGATGCCCATAGTGTCGGTAGGTGTCGAGAATTCGCGGCACCGCGACATCCGGTCCGTAACGCAGCATCGATGCGGCGGACACCATGCTATGAGCCTGCTGCGGATGCGCGAGGTAGCAGCAGGCTCTCGGCGTCCATGTCGAGCGTGAAGCAGGCGGCGCATTGCGCGCCGTTCGGCCACGGCACGGGATTCGCAATCAGGTTCATCGGGCCGTCTTCCCGCCGTCGACGCACCAAGCGGCGCCGGTGACGAACGGCCGCGGCGTCGCTGGCGAGAAAGCCGACCACCGGCGCCATATCGGCCGGCAGAGCCGAGACGCGCGAGCGGAATCGCCGCGATCTCGATGCTTACGCGCGCGTCTCCGGATTCGCGATGCGTCGCGAATTCCTCCCGCAGCAGTCGCGGTGTCGACCGGTCCCGGACACACCGCATTGACGCGCATGCCCTCCGCGGCGAGTTCCAGCGCGAGCGCCCGGCTCCACGCGAGCATCGCACCCTTGGTCGCGCAGTACGCGCTGTAGTCCGGCTGCCCCACCAGGGCGAGCTCGGAGGCGATGTTCACCACCGCTGCGCGCCCGCTCGCGCGCAGCGCCGGAAGCAGGGCCCGCGTGATGCGGAACGCAGCGATGAAATTCACCGCGAACATCCAATCGAGCAACTCATCCTCGGTATCGGCGAGCGACCGCAATCGGCTCACCCCCGCATTGTTCACCAATATGTCGCAACGCCCCTCCAGCCCGTCGAGCAACTCGGCGAGGACGCGGTCGACTTGCGGCGCGGTCGGCGAGATCCACCGGTACGGCACGAACCTGTCCGCCGGAACTCCGCGTCGCCAGCTGCCGAGACCCTCGACGTCGACGGTCCAGGCCATGGACGGTCGCGCCCTGCGCAATCAATTGCCGCGAGATCGCGCCGCCGATGCCCGCCCGCGGCACCGGTGACCACCGCGCGGCAGTCCCGGACAGCGGACTGAGCTCGGGCACCGCCACTCAGATCACCGTCAGAAACGACACGCCGTGCGCGCCGACGAAGCGCATCCGCGCGCCCGCGGGCCGGGCGCCGGAGCGCCGTAATCGTCCGACATACACGCGCCGCACGCGATTGCGATGCCAAGTCCGCCAGCAGCTCCGAGAGCGGCAGCATGCGCCGGGCTTCCTCGCCGTACAGATCCCGGTGAAGCGCGGGCAATCGATACCACGGCACCGAGGCACGATGGTGATGCGCATTGTGATAGCCGAAATTCAAAATGAGCAGATTCAGCCACGGGGCCGGCGCGGGAAATCACGTTCGAGTAGGTGTTGGCCTGCTCGTAGGCGCGATCCCGGCCCGTGCATCGGCACCGGCTCATCGGCGGCGACGACGTATTGCTCGAAGGTATGGTGAAAGGCGTCGAAGAAGTTCAACACATGCAGCAACAACAGCGACGGCCACGCCAGTACAACAGCAGCGCCTTGCAGCGACCACAGTCCGAGCAGCGTCAACAGCGCGCAGCGCACGGCAGCATGGCCGCCACGCGCGGCAGATGGCGGCGCTGCGAGGCGACGAATAACGGCCGCAGAGATGACCTGCACATGCATCAGCATTTCGGTCGCCGGAATGTAGCGCCCACTCCAGGCATCTGCAACAGTCGGCGAACAGCCGGGCCGGCGCTCGCAGCAGCCCCTTGAAGTCGAAGCAGATGAGATCCGCGCGGTCGACATGATGGCGAATGTGCATGTGCCGGATGCGCTCGAAGGAGGCGTAGCTCGAGCCGGCAATGAAGTTCATCGTCTCGCCCGCCGACCGCGTTGGCCCGATGGGCGACAAACAGGGTCTGATGCGCCGCCTCATGGATCAGGTAGGCGGCGAGCACCATGGCATGGGCGCACAGCAGCACGCCGACGACATTGCAGCACGGCGGAGTGCGCACCCATGAGCGCGAAGGAGCCGAGCCAGCCGGCGCATGTCCATGCCAGCACCGATGTGTTGGCCAGCGCCGCCTCGCGGTCGCGGAACCATCGACCCGGGATACCGAGTCGCACTGCCATCCGGGGCAGGTCGTGTGCGCATGGCGAATTCCCGCCTCAATACCCTTTGAATGAATATCCGATCGTCATCCCGAAGGTGCGCGGCCGCGAGATCACCTCCTGAGTGCGATTGCCCCAGAATGTCGGATCCGTGATGGCATTGATGCCGAGCGTGTTGGTGATGTTGTCGACATAGGCGGTCGCAAGCCAATGCGAGCGGGTAAAGCTGATGCGGCCGTCGAGCATCGTGTAGCCGGGCACGGGGAGCGCCGTTTCCGAAATCGAGGACAGCATCCCGCTCTGATAATGCGAGTCGAGCGCGTACAGCAACTCCCCTCCGGCGAACGGCACATGGCGCATACTCGAGGCTCGAGCGCGACGCTGTTCTTGGGCGTGCCGGGCAACGGGCCGCCCGGCGGCGGCAGCGGGACGGTGACATTCTGGGAAAATACGAAGTCGAACGACGGTCAGCTTGGTCTGATCGTAGGTATAGCCCAGCTTCACGGCCAGATGCTGCGTGATGCTCGCCGTCATATCGAGCTCGACTCCGCGGCTGTAGGCATTGCCCACGTTGGCCGCGGAGGGCAGCGACAGCGGCGTGAGCGATGTGCCCTCCTGCACGTTGTGCCATTCGATGTCGTAGACGTCCGCCGAATAGCTGACGCGATTCTCGCACCACCCCTTTGATGCCGATCTCGTAGTTGTCCGCCTTGTCGGGCTGATACGTCAGGAGCGACGGACTGAGACAGTAGTTGCCCGCATTCGGGCTTCCCGGCGGACAGGTCGTGCCCACCGTCCCCTGGCGCGCCGGAACGGGTTGATCCGGCGGCAGCGCGTTGACGCCGCCGCGCCGGAAGCCCTGCGACCACGTCGCATACACGAGATTGGATTTGTCGAGTTGATAAGCCATGTTGATCTTCCACAGCGCCTTTCTCCATTCGTCGCTCAAGACTGTTGCCCGAGACGAAGCCCGCGCCGTCGAACAACAGGCCCGTCTGCTGAGCCTGCGAGACGGTTTGTTTGAACAAGCGGGTACCGCCGGTCACGCTCCAGTCCGAGGTCAAATGCCAGGTCAGCTCGCCGAACACCGCCATATCCTTGAATGTCGTCTCGATGTCGCCGATGTAGGTCTGGTCGAGGGGATTGGTAATGCCGTCGATGACCGTCCCCGGAGGCTGCTCGCCCGCTCCGCAGGCGGACGCGTTGACGCCGCCATAGTCCGTCGAGGGATACAGCCCCGAGCCGGTGCATGCATTGAAAAAGGCGTTGTACCCGGGATAGTACTCATGCTCCTGGATGTAGGTCTTCTCGTCCTTGTAGAAGAAGCCCGCGATCCAATCGAAGGTGCCGCCGGTCTTCGAGGCCAAGCGAAATTCCTGCGCGTAGATCTTGTCGTCGAGCTGATCGAGTGCGTAAACGTCGGTGCGCGGATTCTGACCGTACAGATTCTGGTAGAAATTGAAGTTCGCATACTCGGCCGTCAGGTCGTCGTGCGTCGTGTTGTTGTGATGCGCCCAGGAGCTCGATGAGGTGAACGTCGCGAAGCCGAAGTCGTAGTCCACGTTCAGCGCGACCACATTCACATCGTCGACGGTGCCCTCCAAGCTGTTGGCTCGCGTTGGTCAGGCGATCCGTTCCGGCGGGCACGGTGGCGGGAAATAGCGACAGTATGTTCGGCGGAGTCGAAACCGGCGTCTGCGTTCCGTTGGGCAGGAACTGGGTCGCCGCCGCGATCGGCTGCGTGTAAGCGAGCGGACCCGTCGCGATGTACGGAAAGCCGTTGGCGGTCGAGCGCTGGTAAAGATACGAGAGCTGCGCCTTGAAGTCCTCGTTCGGCTTCCACAGCAGCGCTATCGCGCGCGTTGCGGTACTGGTAGGAATTTACGCCGTCCTGGGAATAGATTTTCGGCGCGATCTGCGGATTCAGCCCGACCGGATTGCCCGGTGTCGTCGGCTGCGACAACCCGGGCGCCCCGGAGGAGTCGAGCACGATATAGATTCGTTTGATTGACGAAGCCCGCATCGTCGCTCGCGCCGGCATTGATGCGCACCGCAAAGGTGTCCGACAGCGGCAGATTGACCATTCCGTTGATGTCTTCGTTGGTGGTGTGCGTGTGGGCGGTCTTGCTCAGGCCCACCTCCGCCTTGGCATCGAAGCCGCTCGGGTCGGGCGCATTCATCACGAAGCGAATCGTCCCGCCGAGCGAGCCCGAGCCGTAGAGCGTGCCCTGGGGTCCACGCAGCACCTCCACTCGATCGAGGTCCTGCAGGCGCATGTTGAAGAACAGCGGCGTATCGTCGACATACGTTGCCACCGGCGGCACCACCGATGTCGCGAGTCCCTCTTGGAAGGCCAGCGACTCGCTGTTCAAACCGCGCATGATCAGCGTGCTGCCGTTGACGCCGCCGAAGGGTCCCTTGTCGGTGTAGTTGACTCCGGCCATCGAATGGGCGAGGCCGGCCATGTCCTGGATGCCGGCCATTTCCAGCGAGGCGCCAGTCACCGCGGTGATGCTGATCGGAAGATCTTGCGCAGAGACCGCGCGGCGGCTCGCCGTGACGACGACCTCTTGCAGGGCCGAGTCCTCCATCGGCGCGGGCGCTGGTGCCGGCTCCGGCGCCGCGAGCGAGGGGGCGCCGTACAAGGCGCTCAGTACCGCGGCGGTCAGCGATGACACGACATCGAGTTGACGGGGCGCACCGCGGGGAGCGATCGAGCGACGCACTCGGGTACTTGCCTTCATAGATTCTTCCTCGATCAGCCGTGGTCATCCACCACACCTGAGGAAGCTCGCGAAGTTCGGGATTTCCCCAACGTAGGGAGCACATCCCGAGGACGCCTGGGCTTCCTCGACGTTGTTCTCCCGGGCTTTTGTCCCGCCGTGTATCCCTTGGTAAGGACTGCCTCTCTCGGACCAGTCGCCCGCCGAAGCGGACCGGAACCCTAGACGCACATTTTCCTAGCAATGTGCAATTGTCGTGCCTGGTGCGTCGTGCACGCTGGTAGAGTCAGTATTTGCCGCAAAAAGCAGGGCTCGAGCGCGGCGCCCACGCACAGGAGTGCGTCGGTGGGGGCGACAGTGCCGCACCACCGCTGCGCAGGCCTGTCGTCTTAGCGCCCTAAGTTCGCGCGCGAGGGGCCACTGCTACTTCGGGCCGTGTTCGCTGATAACGGGGACGGGGAGATCCGGGGCGGAGTCAGTCGGTGAGAATCGCATAGTGCGCCGAAGCCGGGCGCCCCGAATTGATACGAATCACGTCCTGCGGACACGCCGACATCACCATGATGCAGTCGATGAGGGCGCGAAAGATCACGCTATCCCCCGGCTTGGACACCGTTTCCCGCCACTCGAGATCTCCGCTCGGCAGCACCGGAATGTTCATCCATAGATTAAAGGATGCGGGGCATACCGGAACCGAGAGCCCCAGCCCTTTGAGCGCCCGATGCAGATTATCGGCACAACTCGCATGGCCCTCAGCGCAACCAAGCTTCATATATCGCGCCCGATCGCAGGGAGCGATCACCGTGTCGTGGACTCCGGGCGACGTATCCGATTCGAACGCAAGCATCGGTTCGCGCCAATTGTCGACCAGAACGTCACCTACCCGCGGCGTGAGACGGCTGAGGGTAGCCCGGGTATGCTCCATTGAAAGATAGGTACCGACGGTGCGCGCATCGAAGGCCCAAAAGTCAACGACTTGGTGTCCGAAGGTATTGATGATCTGCAACGCCTGATTGCGCTCCACCCTGACGGCTCGGCCCTGGCGCGCTGGTAGCTCCTCCATGGATGGCATGTTGTACCCCTTTCGATGGCCATGTGTCCGCGCGAGAACTGCAACGGTCCTGTCGCATGAATCTATACGTGCCCCGCTGCAACTTGCAAGCTCGGAAATGCGCCCGGCAGCAACCGCCCCATCTCGTTCTTGACGGCCGCGTAACACTCGCAGGCGCGCGATTGCAAACCGGTCCGGTCCAACAGCTCGATGTGCCCGCGTCGATATTGGATGTAGCCGCCCTGTTGCAACCGACCCGCCGCTTCGGTGATGCTTTCGCGGCGCACGCCAAGCAGGCGGGCGACCAAATCCTGCGTGATGGTCAATTGCTGCGGCGGTAATCGATCCGCAGTCCACAGCAGCCACCGGCTGAGCTGCTGTTCAACCGAATGGTGACGATTGCAAGCGGCTGTCTGACACATCTGCGTGATCAGCGCCTGCGTGTAGCGCAACAAAAGACGCTGTACCGCGCCGGCGCGCTGGAATTCCGCGGCGAGAACGTTGCGGTTCAGCCGGTAAGCGTGGCCCGCAGTGCGCACGACGGCCGAGCTTGGCGTCGAATTACCGCCCATGAACAACGGAATACCGACGATGCCTTCAGGGCCGACGCCGGCGATTTCCGACGAGGCGCCCGACTGTGTCACGTAGAGCAGTGCGACGATGCCCGTTATCGGAAAATAAGCGTGCTCCAGTTGCCGTCCGGAATCGTAGAGTGCGTCGCCGAGGCCCATCGGGACCAGTTCGAGGCTCATGGACAGGCGCTCGAATTCTGCTGGCGGCAGAGCGGCCAGCAGGTGATTTTGACTGGGGTGATGCGCGACGGGCATTGGTGACGCTCGAAAGCCCTGCTTCCTAACGCCTGCTCGTGACTTCGACGCCGATTCCGCGGTAGCCAAAGAAGCGACAGGCGGTATTAAACATGGGCTCGCCGCTGACCCGATACTGCTGACGTGAGCCGTCGGGATTGGCGCGAGTCAAGGTGAAATCCAGAAAGGGCTGACGCGCACTGATCTTCGCCTGCAACATCTCGCGCTGGGTCTCGTCCCATCCCTCCGTCGCGACAGAAGATGCGCTTCCTGTCAATGAGTCCACGCGAATCCCGAGCATGTCGAGGACCGGCCCGGAAACCTTTGTAAAGCTGCCGCTCTCGTCCTGCTCCCAATACCAATCGGAGGCGAGTTCGGTGAGACTACGGTAGCGCGCCTCGCTTTCCCGCAATTCGGCGGTGCGTTCCTGCACCGTCTGTTCCAACGCAGCGTTGAATTGCTCGAGCTGCCGGTACAATAAACGTACTTCGATCATGTTGCGTATGCGGGTTTTCACTTCCACAAGGTCGAAGGGCTTGCTGATAAAATCTTTGGCGCCGGCCTGCAACGCACGCAGTTTGTGGCCCGGTTGCGCCGTGAGCACGATGACCGGCAAGTAGTCGTCCGCCTCGTTCGTCTTCAGACCCTCCATCACCTGAAACCCGTCCATGCCGGGCATCTGCAGGTCGAGCAGGATGAGGTCGTAGCGGTTCTTGCGGTGCAGAGCACAGACTTCGAGCGGGTTCATCGTTGCAGTCACACAGCGATATCCGTCGCCCTCGAGCATGCGCGTAAGCAATTGCACGTTGGCGCTCTGATCGTCGACGACCAAAATGCGCGCAGCGAGAATGTCCCCGGCGGCGATCATCGGGCGCCTCGAAGCGCGCCGGCTTGCGCTGCCTGGCCTGTCGCAAATACCAGCGCGCTGTCCAGCGTGTCCATGAACTCGTTGACCTTGATCGGCTTGGTCAGATACCGGAAGAATCCGGCGGCGAGACCTCTCTCGATGTCGCCGGGCATGGCGTTCGCACTCAGGGCGATCACCGGTATGTCCGCCGTCTGCGCATCCTCTGACAGGATGCCGAGGGCAATGAGCCCGCTGATCCCCGGCAAATTGATATCCATCAGGATGACATCGGGCCGCTCCGCACGAGCGATTTCGATGCCGCGAATGCCGTCCTTCGCCGACAGCAGCCGGAAATCCGGCCGCCGCTCGAGGAGCTTCTCGACCAGCAGCAGGTTCGCAGGGTTGTCTTCGACACACAGCAGCGTGTGCCGTGCCGCTTTGTTTTGCGCGAGCGGCGGGATTTGTGCCCGGACTCCCGCCGCGGCGGCGACGAGGCGCGGCGCGTGCGTCGAGTGCAGTTCGATCCAAAATACGCTGCCAATGCCAATCGTGCTTTCGGCGCCTATTTCACCGCCCATCAATTCGACCAGTCGTTTGCTCACCACCAGGCCGATGCCCGTCCCCTCCTCGCTCCCGGACTCCTGACCGAGTCGATTGAACGGCTGGAACAGCTGCGCAAGCTTCTCCGGCGTCAATCCGTGGCCGGTATCGCGGACGCCGATGCGCATGCGCTGCCCCGCACTCAGGGCATAGGTCACTTCGACCGTCCCCCCGGCGCGATTGTATTTGATCGCGTTGGAAAGCAAATTGATCAGCACCTGTTTGAATCGGGTTCGGTCCGCCTTGACGAAGGGCGTATCGTCAAAGTCCGGAAAGGTCAATCCGATGCCGTTTTTCGATGCCAGGGGTTCGATCATGCCGCGACAGTCGTCCAGCACATCAACGAGCGAGATCGGCTCCCGCGATAAGGACAGCTTGCCCGATTCGATCAGCGCCAGATCAAGAATCTCGTTGATGAGCTCCAATAGATACCATCCTGCCTGGAGAATCTGATCGAGACTCTGTCGCTGGGGCAGCGTTGGCGGCGGGCTGCTCGATTCCATGAGTTGCGCGAATCCGAGTATGGCATTCAACGGCGAGCGCAACTCATGGCTCATGCTGGATAGGAAATCCGACTTCGCAAGATTGGCCTTTTCCGCGGCGAGTTTCGCCCTTTGCAACGCAAGATTCGTTTCCTCCAGCGCCTGGTCGAGAATTTTTCTCTCGGTGATGTCCCGGGCCGCGGCGAACACTCCTTGCAGCGTACAGTCACGATCGTAGAATGTCGTGGCGTTATAGGACACCACCGTTTCCTTGCCGTCCCGCGCGCGCGCCGTGAGCTCGTAGTTGGTCAGTTTGGTTTCACTCAGCACGCGTTTGATACCCGCTTCGGCACGCTCGGCATCGGTGAAGCAATCCTTGAACGGCGCACCAATCAATTCGCCGCGTGTAAGGCCTGTGAGTGCCTCCATCTGCTTGTTCACATCCGAGATAATACCGGCGGAATCCGTCGTGATGAGAGCGTCGATGTTCGATTCGATGAGGGAGCGGGTATAGAACTGCTGGTCGCGCAGACGCTGATCGAGGCGCTTCTGCTCGTCGTCGAATCGATTGCGTAGCGTGTTGTCGGTCCCGATGAGCAGATAACCGATGATCCTATCGGCAGCATCGCGCAGAGCGGTCACCGACACGACGGCCGGAAAGCGGCTGCCATCCTTGCGGATGTAGGTGAGCTCGTAGATGTCCTCGATGCCGCGCTCCGCCTTGAACACCAGGGCGTCGAAGCCCGGCTCGATCGGTGTGGCCAGCTCGGCGCTCAACAGTAGGGCTCGCGCGATCACTTCCTGCGGATCGGAAATGTCCGCCGGCGTGACTTTGTTGATGACTTCGGCGGCCGTGAATCCGAGCATCCGTTCGGCACCGACATTAAAAATCTGGATGACGCCCTTGGCGTCGGTGGCGATACAAGAGAAATTCGCACTGTTGAATATCGCGCGCTGCAAGGTTGGGGCGATGTCGAGCCTGGTCTGCAAAACTGCGTCCTCGACGGCCATTCCGCCACCACCGGAACTTCCAATGGGTCAATCTTGCAGCATCGACCATATGCGGCCTCGCGTCGGTGCGTTACCGTACATTTGCCGCCGTTATTCCGCTGACCGCGCCAAAGCGCCGCCGGGCTGCTGCCAGCCCGGCCTGCACTCCGTCCTGATCGGGTTGGGCCGATCCGAGCTCTTATGCCCTTCGGCCCGACAAGGCGTGGTAACCAATGAGACACACCGCGGCCCCGACGATTGCAACCACCACGCTATAGACGTTCAAACCCGTGACCCCGGGCATGCCGAATGCGTGGAAGAGCCAGCCGCCCACCACCGCCCCGACTATGCCCAAAAGGATATCGAGCAGCATGCCTTCACCGGTTCTGTTCACGAGCTTGCTCGCGATGAATCCGGCAATCAACCCCAGTACGATCCAGACGATAAATGACATGGTCAACTCCTGTAATTAAAGATATTCAAACGCAGTCGCACCCTTAGCCGCGCGCCGCGATCGATGAACCATTCTCTTCGCCGATTACCACTTCGACACGGCGATTCAGCTGTCTTCCGCCGGAGTCGACATTACCCGCGACGGGAAACTCCTTACCATAGCCCTGGCTTCCAATCCGCGACGGATCGATGCCTCGCGTTATCAGCGCAGACTTGACGGCGTCGGCGCGTCGTTGCGAGAGATCTTGGTTATACGAGTCCGTCCCGACACTGTCGGTAAAACCATCGATTTGCACCCGTCGCTCGGGATGGTCGGTGAGGAATTGCGCCAATTGGTCGAGCTTGCGCGCCGATCCAGGACTTAGTTGCGCCTTGCCTGTCTCGAACAGGACATCGCCGAGCGTCAGCACCAGACCGCGCGGAGTGGGCTTCGCTTTGAGTTGATCGACTTCCGCTTGCAAGCGCGCCGCGTTTTCGGTCGCCTGATCACGCTGTCCCACCGCCGTATCGGTCGCCATCTTTGCGCTCTCGACATCGCGGGTGCGGGCGGCCAACTGAATCTGATCGCGCTCGGCCTGACCTGCCGCAACACGCGCGTCATCCGCCTTCGCAGCCGCACGCGCTTGCGCGAGGCGTGCCGTCTGCGCCGCCAGATATGCGGGCTGTGCAATTGCGGCATCATCGTGATGCAGTGCGGCCGCCTCGGCCGTATCGAGCTCCTTCTTCGCCGCATCCAAGTCCACGGCAGCATACTTGTTGACGTTCGGATTCGCCTCGGCCGCTCGTACCTCGGTCCGGGCGCTCTCCAGGGCGGCATTCGGTTGTGGAATTGAGACGCAGCCGCCCATGGCGAGCGCGAAACTTAAACCTGTTAATATCTTTGCGTTCATGTCATTGCCTCATTGAGTCGGTGGTGAGCTGCGCGTCGTTTCTTGGCGAAGTGTCTGCATGCCCGCGTCGAATTCGACTGCGGCCTTATGCGCGCGTTGTTCCTGCGCCGTTGCTTCCGCCAGCTGAGCGTCGATATTCGCTTTTTCGGCCAGGTTGTTTGCGGGCTGCAGTTCCCGGCCGGCATTGGCTTTTTCGGCGCCGGCGAGCTCGTCGCGCGCGGTCGCCAGTTGCACCGGCGCGAATTCCGGCGCCCCGGACACTTCTGCACGCTGCACCGACGCCTTCGCGACCGCGATCTTCTCATCGGCAGCAGGGTTGCTGGCGCACGCCGCCAACGCAACCCCCGTCGCCGCGAGCGCAGCGGCAACCTTGATCAATTGTGGTAATTTTCTACGCATGGCAGTTCTGATCCTCTTGGTAAGGGGCTTGGAAAGTGAGGTGAGGGTACGCGCGAAAAGCGATCCAGTCGGTACGCTAGCCCACGCAGCTCCGCTGCGCGTCGTACCGGGTGTGCAGCGACGCGGTGAGCGCTACCGGATTGTCAAGAGGGAGGGGGATCTGCCGCTAGGTAGCGTGATTCGTGGGGAGCAGTCGGTCATATTCCTTTTTGACCACCGCGTAGCACTCGCAGGTGCGTTCCTCCAACCCGGGACGGTCCAGCACCGATATTCGTCCGCGCGCGTAACGGATCAGTCCAGCCTGCTGTAAGCGAAGTGCGGCCTCTGTCACCCCTTCGCGACGCACGCCCAGCATGTTCGCGATCAGCTCTTGCGTCATCACGAGTTCATCGCCCTTCAAGCGATCCAAGCTCAACAGCAGCCAGCGGCACAGTTGCTGGTCCAGGGAATGGTGGCGGTTGCATACCGCCGTCTGGGCCATCTGCGTAATCAGCGCCTGCGTATAGCGCAGCAGCAAATGCAGTACCAGACCATTCTTGTCGAACTCCTCCTTCATCGTCTGCGCCGCCAGCCGCAATCCCCGGCCGGCGCTTTGCACTACCGCCCGGCTGGGGGTCGATCCGCCGCCCATGAATAGCGAAATGCCCACGATCCCTTCATTACCAACCACGGCGATCTCGGCTGAGGCTCCATTCTCCATGACGTACAGCAGCGAGACGATGGACGTCGTCGGGAAATAGACGTGGGTGAGCGTTTTGCCCGATTCGTACAGTACTTGCCCCAGCGGCATTTCCACCGATTCGAGCGTCGGCAGCCACCTCTGCCATTCTGCATCCGGCAAAGCCGCAAGCAGATGATTGATTGTACGGTCGGAAGAAGCGGTGTTCACGGAGTTCCGGATCTAAAGACTCACGGATGCCCTCGCGTGACGATCGCGTCCGCCTGCAGGGAAGTTAAAGGCATCGGCGCTCCATTTGCCCGGTAGCGTACATTAGGGAAAGTACCGGGCGCAATTATCTTCAGAAAGGCACCGTTGGGTGCGGTAGCGTCCCGACAAACTGATTCCTCCATGCTTCAATAACCATATGAACCAGGAAGGAAACCACC
The DNA here is from genome assembly GCA_963843295.1 of uncultured Gammaproteobacteria bacterium. Classification (GTDB taxonomy): domain Bacteria; phylum Pseudomonadota; class Gammaproteobacteria; order Steroidobacterales; family Steroidobacteraceae; genus Bog-1198. Next base: position 229,383 of record CAWJJP010000013.1, on the reverse strand, counting down.
GACTGATGCACGTAGCCGCGGGCGGCTTATGCGGCCTTTGCTTTTTGAGCTCCGCCATCGCCTCCCCTCCGTCCAGCCGGGGAAGGTCTTCGCTCTCTGCAGCTGACTCTGCGCGATTGATATCGATGGCTGGCCGGTCGTTCGCCCAACAACAACCTGCATTAGCCGCGCAGTTGGACCTGCGGTCACCGGGCGCTTCCGCCCCGGCGACTGCCGTGCACGATCCTGCTGCGGCGCCCGTCGCGACGGCTTTTCCCTCCACGATCCATCATTTGGAGCTTGGCAAGGTGGATCTCGGCACGGATGATCGCTTTGAGCGACCCGCCTTGGGCGCTGTCGAGCCGCGATTTCGGATGATGAGTCAGCCGGAGATTCTGGCTCGCCGGCTACATCGAGAGGGGCTGCCCGTCGCGCGCCTGTGGGAATCCAAGTCGGCTTTCCTCAGCATTGGTCTGAATCAGCGGGGTAAGCCGGGATTGTGGCTCATTCAGAAAGTGCACTAGCACTTTCGCAGAATGGGCTCTTCGGGATCTCAGTGTCCCGACCGGCCGCTTCTCCAAGGACCAGCCGCACGCTGTGGATGTCGCCATCATCGACCAATGGGATGCGGGTTTGGAGACCAGACGGCAGCGCGTTGCCGTCCAACTCAGCGAGCATCACGCCGCGGCCGACGCCGAGGGGGTTTTCGATCAGAATTTCGTAGCGCGAAGAGCGATATTTGAACACAATCTCGAAGCGCGGCCACTTCTCAGGGATGCAGGGAGCCAGAAGCAAGCTGGTTCCCTGTATCCGAAATCCAAGGATCCCCTCGAGGCCGGCTCGGTACATCCAGCCGGCGGAGCCGGTATACCAAGTCCAGCCTCCGCGCCCGATATGCGGGGCGACGGAATAGACATCGGCGGCGACCACGTAGGGTTCCACCTTGTAGCGGTGCACATCCGCGCGCGTGCTCGTCCGGTTGACGGGATTGAGGAGTGAGAACAATTCCCAGGCGTTGTTTCCCTGCCCAAGGAGGGCGTAGGCGATCACTGACCAGGTAGCAGCGTGTGTGTACTGACCGCCATTCTCTCGAATCCCGGGCGGATAGCCTTTGATGTAGCCTGGGTCGAGCACGGTCCGATCGAAGGGCGGCGTGAAAAGCAACGCCAGCCCCGCGTCACGTCGGATGAGATAGCTGTCAACGGCGGCCATCGCACGCGACGCACGGATTGGGTCGGCGGCCTGGGAGATAACGCTCCAGGATTGTGCGATGGAGTCGATCCGACATTCGGTACTCGTGGCCGATCCGAGCGGGGTCCCATCGTCATAATAGCCGCGTCGGTACCAATCACCGTCCCAGGCCCCCTGCTCCAGTGAGTTCTGGAGCACTGCCGCATGGGTCCGCCACTGCGTCTCGCGAGTAAGTTGATCGCGCGCCTTCGCCAGGGACGCGAACGTCACGAGCGTGGCGTGCAGGAACCATCCAAGCCAGACGCTTTCACCCCGTCCCCTCTCGCCAACCCGGTTCATACCATCGTTCCAGTCACCTGCGCCAATCAACGGCAGGCCGTGCTCGCCAACAGACAGGCTCTGCTCCAGTGCGAGCGCACAGTGCTCGAAGAGCGAAGCGGCGTCGTCCGAGATCACGGGCTGAAAAAACGCGTCCTGCTCTCCCGGTTGCAGCGCCTGACCTTCCAGAAATGGCACTTTTTCATCCAATACCGCGGTGTCGCCGGTCGCCTCGACGTAGTGAGCAGTGGCGTACGCGAGCCATACCCGATCGTCGGCAATGCGGGTACGAACGCCGGGGCCGGCCGATCGCGCGTCCTGCGACGGCAACCACCAGTGCTGAACGTCGCCCTCGATGAACTGCCGGCTGGCGGCACGCAGCAAATGTTGGCGCACCAGGGCGGGTCTGGACAGAGCCAGCGCCATTCCATCTTGAAGCTGGTCGCGGAATCCGTAGGCGCCGCTCGCCTGATAGAGAGCCGATCGGGCCCACATGCGGCAGACGAGCGTCTGATAGAGCATCCAGCGATTGAGAATGAGGTCCAGGGAGCGGTCCGGCGTCTTCACTTGAACCATTCCGAGCACATCGTCCCAATATTGAAGCACCGCGCCAAAGACCGCATCGAGATCGACCGATCGATAACGGACCAGCAGAGATTGCGCGTCCGTCGCACTCGAGGCTTGACCGAGGAAGAAGACCAACTCCACCGTCTCATCCGGTGCGAGGTCCACGAACGCTTGCAGGGCGCAGCAAGGGTCGAGGCCTGCGCCCACGCGCTGGGTCAAAGGTGTGCCTCGGGTAAGTGCTGCCGGGCTGTCGAGAGTGCCATGTCGTCCGAGAAACTCGCGCCGGTCGGCGGTCCATTGCGATTGACGCCCGGCGAGATCCGCGAACGCCACGCGTGAACCGAACTCCGAGTTCCAGGGGTTGCGCGCGAACATCGCGCCTGTGGCGGGATCGATGGTCGTCACGATGAACGGTGCCGCGGCGCCTCGCGAGGGACCGAGCACCCATTCGGTGTAGGACGTGACGGAAAGTCTTCGCGCCCTTTGCGAGGTGTTGCGGACCCTCAGGCGGGAGATCTTGATGGGATCGTCCATCGGAACATAGACCGTCAGATCGAGATCGATCCCGTGTGAGGTGTGTTCGAAGCGGCTATATCCCTGCCCGTGCCGGGCGACGTAGTACGCACCGTGATCCCGGATCGGCGATGCGGTCGGTCCCCACAGCTCGCCGCTCTCCTCATCGCGCAGGTACAACACCTCACCCGGGCGATCCGTGACGGGATCGTTTGACCACGGCGTCAGCTGGTTCTCCCGGCTGTTCAGCGCCCATGCGAACCCGCCTCCCTCCGCCGCGACTTGGAACCCGAAGCTGGGATTAGCGACGACATTGATCCACGGTGCGGGCGTTGCCTGCCCCGGACCGAGGATCGTGACGTATTCCCGTCCGCCTCCTGCGAAGCCTCCAAGTCCGTTGTAGAACTCCAGATCCTCTGGCACGGGCTTGACGGCGTCGAGCGTCGGGTTGCTCTTCGGTCGCCGCGTGGCGGGCGCGGTGGGTGCTCGCAGACGATCGAGCTGTTCGGCCAGGTTGCCGCGTTGCCCGACCAAAACGACACGCGCAACGGACGAAAGCCGCGCGCGTGTCTCCTCCGAGATCAGATCCGTGCGCAGCAGAAATACGGAACCACGGGTGTTGTCGGCACCGGGCTGCGGCTGCGACTGACTCATTCGAAGCTGCGTCTCGAGGGCGCCCTGCAGGTCCTGGAGATAGGAAGTTGCCCGCTCGTTCAGAATGACGAGATCGACGGGAAGCTGCTTCATCCGCCAGTACTCGTGAGCGCGCAATAATTGTCGCGCGATGGCAATGTCGTCGACATCGTCAATTCGTAGGAGAACGATCGGTAGATCCCCGGAAATGCTGTGACTCCACAGCGCGGCCGGCCCCGCCACCTCCTCGGCATATGGTATCGGACGACGGGCGCATCGATCCCTCAGCAAAGAGCACGTAGCCGGCCAGACGCTGAAAGAGGCTGGCCTCCGCGGCATCGATACCGAGGTGACGAAGTTGTATCTGCGCCTGTGTCCACGCCAGGGTGGCGGCGCGCACGAAGGCATTTGCCTCATGGTGCTTGTCGACGACATCCAGAACGCCTTGCCGTGTCGCGGCAACGCTGGTCCAGAATGCAATGCGCACGGTGGCCCCTGGCGGTATGCGGACGCGATAGCGAAGCGCGAACACCGCATCAAGGACGGTGCCCACGGCGTTGGACAAATGTCGTCCGTCCATCATGGCAATGGGTGCCTGAATGTCGCGCGTGCGGCCGAGGAAACGCGCTCGATCAGTTTCAAACTCCGGCTTGCCCACCGTCTCGCCCTCGAGGACGGCATGATGGGCCGCCCAGATTTCCGGATCGGTCGGCGAACGCCTTCGCCGCGTCGCCAGGATCGCCCCCACCTTCGCCACGTACTCGGTCTGCACGAACAGCTTGGAAAACGCCTGATGTGCCGTATCGGCTGTAGGGGGCGCAAGCACGAACTCGCCGTAGGATGTGATCTCCAGTTCGCGCACTCGGTTGCCGGCATTCACAATCGAGATGCGGCGGACCTCGGCGTCGTCCTCCGGCGAAACGACCACCTCCAGGATGGTGGTGATCGCAGCGTCGACGCGCTTGTATTCCGCCCGATCTTCGGTGAAGTTCACCTCGTAGCGGTCGGGCTCGACACCGCTTGGTTGATAGCCGGCGGACCACACGGCGCCGCTTTCGATATCGCGCAGAAAAATATAGCTGCCCGTATCGTCGCGTGTGACATCCTCGCGCCAACGCGTTACCCCGAGATCGCGCCAGCGACTGTAGCCCGAGCCGGCATCCGTGAGCATCACCGAGTAGCGGCCGTTCGAAAGCAGATGGGTTTGCGGCGTCGATTCGTGCGCAGTTCTGATAAGCCGTGCTTTCGGCGTCTGCACATCGCTGACTCGCGCTGCCGTGCCGACTTCTTCGGCCCGGGGGTGAGCGACCGAGACGTCACGCGGCGTGCGTTCCTGCAGCAGGAGTTCGGTCGCCTGGATGCTCGGCTCGGCGTGAAACCTTTCGCGCATCCTTCCGTCGAAGAGGACGTTGGCGATGGCAACGAGGGTCATACCCTGATGATGCGCCATGAATGCCCGAACAACGGCAACCCGGGATCCCTCAGGCAGACGGCTGCGAGTGTAGTCGAGCGCCTCGAAGAACCCGTAGCGACCGCGTGCGCCGGTCGCGATGAGTCTTGCAAAATTGCGCACCGAGCGTTCCGGATCGACCATCACGGCGAGGCCCGTTGCGTACGGTGCGATGACGACGTTTTCGCTCAAGCCGCGTTTGAGCCCCAGGCCGGGCACGCCGAAGTTCGAATACTGGTAGGTAAGCTCCAAGTCGCGAGCGTTGTAGGCGGATTCCGAAACGCCCCAGGGAATGCCGAGTTCGGCGCCATATTGGATTTGCCGCTGGACGATGAGTCGATTGGTTTGCTCCAGAAGACTTCCGGAGGGCGCACGCATGACGAGCGATGGCATCAGGTATTCGAACATCGACCCCGACCAAGAGATCAGCGCCGCCCCATGTCCAACCGGCGTGACCGTACGCCCGAGCCTGAACCAGTGACGGGCCGGCACGTCGTTCTTGGCGATGGCGACGAAGCTCGCCAAACGCGCCTCGGAGGCGAGCAAGTCGTAGCAACTCGGATCGAGCGTGCCCTCGACCGCGCGGTAACCGATCGAAAGGAGCCGCCGCTCGGGATCAAGCAAAAAGCCGAAGTCCATTGATTTGGACATGTCCTGCGCCGTCGACTCGATGACTGCCAGCCGTTGCCGCAGCCCCTGCGCGGCCTCATCCGTCAGGCTCAAATCCCGCTGCAAGCTCTCGACCGACCGGCGCGCGGCTTCCGCCCAACAAAGGATCTCGCCGCCGACCTCATCGCCCAACTCACTCGCGAGCGCCCGCGCAATGTCCGCAAGGGTAGCGGCCAGAGGGGCGATCCGTCCCAGCCGCGCCGCGAAGTTGTCGGCTTGTGCGGCATCGCCGTCGAGGACGGCGATGAGCACATCGAGGGCTTGTTCGAGCTGCGTCGAGGCGATGGTGTGCGCTCGCAGCTCGTTGGGAAGTTCCTGAAGGGCTTCACGCACGAGGTACAGAGCGTCCCCGATCCCGACACACGACAATCCGCCCACCGCGGGTTCCTTGATCCATTCCCGACACGCATTGGCGAGCGCAATGAGATGCGCCGCAAGGTTGCCGCTGTCCACGGAGGAGACATAGCGCGGATCTAGAGGGCGCAGATCCCGCGTGTCGTACCAGTTGTAGAGATGACCGCGATACCGCTGCAGGACGCTCATGGTCGCTAAAGCCGCTTCCAAGCGATCAACGGTCTCGACCGTCCCCGCCCATCCGAAGTCGCGCGCGCTGACGGCGGACAGGAGATAGAGCCCGATATTGGTGGGCGAGGTTCGATGTGCCAGGACCGGCCGCGGATCCTCCTGGAAGTTATCGGGCGGTAACATATGGTCGTCCGCCGTAACAAATGTCTCGAAGTAACGCCATGTGCGGCGCGCGACCAGTCTCAATGCTCGGGCGTCTGCGTCCGTGACTGCCAGGTGACCCGCGACGAGGGGAGAAAGGCTGATCCACACGGCGATGGCAGGGGACGCGATCCAGAGGATGACGAATGGCGCTGCCATGGGCCAGGTGTCGGGTCGGAGGTACCCGACGAGCGCCACGGCAGCCATCGCGATGACAATGCCTCCGCTCATGCGCCGATACGCACTGGAGAGATCAAGCTGGGACCTGAGGTTAGCCTGAGCTGCGGTGACCCACTGGAGCAGATTCCGTCGACTCACGATCAGACGAAACAGCGTTCGACTGATCGCGTCGATCATCAACCATGCCTGATGCGCGAGAAAGGTTATGAGGAAGGCGGTCAGGGACGCAGCAAGCCAGATATCCTTTCGGAGCGCTCTGAGGTGGCTGCGTGGCTTGACGTCGGGGCGGCGCGGCACGATGGCGGCGAAGATCGGGAGTAGCGCCGGCAAGCCGATCGTCAATACGATAAAGGCGGTCCAGACCAGCGCGCTGTTCGGGGGCAACACCCATCCGGCGAGCAGGGCCGCGACACTGGCGGGCGCCGACAACGTCCGCCGCAGATTGTCCAACATTTTCCACTGGCCGATCAGCGGCAATCTGCGGCTGCCCCGAGTGGCGCCCGCCGCATCGCCCCTTCCTAAGATCCAAGGCAGCAGCTGCCAGTCGCCGCGCGCCCAGCGGTGCTGGCGTGCAGCCGCGACATCGTACCTCGACGGAAATTCCTCGACGACTTCGATATCGGAAACCAGACCCGCGCGTGCAAAGATCCCCTCGAAGAGATCGTGACTGAGCAGCGTGCCGTCGGATACCCGATCGGCAAGTGCGGCTTCAAATGCATCCACATCGTAGATGCCCTTGCCGGCGTACGAGCCTTCGCCGAACAGATCCTGATAGACGTCCGATACGGCGGCGGCATACGGATCGATTCCGCTCGCGCTCGAGAATACGCGCTGAAAGATCGATCCTTCACGGCCGACCGGAAGGGACGGCGCGACTCGCGGTTGGAGGACGGCGTATCCCTCGACCACCCGCCCGGTCGCGGCCTCGAACCGCGGGCGGTTCAGCGGGTGGGCCATTTTACCGATCAGACGGCGCGCCGTTTCCCGCGGCAGCCTGGTGTCGGCGTCGAGCGTGATGACGTAGCGGACGCCCGATGGAACCTCCGGGGGACGCCGATTGGCATCGTGGAAGTTGGTATCGGTCGCTCCACGCAGCAGGCGGTTCAGTTCATGGAGCTTCCCGCGCTTGCGCTCCCATCCCATCCATTGCCGCTGCACCTCGCTCCAGACGCGGCGACGGTGGAGCAAAAGGAAGCGGTCACCTCCCAATCCCTTGCCGTGAAGTCGGTTCAGTCGCGCAATGGCTTCGCCCGCCATCGCGAGAAGCGTCTCATCGCCGGGAGCGTGTTCGGTCGGGGCGTCCGCAAAGTCCGCGAGCAGCGCAAAGTACAGCTCGCCTTCCGGCGAAGCGAGGTAGTGAATCTCGAGGCGCTCGACCTGCTCTTCCAACGCGGCGCGCGTGGTGAGCAAAAAGGGCACCCCCACCATCGTTCTCAAATCCGATGGAACTCCGTCCCGCAGCGCGAGACCGGGCAAAATCGTTGCGCCGAAATTCCTCATGACGGCGCGATTCACGAGCGCGATCGCCGCATCGAGCGCAGGAATGAGGCCGAGAAGTGCGAGCAGCGCCAGGTGGGCAACCGGGATGCCCCGCGCATTGAGCATGAATAATGGCAGCGACAGAGCCAGTCCCGCCAACAGGGCGATCGCAGCAACGTAGTTACCCACCCCGCCTTCCGGTCCGTAACGACGGGGCCAGCTGAAGAGCGGGTCTCGATAGCCGATAGTCCCTTCGAAGGCGCGCCGACCGTTTCCGATCAGGTAATAACCTGGATCACACCTGCGGCCATCGCTGTGGTCGTCATCCGCCGCTACCGGCTCTCTGGCTGCCGCCAAGGCCGCACCCGCAACATCAAGTTCCGTCAGTTTCGAGCCTCGTGCAAAACGCTCTATTCCCCGGCGGTATAGGTCACGCGTGGGAAAATCCATTGCGGCAAAGTCGCTACCGGAGCGCAGCAGGTCGTCAACGAGGCTCACACTTTCGAAGAACTCCGGCCAATCCACATCCGAGATCAACCGCATGCTCGTAATGATGTTGCGCACTGTGACGTTCGATGCACCCTGTCGCTGATGCTCATCGCGAACGATCTCATCGGACGTTATTCCCTGCGCGGCCAGGCGTTCCTCCAGCCAGTGCAGGGCCGGCGTCACTCTCGGGTCCTGATCCCGCAGGCGTTGCAGCAGCTGAACGACAAATGCCGGTGTGAAGGGCGCGCGATCTGCGTCGCGGCAAACCAGGGCGTCAGGCTCGGCGATATGGCCGTTGACGCCCAGAAGACGATCTGCAAGGGCGTCCGCCTCCTGACGCGCGGCGCGGCTGCTCACGATGCGCGCCGCGGCGCGGCGCAAATTCTCCACGAGCACGATCCGCAGCGTGATCGCGACCGCCCACAGCTCGCCGATGGTCAGTGGCTGAACGCGCTGATAGGCGCGCACGAAATGGCGCAGCGTTTCAGTATCGAAGCGGCTGTCGGTGTGGGCCACGAACGCCCAGGCCACGCCGAGCACACGTGGATAGCCGTTTAACGGTCCATTCCCCAGCGTGGGCAGCAGCCGATAGAATCTCGGCGGGAGATCCTCGCGAATTTCCCGGATCTGCTCCTCGACGAGGTGATAATTATCGAGCAGCCATTCGGCGGCCGGCGAAATTGCGCGACCTTCGCCTGTAGCCGCGGCGATAGCCCGGTAGGCTGCGAGCAGAACCGACTCGTTATCGCGCAGCCGCGCGCCAAGAGTGCGGCGGGCCGTTCGGCGGGTTGTGACCTGTTGTGCGGCGGCGAGACTTTCCGCATGCTGCTCGAGACGCTCGATGCTGAACAGCTCGGCGCGCAGAATCTCATCACTGTCCCAGGGCGAGGCGGTCAAACGGCGCTTCCAAGCGCGACGGACGAATGCTATCAATTTCGTCGGTTTATCGAATTGCAGGCGTTGGATTCATGGGGTCCATTGTACGCGGATGCTCTGGAATAGCTCGTCTCGGGGGGACGTGCATGCGCCTCCGTACGCTGGCAGACAGACGACACGCAGGCACGGCTGTATCGTGGGTTTTCAAAGCACACAAGGAAATATAATGAAGAAGACATTAACGACCACCCTCCTGGCCATCGGCATATTGCTCGGGCCCATCGTGGCCGTGGCCACCGAAGACTCAGACATGGATCGCTCGAATCCGAAGGCATTCGTCAAAGACTCGGCGATAACGACCGAAATCAAGTCCAAGCTCGCTGCCGATCACATCACGAGCCTCGGCAATATACACGTTGATACTGATGCCAATGGCGTGGTGTGGCTGCACGGAACTGCCCACACACAGAAAGCCCTCGACAGGGCGGTAGCCATCGCCCGCGAGACGGAAGGCGTCAAAGACGTTCACAGCAGGCTCACTGTGAAGAAAGATGACTGACGCCTCGATTCGATGTTGAATGTCGACCCCTTGCGTGCCAGCTACGGCACGCAAGGGGTCGAGGGCGGAGCGCAGCGGCGATACCGCTCGAGCACTTCTCGCAACCATTGATTGGTGGGCACCGGCTTCCCGCCGGCGCAGCGCACGAGGTACGGCCGACCACTCACGCTGCTCTTGGTCGCGGCCTCGTCGATAAAATCCATCGCCGTCATCGAGCGCCCGAGAGCGGTCAAGGCGTGGTATTTATCGCGCAAATGTGCACTCGCCTTCTGCGAATCGAACCACTCGCCATTGCGATAGAACTCGCATCCGGAACTGGCGATTGCGCCCAGCAGATATTCCACTTCGGCTTGCGCAACCGGCGGCGACGCCGCGACGGACGATCCGATGCCCAGGGCGATCAAGGTGATTCCGACCGCACCAAACAGGGTGCGAATACGCGTCCTCACAGCTCCCCTCCAGCGGCAGGAACGAAACTAGTTCGACTCGCGCGGCGGCGTTCGCGCGCTCTAACACGTCGATTGCTTGCGCTAGCGCCGGGCCGCCAAAAAGCCTACCACCAGGCCCGCAGCGGCGGCAATTCCGACGGCTTGCCACGGCTGGTCTCGAACGTAGCTGTCTCCCGCACTCATCGCGCCCTTTGCATGGTGTTGGATGCGATCCGTTCCATCCACTACGGCTTTTTTCGCGGCCGTCAACGCGCGCTCGACTTTCGCGCGAAGTCGGGCGATCTCCGGATCGGCGACATGGGCCACTCGACTTAATAGATCCTGCACGTCAGCCATCAAGTTGTTATTCACTTCCCGCGCCCCGGCCTCGCCGCGGAACGCGCCGCCGTCGTCGTTAACTGTTGATTCCATGTGCTATGTGCTCCACTAAGTTGTTGAATCTGTGCACGCAGGGTGTCTGCGCGCGTGAATGCGTATGCCCCCGACAATGCGCTCCCGGCGCCCCCGTCGTCGGTGCGCTGGCGAACGGACGCCGAGCCATGCCCGGTGCCGGCTGTCGCCGGCAGATGACACATGAGGGCGTTCACGCTACCGTCTTCACCCATGCTTCCTCCAAACCATGCTTTGCGCAGCGAACTCAATGACGAAGTTCACGCCCGTCCCTCGGATTCACTGCGGGCACCGCTTCGCATCAGCTACCTCGCGCTGCTCTCTGAATCCGGCGCACGTCAGGAGGAATGGGCGCATCTCGGCCAATTACTGCGACGATTCGGGCGGCAGTTGCCCGATAGAATATCGAACCACTTCAGCGCAGATTTGGGAGAGTTTTCGATCCGCTGGGAGCGCCACGCGGAATTCGCGCGCTACGCATTCACCGTGCCGGGACCATTCGCGGATCCTTTTGCGGTCGCCGCGCTTACCGCAGTTCCCGATGATTGGTTGTCCGGCATCAAGGGGCAGATCATGGTGGCCTCACACGGGGCGATTCTCGATCAAACTGCGGGTTCTGAGGACTTTGAAGCCGTCGCCACCCGATGGTTCAACGGGAATGTGCTGGTCGGCTCACGCGTTGGCGATGGTGCGGGGACTGCGCTAGCCGACTTTCGCGTGCGCGCGGATGGTTTCAGTCGTTTCCTGCTGATGGATCGGCATATGACCGCGCGTCAGGCCGGCCGCATAGTGCAGCGCATTCTGGAAATCGACACCTATCGAATGATGGCGCTGCTGGCGCTGCCGGTTGCTCAGGCATTGGCGCCGCTGATCACGGGATTCGAACGCGAGTTGTCGCAGGTTACGACCATGCTCGAAAGCGCGGGCGATGAGGACGAAGCCAGGCTGTTGGACCGATTAACCCGATTGGAGGCGCAGATCGAAAGTGGCGAGGCGGAGAATCACTACCGCTTCGGTGCTGCGGCCGCCTATTACGAATTGGTGCAGCGACGCATCGCCGAGCTTCGAGAAGTACGCATACCGGGCCTGCAGGCATTCGGTGAGTTCACGGAACGGCGTCTCGCGCCTGCGATGAATACCTGCCGTGCGGCCGCGGGCCGCCAGGAATCCCTGTCGCAACGCGTGGCTCGCGCAAATCAATTGCTTGCGACACGGGTGGATCTGACACGCGAGCGGCAGAACCAGGCATTACTCGAATCAATGAATCGCCGCGCCCAGGCTCAATTCAAACTGCAGCAGACTGTCGAAGGATTATCGATCGCCGCAATCACATACTACGTCGTCGGGCTGATCGGGTACCTGGCGAAGGGCGTCAAGGCTCTTGGTTGGAATGTGAATTACGAACTGGCGATGGCGGCCAGCATCCCGGTCGTCGCCGGTTTGGCGGCGTTCGGCATTCGTCATGTTCGACAATCCGTGAGGCGGACTGCCAAGTGAAGTCGCAATTAGTTAGCTATTCCAATTCTACATATATATTGTAATTTATTGCTTTTATTAATAAATAATTTTAATTTTACCCCTGAGATTCGAACTGTCGGCCGATTTGATTCGCGCTTCCGCTTCGATATCGTTTCCCACTGCGGTAGGTAACTCCTCATGCATGCGACCCGCGCCTCGGCCCTCGAACTTATGCGAAACAACCTCGCCGGGAGGCGAGCCAGCATTACGACAATCCCGAATGCCACCCTGCGCACTTACCACGGGAGTCCAATGCCGCGACCGTCGATCTGCCCGCGCAGCGGGTTCCCTTCACAAAGTGCACATCGACAACGGAGCCCCAATCTAACGAGACACCATTGAGCACGCGTGCATTGATAACCGCGCGACTCCCTTGGGCAACGTCGGTGATTGCCGTGACGAACACACCGCATTCACCGCAAATCAAGAAATCCGCGGTCCGATGTGCGAAACGATAGTACCGAGCCTTGGAGGGTTCCTCGATCTCGACGGAGAGATTACCCGTCGGGTCCGATGTGCCAACCACCCCATGGCGCCGACAAAACGAACAGCCGTCGTGCCGAAGGCGCCAGTACATGGGGTCGATGTCGGTGCGATAGATGATTCCGATAGCGCCACAATGGCAACCGCCGTGATACTCCCGCATCTCACACTCCCGGCAATCGGCTGCAAACTCGCCTATTGGGTTCAAGGCCGTGTCAACAAAAATTACATGGTTTTGAGTTTGGTGACGACCTCCGAGCTCTTTGCCGCCACGAGCTCGCCGCGTCGCGCGAGCGTCTCATAAGCCACGCACAGGATGGCTCTTTCACGGTCCGCGCGAAGGCTCTCGCCGGCGCCGATCAAAGCCTAAGAGATTGGCAAGTGCCATGGCGAAATCAGTAGAGAGTGGCCCATTCCGGGTGCCCGGAATGGACCGGTCTCATCGTCCCGGGCGGCCTACGACACAAGAGCAAACCGCGGCACATCGATCTCGCCGCTTGCGATGTAGGTTGTTGCGCCACCAACGCTGACAGAGGTCACCACGTCATCGCGCTTCCGCGCTTCCGCTTCGATATCGCTTCGGCGTCCCATCGAGACGCCTTGCTGGATCGAAAGGCGATAGGCCATCCCGTCAAAATCGGGCTTCGATGCCATTGCTCCGACGAGGGCGGCACAAGCGCTGCCTGTCGCGGGATCTTCCTCGACGCCCAGCGCGGGTGCCCACATACGAGCATAGAGCTTGCCGCCATCCCGTAGATTTCCCGCGAAGAAGAAGACGTGGGGAGACCACGCTCGCGAGAGCGTTGCCGCCCAGGCAGCCCGATTGATCGCCGCCCGATCGACGACCTCGTTCGAGTTCAGTTGCGCAAAACAGAATGGAACACCGACGCCCGCGAAAAATACTTGGTTCACCTCGCCGGGCTCGACGGATAGGACGGCGGCGAGGTCAGTCGGAGAAGGTGCGCCGGTCGGTGCCTCGATCTTCCCCGATAACGTCAACGTGCCGTGGAACCCCCCGTTTCGCTGAGCAACGTCAACCGTCACGGGACCGACATTCTCCTCCAGAATGAGCCGAATTGGATCACTAAGCCGTACGGGTTGTTTCATCACAAGCGCACAGGCTGTGCCGACCGAGGGATGCCCCGCAAAGTCGAGCTCCACCCGAGGTGTGAAGATGCGAACCCGACACGTGTTCGCAGGATCGTTCTTCGGCAGGACGAAGGTCGTTTCGCCGAAATTGAATTCACGAGCAATCTTCTGCATGCCCTCGGTCGAAATGCCGGTCGCGTCAGGCAGAACCGCGAGTTGATTACCGCCGAACGGTGTCGAACTGAATACATCGACGATGTGAAATGTGTACTTCATGACATCGCCCTCCGTGGTCGCCTCAAGCCTTGACGACGAGGTCGATCTCACACGCAGGCCCCAAGTGGCAGCGCGGAGACCGCGATCGTCGTGCGGGCGGGAAAGGGCTGACTGAAATACTTTGCGTAGATGCCATTCATCGCGACGAAGTCACTCATGCTCGTGAGAAACACGCCGGCGCGCGCAACGTGATCAAAACTCCTGCCGGCCGCCTTGAGAACCGCCGAGAGATTCCGAAAGACGCGCTCTGTCTCGGCCACAATACCCCCCTCGACCACCTTGCCAGTGGCCGGGTCTTGGCCGACCTGACCGCTGAAGTACAGGAAACCACCCACTTCGATCGCCTGGGAAAATGGGCCGACCGGCGGCGCGAGTTCGGGCGAGGTAATTGCGGTCTTGCTCATGGCAAACTCCTGTGGATACTGGGTTAGATGGTCGGGATGGCGGATGAGGCATGCAGATTTCCGCAAAAACATGAATTCCTTCATATTCTGACGCAAGACAGAAAATTCCACCAATTCATTATTATCACGATTATAGTGACGTTTGAGCACGATTCTGTTATTCGTCGGGAGAACGCTTTGGGAGACGCCCTTGCTCGATGATTTACGCACCCTCGTAGAGTTCGCCCACGCCGGGTCCATCGCCGGTGCAGCCGATCGTCTATACCGGACGCCCTCTGCTATTACCCGGCAAGTGCAAAGGCTGGAGGCTGCATTGGGTGCCGAGTTGCTCGACCGCTCGGTTAAGCCTCCGCGTCTGAACTCGCTTGGCTCCAGGGTGCTCGAACAAGCGCGAGATCTGCTGCAGCGGACGGAGGCGCTGAAATCTCTTACGTCGAGCGACGCCGAACCTCACGGCCTCTTGCGCATCGGGCTCGCGCATGCCCTGGCCGAGGGGACGCTTATCGAACCTATTCAGGCGCTGACTGAAAAATACCCCAAGGTTCGACTGCGGCTGTCGACCGAACTGACCGGTGAATTAATTCACCGGCTGCTCGCGGGTGAACTCGACGTTGCTGCCGTGCTTTTGCCCGAAGGTAAAACCGCGCCTCCACCTCTTCTGACGAATATCATCGCCAGCGACCGCATGGAGATCGTTCAAGGCGCCGCAGGCAACGTTGACAGTGATTGGAAAAGCTTGGGCAGAGCACCCTGGGTGCTCAATCCGCCCGGGTGCTTTCTTCGGGCAAGCCTCCTCGATCGGATGGAGCGTGCCGGCCTCACCCCCATGATTGCGGCTGAAGTCCACAACATGCATATGCAGCTGGCGTTCGTTCAGTCCGGTTATGGTGTCGGGTTGCTACCCGCTCGTTTTATTGCAAGGAATCATTCTATCGATCCCGTGAAAGTATTGCGTCCCCCATCGTTTCACCTGCACCGATCCGTCGCGATAGTCCGGGCTGGGCAACTCGGCGCCTTGGGGAAGGCCGTCGAACAGTTGGCACACGGGTTTCGGCAATTGTTTGAGGCAGCCGACACCACGCAGCCCGTGACGAGGTACCGCAGAGGTGTGCCCGCGAATCGGCGGGCGGCTCGACCGCCAGGCCGGCCATGAGCGTCCGTCTGCGCCTCGGTCTTTCCCGACTCGCAGCGTAATCGACGATCTTCAAATCGGGAGCCACACCATTGAGCACGCGTGCATTGATAACGCGCGCCTCCCTTGGGCAATGTCGGTGATTGCCGCGACGAACACACCGCATTCACCGCAAATCAAGAAATCCGCTGTCCGATGTGCGAAACGATAGTACCGAGCCTTGGAGGGGTCCTCGATCTCGACGGAGAGATTACCCGTCGGGTCCGATGTGCCAACCACCCCATGGCGCCGACAAAACGAACAGCCGTCGTGCCGCAGGCGCCAGTACATGGGGTCAATGTCGGTGCGATAGCTGATTCCGATAGCGCCACAATGGCAACCGCCGTGATACTCCCGCATCTCACACTCCCGGCTATCGGCTGCAAACTCGCCTATTGGGTTTACCCGGCCGCCGAAGGTCGTACCAAGCAAAAATAGCGATAAACTTTCGAGATAAATACACTAATATTCTGTTTCTGATATTACTTATAATAATCTGCTGGGACGGCTGGCCACCAAACTCCCCGTCTAAGTGACTATTTTCACAGCAGTTTTATTTCTCAGGTCTCTGCAAATGCTCCAGTGGCGCCCCCTCAAAGGGTTGGCTGCCACCGGAAGTCGCTGGACGTCGGCTGTCGGGATATAGCCAGTGGACGTAGACCCCTCGCCTTGTCGCTTAACGTTACGCATTATAAGATTGTCAAATGATCAAGGGCTTCCGTTGTGCAGATACGAGAGCCCTGTTCGAGACTGGCAAGTCCAAGAGGTTTTCGGCGATTACTAAAGCTGCGACTCGAAAGTTGGCGCAGCTGGACGCCGCTCAAACCTTTGAGTTCTTGCGCTCGCCGCCGGGTAACCGGCTGGAAGCGCTGAAAGGCGACCGCAAAGGGCAATTCAGTATACGGATCAACGATCAGTACCGCCTTTGCTTTCGCTGGAGTGCTGAGGGGCCGACGGACGTTGAGATCGTGGACTATCACTGAGGATAGCGAAGATGTTCAAGAATGGAATGCGGCCGATTCACCCGGGCGAGGTGCTCCGGGAGGATTTTTTGAAGCCGCTTCGCATGAGCGCCAACGCGTTGGCAAAGGCGCTCAGAGTACCCGCACCTAGGATTAACGATGTGGTCCGTGAGCGGCGCGGCATTTCCGCCGACACGGCCATGCGGTTGGCTCGATATTTCGGTGGTGATGCGCGTTCCTGGCTGAATCTACAGACGGCCTACGATCTGCGGATCGCGGAAATCAGCAGCGCCAAGCGCATCGCGCGCGAGGTCTCCCCCGCTGCCGCCTAGCGGCGGGCAAGCTATCCGCCTTCCGCGTTGCTGTTGACCCTTGGGTACGACGTTATCTCTCAGGATGACTCGGCCGTTCCTGGCAGCCGGTAAGCGTGCCCCGCAGTGCGATGCAGTTGCTCTTTCGAATTAAACGAGCTTCAGAATGCGCCACTTCGTGAAGTTATCCCTGTTCGCTGTCCAACACTGCATCCATTTAAGGCGTATCTGTGCCACGGAATTCTGATTGCTGAGCCCCGGTGAGTGCGCAATTGCGGCTGCCATCTGCTGAAAACAATTGCGCTCGGCCCCTTGAACCGGCGAAACCTGTCGCCATTATAGTGAGTGGCGAGTTAAGAGCTTTCCCTTCCATAGCCGCGGTATTAGGAGTGTTTTATGAAGATTCGTCCCCTTCACGACCGTGTGATCGTGAAACGAGAAGTGGAAGAGCGTAAGACCTCAGGCGGTATTGTGATCCCGGATACGGCGACTGAGAAGCCTATTTTCGGCAAAGTGGTTGCCGTCGGCAAAGGCAAAATCTTAGAGAACGGTGAAATTCGTCCGCTCGACCTCAAAGTCGGCGACAAGATCCTATTCGGTAAGTACAGCGGTACCGAAGTGAAGATGGATGGCGATGAGCTGGTAGTCATGCGCGAGGAAGACGTCATGGCAGTGGTCGAAGGCAAGTAAGCGCTTCGATCAACCGTATCGTTATCAATTCTTTACTATTCTTCAATAGAGGTATCAGCAAATGACAGCAAAAGACGTACGCTTCAGCGACGACGCCCGGCAACGCATGTTCAGAGGCGTGAACATTTTGGCGAATGCCGTCAAGGTAACGTTGGGCCCCAAGGGTCGCAATGCAGTGCTCGACAAGAGCTTTGGCGCTCCGACCGTCACTAAGGACGGTGTATCGGTCGCCAAGGAAATCGAGCTAAAAGATAAGTTCGAGAACATGGGCGCGCAAATGGTGAAGGAAGTTGCCTCCAACACTTCCGATGAAGCCGGCGACGGCACCACCACCGCCACGGTGCTCGCGCAAGCCATTATCCGCGAGGGCCTGAAGTCCGTCGCTGCGGGTGCAAACCCGATGGATTTGAAGCGCGGCATCGACCTTGCGGTCACTCTGGCGACCGACGAGCTCAAGAAGCTCTCCAAGCCCTGCAAAGACCCGAAGGCGATTGCGCAGGTCGGCACGATTTCCGCGAACGCCGACGAGAGCATTGGTAAGACGATTGCCGATGCCATGGCGAAGGTGGGCAAGGAAGGCGTGATCACGGTCGAGGAAGGCTCCGGTCTCGACAACGAACTCGAAGTGGTCGAGGGTATGCAGTTCGATCGCGGCTACCTGTCGCCGTATTTCATCAACAATCAGCAGAGCCAGAGCGCAGAACTCGACAAACCGCTGATCCTGCTGGTGGACAAGAAGATCTCCAACATTCGCGAGTTGCTGCCGCTGCTCGAAGCCGTCGCCAAAGGTGGCCGACAGCTGCTGATCATCGCCGAGGACGTCGAGGGCGAGGCGCTTGCCACGCTCGTCGTCAACACGATCCGTGGCATCGTCAAGGTCGCCGCCGCCAAGGCGCCGGGATTCGGCGATCGTCGCAAGGCCATGCTGCAGGACATTGCGGTCCTGACGGGCGGCAAGGTCATCTCCGATGAAGTCGGCTTATCGCTCGAGAAGGCAACGCTGAGCGATCTCGGCGAAGCCAAGAAGGTGCTGGTCGAGAAGGAGAACACCACCATCATCGACGGCGCCGGCAAGGCCGCTGACATCAAGGGCCGGGTCGAGAGCATCCGACAGCAGATCGAGGAAGCGACCTCGGACTACGACAAGGAAAAGCTGCAGGAGCGCGTAGCCAAGCTCTCCGGCGGTGTGGCCTTGATCAAGGTCGGTGCTGCGACTGAGATCGAAATGAAGGAAAAGAAGGCCCGCGTCGAAGATGCGCTGCATGCTACTCGTGCGGCCGTCGAAGAGGGCGTGGTTCCGGGCGGCGGCGTGGCTTTTCTGCGCGCGCTCAAAGCCATTGAGAAACTGGTCGGCGCCAACGAAGACCAGACGACGGGCATCAAGATCCTGGCCCGCGCGATCGAAGAGCCGTTGCGTCAGATCGTGGCGAACGCCGGTGAAGACGCCGCGGTGGTGCTGAACCGAGTCCGTGAGGGCAAGGGCACCTTCGGCTACAACGCTGCGACTGGTGAGTACGGCGATATGGTCGATATGGGCATCCTGGATCCGACCAAGGTCACGCGTCTTGCTCTGCAGAACGCCGCTTCGGTTGCAGGTCTATTGCTCACGACAGAGGTCATGATCGCTGAGTCGCCGAAAGACGAGGAGCATTCACATGGCGCGCCGGGCGGCGGCATGGGTGGCATGGGCGGAATGGACATGTAACATCGGCCATGGCAGGCGAACCCTGCAAGTGCCGGTTACAGTCAAAGAGAGCGGGCTTCGGCCCGCTCTTTTTTTGCGCTCCTGGAATGTAATTCCGAATCTCGCTGCATGAGTGCACCGCGCACGAAATTACTTTGTCTTGCCGCCTCCGTGCGGCGTCCGCGGTTCGCCTTGTTTCTTGTAGTCGCCAATAACGCTTTTCAGCGGGCAGATTTTGAATGCGGGGCATTTCTTGCAGCCAACTGCTATCGCGATGGGGCAAAGAGTCATTTTATGTCTCCCATCAGTAGTGTCCCAACGTTGATCGAATAAATTCATCTGGTTATGCGCATCGGGCGAATTTTGATCGGTATCGAGTTGCGCAAGTAGCTCATCCAAAGGCATTTGCTCGCAGAGGGTGAGGCTAAGTATCTGTAGAGATTCATAGAGCGACCGCGGCAAGTTCAGCCGTTTTTTGACGATGGCGACGAGGACATAGACCGAGATGGCGATCCAGATTTGTGTTTTCACCGCGTTCTCGGAAGTTCCGAAGAACGCCTTGATCCGCAGGTGCTGCTTGATCCATTTGAAGAAGAGCTCGACCTGCCAGCGGCATCGATACAAATCGGCGATGTTCAATGCGGGTAAAGCGAATTGATTGGTCAGGAATACGAGCCGCTTGTGGGTCTTCGGATCGATGTACTTGATGCGCCGTAACGGGACGGGAAAGCCTTTGTGGGAATAGTAGCCACTCAAGATCACGGTTTGATCGCAGATCAGGCCAGTCGCTCGATCCACGGGATGCGAGTAGCGACGCTCGGCTTTGAGGTTCGACTTGGCGCGCGTCACAAAGAAGCTGCCGGCTTCGTGCAGATGATAGAGCCGCTCGAAGTCGAGGTATCCTCGATCCATCACGTAGTAGGCCCCCGGCTCTGGCAGCAGCAAGTCGAGCACGTTGACATCGTGCATCTTGCCGTCGGAGATATGAATAAAGCTGGAATATTGCCGCGCAGATCCAGCAGTGTGTGCAGCTTGACCGCAGCCTTCGCCGACCGGAACGGCGCCCACGGAAATACCGACAGACACAAATCGATCGTCGTGGCGTCGAGCGCGTAAACCTTCTCGGCCAAGTCCACACCAAATGTAGAATGTCTGCGTCGCAGGCAGGCACCGCCCGTAACAACAAGAACTCTCCTGGGTCTGCGACGCCGCCAAGCGTACTCCGTTCAATGGCCCCCTGCTCACTGGCGGCGCTGGAACGACGCCATGAACGGCGCGCACTCATGCTCTCACCAAGTGTCTGTTAGCACAAGATTTTTTCTAAGCAACTTGTGCAGATGCCCCCTTAGATGCCCCCTCAAATTGCTGGCTGTTGCCGGACGTCGCCGGACCATAGCTCCTGCCCCGCCCGCGCGAGCACTGCGGCCTTCGCGATCATTGCTAGACGGCACATCAAATCGGGTGTTCGCCCCGGCTGACGTTAGTCAGAGCACTCCGTGGTGCCAGTAGATCAACTCCAGACTTCCACCGTGAGACCGGGGACGTTCGAGAAATGCTTGAGGTTATTCGTGACCAGAACCATACGCTGGGCTACCGCGTGTGACGCGATGAGAAGATCCATATTCCCGATCGGCTTGCCAGACCGTTCCAACTCGGAGCGAATCCGCGCATAGTGTCCGCTAACTTCGTTGGTCCAGTCGAGAATCGCAAGTCGTTCCAAGTACGCCTCGACCAGCTCGGCGAGTTTCGGCCGACCCGCCTTCGCTGCGCCAAATCGTAACTCCGCGGCGGTCATCACGGACACACTCAGCGTTTCGGCGTGCTTCTCGAATCTTTCTACCAGTGTCACCGGTCGGCGCTTGATGATGTAGCTGGAGATATCCGTATCCAGCATGAACCCCGTCATAATGGGTCGCGCGACTGCGGAGGCGAATCGTGAAGGTTCTCCAAAAAATCATCTGGTACGTCCGCCTGCAGCGCAAAGAACGATGCCCAGTTAGGTTTGACAGGCGTAATGAACAACCCGTCTCCTTGTTTGCGAATCCGGACTTCTTTGACGTCCGCCGGAAAACGCAATTCCTGTGGGAGGCGCACAGCCTGGTTGGCGCCATTTCGAAATATGGATGCTCGCTTGGCAACGGCACTGGACGTGGACCTGGCCGCCGCCTTCGACGTAACTGATTTATTTTTCCCGGTTCGCGCGCGTTTCATCACCTATCCCTCAGACAGTAAATCTTGTCTAGCATATGCCTTGCATATGGCAACATCAAGATGTATTCTCTTGTAGCGCCGGCTCATGCATTAGAACTACGCGTGGCCCGCAGGCTTTCACCGGCATGTTCGATGAATAATTGGATCTGCGGCTAGCCTGAGCGTTCCCGCCCCAGGGTGCATCCGGAACTTTCGCATTGATTGGCGGCTTCATGGCGTCGCGATTGGTGGCGTGAAGCGGTCTCGCATCCGCGGCGGTCTTCGGCTACCGAAGTCGTTCTAACAACCATTTTCCCGCAATATCCGCTGACTTTGGGGGCATCTCGTTACAGTTTTCACTAGATGCCCCCAAAAATGCCCCCATTCTCGTCAGGCTGCCCATGAATCACCCCGGACGTGGCCGGACGACAAAACCCTGCTCTTCTAGCGGTTTGATTCGGTGTTTAGGTGATTTCTGTACGTCACTGGACGTCTATGGAGTTGGGACGGCTGGGACTCGAACCCAGGACCAAAGCCTTAAAAGGGCCTTGCTCTACCAACTGAGCTACCGTCCCAGTGAGGCGCGCATGATAGCCGAACTTGCCGGCCGCGGCATCGAGAATGCGACCATGCGAAGCGATCACGCGTAGCGCGTCGGGTCCGCCACCCCGGCCGTGGCAAAGCCGGCTGCACGCAGCCGGCACGAATCGCATCGGCCGCAGGCAAAGCCCCGATCGTCCGCCTGATAGCAAGACACGGTGATGCCGTAATCCACACCTAGTTCGAGCCCGGTGCGAATGATCTCGGCCTTCGACATGCTGATCAGCGGCGCATGAATCCTGTAGCCGCCGCCCTCGACGCCGGCCTTGGTGGCGAGCTGCGCGAGCTTCTCGAATGCCGCAATGAACTCCGGCCGGCAGTCCGGATAGCCCGAATAGTCGACGGCGTTCATCCCGGCGAAAATGTCGACCGCACCGAGGACCTCCGCCCAGCCGAGAGCGAGCGACAACAACAAGGTATTTCGCGCCGGCACGTAGGTCGCCGGAATCCCCACGCTCGGGTGTTCGGGCACCGCGACGTTTCTGTCGGTCAGCGCGGAGCCGCCAATACCGGCGAGGTCCACCCGCATGACTCGATGCTCATGCGCGCCCAAGAACCGGGCGATCCTCGTGGCGGCGAGAAGCTCGGCCTCGTGGCGCTGGCCGTAATGCACGCTGAGCGCGTAGCTTTGAAATTTCCGCGAATTGGCAATGGCAAGCGTCGTGGCCGAATCCAGGCCGCCCGACAGCAAAACGACCGCGGGTTTCATTTCCCCGGCACGTCACCCCACAGGACTTTGTGCAGCTGGATCTGAAAGCGCACCGGCAGCCGGTCCGCGAGAATCCAGTCCGCCAAGTCGCGGGGCGAGAGTTGCGTGTAGCTCGGAGAGAATAAGACCGGACACCGCTCGGACAAGCCGTGTTCCTGCAAATACGCCTTGCTCCATTCGTAGTCCTCACGGGAGCAGATGACGAATTTCACCTGATCGCGCGGCGTGAGCAGGTGGAAATTCTCGACCCGGTTGCGCGCGGCCTCGCCGGATTCAGGCGTTTTGACGTCCACCACCCGTCTCACCCGGGAATCGACTGCCGCGATATCCAGCGCGCCGCTGGTTTCGAGCGAGACCTCGTAGCCGGCATCGCACAGGCGGCAGAGGAGCGTCGGGCAGTTCGGCTGCGCCAGCGGCTCGCCGCCGGTCACGCAGACATAAGGAGTATCGAAGCTCGCAACGCGAGCGAGGATGTCGTCCATCTCATGCCATTCACCTGCGTGAAAGGCGTATTCGGTGTCGCAGTACCGGCAGCGCAGCGGGCAGCCGGTCAACCGTACGAACACCGTGCGAAAACCCACCGCATCCGCCTCGCCCTGCAGCGAGTGGAAGATTTCATTGATGCGCAGCCGATCGCGTCTGGCAGGTGCCTCCCGCACCCCTCCCTCGGCCCGCTGTTCTTCGATGCTCATGAGTATTGGCCACTCAGTGCTTCTCGGCGGCCATTTTCTCCAGGCGCTGTTTCGCCAAATTGCCGGCCGGCGTATCCGCATATTGCGATGCCACCTGCGACAACACGTCCCGTGCGGACCCCCACTGCTTGAGCTCGTAATCGCAATAGCCGATCTTGAGCAGCGCGTCGGGCAGCTTGCGCGATTGGGGGTACCGCTCCGCCACGCGTTGAAAGGCGGACAACGCCTCCGGGAAGGATTTGTTCACGTAGTAGGCTTCGCCAAGCCAGTACTGTGCGTTCTCCGCCAGCGGACTGTTCGGATAGGTCGCGAGGAAGCTCTGAAATGCCGTGATGGCCCGGTCGTACTGACTGTCCTTCAGCAGTCCGAACGCCGCTTGATAGGCGGCGGTATCGGAGCCTTGCGATGCCGACGGACTCGGCGCCTCCCCGGCCGCGGCCCCGACAGCGCCGCCGGCCGCTGCCGCAGCGCCGCCACCCGAACCGCCGCGCCCCTCGAGGTTCTTCATCCGCTGATCGAGATCCGCGTAAAGATCCCGCTGCTGCTTGCGATTGGCTTCGAGATTGTGGCTCAGCTCATCGACATCGTTATGCAGCGCGCGCACATCGCTGCGCAGGGACTCGACGTCGTTGGCGAGTTGCAGCAGGCTCTGGTTCGCCACCACCCGTTCGATGCGGGCCAACCTCGTATCGAGGTCATGCAACTTGATCTGCACCGGATCCTCCTCCGGAGGCGTCGCGGCACAACCCGCCAACGCCAGCGCGGCGATGCACGCCGCTCCCATGGTCGGCGCGTACCGCATCACGGCGTGTAAACCAGTTCCACACGCCGGTTTTTCGCCCACGCGGCTTCGTCATCGCCTTCGACCGCGGGACGCTCGGCGCCGAAACTCACCGTCGAGAGCTGGGACTCCGCGACGCCCTGAAGCATCAGCGCCCGCCGTACCGCCTGCGCACGACGCTCACCGAGGCCGATGTTGTATTCGCGGGTGCCGCGCTCATCGGTGTTGCCCTCGAGCCTGAGCTTGATGTTGGGGTGGCCCGTGAGGTTTCGCGCGTTGGTCGTGATGACGGAGGCAAACTCGGGTTTGATGTCGGACTTGTCGAAATCGAAATAGATGACCTTGCCCGCCATGGCACCGGCGGCATTGCCGCCCTGACCACCCATCGCACCGCCCTCGCCCCCGAGCGGAGACGTCGAGGTCGAGGTGCCCTGCCCCGGCGAAGTGCTCGAGGAGCCCGGAACCTGCGAACCGGCAACCGGAGGTTCAACCGTCGTATTCTTCTTCGGACAGCCCGCGAGGAGCACCGCAGCGGCGAATAAACAGGCAATCGATCCAAATTTTTTCATGACTTCCTCTTTTCACACTGGACTAAGCGTACCCACGAATGAGGCAATTGTGCACTTTGTTTTGCCTCCCGGCGATTCAAAAGGGCGACCACGCGGGTTCTTGCACCTCGCCCTCGCTCGAGACCAGGCGCTCCTGCACTCGACCGTCGGCAGTGACGAGCGCCAATACGCCGCGCCCGCGATCACGGCTCGCATAGATGATCTCGGCGCCGTTCGGCGCATAGCTCGGAGAGACATCGAAGCGTCCCTTGGTGAGCACCTGAGGCTCGCCGCGTCCACGAAGATCCATGACCGCGATGCGATATGCACCGTCCTCCTGCGTGACGAAGGCGAGCTGCGATTCATCCGGCGACACTCTTGGCCGGGCATTATAATTTCCCTGAAACGTCAAGCGTCGCGGATGATCGCCCGGCTGGATGCCGATGCGATAGATTTGCGGACCGCCGGCGCGGTCCGAGGTGAAATACAGACTCTGACCGTCTTTGGACCACTGCGGCTCGGTGTCGATGCTCGGATCATCGGTAATGCGGGTGAGCGCCTGGGTCGCGAGGTCGAGCACGTAGATGTCCAGGTTGCCGTCGCGCGTGGACAGGGTCAGCGCCAGCTTCTTCCCATCCGGTGACCATGCGGGCGCCTGATTGACTCCCGCCTTGGCCGATACCCGGTGCCGCTCGCCCGTCTTCAGATACTGCACGTACACGGAGGGCAGGCGTGCCTCGAATGAAACATATGCCAGGTTTTGGCCGTCGGGGGACCAGGCGGGCGACATGAGCGGTTCGTTCGACTGCATGACGGTACGCGGATTCTCCCCGTCCGCATCGGCCACGATCAGCCGATAGGATCGGTTCGGCACCGAGCCCAGCACCGAAACATAGGCAATCCGCGTCGCGAAGGCGCCCCGAATCCCGAGAATCTTTTCGTACACCATATCCGCGACCTGATGACTCGCCAGACGCAACCCGGTGCGGTTCGCGCTGATTTGATAGCCCAACAAGCGTTGACGATTGAGTACGTTGTAGAGCTCGAAGCTGATGTTGTATCGATCGGGCCCCTGCGGCTGCAGTTGGCCAACCAAGATGTAGTCGTTGCCGAGCCGGCGCCAGTCATCGAAGCTGATCTTCGCGCCGGTGTGCGGCTCCTCGATCATGTCCTTGCGGTCCATCGATTTGAACCGCCCGCTTCGCGCGAGGTCATCGCTCACCAATCGCGCCACGTCGAAGCTATCTGCAGCGGCGTCAGCGGCCGAGAACGGCACGATGGCGATGGGTATGGCATCGTCCTGCCCGCGCGTCACTTCGACGACGAACTCGCCCCGGGACGGTGGCGCAAACAACACGACGCAGTACAAGGCGATCAGCAGGAGCTTTTTATTCATCGGGCTTGAACCTGAAGGCAAAATTTCTTTGGAACAGCGCCGGATCTGGGGGATCCGGCAATGGCGAGGCGCGATACACGGCATTCTCGATCGATTGACGCACGGCTGCATCCCCGTTGCACTGAGTCACCCGTGCCGAGGTGACTTCGCCGCCCGGCACCTGCGTCACCTCGACGAGACAATCGACGCCGACCCGCGCCGAGGGCGGCTTGATCCACGCCTTCTGGATGCGATTGCGCAGGCTCGCGACATAGCGATCGCGCAACGGACTTGCTTCGACTGCACTCACGTGTTCCTCCTCCGCCAGTTGCCGCCGCAGTTCCGCCTCGCGATCCTGGCGCGCATGCTCGTCGGCCGCGCGCTTCGCATCGGCCGCACGCTTCGCATCGGCGGCGGCCTTGGCATCGGCAGCCGCTTTGGCATCGGCAGCCGCTTTGGCATCCGCTGCGGCTTTGGCATCGGCGGCAGCCTTGGCCTGACGCTTCGCGAAGTCTGCAGCTTTGGCGGCGGCGGTGACCTTCGCCTCATCGGCCGCTCTGGCTTCCTCGGCGGCCTTGGCCGCAGCGGCGGTCTTCACCTCTTCGGCTGCCTTCGCCTCTTCCGCGGCTTTGGCGGCAACGGCGGCTTTCGCCGCGTCCGCAGCCTGCGCCTCCGCAGCCGCTTGAGCCTCCGCAGCGGCACGCGCCCGCTGAGCTTCCTGGGCGGCGCGCTCCGCTTGGGCGCGCTGCGCCGCGTGTAGAACCTGCGAGTCGACCACGACCGCATTGATCGGAATGGGCTCCGACGGCATGGGCGGGCGCCTGGTGGAGACCATCGTCACGAGTACCAGGGCGGCCGCCAGTGCCCCGTGCAGCACCACGGAGAAGACCACCGGCCAGGAATGTTCACGCAGGAACTCGGGCATTCAGTGGGCGCCGTTGGCGCCTCCAACGGCCTCTGCCTGCGGCGATCGTGCAGGCCGTTCCGGATCGGTCAACAGGCCCACCTTGTCCGCGCCCGCACGCTGCAGCAGAACCATGGCGTGTGCGACGTTGCCGTAAGGTACGGTGGTATCGGCTTTGACCAGTACTGGAGTCTGCGGGTCGCGGCGCAGCAGCGCCGAGGTGCGTGCGCTCACGGTCGCTTCGCTGGCCGGTTTGTCGGGATTCTGTCCGAAATTGATGTACAGCCGGCCTCGTGCATCGATGGTCACGATCAGCGGTTCGTGCTTCTGCAGGAAGGCGGGGTCGATGGGTTTTGCCCCGGCATTCGGCAAATCGACCTTGATGCCTTCCTTGAGCAGCGGCGCGGTGATCATGAAGATGATCAACAGCACCAGCATCACATCGATGTAGGGTACGACGTTGATCTCACCCATCAATTTGCGACGACGTAGCGGTGCGGGCATGAGGGGTCAGGCGTGCTGCTGCGTGCGCGCCGGCGCGTGGCGCTGCAGGATGGTTGAAAACTCTTCGACGAACGTATCGAAGCGAAGTTCCAGCCGACTCACCTGATCGGCGAACCGGTTATAGGCAATTACGGCCGGAATCGCTGCAAACAGGCCGATTGCCGTCGTCACCAGGGCCTCGGCAATGCCGGGCGCCACTGCGGCGAGGGTCGCTTGCTGGACGTTTCCGAGGTTGTGGAAAGCGCTCATGATTCCCCACACGGTGCCGAACAGTCCGACGTAAGGGCTGGTGGAGCCGACCGTGGCGAGCGTCGCCAGATTACGTTCCAAGCGGTCGATTTCGCGCATCTGCGCGACCCGCATCGAGCGGCGCGCCCCCTCGAGCAACAGATCGACCGGCGTGCCCTGCTGGCGCAGCCGGCTGAACTCCCCGAAGCCCGATTCGAAGATGCTTTGCAGGCCGGTGCCCGCGCGACCCTTGGTTTCGATGTTTCGATACAGCGCCGCCAGATCGCCTCCCGACCAGAACTGGGTATCGAACTGGTCGGCACCGCGCCGCGACTGCGAGATCTCGCGGCTCTTGCGAAAAATGATCGCCCAGGATGCGATGGAGGCGACCATGAGCAGGGCGACGACCGCCTGAACGATGGGGCTCGCATCGAGCACCAGGGCCCAGACCGATAAATCATTGGGCATTGCGCCACTCCATGAACAGATCCTTGGGGATGGCTCGTGCTTTCAACGTGCCCGAATCGAGACAGGCGACCCGAACCGTTGCGTCGATGAGTTGTCGTTCGCCGCACCATATCGCTTGTGTGAAATGGATTGTCGCACCGCCCAACCGTACAAGCTCGGCAGTGACGAGAATTTCATCATTGAGGAGCGCCGGCTGCAGAAAGTCCACCGCGACGTTGACCACCGCGAACTGCAGGCCGCGTTGCGATCGCAGGCGAAGCTGATCGACACCCAAAGCCCGCAGCCATTCGGTGCGGCAGCGCTCCATGAACTTCAGATAATTGGCGTAATACACCACGCCGCCCGCATCGGTGTCCTCCCAATAGATCGTGCAGCGACATGAAAAACT
Organism: uncultured Gammaproteobacteria bacterium; assembly: GCA_963843295.1. GTDB lineage: Bacteria > Pseudomonadota > Gammaproteobacteria > Steroidobacterales > Steroidobacteraceae > Bog-1198. Next base: position 200,940 of record CAWJJP010000013.1, on the reverse strand, counting down.
CTGCGCCGCCATTTACGGCGCGTCCTTGAACAGCGGCAGATTGAGGTCGCGCTCGACGCTCGGCGCCGCGAGCCCGAAATGCGCGTAGGCGGTTCGCGTGGCGACCCGGCCGCGCGCGGTGCGCATCAGGAATCCCTGCTGGATCAGGAATGGCTCGATGACGTCCTCGATCGTGCCGCGCTCCTCGCTCATGGCCGCCGCCAAGCTGTCGACGCCCACGGGACCGCCCTCGAATTTCTCGATGACGGTCAACAGCAGCTTCCGATCCAGGGTATCGAACCCCTGCGGATCGACTTCCAGCATGTCGAGGGCAGCGAGCGCCACTTCGCCGCTGATGAGTCCGCCCGCCTTCACCTCGGCGAAGTCGCGCACCCGGCGCAACAGCCGGTTGGCGATGCGCGGAGTACCGCGCGAGCGCTCCGCGATCCGGTCCGCACCATCGGGCTTGAGGTTCAGCTTCAGGATCGAGGCACTGCGAATCACGATCTGCGTCAATTCCGCGGTCGAATAGAATTCCAGGCGTTGCACGATCCCGAAGCGATCGCGCAGCGGCGAGGTGAGAAGGCCCGCCCGGGTCGTGGCGCCGACCAGCGTGAAGGGGGGCAAATCGAGCTTGATCGACCGCGCTCCGGGACCCTCGCCGATCATCAGGTCGAGCTGCGAGTCCTCCATCGCCGGATACAGAACCTCCTCGACCACCGGGCTCAGGCGATGAATCTCATCGACGAACAGTACGTCGCGTGGTTCGAGATTCGTCAGCAGCGCCGCCAAATCACCCGGCCGCTCGAGCACCGGACCCGAGGTCTGCCTGAGGTTCACCTCGAGCTCGTTGGCGATGATGTTCGCGAGCGTGGTCTTGCCGAGCCCCGGCGGACCGAAGATGAGCACGTGATCGAGAGCCTCGCCGCGCATCCGCGCCGCCTGCATGAAGATGCCCATCTGGGTCTTCACGTTGGGCTGACCCACGTAGTCGGCGAGGCGCTTCGGCCGCACGGCACGATCGACGACTTCGTCGTCCCGCCCACCGGTGCCGGCAATGATCCGATCCTGTTCGATTCCCATGCGCGCTCAAGCCTTCGCCGCGGACTTCAGCGCGCGACGAATGATCTCGGTGGTCGACAGCCCGGGCTCGTCCGCCGCCTTCAACAAGCGCGTGACTTCCGGCGGTTTGTAGCCGAGCGCGATCAGCGCGCTGAAGGCCTCGCTTTGCGGTGTGAGCGCGGCGCCTGCGCCGGGCATTCCAGCCGGCCCCGCCGCGGGGACGGCGAATTTTTGCACGCTGTCGCGCATCTCGATGATCACCCGTTCGGCGGTCTTACGGCCGATCCCCGGAATGCGCGTGAGCATCGCGAGGTCTTCGGCCTCGATGATGCGCATGAAATCGTCGACGCTCGCGCCCGACAGGATTCCGAGCGCAATCTTCGGACCGACGCCCGATACTTTCAGCAGACCGCGAAACAGGCGCCGCTCGCTGTCGGTGCCGAAACCGAACAAGATATGAGCGTCCTCGCGTATCACGAGATGGGTGAAGAGCGCGACCGGCTCCCCCGTCGCAGGCAGGCCATAGAAGGTCGACATGGGAGCCTCGAGCTCGTAGCCCACGCCGTTGACGTCGATGAGCAGGATGGGCGGTTGCTTGGCGGCGAGTCGACCCTTGAGGAATCCGATCATGGGCGGCTCGCCGCCAGTTTGAGCGACGCGCGTACCTGGCCGCGCAACGCATGGCAGACGGCCGCCGCCAACGCATCGGCCGCATCGACGGTCAGCCGCCCCTCGAGCTTCAGGATGCTGCGCATCATGAGCTGTACCTGGGCCTTCTCGGCGCTGCCCGAGCCGACGACGGCCTGCTTGATTTGGCGGGTCGCGTATTCGAACACTTCCGCATTCGCATCGACCGTGCCGCAAATGGCGGCGCCGCGGGCCTGCCCGAGCTTCAAGGCACTGTCCGGATTTCGATTGACGAACACGCGCTCGATGGCGATTTCCTGCGGATGATACTGCGCAACGACGCTGCGGACGCAGCGGAAAATTTCGCACAGACGCGCCGAGAATTCACCCTGTTCGGTGCGAATCACTCCGCTGGCCACGTAGGTGAGCCGCGGCCCGGTGGCATCCACGACTCCAAAGCCGGTGCGCTGCGAGCCCGGGTCGATTCCGAGCACACGCACCGTCGCGAACTTAAGCGTTCCCAAACGCCCGGCTCGCGGCTACACGGACATGCGACTTCGTCATCCTTGTATGATACCGGCAATGGGCGCTTAAACCCACCAACTCCGCTGTCTGATCCATGGAAACCATCGCCCCGACCCGGACCGCAAGCTCGAAGCTCGAGACGAGCTTCGCGGCCGTACGCGCGCTCGAACTGCCCGCCGGCGGCCGAGTCCCTGCGCAGCGCGGCGCTCGATGTGGCCGAGATCGTGCGTACGCTCGACGCCGACGACGATGTGGTTCTCGCCGCGTTGCTGCGGCCGTTCCTCGATGAGCGGCTTCTCGATCGGGAGAGCGCGGCGGAGCGCTTCGGGGAGGAGGCCGTTCGACTGGCGCGAGCCTTGAGCCAGTTGGGACAGTTCGGCCTGCCGACCGATTGGACCCCGGAGCGCGGCCTCGAACCGGCGCAAGCCGAAGCGCTGCGAAAGATGCTGGTGGCGGTCATCGGCGACGTTCGCCTGGTTGTGGTGAGGCTGGCCGAGCAGCTGCAGAGAATGCGCTCGGCGAAATCGCTCGACGCGGTGCTGCAGAGAAAACTCGCCGTTGAGACCCGCGAGGTCTACGCCCCGCTCGCGAACCGGCTCGGAGTCTGGCAGATGAAATGGGAGCTGGAGGATTCCGCGTTCCGCTATCTGCAGCCGGGCGACTACAAGCACATCGCGGCGGCGCTCAAAGTGCGCCGTTCCGAGCGCGAACGCTACATCGAGGAGCTCAAGGATCTGCTCCAGCGTGAATTGCACTCGGCCGGCATCGAGGCGAAAATCGAGGGGCGGCCGAAGCACATCTACAGCATCTGGCGCAAGATGCAGGTGAAGCAGCTCGCCTTCGATCAGTTGATGGACATCCGGGCGGCACGGGTGCTCGTCAATACGGTTGCCGAGTGCTACGCGGCGCTCGGAATCGTGCACTCGCTCTGGCAGTTCATTCCCGGCGAGTTCGACGATTATATCGCCACCCCGAAGGACAATTTGTATCGCTCCATTCATACCGCGGTCGTCGGACCCGGCAACGAGCCGGTCGAGATCCAAATTCGGACCCATGAAATGCATGCCAATTCCGAGCGGGGCGTTGCCGCGCACTGGCGCTACAAGGAAGGCGGCCGGAGCGATCAAGCGTATGAGCGAAAGATCAACCAATTGCGTGCGCTGCTCGCGCCCGTGGAGGGAGACAGCGCTCGCGACTTCCTCGAGCGAATGCGCGTCGATCTGTTCCAGGATCGCGTCTACGTGCTCTCGCCCAAGGGCGAGATCGTCGATGTGCCGGTCGGCGGCACGCCACTCGACTTTGCTTATCAGGTGCACACCGATCTCGGCCATCGGACGCGCGGCGCCAAGGTCAATGGGCGCATGGTGACATTGGATTATCAGCTCAAGAACAGCGATACCGTCGAGATCATCACCGCCAAAACCGCGCAGCCATCGCGGGATTGGCTGGCGCCGCGCTTCCTTGCCAGTCCGCGCCATCGCAACAAGGTGCGTGCCTGGTTCCGCAAGCAAAACGAGTCGCAAAACAAGCTCGAAGGCCGCGCGATGCTCGATCGCGAGCTGCAGCGCCTCGGGGTCCACAGCGCGCCCATGCCGGAGCTGTTGGGTGAGCTGAAATTGGCGAGTTCGGAGGCCCTGCACGAGGCTCTCGGGCTGGGCGAGATCAGCACCGCGCAAGTCGCAGGCGCGATCCAACGCCTGCTGCATGCCCGTGAAACGCGGCCACCCGATGTGCCCGCCGTGCGAACGAGGGCGCCCCGGGAGCCGGAAATCGACGTGCAGGGGATCGGGGATCTGCTGTCCACGTTTGCCCGCTGCTGCAAACCCGTGCCGCCGGAGCCGATCTCCGGCTATATCACCGTCGGTCGCGGGGTGAGCATTCACAGTCAGTCCTGCCAGAACCTGGCACGGCTCAGCGTGAAGTCGCCGGCACGCGTGCTGCCGGTGGCGTGGGGCGAGATTACGGCCGGCGAATTTCCCGTGGACATCGAGGTGCAGGCATTCGATCGGCGTGGACTGGTGCGCGACGTGAGTGCCGCGCTCGCGGACGAGAAGATCAGCATTCAGAGCATGAACACGGTGACGGACCGGCGCGACCATGTCGCGCACATGCAGATCGGAATTCAAATCACCGGTCTGCCCCAGCTCTCGCGGGTATTGGGGCGGATCGCACAGTTGCCCAACATCGTAAGCGCCAAGCGCCGGAAATAGCGCCGCGGCGGAGCGGCGGCTTACTGCCTCGAAAGGTTGCTGGTGCGCCGATATATCCGGCTGCCCTTCTTGCCGTTATGTGGCATTCTGCCGCCCCATTACACCGATTATAGGGGTCGAGAAATGAATCGTGGTATTGCGTTGACGGCGTTGCTCCTCACCTCGCTCGCATCGCGCGCCGCCGATCCGGGCGCCCCGCCCTCCGCGCTGCATCCGGTGGCCGACACGTATCATTCGGCGTGCGCGTCTCGGATCCGTATCGCTGGCTCGAAGATCCGCCGATCCCGCGGTCAACGATGGAGTGGCCGCCCAGGATGCGCGCACCCGGCGCCTATTTCGATGGCTTGGCGCAGCGCAGCCGATCTACGCAGCCTATGGCCAGATCTCCACGACCTCGAGTTCGTATTCACCCCTGCACGCGGTCGGCCCGGATCTTCGCCCTGTTCACCCAAGCCGCCCAAGCAGCAGCCGATGATCGCGCTGCTGACACCGCCGCTGGACGCCGAACCCGGCCCGCGCATCATCGTCGACCCGAACGCCCTGAACCCGAAAGGCACCACCGCCATCGACTGGTTCGTGCCGTCGCCGGACGGCAAGCTCGTCGCGGTGTCCCTGTCGGAGAACGGCAGCGAAGACGGCACCCTGCACGTCTACGATGTGCGACACGGCGCCAGCGGTCGGGCAGCGATCGCGCGCGTGCAGTATCCGACCGCCGGCGGCAGCCTCGCCTGGCGCGCCGACAGCGAGGGCTTCTGGTACACGCGCTACCCCGGACCCGATCGGCCGGCCGAGGAGCAGCACTTCTTCCAGCAGGTCTACTTCCATCGCATCGGGCGACGAGCCGTCGAAGGACGCCTACGTGCTCGGCGAGGGACTTTCCGAAAGTCGCGGAAATCGCCCTCGACAACCGCTTCAATCCGGACCGCGTCGTGGTCATCGGTGGCGAACGGCGACGGCGGCGAATTCGCGCATTACGTGATCAGCCGGACGCGGACGACGCGCGCAGGTCACGCGACTTCGAGGACCAGATCGTCGCCGCCACGATCGGACCGGACCGACCAGCTTGTACCTGGTTTCGCGGCAGAGACTGCGCCGCGCGGCAAGCTGCTCAAGCTCGAGCCCGGGAGCGGCCGACTCGCGCACGCGCCGCGTCATCGTGCCGGAATCGGATGCGTGCATCTGCAGCGGCGGCGGAGAGTTCGGCGGCGAGCCCGATCGTCATCACGCCGGCACGGCGCTCTTCGTGCGCGAGCTCGTCGGCGGCCCATCGCGCGTGGCCATCTTCGATCATGACGGCAAGCCGCGCGGCAAGCTGCCGCTGCCGCGCCGTTGCGGCGGTCGCCGAGGTCGAGCCGCTCGGCGACGGCACGCTGCTCTATTCGATCGCGACCTATCTGCGGCCGCCGCTATTTCTCGCGCTATGACGAGCGCGACGCGCAGGCCGACCGAGACTCGCGCTGCGCAGACCAGCCCGGTGTCCTTCGCCGATGCCGAAGTGGTGCGCGAGTTCGCCACTTCCAAGGACGGCACCCCGATGCCGCTCAACATCATCCGGCGCAAGAGCACGCGCGCTCGACGGCACCAATCCCGTCCTGCTGAACGGCTATGGCGGCTACGGCATCAGCCTGACGCCCCAATTTCCTCGGCGCCGACGACGCGCCTATGGCTCGACGGCGGCGGCGTCTTCGTCATCGCCAATTTGCGCGGCGGCGGCGAATTCGGCGAGCACTGGCACCAGCAGGGCGCGCTGACGCACAAGCAGAATGTGTTCGACGATTTCATCGCGGTCGGCTCAGTACCTGATCGCGCACCACTACACGATCCCGAGCACCTCGCCATCATCGGCGGCAGCAACGGCGGACTGCTGATGGGCGCCGCGTTCACCCAGCATCCGGAATTGTTCCGCGCCGTCGTCTCCGCGGTCGGCATCTACGACATGCTGCGCGTCGAGCTCGACCCGAACGGCGCTGTTCAACACCACCGAATTCGGCACGGTGAAGGACCCGCAGCAGTTCAAGGCGCTCTATGCCTATTCGCCCTATCATCACGTGGCGCCCGGAACGGCGTATCCAGCCATTTTCATGCACACCGGATCGACCGACGGGCGGGTCAATCCCGCGCATTCGCGCAAGATGATCGCGCGCCTGCAGGCGGCGACGGATTCGGGCAGGCCGGTGCTCCTCGGCATCAATTCGCAGGCCGGTCACGGCATCGGCAGCGCGCTGTCGATTCGCGTCAACCAGGCGGCGGACGTTTATAGCTTCCTGTTCGACCAGCTGGGAATGCGGCTCCCGAGCGCGGGCAGCGCAGTGGGTTCGCCCTGACGATTGCAGTGGGTTCGCCCTAGCGATTGATGCCGTCGATGGCTTTCTTGTCGACCGCCAGCGCCGCTTCGTGGATGGCCTCCGACAGAGTCGGATGCGCATGGATGGTGCGTTGGATGTCCTCGGTGCTCGCCGAGTATTCCATGGCGAGAACCGCCTCGCTGATCAACTCGCCAGCCATGGGGCCGATCACGTGCACACCCAACACTTCATCATCGTCCCTGGCCGAGACGATTTTGGCCATGCCCTGCCCCGCTTCCATGGCGCGCGCGCGCCCGCTCGCCGCAAACGGGAACGTGCCGACCTTGTAGGGGCGGCCGCTAGCCTTGACTTGCTCCTCCGTCTGCCCGACCCAGGCGATCTCCGGCGCCGTGTAGATCACCGAGGGTATCACCTTGTAATTCACTTCCCCGAAGTTGCCGGCAATCAGATCGGCCACCATGATGCCCTCCTCCTTGCCCTTGTGGGCGAGCATGGGTCCGCGCACCACATCGCCGATGGCCCACACATTCGAGGCCGTCGTGTGGCAGTGTTCGTCCACCTCGATGAAGCCGCGCGGGTCGAGCCGCACGCCCGCGGCATCGTCCAGCAGGTTTTGCGTGAAGGGTCGGCGCCCCACGGCGACCACGAGCTTGTCGACAGTCATGGTGTGCTCGCCCTGCGCGTCGGTGTACACCACCTCCACCGCGCCGCCGACGACCGTTGCACGCGCCACCTTGGCACCGAGGCGGATGTCGAGTCCCTGCTTCTTGAAATGGCGCTGTGCCTCCTTCGCAATGCCCTGATCCACCATGGGCAGAAGTTGATCGAGCGCCTCGAGCACGGTCACCTCGCTGCCCAATCGGCGCCAGACGCTGCCGAGTTCGAGGCCGATGACGCCTGCGCCGATGACCCCGAGCCGCCTGGGGACGGCGTCCAATTCGAGCGCATTCCAGGAATCGATGACGTACTTGCCGTCATGCGGCACGCTGTTCAGTCGAATGGGCACCGAGCCCGATGCCAACACGACATGTTTGGCCTGCAAGACCCGTTCGGCGCCGTCCGCGGCTGTGACGAGCACCTTGTTCCCCGGCAGCAGGCGTCCGTGCCCGTGGATACCCACCACCCCATTGGCCTTGAACAACGCCACGATGCCCCCGGTCATGGTCTTCACGACCGACGCCCGGCGCTTTTGCATGGCGGCGAGATCGAGCTCGATGTTGCCGAGTTTGATGCCGTGAACCGAGAACTCCTCCTTTGCACGCACGTACAGCTCGGAGGATTCGAGCAAGGCTTTGGAGGGGATACAGCCGGCGTTCAGGCACGTTCCGCCGAACGCCAGACTGCCGTCGAAATTCTTCCACTCATCCACACAAGCCACTTTCAACTTGTTTTGTCCGGCGCGAATGGCCGCCGGATAGCCGGCCGGACCCGCGCCGATCACCACCACGTCGAACGTCTCGCTCACAGGCCGAGCACCATTCGCGCAGGGTCTTCCAGGCACTGCTTGACGGTGACCAGGAACTGCACCGCTTCGCGTCCATCAATGAGGCGGTGGTCGTACGTCAATGCAACGTACATCATGGGGCGGATCGCAACCTGCGAATCGACGACGACCGGGCGATCTTGAATCTTATGCATCCCGAGAATGGCACTCTGCGGGGAATTCACGATGGGGGTCGACAGCAGCGATCCGAATACCCCGCCGTTGGTGATGGTAAACGTGCCTCCCGTCAACTCCTCCATTGTGATCGAGCCGGCTCGGGCCCGCGAGGCGAAATTAGCGATCGATTTCTCGATCTCGGCGAAGCTCAACTGATCTGCGTCGCGCAAGATGGGCACGATCAGACCGCGATCGGTCGAAACGGCGACACCAACGTCGAAATATTCGTGGTACACGATGTCGCTTCCTTCCACGGAGGCATTCACCGAGGGAAACTTCTTCAACGCCTCGACGCAGGCCCTCACGAAGAACGACATGAACCCGAGCTTCACCCCGTGCTGCTTCTCGAAGGGATCTTTGTAGCGCGCCCGCAAATCGCTCACGCTCTTCAGATCCACCTCGTTGAACGAGGTCAGCAAGGCCTGGGTCGCTTGCGCCTGCACCATGCGTTCGGCAATGCGCGCACGCAGGCGCGTCATGGGCACGCGCTGATCCGCCCTGGCTCCGCGCACGCTTGCTCCGGCGGGTGCCGCCGGTGCGGGCGATTTCGCGGCCGGTGGCGGTGATTTTGCGGCCGGCGTAGGAGTTGCCGGGGCTGGGGACGGGGCCGATGGGGGCACGGGCGCGTCCTGGGTGTGCAGATAATTCACGACGTCCGACTTCGAGACCCTGCCGTCGCGCCCGGATCCGGGCACCGATTTGGGATCTACCTTGTTCTCCTCCACCACTCGCTTGGCGGCAGGGCTCAACTTGGCAGCGGCAGCGCCGCCGGTGCCGGCCGCCGCGGCCTGTGCGCCTGATCCGGCCGGCGCGCCGGCGCCCGCCGAGGGCGTCGCGCTCGCACCTTCCTCGAGCAGCGCCAGGATCTGGCCGCTCGTTACTTTCGTACCGTCGGCCACCTTGATGTCCTTCAGCACGCCGCCCGTGGGTGCGGGCACCTCGAGCACCACCTTGTCGGTCTCGAGGTCCGCCAGATTCTCATCGCGCGCCACGGCATCGCCGGGCTTTTTGTGCCACGAGACCAGCGTGGCGTCGGCCACGGATTCCGGCAGCTGCGGCACGCGCACTTCGATTGTCATGTCCCCGTCCTGGAGGCCGTCGGCAGGCGCATCGTTTGTCGTGAAGTCTCTTCCGGCGGCACGCCTTGCAGCGCCGCCGTCACCAGATTTTTCTGTTGTTGTTCGTGCAGGGCCGCAATCCCGGTGGCGGGTGCCGCCGCGCCGGCCCGACCGGCGTACAGGAGCTCATCCTTCGGACCGAGCGGCGTCTGCAGCCGGTGTCGGATCTGGTACCACGCGCCCTGATTCTGCGGCTCTTCCTGACACCAGACGATCTCGCGTGCATTGTCGTATTTGCGAATGATCGCCTCGTACTCCTCGGACGGAAACGGATAAAGCTGCTCGAGCCGGACGATGGCGACCGTTTGCAACTTCGCGTCGCGCCGCGCTTTCAACAAGTCGAAATACACCTTGCCGCTGCAGAGCACGACGCGCGTAACCGCGGCGGGCTGCACCTCATCGATTTCATCGATGACAGTCCGAAAGCCGCCGGCGGCGAGCTCTTCCAACCGCGACACCGACAACGGATGGCGCAGCAGGCTTTTGGGCGTCATGATGATGAGCGGCTTGCGTAACGGCCGTACCATCTGCCGCCGCAGCATGTGAAACATTTGCGCGGGAGTCGAGGGCACGCATACCTGCATGTTGTACTCCGCACAGAGCTGCAGGAATCGCTCGAGGCGCGCCGAGGAGTGTTCCGGGCCCTGCCCCTCATAACCATGGGGCAGGAACAGTGTGATACCGGACACCCTGCCCCACTTCGCCTCGCCCGAGCTGATGAACTGGTCGATGATCACTTGCGCGCCGTTGGCGAAGTCCCCGAACTGCCCCTCCCAAACCGTCAAGCAGCGCGGCTCGGTGGTGGAAAACCCATACTCGAAACCCATCACCGCCTCTTCGGACAGCACCGAATCGATCACCCTGAAGGAGGGCTGATTACTGGCGACGTGTTGCAGCGGCACGTAGCGGCGGCCGGTGGTCTGGTCATGCAGCACCGCGTGGCGATGAAAGAACGTGCCGCGGCCGCTATCCTGCCCGGTCAGACGTACGGGGTAACCATCTTGAAGCAGGCTCGCGTAGGCGAGGTTTTCGGCGCAACCCCAATCGAGGGCGAGGTCGCCCGCAACCATGCGCTCGCGCGCCTGCATGACGGCGAGGACGCGCGGATGCAGCTTCCAGTCTGCAGGGTACGTGGTGATTGCGCGACCGAGTGCGCGCAAGCGGCTCATCTCGACCGCGGTTCTGACGGGCTCCGACCAATCGGCCCCTAGATATTCGCTCCAATCGACGGTGTACTGGTTGCCGATCAGGCCGAGTGCAGCGCGAGCCTGCGGCTTGCCCTCATCCAAACCGGTCCGATACTGCTCGATCATGGCTGTCGCTTCGGCCGCCGCCAGCACCCGCTCGGCGAGGAGCTTATCGGCGTAGAGCTGCCGCGCAGTCGGCTTCTTGCGGATGACCTGGTACATCACCGGCTGGGTGGCCGCCGGCTCGTCTGCCTCGTTATGACCATGGCGGCGGTAGCACACGAGATCGATCACCACATCCTTGTGGAACTTCATGCGATACGCGAGCGCGAAGCGCGCCACGAAGCACACCGCTTCGGGGTCGTCCGCATTGACGTGAAAAATCGGCGCTTCCACCATTTTCGCGACATCGGAGCAGTACAAGGTCGAGCGTGAATCGCGCGCATCGCTGGTGGTGAAGCCGACCTGATTGTTGATGATGATGTGAACCGAACCGCCGGTGTAGAAGCCGCGTGCCTGGGAGAGCTGCAGGGTCTCCATGACGACGCCCTGGCCGGCGAACGCCGCGTCGCCGTGAATTTGCACCGCGAGCACTTTGTCGCCCTTCGTATCGGAGCGCCGCTCTTGACGCGCGCGCACCGACCCCTCCACCACGGGATTGACGACCTCGAGATGCGAGGGGTTGAAGGCGAGCGCGACGTGCACGTTGCCCCAATCGGTCTTGAGGTCGGCCGAGAATCCCTTGTGATACTTGACGTCCCCCGAGCCGCGCAGGTTCGCAATGTCGTAGCGCCCTTCGAATTCGCTGAACAAATCCTTCGGTGATTTACCGAGCAGGTTCACCAGCACGTTGAGACGGCCGCGATGCGCCATCCCGACGATGGTCTCTTCGATGCCAGTTTTGCCCGCCTGCTGCACCAACGTATCGAGCAGCGGGATGAGGCTATCGCCACCCTCGAGCGAGAAGCGCTTCTGGCCCACGTACTTGGTGTGCAGGTAGCGCTCCAGCCCCTCGGCCGCGGTCAGCTGCCAGAGGATATTCTTCTTCTCCGCGGCGCTGAAGCGAAACTGCATCCGCGCCGATTGAAATTGATCCTGCAACCACAGCCGCTCGTCGCTGTTCGAAACGTGCGCGAATTCGGCGCCGATGGTGTCGGTATAAATGTATTTGAGGGTGGCGAGAATGTCCTTGAGCTTGCTGCGAGCCGGAATGGCATCGGTGCGGCTGCCGGTGAAGAATTCCGTCTCGAGATCCGCCTGGGACAGGCCAAAATACTCCAGATCGAGAACATAGGGCCTGGGCCGCTGCTCGAGACCCAACGGGTCCAACTGCGCAATCAGATGCCCCCGGTTCGCATACACCTGGGTCAGTCGGGAGACTGCGCCCTGTTTGGCACTCGCTGCCTCGGCGGCACCGCTCGTCACCCCGTTGGCACCAGCTGCCTTTTTCAGTTGCAGGCGCTGCAGGAGCTTCTCGCGAATTGCGCGATGATCGGCTTCGCTCGCCCCGGCCGCCTTCAATCCCTGGAAGTAGCGACTCCAGCCCGGATCAACGCTCTTCGGATCCTTCAGAAACTGCGCGTAGAGCTCCTCGATGAAATCGGCATTCCCGCCAAACAGAGCCGTGGCAGCCAGTTGATCCGCAAGTGATTCGCTCATGGGTGTATTCGACGGGCAAAAAGCTCAAATAGATCAATGTGATAGGAGATAAAAAGCGACTTAGCCGCAAGTGTTAGTTTAGCTCAACGAGACACAATATGGAATGTGACCGCGCCAGCAAAAACTACAGTTCATGCACCGCAAAGACTCTTTGCAGCATCTGCAGCTCGTAGACGATCAATGCCGCATAGGCCACGAAGATCACGTACAGCACGAAGTCGACTCGCACCAGACGCATGAACCGATAGCGTGCGAGAAACACCATCAGCACCACGCTCGTTCCGGTGACGGCCATTTTCAACGCCACGAACACCGCAACGCTTCCCGACACGAGCACCGCCATGACGGGATTCACTTCAATCGCGCCGCCGGAAATGAGCGCCACGGTTAGAAATGCGTCCGCGACGTTCAAAATCAAGATCCCGAGCGCCACGGCGAGCAGGTGGGCGGCGTGCCAATCGAGGGTCTGGAAGCGGGATTCGCCGCTGCGGCGCGAGGGCCTGCGGCGCCGGGGATTGAAGCTGCCGTAGAGCAGCGACCACCAGAGGCGCCGCCGCCGGTCGTAGCGACCGCGCCGTTCGGGCCGCAACGCAGGCGTGCCGGACGGGGCTCGGGAAACCCAGTCGTCGGGATTCGGTCGAACGGGCTGATTCATTCTGCCACTATCCCGACAGGCACGGGTCTACGGCAAGCTCGATGCGTCATAATCCCCGGCCGCCGAGCGGTATTTTTTGCCCCTTGCCAAGGGCGCCGTCGATGGCGTAGGGGTCAGGCGGCGCTCACCAGCTGCGCCACGAAATCGCTCACCGCCATCCCCCCGAGCGCAGTACGATCCGCGAACATCCTTTTGATCGCCTCGCTTTGTTTGGCACCGAAGTGAGCCGCGACGCTGGTTTCGAATTTCTTGACGAGAATCGGCATGCCTTCGGCGCGCCGCTTGCGATGCCCGATGGGATAGTCGACTTGAACGCGCTCGCTCGCCGTTCCATCCTTGAAGAAGACCTGCACGGCATTGCCGATGTAGCGCTTGTCGGCCGCGTAGTATTCCTGTGTAAATACCGGATTTTCCCGGACTTGCATCTTGGCGCGCAGGACATCGACGCGTGGATCCTGCGCGACCTGATCCTCGTAATCCGCCGCGGTGAGCCTGCCGAACAACAGCGGGATCGCGACCATGTATTGAATACAGTGGTCGCGGTCCGCCGGATTCGCGAGCGGCCCGGTTTTGTCGATGATGCGCACACCCGGCTCCTGCGTCTCGATGATCACGCGGTCAATCTGATCGATCTTCCCGCGCACCTTCTCGTGCAGCATCATCGCCGCTTCCACCGCGGTCTGCGCGTGGAACTCCGCGGGAAAGGAGATTTTGAAGAGCACGTTTTCCATCACGTAGCTGCCGAACGGCTGCGGCAAGCTCAAGGCCTTGCCCTTGAACAGCACGTCTTGGAAGCCCCACGTCTTGGCCGACAACGCGGACGGATAGCCCATCTCGCCCTTGAGCGCGAACAGCGCGTGGCGGACGGCACGGCTGGTCGCATCGCCGGCGGCCCAGCTCTTGCGCGATCCGGTATTCGGCGCATGCCGGTAGGTGCGCAGCGCGCCGCCGTCGATCCAGGCGTTCGACACCGCGTTGAGGACCTGCTCCCGGTTGCCCCCGAGCAGCACCGTGGCGACGGCGGTCGATGCGACGCGAACCAGCAGCACATGATCGAGCCCCACCCGGTTGAAGCTATTCTCCAATGCCAGCACGCCCTGTACTTCGTGGGCCTTGATCATGCCGGTGAGGACATCCCGCACCTTCAGCGGCTTGCCGCCGCGCGACAGGTAATCGGCGACCGCGAGAATGCCGCCGAGGTTGTCCGACGGGTGACCCCATTCGGCGGCGAGCCACGTGTCGTTGAAATCCAGCCAACGAATCATGGCGCCGATATTGAAGGCCGCGTTGATGGGGTCGAGTTCATACGAGGTGCCCGGAACGCGGGCGCCCCCCGCGAGCGCGGCGCCCGGCACGACCGGACCCATGAGCTTGGTGCACGCCGGATATTTCAATGCCTGAAAGCCGCACGCCAGCGTGTCCATCAGGCAGTACGCCGCGGTCTCATAGGCTAAATCGCTCTTGATCTCGTAGCTCAGCGCATAGTCGGCGATGGCAGCGAGCAGCGGATCGGGCGCGGGCCGTTCGGCGGACTTGATATCGTGCGACATGAATGCCTTTTCGTGTTACGGGCGCTCGGCCAGAGGACGGAACTTGAGGTTCTCGGGTCCGATGTAGTTCGCGCTCGGACGGATGATCTTGCCGTCGATGCGTTGTTCGATGATGTGCGCGGCCCAGCCCGAGGTGCGGCTGATGACGAACAAGGGCGTGAACATCGCGGTCGGTACGCCCATCAGATGGTACGAGACGGCGGAGAACCAATCCAGATTCGCAAACATGTTCTTGCTGTCCTTCATGACGGCCTCGATCCTCTCCGCGACCGTGAATGCCCGGGTATCGTCGGCCGCGAGCGCGAGCGCCCGCGCGACCTCCTTGATGATCTGGTTGCGCGGATCGGAAATGGTATAGACCGGATGGCCAAACCCGATGATGACTTCCTTGGCGGCGACACGCCGCCTGATGTCCTCCTCGGCCTCCGCGGGGTCGGCATAACGGCTTTGGATCTCGTACGCCACCTCGTTCGCGCCACCGTGTTTCGGCCCGCGCAGCGCGCCGATCGCCCCCACGATGCACGAATACAAATCCGAGCCTGTCCCCGCGATGACACGGGCGGTGAAGGTGGATGCATTGAACTCGTGTTCGGCATAGAGATTCAGCGAGGTGTGCATGGCCCGCACCCATTGCGCCGGGGGCTTCTGGCCGTGAAGCAGGTGCAGGAAGTGCGCACCAATGGAATCGTCGTCCGTCTGCACCTCGATGCGCCGCCCGTTGACCGCGAAGTGATACCAGTAGCAGAGCATGGACCCGAGACACGCCAATAAGCGGTCGGCGAGATCTCGTGCAGCCTCGACCGGATGTTCAGGCGCTTCGGGCACACAACAGCCGAGCGCCGATACCCCCGTGCGCAGCACATCCATCGGATGGCTGGCGGCGGGCAGCTGTTCCAGCACGGTCAGCACCGGCGCGGGCAGCACTCGCAGCGATTTGAGCTTTGCCTTGTAGGCAGCCAATTCGCTCCTGTTCGGCAACTTCTCATGCACCAGCAGATATGCGATCTCCTCGAACTCGCACTCGGTCGCGATGTCGAGGATGTCATACCCGCGGTAGTGCAGATCGTTGCCGGTCTTGCCCACCGTGCAGAGCGCCGTGTTGCCGGCGGTGACGCCCGAAAGAGCCACGGATTTCTTCGGTTTGAAGGCGCCCGCCTGACTTTCGCTCATTTTTCCCTCCCCCCCGCAAACAGCTCGTCCAATTTTGCCTCGTACGCATGGTAGTCGAGATATCGATACAGATCGGCGCGGGTTTGCATCCGGTCCAGCACGTTCTTCTGGGTGCCGTCGCGCCGAATGGCCTGATAGGTGGCGAGCGCCGCGGCATTCATGGCTCGATAGGCAGAACAGCAGTAGAGGACGATGTCGACGCCCACCGAGGCCAACTCATCGCGGGTGTAGAGCGGCGTGTGTCCGAATTCGGTGATGTTCGCAAGGATGGGAACCTTGACCGCGTCCTTGAAGCGGCGGTACATCGAAAGCTCCGTCATGGCCTCGGGAAAGATCATGTCGGCGCCTGCCTCGACGCAGGCAACCGCACGCTCGATGGCGCTGTCGATGCCCTCCACCGCCAACGCGTCGGTACGCGCCATGATGACGAATTGCGGATCGTTGCGCGCATCGACGGCCGCCTTGATGCGGTCCACCATTTCCTGCTTCGAGACGATTTCCTTTCCGGGCCGATGACCGCAACGCTTGGCCTGCACTTGGTCTTCGAGGTGCAGCCCCGCGGCGCCGAACTTGGCGATGGATTTCACGCTGCGTGCGATATTGAATGCCCCGCCCCAGCCGGTGTCGGCGTCCACCAACAGCGGCAGCGCGCAGGCATCGGTGATGCGCCGGATGTCGATGAGCACATCGTCCAACGAGCTGATCCCGAGGTCGGGAACCCCCAGTGAATTCGCGGCGACCCCGCCCCCCGAGAGGTAAATGGCTTTGAAGCCAGAGGCCGCCGCCATCCGCGCCGCGTACGCGTTGATCGACCCGACCACCTGCAGCGGACGTTCGTCCGCAACGGCGGCGCGCAAGCGAGCCCCCGGAGAGTTGATCGGGGACGACACACTCACAATTGCCATAAACCGCTCCCTCGCCTGCCTAAAACTATAAGACAAGGTCCCTGCGACCGAATGACCAAATCAATCAAAACAGTTGAGCGAAATTGCCACATGAACGGGCCCGCTTGGGCCGCCGAACCGGGTCCCGACCGGCTCAACTCTGCAGGCCGCGTCGGAACTCTCCCGGCGAGGCGCCGGTCCACTTGCGAAAGGCGCGATGGAAGGCGCTGCGCTCCGAGAACCCGAGCTCGAGTGCAATATCGACGACGCTGCGGCGGGAGTGGCTCAAATAGCTGATGGCAAGATCCCGCCGCAACTGATCCTTGATTTCCTGATAGGAGGCGCCCTCTTCGCGCAGCCGGCGCCGCAGCGTGACGGCGGTCATGTTCAGTTCCGCGGCGAGCGTGTCGAAGTCCGGCACATCGCCGGGCAGGGTCTGGCGCAGCCGCCGGCGGATTCGCGCACTCAAGCTGCTCCCGTTCTTGTATTTGACCAGAATATTCTCCGGTGCCGTGCGCAGGAACTCCTTGAGGGTATGTTCGTTCTGCACCACCGGTAAGGTCAGATAATACGCATCGAAGGCGATGGCGGTGAACGGTTGGTCGAATGCCAACTCGTTACAGTACATGAGACGGTATTCCGCACCATGCGCGGGTTCGGGGTAGCTGAACTGGGCGCGCAGGATCGGGATTCGCCGTCCGACCAACCAGCAGGCGAGGCCGTGGATGAGCATGAGCAGCACTTCATGGGCAAACGGCCGATGCGGTTGGGCCGGGTCGCGCTCTTTGAGAAGGATCTTTGCCTCCGCCGCATCGCGGAGCAACGAGCCCGCAATGTCATCGAGGATGACGCCGTAGAAACGCAGGGTGCGGTCCAATGCCTGGGCGAGGCTCTTGCAGTTCAACACCGAGTGGCAAAGCAGGGCAAAGCTGCCCGCCTTCATGCGGCGCGAATCCTGTCCGAAGAACTCATCGTCAAGCGCCAGAGCCACCCGCCGCCACAACTCCCCGTAGTGCTTGACCGATACCCGGGCCTGAGGCACATGCAGCAGGCTCGGATTCAGTCCGGCCGCGAGCAGCAGCTGGTCGGCATCGAGGTTTCGCGCCCGTACGCTCTCAAGCGCCGCGGCGACGAAACAGATGGCGATCGTGCCGGGTTCCGCCCGGGGGAACTGGGCGATGCCTTCCGGACTCAGCGCGACTGATGGCTGTTGCATTATGGCGAGTTTACCTCGCGGGCCTGCCTCTCGGCTGCATGTCAGGCTAAACTAGGCGACCCAAACCTCGGCTCCCGGTCCGACGGTGGGAATCACGTAGGGGTACTTTCATGACAATCAAACCAGCGGTGGTCGCGGAGCACCCGCCCACGGTCAAGATGCTGCTGCAGGGCAAGTTCGTCGAGTCGCAGACCAGTGAATGGCACGATGTCGTCAATCCGGCGACCCAGGAAGTGCTGGCGCAAGTTCCATTCGCCACCGATGCGGAAATCAACGCCGCCGTGGCTTCGGCCAAGGAAGCCTATAAAAGCTGGAAAAATACGCCGATCGCCGCTCGCGCGCGCATCATGCTCAAGCTGCAGGCTCTGGTGCGCGAGCACATGGGGCGAATCGCGCAGACCCTGAGTGCCGAGCAGGGCAAGACCCTGGCCGATGCCGAGGGTGATGTGTTCAGGGGCCTCGAGGTGGTCGAGCACGCCTGCTCGATCGGCACCCTGCAATTGGGCGAGTTCGCGGAAAACGTCGCGGGCGGCGTGGACACTTACACGATTCGTCAGCCGATCGGCGTCTGTGCCGGCATCACACCGTTCAATTTTCCGGCGATGATTCCGCTGTGGATGTTTCCGATGGCCATCGTCTGCGGCAACACCTTCGTCCTCAAGCCCTCCGAACAGGACCCGATGACCCCGATGCTCCTGGCCGACCTCGCGCTGCAGGCAGGTGTGCCCCCCGGTGTGCTCAATATCGTTCATGGCGGCAAACGCGCGGTGGACGCCCTGTGCACCCACCCGGACATCGCGGCGGTCTCATTCGTCGGCTCGACCGCCGTGGGGACGCATGTCTATGACCTGGCATCGCAACATGGCAAGCGTGTGCAGTGCATGATGGGTGCGAAGAATCACGCCGTGGTGCTGCCCGATGCCAACAAGGAGCAGTCGCTGAATGCGCTGGTCGGTGCAACGTTCGGAGCGGCCGGACAGCGGTGCATGGCGACCTCGGTCACGGTGCTGGTTGGCGAGGCGCAGAAGTGGGTACCCGATATCGTGACGAAGGCGAAGACTCTCAAGGTCAACGCGGGAGTCGAAAAGGGTGCGGATTTGGGTCCGGTGGTCTCGAAGAATGCGAAGCAGCGAATTCTCGGGCTGATCGAATCCGGCATAGCGGAAGGCGCCAAGCTGGAATTGGACGGGCGCACGATCAAGGTCGCCGGGTACGAGAAGGGCAACTTCATCGGACCGACCGTTTTCTCCGGCGTGACGCCCACCATGAAAATCTACACCACCGAGATTTTCGGACCGGTGATGGTGATCGTCGGCGTGAACAGCCTGGACGAGGCGATCACCCTCGTCAACAACAACCCCTTCGGCAACGGCACCGGCATCTTCACGCAAAGCGGCGCCGCCGCCCGCAAATTCCAGAGTGAAATCGACGTGGGGCAAGTGGGCATCAACGTCCCCATTCCCGTTCCGGTGCCGTTCTTCAGCTTCACCGGGTCGCGCGGCTCGAAGCTCGGCGACCTCGGGCCCTACGGCAAACAGGCGGTGCAGTTCTATACCCAGACCAAGACCATCACCTCGCGCTGGTTCGAAGACGGCAGCGTCTCGTCGGGTGTGAACACCACCATCAGTCTCAAGTAAGGTTAGCTTATGAAAATCAGTCGTACGTTGGCGGTGGTCACCGGAGGGGCGTCGGGCCTGGGACGCGCCGTAGCCGAGCGTGTCGTCGCCCAAGGCGGGCGGGCCGTGATACTCGATTTGCAGGAGGCGGCCGGCGAAAAGGTCGCGAAGGAGATCGGTGCAACCTTCTTCAAGTGCGACGTCGCCGTCGAATCGCAGGTCAACGCCGCCATGGCGGCCGCGCGCGATGCGATGCAGGGAATCAATCTTCTCGTCAACTGCGCGGGCGTGGTCGGCGTCGGCAAGCTTCTCGGCAAGGAGGGGCCGATGAGCGGAGAGTACTTCGAGAAGGTGGTTCGGGTGAATTTGGTGGGAACGTTCCTTTGCGACAAGGCCGCCGCTGCCATCATGCGCGGCAACGCCCCCAATGAGGAGGGCGAACGCGGCGTGTTGATTCATACCGCTTCGGTCGCGGCGTTCGAAGGCCAGATAGGCCAGGTCGCCTATTCGGCGACCAAGGCCGGCATCGCCGGCATGACGCTGCCCATCGCCCGGGAACTCGCCGCCTTCGGCATTCGCTGCATGGCGATCGCCCCCGGTATCTTCATGACGCCGATGCTCGCGAGCCTGTCGAAGGAAGTGCAGGACTCGTTGGGGACGCAAGTGCCCTTTCCGCCGCGCCTCGGCAAACCCGAGGAATTCGCGCAGCTGGTGCAGTCGATCGTGGAGATTCCGACGCTGAACGGCGAGATCATCCGCCTGGACGGCGCCATTCGCATGCAGCCGCGCTGAACGGCGGCGCGCGCCGGGCCGTCACGCGGCGGTGGCTGCGGCTTGCCGGTCGGCCCAGCGCTTGCACACCGCGCTCAAGGCGGCCAATCCGTCGGTGAGGGCCGCCGGTCCGGGCTGCAGAATCAAGGGGGACTTGATTTCGTGCAGCTCGCCATCGCGCACCGCGGGCACCCCTTCCCAACCGGTGCGCCCCGCCACCTGCGCGGGGCGGAACCGTTTGCCGCACCAGGAACCGATGATGATATCCGGTGCCCGGCGCACCACCTCCGTGGGATCGCCCAGAATGCGGTCCCTGCCCAACGAGCAAGCAGCCCGTTCCGGAAACACATCATCGCCGCCGGCGATGCCGATGAGCTCGCTCACCCAGCGGATGGCGCTGATCATGGGCTCGTCCCATTCCTCGAAATAGACGCGCGGACGGCGCGCGAACCGTGCGGACTGCAGCCGCACATTCTCGATGCCCTGTTCGAGTTCGAGCGCATACCGCTCGGCGCGTCCCGCGGCACCGACCAGCGCTCCGAGACGGCGCACGTAGCTCAAGATGCCGGTCACCGAACGATGATTGCTGATCCACACTTCGATGCCGGCTTTGATCAACGCCGCGGCGATATCGGCCTGGATATCGGAAAAGCCGATCACCAAATCCGGGTCGAGCGCGAGGATCCGATCGAGCTTCGCGCTGGTGAAGGCTGAAACCTTGGGTTTTTCGCGCCGCGCCTGCGGCGGCCGTACCGTGAAGCCGGAGATGCCGACGATTCGCTCTTGCTCGCCGAGGGCATAGAGAACCTCGGTCGGCTCCTCGGTGAGGCAAACGATGCGATGGGGATAGCGCGGGTCCACTTAGGCCCCTACAAGACGCCGCTTGCGAGCGCCCCCGCGGCACCTTGCACGACGGTATGCGCCAACCCCGGGGCCTGTGCCAGCACGTGGTCCGTGTAGAAGCGCGCGGTGGCAATTTTGGCCTCGTAAAACGTCGCGGGCAGGTTCGCCTGCTGCGGAGCGTCGAGGCGCTGCTGTGCGATCAGCGCCGAGCGCAACAGCTGCCATCCTGCCGCCACGATACCGAACAACTTCAGCAGTGGAACTGCACCGACGGCCACACTGCGAACGTCGGCGTCGTAGTTGGCGGCCGCATAGCCGACTGCGCGCTCGAGCGCATCGACGGCGCCCGAAAAAACCGCGGCAACACCCGGGAGACCGGGTGCTTTCGCGAGCGCGCCTTGCAATTCACGCATCTGCGCAATGACAAGCCGCGCAGTGCTGCCGCCGTCGCGCGCCAGCTTGCGGCCGATCAGATCGTTTGCCTGAATTCCGGTCGTACCTTCGTAGATGGGCGTGATGCGCGCATCGCGCAACTGCTGCGCCACGCCGGTCTCCTCGATGAATCCCATGCCGCCGTGAACCTGCACGGCCAGCGAGGCGAGTTCGACCGAATTCTCGGTGCACCAACCCTTGACGATCGGAATCATCAAGTCCGCAAATGCCTGGTGGCGGCGCCGCTCGGTCTCGTCCGGATGCAATCGGGCGGCATCCAGGGACACGGCGACGACGCCGGCGAGCGCTCGCATCGCTTCGGTCTCTGATTTCAGCAGCATCAGCATGCGGCGCACGTCCGGATGCTGGACGATCGGAACGCGCGCTCGTGCGCGCGCGCCGATCTCGGTCCCCTGGATGCGCTCCTGCGCATACGTCAACGCACTTTGGAAGGCGCGCTCCGAAATGCCGATGCCTTCGAGGCCGACGGCGTAGCGCGCCGCATTCATCATGATGAACATATACTCCAGGCCGCGATTTTCCTCGCCGATCAGCTCGCCGATGGCGCCGCCGTTTTGCCCGTAGGCGAGAACGCAAGTTGGACTCGCGTGGATGCCGAGCTTGTGCTCGACCGAGATGCAGCGCACGTCATTGCGCGCGCCAAGCGAGCCGTCCTCTTCCACCAGGTACTTCGGCACCAGGAACAGTGAAATGCCCTTGACGCCTTCGGGCGCACCGGGTGTGCGGGCCAGCACCATGTGGATGATGTTCCCGGCCAGGTCGTGCTCCCCGTAGGTGATGAAGATCTTCTGACCCTCGAGCTTGTAGCGGCCGTCGCCGGTCGGTTCGGCCCGCGTGCGCACGGCCGCCAGGTCGGAGCCGGCCTGGGGCTCGGTCAAATTCATGGTGCCGGTCCACTCACCGGAGACCATCTTCGGCAGATAGACCGACTTCAGTCGATGCGACCCGCGCAGCTCGATTGCCTCGATCGCACCGCGCGTGAGCATCGGGCACAGCGTAAAGGCCATGTTGGCGCCGTTCCACATCTCCTCGACCAGCGCCGAGAGCGCGCGCGGAAGATTCTGGCCTCCGAACTCGGGGGTGCACGACAGGGAATTCCAGCCGGCGGCGACGAATTGCGCGTACGCCTCCTTCCAGCCCGACGCGGTGATCACCTTGGTGTCCTCCCAGCGAACACCCTCCAGATCGCCGCTGCGATTGAGGGGCGACAGGACACCGCCCGCGAACTTCGCGGCCTCCTCGAGGATGGCCTCCGCCAGATCCTGCGAGAGCTCTTCGAATCCGGGCAGCTGTCCGAGCAGCTCCTGATCCACGATCTCGCGCAGGACGAATTGCATATCCGCCAAGGGCGCCTGGTACTCACGCATGTTCGACTTGACCTCGATCCTTTAGTGGTGGCGAAACAAGACCTGCTTGCCGCGCGCTGGTCCTACATGTTGCGGCGATAGCGTCCGCCGACTTCGTACAGCGTGTTCGTGATCTGTCCGAGCGAACAGCTGCGCACCGCCTCCATCAGCACATCGAAGGTGTTGCCGTTCTCGATGACGGTGCGGCGCAGACGCTCGAGCACCCGGGGCGCGGCATGAGCATTGCGGCCCTGGAAATGCTCCAGACGCTTGATCTGGGATTGCTTCTCCGCATCGCTCGAGCGGGCGAGCTCGATCGTCTGAGGCACCGCATCGCCGTGCGGAGCGCGAAACGTGTTGACGCCGATGATGGGATACGAGCCGTCGTGCTTCTTGTGTTCGTAGTACAGGGACTCATCCTGGATCTTGCCGCGCTGGTAGCCGGTTTCCATGGCGCCGAGAACGCCACCACGGCTCGCAATGGCGTCGAACTCCTTCAGCACTGCCTCCTCGACCAGGTCGGTGAGCTCCTCGACGACAAAGCTGCCCTGGTTCGGATTTTCATTGTTCGCCAGGCCCCACTCGCGATTGATGATGAGTTGGATCGCCATCGCGCGGCGCACGCTCTCCTCGGTGGGCGTGGTGACCGCCTCGTCATAGGCATTGGTATGCAAGCTGTTGCAGTTGTCATAGATCGCACACAGCGCCTGCAAGGTCGTGCGGATGTCGTTGAACGCCATTTCCTGCGCATGCAGGGAACGGCCCGAGGTCTGCACGTGATACTTGAGCTTCTGGCTGCGTTCGTTCGCGCCGTACTTGTTCTTCATGGCGACGGCCCAAATACGGCGCGCGACGCGTCCGATCACCGTGTATTCCGGATCCATGCCGTTGGAGAAGAAGAACGACAGATTCGGCGCGAAATCGTCGATGTGCATGCCGCGCGCCAGATACGATTCGACGTACGTGAAGCCGTTCGCCAGGGTGAAGGCAAGCTGGGAGATCGGATTCGCGCCCGCTTCGGCGATGTGATACCCGGAGATCGAGACCGAGTAGAAATTCTGCACCCGGTGATGGACGAAATATTCCTGGATGTCGCCCATCATCTTGAGGGCGAATTCGGTGGAGAAAATGCAGGTGTTCTGCCCCTGATCCTCCTTCAATATGTCCGCCTGCACCGTGCCGCGCACCATCGACAGGGTCCAGGCCTTGATCTTCTCGATCTCATCTTCCGTCGCATCGCGGCCATTCTGCTGCTGGAACTTCTCGAGCTGCTGCTCGATGGCGGTGTTCATGAACATGGCGAGGATGATCGGCGCCGGACCGTTGATGGTCATCGACACCGAGGTGGTCGGCGCGCACAGGTCGAACCCGGAATACAGCACCTTCATGTCGTCGAGGGTGGCGATCGAAACGCCGGAATTGCCGACCTTGCCGTAGATGTCGGGCCGCGGGGCGGGATCGGAGCCGTACAAGGTCACCGAATCGAAGGCTGTGGACAGACGATGCGCCGGCATCCCCTCGGACAGCCGCTTGAAGCGCTGGTTGGTCTTGTAGGCATCGCCCTCGCCGGCGAACATGCGCGTCGGGTCCTCGCCCTCGCGCTTGAACGCAAATACGCCCGCGGTGTACGGGAAGGAGCCGGGCACGTTTTCCTTCATCAGAAACCGCAGCACCTCCCCGTCGTCCTCGAACCGCGGCAGCACCACTTTGCGGATCTTGGTGCCGGAGAGCGACTCGTGATTCAGGCGCGTGCGAATCTCCTTGTCGCGAATCTTCACGACGTACTCATCCTGCGCATACAGCTCGCGGGTCTTCGGCCATTGATCGAGCAGCTTGGCCGCGGCCGCGCTGAGCTCGCCGTGCTTGGCCGCGATCAGCTCATCGAAATCGGCCGCCGCCTTGCCGGCTTTCTCGAACAGGCTTTTGGCCGTTTTGAGCGACTGCCGTTCGCGCGCGATGCGCGCCTGGGTATCGACCAACCGGTGGTAGCCGCGCACCATCTCGGCGATTTCGGCCAGATAGCGCACGCGCTCCGGCGGCACGATCGCCCGGCCGCGTGAGGATGCCTTGACTGCGAGCCGGGGAAGCTTCCCCGGCTCGAGCTCGAGGCCCTGCTCCTCGAGCTTCGCCGCCATGGCCTGATACAGCGCGCTCACGCCGTCATCGTTGAAGCGCGAAGCCATGGTGCCGTACACCGGCATGGTATCGGGCGCCTGCTGGAAGTACCCGCGATTGCGCTGATATTGCTTGCGCACGTCGCGCAGCGCGTCCTCGGCGCCTTTGCGGTCGAATTTATTGATCGCGACGAAGTCGGCAAAATCCAGCATGTCGATTTTTTCGAGCTGCGAGGCCGCGCCGAATTCGGGCGTCATGACGTAGAGCGAGGTGTCGGCCAGCGGCACGATGCCGGAACCACCCTGGCCTATGCCGGAGGTCTCGACCACGATGAGATCGAAGCCGCTCAGCTTGCAGGCGGCGAGCACTTCGGGCAATGCGGCGGACAACTCCGTGCCGGTGTCGCGCGTGGCGAGCGAGCGCATGAAAATCTGCTCCGAGTCGATGGCATTCATGCGGATGCGGTCGCCGAGCAGCGCACCCCCGGTACGCTTGCGCGACGGGTCGATCGAGAGCACGGCCACCCGCACCCGATCCTCTTGATCGAGCCGCAAGCGCAGGATCAGCTCATCGGTGAGCGAGGATTTTCCCGCGCCTCCGGTGCCGGTGATGCCGAGCACCGGCGTCTTGATCCCCGAAGCGGCCTGCAGCAGGGATTGGCGAATACGCATGGGGTAGGCGCGATTCTCGACTGCGGTGATGACTCGGGCGAGCTGCCGGCGGTTGCCGGAGCGCAGCGCCTCGAGCGCCTCGGACTCGACCGGTGCGAGCGCAGCCAGATCGTAGTCGCTCGCACGGATGAGATCATCGATCATCCCCTGCAGGCCCATCGTCGCCCCATCTTGCGGGGAATAAAGACGAGTCACCCCGTAGGCCTGGATTTCACGGATCTCGGCGGGCACGATCACGCCGCCGCCGCCGCCGAACACCTTGATGTTCTCGCCCCCCTGCTCGCGCAGCAGGTCGACCATATACTTGAAAAATTCGACGTGGCCGCCCTGATAGGAGGTGACGGCGACGCCCTGCACGTCCTCCTGAACCGCCGCATTGACGATCTCCCGTACCGAGCGGTTGTGACCGAGGTGGATCACTTCGGCGCCCGATGCCTGGATGATGCGACGCATGATGTTCACCGATGCGTCGTGGCCGTCGAACAGCGAGGTGGCGGTGACCAACCGCACCTTGTTCGTTGCCTGATAGGGGACTGGCTTGGCAGCGATGGAGACGGCGTTCATAGGACCTTCTCGATGTGTTAAGCGGGGTCGGAGGGGCGCGCAGCCGAGGTGCCCCGACGGGCACGACGTGGGCGCGATGCGGCCTGGGTTGCCGGTCGTGCCGCATCGCTGCGCGGCGTCAAGCCAAAGTTGAATATTCGCACGAAGGCGTCAGCGATTTCGGCCGCCGTCATCGACTGGTTCTCGCGATACCAGTGCGCAATCCAATTGAGCGCGCCGGCGAGCGCGAAGGCGGTCATCTTGATGTCATCGGTCTTGATGGAGCCGTCGCGCACGCCATCCTCCAGCAGCCGGCGGATACCGTGATCGATGTCGGATTTCAGTTTCTTGATGGGTGCGATCGACTCGGGGCTGAGACCGAGATCCTCGGCGCGCACCATGCACCAGCCGTACTCGGACGCGATCGTCTGCGCGTAGTGCCGGACCATGTCATTGAAGCGCTCACGGGCGCTCCAGTCCTGCCGGGGAGGACGGCGAAACGGCTCGAGCACCCGCTCGAGGCCCGTCAAAATACACTCGAGCAGCAGCTGCTCCTTGTTCGCGACGTAGTAGTAGATCGTCGGCTTCGTGACGTTGAGCGCGGTCGCGATCTCATCGATGGAGGTGTTGTGGTAGCCGCGGGCGTTGAATGCCCGCGCAGCGGCGCGAAGGACCGCCTCGCGTTTGAGGTGGCGGTCGTGCACTCGGAGCTTGCGCACCGGCCAAGGGGAAGCCTCCGACGCCTCGCCACCCTGATCGGCAACCGGGGGACGTTCGAAGCGGGTCTTGTCTGCCATGCCCGGAATCATACTGTCGAGTAGATCCTACCGTCAAGTAGGATATTACGGGCGAGTAGCCGGAGCGTGGGGCGCTCGATTTCCGGGGGATCTATGTGGACCGGCCAGGGCGGCCCGACGGGCTACGAAAATCGCGGTCGACGCTTGTCTAAAAAGGCAGCGATGCCTTCGCGACCCTCGGCGGAAGCGCCGCGCGCGGAGATCGAACGGCTCTCGCGACCGAGCTGCGCTTCGAATCCCGGCTCCGCCTCGGCCAACAACCGCTTGACCGCGCCGTAGGCGCCCGTCGGCCCCGCGGCCAAGCGCTCGGCGAGCGCGGCAGCGCTCCCGGCGAGCCGGTCGTCCTCGACCACTTGATTGACGATGCCCCAGTCGAGCGCCTGCTGCGCATCGAGCACGCGGTTGGTGAGCAACAGCTCCATCGCACGCTTGTAGCCGACCGCACGCGGCAACAAAAAAGTGCAGCCCGCATCCGGGGTCAATCCCACGCCCGTGTAAGCGGGCGCGAACTTCGCGCTGCGCGCCGCAATCGCCAGATCCGCGGCGAGCACCAGACCGAGGCCGGCTCCCGCGGCCGCTCCGTTGACGGCCGCGATCACCGGCGCATCCAGGCGCGCGAGATGAGCCATACCCGCGTGCAAATTCGTCGTCAGTTCGGCCAGATAAGCGGTCACGTCGTTGCCAGAATCGACCATGTCCTTGAGATCGCCGCCAAAGCAGAAGTTCTTCCCCTCCCCCGTCAACAACACCGCGCGCACGCCCGGCGCTGCCTGAATGGCGAATGCCGCAGCGAGAAACTCGCGGCCGAATTGCAGATTCATCGTATTTGCAGCTTCCGGCCGCACCATGGTGAGGTGGGCGACATGGTCGCGGATCTCGAGATGCAGCGTCGGTGCGGCGGTATCTGTCATGGCGTCTCCCTTGAAGTTCATGATACCTGCTCTTTACATGCTTCCGTAGCCGCCCCCGCCGGGCGTCGAGATCACGAAGACATCCCCCGCCGATAATTGCGCCTGTCCGATGGCTCCCAGCACCTCGATCCGCCCGTCCGCCCGCTCGATGCGGTTCTCACCGGGAGCACCCGGCTCGCCGCCGTCCATTCCGAAGGCGCGGGTGCTGCGTCCGTTGCTCAAGATCGATGCCGTCATCTCTTCCAGGAACAATATCCGCCGCACCCCGCCGTCACCGCCGCGCCAACGCCCGGCACCGCCGGAATGAGCGCGTATTTCATATGATTCCAGGCGCACCGGAAAGCGGAACTCCAGGACTTCCGGGTCGGTGAGGCGCGAGTTTGTCATGTGGGTCTGCACCACGCTCGTGCCATCGAAGCCCGGACCTGCTCCCGAGCCGCCCGCGATGGTCTCGTAATATTGATGGCGCGCGTTGCCGAAGGTGAAGTTGTTCATGGTGCATTGGCTCGCCGCCATCACACGCAGAGCGCCGTAGAGTGCATTGGTGACGCAGGTCGAGGTCTCCACGTTGCCCGCGACGACCGGCGCCGGCGGCTGTGGGTCGAGCATGCAGCCTTCGGGCACGATGATCCGCAGGGGCTTGAGACACCCGGAATTCAAGGGAATCTCATCCTCGACCAGACTGCGGAACACGTACAGCACGGCGGCCACCGTGATTGCCCGAGGCGCGTTGAAGTTGTTCGGCAATTGCCCGCTCGTGCCGGTGAAATCGATGCACGCGCTGCGCCGCCCGGCATCGACCGCGACCCGCACACGGATCTCTGCGCCGTTGTCGAGCCGCAGAGCGAACTGTCCGTCGTGCAGTGCCGTGATCACACGACGCACGCATTCCTCCGCGTTGTCCTGCACGTAGCGCATGTAGCGCGCGACGACCTCCGCCCCGTACTGCGCCACCATCAGCTTGAGCTCCTCCACGCCTTTTTCGTTGGCGGCGAGCTGCGCGCGTAAATCGGCCAGATTTTGTGCCGGATTGCGCGCCGGATACGGGCCGGCCCTCAACAATTCGAGCAGGGCCTCTTCGCGTAGCGTGCCGTTCTCGAGCAGTTTGAAGTTGTCGATCAGCACCCCTTCTTCGGCGATGCAGCTCGAGAACGGCGGCATCGAGCCCGGCGTGATGCCGCCGACATCGGCATGGTGGCCGCGCGAGGCGACGAAGAAGCTCGGGGTGCCGGAGTGCAGAAATACCGGAGTGACCACGGTGACATCCGGCAGGTGGGTGCCGCCATGGTACGGATCGTTCAGCACGTAGGCATCCCCGGCCTGC
The DNA here is from genome assembly GCA_963843295.1 of uncultured Gammaproteobacteria bacterium. Lineage (GTDB taxonomy): Bacteria > Pseudomonadota > Gammaproteobacteria > Steroidobacterales > Steroidobacteraceae > Bog-1198. Next base: position 171,742 of record CAWJJP010000013.1, on the reverse strand, counting down.
ATGATCGGATTGCGCTCGATGACCGCTCGAATCGATTCGCTCATCGAGCCGAGATGCACCGGCATGTGCGGAGCATTGGCGATCAGCTCACCGGCCGCATCGAACAGCGCGCAACTGAAGTCCAACCGCTCCTTGATGTTGACGGAGTACGCCGTGTTCTGCAGACGCAAGCCCATCTGCTCGGCGATGTTCATGAACAGATTATTGAAGACCTCGAGCATGATCGGGTCGGCGTCGGTGCCGAGCGCGATGGTCGCCGGCCGCGCGCGCACCCGGCGCAATTCCAAGTTCCTCGCAGCGCTCACCGACGCCTGCCAGCCGGGCTCGACGATGATGGTTGCGTTTCGCTCGGCGATGATGGCCGGACCGTCGATGGACGCGCCGCACTCGAGGCTCTCCCCGTCGAACAGGCGCGCCGTGCGCCACCCGGCGGGCGCTTCGTCGGCGAGGCAGTACATCAGCGTCTCGAGCTGGGCGGTTGGCGCGTAGGGCACCGCCGCCGCCGGTGAGCCGGCGGAGGGTATGGCGGCCGCGCCGGCGGCGGCGCCGATGCATTCCACCGCAATGGCCTCGATGATCAACGGCAAATGCGGCATCAGGAATGCGAAGCGCCGGCGATAGGCAGCGTCGAACTGCGCACGAATTGCGGCCGCCGCGCCCGCTGACGCGCCAGCCGCCAGCTCGCACGGCAGCGCCGTGTCGGTGCCCTGATAGCGCACCAGCACTCGGGCCACGATGCGGATGCGCTCCGCCGCGACGCCTTGAAGCTCGAGCTCCGCACGTCCCTCGCGTTCCAAACGCGCCGCAATCCCGAGCGCTTCGAGGATGCTGTCGTCGCCCAGCATCTGCTCTAGCGCCGCTTCACGCATCACGATCTGGTCCGCCAGTCCCATGCCGTAGGCACTCAGCACACCGGCGAGCGGGTGGCAGAAAACGTGCTGCATCCCGAGCGCGTCCGCAACCGAGCACGCATGTTGGCCGCCGGCGCCGCCGAAACACTGCAGCGTGTAGCGCGTGACATCGTAGCCGCGCGCCACCGAGATGCGCTTCACCGCGTTGGCCATGCTGCCGACCGCAATTTGCAATGCGCCCGCGGCGACCTGCTCGGGTTTGACGGCCCGGCCGATGCTCGCCGACATCCGCCGGGCGAGATCATCGAAGCGCTGCGCGACGATGCGGCCGTCGAGCGGCAGATTCGCTGCCGTCCCGAAGACCTGCGGAAAGAATTCCGGTTGGATGCGGCCGAGCAGGACGTTCGCGTCGGTGATCGTGACCGGGCCGCCGCGTCGATAACTGGCAGGACCCGGATCGGCGCCCGCCGATTCAGGTCCGACGCGCAGACGCGCCCCGTCGAAACGGATGATCGAGCCTCCTCCCGCGGCAATACTATGAATGCTCATCATGGGGGCGCGCACGCGCACGCCGGCGACCGCCGTATCGAACGCGCGCTCGTACTCACCGGCGTAGTGGCTGACATCAGTCGACGTGCCGCCCATGTCGAAGCCGATCAGCCGCTCATGGCCCGCCGCCCGCGCGCTACACACCATGCCGACGATCCCGCCCGCGGGTCCCGACAGAATCGCATCCTTTCCCTGGAAGCGTGCGGCCTCCGTCAAGCCGCCGGAGCTCTGCATGAACAGCAGGCGGACTCCCGGCATGTGCTCCGCGACCTGGTCCACGTAGCGGCGCAGGATCGGTGAGAGATACGCATCGAGCACCGTGGTATCGCCGCGCGGCACCAGCTTGATCAACGGACTCACCTGATGCGACACGGAAATTTGCGTAAATCCGACCGCGCGCGCGAGCGCCTGCGCCGCCAACTCATGGGCCGGGGCGCGATAGCCGTGCAGGAACACGATGGCGCAGGCACGAATGCCCGTCTCGTACGCGCTCTGCAGCCGCAGCCGAAGCGCCGTGGTGTCCAGCGCGGTAACCAGCCCGCCCCAGGCATCGACCCTTTCGTCGGCTTCGATCACCTGCTCGTACAGCAACTCCGGCAGCACGATATGCCGCTCGAACAGTCTCGGTCGCGCTTGAGTCGCGATGCGCAATGCATCGCGAAAACCACGCGTCGTCACCAGCAGCGTGCGCTCCCCGCGGCGCTCGAGCAGCGCATTGGTAGCGACGGTGGTCCCCATCCTCACCGAATCGACGCGCGCGGGCGAGATGAGCTCATCCGCCGTGACGCACAGCATGCGCCTGATTCCGGCGACCGCCGCGTCGCGGTATTGTCGCGGATTCTCCGACAGCAATTTCAACGTGTGCAGCGCGCCGTCGGGCGCACGGCCGACGATATCGGTGAAGGTTCCACCGCGATCGATCCAGAACTGCCAGCGTCGGTGTGTCTCAGCGGTTGCCATGGCTCGCCGCGTCTTCGTGGGCAGCGCCAGGGGCCTGTCTAAGACAGGCTCCCCGATCTGGTCCGCAAGCGCAAACGTTCCCAGCTCGCATCCGCAATCCAGCCGCCATCGACGGGAAGGCTCACGCCGTTGATGAAAGCGCCACGCTCATCGTCGAGCAGAAACGCGATCGCCTCGGCAACATCGCCCGGACGCGCGAAGCGCGCCATCGGCACGCGATTGACGATATCCTCATCCGCATATGCGCCGCTTCCCTGATCCGCCTGGTCCATCTCGGTCTTGATCCAGCCCGGGCACACCGCGTTCACGCGGACGCCGCGGCCGCCCCACTCCGCGGCAAGGGTCCTGGTCAGCCCGACCAGCGCGTGCTTCGAGGCGTTGTAGGCGCTGCGGTGAATCACGCCCGCCAGTCCCGCCACCGATGCGACATTGACGATGCTGCCGCGGCCGCGATCGAGCATCTGTCTTCCCAGGTATTTGCACAGCAGGAACGGCCCGAACAGGTTGATGTCCATCACGCGCCGCCACTCTGCGGCCGAGGTGTCTTCGGCCGCTGCAATGAGACTGATACCGGCGTTGTTCACCAGCCCGTCCGCCGCGCCATAGTCGCGCGCGATGCGCTCGGCAAGCTGCGCGACGAAGGGCTCGGAGGACACGTCACCGGATGAGCCGAGGACCTCGGCGCCCTCGCCTCGCAGGTGTGCGACCTGGACATCGACGGATTGAATGTCGACCAGTACGACGCGGTACCCGCGGCGCGCCAGGAGCGATACGGAGGCGAATCCCACTCCCTGCGCCGCTCCGGTGACAATCACGGTTTTCAATAGGCACCCGCCTCGCGCGCCACGAGCGGTGCTGCGGGAGACTCGGCCGGCGATTCGATTTGGATGGCGAGCCACGCCGCAGCACTCACGATGGCAAAGGCGATACCGATGATGAACGCCGTATGCCATGCGTGCAGCCCGGAGAAATAGGCGACGATCGGTATGCTGATGATTCCGCCGAGATTGCCGCCGGTATTCATGAAGCCGCAAACCGCCATGGTATCGCCCCGACCGACCGTCATCGCACCGCCCCAGTAGGATCCTTCGGTCAGCTCCACCGCTCCGAAGCAGGTGGCGAGCGCAGCGACTGCGAGATAGGGATTCGATGCATTGACGGCGTACCATAGAAGCGCCGCGGCGGCGGGCATCGCTATCAACGGCACGATCCGGTAACCCCATCGATTGCCGAAGCGCTGCGCCAACAGGCCGGTCAGAAGTCCCCCGAGGCCCGCGCCGAGGGCGGCCGCGAGCGGCGGGGCCGTGGCGAGCCATCCGCTTTCGAGAAGCGAGAATTGGCGCTCCTGCACGAGGTACAGAAACACCCAATTGGAGAGCAGGTAGAAGGTGTAATTCATGCTCATATAAGAGACGAACAGCAGCACGACGTTGCGGTTGCCGAACAGCCCGAGCAATTGTTTGATGCTGATCTTCGAATCGACTTGCGGCTGATTGCCGATCGCGACGAGTTCCCGTTCGGAAACCGATGGATGTTCGCGCGGCGTATTGCGCCCATACCAGGCCCACAGCGCGATCAGGCTGAGCGCCGGCAGACTCGCCCAGAGCAAGGCGCGCTGCCAGCCCAAGGTACTCATGAGATTCGCAATCAGCGGCGGCGTCAGTGCCGCGCCAAGACTCAGCGCCATCGTCGACAAGCCCTGGACCATTGCCCAGCGACTGGGCGGGAACCAGGCTTCGAAAACTCCCGCCATGACGGGGAAGATCGCGCCTTGCGAGCAGCCGAGAAGCAGCTGTGCACCGAGCAGCGCGACGAACATGACGGTTCCGCTCGCCAGGTTCGGGATGAGGGGCGTCGCGATCGTGGCGAGAAACGCGGTGAGGCCGATGATGACGAAAGTGCGGCGCGCCCCGAGCCGCTGCCCGAAAATGCCGCCGGGCATCTGGAATATGGCATAACCCCAGACGAATGCCTGTTCGAGCCAGCCGATTTGCAGCTGGGTCAACCCGAGCTCCGGCATCATGCGCGCCGCGGCGACCGTGATGGACTTCTGCTGCACATAGGCAATGAGCCCGAATGCGAACATGAATGCAAAAATTCGCCAGCGAATCGGTATGATTCGGCGCCAGGCGGCGGATTCAATCACGATGAGCCCACATCAAGGTTTGGGTTGCTCCTCTAACCGTTCGAGACAAATTTGCACGGCCTCGCCGAAGGAGGTCGCCGCCTTGTCCACGCCGCTTATACTGTCGATTGCGGAGGCGGGCTGCAATAACATTCCGGGCAGAAACACGCTCACCAGACAGCCGCTCGGAAAACGGCGCCGCAGTTTCTCGGCCACCGAGTCCGCGCGCTCGCGCGCCTCGGTCGGGAAGGCGCTCACCAGATAGATCATCGAGATGCTGCCGGGAGAGGCCTGCGGCGGCGGCGCGCCCAAGTCCTCGAGCGACACGTGCCGCGCGTCGAGCTTTTGGTCGCGCAGGATACGCACCAGCAGCTCCGTGGCCAGGTCGTCCGCACTCGACCCCAGGCTCACACACAGCACCACCGAGCCCGGTGGCACGGTCAGAGGTCCTTGCCAGCGCCCGCTCAACTGCTCACGCTGCCGCCGCAGCTGCCGCCCGGCGCTCAGCTGATCGAGTACCGATTCGCGGCCGCCGCGGCGCATGCGGCCTCCGCCACCGCTGCCGAGCGTTGCGATCACGATCACGATGGTATTGCGCACTGTGGCCAGCTGCTCGTCGCTGATGGTGCGGTTCTGGACGTCGAGGCCGGCGAGGTGCAGAGCCGGCATCACGACGAGATCGCAATACGCGGCGAACGAATTTCGCTTGAGGAACGCGCGCGCGCCCGCGACGATTTCGTCGGAATCGGCCGAGAGGGCGCGTTGGTAGAAACGCTGCGGCATGGTCAGCGCCTGGTTATCGCCGAGCATGATGTCCAAGAGACTCAGCGCCTTGATGTGGCGTCCGGCAACGACCAAACAGAGTGTCAGCGGCGTGGAGACGATGAGTCCGACGGGGCCCCAAAGCCAACTCCAAAATATTGCCGCGACGATGACGGACAACGGCGACAGCCCCGTCGTGTGACCGAACAGCTCTGGCTCAATCAGCTGCCCCGCCACCAACTCGATGCCGACGAACAATCCCAGGGTGATGACTGCGAGCGTCCATCCCGGATCGACGGCCGCCGCGAGCACGGTGGCGAAGAGCGCGGCGATCCATATGCCGACGTACGGGACGAATCGAAGCACGGCGCCGAGCACCGCCCAGAGCATCGCGTGCGGCAGACCGATGATGGCAAGACCGATCCAGAGCGCGCCACCGACCCCGAGATTCACTGCAAATTGCGATACGAAGAATCGCGACAGCCGCTCGCCGGCATCGTTGAGCGCGAACGTCGTCGCCCGCAGATCCGTGCCGCCGGCGATCCGGATGAACCGGTCGCGCACCGCTTCGCGCTCCAGCAGGACGAAAACGAGAACCACCAGCACGATGCCGGTGGACTCGAGCGGCACCCATACGGATGCCACCACCTTCTCGATGACTTGCAGCGAATTGGGAGGCGGCTGGTGCAGCTCGACCGGAATCGGGGCGGCCGGCGAAGATGCGGGCGAAGCAATCGGCTGCGCGGCTGCAACCGCAGGCGCCGCTGCCGTGGGCGCCGCACCGGTGGCCGGTTCGGAGCGCTCTTCCAGGAGGCGATTCGCGTGTCCGCTCAGTCTGTTCAGCCAACTTACGCTCATCTCATCCACGGCCGCGAATTTATGCCGGAGCGTCTGCTCGTATTGCGGCAGACTCGCGGCCATCCGGGCCACCTGTGCACCCATCACCGTCGCCACGGACGCGAATAGCAGCGCAAGCGCCAACACGGCGCCGAGCACGGATGAGGTCGACCCCATCCCCAGCCTCCGCAACGCGCGCACGAGCGGCGCGATCAGAAGACTCAGGATGATTGCGAGCGTGATGGGCACGAGCACATCGCGCGCAAAATACAAAATGGCCAGTATCGTGCCGGTTGCTACGATGCCGACGGCCCGGTCTCGCACCGAAGCAGTCGCCGGCGACTCGCTCACTGGCCCGCCGGCAGATCGGGATCGCGCTTCTTCGGCGGCTCGTGTTTATGCAGCCCCGCGTCCTCGATCAGGAGCTTGCGCACGTACAGAAAGCGAATCGTTTCGTACTCGAAAGGCGAACCCGAATCATAGTAGCGGAAATCGGTGCTCGCGCGCTGATCCACCGCATTGAGCACGCCCAATCCCCAGGACTGAGCACCGCGATAGAGATTGGCGAGGTTGATCGCGTAGGACGTGCCGTAGTCCGCGGCGAATCCGATGCCCTCACGCAAGGTCGAAGGACCGTACACCGGGATGACCAGGTAGGGACCCGGATGCATGCCCCACTTCGACAGCGTCGTTCCAAAGCCCGTCGGCCTTTTCTGCAGCCGCCAATGACTGGCGACGTCGAATAGACCACCGATACCGACGGTGCTGTTGATCACGAATCGTCCCAGGCTTCGCACGCCGCGTCCCAGGCGCCCCTGCAGGACGTAATTGATGGTGCTGTCGACCTCGGCGAGATTGCCGAAGAAGTTGTGCACGCCGGAGCGGATCGGCGACGGCAGGCGCCGGTAATCGTTGGCCACCGGGAGGAAAATGGCCTCATCGAAGCGCGCATTGAATCGATAGATGAAGCGGTTGAATCGTCCCCAGGGATCGTAGGTCTCCATCGGCGGTGCATCGGCCGCTGTCACGGGCGCGACCGGAGGTTCCTCGGCCGCTCCTTGCTGGGCGCTCCTCGCGACGTTCGCCGCCTCGGCGGCGAGAGCTTGCGCGCGCTTGATCGCCGCCGCGTTGTCAGCCGCCGGGGTCTCGGGCGGCAAGCTATGAATGCGAACGTTCTGCGAGGCGCAGCCGCTCAATGCGAGCAGCAGGACGATCGCGGGCATGCTCACCCTCATGGCGCACTCCCCGGCCATTGCCCGGCGAGCATCTTGAGCATGTCGGACGCCTGCTGACGATCACCGAGGTTGCCCAAGTGTCCGCCGTGATCGTAGACCGCGATTCTCGAGCCGAGGGTGCTCTGCAGCCACGCGATCTCCGCTTTGTCGAGAATGAGCTCATCGCTGTTGGTCTGCGCATAATAATCCGGATCGCCGCGCAGCGAATCGCCGATGACTTCCAGGCGGTTCTGCGCGATCAGCGAATCCTCGGTCGAACCCGGCCGGCGCTTCAAGTAATAGGGAACGAAGATGCGGGTGAAATATTCCGAAAACGGCTTGCTGCGCAAGCTCAATGCGATCTGTTCGAGGGAATCGCCCACCTGCGGCGGATGGTTCGGATCGATGACATCGCCCGCACCGGAATACAGGTCGCCGGCGAAAAACATGTTGGCCAAGGCGATGCGGAAAGTGAGCGAAATAGCGGCCGAGAACTCCGCATCCGTCCGCAAAACCGCCGCCGCGGCACTCAGCAGGAAGTCTTCGTCGATTTCCACGCGGTCGGAGGCCCGGTAGAGATTGGCGAGCGCCGCGTAAAGCTTTTGGTAGAACCGCTCCACCCCTGCGTCCCCCTCGCCGAGCGTGATGGCGAACAGCTTGTCGAGGCGCCCGACCGATGCAAACAGACTCACCGGCGGATTGATCATGACCGCACGATGGATATGGAGCTTGTGCTCGGTGGCATCGATCGATTTGACGACGGCCGCATTTGCGCCGCCGAGGCTGTATCCGAGGATATCGATATCGGTGATCTTAACTTTGCGCGGCAAATGCGCGAGGATCTGCTGCATCGCTGCATACAAGTCCTGACCGTCCTGAAGCAGGTCGCCTGCAACCCCGGTGCTCGATGCGGAAACGATGAAGCCCGGAAAGGTCGGTGAGGGCAGCGTCAACACGTGATAACCGGCCCCATAGAGCACGGCACGCAGCGTCGACAGCTTCGCCGTATTGCCGCCGCTGCCGGTGCCGGCAATGACGATCGCCAGCGGCGCCGGCTTTTTCTGCGCCGAAAACCATACACGCAAGCGGCGGTCGAACCAGAAGATGGGCGGTACGGGCCGCGCCCACGGCAAGATCAGATCCATTTCGCTGAGCGGTACTTTCGCCGGCAACGGTGCGATATCTTGTGGCGGCGTGCCGAATACCGTCGCGCGCAGCGCACCCGAATCGGCGAGACCGGTCGGTGCACCCGGTGCCGGCGGCGGCTTGATCGGCGGGGTGTCCTGGGCGGCCGCCGGTGCGATTACGATGAACAAGGTGGCGAGCGCGAGGGCGACGAGGCGTTGCTTCATCGTTTCCTTTATAGCGGATTCAAGCGCTCACCGCTCGATCGGTTGCGATCGTTCGGCGAGTGCAAAAAAAAAGCCGCCGGCCCACATGCGTCTGCATGGGACCGGCGGCCGTGTCGATGACACGCGGTGAGGGATGTCCGGTGAGGGGTTACCCTAATCCCACGGGGACGAAGATTCTGGCGTCGCCGCGCTGAATCAGCAGCGCCACCTGTTTGTCGTGATCGTGCACGAGGGAGCGCAGCTGTGCCACGCTCTGCACCGGGGTGCCGTCGACGGACAACACGACGTCCCCCTGCTGGATGCCGGCCTCGGCGGCCCGACCCTGCGCATCCTCCACGACCAAGCCGCCCGGAACTCCGGCCTGTTCGCGCTCCTCCTTGGTGAGGGGTCGCAGGGTCATCCCGAGATGCGATGCTTCCGGCGCGCCCTCGCCGTTCTGGGCGACGGATGCCGTGGATGCAGACCCGACGGTCGCGGTCACGCTCATCGGCTTGCCGTTGCGCATGATCTCGAGCGTCGCCTTTTCGCCGGGGGCCGTACCGCTCACGCGTACCGACAAGGCGCCGGCATCGGCGATCGGCGTGCCGTTGTACTTGAGAATCACGTCGCCTTCCTTGACACCCGCGTGCGCCGCCGCACTGTCGGGCACGACCTGCGCCACCAATGCGCCGGCCGGGGCGCCCAATTTGAAGGACTGAGCGAGCGCCTGATCGACGTTCTGAACTTCGACGCCGAGCCGTCCGTGCTCGACCTTTCCGGTCTTGACGATCTGCTGCTCCACACCTTGGGCGAGGTTGATGGGAATCGCGAAGGAGACTCCTTGGTAGCCGCCGGAGTTGGTGTAGATCTGCGAGTTGATCCCGACGACCGCGCCGCTGGCATCGAACAACGGTCCGCCGGAATTACCCGGGTTGACCGCCGCATCGGTCTGGATGAACGGCACCCCGCTGTCGCCGGGCAGCGAACGGGCCGTCGCACTCACGATGCCCGCGGTCGCAGTCTCCTCGAGACCGAACGGTGCTCCGATGGCGAGCACGTAATCCCCCACCGACAGCTGGTCGGAATTTCCGACTCTGACGGCGGGGAGTGAATGCGCGTCGATCTTGAGCACGGCGATGTCGCTGGACTTGTCGGTCCCGAGCACTTTCGCCTTGTACTCGCGGTGATCGCTCAACTTGACGGTGACCTCTTTTGCGCCGTCCACGACGTGAGCATTGGTGAGCACGATGCCATCCGAACTCACGATGAATCCGGAGCCCTGTGCGTGCATCGGCACGCGGCCGCGCGGACCCGGCATCTGCTTGAAGAACTGCGAGAAGGGGTTCTGGCCATCGTCATTGCCAAAGCCAAATGGAAGCGCGCCGGGCGCTTGGTTGGACGAGACGCTCATCTCGCCCGCCGTGGTGATGCCGACGACTGCCGCTCGATTCTGTGCAACGATCGCGCGGTAGTTGGGTGCAGTACCGAGCGGGACCGGAGCCGAGGTCGCAGCTGCGGCCGGTGCCGAGGGGGCGGCCACCGCACCCAAGACGGACTCGGCGTGTGCAGACCGCAGCACGTTCGGCGCCATCCAGCCGGTGACCGCACCGACGGCGAATACGCCCGCGGCGGCTCCGGCGAATATACTGGTGTGAAATTTCATCGCTTGGCTCCTTGACAGAAGAAGGCCCTGGGTTGGGCTCCATGCCGCCATCCTCCTGCAGATCGCTTAAGCGAATCTTAAGACGGGCTGGGAAAGGACACCGACGCGCGCAACCCGCCGCCCGGGGCATCCTCGAGCGCCACCCGGGCGCCGTGCCGATCGGCGATTGCCTTCACGATGGCGAGGCCGAGTCCGCTACCTCCTTCCGGGGCACTCGCACGCCGATAGAACCGATCGAAAACCCGAGCGCGATCCGCGGCCGGTATCCCCGGGCCGGAATCCGTCACCACGAGCGCGGCCCCGCCCTGCGGCCCGTGCGCCGTGCGCACCTGCACGCGGCCGCCTGGCGGGGCGTAGCGCACCGCGTTGTCAACGAGGTTCCGCACCAGGGTGCGCAGTGCATCGCGGTCCCCGAGTACCATGGTATTCGCCCCGGCATCGAGCCCGAGATCGATGCCGCGCGCCACGGCGAGGGCATGCGTATCGGCGATACCCTCGGCGACGACCGCATCGAGCGGGACCGGAGAGAGAGCGCCGCGTTCATCACGCGGCTCGTTGCGCGCCAAGGTGAGCAGCTGCTCCACCAGGTGAATGGCCCGTTCGACGGCTGCGCCGAGATCGGCGCGCGCCTCCGTCCGTGCGGCCTCATCCGGCGCCCGATCGAGCAGCTGCAGGTCGAGGCGCACGGCGGTCAACGGCGAGCGTAATTCATGTGCGGCATCGGCGATGAACGCGCGCTGCGTGTGAAACGCCGCGTCCAGTCGACTCAGCAAACGATTGAGTTCCTGGACCAGCGGTGCAACCTCCTCCGGCAAACTCGCGGCGGCAATGGGTGCGAGGCTGTGCACATCGCGCTGCTGCACCTCGATCGCCACGCGCTGCAGCGGTTTGAGGCCGCTTCTGACGACGCCGATGATCGCGGCTCCCAACAAGGGCAGCAGCAAGAGCAGCGGGATCACGACGCGCAGCGCCGCGCCGCGAGCCAAGTCCTCGCGCACTCGCACGGGTTGCGCGATCTGAATGACACCATCCACCGTCTGCAGGCCGTAGGTGCGCCACGTTTGACCCGCCAGGCGCACATCCGCGTAGCCCAACGCGGTTTGATTGATGAAGGGCAAGCCCGGCCGCGAGAGATAGACGCGCCGGCCGAACAGATCCCAGATCTGAATCACGAAGTCCGAATCGGCTTGATCCGGCGGCAGCTCGAGCCGCGGCGCCATCGACACCTGGCCGCGCAGCGAGAGCGCCATCTGCCGCAGCTGATAATCGAACAGGAGCGAGGTTTCCGCCAGCACGCGTCGGTAGGTGAGCGTGCCGGCGAGCAGCGAGGTCGCCGCCACGAGGGCGAGCAGCGCGATCAACAGCCTGCTGCGGATGGAGCTCACGTGTTGACCTCATTCCTTGGGAACGAAATAGCCGACGCCGCGCAGGGTCCGGATGGCATCGCTCCCCAATTTGCGCCGCAGCCCGTGGATGTAGACCTCGATGGCGTTGCTTTCGATCTGACCGCTCCAGCCGTACAGGCGGTCCTCGAGTTGTGCGCGCGACAGCACGGCGCCCGGGCGCTGCAGCAAGGCCTCCAATACGGAGAACTCATGCGCCGACAGGAGCACTGGAGCGCCCTCCCGTTCGACCGCATGCGTCACGGGATTCAACGCGATGCCGCGATGCTTGATGCACGGATCGCCGCGACCCGCCGCACGGCGCAACACCGAGCGCATGCGGGCGCCCACCTCATCGAGATCGAACGGTTTGATGATGTAATCATCCGCGCCGGCATCGAGTCCCTCGATGCGATTGCGCACATCGTCGCGCGCGGTGACGATGATGACCGGAGTCGAATCCCCCCGACTGCGCAATTCGCGCAGCACCTCGATTCCGTCGCGCTGCGGCAGGCCGAGATCGAGCAGGACGAGATCGAAACGCGAGGTGCGAAGAGCCTCGGCGGCGCTGCGCCCATCGCCCATCGCATCGACCGCGTAGCCCTCCTGACGCAACGCCGTCTCCAGCCCCTTGGCGATCATCCGGTCATCTTCGACGAGCAGTACCCGCATCGGAACGCAGTCTCTAGAACGACTTCTTCCAGTCTTTGCCCTCGAGTTTCAGGAAGTCACCGCCCAATTTCCAAACCTCAATCCTCGTCGCCCCTTCGCCGTCGATGTAGCCCGCCCCGGGAACGGCGCGAAACGAGTACTTGCCGATCATGATGCCGCCCGCGATGTTCCGGCTGTCGGCCTTGCCGCCCTTTTTAAATGCCAGGAACTCGAGCGGAGCGCTCGAGCGCATGTACCAGTATTCACCGTCCTGTCCTTCGAGGGCATACGTTCCGGCGGGAAAGCGCAGGCCCTGAGCGGGAGGTGAAGCGTCGTAAAAAACCATGTCGTGCGAGACGGTGATGGTCTTGGATGCGTCGTGTTCCAAATGCACATCTCGCCGCACGTTGGTGAGCGGAGTGGGCTGGAGGCTTGCGCAAGCAGTGCAGGCCATCGATGCGCTCAACACTATGACCATTCCACGCACGGCACGACCCTCCTCAGCGCCCGGTCAGGTTGCAGGGCGCCTGCAAGAAGCCTCGAAAGCGGGCTCGGCCGCCGCGCGTTGGAGCAGCCGACAGCGAGTATGACGGAAATCGGCGAACAAAGCGTCCGATCGCCGTCATCGCTTCGAGACGCGCGACCCCGACGCCCGCGCACTGGTGGATGCCGCTGCCGAATGCCAGATGGCGATTCGGCGTGCGCGCGATGTCGAGTCGGTGCGGGTCGTCGAATTCGCGCGCGTCCCGATTCGCCGCTCCGATGCAAAGGGTGATCTGGGTTCCGGTGGGCATCGCCACGCCGCCGATCTCGACCGCCTGCACGGTGATGCGATTCCCGAGCTGATTGGGGCTCTCGTAGCGCAAGAACTCCTCCACAGCGGATTTAATCAATCCCGGATCCGCGAACAATCGCTGCCGCTGCTGCGGTTGACCGGCGAGGGCGACCAGGCTGTTGCCGATGAGATTGGTGGTGGTTTCATGGCCTGCGTTCAATAGGAAGATGCAGTTTTGTACGAGTTCCGCCCCGCTCAGGCGCTGGCCGTCGAATTCCCCGTGCAACAGCCGGGAGATGAGGTCCGCCTCCGCGGCGCCGTCACCCCGGCGGCGAGACTCGATCAACGCATCGAGGTAGGCTTCGAACTCCTTCACCGCCTCGTTGCCGCGCCGCGTCGCCTCCGGCGTCAGGCGAGGTTCGAGAGCTCCGAGAATGGCCAGGGACCAGCTGCGCAGCGGCGAGCGCTCTTCCCGCGGCACGCCCAGCAAATTGCCGATCACTTCGACCGGTATTGCGGCGGCGAAATCCTCGATGAGGTCGACCGACCCCATCGACTCCATGGCGTCGAGCAAACGATCGACCAGGCTCTCGAGGTCGGGTTGGATCTGCGCGATCGCACGGGGCGTCAGCGCGCCGTTGATCAACCGGCGCACCCGGGTGTGCAGAGGCGGATCATTGAATACGAGGCTCGTCGTGTGATGTGCGAAAAGCGGCGTGCCGATGCCGAATTTATCGCCGAATTCGCGCTTCTTGTCGGACGAGAAGATTTTCGGATTCTTGTAGACGAATTCCACGTCGTCGTAGCGCGTCAAGAAGTACGAGCCGTCCGGCAGGCGTTTGACCGGTGAATGGGTCTGCAACGCCGAGTAGTAAGGAAACGGATTCTCGTAAAAATCCGCCGGCAAGCCGCGCAAGTCGAAGCCGCTGATGTCATCCCGGGTCGCAGGCACTTCCATTCGAGGCATTTTACGGGCTTCGGCGGCGATTGACCCACTTAGTTGAAGCGCACGTACTCGAAATCAACCGGCTGCCTGTTGATGCTCAGGGTCGGCGGCGAAATCCAGTTGGCGAAGGCACCGGCACAGGCGACCCGGCCCATCAACGAGGCGACGAAGGCGCGATCTTCGTCGGTTGCCAGCCAATCGCGCTGCCTCGCAGCCCACTCAGCGCCGCTTAGAATGGTGCCATCGGGGGCGACCTTGATCGCCGCCAGCGGCCCGATCTTGCGGTTGAATGCCTTGTGCGGGACCGTCAGCTCGAACGGAATACCGGCCTTGCGGATGATGCGGTTCCACCGTCCCACACCGGCAACGGAATCCTTGATGTAGTCATCGCGCAGCTTCTCGTTGAGGGCGTTCAAAGCCGGGGCCTCGCCGCTCGTAAGGTGTCCGTCGAGAACCTGCAAAACCGGGTAGACCGCGTCGCGCAGCAGATGGTCGTCGGCGAATTTCGTTTCCTCGTAACGTCCCTTGAGACCGCTCGAGTAAAAGGTTGCGGCATTCGACGAGACGTCCGCGCCGAACAGGTCGATGGTCACGCTGAAGTGGAAGTTGAGATAGCGTTGAATGGTCGGCAGGTCGATGACGCCGAGTTCGCGCAGCCGCACCGGATCGTCGGTCTTGTGCTGCGCCATGACTTCGCAGGTGCGCTGAATGATGCGCGCGACGCCCGACTCCCCGACGTACATGTGGTGCGCCTCTTCCATCAGCATGAAGCGCGTGGTCCGGGCGAGAGGATCGAATCCGGATTCGGCCAACGCCAGGAGTTGGAATTTTCCATCACGATCGGTGAAATAGGTGAACATGAAGAACGCGAGCCAGTCAGGCGTCTTTTCATTGAACGCGCCCAGAATCCGTGGATTGTCACGATCGCCCGAGCGACGTTGCAGGAGAGCCTCCGCCTCCTCACGGCCATCGCGGCCGAAGTAGCGATGCAGCAGGTAGACCATGGCCCACAGGTGACGGCCCTCCTCGACATTGACCTGGAACAAATTGCGCAGGTCATAGAGCGACGGACAGGTGAGTCCGAGATGGCGCTGCTGCTCGACCGAGGCGGGTTCCGTGTCCCCTTGGGTGACGATGATCCGCCGCAAATTCGCGCGATGTTCGCCGGGAACGTCCTGCCAGACCGGCGCACCCTTGTGGTCGCCGAAATTCACCTGGCGTTCACCGTCCGCGGGACTCAAGAAGATACCCCAGCGATAATCGGGCATCTTGACGTAGTCGAAATGCGCCCAGCCGCTTGGATGCACGCTCACCGCGGTACGCAGGTACACGTCGGCCCGCTGCGAGCCCTCCGGACCCATATCCGCCCACCACTTCAAAAACTCGGGCTGCCAGTGCTCGAGTGCTCGCTGCAGCACTTTATCGCCCGCAAGATCGACATTGTTGGGGATCCTGTCGGCGTAGGTAATGCTCATGGCAGGCACCTTTCATGCAATATATTGCATATACTAGGTCCGCCCGCAGTGCACGTCAAGGATGACGCGACCGTGCGTCTCGCGCGATCCATGCAATATAGTGCGTAGCGCGGTTCACCCGAACGCGGCCCGAAGTTTCGGCAACACCTGCTGCGCGTACAGTTTCAGGAACCGCGGCTGATCGGGACCGGGCGCATGAAAAACGAGATGCCTGAAGCCGAGTTCCACGTAGGGGCGAATCCTCGCGACATGCTCGTCCGCATCGCTCGACACGATCCAGCGCGAGGCGGCCCGCTCGACAGGCAGCGCATCGGCAAGACGCTCCATCTCGAGCGGGTCCTGCACCGCCATTTTTTCCTCCGGCGTGAGCGCGAGCGCCGCCCAGTGGCGCGTGTCTTCCATCGCCCTGCGCCGGTCGGTGTCGAACGAGACCTTCATCTCGATCATCAATTCGACCTGCTGCGGTTCGCGGCCGGCACTCGCGATTCCGGCGGCGACGTTGGGCAGCAACGTATCGCGGTACAGTTCGGGAGCTTTGCCGCTGGTGCATATGAAGCCATCGGCGGTCTGACCGGCGTATTTCGAGATCAGCGGACCGGCGCCCGCCACGTAAATGGCCGGCGGCGGGTTCGTCCGATCGTAGATCGTCGCCTTGTCGGTCTGATAGTACTGGCCGCGAAAGCTCACCCGCTCCTCGCTCCACAATTGGCGGATGAGCGCCAAGGCCTCCTTCAGCCGCGCCGTGCGCTCCTTCGGCTCGGGCCACGCCATGGCGGTGGCCGGCACCTCGTTGAGGGATTCGCCCGTACCCACTCCGAGAATCACACGTGCCGGGAACATGGTGCCGAGCGTCGCGAACGCCTGCGCGACCACCGAGGGATGGTAGCGAAAGGTCGGCGTGAGCACGCTCGTGCCCATCACGATTCTCGAGGTGCGCGCGCCGAGCGCACCCATCCAGGCGATCGAGAACGGCGAGTGGCCGCCGCTGTGCCGCCAGGGTTGGAAATGATCGCTGATGAAGACCGAATCAAAGTCCTGCTGTTCGGCCAGGACCGAGAATTCCAGCAATTCGTTCGGTCCGAACTGCTCCGCAGACGCCTTGTATCCCAGTCTCAGCATGCGCCGCTCCCCGAATGAGCAACCGTCAAACGTCGAGTGCCGCGATCTGCGATTGCCGCGCCACCTGCGCCGGCCGCGCCGCAGCGTCGAGCGACCCGTACAAGGTGGTTCGCTGCCGGGCTCGCCGCCCCATGCCGCGCGCGAGCGCCTGCAGCTGCGCAGAATCGAGTTCCTGCCCATGCACGCCGCCCGCCGCGCGCGTGATCGACTCGTTCATGAGCGTGCCGCCGAGATCGTTCGCGCCGGCATTCAAGCACAGCGCCGCCCCCGCCGCTCCCATCTTCACCCAGGAGGTTTGAATATTGGTGATGAGCGGGTGCAGGACCAGTCGCGGCACCGCGTGCATCAATACGGCCTCGCGAAATGTCGGTCCGGAACGCGTGCGGCCCTTGCGCCACAGTGGAGCCTCCATGTGCACGAACCCGAGCGGTACAAACTCGGTGATCCCCCGGCTGCGCGCCTGAAGGCGCCGCAGCCGCAGCAGGTGACGCGCCCAGTGAATCGGCTGCTCGACATGACCGTACAGAATCGTCGAGGTGGTGCGCAGACCGACTGCATGCGCCGTTGCGATGACTTCGAGCCATTCATCGGTCCTCAATTTATCGGGGCAGATGACGTCACGAATCTCATCATCGAGAATCTCGGCGGCCGTTCCGGGCAGCGATGAGAGTCCCGCCTCGTGCAGCCGCCCGAGGTAGTCGGTCAGAGACAGCCCCAGCGTCGCGGCGCCGTGCCTGACTTCCAGCGGCGAGAAGGCGTGCACGTGAATCGATGGGACGGCGCTCTTGACCGCGGCCACGATATCGAGATAGGTGCGCCCGGTGAACGAGGGATGGATGCCGCCCTGCAGGCACACTTCGGTCGCACCGGCATCGGCAGCCTCGCGTGTGCGACGCGCGATTTCCTCGAGATCGAGCCTGTAGGCGGGTCCGCGCAGATCGGTGCTGCCGCGACCCTTGGAGAATGCGCAGAAGCCGCAATGGTACAGACAGATGTTGGTGTAGTTGATGTTGCGGTTGATCACGTAGGTGACCGTATCGCCGACGGTATCCGCACGCAGCCTGTCGGCCGCTGCGATGAGCGCATCGAGATCGCGGCCCTGCGCGCCGAAGAGCCGCACGATGTCGGTCTCCGCCAATTCGCGGCCGGCGCTCGCCGCATCGATGATCGCGCCGATCCGCGCGCTCGAGCGGCGCGGCGCGCCGTCGTACACGGGCCCGCTGGTCAACCGCTGCGCCGCGGCCGGCAGATCGCCGCCGCCGCCCGCGTACCAGCGGTCGGCACGCGCGTAGCCGAGACTGTCGCTGAGCCGGCGCACGCGCGGCGTCATGGCGGGGTCCGTCCAACGCTCGGGCGCAGCCGCATAGGCGGGAACGAGCGCCAAGCGCTCCACCAGATCGCGCCCGGCCGCGTTGGTGCTGCGCTCGAGATCTTCGAGATGCGGCCAGGGCGCCTCGGGGTTCACATGATCCGGTGTCACGGGCGACACGCCGCCCCAATCGTTGATGCCGGCGCGTACCAGGCTCGAGAGCGCTTCGGGTCGCAGGTTCGGCGGCGCCTGCAGCGACATCGACGGGCCGAACACGAGACGCGCCACCGCGATGGTCCAGAGCTGCTCTTCCAGGTCGGGTTCCGGCGCCGCCGCCATTTTCGTTCCCGCCTTGGCGCGAAAATTCTGGATGATGAGCTCCTGCAAATGGCCGTACCGATCCTGAAGGTCACGCAGCGCCAGCAGGGATTCGATGCGCTCGCGGCGCGTCTCGCCGATACCGATCAGCAGCCCGCTCGTCATGGGGATGGCGAGTTCTCCGGCGGCACGCAGCATGGCGAGGCGCCGTGCCGGCGCTTTGTCGGGTGATCCGAAGTGCGGACCACCCCGCGCGCACAATCGCTCCGAGGCGCTCTCCAGCATCAACCCCATCGAGGCACTCACGGGCCGCAGCCGGCGCAGCTCCTCGGAATTCATGATTCCCGCATTCAAATGCGGCAGAAGCTGCGTCTTCTCGATGACGAGCCGCGCCATACGTTCCAAATAGTCGAGCGTCGTGGCAGCCCCCGCTTCTGCCAGCGCCGAGCGCGCCACCGCATAACGCCCTTCCGGCCGGTCGCCGAGCGTGAACAGTGCCTCCTTGCAGTCGACGGCAGCCCCTGCGCGCGCGATGTCCAGCACTTCCCCGGCGCCGAGGTAGGGTTTCGCGAGCCGCCGCGGTGCCTTGGCGAACGTGCAGTAATGGCAGACGTCGCGGCAAAGCTGCGTCAGCGGAATGAATACCTTGCGAGAATAGGAAACGCTCTCGCCAAAGCCGGTGAGCGTCAGAGATTCCGCGAGCGCGACAAGCTCGCCGAGCGGCGCAGCCTCCAAATGCGTCAATGCATCGGTCGCATCGACCCGCCGGCCGGCGGCGAGCGCCGTCAAAACGTTGTTCAGGGCTGAAGACATGGGTTCCTTTGCGGATGTCTGATCCGGTCCAAATCGTCCGGCACATCGAGGTCGAATTCCAATCCGGGCAGGCGCACGAGCTGTGCCTGCAGCCCCAATCGTTCGGACTCCCGCAGGTGCAGTACCTTGCTGTTGGGGCCGAATTGAAACCGAAACGCCCGCGCCGAATGCACGTAGAGCGCGTTCGTGCCGCGGTCCGCGGTATCCGGGGCGATCGAGCAGCCGCCGCTGCGTCCCGCGTGCACCAAGTCGTCGATCTCCAGCGGCGTAATGGTGGGCAGATCGGCAGGCAGCACCAACAGCTCGCGTGCGCCGAATTCCAGAAGCGCGTGCTGCGCGTGCCCCAGCGCCACGTTCAATCCCGCCCCCGCATCGGCCAGCACCGGCACATCGGCCGGCACCGAGTCGCGCTCGGGACTCAGTACGATCACGTGGTGCACGGTGGTCGCCGCCTGCGCGGCGCCGAGCACGTGCGCCAGCATGGCACGGACGAGTTCGATGCGTGCCGGAGCCGACAATCGCTTTTCGAGACGGCTCTTGCAGTGCGCACGACCTTTGATCGCGATCAGCGCGACACAGCCGGCGCTCGAATCGGTCTGAGACATACGGTCGGTGGAGAACATCACACGCATTTCCCGGTAATGGATTCGCAGGCGGAAGGATCAGCTTACTGGCCGCCCCGGTGCATGCGCAAATCGGGCGAGGGCGCGCGCAAAATCGGACCAGGGCATGCCCGGATCGGGGAACCGCCACCGGAAATGGCGAAAATGCATTATAATGCGTCTCAAGGTCGGGGGAGACTTCTGATTCATGGACCTCGCGCACATCGATGCGACGGTGAGCCCGCCGTCGCTCAGCATCCCGGAACGATTCAATGCCGCGCACGATCTGTTGCAGCGAAATCTGCGTGCAGGCCGGAGCGGCAAGATTGCCTACATCGACGATGTGGGCTCGTACACCTACGGCGAACTCGCCGTCCGCGTCAATCGCTTTGCAGCCGGCCTGCACGGCCTCGGCATGCACATGGAACAACGGATCCTGCTCTGTCTGCAGGACGGGATCGATTTTCCCACGGCCTTCCTGGGGGCGATCAAGGCCGGTATCGTGCCGGTACCCGTCAACACGCTGCTGGCGCCCGCCGATTACGCGTATCTGCTCCACGACAGCCGCGCCCACACGCTCGTCCTCTCCGCAGCGCTCCTGCCTCAGTTCGAGCCCATCCTCGGACAATCGCCCTTTCTCAAGCACGTCCTGGTCGCCGGTCGCGTCGCGCCGCCGCCCGGCACCCTCGGGCTGCGCGAGTTCCTCGCCGCCTCGAGTGCCGAGTTCGAGCCGGCACTGACGCTGCGCGATGAGCCTTGCTTCTGGCTCTATTCATCGGGATCGACCGGCGCACCGAAAGGCACCGTACATGTGCATTCGAGCCTGATCGAGACCGCCGCCCTCTATGCGCAAGCAATCCTCGGATTGAACGAAGGCGACGTGGTGTTCTCGGCGGCGAAACTCTTCTTCGCCTACGGCCTCGGCAACGCATTGACGTTTCCTTTATCCGTGGGTGCAACGGCGGTCCTGATGGCCGAAAGGCCGACCCCCGCAGCCATCGGTGCGCGGCTGCGCACACACCGCCCGACGGTTTTCTCCGGGGTCCCCACGCTGTACGCATCGCTGCTCGCGAGCGACGAGCTGCCCGCTGCGGCCGCGTTGTCGTTGCGGTTGTGCAACTCGGCCGGCGAAGCGCTGCCCGAGGACATCGCGCGGCGCTGGCGTGAGCGTACCGGCATCGAGATCGTGGATGGAATCGGGTCGACCGAGATGCTGCATATCTTTATGTCGAATCGCCCGGGTCGTATCCACTACGGAACGCTCGGTCAGCCGGTGCCGGGCTTCGAGGTGAAGATCCTCGATGAGAATGACAATCCCGTCGCGCCGGGTGAGATCGGCGATCTTCTGGTGCGCGGATCGACCAGCGCAAAGTTCTACTGGAACCAGCATGCGCGCAGCCGCTCGACATTCCTCGGATCGTGGACGCGCACCGGCGATCGTTTTCACGTGAACGAAAACGGCGACTACGTGTATGCAGGCCGGGCCGATGACATGCTCAAAGTGGGAGGCATTTACGTCTCGCCGATCGAGGTCGAGGCGGCGCTCGCCGCCCACCCGGCGGTGCACGAAGCGGCAGTCGTGGGACGCGAGGACGCCGATCATCTGGTCAAACCCGCCGCCTACGTCGTGCCGGCAAGCGGCTTCGCGGCGTGCGATGCGCTCGCCGCGGAACTGCAGGCGTTCGTCAAATCGAGGCTCGCGCATTACAAGTTCCCGCGCTGGGTCATTTTCGTGGCCGATCTGCCCAAAACCCCAACCGGCAAGATCCAGCGTTTCAAACTGCGAGCCTCATGCACACCGATATCCTGAGGTTGGGCGAGCGCTCGATCGAATACCGCTTCGCCGAGCCCACGGTGCGCCGCGGCTCCGATATCGTCATGCTGCACGAGGGACTGGGATCGACCTCGATGTGGCGCGATTTCCCCGAACGTCTCGCGGCGGCGACCATGCGCCGCACGCTCGTCTATTCACGCCATGGTTACGGACGCTCTTCACCGCTCGAGTCGCCGCGCCGCACCGACTACATGCACGAAGAGGCCAGCGTTTGGCTGCCCCTCATTCTCGAGCGGCTCGACGTTCACCGTCCGATTCTCTTCGGTCACAGCGACGGCGCGTCGATCGCCTTGATCCATGCGGCGCGCGCCGCAAGCGATGCCGCCGCGGTGGTTGCTCTCGCCCCGCATGTCAAGGTGGAAGACATCACCGTGCGCAGCATCGCGGAGGCGAAGACGGCTTATGTCGCCACGGATCTGCGCGAGCGCCTCGGGCGATACCACGCCGATGTGGATTCGGCATTCTGGGGCTGGAACCGGATTTGGCTCGATCCGGAATTTCGCAGCTGGAACATCGAGGGTTTGCTGCCCTCGATCCGTTGTCCGGTCCTCGCCATCCAGGGCGAGGAGGACGAATACGGCACGATGGAGCAGATCGCGAGCATCGGCCGTGCCGTGAGCGACGCGCGGCTGCTCGCGCTTGCCGCATGCCGGCATTCCCCGCACCGCGATCAGCCCGCGGCGGTGCTCGAGGCGACGCGCCGGCTAGTGCTGCAGGAGGCTTGAACGTGCGCGCTCCGTCTTCGCCACACATCCGCCCGCCGCGGAGGCGGCCGCCTCCACCGGATAGAGCGCCATGAGCTTGCGCATGACGCCATTCGTCCAGCCAAAGCCATCTTGCGATGGGTATTCGCCGCCGCCGCCGCTGCGGCCGGTGCTCACCACATCGTATTTCTCGACCAGTTTGCCGCTGCCGCGATAAACCTGATTGACGCCGTCCATCCAACGACAGGCGATCGATTGCGCCAGCGAGTCGCGCCGATAGCGGCGCAGCCCATCGATTGCGATCCACTGCAAGGGTGCCCACCCGTTCGGCGCGTCCCACTGCTGCCCCGTCATCAACGGCGTCGTCACCACGCCGCCGGGGCGCAGCAATTGCCGCACGGTGACCGCCGCCACCGAACGCGCCTGGGGCTCGGATGCAAGAGCGACAAACAGAGGATACAGGGTTGCGGCCGACACCCGCCGGACCGGTTCCCGGCGGGTCCATCGATAATCGACATAGGCGCCGCTGCGTGCATCCCACAAGTAGCGGTCGATCGCAGCGCGGCGCAGTGCGGCGCGCTGCGCGAACTGCTGTACACAGGTCTGGTCGCCCCCCCGTTCGCAGCCTGCGCGAATCGCGTTCTCGAGACCGAACAACAGGCTATTCAGATCGATCGGGACGATTTCAGTCGTATCGATCGTCGCGCGGGTGTGCGCGTCGGCGAACCAGCGCGAGCTGAAATCCCAGCCACTTTCGGCCGCTGCGCGAATATCGCGGAACACCTGCGTAGCCTGCCGCCGACTGGCGCGGGCGAGATCGACGTCCTCGCGATACGATTCGTCGCGCGGGGTATCGCGTTCGTCCCAATAGCGGTTGAGAATCGAACCGTCATCGAGCTCGACGACGTGATGGCGTGCGGTCCCCGGGCGCAGCCCTTCGGCGCCTTGCATCCAGAATGCGTACTCGGCCTTCAGCTGCGGCAAATAGCGGACGAACGCCGCCGATGGATCGTCGCCTCCCAGCAGAGCGACCATTTCGAAAAAGAACGGCGGCTGCGACCGGCTCAGGTAATAGGTACGCGCGCCGTTCGGCACGTGTCCGTAGGTGTCGATCAGATAGGCGAAATCAGCCACCATGTTCTCCGCGAGGTCACCGCGCCTGCTTTCGACCAGGCCCAGCATCGTGAAATAAGAATCCCAGTAATAGATCTCGCGAAAGCGGCCGCCCGGGACGACATAGGGGCGCGGCAACGGCAACAGCGAGGAGTACGGCGGAGCAGAAATCGTGCGGCGGGTGAGCGGGTCCCACAATCGGTCGATGTGCTCGCCGATCGAGACGCGTTCGGCCGCCGAGGCGGGAGCAATCACCTCATCGGGCAGTGCAAAATGCCCCTCGACGAAGCGCGTGAGCGCCGCGGGTGATTGCGGTTGGGCGGCGTGGTATTGCGCGAGGATCACCTCCGGTGCGGCATTCGGCACCGCATCTGCAAACGCCTTGCCGTCCCGGTAGATCGCTTCGGTTTGGACGGCGACGAACAGATCCTTGAACAACACCTGCGGCGGGTCCGGATACTCCGCCGCCAAACTCGTTGTCGGTTGCATCATGCCGATGGACAGCAACGCCCACAGGAGCGCCACGGCAGGCACGGTTTGGGTAAACATCGGCATCGCGATCAGGCATAACATCATCAGATCCCTGCATCAAGCCGTGCTAGCGTTGAAAAAGCTGCCGCCGCAGGTGGGTTATCACCGGAGGTGAACGACGATGAATGGCGCACAGGGCATTCTGCGGACTCTTGCCGACCACGGGGTGGAGGTGTGCTTCTCAAATCCGGGTACGAGCGAAATGCAGCTCGTCGCGGCCTTCGACCATGAACCAAGAGTCAGGCCCGTCCTGTGCTTGTTCGAGGGAGTCGCAACCGGTGCCGCCGATGGCTATGCGCGAATGGCGGGCAGACCGGCGGCCACTTTGCTGCACCTGGGAGCCGGACTCTCGAACGGATCGGCGAATCTGCATAACGCCCGCCGCGCCCATTCGGCAGTGGTCAACATCGTCGGCGATCACGCGACGTACCACCGCGCCCTCGATGCGCCCTTGACCTCCGATATCGCCGCACTCGCGCGGCCCGTCTGCATTTGGGTGCGGACGGCAGAATCGGCGCGGAGCGCCCTCGCCCTGACTTCCGAAGCCGTGCACGTGAGCCAAAGCGGAGCCGGCGGCCCGGTAACATTGATCGTGCCCGCGGACTGCGGCTGGTCGGAAGCCGGCGAGTGCGGTCCGGTGCAGACCCCGACGGCCCGCACCCGTCCCGACACCACCCGTATCGCGGCGGTTCTGCGGGCTCTGCAAGCCGCTGAGAAGCCGATGCTGCTGCTCGGATCCGGAGCACTCAGCGAGCAGGGCCTCATCGCGGCCGGACGCATCGCGCAACGTGGCGTGCGCGTTTTCATCGATACTTTTGTGGCCCGCCAGCCCCGCGGCGCCGGCCGCTTCGTACCGGAGCGGATGCCGTATTTCGCCGAGGCGGCGCTCGCGGCGTTGCATGGCATCGATTTGATGATTCTCGCGGCGACGAAGACGCCGGTGTCCTTCTTTGCCTACCCCGGAACACCGAGTGTTCTAGTCCCGCAGGGATGTCGCGTGGAGACACTCGTGCAGCCGGAGGAAGATGGCGAATTCTCGCTGCAGGCCCTCGCGGACGCCCTCGCCGCCAACGACCCACCGACCGTCGCGCAGCTGAGAGACGCTGACGTCAGCCCGACAGGTCCGCTGACTCCCACGGCCGTCGGTGTCTCGGTCGCGCGTCATATGCCGGAAAATGCGATTGTTTCCGAAGACGCGGTTACGGCAGGCCTCCCCGTCTATGCACAGACCTCGACCGCGAGACCGCATGACTGGCTTTTCCTCACCGGAGGCGCCATCGGTCAGGGGATACCGGCCGCGATCGGTGCGGCGATCGCACGGCCCCAGCACAAAGTGCTGTGCCTGAGCGGCGATGGTGCGGCGGCATATACCGTGCAAGGGCTCTGGACACTGGCGCGCGAGAGACTCGACGTGACGGTGGTCGTATTCGCGAATCGCGCCTATCGCATTCTCAACATGGAGCTCGCCCGAACGCAATCCGGCGCGGCGGGCGATCGCGCTCGAAGCCTTCTCGAGCTCACCGCCCCCGCCATGGATTGGGTGACGATTGCGGCGGGTTTTGGGATGCGCGCGACCCGCTGCGACACGGCGGAATCCTTCGACTCGGCCTTCGCGCGATCGATGTCGCAAGCCGGCCCGGATCTCATTGAGGCGCTGATTTAGGGATCCGCACGTATCGTTGAGCGAGCGCCGGCAGTACGAACAGATTCAAGAAGGTCGAGGAGATGAGTCCACCGAGCACGGTCACCGCCATCGGACCTTCGATCTCCTGCCCGGGGCGATGCATGCCGACCGCCAAGGGTGCGAGCCCGAGCGCCGTGACTGCGGCCGTCATCAAAATCGGAACGAGCCGTTCATTGGCGCCCCGAATGACCACCTCGAGACTCCAGTCCGCCTTTTCGACTTCCACCAAATGCTCATAGTGTGCAAGCTGGAGGATCGCATTGCGCGCACTGATGCCAAATACCGTGACCAGACCCACCACGCTGCCGAGCGAAAGGCCGATACCGGTCGCCGCAATGGCGAACACGCTGCCGATCAGGCTGAAAGGCAGGTTCGCCAGCACCAGCCAGCCATTGGCGCGCCAGTGAAATGAGGTGAACAGGATCATCACGATCAGAGCGAGCGCCAGTCCCGAATACACCAGCAATTGTGAACGTGTCTGCGCTTCCGCTTCGGCGGTGCCGCTGAATTCGATGAATACCCCCGCCGGCAATTTCACGGCTTTGGCGATCGCTTCTTGCGCCTGCTGCACGATGCCCTGCAACGAACCATTTCCGCCGTTGAAGGTCACGCTGACGCGCCGCTGACCGCCATCATGCTCGATGCTGTAGCGATCTTGCGTGGCAACGACGTGAGCCACCTGCGATAGCGGTATGGGCCCCAAGGGACCTCCAACCATCAGCTCCGACAACCGTGCGGGCTGATGGCGCACCCCATCGGGCAGCAACACCACCACATCGACGGTGCGAGTCCCGCGATAGGTCTGGCCGATCACCTTGCCCGCATACGCCGACTCGACGGCATCGAGCGCATCCTGCACCTTCAGACCGGAGGCGGCGAGCGCGTCCGGCTCAAGATTGATCGCGATCGTCGGAGTGCCGCTCTGGCGCTTGAACTGCAAATCGACCACGCCGGGAACCTTACCGAGGACGGCGACGATCTTTTCGGCGGTCGACTCGATCGCATCCAAATCGTCGCCAAACACCTTGATCGCCACTTGAGCCGTCTCCCCGCTCAAGCTCTCGCTGATCCGATCTCCCAAAAAGGTCACCACCTCGCTTTGAATGCCGGGGTAGTCCTCCAGTATGGCTCTCAACCGTTCCTGAGCGGCGTTCTGGTCGACGGTCGTATCCGCCTTGAGCTCGACGTGAAATTCACTGCGAT
This sequence comes from uncultured Gammaproteobacteria bacterium, assembly GCA_963843295.1. Classification (GTDB taxonomy): domain Bacteria; phylum Pseudomonadota; class Gammaproteobacteria; order Steroidobacterales; family Steroidobacteraceae; genus Bog-1198. The sequence continues at coordinate 144,991 of CAWJJP010000013.1, read as the reverse complement.
GCGGTCCCCAGGTGTCCTCGCCGAGTTCCGCCCGGCCCACCTGCTGCTCGATGCTCTGCACGTACGGGAGAGCCAACACCTCCGCGCTGATGCGCTTGCCCATGGCCAGCATTTCGTCCAGCGAGGTGCCCGTGATGGAGCTCGACACCTGCATGACGAAATGGCCTTCGCGAAAATCGGGCATGAATTTGCCGCCGACGAACGGCAGCGTGACAACGGCTGCCGCCACCAGGAGCGCGAGCAGCGCGAAAACGATCCTGAAATGCCTGCCCACGCCATGCACCGCGCCGTCTTGCCAGATCTTGAGACGGCGCAACCACGCCGCCTCGGGACGAGCATCGCGGCTGCGCAAGAAGAGCGCGCACAGTGCCGGGGTCGACGTCATCGCGACCAGCAACGAGGCCACGACGGCGAAGATGAATGCCAATGCCAGCGGCCCGACGAATCGGCCCTGGACACTGGAGGTAAACAGCTCGGGAAGAAACACGGCGATGACGACGGCGGTGGCATAGATGACGGGGCCCCGCACCTCCAGGGACGCCTCTCGTACGATCTCGAGTCTTGGCCGGGGCTGCGCCAGCAACCCATTTTCGCGCAATCGCCGCAGGATGTTCTCGATTCCGATGATCGCATCGTCGACCAGCACCCCCAGGGCCACGGCAAATCCGCCCAGGGTCATCGTGTTGAGGGTCAGACCGAGGTGATCGAGCACGCCCACCGCCGCCAGCAGGGACAATGGGATGGCGGTGAATGCAATGAGGGCGGCACGAATATCGCGCAGAAATAGATACAGCACGGCAAGAATGAGGATTCCCGCGATCACCAAGGACTCTTTGAGGTCGCCGAGCGCGCGCTCGATGAAGTTGGCCGGCCGATGCAGCGCCGGATAAAGGACGATGCCGCGATTCTTCAACGCGGGCGCGAGATCCGCGAGCGCCTTCTCGACCGCCAGAGTGGCGGTCAGCGTGTTCGCTCCGTACTGGCTGGCGAGGGACATCAGCACGCCGGGTTTGCCCATGATGAGCGCATCGCCCGAACGCAGCGCGGGTGCCACCTTCACGTCGGCAACATCGCGCAACAAGATCGGAGTACCGCCGCGCACGGCGACCACCGCCTTGCCGATCGCGGCGACATCGGGCTCGGGTGTCGGTGATCGCAGCAGGATTCTTTGTCCCGGCAAATCGATGAAGCCGGCGCCGCGCAGCGGCAGCGCCGCGCGAGCCGCGTCCGCTACGTCGTTGAACGTGATGCCGAAGCTCGCCAACTTCTGAACGTTCGGCAGGATTTGTATCTGCCGGCGCTCACCGCCGAACACGATGACGTGCGCGACGCCGGGAACGGCCAGGAGCCGCGGCTTGATGATCCAATCTGCGGTATCGCGAAGCTCGAAGGCATCGACCTTGTCCGACAACAGGCCGATCTTGAGCAAATCCATGGTGCTCGACACCAGGGGAGAGAGTTTCGGTGTGCCCACGCCCGCCGGTAGACTGCTGCCGAGCTCGGATAGCCGCTCTGATATCCCCTGCCGGGCAACATGCACGTCGATGCCGTTCTCGAACGTGATGGTGACGACCGACAAACCTGGAATCGACTCGGAACGCAGCGTCGCAAGCCCTGCCGCGCCGTTGACCGCATTTTCCACCTGCTTGGTGACGAGCTCCTCCACTTGCTCGGGAGCGAAGCCGGGAGCTTCGGTCTGGATGTCGACCTGAGAAGGCACGAACTCGGGAAAAACATCGAGCGGAGCATGCAACGCGCCCCAACAGCCGAACACGAGCGCCACGACGGTCAGCACCGTCACGGCACCGAAGTGGCGCACACATACAGAGACGATGGCCCGCATCATGGTCAGTCAGGTTCCGCGCCGGCACCCAATTCTGTGGCGAGCAATTGACCGGCTGCGGTGACCACGATCTGATCCCCGGCGCCGACCGCTTCGGAGACGAAGTAGCCGTTGGCAGTCGGCTTGGTGGCGTCGATCTCGACCCGTGCGAAGGTTCCCGGTTTCTTCCGCAGATAGCACCAATATTTGCCTTCACTCATCACCACCGCGGCAGTGGGAATCACGACACCGCTCACCGACTCACCGACCGGCGCCCAAACGGTCAGCCGCTCCCCTTCACCCGCATCGGCGCCCTTGAGCAGCGCGAAATAACTCCGCCCCGGAATGTTGGAATCCGCCGGCGCATCCCAGACCGCATTCAGTTTCCATCCCAGCTCCGGTTGGCTGACACCGAGCCGCGCCGCGCGGAGGCTCCGCGGCGTGCCGCCGCTCAGCGCGCCGAGCGGAAATGTCGCACGCAGCAATTTGATTCTGCCCCTGGCAAGATCCTGCAACGTGGGATCTTGGTCGCGATTCTGCCAGGGTGGGTTCATCCCCAGGATCGACGTCAAGCGTTCGGTGGTCAACGTCATCGCCGCCGCGTCGACCGCGGCCTTCTGTGCGGCGGTTTCCTCGACATCCACCGACACGGCCCCGGGAGTTCCCGATAGTTGCCGCGCGCGCTTCAACGCCGAGCGGCTCTGCAGTTCGGTGGCTCGCGCGGTCGTCATCTCTGCAACGGCCTGCGCAATCGCATCGTGACTGACCACGACGCCGTAGCCGCTCACGTGCTGCGAGTATTGCGTGGGCTGCGCAGGTTGCGTCAGCAAACCGAGTTTCTCGATTTGCGCGGGTGTCAAGCTCACGCCCTCCGGCGCATTTTCCGGCGTGCCGGCGGGAGCTGCCGCGCCCGTGGGCGGCGTCGGGTGACAGGCGCTCGACAACGAACACACGGCCACGATCGCCGCCGCGCTGGCTCGCCGCACGAAAAGACCTCGAGACAGCAATGCAGGCATCAGCGGGTGTTCCACGCAGAGGCAGGCGGATCGGGCGGGCGGAGATTTTGGGCATGGGTCGCATCGGTTCGGGCGGTGGCTTCCGGCGCCTGCCAGCCGCCTCCCAACGCTTTGCAAAGGCTCACCAACGCCTGCAGCCGTGCGAGGCGGTACCGGCTGTATTGATCGCGCACGGTGGACAGGGTTTGTTGCGCCTCGAGCACGCTCAGATAGTCGCCGCTGCCCGCTTTGTAACGCAGTTGCGCGCCTTCGAAAGCCCGCTCGCTCTGTGTAACGGCTTCCTCTTCGAAAGCTCGTGCCGCATCGAGATGCTGAATGGCCGAGAGCGAATTCTCGACATCGACCAGCGCAGCCACGATGGCAGCCCGATAGGTCCCCGCGAGTTCTTGCTCCTTGGCGCGGGCCTCGGCGGTAACGGCGCGCAGGCGCCCGCCATCGAAGATCGGCTGCGCGAGCGAGGCGCCGAAATTCAACGTGGGGCCGACTCCGCTCAAGCTGATCACGGCGGCGTTCAAAGCCGGATTCTGGATTCCGCCGGCGGCCGTGAGGCTCAAGGACGGGAATAGTGCCGCCCTGGCCGCCACCACGTCCGCACTCGCCGATCGCAGATTCGCTTCCGCGGTGAACACGTCCGGCCTGCGCCGGAGCAACTCCGACGGCAATCCCGGGTTCACCGTGGGCTCGTGCAGGGATTGGAGTTCCCCTGCGCTAATGCGGAACCCTTCCGGGGCGCGTCCGAGCAATGCTGCGAGTGAAGCCATTGCCTCCTTCTGCGTCTGCTCCAGTTCCGGAACGCTCATCTGCGCCGTTGCCAAAGCGGTTCTCTGTGTAGCCACTTCAACGGGATTCGACAGTCCCGCTTCGTAACGGGCCTCGACGATGTCCAGAAGGCCCCGGGCGGCCTCGACGTTCGACTGGGCAATCCCCAAGCGCTCGCGCAGCGACAGGACCTGGAAGTAACCGTCGGCAACTCCCGCCAGCGTCGTGATCGCCACCGTCTCGCGATCGGCTCGGGCGGCAACGCTCAAATAGCGCGCCGAGTCCGCCGTCGCACGATTCTTGCCCCAGAAATCGACTTCATAGCTCGCCGACAAAAGAGCCGCCCAGTCCGTCTCGTGGGCACTCCCGTTGGTCGAATGACCGGCCAGATAGTTGGCATTTCCGCCGGCGTCTACGCTGGGAAGAATGCCCGCGTGCGCCTGTTTGGCGCGCGCATCGGCCTGCGTCACACGTGCACGAGCCCTCGTCACATCAAAGTTGTTCGACGTCGCCTCTTCGATCAGGGAATCCAATTCCGCGCTGCCAAAGGTGCGATACCAATCCTTGCCCGGCCAAGCAACCGAGTCGTGCGGCGATGCGGTGTCGAAGACTGCCGGCAGCGGTTGCCCGGGCGGCTTCGTCGCCTGCAGCGAGCATGCGGGACAAGCGCTTCCGATTAGAATCCACGGCCACCAGCCCTGCGGCAAAGACATCTCTGGTCTCCGTAAAGTACGTGTACCCGGCATGAGCCCAAGAACGCTACCACACCTTGCAAACGCCGCTCTGTACGCTTTTGTAAACTCGCAGACCGAACCTTCGCAAAATGCTCGCTCCGCCGGCAGCCGCGGTTCAGAATGCGCGCTGCGTTATGAAAATTCTATTGATCGAAGACGACGTCGAGACGGCGAGCTACATCATGCACGGCCTGCAGGAGGACGGGCACCAAACCACGCTCGTTGCCGATGGCCGCGGCGGCCTCGATCGCGCCTCGGCCGAGACGTGGGATTTGCTGATCGTCGACCGGATGCTGCCGACCCTCGACGGCTTGAGCGTCGTCCAAGCGCTGCGCCAGGCCGGAAATGCGACCGCGGTGCTGTTTTTGACCACGCTGGGCGGAGTCGATGATCGCGTCCTCGGGCTGAATGCCGGAGCGGATGACTATCTGACCAAGCCCTTCGCATTCTCCGAACTGCTCGCAAGAGTCGCGGCATTGGGCCGCCGCGCGCGGCACGGCGGCGCCGAAACGACGCTGCGTTTGGCGGACTTGGAGGTCGATCTGCTGACGCGTAGAGTTCTACGGGGCGGCGTGGCCGTCGATCTGGTGCCGCGCGAATTTCGATTGCTCGAGTATCTCCTGAAGCACGCCGGGCAAGTGGTCACGCGCAACATGCTGTTGGAGAATGTCTGGGATATTCACTTCGACCCCCATACCAGCGTCGTCGAGACGCACATCAGCCGATTGCGCAGCAAGATTGACCGCACCAATTCGGTTGCCTTGATTCACACGGTCCGCGGCTCCGGATACACTCTGCGTGCGTCCAAATAAGGTGTTTCGCACCTCGAGCTTTCGCCACGCGCTCATGTATGCGGCGTTCACGGGCTTAAGTTTTCTCATATTGTTCGGCGTGATCTTCTGGTCGACGACGCGCTTCATGCGGCACCAGATCGACGACAGCGTCAGCAACGAAATCGATGAAATCGTCAGTGAATCGCGCGAGAGGCCGCCACAGGACATATCAACCCTGGTGCAGGATCTTTCCAGGCACTCCTCGGGCTTTTATTACCTGCTGCAAGACGCCGGCGGCGCGGTGCGTGCCGGAAACCTGCCGGGCCTCGATCCCCAGGAGGGAATTCGCGAGTGGGGAGTGCAGCCCTCGTCCGCGCGATCCTCGTTCTCGGCAATGCGCGGGCGAGGAGTCGAGCTCGGGGGCAACTATCTATTCGTCGGATGGAGTACGCACCAGCTCCATGAAATGGAACAAATGGTGGTGCGGTCGTTCTTCTGGGGCCTTGCCGCATCGTTGGCGCTCGCCCTCGCCGGGGGAGTGGTGACGAGCGGCCGGTTGATGCGCAAGGTGGAGGCGATCGGCGAAACGAGCCGCGACATCATCGAGGGTGATCTTGGTCGTCGGGTTCCGGCGACGAGCGCGGGCGACGAGTTCGACAATCTGGCGGCCAGCATCAATGCGATGCTCGATCGCATCGAGACCCTGATGAACGACCTGCGGCAGGTGACAACCGACATCGCACATGACATGCGCACGCCATTGACACGGCTTCGGCAACGATTGGAGTTGGCGCAACGATCGAACGCCGACGCCGGGGCTCTGCACGAGACGCTTGCCGCCACGGTGCGGGAAATCGACACCATTCTCGGAATTTTCGGCGCATTGCTGAGAATCGCGGAGATCGACAGCGGCGCCCGCAAGTCGGCATTCAAGAACCTCGATCTCAGCGAGCTTTTGCACACCGTCGTCGAACTCTACCGACCCGCAGCCGAGGACAAGCGGCAAACGCTTCACGATGACATCGCCGGGAGTCTCCCGATCAGAGGGGATCACGAAATGCTCATGCAGCTGTTCGCCAATCTGTTGGAAAACGCCGTGCGGCACACACCGCCGGGCACGACGATCGGGCTGAACGCCAGAAGCGCCGATGGATGGGCGGAGGTCATCGTGAGCGACAACGGCCCGGGAATTCCCGCCGAGGCGCGGGGCAAGGTGCTGCAGCGCTTTTACAGACTCGAGAACAGCCGCACGACGCCGGGCAACGGCTTGGGCCTGAGCCTCGCGGCCTCCATCGTGAAGCTCCATGAGGCGCTGTTGACGTTGTCGGACGGCAACCCGGGCTTGTGCGTCAAGGTGTCGTTGCGCGAAGCCGGCGATCAGTCAATACTGACGCCGCAATGAAAATGAACTCCGAGGTGCACGTGAACGTTCGTAATGATTGGTCGCTCGCCGAAGTCCAGAACCTGTTCGCGCTGCCGTTTTCGGACCTGCTCTTCGCCGCCCAGCAGGTGCACCGTCGATGTCAGAAGCCGAATACCGTGCAGGTGAGCACCCTCCTCAGCATCAAAACGGGTGCATGTCCTGAAGATTGCGCCTACTGCCCGCAAAGCGTGCGCTACGACACCGGTCTCGAGGCGCAGGAGCTCATGGAAGTCGACGAGGTCGCCCGACGGGCGCGTGCGGCGAAGGATTGCGGAGCGACCCGCTTTTGCATGGGAGCGGCGTACCGCTCGCCCAAGCCGAAAGACCTCGCCAAGGTGATTGCGATGATTCGCGAGGTCAAGGCGTTGGGCCTCGAAACGTGCGCCACCCTCGGGATGGTGAGCGCCGACCAGGCGCGCGATCTCAGGGAAGCCGGGCTCGACTATTACAATCACAATCTGGACACCTCGGAGGAGTACTACGCAGAAATCATCGGTACCCGAACCTACCAGGATCGTCTCGACACGCTGCAGGCCGTGCGAGAGGCGGGCATGAATGTTTGTTGCGGCGGCATCGTCGGCATGGGCGAGACTCCGCAGGACCGTGCGAAGCTCCTGCATACGCTCGCAACGTTGCCCGTGCATCCGCAAAGCGTGCCCATCAATCACCTGGTCCGCGTCGCCGGCACGCCGCTTGCGGATGCAGCACCGCTCGATCCCCTCGATTTCGTGCGCATGATCGCCGTCGCGCGCATTCTCATGCCGCGCGCCCACGTGCGTTTGTCGGCGGGCCGGGCGGGGATGAGCGATGAGCTGCAAGCACTTTGCTTCATCGCCGGAGCGAACTCGATCTTCTACGGGGAGAAGCTGCTGACCACGGGTAATCCCGACACGCAGCACGACCGGGACCTCTTTGCGCGGCTTGGTATCGTTGCGGAATCCGGCGAACCTTCGGAGCGCGCCGCTGCGCCCGGACTCGACGAATTTCGCCACGTCGCGCCGCATCTGCCGCGAGGAATCTCCCCGGACCCCTCCTCGCCGGCGTGACGGCGCTGCGCAGCCCGGCCGGGCATCGAATCGTCGTTGTCGGCACCGATACCGGCGTCGGCAAGACGGTGTTTGCCGCCGGACTGACGCGCTTCCTCGATGGTTTTTATTGGAAGCCCGTGCAGGCGGGCCTCGATGGCGAGACCGATTCCGCGGTAGTGAGACGTCTATCGGGACTTCCGCCGGAGCGCATTCTTCCAGAGATCTGGCGATTGCAAACACCGGCATCCCCGCACTTGGCCGCCGAGCGCGACGGTGTGACGATCGACGTCCGGTCGCTCTCGTTTCCCCCGGTGCAACAGCCCCTCATCATCGAAGGTGCCGGAGGACTGTTGGTGCCACTGACGCGCCGTGAGCTCTTCATCGACGTTTTTGCGCGCTGGAATGCACCGGTGGTCCTTTGCGCAAGGACCTCGCTCGGCACGCTGAACCACACGCTGCTCTCGCTCGAAGCCCTGCAGCGGCGCGCAATCCCCGTGCTCGGAGTGGCCTTATGCGGAGAGGCGCATCCCGACAACGAGCGCACGCTGCGCGAGATGGGCGGCGTCCCGATTCTGGGCCGACTCCCGCGTCTCGATGCGCTGACTTCCCGCTCCCTCGAGGCTGCGTTTGCGGCGGCGTTTCGGCGCGAGAGCTTCACGACCGGCACGGGACCATGAAATCGCAGACGCGAAGCTCTGCGAGGCGGGCGGCCTGCGTTCAGGCTTGCAAATACCGGTCGAGCTCCTGGTGCATGTTCAGAATCAGCTTCTCGTGCTCGGCGGCGAGCCATATCTGCTTGCAGCCGCGCGAATGCAAACCCTTTTGCATCCGGGGAATGTTGCCGAGATCCTGGCGGGGAATGAGCAGCAACTGCTCGGGGTCACTCAGGTCCGTGACCGGCTGAACGTGCGCGCGCGGCGGCTTGACCGCCGCGGGATATGTCTTGGTCGAATAGATTTCGAAGATGCAGCGATCCGGATCGAAGCGATCCGGTCGGGCGCGGTACATCATGGCGTTGCCGGCCATGGGAAGGATGAGCATGTTTGGAAAGATGAACACCTCGCCGCCCCACATGCCGAGGTTCTCCGCCGTAGGTTTGGGCATCGGCCGCTGCTGCCCCGCGGCGCGGGTGTACAGTGCCTTGACATACTCCGCGCCGAGGCTCGATCCCTCGGGAATCGGCCTGCCCTTGAGTGAGCGCACGACCTCGATGTCTTCGGCGAGCACTTGTGCGTCCATGCCTTCAGCCAGCAAATTGAGCCGCGCTGCCATGCCCTCCACCAGGTCATCGCTGTCGCTGTTTCGGACCTGACCCTGCATCGGAGTTTTCTTTCCCGCGAATCGGCCGTGCCCGTGCGCATAAGCGTCGTAGCCGATGTAGCGGTGCGTGTAGTCGACTTCTGATTCTGACCTGCCCTTGTAGATCACTTCCGCCGCGGCGACTTCCAATTGGGAGTGCGTGGCTGGAACGTGGTAACCCTCGAAAAAAGCCTCCTGGGCCACCTTCCAATTGGCCGGCACCGGGATCGATTTCCACCAGTAGTTGCGCATCTCGCTGATGGCCAGGTTCTCGAGGAGTTGCCGCACCGGCGCGATGAACTCATCGAACGACTCGGGATTGCGATCGAGGTTGATGAAGACAAAGCCGGCAAACACCACGTGCCTGACCTCGCGCAACGCAACGTCGCCGGCGCTGAGATGGCCGCCGCGAAATTCCTGGCGCTCCAACACAAACTCGTTGCGCCCGGAGGTATCCCAGCGCCAGCCGTGAAACGGGCAGATGATCTTGCCTGCAGCGAAATGTCCGCAGCCCCCGGGGGACAGCGCCGTGCCGCGGTGGGGACAGGCATTGTGAAAGGCCTTGATCGTGTCGGCATCGACCCGGACGATGAACACCGACTGATCGCCGATGTCGTAGGTGGTGTAGTCGCCGCTCTCGGGGATTTCGTCGAGCCGGGCCGCCACCTGCCAGACACGGCTCCAGAGCTTCTCATGCTCCAGCCGCGCGAATGCCGGATCGGTATAGCGACCGCTGCGGATGCCATGCGCGAGCACCTGCCAGCTGTCGGGCCAGTCGCTCGGTGATCGATTGCCTGCCTGGATGCCGGTTGCAATGGTACTCATGGGAACCTCCATCAGATGTAGCGACCACCGTTGACGCCGATGGTCTGGCCCGTGACATAGCCCGCCTCGTCCGAAACCAGCCACGCGCAGGCGCCGGCGATGTCCTGCGGCTCGCCCTGACGCCGGATTGGTCCGGCGTTGATCCACGTCTCCCTCGACTGATGACCGGCTGCAAAGAACTTCTCGGACATGACGGTGTTCATCACGAAGCGGGGAGGTATGTTGTTGCAGGTGATACCGAGCGGCCCCAGCTCCACCGCCAAGGTCTTGGTCAGCGCAATGATGGCCCCCTTCGAGGCGGAATAATGCGCCATCCCCGCGGCACCGGATTGCGCGCTCGAGGAGGAAATATTGACGATCCTGCCCCAACCTGCGCCCTTCATGTCCGGCAGAACGACCTGGGTGACGATGAAGGTACCTTTCAGGTTCACTTCCATCATCTTGTCCCACTGCGCGTCGGTGAGTTCCTCAAACGGTGTGACGCCGGTGATCCCCGCGTTATTCACCAAAATCGTGATCGCTCCGTAGGTCTCGCGTAGCGTGGCCGCCGCGCGCTTGACCTGCGCGCGGTCGGTGATGCTGGCCTCCAACGCCATCGCCTTTCCGCCGGCGGCCACAATTTCCTCTGCAACCTTGCTGGCATCGGCGCCGAGGACGTCGAGCACCCCGATCGCGATGCCGTCACGTGCCAGGCGGCGACTGATTGCCGCGCCAATTCCCGCCGCCGCTCCGGTAACCAATGCTACTTTCACTTCCGCTCCTTCAGAATCATGAGTCCCTGTCGCGCCATATCAAAGCTGCGGCTCAAATGATCGACATAGCCGCTGGGGACGGGCGGAAGCATCCACAGCTTGCCGGTATCGCGGATGGCGTCGATCTCCTGCGCCACCTGGTCGATGGACCAAGAGGGGCGGTACACCCCCTCCGTTTCCGCAATCAGCGCTCGAGCCACCCGGCCGGCCATGGAAATCAGCATCTCCCCGGTGATCGAGCAGGACTCATGGGCGAGCCAGCCCACCACCGGCGCGACCAGATCGGGCCCCATGGGTGGATACTGGGATATGTCGAGTCCCTCCGCCATACGCGTCACGGCTCCGGGGGCAATGATATTGCACTTCACGCCCTTTGCCGCGCCCTCGATGGCGACGATATTGTTGAGTCCGATCATGCCAGCCTTGGACACGCCATAGTTCACCACATTGTGCGTGCCGTACAGGCCGCCGATCGAGGAAGTCAGCACGATCCGGCCGTAGCCGGCCTCACACATCACCGGGAAGGCGGCCCGCACGACATGAAACGCACCCATCAGGTGGACCTGGACGACGGCTTCGAAGTCTTCCTGCGTCAGCTCCCGCAAGGATCCGTAGCGAACGTTGCCGGCGTTATGGATCAGGATGTCGATCCGCCCGTAGCGGTTAAGCGCCGCTTCGACGATCGCCCGACCGCCTTCGGGCGTCGCGACCGATTCAGTGCAGGCGATCGCCTCGCCGCCCGACGCCTTGATTTCGCCAACTACCTGATCGGCGGGGTCGGCATCGCAGCCATCGCCCTTCACGCTCGCGCCGGGATCATTGACCACGACCTTCGCGCCCTTCGATCCCAGCAGTCGCGCATATTCGCGTCCGAGCCCCCTGCCCGCCCCGGTGATCACGGCCACTCGGCCATCGAATCTGCGTTCGCTCACTTTTCATTCCCTCCGTGATTGCATCGCGCCACTACACCGGCATCCAGAGCGGCGCGCCGCGCTCCGCGCGCAGCGACGGAATCACCCGCCCGTCGATGTCGGTGATGCCATATTCCTGCGCGAGTTCGGCGGCGATGAAGGTGCCTCCCGAGCGCTTCATCACCTCGGCATCCCGGGCGAGCGCGGCAATGATCCTTCCTGGAAACTCGACCGAGCTGCCGACGGCGCTGTTGAGCTGGGACGCCATCCCCGGGACCGTCTTCAGATTCTGCTGCGCCCGCTCGGTGTACGTGAACCCCTGCCAAAGCGACAACGAGGCGACTTGGTGGGACTTGAGCTCGAACGCCATGTCGCGCGCCATCCGGTCGGTCGCGGACTTACAGGTGCCGAAGACGACGTTATAGGTGTACGTGACCCCCACATAGCCGGAAATGGCGACGATCAGGCCCGACTTCTGCGGCACCATCATCCGGGCCGCATGCCACGCCGCGACGAAGTTCGAGCGCAGGCCGACATCGATCATCTCCCAATTGGAGATTGGCTTCTCCCAGAATGAGCCGGGTTGGGTGAGTTCGGCAGGAATGGCGATGGCGTTGTTCACAAGGATGTCGAGGCGGCCCTGTTCCCCCCGAACCCGGGCGAACAATGCGGCCACCTGCTCGTCATTCGCATGGTCGACCTGCACGGCAATGCCCTTGCCACCGCGTCGGTCAACCTCCGCAGCGGTCTCGCCAACGGTGCCGGGCAACGGATGGGAGCCGGGAGTGACGGTGCGTCCGGTCACGTAGACGGTGGCGCCTTGCTCCCCGAGAGCCAGGGCAATCCCTTTTCCCATGCCGCGACTCGCTCCTGTCACGACCGCTACCTTGCCGGCGAGCGACGCATTGCCCTTGGCGCTCACGTCAGCCCCCGGAGCCCGGCGGAATGTGCTTCGCCCGGCGGTTGGTCAGCGGCCGCTGATACGAAGGGTCGTCCTTGCTACGGGTGGGCGCGCCGTTGACGTGGATGTCCGGCACATCGGCGAAAGGCATGGCATGGTCTCGACCAGCCCCGACCATTCGATGACATTGGTTCGCAACGCGATCCGCCACGCCCCCTCACGGCGTTCCAGCCGGTCGATATAGCGGCCGCCGGCGATCCAGTTGGTGGCGTCGCGATTACGGCCGACGAATAGATAGTAAGTCTCGGTGTGCGCGGTATTGCGCCGATTTCGCAGCTGAAATTCAGCAGATTGTGGTGCGTCGTCTTCTGCCCCTGATCGTGCATGGCCGACGCCCACCGTACAGCGCGCCGGGCCGCCGACGAAAACACCCGCCGCGATGGTGGCATCGGGATGAAAGGCCGAAAGGAACAGCGCCCGATCGAACCGGTCCATGCCGCGGCTGAACCGGATGAGGCAATCGAGGATGTCCTGACGGTCCGCCAGGACGCTCGAGCTCGGGCGAGAAGTTCAGCGTCCATGGGCGGTCTCCGAAATCGGGCGCCAGATGGGTGAGCCGCGCTCGACGCGCAGCGAGGGGATCACCTTGCCGTCAGTGTCGGTGATCCCATAGTCCTGCGCCACCTCGGCGGTGATGAAGGTGCCGCCCGAGCGCTTCATCACGTGCGGATCGTTCGCGAGCGCCGCGATCACCCGCCCCGGATGTTCGGGAGTGCAGCCTATCGTGGGGTTCGTGACCGTCAGCTTCTTCATGGCCGGGTTCCTCGCGAGGTTGCGGCGGGCCCGCTCGGTGAAGGTGAGGCCCTGCCACAGCGACAGCGAGGCGACGTTGTGCGGCTCGAGCTCGATTGCCATGTCACGCGCCATCCGATCGACCGCCGACTTGCAGGTGCCAAAAATGACGCCGTAGGTATAGGTCACGCCCACGTAGCCCGAAATGGCAACGATGAGGCCCGACTTCTGCGGTACCATGATCCTCGCAGCGTGCCATGCCGCAACGAAGCTCGAGCGCACACCGACATCGATCATCTCCCAGTTCGAGAGCGGCTTCTCCCAGAAGGGCTGCGGTTCGGTGAGATCCTCCGGCAGCGAGAAGGCGTTATTGACCAGGATGTCGAGCCGGCCCTGCTCTCGCCGGACCTGGTCGAACAGCGCGGATACCTCATCGTCCTTCGCGTGGTCAACCTTGACCGCAATGCCCTTCCCGCCGCGGCGGTCCACGTCCGCGGCTGTCTCGCCCACCGTGCCGGGCAACGGGTAGGAACCCGGGGTGACCGTACGCCCCGTGACGTAGACGGTGGCCCCTTCCGCTCCGAGCGCAACCGCAATGCCCTTGCCGATGCCGCGGCTCGCTCCCGTCACCACTGCGATCTTGCCCGTCAGGATACCCATTCTGCCTACCTCGTCGAAGCCGGCGCTATGGCTACGACGGTCGCTTGGCGAAGAAGGTTTCGCTGTGATCGCCAACTGCCCTGCCCGAATAATGGCCGGCGCTGAACGGCAAGCCCATCACACCCTTCGACCAGTCGATCGACACGCCGAAATCCTGAAACCAGTCATAGAGCATGGTGCGTTGCGCGATGCGCCATTCGCCGCCGCGGTTTTCCATCCGATCGAGATAGCGTCCGCCGATGACGGTATCGCGTTCCTCCGTGCCCATGTTGACCCGGTGGTAGGAAGTGACGTGGGTCTCGACGCGTGCCGCGGTGCCCTGCAGGTCGAAGATGCTCTGCCCCAGGACATGCTGCGTCACCGGAATTGCCGGGGAACCCGGTACCACCCAGGCGAGATACTCGTCGAAGGTTCCAAAAAACACACCGTAATCGGTTGTGGAATCCGGCCAGTAACATGCACTGATCAGCGCGGCGTCGCGGCGATCCTCGCCTCGGGCGAGGCGGGCGAGGCAGTCGCGGATCTTTTCGCGCTCGAGAAAGCTCTGCAATTCTTGTGTGATGGCGTCCAACTCCGTCCAGTCTCCCGTGTGTTTGTCCGACTCAGATGATTATCGAGGCACGATGGGAACAGTTGATTTCGCGCCGCGCGGGCGAAAGCCGCTTGATAATTTCGGACAAATGCGCTTACTTGGCCGTGAAATCGGCGGAGGCTTGAGTGGGTCACTCTTCGTTGCGGGATCGGAATTCCAATGCCGGCGAGGTATTCGACGTCGTGCATGCCCGGATTCTGCGTTTCTTTCCCGATCTCGTCGCTGAGTTGGGAGGCGATTCGAGGCTCCTGATGCAGCAAGTCGGGATTCACCCCGACAATCTTGCCGAAGCCAGAGCCGGCGCCACCTACCGGCAAATGGTCCATCTGATCGAACTTGCCGCCTCGGTGTTGCGATGTCCCGACTTCGGCATGCGCCTCGCGACATTGCAGAGTGGCGGCGGGATGTTTGGTCCGCTGGGATTGGTCATGAAAAATTCGACGACCTTCGGCGACGCGCTCGATTACGTCCGCAAACACGCGTACGCACACAGTCTGGCGGCCCGCATCTGGCTGAAGCGGTCCGGTTCGACGAAGACCGTGTTCGTCGGTCACGACATCCTGCTCGATCGAATGCCCAACAAGAGCCAGGCGATGGAGCAGATACTGCTGGTGGGTCACCTTACCGCGATGGAGATCACGGGGGGCCGGGCGCGGGTCCGCCAGGTTCATTTCCGTCACCAACCCGTATCGCCGCTCAGGAATTATCGTCGCTATTTCGGCTGTACCGTGCGCTTCGGTCAGTACGAGGATGGTGTGGTGTTCTCCGAGCGGGACCTGGCGTCCCCGATCATCGACCCCGATTCTCAGGTGTATCGGGCTGCCATCGCGTTCATCGATGCGAAATTCACCCGCCACCGACCGCCGCTCCACGCGCAAGCGCGCGGCGTGATCATGCAGTTGCTCGGGACGGAGGATTGCACGAATGATCGGATCGCCACCGCGCTCAATCTGCATCCGCGCACGCTGCACCGGCGGCTCAACGCGGAGGGCACCTCGTTCCAGCAGATCAAGGATGAAGTGCGCCGCGACGTCATGCTCTACTATCTCCAGCACACCGCGCTCAGCTTCGCTCTGATCTCGGAGAGGCTGGGCTTTGCGGAGCAGGCGGTCATGACGCGGAACTGCAATCGCTGGTTCTCCGCCTCCCCAACCAAGTTGAGAGCGCAGGTCCGCCGTCCCGCCCGCAGCAGCTGACTCGCTGCATATTGTCGAAATCGATCAAGTCGAAGAACGACGTTCTGCTGAGTATGAGTGGCACAGGGGACGGGAGTTTGACCGATTGTGGTCTTGCGGCGCCCATCACGGTGGAGAGTGCAATGGCGAATTCAGAATCGGTGGCGAAGCTCGACCTCAGCGACGTCGAACACCGGCTCGGCCAAAGGGTCGGCGGCGGACAGTTGTGGGAGCCTTGCAACAAGACCGACATCCGACGCTGGGTCATGGCGCTGGACTATGTCAATCCGCTGCACTGGGACCAGCGCTTTGCGCGCGGGACGAAATTCGGCGACATCATCGCCCCGCAGTCCATGGCCGTCGCGCTCGATTACGGCCACGGCAACAACCAGGCATGTGTCGGCCGCATCCCGGGACAGCACATGATCTTCGGCGGCGAGGAATGGTGGTGGTACGGCACGCACATCCGCCCCGGCGATCAGCTCTTTCAGGAGAGAATTTTCACCGGCTACAAGGTTGCCGAAACCAAGTTCGCCGGTCCCACGCTATTCCAGCGCGGCGACACGATCCACCGCAACCAGCGCGGCGACCTGATCGCCAAATCCTGCCCAACCGTCATCCGGTATCTCGCGAAGGAGGCGGAGAAGCGCGGCGTCTATGCCGCCACAGCGGGTGCGCCAAAACGATGGACGCCGGCCGAACTCGATGAGATCGGCAGGATCCGCCGCGACTGGTTCATGTCCAATCGCACCGGTAAATCGCCCTACTGGAAGGAGGTGCAGGTGGGAGACAGGCTGCCCCGTCGCGTGATCGGCCCGCATTCCATCGCCAGCTTCACGACCGAATACCGCGCCTTCATCTTTAACATTTGGGGCAGCTTCTACTGGACGGCACCGGAGGGCGTGACGGATCCCTGGGTCCATCAGGACATGGGTTGGATCGAAGGCTTCAGCTTCGATGAGGAAGGCGCCATGATCGACCCGCGCCTGCGCGACGGCATTTATGTCGGTCCGTCACGCGGCCACATCGACGACAGCAGGGCCAGCGAAATCGGCATGCACCGCGCCTACGGCTATGGCGCGACCATGGCGGCGTGGAACACCGATTATCTCGCGATGTGGGCCGGCCATGATGGCCTGGTCCGGCACGCGAAATCCGAATTCCGCGGACCGGCCTTTGAAGGGGATGTGACCTTCATCGACGGCGAGGTGGTCGATAGGATCGAACATTCGAGCTGGGGCTTTCCGGTCGTTCAGGTGAAGGTGACGATGACCAACCAGGAGGGCAAGATCGTCGTGACCGCACTCAACGAGGTCGAGCTGCCCTATTGAGCGGCAGGGCAATCGAAGGGAATTGAGGCGCCCGTCCATGAGCCAGCATCCGATCGTCGCAGACCAGTCGGTGTCGCTCGTGCGGGGCATACCGCTGTCCGAGGAGCCGGGGCTCGGCGAGCTGACCCTTCCCGGCTACCTCCGCGAGGTAGTCGAGCGTTTTTCCGAGCGCGAAGCCCTGGTGCAACGTCGTCTCGATGGCACGGAGGAGCGCCGGTCCTACCGCAGCCTGTGGAATCATTCGATGGAAGTGGCGAAGGCCCTGATTGCCTGCGGGCTTGGCAAGGGCGAGCGGGTCGGCGTTCTCATGACCAATCGCGCGGAGTTTCTCTCGGCCGTGTTCGGCGGCGCCATGGCCGGGGGCGTTGCGGTGCCCCTCAGCACCTTTTCCACCGCGAATGAACTGGACTATCTCGTTGCGGCATCGGGCTGCTCGATGCTCATGCTGGAGCCGCGCGTCCTCAAAAAGGATTTTTTGCAGATCCTGTGCGATCTCGAGCCGGCAATCGGTGCGACATCGCCAGGCAGGCTCGCATCGCTGAGATTCCCGTTCCTCCGTCGTCTGGCCATGGTGGACCACGATGCATCGAAGGGAGCGATCGAAAGCTGGGGCGCCTTCCTCGCACGCGGCGCCGAGATCTCGCATGCGCACGTTCAGGCGCGGGCGGCCGCTGTCAGGCCCGCCGATCCGGCGGCGCTGTTCTTCTCTTCGGGCTCGACCAGCAGACCGAAGGGAATACTGAGCGCGCATCGCGGCGTCACCATCCAATTGTGGCGCATGCGGCACCAGCAGGGGCTGGGCGATGACGTTCGCAGCTGGACGGCGAATGGTTTCTTCTGGTCCGGCAACTTCGCCATGGTGCTCGGCGGAACGCTCTCGGCCGGCGGGACGCTGGTGCTGCAGCGGACCTTTCGGCCCGAGGAAGCACTCGAGCTGATGGCTTCCGAAAGAGTCAATTTCCCTTTTGCGTGGCCTCATCAATGGGCACAGCTCGAAGCGGCTGCGAATTGGAACGATATCGATTTGTCGGCGCTGACCTATGTCGATGCCGCTTCTCCCCTCGCGCGGCATCCGACGGTTGCCGCGTCCTGGACCGAACCCCGACACTGCTATGGCAATACCGAAACCTTTACGTTGAGCACCGGCTATCCGGCGAACACCTCGCGGGAGGAAGCGGGCAACAGCCATGGACTGCCTCTACCGGGCAACAGCCTGAAGATCGTCGATCCGCTGACTGGATTCGTGCTCCCGCTCGGCGAGCGCGGGGAGATCGCGGTCAAGGGACCCACGCTGATGCTCGGCTATCTCGGCATACCGCTCGATGAAACGCTGGATGACGAGGGTTACTTTCGCACCGGCGACGGCGGCTATTTGGACGAGGCGGGTCGCCTCTTCTGGGAGGGCCGTCTCAACGACATCATCAAGACGGGCGGCGCCAACGTTTCACCGGTCGAAATCGATTCGGTCATCAGGGACTGCCCGGGAGTGAAAGTCACCCAGACGGTGGGCGTCCCACATGAGACGCTCGGCGAGGTGGTGGTCGCCTGCATCGTACCTCATGAGGGCACGTCCCTCGACGAAGACACCGTGCGCAACTTCGTCAGGGAGAAGCTGGCAAGCTACAAGGTGCCGCGTCGCGTCCTGTTCTTCGGCGAGAGCGATCTTCAATTGACCGGCACCGCGAAGGTGAAGACCGGCGACTTGCGCAACCTCGCCGCGAAGACACTCGCGGCCGAGCGGCCGGGTGAACTAAGCGTGCTCGCTCGCCGCGCCCAAGGACAATCGGACTAGAAATCGCCGGTTCATCGCCGCTTCGAGCGAAAAACTGGCGCCGCGTCCGGAAGCGGCATCCAGCGTCCACCGCGTGTTCGAATCACGCCGCAAGGACTCGCGATGCATCCAACAATCGCATCCGACAATCTCTCCCACCTTCTCATCGACACTTCCCAACTTGAATTCGCCGACCTTGAAACACAGGGGGGCGCTGCCATCGCAACATCCACGGGACAGATGGAACATGATCGGGCCGTGAATTTTCTTCAGTTGTTTGATCAACCTGTGTGCCGCCGCGGTAGCCGTGATGCGTCCGGAACCGATGCGAAGGACCTTGCCCGCTTTCACGAGTCGCTTTCCTTCACGTAACGTCCGGGCGCGGGCTCGACGGACTGGTATTCCCGGCTGCCCATCGCCTGCGGTGCCCGCACTTCGATGCCCGCGCGCTGCCGAAGCCATTCGCTCCATCCCGGCCACCAGCTGCCCGGCACGCTTCGCGCGGTCTCGAGCCAGCGATCGGGATCGGTTCCGGCATCGCCTGCCAGCCAATGGTTGCGCTTGTTCTTCGATGCCGGATTGATCACGCCGGCAATGTGCCCGCTGGCGCCGAGCACGAAGGTCGTCTCGCCGCCAAGCAGCCGCATCGATGCATAGGCCGTACGCCATGGCACGATGTGGTCTTCGCGGGATGCATACAGGAACGTCGGTATATTGAGCAGCGACAAATTCACCGCTTCACCACACTGGGTCGTCCCGCCCGGAGCGCGCAGATTGTTCTCCAGATAGGTATTGCGCACGTACCAGCAGAACATCGGACCCGGAAGATTCGTGCTGTCGGCGTTCCAGAACAGCAGATCAAAGGCCGGCGGCGCCTTGCCCTTCAAGTAGCCGTTGACGACATACTGCCACACGAGGTCGTTCGCCCGCAGCGAGGAGAATGTAAAAGCGAGTTCCTTACCCTGCATCAGGCCACCCGCACCGATGGCCGCTTCGCGGGCGGCGACGCTCTGCCCGGTCACCAGCGCGCCGATCTCCCCGGCATCGGAATAATCGAGCATCGTGGTGAGCAGCGTCATGCTCGCGATCTTGTCCTCATTCCTGGCGCGCATCACCGCTGCGGCCGACGCCAGCAGCGTGCCGCCAACGCAGAATCCCAAGGTATTGACCTTGTCCGCGCCGCTCACACCAAGTACAACATCGATGGCGCGCATCACCCCCTGCTCGAGGTAATCGTCCCAGCGCAAATGACCTTGCTCCGGGCCGACATTGCGCCACGACACCATGAATACGGTATGGCCCTGCGCCACGCTGTAGCGAACGATGGAATTGTCCGGCTGTAAATCGAGAATGTAAAATTTATTGATGCAGGGCGGAATCATGAGCAGCGGCCGCTCGCGCACGGTGTCGGTTGTCGGCGCGTATTGAATGATCTGCATCAGTTCGTTTTCGAAGATGACCGCGCCCGGCGTGATCGCAATATTCCTGCCCACCTCATAGGCTTTCTCATCGGTTGACGACACGCGCCCTTTGGCGAGATCGTCCAAAAATAGCTTCATGCCGTCCGCGAGGCTTTGCCCGCCGGTTTCGACGGCAACCTGCATCGCTTCGGGGTTGGTGAGGAGAAAGTTCGAAGGGCTCATTGCGTCGACCAGCTGTCGCATCCCGTAGCGCATCTGCGCTTTGGTCTTCTCATCCAGCGGCACGCTCTCGACTGCACCCAACAGATACTCCGAATAACCAAGATACGTACGGCACAGCAGATCCAGGCGCGGATCCTTTTGCCATGCCTCGGCGGCAAAACGCTTGTCACCTTTCGTCGCCGATGGCGGTGGGAAGGATACGCCGCTGACGCCCGCCCAGAATTCAGTGAATTGATCGAAGAAGTGTTGCTGCATTTGCGCGATCTGTTGAGTGAACTCGCTGAAGGCCCGCACTGGATCCAAGGGCGGTGTCGCGGCCGAATCGGCGGCAGCAGCGTCCGGCGCAGTGGAATTGCCGAAAATCGACTGACCGCCATTCAACAGACTCGCAAGAATCTGTGCCGGATCGCTCGGTGTGTTGCTCATCATGACTCCTTGGCAGGCCTTCAGGTCATAGCCTAGCACCCAATATCTTCGGCAACCGTATTTTTTGCAACGCATACATAAATTTACATAATCATGGTTATAATGATATTTATGTCTTTATTATCAGCATGTTATATACCGGATGAATGTATACAAAATTATCTTGCATCGCATACATTCTGCGCTATAATGAATCCGCGCCAACAGGCAAATTCAGGAGAGCACACATGAACGGTACAACGATTGACACCAAGATGATTCTCGAGACCTATCGCAACGCGTTCGCGCCGGCGCTGAAGGCCCAACAGGAAGGCGTCAGGACACTCGAGCAAGTGGGACGCTATCAATACGCCCTTGCCGGTGATTATCTGGAGTGGAGCTTTGCGCAGGTCAAGGTGGCCCTTGATGCGAAGACACCGGCGGAGTTCGCGCCCAAACAGTTAGAACTCGCCCAAGCCTTCAATTCCAAGCTTCGTGCACGCGCACAGGAGTTTCTCGCAATCGCGGGCGATGCACAGACCAGTCTCGCCCAGGTGGTGAGCGAAGCGACGGCCAAAGTTGCTTCGGGGGCCAAGAAAGCGGCCTGAAGTCCACACCGGCGCCGCCACGGGCGCGCGCCGGTGCGGTCTCGCGACGTGAACGGCGCTGCGGTTCCGATTTCGCGCCGAGCAATTCACACGTGGATGGGTGCGCGATTTCGTTCATGGCGCGCGACGGCGGTGAGAATTTCCTTCTTCGCCTCCTCCGGCCCGACCCAACCCTCGATCTTGGTCCATTTGCCGGCCTCCAGATCCTTGTAGTGCTCAAAGAAGTGTGAAATGCGCTTCAGGGTCAGCTCCGGCAGATCATCCGGCTTTTGAATGTGCCGGTAAATGCTGATGAGCGCATCGACGGGGACGGCGACCACCTTCTCATCGCCACCCGCCTCGTCGGTCATCTTCAGCATGCCGACGGTGCGGCAACGTACGACGACCCCCGTGATGAGCGGCACCGGCGTGATGACCAATACATCCAACGGGTCACCATCCGCGGACAGAGATCGCGGGATATAACCGTAGTTGCACGGGTAAAACATCGCCGTGGACATGAACCGGTCCACGTACATGGCGCCCGTCTGCTTGTCGAGCTCATATTTGATGGGGTCGCCGTTCATCGGAATTTCGATGATGACGTTGAAGTCGTTCGGCACGTCCCGACCGGCCGGCACACGCTCGAGAGTCATGGTTCGCTCGTGCGGCTCAAAAGAACCCCAAGGCTTTTTCGCCGTAGCTGACCAGCACATTTTTCGTCTGCTGATAGTGATCCAGCATCATCTTGTGCGTCTCACGTCCGATGCCGGATTTCTTGTAACCGCCGAAGGCCGCATGCGCCGGATAGGCGTGATAGCAATTGGTCCACACGCGCCCGGCCTTGATGCCGCGGCCGAATCGGTAGGCCATGTTCAGGTCCCGCGTCCACACCCCGGCGCCCAGTCCGTAGAGCGTGTCGTTGGCGATCTCGAGCGCCTCTCCGGCGTATCGAAGGTGGTCACCGAGACCACCGGGCCGAAGATCTCCTCCTGGAAGATGCGCATCTTGTTGTGCCCCTCGAACACCGTCGGCTTGATGTAGTAGCCACCCGCGAGCTCGCCGGGCAGCTTGTTCGCCACGCCGCCGCGTGAGCACCTTCGCGCCTTCCTTCTTGCCGATGTCGATGTACGAAAGGATCTTCTCGAACTGATCGTTCGAGGCCTGCGCGCCGATCTGCGTGCTCATCTCATACGGATCGCCCTGGCGGATGCTCTCGACGCGCTTGACCGCCCGCTCCATGAAGCGCTCGTAGATCGAGCGCTGCACCAGGGCGCGCGAGGGACAGGTGCACACCTCGCCCTGGTTGAGCGCAAACATCGCAAAGCCCTCGAGCGCCTTGTCGAAGAACGCATCCTCCTCGCGCAGCACGTCCGCGAAGAAGATGTTCGGCGACTTGCCGCCGAGCTCGAGGGTTACCGGAATGATGTTCTCCGAGGCGTACTGCATGATCAGCCGCCCGGTCGTCGTCTCCCCGGTGAAGGCGATCTTGGCGATGCGCGGGCTGGAGGCGAGCGGCTTGCCGGCCTCCAGCCCGAAGCCATTGACGATATTGAGCACCCCGGGGGGCAGCAGGTCCTGCAATCAGCTCCGCCAGCACCAGCGATGCGACAGCGGCGTCTGCTCGGCGGGCTTGAGCACCACCGCGTTGCCGGCGGCCAGCGCCGGCGCCAGCTTCCAGGCCGCCATCAGGATCGGGAAGTTCCACGGAATGATCTGACCGACCACGCCGAGCGGCTCATGGTAGTGATAGGCCACCGTGTCATCGTCCAGCTCCCCGAGCGAGCCTTCCTGCGCGCGCATGCAGCCGGCGAAGTAGCGGAAATGGTCCACCGCCAGCGGCAGGTCCGCCAGGTTGGTCTCGCGGATGGGCTTGCCGTTGTCATAGGTCTCGACCGCCGCGAGGAACGGCAGATACTGCTCCATCCGATCGGCGATCACGATTCAGAATGCGCGCCCGCTCCGCCACCGCCGTCCGGCCCCACCCGGCCGCCGCGGCATGCGCCGCATCGAGCGCACGCTCGACGTCCTCGGCCTGGGAGCGCGCGATCTGGCAGATCACCTGCCCGGTGGTCGGGGAGATATTGTCGAAATACCCGCCCTTCACCGGTGCCACCCATTTGCCGCCGATGAAATTCTCGTAGCGCCCGCGCAGCGGGATCGTGCGCTCCAGCCCCTTTAAGTGCGCTGCAAAAGAGCCACTCTCGTGAATCGCCCCGTTCCCCTTCTCTTCGCTGCTCGCTCGTACCTGGGCGGAACTCATGATGACTCTCCTGCAATTGGTTGAACATGCGATCGATCAGATGCCGATCGCTGGCAAGCTGCCATAAGCGGGTGCGCAATGATGTAAGGGAATCATCTTATGCCGCCTCGGGTAACCGGCACCCACTCCACGAACACAAGCGCCCCGCCGCGGATTCGCCGCGATCGGCGGACCTCTGGCACGCTTGACATGTGGTAACTCTGCGGTACAAAGTACATGTCAGATGAGCCTTCAACCGAGTTCCTCAACGAGTCGCGCGCCGTTCCCGCGGAGATGCCTTTTACTGGGCATCTGTCTCGTGTTAATTTCGCCTGCGCGGGCAGCCTCGCCGGTCGATCTGGCAAGTCTTCGGGGACGGGTGGTCTATCTGGATTTCTGGGCATCGTGGTGCGGGCCGTGCAAGCAATCGTTTCCCTGGATGCAGACCATGAAGGAAACGTATGAAAAGCAGGGCCTCACGGTGGTCGCGATCAATCTCGACACCGACCGCGCCGATGCGGACAAATTTCTCGTCGAAGTTCAAACCGACCTTTGACATTCGCTTCGATCCAAAAGGTGAACTCGCCGAGTCCTACAAAGTCGCAGGCATGCCTTCGAGCGTGCTGATTGACCGCCATGGCGTGACACGCTTCACGCACGTGGGTTTTCGCCCGGTGGATGGTGCGGTCTACGAGGCGCAGTTGCGTAAGCTTGCTGGCCGAAAAGTAACGTATTCTCAGGAGATATCATGAACCTGGGCCGTCTGGGTTTTCTGTGCTTGATTGCCGGTCGCGGCAATCGTGTCGGGATGCAGCTCCCTCGGGGTCAAACCCTGGCAGCGCGACGTGCTGGCCCGGAAGGAAATGCAACTCGACTCCGATCCTCTCGATGCGGCAATCGATGATCACATGTACTTCAGCAAGGAGGCATCGTCGGGTGGCCGCTCATATGCAGGCGGCGGCTGCGGATGCAATTGAAGCCGAAGCGCACCGCTCCGCCAGGACGACGAACGCGCGGCGGCGATTGATGGCCGCGAGCTGCGCCTTGCTGAGCGCCGGCGCGGCGCGCAGCCAGCAGACCACACCGGCGCCGACCGCCAGCGGTCTGCTGGAGGATTGGTCGGTGGACTCGGCGCTCGCCTATTACCACGAGAACGGCCGCATCCAGGCAGTCGAACCCGTCGTCGATGTCGCCAAAGTGTTCGCGGACGGGCAGTCGCTCAACCTCAATGTCACCTTCGATGCCCTGTCGGGTGCCAGCCCCAATGGCGCATTGACCAGCCATTCGGCCCAGACATTTTCATCGCCGTCCGGCAAGGCCTCGCACAGCTTACACCACCGCCCCCGGCCAATTGCCCGTCGATCCGAATTACCATGATGACCGTCTCGCGGTTGGCGGCAACTGGACTCGTGCCGCTGACGCGAATGGATCAGGTGAGCATCGGCGGCAAATTGTCCGATGAGCACGATTTTTTCTCGGCGACGGTAAACGCCTCGATCGCCCATGACTTCAACGACAAAGAACACCACGCTGTCGTTCGGGGTCAATAATGAGTTTGACTCGCTCCATCCGATCGGCGGCGCGCCGGTGCCGGGGAGCGACTACGCATTATTGGAAAACGACCGGCGGCAAGACGAAGGATGGTGTGGGCGCGCTGCTCGGCGTGACGCAGGTGATGACGCGAAACTGGCTCATCCGAATTCAACCTCTCGGTCGATCGATTCAAGGGGTATCTGAACGATCCGTACAAAATCACCTCGATCATCGACAGCGCCGGCAATACCACCGGCTATGTGTTTGAAAGCCGCCCGGACCAGCGCACGCGCAAGAGCGCATATTGGGAGAATCGCGTCGCCTGGAGTTCGCAGCTATCGACTGCCCTGTCGCTTCGCTATATGAGCGATGACTGGGGCGTGCGCTCGGATACCGCGCAGACTGCACCTGCGCTGGTCGTTGTCCAATCGCGATCGTTATATCGAACCCACCATTCGCTGGTATCGCCAAACGGCGGCCGATTTTTACACCCCTTTTATCCTCGAAACGGCCAAGCCCCGAGCAGCGGCTTTGAGTCCTCGGATTCCCGGCTGGGCCCGTTTCACGCACTGACTTATGGCGTGAAATTCGCGCAGAAACTTCCGGGCCGGAAGCCGCGCCGAATCCGAATTCAGCGTCCGCGCGGAGTACTATCAGCAGACATTCGATGAGCGGGTGCCGGTGCCCGTCGGCCTGCAAGGTCTCGATCTGTATCCGGGGCTCAAGGCAATCCTGGTTCAGATCGGGTGGCGGTTCTAGTATTCGGTACGGCCCGTAACACATGAACGCGCCGCATTGCGATATCCGGAAGTGCTTCCTGGCAGCTTCATAATGCGACTACCGCCATACTTGCAGCGAAGGTTGGAATCTGCGGCCAATCTCGCGTTCACCTCGCATACCTGGCACACATCCCATTTCACGCACCCGCTTGGTGAACCGGCGCTGCTCCCGGCAGACTCGGTATCGTGGCGTATTTTCAAAAATCCCATCGCGCTTCTGGTCGGCGGCGTGGCCGCCGTCATACTTGAATTGGCGGAACCTGCTGTCCGCGCCGGCGTGTGGGAACACTCCTCATTTTCGAAAGATCCAATCGGCCGACTGCGGCGGACCGGGTCGGCGGCGATGGTGACTGTGTACAGCGCTCGCAGCGTTTCAGAGCCTATGATCGCCGGGGTCGTACGAATGCATGCCAAAGTCACGGGACGGACTCACGCTGGCAGGGCTTACTCTGCGAACGACGAGCGACTGCTGAGCTGGGTTCAGGCCACCGCCACATTCGGGATTGCAGAGGCTTACAGCCGCTACGTCTCCCGGCTCAACGCTGCCGAGTTTGATGCGGTGTATGGGGAGGCAGCGTCTGCTTCACGGCTTTACGGCGCGATCAGTGCCCCGCCATCCCAAATGGAATTGCGCTCCTTGTTCGATTCCATGCGGCACCAGCTCGAGCCGTCACCCATCGTCTTCGAGTTCTTGAAGATCATGCGCGAAACACCGGTGCTCCCGGGTCCGCTCCGTTGGATGCAACCAATCCTGGTGCGCGCGGCGGTGGAGATCATCCCCGATTGGGTGCGCCAGTGCCTTGGACTCACCGAGTTCTACGGGCTCTTTTCCCTGGACGAATCCGCCGTGAGACTCCTTGGGAGTCTTTCGAACAGCATCGTTCTGGCAGAAAGCCCCGCGGCGCTATCGTGCCGTCGGCTCGGGATATCGGTCTCCCAACTTTATGAATGATGCAGCCAATAGCGAACGTTTTGTTCCTCCAGAAACTCCTTGGCGCGAGCGCCGTGCAGCAATGCCAGTGTCGATAGCAGTCCCGCTTCCGTGCAACTGCTCGAGGCGACCGTTACCGAGCGCGGCGAGTCCGGCACCGGCCACCCCGTGCGTGGATCCAATATATGACCATACCGCACGCCGTCTTTCATGAGGAAGCGACGTGAGTCGCCACTGGTCGCGAGTGCCCCACGCTCCAATTCCAGAATCATCGTTGCCTCTCGATCCGTATCCGGACGCTCGATGCCGACCTGCCATGGACCGTGAGGGGGCGGCCGATTGGTGCGCAAATCGCCGCCGAAATTGATGAGAAAAGGAGCCCTGTTTCGCTCCGCCAGCAACTCGTAGGCCCGGTCAACCGCGTACTCTTTGCCGATCCCGCCGAAATCCAGCTCCATCTCAGCGGGCAAACAGAGTCGCGGCGACTGCCACTGGAGTTTGTTAAAACCCACCAAGGCCAGCAAGGTCTCTACGGCGCCGGGATCGGGAAGTCGATCCGATCCGTCAAACGTCCAAGCTCGGCGCAGCACGCCGGAGGTAATATCGAACAGACCCTCGCTCAACTCATAACATTGATTCGCAAAATCAATCAGCGCCGCAGTTTCCTCATCCACCTCGATCGTCCTGCCCCGATTAGCATGAATCCATGCCGTCGTGCTGTCGTCGCGATATCTCGAGTACTTCTGCTCGACCCGCCAGGCCTCCTCGGCGACGACCGTGCCAACGGCCAGCGCCGCATCGGCACTCATGGTCGGAAGAAGCACTTCACACGGACTGGCCATCGCGGCAAATCTCACCGCGATGAGATTATCCCCGCGAGGTTCAACGATTAAGCGCTCCCCCGGCATGCTCGCAGCGTTCCCGCGCCCAGTCATGCTGTCAAGAGCTGACCAAAAATGCCCCGGGCCGGAATCGAACCGGCGACCTAGCGCTTAGGAGGCACTCGCTCTATCCACTGAGCTACCGAGGCAGAGAATAAGGCCGGAGTCAAGCGACCGCCGGCCTTTGAGTGGTGGAGGAGAAGGGGATCGAACCCTCGACCTTCGCATTGCGAACGCGACGCTCTCCCAACTGAGCTACTCCCCCGCAAAGGGTGCAGAATACTAGCAGCAAAGGCGGCCCAAGCCAAAGTATCACCCATCCCGTGTGAACTTAGCTAGGATGGCGCTACGGAGGGAGAATCAGATGCTGGAAGTGGGGGAACGTGCACCGGAATTCACGCTGCCCGATGACACGGGGACGGATCGATCACTCACCGAACTGCTGACGACAGGCGCGATAATCCTCTATTTCTACCCTGCCGACTTTACCCCGGGCTGCACGCGCCAGGCCTGTGCAATGCGCGATCTGAATGCGGAAATTCAGAAGGCCGGGCTGCGCATCGTCGGCATCAGCCCGCAGAGCCCCAAGTCGCACGCCAAGTTTCGCGAAAAGTATCGCCTGCCGTATGTCCTGCTCTCCGACGAGCAAAAGACCGTGATCAAAATGTACGGCCTGAACGGCCCCCTCGGTATCGGAGTGCGCCGCGCCACCTATCTGATCGACGGCGGTCGTCGGGTGCGCGATGCGGTGCTGGCCGATTTCCTGGTCGGGCGCCACGCAGCATTCGTGCGCAAGGCCATCGTGCTGCGGTCGGCGAGCAGCTAATAGCTGACGCTGAGGAGGTTGGCGAGGCCGATGCGCGGCACGGTGACGATGTACATGGTGCCGTATTCATCGCCGCCCATCGGCGGAATACCTCTGATGCCGCTCAGCCCGCCAATCAGGGCCGGCACGCCAGCACCGTGAACCACCACCAGAATACGGCCGCCGGCATGTTCGCGAACGATACGACGCGCAAACGAGCGCGAATCGCCGTCGGATGCGACTGAGGGGGCGATGCCGAGCCGGTCGGCGAGCGGAGCTGCGGTCTGCCTGCAGCGCAAATCCGGCAAGACGTAGATGGCATCGATGTGGCCGGGCAGCCGCGCGTCGCCGAACAGGCGCGCGAGCAACTGCGCTCGCGCATTTCCTGCCGGCGTGAGTGGCGGATCCTTGCTGTCGTCCTGCACCTGCTCGGCGTGACGGATCACTATAATGGTGGTCGAGTCCGCAGTGAGCCACACCCAACCCGCAAACATCATGACGAGCGCGCCGGCAAGCGCAGTCAGTCCGAGCAGCCAGATCGGCATCAAGAAGGGGCCGCGCTGCAGGCGTGTATGCTCGTTTTTCATGGGCGCATGATAGCCTCGACGCAACCCGGGGTGCGAATGGTTGTGCTTGCGGCGGGCTCTTCGACGCGTCTGGGCAGCCCGAAAACGTTGGCGCGCGTGCGCGGCACGAGCTTGATTCGCAACACCGTCCGCCTTCTCGCCCCGCTGGGGAATTTGCCGGTCATCGTCGTGATTCCCGCGCGGGCGGCACGCGTCCGAGCCGAACTGCGCGGACTGCCGGTGCATTTCGTCGAAAATCCGCAGCGCCTCCAGGGTCTGTCGACCTCCGTGCGCCGCGGACTGTCCGCCTGCCGCACCGCCGCCGTCCTATTAGTACCCGTCGACCTGGCGCGTTTGCAGAGGCGGGATCTCGAGCGGCTCCTCTCGCGCTGGCGCGCCTCGCGCCGACGTCTCGTCGCCACGCGCTTCGGCGGTTACGGCGGCGCGCCGCTGATCGTCCCTCGCTGGCTGCACGCGCAGGCGCTCACCATCAGCGGCGACCGGGGCCTAAGGGATCTGGTGAGCCGGTTAACGCCTGAGAACTTGACGCTCCTGAAGCTGCCGACGGCGGTGGCGGATGTCGATACGCCGCAGGATCTCGAGCGTGCGCGCCGGCGCTCGAGCCGGTGAACAAACCTCGTCGCACTGTCGGTTACGCTCGCGCGATTTGCACCAAACGGTAACCGACCGCCGTCTCGGTCAGGATATGTTTCGGCTGTGCCGGATCGTCTTCCAGCTTCTGACGCAAATGTCCCATGTACACGCGCACATAGTGGCCGTCCTCGGCGTGAGAAGGTCCCCACACCTCACGGAGAATCTGGCGGTGGGTGAGCACTTTCCCGACGTTGAGGATCAGGAGGGTCAGCAGCCGATACTCGATCGGCGTGAGATGAATTGCAGCGCCGGCCTTGTGAACGGTGCGCAGGCTCAAATCCACCTTGACGTCGCCGAACTCGAACGTGGAGCCGGCCGCGCCGCCCGCCTCTTGACGACGGCGCGAGGCTGCGCGCACTCGCGCCAGCAATTCTCCGACACCGAAGGGCTTCGTCAGGTAATCATCGGCGCCGGAGTCCAACGCCTCAATCTTGTCCTGCTCCCCCACCCGCGCCGACAGCACGATCACGGGAACAGTCGACCACGTGCGCAAATCGCGCAGAAAGTCCATGCCGTCTCCGTCCGGCAGACCCAAGTCCAGAATGATCAAATCGGGCTTTCGGGTGCCGGCATCCGCCAGGCCCTGACGCACCGTGTCGGTCTCGAACACGCTCCAGCCTTCCGCCTCCAGTGCCGTGCGCACGAAGCGTCGTATCTGGCGCTCATCTTCGATGAGAATCGCGACGGGCAACGGTTCAGCCATGGGCGGCGTGCACTTCCTCGGCATCGGCCGAGGCGACGGGAGGATCGCCCAATGGCAGCGTGAAGATGAAAATCGCTCCGCCGGCGGGTCGGTTGGCGCCGACGATCGTGCCTTGATGGGCCTCGACGATCGCGCGACAGATCGCCAACCCCAGCCCCACCCCCGGGGTGGCCGATTCGCGATCACCGCGGGTGAATTTCTGGAACACCGCCTCTTCACGTCCCGTCGGCAACCCCGGACCATTGTCCGACACGGACACGCTCAGTCGATCCTCGATGGTCTCCGCGGCCAATGTCACGGTGCTGCCGGGCGGGGTGTATTTGCCCGCGTTTTCCAACAGATTCACCAGCACGCGCTCGATCAACAGCGCATCGAATCGCACCAACGGCAGATCGCGGGGAATGCGCACTTCAACCTTGTGCTTTTGCAGCATGCTTCGGGAAGATTCGAGTGCGGCACCGACGACCTCCTCGAAAGGCTGCCACTGCAGATTGAGCTTGACCTCCCCGCTTTCGATACGCGCCATGTCCAAGAGGTTTCCGACCAGCGTACTCATGCGGCGCGCCTCGTCTTGGATCGCTTCCGCCGTCTCCATCTGCGTCTCGGACAACGCCGGTTTGGTGAGGGCCAGGGATTCAGCGAGACCCACCAGGACGGTGAGCGGCGTGCGCAAATCGTGCGACAACGCGGCGAGCAGGGAGTTGCGCAGGCGCTCCGATTCCATGCGCACCAATGCGTCTTGGGCGACGCCGACGTAGTGCACGCGTTCGAGCGCGATGGCGATCAGGGCCGCATACGTGTCGAGCAGCTGGCGCTGCTCCGGGATTTGCAGCAGCCGGCGGCTGCGTGCCTTCACGGCCAGCACACCACGCGATCGAATCGGCGCCCGCAGCGGAATATACAAGGCGGCACTTCCCGGCAGCGTATCGGTGCCGAAACCGGCCGGCTGTCCCTTGTCGAATGCCCACTGCGCAATCCCGACGTCGAGACCGAGTGACGAGCCGTCGCGCGGCTCCGTTACCACCACTTGACCCTTGGCGTCGGGCAGCAGCAGCGCCGCGCCGGCATGGAAGGTGCGCTCGATTGATTCGCTGCTGATTTTGACCACTTGATCGGTTTGCACCGCCCCCGATAGATCACGTGCTATCTCATACAGAGACGCTGCGCGCTCTTCGCGATGGGCCGACACCCGGGCCTGGAAGCGCAAACCCGCCGTCAATTGCCCGGTGATCAGACCGACCGCCAACATGATGCAGAACGTCAGCAGGTACTGCACATCGCTCACCGCAAAGGAGAATTTTGGCGGCACAAAGAAGAAATCGAACGCACCGACGCTCATCACCGCGGCGAGCGCCGAGGGCCCCCGTCCCAAGCGCACTGCGACCAATACCACCGTCAAGATGTAGATCGCCACGATATTCGAGCGGTCGAAGTGCGCCGCCAGCGGGAAGGACAGCAGCGTCACGGCGATACAGACGAGCGCGGCCCACAGGTATCGCGGACGCTTGTTCTTGCGCCGATCGCCGGTTTCGGTGGCGACGCTCTGCGAGCGCGCCTGTTGTGCGCTCGCATCCGGTCCCGGCCCGGTGGCCCGGCCGATCTCCACCAAATCGATGTCCGGCGCCAGCATGGCGAGTTTTTGGCCGCTCGAGCGCTGCCATGGCCAAAGGCGCCGCGCCGGATCGCGGCCAATGACGACTTTGGACAGATTATGGCTGCGCGCGTAGCCAATGACGCTCTCGGCGACTTGCGCGTTGGCGATCACCGCCGTGGTCGCGCCGAGCTCCTGCGCCAGATTGAGCGTCGCCAGAATTCTCTCGCGCTTCGCTGCAGGCAGGCGCTGCAAGCCCGGTGTCTCCACGTAGATCGCATGCCAATCCGCATTCAGCTGACTCGCCAGGCGCGCAGCGGCACGTACCACGCGCTCCGCTCCCGCATCGGGTCCGACGCAGGTCAGCAATGCCGAGGCGGTTTTCCACACCGAGGCGATGGATTTGTCGACCCGGTAGGCCTGAACGTCCCCCTCGATGCGATCCGCGGTGCGTCGCAGCGCCAGTTCGCGCAGCGCCATCAAGTTCCCTTTGCGAAAGAAATTGCTCGCGGCGCGCTCGACCTGGTGCGGTACATACACCTTTCCGGCCTTGAGCCGCGCCAGCAGTTCATCGGCGGGGATGTCCACCAGCACCACTTCATCCGCGGCGTCGAACACGGTGTCCGGTATCGTCTCCCATACCCGCACGTTGGTGATGCCGCCGACGACGTCGTTGAGGCTCTCCAAATGCTGCACGTTGAGCGTCGTGAAGACATCGATTCCGGCGCCCAGCAATTCCTCGACATCCTGCCAACGCTTCGGGTGCCGTTGCCCGTGCACGTTCGAGTGCGCCAACTCATCGACCAGAATGAGTTCGGGATGCCGGCGCAGCGCCGCGTCCAGATCGAACTCGCTGAGCTCCCTGCCGCGATAGGGCATCAGCTTCAGCGGCAGAACCTCCATATCCTCGAGCAGCGAAGCGGTCTCCGCGCGCCCGTGGGTCTCGACAATGCCGACGACGACGTCCCTTCCCTCGCTCTTCAGTTTGCGCGCCGCGAGCAGCATGGCATACGTCTTCCCGACGCCCGCCGAGGAGCCGAAGTAAATCCGCAGTTTGCCGCGCCGCGCCGCCGCCTCTTGCCGCTGGACCCTGGCGAGCAGCGCATCGGGGTCGGGTCGGTTTTCGCTCGAGCTCGCCATGAGCGCCGCTGCGTCGCTAGCAGACCCAGGCAGGGTATTCGCGAAATGCCTGCAGGGCGCTATCGATCCTCTCGCGCGGCACGTCGAGATGCGTCACCAGCCGGGTGTGCGCTCCTATCGATGCCAGAATGCCCCGCTCATCCAGGTGAGCCGCGAGCGAGGCCGCCTCACCCGCCGGAATGTCGACAAAGACGATGTTCGTCTGTGGCCGCTCCACCTCGAGTCCCAGAGCGCGAAGCCCGTCAGCCAACCGCTGCGCATTGTCGTGATCCTCGGCGAGGCGCTGCACATGGTGCTCGAGTGCGTACAACCCGGCGGCCGCAAGAACGCCCGCCTGGCGCATCCCTCCTCCCAGGGCTTTTCGCCAGCGCCGTGCCGCCGCAATCAACTCGCGGGACCCGAGCAGCACGGAACCGACGGGGGCGCCCAATCCCTTCGACAGGCACACGGAGACCGAATCGAATCCGGCGACGGCGGCACGTTCATCGATCTTGAGTTTGACCATGGCATTGAACAATCGCGCACCATCGAGATGCGTACTCAGGCCGCGGGCGTGAACGAATTCGGTGACGGTGTTTATATAATCCTGGGAGAGGACGCGTCCGCCCATGGTGTTTTCGAGCGCCAACAGGCGCGTACGGGCGAAGTGCAAATCGTTCGGCTTGATCGCTTGGGCGATGCGCTCGAGCGCGATTCCGCCCCCCGCATCGTTCTCGAGCGGTTGCGGCTGAATGCTGCCGAGAACTGCCGCGCCCCCCTGCTCATATTTGTACGTATGCGCATCCTGTCCCACCAGAAATTCATCGCCGCGTCCGCAGTGAGCCATCAAGGCCGCCAGATTGCTTTGCGTGCCGGTCGCGAAGAACAGCGCGCTCGGAAATCCGAAGCGCTCGGCGACGACCGCCTGCAGGCGATTGACGGTGGGATCATCTCCGTACACATCATCGCCCACTTCGGCAGCCGCCATGGCCGCTCGCATGCCCGCGGTGGGCCGGGTGACGGTGTCGCTGCGTAGATCGATTCGATGCGGCATGGCGCTACGATAACCCACCGGCCCACTCGGCGCGCCCGCGCTCGCACAAGACGCGATCTGCTGCGCCGCAGCATAAACATCGCTGACGGCGCATGCGTCGGTTTAGCGCTCGCGGCCAATCGTACCGGATGCTGCCCTGTTGGCCTCGACCACGGTCAGAGCCGTCATATTGAGGATGCGACGCACCGTCGCCGCTGCGGTGAGAATGTGCGCCGGCGCCGCGCACCCGAGCAGAATGGGTCCGATCGCGACGTTGTTGCCCGCCGCGGACTTGAGCAGGTTGTAGGCGATGTTCGCGCTGTCGAGGTTCGGGCAGACGAGCAAGTTGGCACTGCCATGCAGTGTGCTGCCCTCGAGAACCGTCTTGCGCGCGGCCTCATCGAGAGCGCAATCGCCGTGCATCTCACCGTCGACTTCCAGCTCCGGCAGGCGCTCGTGCAACAGCGCCAGAGCGGCGCGCATTTTGAGGGCGGAAGGAGCGTCGCTGGTGCCGAAATTCGAATGCGACAGCAGCGCAACCTTGGGCGCCAGGCCGAACGCGCGCAATTGCTCCGCGGCGAGTTCCGTGATTTCAGCGAGCTGCGCCGCGCTTGGATCCAGATTGACGTGGGTATCGACCACGAAGACCTGGCGTCCGGGCAGAATGAGACCGCTCATCGCGCCGTACACGTCGATGCCCGGTTGGCGTCCGATCACCTGGTCGATGTAGCGCAGGTGCCGCGCCGTCGTGCTGATGGTCCCGCAAATCAGGCCGTCGGCCTCCCCTTTCTTCAGGAGCATCGCGGCGATGAGCGTGGTGCGCCGGCGCATCTCGAGCTTTGCGTATTGAGCCGTCACGCCGTGTCGCTGGGTCAAGCGGTGATAAGCCTGCCAATACTCCCGGTAGCGGGCATCGTGGTCCGGGTTGACCACCGTGAAGTGCTCACCGGCGCGTATTCGCAGGCCGTGGCGCTTGATGCCCCGCTCGATCACCGCCGGACGGCCCACGAGGATGGGCACCGAGATCTTTTCGTCCACCGCGATTTGCACGGCGCGCAGCACCCGTTCGTCCTCGCCTTCGGCGAAGACGATGCGGCTGCGCTCGGGCGCCACCTTGCGCGCTGCTGCGAAGATCGGCTGCATCAACGTGCCGCTGTGATAGACGAATTGCTGCAGGCGCTGGCTGTAAGCCTCCAGATCGTGGATCGGCTGGGTGGCCGCGCCCGATTCCATCGCGGCCCTGGCAACCGCCGGTGCGATCTTGACGATCAAGCGCGGATCGAACGGCTTCGGAATGATGTAATTCGGACCGAAAGTCAAATCCTCGATGCCGCCGTAGGCCGCTGCCACGATATCGCTTTGCTCCTGCCGCGCCAGCTCGGCGATGGCATGCACCGCCGCGATTTCCATCGGCCGGGTGATGGTCGTCGCGCCGACATCCAACGCGCCTCGAAAAATGAATGGAAAGCACAGGACATTGTTCACTTGATTCGGATAATCGCTGCGGCCCGTGGCGATCACGGCATCGTCCCGCACGCGCCTCGCCTCCTCCGGGAGGATCTCCGGGATCGGATTGGCAAGGGCAAGTATCAGGGGGCGCGCAGCCATCCGGCGGACCATGTCTTGCGTGAGCACACCGCCCGCCGAGAGCCCCAGAAACACGTCCGCCCCGCCGATGATCTCACCGAGGGTCCGTGCCCCGGTGGGCTGTGCGAATCGGGCCTTTTCAGGGTCCATCAATTCTTGGCGGCCCGCGTAAACGACCCCGGCCAAATCGGAGAGCCAGATGTTTTCGCGACCCAGACCCAGATCGAGCAGCAGATCCACGCAGGCCAAGGCCGCTGCGCCTGCGCCGCTCACGACCAGTTTGACGAGTCTGATGTCCTTGCCCACGACCTGCAGACCGTTGTGCACGGCCGCGGCGACGATGATCGCGGTGCCATGCTGATCATCGTGGAATACGGGGATCTGCATACGCTTGCGCAGCTCGCGCTCGACGATGAAGCATTCCGGAGCTTTGATGTCCTCGAGGTTGATGGCGCCGAAGGTGGGCTCGAGCGCGGCGATGACCTCGATCAGCTTGTATGGATCGCGCTCGGCGATTTCGATGTCGAACACATCGATGCCGGCGAATTTCTTGAACAGCACGGCCTTGCCTTCCATCACCGGCTTGGCAGCGAGCGGGCCGATCGCTCCCAAGCCGAGCACCGCGGTGCCGTTCGTGATGACGCCGACCAGGTTGCCTCGCGCGGTATAGCGCACGACGCTCAGCGGATCCTCGACGATGGCCTCGCAGGCGGCGGCGACGCCGGGCGAATAGGCCAGTGCCAGGTCGTTCTGGGTGACCAACTGTTTGGTCGGGGCGATCGAGATTTTCCCGGGCGTCGGGAACTCATGATAAGCGAGCGCCGCCTGTTTCCGATCTTCCATTGCGTCTTTGCTGTTCATCGCCTATCCGCGGTCCCACTACGGCCGTGTAGTGTACGTCCATCCAGTGCATTGGCAAGATTGCCGGTCTTCGGATGAAGCGCCAACAGCCGGTGAGGCGGGGAAACTTCGGGCACCCTTTTCGATCGGTTGACCCAGTGAGCAGTCAACTTTTTTCGGTCCCATTCGTTATGCTCGTGCCCGTAGTGTGGGTGCGGCGGCCGAGCCGCCGACGCTGAATCGTTGGAGGAGATCATGATGATACGCAACCGGTCGGTCGCAACGGGTACAGCGGTGCTCGGTGCTTTGTTCTTGTCGAGCGCCGCCTTCGCCGACCCGCCGGAGGCGGCATCCCCACCGCCCACCCCCGGTATCTGGCAAAAGCATCAGTTCGCCTTCCAGTTCATGGGTTTCACCACCACCTATTCCTGCGACGGCCTCGCCGACAAGCTCAAAATACTGTTGCTCGCCGCCGGCGCACGCAGCGACGTGAAATCGCAGCCCGGTGCATGCTCCGCCCCCTATGGGCGTCCTGACAAGTTCGCCCGGGCCGATCTCACGTTCTATACTCTCGCACCCGCTGCCGACGCCGCTGGCGACGCGGCGGCGGATGCCAAACCGGTCAATGGGGTATGGCGCAAGGTGAGCTTGGCGAGTCGCTCGCCGCGAGAGCTGCAGGTCGGCGACTGCGAAGCAGTGGATCAGTTTCGCACTCAGGTACTGCCGATGTTCGCGACGCGAAATGTCGAGAATCGGACGACCTGCATCCCGTACCAGGAATCGGGTACCGTGATCGACCTGAGGTTCGAGAGCTTTACGGCGGCAGCCCCCCGTCACGGTCGTCCCTCGGGACCATGACGGGGGGCGGTCTCGAGCGCCGCCCGGTCGCGGGCACTAAGGCCCGAGACCGATGGACCCCTCGATCCCGTTGCGCGAGTTAGGAGAGCCCGGGATGGGTGAATTCAGGTACGGGAACCAGCCGAGATAGGTGTCGGTTGCCTTGACGGCTCCGCTCACGTGCAAGTGGGCCGCATCCACCCCCGCCGCTCGCGCGCCATCCGTGTAGGGAGTGCCGTGATTGGGATCGGCGGACTCGGCGCCGCACTTTCCGATCGCTCCGCAAAGTGCTCCTTCGGCAACGCGCAACGTGATGTCGACCACATCGTCGTAGGGCCGCCGGCCATTGGGGAATCCGGCCAGGTCACCGCCGAGTACGCCCAAATCGTTCTGCGCAGCCGGCGGCGCGACCGCGACGGCGGTATTGAGCCGCAGCATTTCGCTCGGAGTCACGTTTGGCGGCTGATTGAGTCCCTTGACGCCGGTCAGGAACGCCGCCACCAGATCTTCACGGGGCGTTCCCGGAACCTGCGCGGCGTTGCCGAACAGGGCGTTGAGCAGCACCGGCAGGGAAGGATTGGTCACGTAGTTGAGGAATTGCGCATCATCTTTCGGAGCGCTCGCGTTGAATTTGTCCTTGTCGGGCAATCCAATGACGAGCTCGTTGACCAGCGGCATGCCGAGACGCGACACCTGATGATGACCATCGTCATCTTTGAGAATGGCGGTGGTGTAACCGCCGATGATCGCATTCGATTTGGATGTCACGCAGTTGATCGGAACCTCGAGCGCAATCGCGGTCACGTTCTTGTCGAACAGCGTATTGGGCTGCCCATCTCGTGCTCCCACCGGATTCGTATTGACGAGGTCGAACACCTCGCCCAGGTTGACGACGAATCCCTCCTTGCGCTGCCCCACGAACACGCGCCCGGCATGCGCGCAGCCTGGAATGCGAATTTCGTACGTGAATTGAGAGGCGTAGGCCTCGTAGTCCGGAATCGACTTGTTTCCGATGTTATCGGCCGGCCTGTAGAACACATCGCCGCCGAGCGATGCGTTTTCGGCCCACTCCTCCTCCGCGCCATTGCGTGTCACGGAAACGACATAGCTCTGGATTAGGTTGAGATGGGCGCCGGCCGCGTCGATGACGCCGGTGTTGATGAGCGGCACCGGAATCTTCTTTCCGCCGGCATCGACCGCCAAATCCTTGTAATGGTTTCGAAAGTGAAACGCGAACCTCAGATTCGGATGCGCACTGCCGTCGTTGTTGACGTTGATCTCATAGATGGCGCTCGGATCCAACGTATAGAAGTTCGGTCCGCCCGCCGGGTCCTGGAGCGGAATGTAGTTGGCGATGAAGGTGACATAGGCGCTGCGCCCGGGTTCGTAGCTGCGAAACATGTAAAAATCGGTTCCATCGACCCGGGGCATGCCGGCGATCGACGGGGCCTCTCGGTGACTCGACGCCGCGGCCCACAGCGGCAGCAGTGCGGCGCCGAGAATCATCGCCCGGCTTGGCAAGTGTGTTTTCATTGGGATTCCCTCAAAAACGGTTGGTGCGGCGTGACGACTGCGAGTTCTGGATCGCTCTCCTCGATACGTACCCGGCCTTCCGTTGGATGCAGCCGCTGCCACGCTTAGATGGTTGGTTCTTAATGTTTGGTTAATATCTGCGATGGGTTGCGAGGCCGATCATTCTTCGTACCTAAAATTAGTGCCCGCTCCCCGGTTGCGCCTCGGGAGCCCCGACCCAGGCCTCGAGTGTAGGAAAAGGACGACAGATTGGACGCATTCGAGTACGTGCGCCGGCGAGGGCGGGCGGCAGTTTCCAAGGCTTCTTCTGCGCGGGCGCCAGGGCTTCGGTATATTTCCATACCCGCTGACCCAGGGCGCCTTTGGAGCAGGGCACCGACCGGAGTAGACGATGTGGATCGTTAGAGTAGCCCTGCAGCGGCCCTATACCTTTATCATGCTGGCCGCGCTGATCGTTTTTCTCGGCATCTATTCCATTCTCCGCATGCCGACCGATATCTTTCCCAACATCAAGATCCCGATTGCGGCGGTGATTTGGCGCTACACGGGTTTGCTGCCGGAAGAAATCGCCAACCGCATCGTCCTGTTCTCCGAGCGCACCGCGCAGACCGTCGTCAATGACGTCGAGCACACCGAATCGCAGTCCGTCAACAGCACCGCGGTGGTGAAGTATTTCTTCCAGCCGAACGCCAACCAGGATCTGTCGATGGCGCAGATCATCGCGGTATCGCAGACGCAGTTGCAAACCGCCCCTCCCGGCACCACCCCGCCCTTCGTTCTGTCGTACAACGCCTCGAGCGTGCCGATCCTGCAATTGGCGCTCTCGAGCGAGACGATACCCGAGCAGCAGATATTCGATCTCGGCAACAACATCTTGCGCACCCAGCTCGCCACGGTGGCGGGCGCCTCGATCCCGTATCCGTTCGGCGGCAAGCAGCGCGAGGTTCAGGTCGACCTCGACCCCCGGGAACTGCGTGCACGCGGGCTGTCGGCCGACGACGTGGTGAATGCGATCAGCTCGCAAAATCTCATCCTGCCGGCGGGCACGCAAAAGATCGACACCAAGGAATATTTCATCAAGCTCAACGCGAGCCCGACGCAGATCGAGCAGCTCAATGATTTGCCGATCCGGGCCCGCAACGGCGCCGTCCTGTACGTACGCGACGTCGCGCACGTTCGCGACGGCTATCCGCCGCAAACGAATATCGCCCGCGTCGATGGCAAGCGAGCGATCGTGATGAACGTGCTCAAGACCGGCAACGCCTCCACCCTCGACATCATCAACGGGATCAACCAAAAACTCGGGCCGGCGCGCGCCTCCATGCCGCCGGACCTGAAGCTCGTGGCATTGAGCGATCAGTCGGTGTTCGTGCGGGCCGCCATCGGCGGCGTGATCCGCGAAGGGGTGATCGCCGCCGCGCTCACCGGGCTCCTGATCCTGCTGTTCCTGGGCAGTTGGCGCAGTACGCTGATCATCACCATCTCGATTCCGCTGTCGATCCTCGCCTCCATCGCCTGCCTGGCGGCGCTCGGAGAAACCATCAACATCATGACGCTCGGCGGCCTCGCGCTCGCGGTCGGCATCCTGGTGGACGACGCCACCGTCACGATCGAAAACATCAATTTCAATCTGGAGCAAGGCAAGGACGTGGAACCGGCGATTCTCGACGGGGCGCATCAAATCGCCCTCCCGGCACTGGTTTCGACGCTGTCGATCTGCATCGTGTTCGTGCCGATGTTCCAGCTCGCCGGCATTGCCAAGTATCTGTTCATTCCGCTGGCGGAGGCCGTGGTGTTTGCGATGCTCGCGTCGTACCTGCTGTCGCGCACCTTGATTCCGACTCTCGCCAAGTTTTGGCTGAAGAGAAAGGACGAGGAACACAACCGCAGCAAAAGTGCGCCGGCGCGCTTTCAGGAGGCCTTCGAGCGGCGCTTCGAGCGCTTTCGCGCGGGATACCGGAAACTGCTCGAGCTCGCCATAGACGGCGGCGCGCGTTTTGCCGTGGTGTTCCTGCTCGCGATGGCCGTGGCGGCAGTGCTGGCATTTCCGATGGGCCCGTTTCCCGGATTGGGCCAGGACTTCTTCCCGACGGTCGATGCGGGGCAGCTGAAATTGCACCTGCGGGCGAGCACCGGAACCCGCATCGAGGAAACCGCCATTCTGTGCGATCAAGTGGAGA
Source organism: uncultured Gammaproteobacteria bacterium (assembly GCA_963843295.1). Taxonomy (GTDB): domain Bacteria; phylum Pseudomonadota; class Gammaproteobacteria; order Steroidobacterales; family Steroidobacteraceae; genus Bog-1198. Next base: position 103,978 of record CAWJJP010000013.1, on the reverse strand, counting down.
GAACCCTGCGCGACACCATACCGCCGAATGAGATCACCTCCATCGTCGACAACTTGGGGCTGCCCTACAGCGGCATCAATCTCGCCTACAGCACCTCCGCGCCGGTTGGGCCGGGCGATGCCGATATCTTCATCAACTTCGCCAAGAAGCACTCCTCGCTCGAGACCTATCAGCGCGAACTGCGCACGAAACTGGCGGCCATTTACCCCTCGACGCAATTCGCGTTCCTGCCTGCCGACATCGTCAGTCAAATCCTGAACTTCGGTCTCCCCTCGCCGCTGGATGTGCAAGTCGTCGGCAACGATGTCGAGGGCAATCGAAAATTCATTCAGGCGCTGCTGCCCAAGCTCTCGAGCGTCGCCGGCGCGGTGGACCTGCACATTCAGCAGCCCTATGACTATCCGCAAATCAATGTCGATGTCGACCGCAGCAAAGCTCTGTTTCTCGGTTTGACCGAGCAGAACATCGCCTCGAACCTGCTGGTATCGCTATCCGGCAGCTTCCAAACGTCGCCCTCCTTCTGGATCGATCCGAAGTCCGGTACGCAATACAACGTCGTCTCGCAGACGCCACAATTTCGCCTCTCTTCGCTCAATGACCTCGGCAATACGCCGCTCAGTCAGACGGTCGGTGCCACGCCGGCCGCGGGGGGCACCTCGCAGGTGCTCTCCAATGTGGCGACCACGCGCCGCTCCGTCGCGCCCGCCGTGGTAAGTCATTACAACGCCCAGACCGCCTTTGATATTTTCGGCAACGTACAGGGAACCGATTTGGGCTTCGTCGCCGCTCAGTTCAACAAAGTGATCGAGGAAGCCAGAAAGGATCTGCCCAAGGGATCCCAAATTCATTTGAAAGGGCAGGTCGAGACCATGCAGCAGTCGTTTCGCGGCCTGCTCTTTGGGCTGGTGGGAGCCATCGTGCTCGTGTACATGCTGATCGTCGTGAATTTCCAATCCCTCCTCGACCCGTTGATCATCATCACGGCGCTGCCTGCCGCGTTGGCCGGAATCGTCTGGATGCTGTTCTTGACCCACACGACGGTGAGTGTCCCGGCACTCACCGGCGCGATCATGTGCATGGGCGTTGCCACCGCGAATAGCGTCTTGGTGATCAGCTTTGCGCGCGAGCAGATGACGGAGGGCAAGGACGCCAGGGAGGCCGCGCTCGAAGCGGGCTTTACACGGCTGCGCCCGGTGCTGATGACCGCGCTCGCCATGATCATCGGCATGATTCCGATGGCGCTTGGCCTCGGCGAAAGCGGCGAGCAAAATGCGCCGCTCGGCCGCGCCGTGATCGGCGGATTGATTTTTGCGACCGTGGCGACGCTCATTTTCGTGCCCACGGTGTTCACCATCGTGCACGGCCGCAAGCGCCGCGGCGCAAACCCGGCCACTGCCCCGGGTGGGGAGAGCGCCAATGCCCGATGAACGCTCCGAGCATGAGGCCGAGCGCCGGCACTTGAGGGCGCGGGTTCAGCGTTACGCACTGATTCTCGGCGTCATTGCGCTGCTGCTGGCAGGTTGGGGAGTGGCCAGCCGCATGCTGACCCACTCGGAGCTGCGTAAGAACGCCTCACGCGATGCGGTATTGACGGTCGCTACGGCGCAACCTCAGCTCGGCGGTGCCGGCGATGAATTGGTGCTGCCGGGCATCGTGCAGGCCTTTATAGAAGCCCCGATCTACGCCAGAACCAACGGCTACCTGAAGCTCTGGTACACGGATATCGGTGCCCGCGTCCATCGGGGTCAGTTGATGGCGCTCATCGACGCCCCGGAGGTCGACCGGGAATTGGCCCAGGCGCAAGCCGACCTCGCCACCGCGCAGGCAAATATGGCACTCTCGATCCTCACCAACCAACGCTGGCAGGACCTGCTCAAGACCCAGGCGGTGTCCAAGCAAGACGCCGATAACAAGGCGGGCGATGCGGCGGCGAAACTCGCGACCACGGAATCGGCAAAGCAAAACGTCGGCCGCTTGAGCGAGTTGGAATCTTTCAAGCGCGTCCTCGCTCCGTTCGACGGCGTCGTGACCGCGCGCAATACCGATGTGGGCGATCTGATCAACGCCGGACAAACCGCGGGCAACGAACTGTTTCGGGTAGCCGATGTGCACAGGCTGCGCATTTACGCCCAAGTGCCCGAAGCATATGCCGCGTCCACACCCGCCGGGATGAAGGCGGAGCTTCACTTTGCCGAGCGCCCGGGAAAGGTTTATACCGCGGACACCATTCGCACCTCGAATGCGCTCGACCCCACGGCGCGGACTCTGCAGGTCGAGCTGCAACTCGACAACTCGGAGGCCAATCTGCTCCCGGGCTCCTACACGGAAATTCATTTCAAGCTGCCCGCCAGCACGCAGACCCTGCGGCTGCCGGCCAATACGGTTCTATTTCGCTCCGACGGCATGCAGGTCGCCACCGTGCAAAAGGACAATACGATCCGGATGAAGCACATCGAGCAGGGACGTGATTTTGGAAAAACCATCGAAGTTTTGACGGGCCTCGATCCGGGCGATCGGGTCGTCGTCAATCCGCCGGATTCCATCGATGACGGCATGCACGTGCGCATGGCCCCGGCCAACGACAAGAAGCCGGCTTCATGAAAATGCGACTGACATCGCTCCTGGCGGTGTCCGCGCTGTCGGCGGGCTGCTCCTTCGCACCGGCCTATCATGTACCACAGTCCGCGCCGGCCCCCGATCAATACAAGGAGGAGTATGCGGACCACACCGGATGGAAAGTGGCGCAGCCCCAGGATTCGCAGTCGCGGGGCTCTTGGTGGGCGCTCTTCAACGATCCGCAGCTCAACGACTTGGAAGGCAAGCTCGAGAATTCCAATCTGTCGCTGCAAGCGGCTTTTGCGCGCCTGCAGCAGGCCCGCGCCCAATACCGTATCGCGCGCGCGGATCTATTCCCCTCGCTCAACGTGAGCCCCTCTGCGACACGCGAGCGCTTTTCGGCCAATGCGCCGAGATTTCTTCCCGGGTTTCCGACCACCTACAATGATTTCGTCTTGGGCGCGGACTTCTCGTACGAACTCGACCTGTGGGGACGCGTCCGCAATGAGGTCGCCGCCGCCAAGGCGACGCAGCAGGCAAGCGCCGCCGACCTGGCCGCGACCGAGCTTTCGCTCCGCGCGGAGCTCGCCGAGGATTATTTCGAGCTGCGCACCGATGATACCGAGGTGCAACTCCTCGACCGAACCGTCGAGGACTACCGCCAGGCGCTCGAGCTGACGGCGAATTTGTTCAGTGGCGGCGCGGCGGCCCTGACCGACGTGGCGCAGGCACAAGCGCAGTTGCAAAACGCACTCACGCAGGCGGCGGACATCCGACTGCAGCGCGCGCAGGCGGAGCACGCCATTGCATTGCTCGTCGGCGAGAATCCCTCCTCATTCAGTCTCGCCGCCAATCCGCTGCCGTTGGATGTCGTCCCGCCGCCGCTCGATCCCGGTCTGCCGTCGGAGCTGCTCGAGAGGCGGCCGGACGTTGCCGAGGCGGAACGCCGTGTCGCTTCCGCGAACGCGCAGATCGGCCAGGCACGCGCCGCCTACTTCCCCCAATTCACCCTGTCGGCGGCGGCCGGCTTCGAGAGCGTTTCCACGGCCACGTGGATCAAGGCTCCGAGTCGCTTTTGGTCGGTCGGCCCCCACGTTTCATTGCCGTTGTTCGAGGGAGGCCGGCTCGTCGCGCAGACGGATCAGGCGAAAGCGGCCTACGCGGAGCAGGTCGCCAATTATCGCAATACCGTGCTCGGCGCCTATCGGGACGTCGAGGACAATTTAGCCGCGCTACGCCAGCTGGCGGCGGAAAGCGAAACCGCATCCGGCGCGGTGACGGCCACGGGCACCGTGTTGCAACAAGCCCAGGATCGCTACAAGGCGGGAATCGTCACGTATCTCGAGGTGTCAACCGCCGAGACCGCTGCGCTTCAAGCACAGCTCACGGCGGTCAACATTCAAACGCGCCGAATGAATGCCAGCGTGCTGCTCGTCAAGGCGCTCGGCGGCGGCTGGCAGGCGCCGTGGCCCGCACTCGGGAAGCAGTAACCGCAGCTTCGCCGCCTGCCAGGCTCCTTTTTCGCCACACCAGATAAACCATCGCAACGCCAATGAATACGAGCACGCAAGGCACGAGCACCGGCAGCGCTTTCTGAGGTGTGAAATTCGATGCGGCGATCGTCATCGCCAAGACCGGGTGGCGGACACCGCTTTCCACCGCCAGGATGGTTCGATCACGCGGGTCGTGCGGTCCGAGTAGGTGTCCGATCGCGAGCGCGACCGCACAAACGACCACCATGACGAGATACGACCAGGCATCCATTTTTAACAGCGCGGGAAAGAGCGCCACCAGGGCGAACAGAATCACAACCAGCAATCCGATCGCGCCGGCCTTGTCCAACTTGGGGCCCATCGTCCCGGCGAATTTGGGGAAGAAGGAGTGGACCGCCAGCCCCAAGCCGATTGGGACGAGGATGGTCCTGCCGAGAATTACGGCCATGGCGCCGAGATCGACCTCGGAGTTGAACCCCAGGGGCACTGATAGCAAGTCCAGGACGATCGGTACGCTGATGAACGCCAGCACGGCGAGGCTCAAATGAAGGCTAGCCATATAGGCCGCACTGCCTCCTCCCACCTTGGGAGCACCCTTGAGCATGAGTGGGGCCGGAGGGCATGCCACCAGGATGGCCAGTCCGATCGCGATTTCCAGCCTCGGCTTGAACAACAGAATGATCGCCAGCGCAGCCGCAGGCACCAGAACGACTACCGCCACCAGCGAACGCAATAACAGCCACGGGCGTTCCTTGAAATATCTCATTACATCGCTCGGGGAGACTTTCAATCCCTGAGCGAACACGATCAGCGCCACGGCAATTGGCGCAATGATCTTAATGGTGGGAACGATGATCTCTTTCATTTGGACGCCCGCTTGCCCGTTTGCCGACCGGTGCTTCGATACCTAAAACGAGGCTGTGTGCCGACACAGAATCCGATCACACCACTCTAGGCCTATCAATCGATTGGATACTATGGGCCCAAGTGCCCATGGCGCCCGGATTTGCGGGGAGATGAGCGCGTTTGCGTCGTGGCATGATTTTAGCTAAAATAGCTAAATGTCTAAACAGATATCCGCCACTGACGCCAAGAATAATTTCGGAGGCCTTCTCGAGGATGTGGCGACATTGGGGCGTGTGGATGTCGTGAAGCACGGACGGCTCGTCGCCGTGGTGCTATCGCCGCGAGTCCTCGAGGCCGCTTTGGCCGCAGGCGCAACCGGGGTACAGGACGGCCACTGGGGAACAATGCACATGATCCCCGAGGAGCTTGCGCGCGCTGCGCGGATGCTGAATCGCCCGAGCACTTTCGATGAAGAGTGAGCGCCAAACCGAGACGCCCCTGACTCCCGAAGACGTGCGGAAGATCCTGAACATATGCTCGCCGCGCGGCCTGCTCGTGGGCGGCCAGGCGCTCGCCTTCTGGGCCGATCATCTGCGGGTCGAGCGCCCTGTAGATCTGATTTCGGGAGTGACGGCAGACGCCGATTTCATCGGAGATTCCAAGCTTGCCAAGGATCTTGCCAGGCGCCTCGGCTGGCAGATCTGGATACCCGCGCTCGACGATGCGACACCGCAAACGGGCAAGGTCACTCACCGCACGAAGAACGGGCAAGTGAAGCAAGTGGATTTCCTCTCAGGGGTTGTCGGTCTGACCACCAAAGACCTTGTTCGCCGCGCGATCGAGATGGAGATGCCGAACATCGGTCATCTGCGAGTGATCCACCCCATAGATGTGCTTGACAGCCGCATCCAAAATCTGCACGTGCTACCCGAGAAACGTACCGATGCGGGAATCGCCCAGGGACGGCTCGCCGTGGATGTCGCGCGCGCCTTCATTCGACAGGAAGTTGCTACTCGAGACGAGAAGGCTGGCCTCAAACTCCTCGAGCGAGTCGCCGATATCGCCAGTGATATTGCCGCGATCAGGGTGTTCCTTCTTTACGACATCGATCCATTGAAGGCGGTTCCACTCGAGAATTTCCGGACCACCACTGCCCTCCACAAGGTGCGCTGGCCGCAAATCGTTGCAGAGGTCGCCGGGAAGAGGGAATCGCTGCGGAAACTTTGGTCCAGGTCAACTCGGTCTGCGAAGTGACGATCGCGCATAACTCGACTCGCTGGAACTGCTGCACACCCCGGGCCACTACGACTGGGGGCGCCTTAAAGCTACCCCTCAGCTACTCTTCGTTGGGATTGCCTACTTGTCCAGCTTCGTGATCTTGGAGCCCTGGATGCCGAGACCCGCCATCAGTCCCTTCTGATGGAAGATGAACGCATAGACGTCGTCCTTCAGGGTCATCGTGGTCAGCGACTTCGCCTTGCCTTTGTCGACGATGACGATGCTCGGCCCGACGCTTAACTGTTGCCCTTTAGGGCAATGCCACCGTCGCTCGTGACGTCGTGGATGGACCTAGGTCCCATTTCCCCCGCCTGGCATGGCCGATAGGATTGCTTCAATCGTACTATCGCGTCCCGGTTTCCATGAGCATTCGTCAATACAGCATGACCCGGCTCCTCGCGATCATGTTTTGATGCAATGGAGAGCCAGGGAAGACGGAATGCTCATCCGCGTCCGCGACGGCGGTACCCCCTGCTCCGCTGCGCGACAGCGGTGCTTGCTGCCGTTCTAGCGTCGCCCGTGTTTGCCCAAGAGGCGCAGTCTCTGGTGCAGGCGGCGAAGAACCCCTTCGCGAACCTGATCAATCTGCAGTTCTTCTACGATGCCGACTTGCACGTGGCACCGGCCAACGAGACGCAGCAAGTGCTGACCATCCAGCCGCTCATTCCTTTTAACTTGAACGCTGATTGGACCGTTATCACGCGCACGATCTTGCCGCTCATCGAGCAGCCGGGAGTTACTCCTGGAGAGGGGTGGATTCGCGGGCCGGGGGATACCCAGTTTGCGGCATTTCTGTCGCCTGCCCACACAGGCAGCTTGGTCTGGGGCATCGGACCCGTGTTTCAGCTTCCGACCGCCTCGAATGACGCGTTGGGACAAGGCAAGTGGGGGGCGGGGCCGGGCGCCGGTGTTCAGTGGTCGGGCACGCAATGGACGTTCGGCGCCCTGCTCCTCAATATCTGGTCGTTTGCCGGCGACACCAATCGACCCGGCGTGAATCAAATGCAGTTGCAGCCGACCGTCAATTACACCTTTCGGGACCATCCGAATCGCTATCTGAGCTTTTCGCCGACCATTACAGCGAACTGGGAGACGAGCGGCGATGAGCGCTGGACGGTGCCGATTTCTCTCGGCCTGGGTCAACTCCTGAAGTTCGGTCATCAATCCGTGAACCTGCAGGCGACCACCTACTACAACGTCGTGACGCCGCCCGGCTCCGCGCGCTGGACCGTGGAGTTGCTCGCGCAATTTCTGTTTCCGCAATGATCTTCGACGACGTAGGTGTGCGCATGCCGGCTGCGATCCCAACGGCCGGTTCGTCATTCTCAGCGCAGCTGGTAATAGACCAACAGCCGTAACTCATTCTCATGCTGGTTGCTGGGCCCTCCCTGCGAGACGTGTCCGTACCGAGCGCGCAACTGCAGTCTTTTGAAGGGGCCGTTCGGCGCGTCCCATTGCAAGTTCGCGTCGTATTCGTCCTGCGCGTACTGTTTAGCGACGTCCGGAGTTGAGCCGTGCACCCACAGACCGTACACGCTGAGGTTCGTTCTTTTCGGGAAGTTGTAGGCGGCACGGAGCAGGGTCGCATTCTCGCCCGCGCGATAGAAATTCTCGATCTGGACGGCGGTGTAGCCGGGGTAGGCGCCCCAGGGATTGCGCATATCCGTCCCGCTACCGCCGGGGCTGACGGTGCCGATCGACGTTTGGGTCCGTGCCACCGTCAGCAGCGCGCCGCCGAATCCTATTTCCGCCTTGAGGCCGAATTGGTGGGTCGAGAACGATTTGCCCGTGAGCAGGTCATCGCCGGTGCTGTACTGATCTGCATACTGGGCGCCGAAGCGCAGGCTCACGCGCCTGGCGAGCGGAACGGTGTACTTGATTTCGCTGTAGGCAATATTAATGATGTCAGCGCTGTAGTAGTCGATCGCGCCGACCGAAAGCCCGCCGACCGTGTAGTTCGCCCCGGCGACGGAGACGCCACGATCGATGCCCGATTTCGCGCCCGCGGCAGTCGCCATGGACTCGAAATCCTCGGCATTGCGCGGCTTCATTTTGTCAACGTAGCCCGCACCGAAGCGCAGCGCTGATGTGTCCTCGGTATTATTGAGCGACCCCTGAACGGCATATACCACAAACGTGTTTGGGGTCATGAGAGAGTCTTGGCCGTTGATGAACGGCGTGTTGAACATCCGACGGCCCGCGATGGCCACAACCCCGTCAGTCAGCTTGAACTGAGTGTAGAGTTCTCCGATCGCCGTATAGGGCGCCTGGTCCGGTTGGAGCAATTTCGTGCCGTCCTTGTCCAACGGACCGTAGAGGCGCTGCGAGGTATAGACGGTGGCCGCTAGCGCGACGGTATCCAGAAAGTAGCCGGTCTTGACTCCTGCCGAGCCACCCAGGGCCCAGGCTTCGCTTTCGGTGCGGTTGAAGTTGTCGCGGTCGAGATACTCAGAGCGCAGCTGTACGCTAAAGGTGGTGTCGCGCAATCCAACGAGCCTGGATTCGCGGAGCATGGCCGCGAGCGGTCGGCGCTCGAAGCTATCCGTCATGGTTGTTTGACCCTGCTCCGTCGAGTCCGGCGTCTCGGCCTCATCGCTATCAGCGGGGTGCGCGTTGCTGGCGCCTCCAGAGTCGGCGACCGTCGCCTGCGTCGCCGCTCCCGCCTCACGAGCCGGTGAATCGAGTGCGAATGCGGCCGGCGCGAGTGTCGCCATGAGCGCCAGCGCCGCGAACGCAGCGGCGATTGATGATTCCGTCCGCGACCGCGGGGCGCGGCCAGCGACCAACGGGTTCGAGCGACGGTAGCTCAGAGAGGCTCCTACACAATCATTTCCAGTCGAACTGTGGGCGCCGACTGTTGTCTCGATGATAGCTCGCAAGCAAGGCAGCCACTGCGATGGACCATGGTCCAATGGTGGCGGGTCTAGAACGTGAAGCCCAGCCCTGTGACGATGCCATAGTCGTTGGTCGCAGCCCGCGTGCCGGGCGGCCTGCTGTCGTAATCGTCGTACATCGAAAAATTCAGCGTGAGCGAACTGGTGAATTTTCTCCGCAGGGCCACGTCCGTTCGAGCGCGAACGCGACCGAAGTCCGTCAGACTCGGATACAGTTCCAGACTCGATGTCAGGGTCGTCTCCGGCACGGCAAACCGGTAGATGCGCCAATCGAGTCCTGCTACCGCCAGGGCGTTGGTCGTGTCCTGCCCCGACCCGGCCGCAGTTTCCTGATTCACAACGAAGCCGCCGAACACCACGAGGTCGCTCTCCGGTCGCCGTCGCAGACTCTGCCCCAACGCCAACCCTGCCTGCGGCCGGCCGTCGATTCCCAGATCCGGATTGCGCTCGAACGAGCCGAGAACCGCCCAGAATCGGGTACCTTCGAGATAGAAGCGCTGGGAATAATTGATGCGCAGCCGCTGGCTCGTGTCCTCGTTGCGGCTCGTCGTCACGTTGACGGAAGCGGACAGCGATGCGAGGGTGTTGCGTCCGCGATATTCGGCGTCAAAGAGAAAATCAGTCGCGCTGATCCCGGATGCCTTGGTGTAGTTGGTCCCAATGGAAGCCGAGCCCCGAACTCGCGCGAAAAAGGAGTCGCCCACCGGCCCCATCCGTGCGATGTCGGTCAACGGAATTTCGGTCAAGCGCCCCGCATCATCGACGGTGAGCCGGCCGTTGCCACCGCTGAGATGTCCGAAGTCGCTCTGGCCACCCAGATGTTCGACTGCGAACACGACGTCGCTCGTCAGCCCCGAGATCTCGGGCCATTCGATGTACACGGTACCCATCGTGTCGGTCTTGAACTCGAGCTGACCGTATTCGAGCCGGATGATTTCGCCGGTGAGACGGTCGCCGTTCCTGAGCATCACGACGTCGGTCTTGTCGCGTGCGAGTGCGGGGATCGCGGCGAACAGGATGAGCATCATCCCCATTGCCCCCGGTCGCTTGCGATTCACCCGACCAACCGGGCGGCGGCAATCGCTGATCGTCACAGGTCGCCAGGGCCAGCCGATGCGAGACGCATGCCGAGCTTCTGGGCGACGGATCGTTGGAATCTGCGCCCCTCAGCGACGATTTTGTGTCTGGATACCGTTGGTTTTGTCACGTTGAGTCACTCCACCCCCTTGTCAGCCGCACCGATGACAGCCACGCTAAATCACGGCGCAGACGGCAGGAATGGGCGCCGTCCATGCATCAACCGGCACCGTACCGCGTGGGACGTTCAGCCGTCTATTGCACTAAAGGGACCCTAGAGACCGACTTCTTTTGCGATACCATCCCTATGACCGTCGCGGCTGCGTGGTCGGTCACACGCCAATACTCTCATAAGAAGCGTCGCGCGTTGTCGGTCTCGAATGCGTCGCCAGGACGCCAGCCCGCGCGGTCCGAATCCGGACTTCCCCTTCAGGGGGACCGTCCCTGTCTCACGCATATCCGAGGAGCGCAAACACGTGGAACTCGCGAAATTATCATCCAACGAGCTGGCGGAATTGCGGACGGACCTCGCCATGTCACGCAATTTGATGGCCGCGGACCGAACGCTGATGGCATGGGTGCGCACCTCCCTGTCGCTCGACAGTTTCGGCTTCACCATTTATAAGCTGCTGAAGGCATTTCAGCAGGCCGGCGGTGAATTGCGACAGGAGCATACCCCGCGCAATATCGGACTGTTCCTCACGGGACTCGGCACCGTGGCGATGCTGATGGGCACCGTCGAGTATTGGGAAACGCTCAAGGAGCTGCGCGAGCAAAAGGATTTTCGGCGCACCCGGCCCTCTCTCGTCATGGCGTTAATCATGTCGGTCATGGGAGTGTTTCTCTTCGTCAGCATCATCACGAAGATCGCCTGAACACCAAATGCAGACCGAGTTGAATCTCGAATCGTTTGCCGCGGCGCTGCTGTTCTGTGCGACTTTCCTGCTGGTCGGCAGGCTGCGGCCATTTCAATGGCTCGCTCGCGATGAGCGCAGCGTCGTCTCGTTCGGTGCCGGGGTGGCGATTGCCTATGTCTTCGTGCACGTCATGCCGGAGCTGAACACAGCACGCCGCACCTTCGCGGAATCGAGCTCGCTGTCACTGCGCTATGAGGGCATGTCGATCTTTTACGTCTCTCTGATCGGCTTCCTGATGTTCTACGGTTTGGATCATCTGCGCAAACGCTTGCACGTATCGAGCGAGACCGAGGAGGTGGGACAGGCCTTCGAAATCAGCATCGGCGGTTTCGCCGCGTACGTGGGGCTGATGGCGTACCTGCTGGTGCACAATCTCGAGGACACACCGCGGTCGGTTGCGCTGTTTGCGCTTGCCATCGCGGTTCATTTCCTGGGGGTGGATCACTCATTGCGCGAGGAATATGGCGCGGTATACAACAGAAGGGGGCGCTATGTGCTCGCCACGACGGCCCTCCTCGGCTGGGGGGTCGGTATGCTGGTCACTCTGCCCCGCCCAGCGCTTGCGCTATTGGTTGCCTTCATTTCAGGAGCCGTGATCATGAACAGTTCGATTACGGAACTGCCGTCCGAGAGCAAAGGACGGTTCCTGCCATTCATGTTCGGCGGTCTTACCTATGGGTTGATCCTGTTGCCGTTGGGGTAAGCGCTGGGTATGAATCAACATGAGTGCTCTCCAACGGTATTTGCGGGATCATTCTCGAAGGTAATCGGCGGGGAAGAATGGGACCAAGGGTCAATGGCGCACGCTGGCGTTAGTCGGCAACATCCATGGCGAAACTTCGTCACCGGTCGCGTCATGGATTGAAACCCCACTGAGTGAGCGGCCGGATTCCTGCGCGGGTGATTCCATGTCGTATAGAAGCCAGCACTCGGTCCACGACGTCGAATCGTAATGAACCGGCTCCGTACGATCGTCTCTCACATGCTGCTCGGCGTGTTGACCATCGGTGCGGGCGCCTGGGGAGTTCTCGCCCTCGTGTATGCGGGACCCCAAGACTCCGGTTTGCGCGGCACCGTGGCCGTCGGCTTTGGGGCCGCGGCGCTGGCGACGTTGTTTGCCCTGCGCCTCCCGCGTTGGCGCTGGCGGGCGCTCATCGGGTTCGGAATGTTGTTCGGAGTCTTATTGTTGTGGTGGAGTCATCTGGTCCCCATCAACGAGGCGGATTGGCAGCCAGACGTCGCGGTTCTCGCCTATGCCACGATCGACGGCGACCTGGTCACTGTGCACAACATCCGAAATTTCGATTACCGCAGCGAGACCGACTACACGGCGGCTTGGTACGACAAGCGCTTCGATCTGCGCAAGTTGGAAGGGGTTGATCTCGTGGCCGTCTACTGGATGGGGCCTGCTATCGCGCACACCTTCGTCAGCTTCGCTTTTGCCGGCGGCGATCATCTCGCCATCTCCATCGAGACGCGCAAGAAGAAGGGACAGGGGTTCTCCACGCTGCAAGGATTCTTTCGCCAATACGAATTGATCTACGTGGTCGCGGACGAGCGCGACGTCATTCGACTACGCACCAATTATCGTCACGACCCCCCGGAAGACGTCTACCTTTACCGGGTAAACGGACCGCCCGGGGACGGACGGCGCGTGTTCATGGAGTACATGGCGCAGATGAACGAGCTACGTGCGCGCGCCGCGTTCTACAACACCCTCACCAGCAACTGCACGACCGACATCTGGTTGAACACCCGGGTCAACGCCGAACATCTCCCCTTCAGTTGGAAGATTCTGGCGAGTGGCTACGTCCCCCAATATCTGTATGAACAAGGGAGGCTCGATACGCATCTGCCCTTCGCCGAACTGCGCGAGCGTGCGCACGTCAATGCGCGGGCGCAGGCCGCGGATGCGGCGGCGGATTTCTCGCAGCGTATCCGCGAAGAAAGCAGCGCGGCGACGTCGCAAGAACTTGACTTGCTTCCAATCGGCGAACCGCCGTAAATGCGTGCTCGCGCGGGTGGCAAGCGGCTCGTCTCATGCCTGGCGCTTGCGCTGCTGATCGCCTCGACGGCGCTGCGCGCCCGGGCCGAGGAATCGCAGAAGACCGCGGAAGTTGCCAGGCGCCCCAAGATCTGCCTCGTACTCTCCGGCGGTGGCGCCCGCGGCGCGGCCCACGTCGGCGTGATCAAGGTGCTGGAGGAATACCGCATTCCCATCGACTGCATCGCGGGCACCAGCATGGGGGCACTGGTCGGCGCGGCCTACGCGTCGGGCATGAGCGTCGCGGAGATGGAGAAATTCGTCTCGAGCATCACCACCGAGATGCTCTTCAATGACAATCCGCCGCGCGCAGAGCTGTCGATGCGGCAAAAACAAGATGATTACGGCATCTTTTTCGGTCCTGAGATGGGGATCAACGACGGCAAGCTGGGGCTTCCCAAGGGCGTCGTAACCGGCGTGCAGCTCGAGGCGGTACTGCGCGGGCTTACCAAGGTGCATGGATTTCACCGGTTCGATGACCTTCCCATCCCGTTTCGGGCGGTGGCGACCGACCTGGTGACGGGCAAGGCGGTCGTATTCAGCGAGGGCGAACTCGCGAGCGTGATGCGCGCCAGCATGTCGGTACCCGGCGCGGTCGCCCCGGCGGAATATGGCGGCATGATGCTGGTCGACGGCATGCTCACCAGCAATCTGCCGGTGCAAGTAGCGCGCGCGATGGGCGCGGACATCATCATTGCAGTGAATGTGGGCACGCCCTTGCTCAAGCGCGACCAGCTGACCGGCATCCTCGGCGTGACCGGTCAAATGCTGAGCATATTGACCGAGCAGAACGTCGAGGTTTCGATCGCCTCGATGAAGCCAACCGACATTTTGATTTCGCCGGAGCTCGAGGGCTTTTCGACCGGCGACTTCGACCGCCTACCGGAGATCGCGCCCCGTGGCGAGGAGGCAACTCGACGGGTGGCCGAGCGACTCCGCCCTCTCGCGCTCCCGCCGGCCGAGTTCGCGGCGCTGCGGAAGCGACAGGAAATCACACCGCTGCCGGACACCCGACCGGTCGATGAGATCCGGTTTGTGGAGCTGCATCGCGTCAATCCCAAGAGCGCCCAGGCCGTCATGGAGACGGTGAGCGGTCAACCGATCGATCAGAAGGTGCTCGACGCCGACATGCGCCGCCTGTACGGAACGGGGGATTTTGAACGGGTGGGCTATGGGTTCCTCGAGGAACCAGGCCGGCGGGTGCTGGCGGTAGATGCCGTCGAGAAAGCCTGGGGTCCCGATTACCTGCGCATAGGTCTCGGGCTCTCGAGTGATTTCAGCGGCGACGCCTTCTTCAACGCCCTCGCCAGTTATCGCAGAACCTGGCTCAATTCGCTCGGCGCGGAGTGGCGCACCGACGCTCAGGTCGGCCGCACCTCGAACCTCTCGACCGACTTTTATCAGCCGCTCAACGCGCAGGGCGTGTTCTTCGTCGATCCGGCCGTCTCCGTCGGGCGGCGCACCGAGATCCTGTATCAGGGTAACAATCGCATTGCGCAGTACGATTTCCATACCGCGCTGGTGGGCGGCGACATCGGGACCCAATTTGGCCGCTATGGCGAGTTGCGGATCGGCATCGTGCGCGGTCAACTCAGACCGGCGCTCGATATCGGCCCGCAAACTCTTGCTCCGGAAGAGTCGCGCATTTCGCAGGGGGCGTTTACGGCACGGCTGGTGCTCGATCAGGCGGACAGTGTGCGTTTCCCACGCTCCGGCTGGAGAGCCGTGTTTAGCGTCTACGACTCGACCGGTACGCTGGGGGCAGCGCAAAACTACATCAAATGGGACAGCCAGGGCATGACCGCCTACTCGTTCGGCGAACACACGCTCACTTTTTCCTTCAAGGCGGGCGGCAAAATCGGCTCTGATGAGCTGCCACTCTACGATCAGTTCCAGTGGGGTGGTTTTCTGGAACAGTCGGGCTATGCCACTGGTCAGCTGGTCGGACAAAACCTGTGGTTTCTTCGCGCCATGTATTACCGCCGGATCCTGCGCGGAACCTTGCTCGAGGGGGCTTACGGCGGTTTTTCGCTCGAAACCGGAAAGGTCGACGAGCCCGCGGTGCCGGGCAATCCGGACGGCGAGCTTTATTCCGCAAGCCTCTTCGTCGCCGTCGATACGCCTGTCGGCCCCGTCTACCTGGCCTATGGGCGCGCGGCCGCCGGGATCAGTAGTTTCTATTTCTATCTGGGGCGGCCATTTTGATCGCGTTGCCGGTGCCTCAATTCACCGCATGTTCGGCATGATCGGCCTCGACCTTTGCCAACGCAGGCCGGGCGCTCACCAAGGCAGCATGGGCGCCGAGCGCCGGTAGCCGCTCGTGCAACTCCGCGATGCCGTTCGGATACCAGGAGGTCAGCATATGAAGATACACGTCCGCAACGCTGTACTCGGCACCGAGCACGTAGGGGCGCAATCCGCGGCTCACGAGTTCCAGATGGGCGAGAAAATCCGCGACGCCCTTCTGCCGAATCGCATCGCTGTCCACATCGCCGCGCGCGGAGTAGCGCGCGGAATAATAGATGCGCAGAGCCGCTTCGTAGACGTTGGCGGAGAGGAACATCATCCACTGCAAGAACAACGCGTGCCGACTCGTGCCGGGTTTGGGGGCGAGGCACGCATCCGGATACATCCCCGACAGATGCACCAGCATTGCCGCCGATTCGAACATCAGCGTCCCGTCTGGTAGTACCAGAGCCGGCACCTTTCCCGTGGGGTTGAGTTCGCGAAAGCGAGCCACCTCGGCCTCATCCCGGCTCACCCAGATTCTTTCGTACGGCGCGCCAATCTCCTCGAGCGCCACCTGCACGGCCAGGGATCCGGATCCGGAGCGCCCATAGAGAGTAAAGGGTTTTGTCATGTGCTTTGCCACCCGCTATACGTCGCCGGTTTTCTTTCGTGGTAGTTCCGTGAGATGCAAATGCCTCATCACACGGTTGAGATTGCGGCGGATCTCGTTCAAATGACCGATGCTGACCGCGGTCTTCATCGCCTCTTTCAACGGCTGCAGGGGATAGCCACCGTACGGTCCTGCCGCCGGAACATCATTGGTGACCGAAGAGCGGCCCGCGAGCACCACGTTATCGGCCAACGTGACGTGAGAGGTCACGACGGAGCATCCGCCCGTCACGAACTGGCGCCCGATTTTGGTCGAGCCTCCCATCATGAAACCCGCCGTGTAGAAGCCGTTTTCCCCCAGATCGCAGTTGTGCGCAATGTGGCAAATGTTGTCGAGCTTGGTACCCGAGCGCACGAAGGTGGACTTGAGAGTCGCCCGATCGATCGCGCAATTGCTGCCGATTTCGACCCGATCGCCGATCTTGACGTTGCCGAGATGGGTGATCTTGCGGGGCGTCCCGTCCGGGTCGATGGCATAGCCGAATCCATCGCTACCGATCGTCGTGTGCGGATGAATTTCGCAATCGCTGCCGATTTCGCATCCCGAGCCGACGAATACATGCGGGTGGATGATGCAGCCGGGGCCGAGACGCGCGCCGTTCTCGATCACGGCGTGGGCTCCGATCAGGCAGCGCTCGCCGATGACCGCGTCTGCGCCGATGACGCAATAAGGTCCGAGAAAGACGCCCTCGCCGATCTTGGCATCGGCGTGCACGACGGCGCTCGGGTGGCGTTCACCCCATTGCGTGAAGCGATGAGGTTTGGTGTCGAAATACTTCAGAAGCAGTGCCATGCCCATCGGAATATTTTTCACCGAAAAACAGCAGGTCTGCGAATTCTCGAGAGCGCAATAGGAACCGGCCAATTGCGCCGACAGGATGAGAATCGCCGGCTGCCGGCTAAGGGCCTCGGCCAAATGATCGGCCGTGCTCGCATACACCAAGCTGGCGCCCAGCGCCTGCTCGGGAATTTCGCAATGGCTTGCAGCCCGCTGCAAGTCGCCGCTTAGAAATGTGAAGACATCGGTATGTTCGCGTTTGATCGTCTGACCAGTGAGCATGATGCGCCCCCTATCATTGCGCCGCGTGGGTGCCGGCGGATTTCCCCCCTGATCTCCCGCTGCGAACGGCCCATGCCGGCCGATCGCAGCACGCTCACGCATTGGCGGGATCGTGCCCGCTTCGCGCCGGCGGCCCGGCTTTGACCGCGCGGTCGGCGTCCAGAATCACCTGCTCGAGAACGCCGAGATATTCGATATAACGCTTGCGCCCGAGGGCGGTGATCCGGCAGTGCGTCTTCGGTCGCTGGCCACCGAGCCCTTTCGAGATCGAGACCAGCTTCGACTCCTCGAGCACTTGCAAATGACGATTCAAATTACCGTCGGTGAGTCCGCACAGTTGCTTCAATTCGCCGAAGGCAAGTCCGAGCGGGTGCGTGACGAGCGAGGTGAGCACGCTCAGGCGGGCGCGCTCGTGGATCACCCGGTCGAGGCCGTCATAGGCGAAGCGGGATGCGGAACGGGATTTGGCGCTGGTTTTTTTCAATGGAGCCCTCGAAAATCGTATCGAATTCCACCTGCGTGACCGAACGGCACTTCGCACTTTGCGGTGAAAAGCACTCTCAAGTGCAATGCTCCCACAGTTGCCGCAACGCGCCAAGCGTTGCCGGGCTGCTTCGAGCCGGGCACTCCCCAAAAGGTGGGCTGAAGAATAGCATTCCGCGCTCGAACTTTCCGCCCAGATGGGAGAGGATACACCGAAGCAGGTGGGTGCAAAGGCGGCTGTCATGCTCGACAAACCCTCGATTTCCTCCCCGACGAAGTCGGACGAGTGGCGATTGCGCTGCGAATTGACCGACTTTTACCATCTGGTCGATTATCTGGGCTGGACCGAGCTCATCTTCAACCACATCTCGGTGCGGCTGCCGGGAGGCGCTCATCACTATCTGGTGAATCCCTTCGGCCTCAATTATTGCGAAGTGACGCCGCAGAACCTCGTCAAAGTCAGCGTCGAGGGACAGTTGGTCGAGCCCTCCGAATATCCGGCAAATCCGGCGGGGTTTGCCCTTCACGGCGCCATCCATGAGGTCCGGTCCGATGTCGCATGCGTCGCCCACACGCACACCACGGCGGTCTCGGCCATAGCCATGAAGCGCGGCGGATTCGACCACAATAATTTCTACGGCGCGCAGCTCATCGGCCGCGTTGGCTATCATGATTTCGAAGGCATCACGCTCTATCGAGATGAGCGCGCTCGCATGATCGCAAGTCTCGGCGACAAGAACGTGCTGGTGCTTCGCAACCACGGTGTTGCCGTGTGCGAGCGGGATATACCCACCACGTTCATGCTGCTGTGGGTGGTTCAGCGGGCGGCGGAAATTCAGTGTCAGGCCGGCCAATTGGCGGGCGAGGACTGTGTACTCGCCGATGTGGTTCGGGAGCGCTGCCGCAGCAGCGCCACCGATTTGGGGTCCAACATCAGCGTCGCGCGGCTGGTCTTCGATGCGACGGTGCGCCGCATGAAATCCTCATCGCGCCCGGCGGCACAGAGCCCAACCGGCCCATCGTTGCGCTGAGCATCGCGCCGCGGAGCGCTCGGCCATCAAGCACACCGCTACCGGGATTTTCATCCTCTGGTTCGCAGGCGGTTCGGTCGCGACCGATGCGGGCGCCGCGCCGGCGGATGTTGCCGTGCGAGGGCCTGACGTGCAAGCGCCTGCCGTGCGAGCGCCCGCCTTGCCAACGGCCCCCGTGTCGGCGGACGATGCTTCTCGCTGGCATCGCCGCGCTCGGGCGGCGACCATCCTCCGCGATCCCTGGGGCATCGCGCACGTCGTCGGCCAATCCGATGCCGATGTGATATTCGGCGCCATGTACGCCCAGGCCGAGGATGACTTCACCCGAATCGAACGCAACTATCTCGTCGCCCTCGGCCGCCTCGCACAAGCCGAAGGCGAATCGGCCCTCTACAGCGATCTACGCCAGCGCCTGTTCATCGATACCGCGCAGCTGCGCCGTCATTATCAGCGCAGCCCGGCATGGCTCAAGACGCTGATGGTGGCCTGGGCCGACGGACTCAATTTCTACCTCGCGAGTCATCCCGAGGTGCACCCCAAAGTCATCCGCCGCTTCGATCCCTGGATGGCGCTGTCGTTCACGGAGGGCAGCATCGGCGGCGACATCGAGACCGTCGATCTCGACAAGCTCGCTGCGTTCTACGGGCCGCGCACGCGACCGCCGGCAGCGCGACGAGCTGTGCCGGACTCCGCTGCCGCCCCGCCGATCGACTCCGCACCCGGGGGCTCGAACGGCATTGCCATCGCCCCGAGCCGCAGCGCCTCGGGTCACGCGCTTTTGTGGATCAATCCACACACTTCCTTTTATTTCCGGGCGGAATTGCAGATGACGAGCGAGCAGGGACTCGACGTCTATGGCGCACTCACTTGGGGCCAGTTCTTCGTGTACCAAGGATTCAATGCGCACAACGGGTGGATGCATACCTCGTACGGCGGCGACGCCATCGACGAATACGCCGAAACCATCGTCGAGCAGCCCCGGTGCCGCGGCTCTGGGAAGGTCCCCTGCTATCGATATGGAGCTGGTGTACGACGCTTGCAGGTTGACCGGATCACCCTCGGCGTAAAAGATGCCGCGGGCCAAACCAGCCGCACCTTCACCGTGTATCACAGTCATCACGGGCCGATCGTGCGCGCAGAGGGGGGCAAGTGGATCGCCGTCAAGATACTCGAAGATCCGGTGCGGGCGCTGGCACAGTCGTATCTGCGCACCAAGACCACGAACTATGCCTCGTTTCGCTCGATCCAGGAGATGCGCACCGACACTTCGAACAATACGGTCTATGCGGACGGCGACGGCACCATTGCGTATTTCCATGGCAACTTCATCCCGAGACGCGATCCTCGTTATGACTTCACGCGGCCGGTCGACGGCAGCGATCCGGCGACCGAATGGCGGGGGCCGCATCGACTCGATGAGACCATCACGCTCCTGAATCCCTCGAATGGCTGGATACAAAACACCAACAATTGGCCTTTTTCAGCAGCCGGCGCACAGAGCCCGAAGCGCGAGAACTACCCGGCATACATGTGGACCAGGGGCGAAAATCCACGCGGCATTCACGCCGTCGAATTACTGCGCAACATTCGCAACGTCACCTTGGACACTCTGATCGCCACGGCCTACGACGCGCACCTCACCGCCTTCGAGGCATTGCTCCCGCCGCTGCTCAACGCTTACGATCGACTGAGTGCGCAAGACCCACGGCGGATGAGTTTGCAGGGCCCCATCGAGAGTTTGCGAAGTTGGAATCGACGAACCGGAGAGGACTCGGAACCCACCGCCCTCGCCATTTTTTGGGGACAGCGGCTCATCGACCGCAACGCGGGGAAAGCGCGCGATGCGGGGATGCCGGTGTACGACTACTTGCTGGAGAATCTCTCCGATGAGGAGCGCTTGGACGCCTTGGGCGCGGCAATGACCACGTTGGCAGATGACTTCGGCACCTGGCGTACACGCTGGGGCGAAATCAACCGTTTCCAGCGGCTCACGGACGATATCGTGCAGCCCTTCGATGACGCCAAACCGAGCTTGCCGGTGGGATTTGCGCCCTCCAAATGGGGCGCTCTGGCATCGTTCGACTCGGTCAAGCCGCGCGCCACCAAGCGGATCTACGGATCGGAAGGCAACAGCTTCGTCGCCGCGGTGGAATTCGGCCCGACGGTGCGCGCCAAAGCCATCATGAGCGGTGGCGAGAGCGGCGATCCTTCCTCGCCCCACTTTACCGACCAGGCAACGATGTACACCGAGGGTCGGTTTCGCGACGTGCTGTTTACGCGGCAAGACGTTATGGCGCATGCGCAGCGGCGCTACCATCCGGGAGCGCCTCCCTTTTGACATATCGTGCCCTGGAGCGTCTAGCTCCGCACTGCGAGCGTTCGCATGAACCTCGATAATCCCGCTCGACACCCGGCAGCACGGATGCGCTCGTCAGGGTGTCGCATAGCGAAAAGTCGCGCGCACGGATGCGCGCGCATACCTTGATGAAACGTGTGCTTCGATGGTTCGGGCTCGCCACCTGTGTCCTCGGTGTCCTCTTGATTGCGCTCGCCGCCGCGGCGTGGCTCACGCTGCGCGCCAGCCTTCCCGCGCTTGACGGACGGGCCGCGCTTCCAGGTCTCATCGCGCCTGTATCGGTCGAGCGCGACGCCGCCGGGGTGCCGACTCTCACGGCGCAAAATCGCAACGATCTCGCGCGGGCGCTCGGCTACGTCCACGGGCAGGACCGCTATTTTCAGATGGATCTGCTCCGCCGCGCCGCCGCCGGTGAGCTGTCGGCACTCTTCGGCCCGTCGCTGCTTTCCACCGATCGACAATTGCGCCTCCATCGATTCAGGGCCGTGGCGCGCGCCGCCCTCGCCTCCCAGGATGCGGCCACGCAGGCATTGCTCGACGCCTATGTGGCCGGAGTGAATGCGGGCCTCGCCTCCTTGCGCAGCCGGCCGTTCGAATATTGGATCCTGCAAAGCAAGCCGCAGCCCTGGAGCGCTGAAGACAGTGTGCTGTGCGTGCACGCGATGTTTCTGCAGCTACAGGACCCCGTGGGGCACGGACAGCTGCAGCGCGGCCTGCTGCGGGCGACCCTGCCCGATGCGTTATGGCGCTTTCTCCTCGCGGGGGCGCCGGAATGGGATGCTGCGATCGACGGCAGCCGCAGCGCCGAACCTCGGGTGCCCACCGCCGACGAATACGATCTGCGCGGGCTGAAAGGTCTGCCGGTCGAGCCGCCTGCGCGACTCACGCGGGAACTCGATCAACTCGGCAGCAACAATTGGGCGGTCGCCGGATCGCACACATCGCACGGCGCCGCAATGGTTGCCAACGACATGCACCTCGACTTTCGGGTTCCCAACATCTGGTATCGCGCGCGGCTCGTGCTCGAAGGCGATCTCGATCTCACAGGCGTGACCCTGCCCGGCACGCCATCCATTGTCGCCGGCAGCAATCGGCACATTGCATGGGGCTTCACGAACAGCTACGGAGCGTTCGAGACCGTCGTGCGCCTCGCGCCGGCGCCGGACGATCCGAACGCGTATGAAACACCACAGGGTCCGCAACGATTTCGCTACTTCGACGAGGCAATCGAGGCGCGCGGCGCGCCCGCCGAGCATCTTCGAGTCGCGGTGACGCAGTGGGGTCCGGTCGTCGGGGAGGACTGGGAAGGCCATCCCTACGCCCTGCAGTGGGCTGCGCACGACCCCTCGGCGACCAATCTGAAGCTGATCGAGCTCGAGCGCATACGCTCTGCGCCGGATGCCGTTCAGGCGGCGGGGGGATTCGGCATGCCCGGGCAAAATCTGCTCGTTGCCGACGCTGCGGGCCACATCGGCTGGGCGATTGCCGGGCGCTTACCCGTGCACGGAGATGCCACGCCGGACCTGCCGCAACTGTCGACCGACGCCGCGGTCGGTTGGACGCAGTGGCGGGCCCCGCAGGAACAACCGCGCGTCATCGATCCCGCCGGCGGGTTGCTCTGGTCCGCCAACGCGCGAGTCATCGGCGGTGCGGCAGGGGATTTGATCGGCGAGGATGGCATGGATCGCGGGGCACGCGCCGCGCAGATTCTTGCCGATCTCAAGAGTGGGCCGCGGCCCTTCACGCCGGCGGCGAGCCTGGCGGTGCAGTTGGACGATCGCGCACTGTTTCTCGACCGGTGGCGCTCTCTCATGAACGATGTCATCGAGCACCGGCGCGCGAGCGGCGATCATGCGCATGATGCCGCGCGGGCGGTGCTCGCAAGCTGGAGCGGCCATGCCGCACCCGGCGATGCCGCCTACCGTCTGGTCCACGTATTTCGCGCCCAGGTCGAAGCGCGCACGTTTTTCATGCTCGTTGCGCCGGCGCGCCGGCAGGCGAAGGACTTCGACTTCGAAATCCCCACTTCCTTCGAAGGACCCCTGTGGCGCCTGATGCAGCAGCGTCCAGCGAATCTGCTGGCGGCGGATTATCCCGACTGGGACGCCTTTCTCCTCGCGGCCCTCATCGCGAGTGAACGATTGCCGCCGCCGTGCCGCCGACTCGACTCGTGCACCTGGGGTGACGTGAACACCGTGCGGGTGGCGCATCCTCTCTCGGCGGCGGTCCCGGCGCTCGCCGCGCTACTCGACATGCCGACGGTGAAGGTCGCCGGCGGCCGCCATGACATGCCGCGAATTCAGGGGCCGGATTACGGTGCGTCGGAGCGCTTCAGCGTCGCACCGGGACATGAAGGCGAGGGTTACTTCGAAATGCCGGGCGGCCAAAGCGGCCATCCGCTCTCGCCATTCTATCGCGCCGGCTACACCGACTGGGTCGAAGGGCGGACCACACCCTTCCTGCCAGGACCGCCGACACACGCCCTGCGGCTGATGCCCGGCCCCTGAAGCGCGCCGAAGTGCGGGCGCGCGAGATCACACCCTCACTACTTCGGCGTCGCGAGACTCTTCGCCGAATCCGCGCCGATGCAACCGCGCCCTTCGCTGCACACCTGGTTCACGGGACAAGCCACCGGGCTCCCTCGAACACAGCCGCGCGCGTCCGCCCCTGCGGTGCGCGGGGCACAGCGCTCGTGGCCATTGCAACTGCGCTGATCGTCGCAATCCGCGTCTGTGAGGCACGTCATCGTGCTCACGTCGCGCTCCACTGTCGCAAGCTCACCCTGCCGCTCGATCTGCCCCGAGAGCGTCGTGTTGAGCAGGAGTTGCGGCGCCCCATGACCGGCCGACAGATCGACATCGGCGGCAACCACCTCCAACGGCGGTGTGAGCGGACTGGCGGCGTGATAATACAGGCTGAAGCGCAGCACGTTGCGGGGGTCGAGCGGTTCGCTCAAGGTCAGGGGAATGACGCGCGTCGAGTCCCGCGGCCATGATTCGCCATGCGTCAACGGCAGCCGACGCACCACCTTGCCGGCTTCGTAGATACGCAATTCCAAAACGCTGCCGGCGCTCAGGTCCTGGCCGCCGGTGACAATGCGGACTTGCAGATGCGACACCGGCTGCGCGCAGGCGGCGGCACACAGCAGCGAGCCCAGGAGCACGGGCCAAAAGCGATTCAACCACTGGGATAACTTCACGGCACGCCTCGCTGAGGAGAAGTTCGATGGCTGATCATAGCCGATCTTTCGGCGTACCCGATAAGCGGCACGCATCTGGCCGGGCGAGTTAACTTATTGTTCGCGAATGGCCGGCGATTCCGTCAGCCCGCGATACTTCATCATCGCATCGATGTTCGGCGCGCGCCCGCGCCATGTCGCGTACAGCGTGGCGAGATCCTGCGTATTTCCACGGGAGAGGATCATCTGCCGGAAACGATCGCCGTTGGCGCGGGTCAAGCCGCCGTGCTCCTCAAACCACGCATAGGCATCGTCGGCGAGCATTTGCGTCCACAGGTACGCGTAGTAAGCCGCCGAATAACCGCCACCCCAGATATGGCTGAAATAGCTCGACCGATAGCGCGGCGGCACGGCATGCAGGTCGAGGTGAGTTCTTGCCAACGCCTGCTGTTGAAAGTCGTCGGGGTTCTGCAACGGCGCCGAGACCGGCAGCGTATGCCACTGCATGTCGAGTTCGGCAGCGGCAAGCAATTCCGTGAGCCGGTAGCCTTCGTTGAAATTCGCCGCGCGCTTGATCTTGCCGACCAGATCGCCGGGCATGAGCTCGCCCGTCCTGTAGTGTCTGGCGTAGTGGTTGAGGATCTGCGGATAGAGCGCCCAATATTCGTTGAACTGCGACGGAAATTCGACGAAGTCGCGGGCCGTGGCGGTGCCCGAGAGACTGGGATAGCGCGTGTCGGCAAACATACCGTGAAGCGCGTGGCCGAATTCGTGAAACAGGGTCCTCACGTCATCGAAGCTGAGGAGCGCCGGTTCGCCGGGCGCGGGTTTCGCGACATTGGCGACGTTGTAGATGACGGGCCGCGTTCCGAGCAAGGTGGACTGGCCGACGAACGATGACATCCACGCACCGCCGTTCTTGTCGTCGCGCTTGAAGTAATCGCAGTAGAACAGGGCGAGCGGCTTGCCGTCGGTGTCCGATACTTCGAAGACGCGCACGTCGGGCTCGTAGACGGGTAGATCCCTGCGCTCGGTGAAGCCGATCCCATAGAGCTCGTGCGCGGCGTAGAAGACACCGTTTTCGAGCACATTGTTCAACTCGAAATACGGCTTTACCTCTTCGTCGTTTAGGTCGTACCTGGAGCGGCGCAATTGCTCGCCGTAGAAGTCCCAATCCCACGGCTCGAGTGTGAAACCGCCGCGCTGCGCATCGATCAAGGCCTGCAGGTCCTCGCCTTCGCGCTGACGCCTTCGCGGTTGCCACGGGCACGAGCGCATCCATGAACGCTAGCGCTGCGGCCGGCGTCTTCGCCATTTGATCTTCCAATTTCCATGCCGCGTGGCTCGGGTAGCCGAGCAGCTGCGCCCGCTCGGCGCGCAGCTGCGCGAGGCGCGCGATGGCCGCACGGGTATCGTTCGAGTCGCCGCGTTCGGTGCGGTTCCAGGAGTTCTCGAAAATCGCCTGACGGACCGCGCGAACGGTAAGTGTTGCGAGAACCGGCTGTTGCGTGGTGTTCTGCAGCGGCACGAGATAGCCCGCCGCATGGCGCCGCTGCGCCGCCTCGGCGGCAGCCGCAAGCTGTGCGTCGCTGAAACCCGCGAGTGCCGCCGGTGTTGCGGCCACGTACGCCCCCTCCTTGTTGGCGGCCAGCACTTTTCTGGTGAAGCCATCCGAAAGGACCGACACCTCCTCGTTGAGCTTCCTCAGCTGAGCCTTCTTTGAGTCCGGCAATTTCGCACCCGAATGCACGAATTCCTCATAGGTCACTTCCACCAGCCGCCTCGACTCCGGGTCGTGCACCAGCGATGCGCGTACGGCGTACACCGCCGCGATGCGCGCGAATAACTTCGCATTCAAGAAAATGGCATCGTGATGAGCCGCCAACTTGGGCGCGAGCGCAGCCTTGGCCTGCTGTAGGACCGGATTGGTATTGGCGCCCGTCACCCCGCTGAATGCCGCGGTTGCCCGGTCGAGCAATCTCCCGCTTTGCTCCAGCGGGATGAAGGTATTCTCAAAGGTGGGTGGCGCGTGGTTTTGCACGATGGCCGCGATCTCGGCCAGATGCTGCCGACATCCCCGCTTCGATGGCCGGCTGGTAATCCTGGTCCTTGATCTTGTCGAACGGCGGCGCATGAAACGGCAGCGCGCTCGGCGCGTAGAAGGGGTTCGAGGCTCCGAACTCAGCGGTCTCAGCGAGAACAGGTTGAGTTGCGGCGGTCAAGGTGAGGACTCCGGCTGCCGACACAGCCCAGCATTTCCTGTGCATGGCCCCCTTGGAGTCATCGCAGCGCTCATGGTTCCCGTTTGTAGATGACGCCTTCCTTCATCACGAAGGCGACGTGCTCGAGCACGCGGATATCGGCGATCGGATCCCCGGTGACCGCGATGATGTCAGCGGACTTGCCGGCGGCGATCGAGCCGAATAGCTCGGAGTGCCCGATGAGATCCGCTGCGTTGACGGTCGCCGACTGAATGGCCTGCATCGGCGTCATGCCGTACTTCACCATGAAGGCGAACTGTCGGGCGTTGATGCCGTGCGGGACAGACCCCGGCATCCGTACCGAAAGTCATCTTGACGCCCGCACGCACCGCTTTGGTGAAGTTGCGACGCTGTGCTTCGCCCAGTTCCGCGTCGTGCCGCAGGAAATCGGCCGGCGTATTCGTGTTCGACTGGATGCACTCCTCATCGTAGATGTCCATGTCCAGGTAGGTGCCGTGCTGCTTGGCGAGCGCAATGCCTTCATCATCGATGAGAGTGGCGTGCTCGATCGAGGCGACGCCCGCGCGAATCGCGTTTTTGATGCCCTCCGCGGCATGCGCATGGGCTGCGACCCGCAGTCCGAAATTATTGGCCTCCTCGACGGCGGCGCGCAGTTCTTCCGGCGTGAATTCGATGGATTTCGGATTGCTGCCGTGGGTGAGGACCGCGCCGGTGGACAGGACCTTGATATGATCGGCACCGCGGTGGGCCAGTTCGCGTATCTTCTGGCGTACCTCCCACGGGCTGTTCGCCACACCGTATTGCAGATCCCAGGGCAACTGGATGTCCGGGGCGAGGCCCGTCATGTCGCCCGCACCCTCGCTGATGGTGATGTAGGCGCCGGCGACGTACATGCGCGGCCCGATGAAGATTCCCTGCGCGATGGCATCGCGCATCGCCACATCGTTGAAGGCGCGATACACGCCGACATCGCGCACCGTGGTGAAACCGGCCAACAGGGTGACGCGGGCGTTGGGGATGGCCTCGTAGGCCGACTCGGCGGCGGTCTTCTTGAGCACGTCGAGCGGCTCCGCATTGCCGAGATCGGCGAGGTGCGTGTGGCAGTCGACCAGGCCGGGCAGCACGGTCATGGCCGACAGATCGACGCTCTGCGCGCCCTCGGGAACCTGCGAGGCCGGGACCGACGGCCTCGATCTTGCCGCCGCGGACCACGATGAGCTGGTTCGTGAGCACCTGGCCGGCCTCCACGTCGATGAATTTGCCGGCACGGATGACGGTCACCGGGGCGGGCAGCGGCTGTTGCGCGGGACAGGCGGCGGCGAGGAGGACAAGACAGACAATCGACGAACAGATCTTGATGAGCACGATGCGCCTTTCGGGGGTTTGCCGCCGCGATAACCGGGTCAGGGAGCGCTTGAATCGTACGGCGCTCGGAACGCAGGCTTGGGCCCTCGATCGACACGGAGCACGGGATGAACTCGACACTCTCGATGTTATGCGGCCGCAGCTATGGCGCTGCTCGCCTCGTCCGCCCGTTCGCAGCCCCCGGCGAGACGGCGTTTCGCTCTCTACAAGGAGCTGGTCGAGATCAACACCACGCGCTCGGCGGGCAGCTGCACCAGGCGGCGGAGGCCATGCGCGCCCGCCTCTCCGCGGGGATACCCGACCCGACACGCAAATCTCGCTCCGGCGATCGCCCGAACGACGGCGCCTGATCGCCGTGCTGCACGGGCGCGATCAGGGCCAAAGCCATCCTGCTGCTCGCGCACATCGATGTGGTGGAGGCCAAACGCGAGTGGCAGCGCGACCCGTTCAAGCTGGTCGAGGAGAACGGCTGGTTCTATGCGCGCGGGGCGAGCGACGACAAGGCGATGGCCGCCGTGTTCACCGACAGCCTGATCCGCTACCGCAGGAGGACTTCAGGCCGCGGCGCGACATCAAGCTCGCGCTCACCTGCGGGGAGGAGACGCCGAGTGTTCAACAGCGTCAGATGGCCTCGACAGACCCGGCCTGCTCGATGCCAGTTCGCGCTGAACGAAGGAGCGGGCGGTGAGCTCGACAAGAACGACAAGCCGGTGGCGCTGCAGATCCAGGCCGGAGAGAAGGTCTACCAGGATTTCTCGCTCGACGCGTCGGACGTCGGCGGCCACAGCTCTCGGCCGACCAAGAACAACCCCATCGTGCGGCTGGCAACGGGCTCGCAAGCCTCGGCGCCCACAATTTCGCGGTGGCCTTGAATCAGGCCACGCGCGGCTATTTCGAGGCGCAGGCGAAGCTTGCGCCGCCGGACGATCGCCGCGGACATGCGGGCGGTGCTGAAAAATCGCCGGATGAGGCGGCGGTCGAGCGCCTGTGGGAGGCGAATGCCGGCTGGAACGGCATGCTGCGCACCACCTGCGTCGTCAACCGAGATCAGCGGCGGCCACGCGCCAATGCCCTTGCCGCAGCGTGCACTGCCAACGTCAATTGCCGCATCCTGCCGGGCGTTCCCGATCACCGCCGTGCAGGCCGAGATCGTGAGCGTGCTCGACGATCTAAAATCACCGTGGCTCCGACCGGCGATCCCGGCATGCAGTCCCCGCCGCCACCGCTTTCGCGCGCGTATCATGGATCCGGTGCGCCGGGTTGCCGCGGGCATCTGGCCCGGCGTCGCCATCGTGCCCACCATGTCCACGGGGGCGACCGACGGGCGCTTTCTCAACGCGAGCGGCGTGCCCACCTACGGGCTGTCGGGCATGTTCCACGATGCAGAAGGATCACGCGCGCACGGGCTCAACGAGCGCATCCGCGTCAGTTCGCTGATGAACGGCCGCCGCTTCCTCTACGAGGTGGTCAAGCTGTACGCGAACGAGCCCTAGCAGGCGTCCGTCCCAGCTCAGGCGCAGCGCCGCTGCCTTGCTCTTGTTCGCTGCCGCGATCACCTCGTCCGCGACGTTGCGCGGCACGGGCTCGTAATGCGAGAACTCCATCGTGTAGGAGGCGCGCCCGCTGGTCATGCCGCGCAGATGGCCGATGTAGCCGAACATCTCCGACAGCGGCACGGTGCGCGACGACGGCGATGTTCGTGCCGCGCTCCAGCTGATCGAGGATCGAGCCGCGGCGGCGGTTGATGTCGCCGATGACATCGCCCAGATAATCCCCGGGCGTCACCGTCTCGACCTTCATCACCGGCTCGAGCAGGATCGGCGCCGCCTTGCGGATGCCCTCGCGAAACGCACGCCTTGGCCGCGATTTCGAAGGTCAGCGCGTTCGAGTCGACGTCGTGATAGCTGCCGTCGATCAGCGTCGCGCGGAAATCGACGGTCGGATAGTGGGCGAGCACGCCGTCCTCCTTCTGCATCTGCAGGCCCTTCTCCACCGAGGGGACGTATTCCCTCGGCACCGAGCCGCCGACGGTCTTGTCGACGAACTCGAAGCCGCTCTGCCGCGCTCGAGCGGCTCGAAATCGATCCACACTTCGGCGAACTGGCCCGCACCGCCGGTCTGCTTCTTGTGCATGTACTGTTCGTCACCTTCTTGGTGATGGTCTCGCGATAGGCGACCTGCGGCTCGCCCATGATGCCCTCGACGCCGAACTCGGTGCGCATGCGGTCCAGGGTCACTTCCAGATGCAGCTCGCCCATGCCGCGCAGGATGGTCTGGCCGGTTTCGCGATCGGTCTCCAGGTGCAGCGAGGGATCGGCGCGCACCATCTTGCCGAGCGCGGCGCCGAACTTCTCCTGCTCCGCCTTGGTCTTCGCCTTGACCGACACGCTGATCACCGGATCGGGGAAGCGCATGCGCTCGAGCACCACCGGGTTCGCGCGCGTCGCACAGCGTGTCGCCGGTCTCGGTCTCGGACGAGCGACACCAGCGCGATGATGTCGCCGGCGCGGGCCTCCTCGACGGGATTGGCTTCCTTGGCGAACATCTCGACCATGCGGCCGATCTTCTCGCGCTTGCCGCGGGTCGAGTTCTGCACCGAGGCGCCCTTGGTGAGCACGCCGGAATAGACGCGGATGAAGGTGAGCGCGCCATAGACATCGTTGATCACCTTGAAGGCGAGCGCCGAGAACGGCTCGTCGTCGGAGCACTTGCGCTCGCCGATCGGCTCGCCGTCGGCGTCCACGGTCTTGATCGACGGCGACGTCGGTCGGCGCCGGCAGATAATCGACCACGGCGTCGAGCACCTGCTGCACGCCCTTGTTCTTGTAGGAGGAGCCGCACAGCACCGGCGTGAAGGCCGAATGCAGGGTGCCCTTGCGCAGCGCCCGCCGCAGCACGTCCGCCGAGGGCACCTCGCCGTCGGTGAGATACGCCTCCATGGCCGCATCGTCCTGCTCGAGGCAGGTATCGACCAGTTCGGTGCGGTACTTGGCGACGTCGGCCAGGATCTTCGCGGTCGCTCGGCACGGTGATGTGCAGCTTGTCGGCCAGATCCGGGGTCACCTCGAGCACCTGCCACTGGGCGTCCTTGTCGTCCGAGTCCCACACCAGGGCCTTCATCTCGACGAGATCGACCATGCCCTTGAAATTGTCCTCCGAGCCGATCGGGATCTGCACGGGCAGCGGCCGCGCGCCCAGGCGCTTCTTGATCATGTCGACGCAGCGCAGGAAATTCGCGCCGCTGCGGTCCATCTTGTTGACGTAGCAGAAACGCGGAACGCCGTAATTGTCGGCGAGGCGCCAGTTGGTTTCCGACTGCGGCTCGACGCCGGCGACGCCGTCGAACACCACCACCGCGCCGTCGAGCACGCGCAGCGAGCGGTTCACCTCGATGGTGAAATCGACGTGTCCCGGCGTGTCGATCAGGTTGATTTTCTTGTCGCGCCAGAAGGCCGACACCGCGGCGCTTTGAATGGTGATGCCGCGCTTCTGCTCCTGCTCCAGATAATCGGTCGTCGTCGAGGTCTTCAGATCCTTGGTGTCGTGGATATCGATGATGGTGTGCTTGCGCCCCGTGTAATACAGGATGCGCTCGGTGGTCGTCGTCTTGCCGGCGTCGACGTGGGCGATGATGCCGATATTGCGGATATCGGAAAGAGGGATTGTACGGGCCATATCAAACTTCCATGACGGTTACGGTGAGGTCGGAGTCGACCGATCAATCAAACGCAGCGGCGAGCCGCGCGATCACGGATGATCACGCAGCCAGTCGGGTCAGCGCAAGCTGCTAATGGGCGCAGAGTTTGACACGCCACCGCCCGCGTGTCGAAAAAATCTCAGCCGGAGCGGGCACTTCCGAGGATTCTGTCACAGACTTAATTTCTCATCGGGACCCTGGCCGGCCCCCGCTCATTGCCCCTGGCTTTGCAAACGGGACCGTGGTCAACGGTACCCCCCGGCGGCCGTTGTAAGGTTGGGACAGGCCGCCTGATTTTCAAGGCGAATATCACTCGAGGAGGCACCCGTGGGGCGGCGCAGCGATCGGCGGATTTCGGCCAGGCTCGGCGTAGCCGCGCTCGCACTGCCGGGATTGCTGCTGCTCGGGTGTACCAACCCTGAAACGCGCAGCGCGAGCACAGGATCGAACGTGAGCACCGGGCCCAAACATGCCCCGAACGCTGCGGCGGCGCTGCCGGTGTTCCACCGCGAGGACGTCCTTTGGCTCGAGCGGGTCACCTTCGGTCTCGATAGCGCGAGCGTGGCCGAATACCGCCGGCTCGGTCGCGAGCGATATCTCGAACAGCAGCTCACCCATCCGGACATGGCGCTGCCGGCACCGATCGAGTCCGCCATCGCCGGCCTCGAGGTGTCGCGGGCCGATCCGGTGCGCTCTCTCGCCGAGGTCAAGGAGCGCTACAAGGCCATCAATGACATGCCGGGTGGTCCCGACAAGGAACAGGCACGCAAGGAGCTCAACGAAAGCGGCAACAGGCTCGCCTATCAGGCGGTTCGCCGTGAGCTCCTGCGTGCGGTGTACGCTCCCTCGCAGCTGAACGAACAGATGGTCTGGTTCTGGCTCAACCATTTCAGCGTGCATCAAGCCAAGGCCAACCTGCGCTGGTCGGTCGGCGATTACGAAGAGCGCGCCATCAGGCCCCACGCGCTCGGGCACTTTCGGGATCTGGTGCTCGCGACGCTCGAGCACCCGGCGATGCTGCAATACCTCGACAACGCCCAAAATGCCGTCGGCCACGTCAATGAGAACTACGCGCGCGAACTCTTGGAGCTGCACACGCTCGGCGTTGATGCCGGCTACACGCAGCAGGATGTGCAGGAGCTCGCCCGTGTCCTGACCGGTGTCGGCGTCAATGTCGGCGCATCGCCGAGGCTCAGGCCCGAGTGGCAAAGGCTCTATCTGCGCGAAGGCGCATTCGAATTCAATCCGGCGCGCCACGATTTCGGCCCGAAAGTGCTGCTCGGTCACCGGATCGATGGCCGGGGATTCGGCGAGGTCGAGAGTGCAGTGGCGTTGATCGTCGCGCAGCCCGCCTGCGCACGTTTCATCTCGCGGCAGCTTGCGATCTACTTCGTCGCCGACAATCCGCCGCCGCAGCTCATCGAGCGCATGGCGCAGACTTTCATGCACACCGACGGCGATATCGCGGCCGTGCTGCGCACGCTGTTCCTGGCGCACGAATTGAACGCCTCGCTCGGCGGCAAGTTCAAGGACCCGATGCGCTTCGTCATCTCCTCGGTCCGCTTTGCCTACGATGACCGGGCCATATCCAACACGCGTCCCCTGATCAACTGGCTCAATGGCCTCGGCGAAGTACCATTCGGCCGCCCAACACCCGACGGCTATCCGCTGACCGAGCTCTCTTGGGCGAGCTCCGGCCAGATGAGCCGCCGCTTCGAAATCGCGCGCTCGATCGGCTCCGGCAATGCCGGACTCTTCGATTCCGAGGACGGCGCGGCCGCGGCCGGCAGCGGCTTTCCGCAGCTGTCCAATCGTTTGTACTTCGAGGCTGTCGAGCCCTTTCTGGATGCGCACACCCGCGTCGCGCTGCAGCGCGCGAATTCGCCACAGGAATGGAACACCTTGTTGCTGTCATCGCCGGAGTTCAACTATGAATGAGGCCACCGTGAAACAGGCACCACGCGCGCCCCTCGCTCCGGAGCCAACGTGAATCGCCGTCAGTTGCTGAAAGCCGGCGGCAGCGCCTTGGTGGGCGCCACCGTCGTCGCCCGCCTGCATGCCGCGCCCACGACCGGACCGCGCTTTTTGTTGGTATTCCTGCGCGGCGGCTACGATTCGAGCAACTTCCTCATCCCCTATTCGAGCAGCTTCTACTACGAGGCGCGCCCGAACATCGCCATCGCCCGGCCCGACACGTCCTCGAGCACGAGCGCTCTCGCACTGGATGCCGACTGGGCGCTCGCACCCGCAGCGCGCGAGACCATGGGGGCGCTGTACTTCAAGCGACAGGCCGCCTTCATCCCGTTTGCCGGCACCGACGACTTGTCGCGCAGCCACTTCGAAACCCAGGACAGCATCGAACTCGGCCAACCGACCGGCGGCGCACGCAACTACCGCTCGGGATTTCTCGGCAGACTCTCGGGCACGCTCCTCGGCTCCCCGACGCAGGCGCTGCCGATCGCCTTCACCGATGCGCTGCCGCTCGCCTTCCAAGGCGCGGCGACCGTGCCGAATCTATCGCTCCGCAATGTCGGCAAGCCGCCATTCGATGAACGCCAAGCGCGCCTATTGAGCGATATGTACGCCGGCCATCATCTGGAGACGGCCGTCAAGGATGGCTTGGATCTGCGCCAGCTCGTGGCGCAAGAAATGGCCGATGAAATGGGTGCCGCCAATCGCGGCGCCATCAACAGCAGGGGCTTCGAGCTCGAGGCCGAACGCATGGGCCGGCTCATGCGCGATAAGTACCGGATCGGGTTCATCGACGTCGGCGGTTGGGATACCCACGTCGGTGAGGGCTCGGCGGACGGGCGCCTGTCCGGCAATCTCGCGAGCCTGGGGCGCGGACTGCAGCAATTCTCGCAGTCCCTGGGCGCCGAATGGAGCAACACCGTGGTCGTCGTCGTGTCGGAGTTCGGGCGCACCTTTCGGGAAAACGGCAATCGGGGTACCGATCATGGCCACGGCACGGTCTACTGGGTGCTTGGCGGTGCCGTCAACGGCGGTGTCATCGCCGGAGCCCAGCAGCGCGTGAGCCGCGGCACCTTGTTTCAGGATCGGGACTATCCCGTGCTCAATGACTACCGCTCGGTCCTCGGCGGACTGTTCCGCTCGCTCTGGGGTCTGACGCCGGGTCAGTGCGCAAGCATCTTCCCGCAAACCGCACCGCTCGACCTGCGACTCGTGTAGATCGCGCGCGCAGCCGGGGTTATGCTCAGCGGTGGTTAGGGGGTTACGCCCGGCGTGGTTACAGGAGAGATCATCGATGCGCTTCAAATGGATCACGCTCATCGGCGCTTTGGCGGGCACCTCGGTGATCGCCGGCGATGGCGGCCTGACGATCACCATCAGCAATGACGGCACCGCGAATATCCTCGTGACCGTCTACGATCTGAACACCGATCCCGCGCAAAAGATTCTCGCCAACCAATTGATCAACAGCTTTGCCACCGTCGCGGTATCAGTCTCCTCGGATGCCTCGGGACACGGCCATCTGTCGTGGTCGGCGACCACGCTGGATCGGGACATGCGCCAATGCGGGCATCGCGACAAGCCCGACCTGAACGACGGCGACACCGTGCATGTCTCGGCCGACGACGACTGCGGCTGAATCAACCCGCGGTGTTGAATTCCTCGCTGCGCACCGGTGGCAAGGGCGTGTGGCCGTTACCCGTCTCCGAATGGCTGGCGGAGAGCTTCTTCATCAAGGGCAGCATCGCGATGGCGATGAGGGTGCAGGTGATGCCGGCGAATCCGAGCTTGTTGAACAAGGCGGTGTAAATCGTCAACGATTCGACCGGATCGTTCAAGTTCTCCGGAATATGCGCGAAATTCGCCACGACGCTGCCGAGATACTGTGAGAGTCCGGAGGCGACGAAATAAGCGCCCATCATGAAGCCACCCATCCGCGCCGGTACGTAGCGGGCGATCATCGCGAGACCGAGCCCGCTTACCAACAGCTCACCGAGCGAATACAGACCGTAGCCCCACACCATGATCCAGGATGAGACCTGGCCGTTGACCGCCCATCGCGCGCCGACCCCGTAGATGAAAAATCCGATCGCCACGCAGGAGAAACCCCATGCGAACTTGACCGCAATCGATGGGTCCTTGCCGAGCCGCCCGAGCGTGTTGTAAATGAAGACGAGGACCGGGCTGAGGACCACGATCCAGATCGAGTTGAGGTTCTGATACTGCTCGGGGATCCAGGTGAACATGTGCCAGCCGAAGAGACTGAAGTTCAAGTCCACGTTCTTCTGGGCGAATAAATTCAGCGACGTCGACATTTGCTGATAGAAGATGAAGAAGAAGATCGTCTGCACCACCAGCACCAGCGCGGCGATCAGGCCGGCGCGTTCGTCGCGGTGGCTGGTGCGGATCAGGTGTACGAAAATCGCCAGAATGACCACGCCCGCGGTATAAACGCACACGCGCGCCACCGCCTGACTTTGCAAGATGAACGCCGAGAGGAGGACCATGCCCACGGCGCCGACGAGGACGGCTGCGAGGCGGCGCACGTTGATCGGTTCTGCGTCCGCCGGCGACCCGATATGCGCCAACGCGCGACGCATCAATGCATAATTGAACATGCCCAAGAGCAGGCCGATCGAGCAGACACCGAAGGCGGTGTGCCAACCTGCCGAATCGCCGTAGTGCTCACCGACATAGTCACGAATCCAGGGGGTGAGCGTCATCGAAATCATCGAGCCGATGTTGACCGCCATGTAATACATGGTGAAGGCACTGTCGATGCGGGTCTCGTCCCCCTCGTAGATCTTACGCACCAGGTTGCCGGCGTTCGGCTTGAAGAACCCGTTGCCGACGATGATCACGCCGAGCGCGAAATAGAGGAAATACTCGTTGTTGGTCGGCAACCACAACAGCGCGTAACCGACGGCCAGCACCATCGCACCGATCCTCATCGTGCGCCGCGTACCGATGAGCTTGTCGCCGATCCATCCGCCGATGGCGGGCGTCGCGTAGATCAACGCCGCCGCGGCCCCCCAGACCAGATTGGCGCGCGTGTCGACGAAACCGAGCTTCTTCATCATGTAGGTGACCATCAGCACCTGCATGCCGTAGAAGCCGAAACGCTCCCACATTTCGATGACGAATACCGTCGTGAAGGAGCGCGTCTGAGACACGGGGGAATTGAGGGTTGCCATGATCTATTCCCTGCGACTGCGGTGGCGCGACAGTAAGCTATCCGCGAGGTTATCGCCAGCGGCCACGGCGCGGCATCGCGCGGGACTCAATAGGCGAGCGCAGTCCCATCCGCGCGCATCTCGCTCGCAGCCGCATAGACCCGGTCCGAGGCGTGCGCGATGCGTTCGATGCATTGATAGCGCCCGAAACCGCCGTCCGGTGCACCGATTCGCCAACCGAGATCACCGAGCACACGCCGCGCGGCTTCCGGGACGCCGCTCTCCAATCGCAGCACCCCGACGGGACCGAGTCCCGGCAGATCTTCGCCCATACTTTGAGAGGAGCCCTCGTGATGCCAGCGCGGGCTGTCGCCGGCCGCCTGAGCATCGAGCCCGTAGTCGACTCGATTCACGACGATCTGCGTCTGCCCCTGCGGCTGCATGTCCCCGCCCATGACGCCAAAGGACATCCACGGCTGACCACCTCGGGTTGCAAAGCCCGGAATGATGGTCTGGAAGGGCCGCTTACCCGGTTGATACAGGTTCGGATGACCCGCCGCCAGCGAAAACAATTGCCCTCGATCCTGAAACATGAAGCCGAGTCCGTCGGCGACGAGCCCCGAACCCATGCCCCGGAAGTTCGACTGGATCAGCGATACCATCATGCCGCTTGCGTCGGCGACGGTGAGGTAGGTCGTGTCGCCCTGACTCGGCGGCTCGCCTGCATGCAGCGTCGGCAGGATACGGTCCGCGCGTATGAGCTTGGCGCGCTCCGCCGCATAGGCCTTGGAATTCAGCCACTCGGTCGGCACCGCGCAGAAATACGGATCCGCGTAATAGCGGGCACGGTCCTCGTACGCCAACCGCTTGGCCTCGGCTTGCACGTGGATCGCTGCCCCCGACTGAAAGCCCATGCCGCGAAGATCGAAATTCTCCAGGATGTTCAGCATCTGCAAGGTGGCGAGACCCTGCGTGTTGGCAGAGATCGCATGAATTTCCACCCCCCGGTAGGAGGTCATGAGCGGTTCGCTCCATTCGGCATGCGCCCCGCGCAAATCCTCGTGCGACAGCCAGCCGCCGATGCGCTTGAAGTAGGCGTCGATGGTATGAGCGATGGGACCCTCATAAAAAGCGTCCCGGCCACCCTCGGCGATGAAGCGATACGTGCGTGCGAGGTCGGGATTCCGGAACACCTCGCCCGCGCGAGGCACGCTGGCCCGAGGGCGCGTACGTGCGCAGGGCATTGGAAGTCTCCTCGACGGCGCTGTCCGGCGCCTCAAAGAGTGCGAGGTTTCGCTTGAGATTGAAAGCGATCAACTGGGCGACCGGGGCGCCGCGCTCACAGAGATGAATCGCGCTTTGGAATAGATCCGCCCATGCGAGCCTGCCGTAGCGCCGGTGCAGCGTCCACCACGCATCGACCGCGCCCGGTGTCGAGACCGAAATCGCCCCATACGGCGCAATGAGCCCGTTCCTCGAACGGGCGCGCACCGTCGCGAGATCCAACGAGTTCGGCGATCGGCCGGAACCCGCCATGCCGATCACCTTGGCCGCGGCAGGATCCCAGAGCATGGCAAAGCAATCGCCGCCGATACCACAACTCGTCGGTTCCAGGAACCCCAGGCACGCATTCGCGGCGATGGCCGCATCCACGGCGCTGCCGCCTTGCTTCAACGTCTCGATCGCCGCGAGCGTCGCGATCGGGTGCACGGTGGCGGCCGCACCGGAGCAGCCGAGGGCCGGGGATCGTGATGCGAAACTCGCCCCCGTGGGACGATCTCCGGCACGAACATCGGGACGCTCGAAGCTCTCGGCGCCGTCGGGCTGATACGGCGGAAGCGGCTCGCGCATGCGGTTCTCCTCGGTAATGGACAAGAAAATGTGCTCCTGGTCTCCCGGAGGTGGCAAGTGGTCACTTTGCGCTCCAGAGTGGGCGGTGGCCCAATTACCCCCCGTCCGGCCCCCATTGGCATCCGTACCAATGACGCAACAGCTAGGTACTTCGTCCAATTACGAGGCAACCCGCCATCCACGACACTACGCCCCACGTAGACCCGTCGTGGTTCATGGCCGGTCGCGTTGGAGGAAGCAGCAATTGGGCTGCCTATTTTTTTAACTTTGTAGGACTTATAAGCCATGAAACTCAAAATTCTTTCCGCATCGCTGCTTGCGTTGGGCGCTATCGGCGCTGCGCAGGCGCAAGACGTCATCACCACCGTGACAAATCCCTGGCAAGGTTGTTTCGCCGGCGCCAACATCGGCGGGGCGTGGAATCACACCTGCGACAGCTGGGAGCCCGGGCCCAATATCCGGAACAATCCGGCCCTGGCCAATAAATTCTACAACCGCGATTGCCCCAACAACGGCAATTTTATCGGCGGTGTGGATCGCGGCTACAACTTTCAATATCAACCAGTGGGTGTGGGGTTTCAAG
Organism: uncultured Gammaproteobacteria bacterium; assembly: GCA_963843295.1. Lineage (GTDB taxonomy): Bacteria > Pseudomonadota > Gammaproteobacteria > Steroidobacterales > Steroidobacteraceae > Bog-1198. The sequence continues at coordinate 65,005 of CAWJJP010000013.1, read as the reverse complement.
GTCGATTATGAGGCCGTGGGTAGTTCCAGCAAGAGCCGCTCATACACCTACGTTTCTCAAGGGCCGACGGATCCCATCCCGCCCGGCACCTATACCGCCTCCGGCAAGGTCAGCCCGAACGGTATCATCCTGTTAGGGCCACGGGTCGGCTACTCGGTCGATGAGTTTTTGCCATGGGTCCGGATCGGTGGGGCCTTTACCAGCGGATCGCATAATTCGGAGCTCAGCTATACTCCCGCAGCCGGTTCAGCCGCAGGACCCGCATCCTTCAGCGGCAGCAAGAACTCGCAAAACCACGGCTTCAATGTCGGGCTCGGGCTTGACTACGGGATCACCGGACCATGGTCGTTCGTCGCGGAGTACAACTACGTGAAGCTCAGCAAGGGAAGCAACTCGGACGTCAATTGCTCCAGTTCCAGCATCAAGGGTTCCTCTCTTTGCACCGCGTATGGCAACTTTGAACTGGATAACATCCATAACAGCTTCACCATGAACATGTTCCGGGTAGGCTTCCACTACAATTTCTCATTCGGCCCCTAACCAACTAGATCGATAGCCAGCCAACCGATGGACAGCACGCAGGTTACAATTGCCGGCGTGCCTCCATCGGTTGCCTGTCCGGACTGCGATTTATTGCAGCGCATTCCACCACTTCCCTCGGGCGGTAAAGCGACTTGCGCGCGGTGCCACCGGGTGCTGCTCACCCGGCCATCGGGTTCGCGCGATGTCCCCCTCGCACTCACCGTCGCTACCGCAATCACGCTCATCATCGCCAATGCGCTCCCATTGATGGAGCTGCACGTCGTCGGACGCTTTGCAAGCACGACGATTATCGGGGGCGCGTATGAGATGTGGCTTGAAGGTCAACGCATCGTCAGCGTACTCGTGGCGTTTTGCGCCTTCCTCGCTCCCATCGGCTACGTCTTGTTCATGTTGACGCTGTTGCTCGCCGCGCGGCGTTCGCCCATACCGTCGTGGGCCGGCGAGATGCTGCGCTGGATCAGCCATCTACAAGTGTGGTCCATGCTCGAGGTCGTGATGCTCGGCATCCTGGTGGCGTTGATCAAAATCGCGGAGCTCGCGACCGTCGATCCCGGCATCGGCATGTATGCGTTCGGCGCGGCGGTCCTGTTGATTCCGGCGATCATGGTGCATTTCGATCGACACGACCTGTGGGAACGCGTGGAATGGGTGGACGGTGAACCGCCGCCCGCGTACGCCCACGCACGCTCCCGGCGCGAGTGCGCGTCCGTGACTACTTCTATCGTTACCGCCGCACAAGCCGGACTCGTGTCCTGCGAGGCTTGCCGCCTTGTCGTGCGTTCCTCCGGCACCGAGGAGGCGGGCTTCTGCCCCCGATGCGGTGAGAAGCTCGAATTGCGCCGTCACGGATCGATCGAGATGACCTGGGCGCTGCTGATCGCAGCGGCAATCTGCTACATTCCTGCGAACATGCTGCCCGTGCTGAACACGACCACCCCGACAGGCTCGGAGGGCGACACCATCATGGGCGGCGTGGTGTTTCTCTATACGTCCGGCTCATGGCCGCTCGCGCTCGTCGTCCTGATCGCGAGCGTGATGATTCCGCTCGGCAAGTTGGTCTCGCTCGCGTATCTCTTGATCAGCGTGCAACGCGGCTCCATCCGAGGCAACCGCGAGCGCACCCGCCTCTATCGGATGGTCGTGTTCATCGGTCGGTGGTCGATGCTCGACGTGTTCGTCGATACCTTCACCGTCGCCCTGGTGCAGCTGCAACCCCTGATGTCGGTGGCCCCCGGACCCGGCGTGCTGTTCTTCGCGGCGGTGGTGGTTCTCACCATGCTCGCGGCCGAATCGTTCGACCCGCGTCTCATCTGGGATTCGGCGAGTCCCCGCGAGTTCTCCCATGGCTAACCCGGGTGGTCTCGACGATCTTCCTCAGGCCTCCGTGGTGCGCAGCAAGCGCCTGCGGATTTCCATCGTGTGGATCATTCCGCTCCTCGCCGCGGTGGTCGCCATCGGGATCGCGATTCAGCGCGTGCGCAACGAAGGGCCGACCATCACCATCACGTTCAAGGGCGCCGCGGGCATCGAGGCCGGCAAGACCTTCATCAAGTACAAGGACGTGACGATCGGACAGGTGACCAAGGTGGAGCTCACGGATGACTATTCCAAAGTCGATGTCACGGCGCAGATCGCGAAGCACGCCGAGGGATTGATCGTCGAGGATGCGAAATTTTGGGTCGTGCAGCCGCAGGTGACGCTCAGCGGTATCTCCGGGCTGGGTACGCTGCTCTCGGGGCAATACATCGGATTTCAGGCCGGCACCTCGACCAAGAAGGGACGTCATTTCGTCGCCCTCGACGTGGCACCGGTGATCACCGACCAGCCTGGCAGGCGCTTTACGCTCAACGCCAAGAGCTTGGGATCGGTGGGAATCGGCGCGCCGATCTACTATCGAAGCGTACCCGTGGGCGAAGTCGCGGCTTACGAGCTCGCGGCCGACGGGAATTCGATCAAGGCGACGATATTCGTCGAAGCGCCGTATGACAAGTACGTGAACTCCGAGACGCGCTTTTGGAATGCGAGCGGCATCGAGGTCTCGGCCGGCGCGAACGGTGTCGACATCCGCACCGAGTCGATCGTTTCCGTGCTCGTGGGCGGCATCGCGTTCGACGTGCCGGAGTTCCTGCAGCCCGGCGAACCTGCCGCACCCAACGCCGAATTCACGCTCTATACGGACCGCGCCACGGCGATGACGCAGCCCGACCCCGTCGAAAGGCACTTCGTGCTGTATTTCAATGAGTCGCTGCGCGGATTGTCGGTCGGCGCACCGGTGACGCTGTTCGGGTTGACGGTTGGCCACGTGGCAAACGTCGGCCTCACCTTCGATACTGCGACGTTGAATTTCCGTCCCCGCGTGCTCATCACGTTCAACCCCGAGCGAATCATGGAGCGGATGTCCGCCCAGGAGCGGAAAGAATACGAACCTCGTAGAGATGACGTTGGAAGGCCGCACGCGCATCCTCCGTCACCTCGTGGAGGACCGCGGACTGCGCGCGAAATTGGAAACCGGCAATCTGCTCACTGGAGAGCTGTACGTCGCGATCGAGTATGTGCCGAACGCACCCAAGCCGAAGATCGACTGGAACCAGGACCCCCTCGAGCTGCCGGTGGACTCGGGCGGCCTCGCGAGCATCGAGGCGAAACTCAACAGCATACTGACCAAGATCGACAACATGCCGATCGAGAAGATGGGTACCGATGTCAAGAATATACTTGGAACGCTCAATCAGACGCTGAAATCGACGGACGCGCTGCTGGGCCGCATCGACGCGCAATGGGTGCCTGAGGGTACCAAGACCATGGAGGAGTTGCACCGCGCCATTGCGGATGCCGATCGATCGCTGCTCGGCAGGGACGCTCCGACGTCGCAGAATTTGCACGACACCTTGCAGGAGGTCGCGGGTGCGGCACGCTCGGTGCGGGTCTTCATCGACTACCTGCAACGGCACCCCGAAATTCTAATCCGGGGCAAAAAAGAGGAGCAGCATCCATGATCCGCCGCCTGGTCGCGATCGGCGCCGCGTGCGCCCTCGCCGCGCTCCCGATCGGATGCGCAAGCCCGCCTTCGCATTTGTACACCTTGAGCCAGACGGCCACGGTGACGACGAAACCGAACGACAGCTCATCCCTCTATGTCGTCGTCGGGCCGGTCTCGATACCCCCCAGCGTGGACCTTCCTCAGATCGTGGTTCGCACGACTCCTAATCAAGTCCGCGTGGATGAATTCAACCGCTGGGCGGCACCCTTGCAGAGCACCATCTCGCACGTGGTCGCCGGCGACCTCGTGACGTTGCTCGGGACACCGCGCGTCGGGTTATACCAACAATCCCAGGACGCGGACGCTGATTACCGTGTGGCCATTGACGTGCAAACCTTTGAATCGGTGCCCGGCGAAGCGGCGACCTTGAGCGCACTGTGGACGGTGCGCCGCGTCAAGGACGGCAAGACGCAGATCGGACGCACCGCGCTTCGCGAGCCGACTCATGGGAATGGTTATGATGCGCTCGCCGCCGCCCACAGCCGGGCGCTCGGCCGCTTGAGCCAGGATATTGCGGACGCCATTCGCGCGCTCGCCAGTGCTTCGTAGCGTCGGCTACTCGCGACGCGGCAATACGCGCGGGTAGCAGTCAGGAAGGCTAATCGTGGCCACTGCCAAAAAGTTAACCCGGCATATTCAACTCCTCGCCGCGCTCGTGGCGATGGAACTCGGGAATCCACTGCTGGCAGAGGTGACGGTGCCGGCGCGCATCCTCTCCCTGGTCCTGTTCAGCCTCGTATGCGTCACCGTATTTCGCGCCGTGTTCGCCACGAACCGCCGGCGATGGATTGCCATGTCCCTCGCGGGCATCGTGATCGGTCTCAATCTGACGCGCCTGTGGGCACCGGCCGCGTGGCAGCTGCCGATCGACGTAGCGCTGGATCTCGCCGCCGGCGCTTTCTTCGTGTTTGTCCTCACCGTGATCGTGAGCCACGTGTTCGGCGCGAGTCGCCTGCATGGCGACGATGTCGTCGGTGCGTTCTCGGGCTACATCTTGATCGCGCTCATCTGGGGCCGGCTGTATGCGCTCGTTTGGTTGATTGCACCCGAGGCATTCAGCATCAGCCCGGACATCCAATGGCAACTCGGCAACCCGCATACGTTGCATGCCTTGTTCGACTATTACAGCTTCACCACCATTTCGAGCATCGGTTACGGGGATATCACGACCACCCGGCCGATATCGAATACGCTGATCTGGCTCGAAGTCATGTGCGGACAGTTCTATATGGCGGTAGTCGTCGCGACCATTGTCGGATTAAAGATGGCGCAGGCCTTATCCCCTGCCTCGCGTGGCGATCAATGATCCTTCGATGGGCGCGCCAACCGCTCGGCTGGACCGCGATCACTGCTGTGGTGATGACTACGTGCGGCTGTTCGATGCTCAATCATATATTTCACCACGACAAGGGCGCCACGCAGCGGGCGGAACAGCTGCAGATCCAGCAGCTTCGTGTCATGCGCTTCGCGGATGAATACGTTGGCGGAATCAGCGAGCCCCTGCAGCGTTTTCAGGCGAGCACCGACAGCGCCGAGGATCGGCTCATGGCCCAGAATTGGAAGCTGTCGCAGGCGACCGCCGCTTACACGAATGCGACCGGGCCGAGTGCCGTCGTCAACGCACTCGACATGCTCGTGCTCGCGACCTTGAGCCGCATGGTCATCGACGATGCATGGATCAGCGAGCGCTTCGGCGATCGCGTGACGCCGCTGCGCGACGCGCACCGGCGGCTCGAGCAGGAGGCGCGAGCCATCGCCGAAGATGTCGTCACAGCCGATCAGTATGCGCACCTCGAGCAAATCATCGATGAATGGCGGCGTCAGAACCCGCATATTCGCTCCGTCTCCTATGTTCATTTCCGCGACTTCGCCAATTCCATCGGCCATCCCACCTCGGGAGAAGAACACTCCATGGGGAGTGTTTTCTCTCTTCTCGGCCTCGACCCGCTCAGCGGCCTGGACCCAGCGGTGCGCGAAATCGCGCAGTCGAGAGCGCTGGCGGAGCGTGCCATCTATTACGCGCAGCGGCTGCCGAACCTTCTCGACATGCAGGTCGAGCGAATGACCGACCAGTTTGCGGTGACGCCGGAAACCCTGCGCCTCCTCGCCAACGTCGATCGAACGGCGCGGGCTGCGGAAGACACGGGACGCCTCGCAAGCGAGCTGCCGAATGTGCTCGCGCGCGAGCGCGAAGCCGCGATCCGCCAGTTCATGGACGCGGTCGACACCGAGAGCGCGCATACGCGCTCGCTCGTGACGGAGCTGCGCCGGACGCTCGAGGCGGGGACCGTAACGTCGAACTCGCTCACCGCCAGCATCCGCGCCTTCGACCAGATGATGGCGGGGTTTCAGAAGTCAGCGCCTGCCGGCGCGCCGCAGACAGCGCCCGGACGACCGTTCGATATCACCGAGTATACCGCTGCAGCCGCTGAGATCACGCGGGCCGCCGATGAGCTCAAGCAGCTGATCGCTGGCATCGAACAGGGAGGTCCCGGGGTCATGCAGTCCGCGGATCACGCGGCCGCCTCGCTGCAGGGTGTCGTCGACCACGCCTACTGGCGCATTGCGCAGCTGATCGGACTCCTACTGTTGGGTGGACTGCTTGCGGCGCTCGCCTATCGCGGTATTGCACCGCGTTTGTCGGCCCGCAAAGCGCCGGTGTCGCCTTCGCAAAACTGAGCTTCGGTACGGAACAGCGCCGCTCGCGTGCCTGACGGTGGGTCTTCAATGCCGCATTAGTATTTGACGGTGTACTTCTTCGCTTCCAGACAGGCGGAGAAGGCCTTCTTGAATTCGTTCATTTGCTCGGTGGACATCTTGGCGGCCGCCTGCCCCTGCTGCGCTGCCTGCTGCGATGCCTGGTTCGCCTGACTCTGGGCTCGAGCGCGATTGCCAATGGCACCGACACCCGCGCCAATCGCCGCGCCCTTGCCCGCGTTGCCGGCGATGGCACCGATAACAGCCCCGCCTGCGGCGCCGCCCACCGCCCCCTTGACCGCGGAACCGGACGTCGACTGCTGTGCTTGCTGCTGCTGCTGGGCCGCTTGCTGCTGCGCCTGAGCGGCCTCATTGGCGATGTGGAAAGGATCCTTCCCCGTCTCATTCACCGCCCAGTTGTAACACTCGGTCTCATCCTGCGACTGCTGGGTCGCGGTTTGGCCGGCACCCGGGAAGGCGTACACCTTCAAGGTCGCCGCGAGCGTCTTGGTACCCGTGGGCGCGCTGATCATCGGCGTCTGAGCCTGCGCCCCAGACATGACGCAAGAAATGACGCAAATCGTCCCGATCGATAGAGGAATGTTGATGTGTCGCATAGTGGTTTATCTCAGCAGGTCGATGGTATCGCGCCAATGAGACCTTCGGCCCATCGGGCGCGCGTGAATCAGCCGCGCCTGTCAGGGTGGAGACACGACCCGATAGTAGACGCCGTTCGCGCCATACGAGGGTTGAAACCAGGTGTTGCCGACGAGGTAGTAATTCTGGCCATAAACGGTCGTGACGACCGCCCCTGCGGGTACCGCGGCATAGATGGTACCCACCGTGTACGGCGCGCTCGCCCCCGCAGCCACGCCGGCGGCATAGGCGTTCGAGGTGGCGGCGGCCGTGTTCGCGGAAGCGACGCTGGCTCCCACCGCGACGCCGACGGCCACGCCCGCAGCCGCAGCACCGGCCGCGGACCAGCCGCCGCAGTTATAGCAGCTCGAACCGTAATAATTCACGGTGGTCGGCGGATGGTAGGCGGGATAGGCCGTGGTGCCGTAATAGTTGCTGTGATAGGCGGTCGTGCCGCCGGTGGTGGTGTAAGTCGAGTGGGAACCACCGTAGTACGCCCCGTTGCTGGTGCTCGCGGTGGTCGTGTGATAGGCGGAGGTCGATCCGTTGTAGGCGGTCCCGTTGGTCGTCTTGGTCGACTGGGCGGTCTGACCGTCGGGCGCCGTGTACGTCGTGTGCTCGGACCCGGAATACGACGTCGAGCCGTTGGGGTTGGTGGTGGCGGAGCCCGAGGCGGTTTTGGTCGTGGTCCCGCCGTAGGCGCCCGTGTGGGTGCTCGAAGCGGCCCCGTAGCTCGTGTCCCCGGAGTGATAGTGCGATGCCGATGCCGATCCATAGCCACCGCTCGCGTGCACCCAGGCAGCGGCCGGAGACGACCCAAGGAGGGGCGCCACTAAGGCGGTGAGGCTGAGGTTCCGGATTTTCATGGCGAGGTTCCTGCTTGGGGACTGGCGGGGCCTTTCATGGGCGGCTTGGAGCCTCCCGCGGTATCGGCATCCGGACGTTTGAAGGCAATTCGCGTCGCGTTGGCTGATTTCGCGCTATGAAATGCCTCTCCCGGAACGGAGACATCGAGTTTCCAGTCGGAGAGCTCCAGGACGTGGCGAAGCCTCGCGGGGTCGTTGAGGTAGACGGCATAGAGACGACGCGGCAGCTTGTCTTCGGTCCCGATCCAGATCTGAGCGAACACGTCCTTTGAAACGATGGCGAGCATATCGGTGGTCGTGCCGCCGACCACCGACGACTTGCCGATATAGAACGCCGTGGTCAACCCGTCGGCGAAGTCCTTGTAGGGGTCGGAGACGATCACGTCCATGAAGGGGAAGTAGATCGCTGCGCCCTCATAGGCGGCCACGAGCGCCGCATCGATGGTGGGCGGCGCATCGGCGACGGCGAGCAGGTTCTCCGTCGGCGCATACGCCATCATCGCCTTACCATCGTAGTAGAACTCCGAAGGCGGCCCGTCGCCAAGCGTGATGACCTTCAACTTGTCGGGGCGCAGCATGGTGACTTCCGATTTCGTCGAATAGATGAGCGGCGGGCCCAACAGGCTCGGACCCTCGTAGGACACCACGGCCGTGAAGGCCATCGACTTGGCCGATGCCAGACGCGCGCTTGCCGCCTTCAGGATCTCGATGGCCCGCGGCTCCAGGCCCGGCTGGAACGGTGCGGCCCCCTGTTCGTGCTTGGTTGCGTGCTTGTCGGCTTTCGCCGCGGCTGCCGGCGGCGAGGTCGCCTGTCCGCTGGCTACCGCCTGAAGCAACATCGCGCCCAATACGAGAAGGGCTGCGCATCCGAGGATTCTCTTCCGCATTGCGGTCTCCGAAAAGTAGCGCCTGGGCGAGCAGCCCATAAGATCACGGCGAGACTAGCTGAAATATCCGGGCGAGTCCGTTGGACTAACGCCCCATACGCAATGGCGCACACACGGTTCACAGTGTACGGGTGTGGACATTAGGGACTGTTTTCCAGGAGTGACCATGATAAAGATAGCGGCTTTTGGTATTTCCGTTTTTGGCCTCACCGTATTGGCAAGCGGGTGCGCAGTACAGGAGAAAAAGGAAGCAGCGAGTGCGCAATCGATGCCGGTGAACTGCGCGACCGCGGAGGGCGACCTTCGCGTGCTCAATAGCGAGAAAGCGAGCACTGCCTCGAGGATCGGGAACGGCATTTCGATGGTTGCTCCAATCGGTCTCGTCGCCGGCCTCGTCACGGGGACGGAGAAAACCAAGTACCAGGTCAGCACCGGTGAGTACAACAAGGCACTCGATACGAAGATCGCCCAGATCAAGGCTGCTTGCCCAGGCGCCACTTAGCGATAAATTTCGTGCCCGCGATTTAGAGAAGGAAAGTGCACATGACCATACGCCACCACCGGTGGACGCTGAGCCTTTCGTTGGTCGCTATGCTGGCGGTAGGCATCACCCTGCTCCGCCCGCAGCTGATCCACGCGCAATCTCAGTTTCCGATGGTCGACTCGATCGCCAACAAGGTCGTGCAGAAATACACGAGTTCGACCTGCGAGCAGCTGTGGGTCAAGAAAAGTGAACACGCACCGCCGAGCATGGAGGAACAGCGGGCCATCAACATTTTGCGCAGCGACCCTCAGATGCGGGCCGAATTCATCAATCGGATTGCGCCTCCCATCGCCAACAAGATGTTCGACTGCGGAATGATTCCCTGAGGCAGGAGCGCATTGGACCGAGGTCCAATGGCAGGCGAAGGTGGGGTGGCGGATAAGGTTTAGTGATCGTCGGCCGGTATCGGGGCACATCCTCCGGTGTATACTCCCCCATGCCGAATGATTCCGGTGCCGGCCGACGGCCTTTTAGAGCGGTTGAGATGAGCGGGCGCGAGCCGACTCGGTGGACCATGGGCCAATACCGCTGAATTCGAGATTGAGAGTAACTGCTGCTACCTGATTGATGAGGTCGCAGCCATGAAAACCCTGTTTCTGTTCCTACGGATGGCCCTGATCGCCGGCCTGCTCGGCGCATTCGCGAGCGCGCTCGCGCAGGACAGTGCCGCGGACAAACCGCCCGCAGATCCCTGGCCGCGCGTAGTCGACCTCGCGGACGGCCAAGTGCTCGTCTACCAGCCGCAGGTCAATCGGTGGACCGACAATCAACTCGACTTCCGGGCGGCACTCGCGATCAAGCCGAGCAACGCCAAGCAAGAAACCTTCGGCGTCATCTTCGCGAGCACGCGCACCCAGGTCGACAAGGTGATGCGCACGGTAGTCTTCGAGAATCTTCGGATCTCGAAGATCGACTTTCCGACGCTCCCCGATCACGGCGCCGCCTATGCAGCGGAGCTGCAGACGCGGTTCGCCAATGCAATTCGCACCATGTCGCTCGACCGTCTCGAGTCCTCGCTCGCGCTCGCCGGCATCAAACCGCCGACCGTGGCCGTGCAGAACAACCCGCCGTGGGTAATCATCAGCTATTCGCCGGCGATTCTCGTGCCGATCGACGGCGCCCCGGTGCTCAAGTCGGTGCCGTCCGATTCGCGATTCCAGCGCGTCATCAACACCCGCGCAGTGATTCTGCAGGGTGGCATGGAGCAGCACCTCTATATCCACGTCTATGACGGCTGGCTCGAATCGAGCGCGATCACGGGTCCCTGGACGCAGTCGTTCAGCCAACCCCCCGGCATGCAGGGCGTTGCGCAGTCGCTTGAAAAATCCGGGGACGTCGACATGCTCGATGGTGGCGCGAAAGCCAAGCCCAAGCCCTCGCTCGCGAATGGCGTACCGGCGATCTACACGAGTCAGGTACCCGCCGAGCTGATCACGTTCAAGGGACAGCCCGATTTTCAACCGGTCACCGGGACACAATTGCTCTGGGCATCGAACACCACGAGCGATGTGCTGATCGACATCAGCAACAATGTGTACTACGTGCTGATCTCCGGGCGGTGGTTCTCATCCGCCGCACTCTCCGGCCCGTGGACTTTCGTCGCAAGCGATGCGCTGCCGCCCGACTTCGCGCACATCCCTGCGCAGGCGCCCGCAGGGGCCGTGCTGCCGACCGTGGCGGGTACACCGCAGGCGCAAGAAGCGGCGATCACCAATTCGATTCCGCAGACGGCGACGATTCCGCTCAAGAGCGGGCCTACCTTCACGCCGAACTTCGATGGGCCGCCGCAGTATCAGCCGATCGACGGCACGCCGCTCGCTTACGTCGCGAACTCCTCGGAACCGGTGATTCAAGTTGCACCGAACGCCTACTATTCCGTCGTCGCGGGCGTCTGGTTCACGGCGGCGCAACTCACGGGGCCGTGGACGATCGCGACCTCGGTTCCGACCGTGATCTATACGATCCCGCCCGCCTCGCCCCTCTACTACGTGACCTACGTGAAGATTTACGAGGCAACGCCACAATACGTCTACGTCGGCTACACACCGGGCTACTTCGGCACCGTGATCTCTCCCTACGGCACGGTCGTATACGGCACCGGCTATGCTTACTCGCCGTGGATCGGATCGGTGTGGTATCCGCCTCCCTACACCTACGGAGTCGCCGCCGCGCCCATCTATAACCCTTGGGTCGGCTTCACGTTCGGCTTCGCGGTCGGTCTTGCGACGGCGGCCTGGATGGAGCCGTACTGGGGCGGCTCATATTACTCGCCCGCCTATTGGGGCAGATATCCCTGCTGCGCCTCGGCGAGCGCGAATGTGTACGGCCATTGGGGCGGCGCGGCTTACTCAGGGACTCGCAGTTGGTATGCGGGCGGCGGCGTCGCGGGCTCGACATTCTCGGGCTCTTACGCGACGGCGCGCGGTACGACGGGCAACATCAATGCGGGCCGCCAGTACAATGCGTGGACCGGGAACGCCTCGCGCGGCTACGACCGCACCTTCAACACTGCCGCGGGCGGCTCGGGCAACGTTGCGCGCGGAAGCAACTACAATACCTACACGGGCCAGCGCTCGACCGCCAATGCAGTGTCCGGTACAACTGCCGGCGGCAGTACCTACAACCGCAGCGGCGCGACGACCGCCGGGCCTCAGGGGTATGCCCATTCGGGCGGCGGCACGGCCTATAACGCCAATACCGGCAAAACCACCAGCTGGGGTTCCGACAGCGCCAACAACGATCACTACGCCGATAGCGACGGCAATGTCTATCGCAACAGCGGCAGCGGCAGCGGCAGCGGCTGGCAGCAGCATTCCTCGAGCGGTTGGTCCAATGCGAGCGGCGATACCTCCTGGGCCGATAGGGAGTCCACGGCGCGCAGTGCCGGCGATGATCGCTCGAGCAGCTTTTCGAACAGTTTCGGCCACGGTGGCGGTGGCGGTGGCCTCTTTGGTGGCGGCGGCGGACTTTTCGGAGGCGGCCGCAGTTTTGGCGGCGGCGGCTTCGGCGGGGGTGGCGGTGGTGGTTGGGGCGGCCGCTTCGGAGGTGGTGGAGGTGGCGGCTTCGGAGGCGGATTTCGGCGCTGATGGAAGGCGACATGTAGCTCCTGCGACGAGCTATGATGCGTCGCCGCCTGGCGCTCCGAATTCCCCGACAAAGATGAGCGATGTCCCGCCGTAAACGACGACGCCCCCGCCCTTCACCGCCAACGGCTTCGTCACCGCCAACGGCCTCGTCACCGCCGGCGCCCGCACCTGCGCCCGCAGCCGCGCGGCCGAACGGGGCGCGATTCGCGGTCATCGGAGCGCTCGTGGTGCTCACCGCAGGTGCCGGCACGTGGTGGGTACTTCGACCGGAGGCGCCTCCGCGGGCGATCGCTCCGCCAAAGCCGGTCGAGGCGCGCTTCGTCGGCAGCGAGGCCTGCGCCGGCTGCCACGCGAACGCATTCGCCACTTGGAAAGGCTCGCAACACGCGCATGCCATGCAACATGCGACCGCCGAGACCGTGCTCGGCAACTTCGCCGATGCACGGTTTCAGTATGCGGACATCGAGTCGACGTTCTTTCGACGCGACGGCAAGTATTTCGTGCACACCGACGGTGCGGATGGCAAGCTCGCGGACTTCGAGATCAAGTACACCTTCGGGGTCGAGCCGCTGCAGCAATACCTGGTCGAATTTCCGGATGGTCGGCTTCAGGCGCTGTCGATTGCATGGGACACACGACCCGCTGAGCGGGGCGGCCAGCGCTGGTTCCATCTCTATCCGAATGAGAAAGTCGACTATCGCGACGAGCTGCACTGGACCCGCTACTCGCAAAACTGGAACTTCATGTGCGCGGACTGCCACTCGACCGACGTGCACAAGAACTACGACGCCGTCTCAAATACCTATCACACGACCTTCAAGGAAATCTCCGTGGGCTGCGAAGCCTGTCACGGACCGGGCTCGGCACACCTCGAGTGGGCGCGAACCAAGCCCGCGGACAAAACCGAGGGATTGACGGTCACCTTGAAGGAACGCGCGGGTGTCCACTGGAGCATCGATCCCGCGACCGGGAACGCGGCACGCAGCAGCCCGCGCGCGCGGGACATCGAAATCGAGGTCTGCGCGCAATGTCATTCGCGCCGCAGTCAGATCGCCGACGGATATCACGCCGGACTGCCTTTTCTCGACTTCTACCGGCCGGCGCTGCTCTCTCCAGGCCTCTATTTTGCCGATGGCCAGCAGCGTGATGAGGTTTATATCTGGGGCTCATTCCTGCAGAGCCGCATGTATCACGCTGGAGTGACCTGCAGCGACTGCCACGAGCCGCATACTCAACAACTGCGCGCTGAGGGCAATGCCTTGTGTGCAACATGCCACCTGCCGACGAAGTACGACGCTCCGGCACACCACCATCACACGGGCTCAGGCCCCGGCACGCATTGCGTCGACTGCCACATGCCTGAACGCGCCTACATGGTCATCGACCTGCGCCGCGATCACAGCATTCGCATCCCGCGGCCCGACCTCAGCGCCACGCTCGGTACGCCAAACGCCTGCAGCGGCTGCCACCGGCAAGAGAGCGCCGCGTGGGCAGCGTCGCAGCTCGAGCACTGGTACGGGCATCAGCCTCAAGGCTTTCAGCGCTTCGCCGAAGCGTTCGCGCAGGCGGATCAAGGAGCGGCGGTCGCCGGTGCCAGTCTGACGGCATTCGCCGGTGATCGTTCCAATCCCGCCTTCGTGCGATCCAGCGCGCTCGAGGAGTTGGCGCACTACCCGGCGCGCGCCTCGGTTGAGGCGGCGCAAGCAGCGCTCGCCGATCCCGACGCACTGGTACGCCGCGCGAGCATCAGCACATTGGACATGCTTCCGCCGCCGCAGCGCCTGCCCCTCATCGCCCCTCTGCTCGATGATCCCGTGCGCATCGTGCGATTGGAAGCCGCGGCGACGCTGGCCGATTCCTTGAGCGATGCGTCTACCGAGGAGCGAGCGGCGTTCGATCGGGCCGCCGCGGACTACGAACTCGCGCAGCGCTACAACGCCGACCGCCCCGAGTCGCGCGCCGCACTCGGCAATTTCTATCTACGACAGGGGCGCACGCAGGATGCCGAGGCACAGCTGCACTCGGCGCTCGAACTCGATCCCGCATTCGCGCCGGCATACGTGAATCTTGCCGATTTGCAGCGTGCGCAGGCGCGCGATGCCGACGCCGAACGCCTTTTGCGTGAAGGGTTGCAGCGAGCTCCTCGAGCCGCGGCGCTGCACTACACCCTGGGCTTGACGCTGGTGCGGCTCGGACGGCGCGCCGATGCGCTCGGCGACCTTCGCGAGGCGGCGCGACTCGCGCCCGACGACGCACGCTTCGCCTATGTGTATGCGGTGAGTTTGAATTCCGCGGGTAAATCCGCTGCGGCTCTCGCCGAGATCGACCGCGCGCTGCTGCGTGAACCCGACAATCGCGATCTTCTGATCGCCGCCGTCACGTTCCGGCGCGACCGGGGAGACCTCACCGGCGCACGACCGTACGCGCTGCGGCTATTCGAGCGCTATCCCGATGACCGCGACGCCGCGCAGCTGCTGCACGAAATCGGGGAACACACAAAGCCATAGTCACTGCCCGTCAGATCACCAGCCGCGCAGGGCATCGAGGAACCGTCAAACGCATCGCGGGCGGCTCGTTCGAGCCGCCCGCCGGCGAGATCAACGATCAATCCCAACCATCGTTAATTGCTGGGACCTTTGGATGCGGCCTCCGCCTCAGCCATTCTCTTCGCCATTTCCGCCTTGAGGGCGTCGAGATTGAAGCTCGAACCGCGCTGCATCGGCGGGAAATCGAGGAAGGTCCCTGCAGGCTGGTCGATGAAGCGGAACTTGTAGTCATCGATGCGCACCGCTCCCACGGTGCTCTCACCCAGGTAGAAAATCTCGTGACGCGCGGACGGACCCTTGCCCGTGATCGCGGCCATCTGGTCGTAGCCGTCCAAATGATTCTTGAAGGTACGATCGCCGAGCTTGACTCCCTTCAGCAACTGCTCGGTGATGCCCGGGTTGCCCGCGGCATCCAGGAAAGTCGGATACCAGTCGAGGCCGGAGAAGATACCGTTCTGCACCGAATCGGCCGGCACGTGGCCGGGCCAGCGAAGGATGGCCGGTACGCGGAAGCCACCCTCGAGGACCGTGCCCTTGGACTGCGCAAAGGGCGTCTGACTGCCGTCCGGCCAGGTGAACAATTCCGTCCCGTTGTCGGTGGTGAACACCACGATGGTGTTGTCTTCCTCACCCATGTCCTTGAGCTTCTGCAAGACCAGACCGACATCGTCATCGAGTTGGGCCATGCCCGCCTCTTCTTCCGACCAACCGTTATCGGCGTTCCGCATTGCCTCGTACTTTGGCGAAAGGTGCGTGACGATGTGCATGCGGGTCGGGTTCAGCCAGACGAAGAACGGTTTGCCGTTCTTCTTTGCCTTGTCCATGAAATTGATGGCGAGATCGCGAATCTCGTCATCCACGGTCTCCATGCGCTTGGGATAGAGAGGGCCGGCATCTTCGATCTTCTGCTTGCCAACGACGCCCCAGCGCGGCATGTCGGTCTTGTCGTCGACGTCGGACGCCCAGCTATGCACCATGTTGCGCGGGCCGACGCGCATTCGCGATCGTGCTTGCCTCCGCGGGGATGCCGGCTTTGGCACCCGCTTGACCGACGGTGGTCATGCCGGTACGGATGGGTAATTCCCCGGTGATGAAGTTCGCACGACCCGCGGTACAACTCGCCTCGGCATAATAGTCGGTGAACAGCATGCCTTCCTTGGCGAGCTTGTCGAGGTTCGGCGTCTTGCCGGCCATCAGGCCGCGATGGTAGGCACCGATGTTCCACATGCCGATGTCGTCGCCCATGATCACGACGATGTTCGGTTTCTTTGCCTGCGCCTGAACCGGCGTCGTACCAAGCGCCAGACATAGCGGCAATGCCGCCAGCACCAGCGCCACTTTCCCGATTGATTTCATCAATTATCTCCGGATGTAACTTGAAGGCGCAGCGGGTCTCAAACCCAGCTGCCGCCTAACGTGAGACGTTTTTCGCGCGGCGAAGAGTCTCACGCCGAGTACACCCGGCGGAATTGGACAAAATACTGACTACGGATGACCCGTGGTTGAGGTCACCAGATTCTGCGGCTTCACGCGGATAACGCCGCCGCACCGCGGGCTATCGATGTCGCGTCTCATGGGTGCGCGAGGCATCGAACACGACCTGGTCGTAGCACCAGAGACGTTCGAAAAAGAGGCGCGCCGCATCGAGCGATGAGTTGTTCGGCGCAGCTTGAGGCGCGCGTTCCAGAATATCGCCGATGCTGCGGTTTCCATCGAAGGCATCGAACAATCGCTTTTCTGAGGCAGCGATCGGCAGGTACAGGTCACGGTGCGTGTGGGATTGATTGATCAGCACCCCCGCCGCGCCTGGCGGCAGACGCTCTTGCACACAGATGGTCTCGGGTTGCCGGATGGGCACGTAGCTGAGCCAGCGCTCGCCATTGAAATCAATGCGCGGCGTCGCGTTCGCGCAATCGTCCCGGTACACGACTGCGCTGTGGCGAACCATGGTGCCGCGAAACAGTTCCGCGACGGCATACTGTTCTGCCGGCGCGAGGCTGGCGATGCGCGGCGTTTGCGGTATTTTCTCCAGGAGGCCGGCGCGAACAGAATACGGTGCCTGCCTCACCCAGCGCCCGAACGTCAGCGCGGCGTTTTGCAGAAAATCAAGGAATTGCGGCACCGAATAGGCGCGGTCGCGCGGGTGTAAGAGCGCATCGGCGAGCGCCGCTTCGTTACGAAAGTCCGGCGCTTCGCGCAACAGCGATTCGAGCGGATGTCCCGCGGGCAACGCCGTCAGTGCGCTGATGAGATCGCGTATCCCCTCGTCGCTTGCGCGGATGCCGAGGCGCGCACAGAACTCCTGCAGCATATAGATGCCGGTACGCCCGTAGGGCGCGTACACCATGAGATGCATCGCCCCCTCGGGATCGAGTACGGTGCGCAGAGCCCGCAGTCCCGCATCGGGGTCGACCAGATGATGCAGCACCCCCGTACAGACGATCTGATCGAAATGCGTTTCGAGTTCCGCCGCACGCTCCAGCGGCAGCTGGTGGACCTCGAGATTGTTCAAACCATATCGTTGCTTGAGCTGCAGCGTGCATCGCACGCTGGTTGCGCTGAAATCGATCCCGACGACGCGGGCATCCGGCCAACGCATCGCGTGTTTGGCCGCTTGCGAGGTCCCGCAGCCGGCAATCAGGATCGAGAAGTCTTCCCGGTAGGGGCGCCCGGGCCAAAACAGGTGATAGTCGGCGCGGCGTCTGGTCGGGTCCTGCCACAGTCGTCGATATTGATCGAGGCTCTCGACCGGAGGCGGATAGGGATGACGCTCGTAAAAGACGCGCACCGCCTCCGACACGTCGGCGCCCGTTGACTCGTGGTCTTTCATGGCAGGCTATGCTCCCACGCCGCTGCCCGCTCTGCCAGCGCGATGAGGGAGCGCGCGTCAGCCGCGCGCCCCTTCACCTCAGCCTCAATCGCCTCGAAATGCCTCAGCTTAGTGGTGAGGCGTCGACACCTGCGCCAGCACCGAATCCAAGTTGAACGACGCGGGCTTCTGGCGCGGCGGGAACTTGACGAAGCCGTCCAGCTGCTGCGCCACCACCGCTTGCATCAAGTACATCTGCGGCACGTGATCGACCATCCAGTCCCAGTAGGTGTTCGAGTTGAAGTCTGCCCGTTCGAAGGGGTCGCGGCGCAGGTTCGCGATGTGCGGCACCCGCAGCTTGACCAGAGGCTCGGCCCACTGCGCCATCTGACTGGCGCGTTGCACCGCCAGATTGAACTTATAGTCGCCCACCCGCACCGCCATGACCTCCCCGTCATCGCTCATGTACATGATCCAGTTCCTGGGGCTCTCCTTCGCCTCGCCGGTGAGGTAGGGAATCATGTTGTAGCCGTCCAGATGCACCTTGTACGTCTGCCCACCGACGGTGTAGCCGTTCAGGAGCTTCTTGGTGATGTCCGTATCACCTGCGGCCGCCAGCAGCGTCGGCAGCATGTCGATGTGCGAGACGATGCCGTTCAGGACCGAGCCGGCCTTGATCTTCCCCGGCCAGCGCATGAAGCACGGCACACGCCAGCCTCCTTCCCAGTTCGT
The DNA here is from genome assembly GCA_963843295.1 of uncultured Gammaproteobacteria bacterium. Classification (GTDB taxonomy): domain Bacteria; phylum Pseudomonadota; class Gammaproteobacteria; order Steroidobacterales; family Steroidobacteraceae; genus Bog-1198. The sequence goes on along the minus strand of CAWJJP010000013.1, from coordinate 46,619 downwards.
GTCCTTCTGACCCCGGAAGGGAGTATTGGCGCCATCCGGCCAGGTGTCGTTCTCGGGACCGTTGTCGGTCGAATACATGACGATGGTGTTGTCGGCGATGCCCAATTCATCGAGCTTGTTGAGCATCTGACCGATCTGCTCATCGTGCACGACCATCCGATCGCTGTAGTCGTCCTGACCACTCTTGCCTTTGTTCTTTGCTGCGACATGGGTGCGAAAGTGCATCGCCGTGGCGTTGTACCAAAGAAAGAACGGCTTATCCGCCTTCGCCTGCGTCTCCATCCAGGCAAGCGCACGCTCCGTGATCTCCTCATCGACCGTTTCCATGCGCTTCTTGGTGAGCGGGCCCGTGTCCTCGATCGTCTGGCCGCCCTTGCCGTCGGACTTGCAATGCAGTACGCCGCGAGGTCCGAACATCTTCTTGAACGCCGGATCCTTGGGATAATCGGGCAACTCAGGCTCCTCCTCGGCATTCAGGTGATAGAGATTGCCGAAGAATTCGTCAAAACCGTGCACGGTGGGCAGGAATTCATCCCGGTCTCCGAGATGGTTCTTGCCGAACTGACCGGTCGCATACCCCAAGGGCTTGAGCATCTCCGCGATGGTCGGATCTTCCTTTTGCAGCCCGATCTTGGCGCCGGGCATCCCGACCTTGGTCAGGCCGGTGCGGATCGGATTCTGGCCGGTAATGAAACTGGCACGCCCCGCCGTGCAGCTCTGCTGGGCGTAGTAGTCGGTGAAAGTCACGCCTTCCCGGGCGACGCGGTCGATATTCGGGGTCTGATAGCCCATCATGCCGCGGCTAAAGTGACTGATGTTCCATATGCCAATGTCGTCGCCCCAGAGAATGAGGATATTCGGTTTCTTTGCAGCCATGTTTCGGTTCCTTTCAGTTGCTAGCTATGTGATGCGACTCGGCTGACCTGTGTTCGAGCGCGCAGGTGTGATCCGGTCTTCGTGCGCCACGCGGTTGCCGTGGCAGAAGCGAAATTTCTCACCACTGCCGCAGGGACAGGGGCGATAGGGACCGCATTTGGCATCGTCGGTGGCAATCGATGCCATGAGTTCCGCCGGTGCGCGGCCTTGTTGAATCAGTTGGGCCATTTTGGCGAACGTCGGGCCAGTGTGCATGAAAAAGTGCTCAAGACCCGCACAGAGGTAATTCTGGCCGGGTTCGCCATCGCGCGAGAGTGCGAATCGGTCCTTCGGGCAGCCACCGTTGCACCAATTCCTCACCTTGCAGCCCCGGCATTGCGCGGTCAGCGTATCGCGCTTGTCTTCGCCGAACTTGCGCTGTTCGGGCGATGCCACGAGTTTGAGCATGTGCGTCTGATGGATGTTGCCGAGCTTGAAACGCGGTTCGACGAAATGGTCGCAGGAATATAGGTCGCCGTTGTACTCGAGCGCCGGGCCATAGCCGCACGTCGGCGCGTGGATGCACAAGAGATGCCGCCCGAAAAACGCCTCCAGAGTTACGTCGAACAGTTGGACATACACCTCGCCCACATCGTGACGCACCCATTCCTCGAAGACGTCGACGAGAAAGCGGCCGTATTGCTCGGCACCGACCGTTCGCTCGGTAACGAGGTTTCCGGTCTGCGTATACAGCAGGCGCTTGCCGCTCGACGGCTCGCTCCAGCCCTGGTTGGCGAGTTTCAGCGTCTCCTCGGTGGCGCGCTCGACGATGGGGATGAACTGCACCCACTTCGCTCCCAGTTCGTCGCGAAAGAACCGGTACACCCTGCGCCCGTGTTTTTCATTGGCAGCGTTGACCGTACAGAGGATATTGAATTCAACGCCGTACCTGCGGAGTTGCTCCCACCCCTGCATGACCCGATCGAAGGTGCCCTTCTTGCGCCGGTCGATGCGGTAGGTATCGTGCAGTTCGCGCGGTCCGTCGACGCTCAAACCCACCAGAAAATTGTGCTCCTTGAAGAACGTACACCATTCATCGTCGAGGAGGATGCCGTTGGTCTGAAAGGTATGCTGTACGACCTGATCCGGACGGCGGTACTTTTCAACGAGTTCGACCGAGCGCCGGAAGAACTCGACCTTCATCAGCGTCGGCTCCCCACCCTGCCACGCCACCGTCACCTGGGGCGTGCGATGCGACTCCAGTAGCTGACGGATGTAGGCCTCGAGCGTGGCTTCGGACATCCGATGTTTCTCGTTCGGGTACAGCGCGTCCTTGGAGAGGAAGAAGCAATAGGTGCAATCGATGTTGCAGGTGGACCCGCTAGGTTTAGACAACAGGTGAAAGCCCGGGGGAGCGTCCGCTGCCGGGATATCGGCGATACTTGGTACCGGTGTGGACATGCAATAGAACCTGGAGCAGCGCAACAGCGATTTCGGTACCCTACCGGCTGCCTCGGGCAGGGCAAATTGGACCTAGGTCCATCACCCACACCGCAGTTCTGAGGGAACTCGCGACCCTTGGGGTACTCGGTCCGTTGACCTTTGGTCCTAGATCAAGTCGCGGAATCTTGTACTAGGCTCCAGATGAACCAAGAGGGCCGTTGAATTGGCGACAAATTCCCTACCTGACGCCGCCGATTCGGCCACATCGACCGAACCGAAGAAGGCCAAACTCGCTGCTGCGGCCTCCCCTCCCGATATCGGGTCCGGCGAGATGTTCGCACTGGTTCGAGATCTCGTGCGACCCTACACGGGGTGGCTCGTCATCGTCTTCGTTGCGATGCTGATTGAAACAGCCATGAGTCTCGCCTCCCCCTGGCCGCTCAAAGTGGTCATTGATAGCGTGCTTGGATCGCATCCGCTGCCCGATTGGCTGCGTGGCCTGAAGGACTTGTCGGTCGGCGACAGCAAAATGGGGTTGGCCCTGCTCGCCGGAATCTCCGTCGTGTTGATCGCGGTCATTAGTGCCATCGCGACCTACATCGATAATTACTATACCGAGAGCGTGGGCCAGTGGGTGGCGAACGACCTGCGCATACGCATCTACGATCATCTACAGCGCCTGTCGCTCTCGTACTTCGACAAGCAGCAGACCGGAACCATGCTCTCCACGATCACGAGTGATGTGGCGACCATTCAAAATTTTGCCTCATCGAACACCTTGAGTCTGCTGGTCGACGTGCTGACCATCGTTGGTGTTCTCGGCCTCATGTTCTGGCTCAATTGGGATTTTGCGCTTATCGCGGTAGCGGTAACGCCGTTTCTGCTGCTATTCGTCAGCCGATTCAAGAAAGCGGTGAAAAAAGCGACCCACGAGGTTCGTTTGCGCCAAGCCGACATCGTGAGCGTCGTCGAGGAAGGGCTCGAGTCCGTGCGGGTCGTCAAGGCCTACGGCCGTGAAAGCATGGAAGATTCCCGGTTGACCGAGGCGAGCCACGCAACGGTCGATGCCGCCCTCAAGGCGCGACGCGTCAAATCCCTGCTATCACCGCTGGTGTCAGTCGTGGTCTCTCTTTGCATCGCGATAGTGCTCTGGCGCGGGGCCTCGCTTATTCTCCGCGACGTGATGACGGTCGGGGCATTGACCGTGTTTCTGGCTTACCTCAACAAATTCTTCAAGCCCGTCCAGGACTTGGCGAAGATGACCAATGCGATTGCGCAGGCGACGGTGTCTTTGGAGCGCATCAAGCGCATTCTGGATACGGACGATGTCATCAAGGACCGCGCGGACGCCCAGACTCTCGAGGGCGCAAAAGGCACGATCGCGTTCGAACACGTCGCCTTTAGTTACGATCCGGGGGCCCCGGTGCTCAAGGACGTGACATTCACCGTCACGGCCGGTCAAAAGCTGGGCGTGGTCGGAACGACAGGTGGAGGAAAATCCACCGTCGTGGGACTGATCCCGCGCTTCTACGACGTCAACGGAGGCCGCGTACTCATCGATGGCATCGATGTGCTGCAGTACACGAAGGAGTCATTGCGTAGTCAAATTGGGTTCGTGTTGCAGGACACCGTCCTGTTTCACGGAACCATCAAATCCAACATTGCCTACGGTCGAACGGACGCGTCGGATGCTGAAATCATCGAGGCGGCAAAGCTCGCCAACGCGCACGAATTCATCAGTGCAATGCCGCATGGTTACGATACGCTGGTCGGCGAGCGCGGCCTGACCGTGTCGGGTGGTCAGCGACAACGTATCGGAATCGCCCGTGCGATCATTCGTAATTCACCGATTTTGATCCTTGACGAACCGACCGCCGCATTGGATACCGAATCGGAACGTCTTGTCATGGAGGGCCTCGGTCGATTGATGAAGGGCCGGACCGTGATCACCATTGCACACCGTCTGAGCACGATCCGGGATGCCGATAAGATTATCGTCCTGAGCGGCGGAATCGTGGCTGAGCAGGGCACCCATGACGAATTGCTGACACTCAAGGGCATCTACGCCGAACTGCATCGAATCCAGTACGAAAACACGGCCTCTGGCGCCCCCCCATAGTCCCGCAACCACACAGTCCGAGACACCATGACCCATTCTCTGATCGTACTTCCCGACGACACCGCGCAACCGATTCTCGACGCCGTGGCGGCGGCAAAACAGTCGCTTCAGATCCGGATGTTCCTGTTCACCGACCCGGCTCTCATCGATGCCGTCGTCACGGCAAAGCATCGCGGCGTCGCCGTGCGTGTGATGCTGAATCCGGCACGGCGCGGCGGCGAGAGTGAGAACGACGCTACGAAGCACAAACTGGCCAAGGCGGGCATCGAAGTCAAGGACAGCAACCCCGCATTCGATTTGACTCATCAGAAGTCAATGGTGATCGACGACTCGATTGGATTTGTCGAGTCCTTCAACTGGGAAACGAAGGATCTGACCGTCACGCGTGACTACGCAGTGGTGACGACCCAGAAATCCGAAGTCGCTGAAATGGATGCGTGCTTCGAGGCGGACTGGGTGCGCAAGGAATTCAACCCCGGCCAGCACTCGCAGCTCATCTGGTGCCCCAACAATGGCCGCGAACGCATCGCGAATTTCATCGATTCTGCGAAGCACTCCTTGTGGTTGCAGAACGAGCGTTATCAGGACACCGTGATCATCGAGCGGCTGGTGCGCGCCGCCAGGCGCGGCGTTCGTCTGCACATCTTGGCCCGTCCCCCGCATACCCTGAAGAAAGACAAACTGGTCGAGGGGGTCGGCGGCTTGCGAATCATGCATGATGTGGGTGCCAAGGTTCATACGCTCAAGGGACTGAAGCTGCACGCGAAGATGATCCTCGCTGACGACCGCCGTGCAATCGTCGGTTCCATCAATCTCTCGCCCGGTAGTTTCGATGGACGGCGGGAACTCGCCATCGAAACGGACGCACATCACGTGGTGAAGCGGCTCAGCGAAGCCGCACAGCAGGACTGGGAAAATTCCCACAAACTCGATCTGACGGACGAAGGTCTGCTCAAAGATCTCAGCAAGCGCTCCGAGACGGCGGATGGCGCGGAGTTGTTGGTCGTCAAGGCCGGCGGCAAGGACGTCAACAAGCCGAAAACGAAGCACGACGGCACCGACTAGGATTGGCCGCGACGGCACCCCAGCCAGCCGCGACGGCGCCATTGCGCTAGGATCCCGGCGATGCGATCCCGGCGGCCGCGACGGCGCCATTGCGCGTGGTTTCAACCGTCAATTCGGAGCGTATGTGCAGGTCGACCGGTTCGCCAAAGACGGCGTTGAGCAAATCATTCATGTGAGCAACTTCCCCGCTGGTGAATGAATGCGGGGACTTCACCACGACGAATACCGAGGTGAGGCCAAATCGATCCCGGAGCGTGACGTCGACGAGGTTCGATCCTGGAAATTGCAGCAGCTCGCGTTCGACGAGCTGCCGGGCCTTCGAGCGTTGAGTCGCCTCTCCGAAGGTGTGCTGGAAAACGTTGAATAGATGGAATCCGAGGATCAGGAGAATCCCCAGACAGACGAGCCGCGGAATCAATGCGCTCGCTCGTCCGCGGAGCGGCGGAGCGACGATCGTGGCGCGATGGCCGAGGATCATGAACACGACCATGGACGAGAAAGTGATGGCGACGAAATTGGCGACAAACAGCATGAATGCGCCCACCGCGAGAGCGGGCAGCCCGCGCGCAATGAGGATGCCACAGCTGGTCAAGGGAGGAACCAGCGCCGTTGCGATCGCGACGCCCACCGCCAAGGAACCCAGGCTCGGCGTCGCCATGGCGAAGCTCGCGGCGGCGCCTCCGACCAACCCGATCAGGAGATCGAGGATGTTCGGCGCTGTTCGTGCGAGGATTTCGTGACCCACCGGGGAAGTGCGATCGATCGTTCCCAACGCGACACCGAGTACCAGAACCAAGGCAGCGCCGAGGATTTCCGCCGTCAGCGAGACGCGCAGCAGCTTCAGGTCGGACTCCGCCAACGCCATGGCCATCCCCTGAATCGGGCCGAGAAGCGCGGCAATCAGCATCGCGCCGATGATGACGGCTGGGGAATCCTCGAACAGCCCGAAACCGGCGATCAACGTCGCCGCGGAGTTCATCAACAGATAGGGGCCTCCGAATGCAGCCGTGCCCTCGACCGCGCGGCGGGTCTGCGCGCGGCGCGCAAGGGTCGGATCTCGATCCTGGAGCGATTCCATGAAGCCACCGTGATAAAGAAACTGAACTACTCGCGCCGGGCTAGGAATGTTTGCTTGAACCACTCTCTCGCAGAAGGTTGGCCCCCAACGATTCATAGATGGGTGCGTCGTGCAGCAGGGTCGGCACCAGCATGGCGACGAAGCACGCGCCGAGCATCGGAAGCAGCATATGGATGCTGCCCGTCATCTCGACCACGAGCACGATGCCGGTAAGCGGAGCGCGCACGACGCCGGTGAAAAAAGCCGCCATTCCGACCACAGCGAAACCGACCGGTTGGATGTGCAGATCGGGAAATAAGAGCCCACACCCGACGCCGAAGAGGAGACCCAGTTGTGCGCCCAGCACCAACATCGGTGCGAACAGGCCGCCCGGTGTGCGCGCGGCATAAGAGACGGCACCGAGACCCAAGCGAAGCAGAAAAATCAACGGAATGATGGCCAATCCAGCGCCACCGTCGAGCGTGTGCTGGGTGATCGAATCCCCGCCACCGACCAATCCGGGCGCGAACCAGGCCAGCATCCCGACTGCGGCGCCGATCACCGCAGCGCGCAACGGTACCGGCCACCGCTCGAGCCGGTTCGCCGCGGCGATGGTGCCGAGCATCACGCGGTTGTAGAGGATCGCAACAAGGCCGGCGATCGCACCCAACACGAAGTAGAGCGGCCGTACCTGAGCGCCTGCGTAGGCCAAATCACCGACATGAAAGTCCGGCACATCAACGAGGAACACGCGGGCCACCGCTATGGCGGTCGCCGATGCCCCGAGCGCGGCAATGGCGATGCGGACCTCAAACTGCTGCACCAGTTCCTCCAGCACGAATATCGCGCCGGCGATCGGTGCGTTGAAGGCCGTGGCCAGGCCGGCGCCCGCGCCGGCCGCGAGCAGTACCCGGCAGTCCGGAGCGCCGCGCCGGAATACCCGTCCCATCAGATGACCGATGCTCGCCCCCATCTGTATGCTGGGTCCTTCTCGACCGAGGGCGAGGCCCGAGCCGATCGCGAGCAATCCGCCGACGAACTTGATCGGTACCAATCCAAAGGGCGCGTGCGGTAATTCTCCGCGCAGCACCGCCTCGACGTGAGGAACGCCGCTGCCCGATGCCACCGGCGAGAACCGGCACACCAGCCAGGCTGCAATTGCAACTGCCGCTGCACTTGTGGTCGTGACGAGCAGGAATCCGGTGAACTGCCGGCCGTGCGCCCAGACAATGAGCGCGGTGCGCAAATGGTCGCCGTGTTCGAGTGCCAGGCGAAACGCCGCTCCGATGAGTCCGGCACCCGCGCCGACGATGAGCGTCAGCAACGCGAGCGTCAGCAGGCCGCGTGTGTCGTCCGCACCATCGATGTCTGGCTTAACTTCGGCCGCCATCGCCGTCCCGACTGTGCGGCGTTTTCCCGTCGGACACATTATCAGTCACCGCCGGTGGGCGTTTTATCAGGTGAACCGCGATACGGTTGACGATGCCCCGCAGAGTCATGTAGGGCACGATCGCCAGAATGATGGCGACCAAGAGCGCCGCGCGCAGGCGAATGGAGGACTGGACGAGGAACTGGTAGGTGAGATCAAGAATCATCGCCAGAATGAACAACCGGCCGACGCTCTTCCATCCGTCCTTGACCAAATCGAGTCGATCGCCTCGACCGATGAGGAACGACCAGAAATAAGGATCCTTGCCAGACCTGGCGTCCGCCAAGCCGGATCGAATCGCGAGAAACGTGGCCATCAGCGGTTGCAGGACAATGCGAAACTTCATCGGTCCGCTGACCCGGTCCTGCAGCTGGTCCGCAATTACGGTCCATAAGTCGGCCATTGGTGAACTCCCATGTTGCTTCGCAGGCATCCTGAGGGAACGGAATCCACGCCTCGCGAAATTGGTATCGGAACTACGATCACACCTAAGTCGGCGCCGACAGAATATAGGAAGTGGACTAGTGGAGGCGTACGCGTGAAATGAGACCTTAGTCCAACGGACCCCTGTTAAGGCGCTTCCCGTGGCTCTCTCGCAACCCATCAACCAATTCGATTCATTGCACCTTGTACCAATATACGAAAGCCAAATGCTGGTGGATATTCCCCAAGGACCTGGATCCACTGTCGGCACGGACGACCGACGAGGGATCTACGGTGCGACTTATCGATGTTCGTCGAGAACGCAAGTAGGAGACGGAATTGGACACCAAGACCAAGAAATGGCTCTACATCCTCGGCGCGCTTTTTGTGGCGGGGGTGGCGCTCGCGGGAATTCTGTATGTCGCATTTCCGATCGCGATGACCACCTACGGCGGCATGGGACTGAACTATCTCAAAACCCTGTCGACGCCCGCCGGCACGGTGAGCACGGAGGTAAATCCCGCTTACCAAGCCGCTGCTGCCGCGTCCGCATCCCCGCCAGCGGATGAGGCATGGCCGAACGCGGCGGCCGGCGATTGGCCGAGCTACAACAGAACACCGTCGTCACAACGTTTCTCGCCGCTGAACCAGATCACCACCAAGAACGTCGGGCAACTGAAGGTTTTGTGCACGTACGACACCCATCAGATCACCTCCTTCGAGTCCTCGTTGATCATGGTCGAGGGGTCCTTGATCGGGACCACCGAGTTCGACATCTTCTCCCTTGACCCCGCTACTTGCGCCGAAAAATGGCGCACGCACTTCGACGGCCTTGGCAGCCTCCTGCCCTCCAACCGAGGCGCCGCCTACATGGACGGCATGTTGTTCCGCGGCACCCAGGACGCACGAGTGTTGGCCTTTGATTTCAAGACAGGCAAACAACTGTGGGAGACGACGATAGGGAACACGAAACATGGCGAGACGGCGCCCTCCGCTCCGATTGCCTGGGACGGCTTGGTCTACATTGGCAATGCGGGTGGAGACTTCAAAGGCGGCAAAGGGCATATGTATGCGCTCGAGCCGAAGACCGGCAAGATTGTTTGGGAATTCTACTTAACCCCTAAAACCGACGACGATCCGCCGCGTGGACCGGTGGGCACGACACCGCTCGACGGATCCACCTGGAATAACGCGCCGGGTATACCCATCACCGGCGCCGGGGCTTGGACCTCCTATACCCTCGACATCAAAAACGGGCTGGTTTACGTCCCCGGCGGCAATCCGGGTCCCGACTTCGCTGCAGGGGCGCGGGAGGGCAACAACCTCTATGTCGACTCGGTCGTGGTACTCGACGCCAAGACCGGGAACTACAAGAATCACTTCCAGTTGGTGCCGAAGGACTGGCACGACTATGACGTTTCCAACCCGCCCATTCTGCTTCAGACGATGGGTGGCAAGCAGATCATGGCCGTCGCGCCGAAAGACGGTCATCTCTATGCCTACGATCTCGCCGACAACAAGCTCCTTTACCGCGTCCCCATCACCACGATCGAGAATGACGGCCCGACTTTTGCGGTCGGCAAGCTCGTGCATTTCTGTCCGGGTCCCGTGGGAGGCGATGAATGGAACACCCCGGGCTACGATCCGACCACCAATCTGATCATCAGCGGCGCGGTGGACTGGTGCGACACCGTCAAAATTCAGACCGACGATAAACTTCGCTCGGTCGCAGTCGGGCAACCATGGACCGGCGCGGCATTCTTGAACCCGATGAATATGTTCGGCAAAGAGTCCAAGACCGACGGGTACTGGGCGGGGTGGGTATACGCGACGGATGCCGACACCGGGGTGTGGAAGTGGCGTGCCAAGTCCAACTACCCCATCGTCGGCGCCATCACTCCGACAGCAGGCGGCGTGGTGTTCTTCGGCGATCTGGGCGGCAATTTTTATGCTCTCGATTCCTCGAACGGCGAGAAGCTCTGGAGCGGGGTACTCGGCGGTGGCGGCGGAATCGGCGGCGGCATCATCAGCTATACGGCGGGGGGCGAACAGAAAATTGCCGTGGCGGCCGGATTCACCATGGTGGCTTGGCCCACCAAACCCGACACCGCGAAAGTCATCGTATTGGGTTTGGGCGGCACCTCCGCAGGCCAGTGACCCGTGCCGGCGTGCCTTAGCAGTTCGGCGGACGGACGGCTCCATCGGGATGCAGACCTGACCGGCTATCAATCATGGAACTAGATCCCACCATCCTGTCGCGCATTCAGTTTGCGTTCGTCATCAGCTTTCACATCATCTTTCCCGCATTCACACTGGGATTGGCGGCGTGGCTGGCAACCATCGAGGGCGCGCGCCTGGCCACCGGCAACGCGCTCTACCGGCGCGTCTTTGATTTTTGGCTCAAGGTATTTGCACTGTCATTCGGTATGGGAGTGGTGACGGGTCTCGTGATGGCGTTCCAGTTCGGCACCAACTGGAGTGTGCTGGCGGAGAAGACCGGGGCCATTCAAGGACCGCTGCTCGGGTATGAAGGGTTTACTGCCTTCATGCTGGAGTCGACGTTCTTCGGCGTCATGCTCCTCGGGCGCGACCGGGTGTCGCCGCGCTTCTATTTTATCGCCTGCTGCATGGTCTCGCTGGGAACGATGTTCTCCTCGTTCTGGATCCTCGCCAACAACAGCTGGATGCAGGTTCCGCTCGGCCATACCATGGTGGGCGGCAAGATCATTCCGGCGGACTGGTGGACGATTACGACGGGTCCCGTCATGCGGGTACGCTGGCCGCATATGTTGCTCGCCGCGTTCCTGACCACGGGCATGTGTGTGGCCGCGAGCGGCGCCTGGTACATGCTTCGCGCGATGCATCGCGCCGAGGCGCGGGTGATGCTGCATTGGGGCTTGGGATTGGTCGCGGTGATCATTCCCGTGCAGCTCTTTTTCGGCCACTTGACGGGCGAGTATGTCCTCAAGTACCAGCCGATAAAATTCGCTGCGATCGAGGCACGGTGGAAGACCGAGCAGCCGGCGTCCGAAACGCTGATCGCGATTCCTGATCCCGAGCACGAGCGCAACCTCTACGCAATCAGTGTTCCAAAGCTCGGCAGCTTGATCGCCTCGGGCAACTGGACCGCGCGCGAGATCGGACTGGAGACGGTTCCGCCGCAAGACCGCCCGCCGGTTGTAATCCCGTTCTTCGGCTTCCGCCTGATGGCGGGGATGGGGCTGCTGATGCTGGCAGTCTCCTGGTTTGGGAATCTGCTGCGGCTTCGCGGCCGGCTCGATACGACGCGCTGGTTCCTGTGGATCACGTTCCTGTCGTTTCCGACCGGATTCATCGCCATCCTGACCGGCTGGTTCACCGCTGAAGTCGGACGCCAGCCGTGGGTCGTCTACGGCCTATTGCGCACCAAGGATGCGGTCACGCCTTCGCTCGTCACCAGCGATGTACTGTTTTCGCTGGTTGGATACGTCGTGGTCTACGCGCTGTTCATTTCCTTCGGCTTCTACTATTTATACAAGCTGTTGCGTGACGGACCGACCGGTGACGCCTCGGCGATCTCGGGCGCCACACCGAGCCGGCCCATGGCCTTTGCCGATGACGCCGCGAGTGCCACGGGCAGCCAAGTACGAGCCAAGAGCTGAACCTATGGAGCCGACCAATCTCACGGTGTTCTGGGCCGCGATCATCGCCGCTTCCATTCTCATCTATGTACTATTGGACGGGTTCGATCTCGGCGTCGGAATCTTGTTCGGTACCACCAAGACCGAGGAGCATCGCCAGGACATGCTCAATACCATCGCGCCTTTCTGGGACGGCAACCAAACATGGCTGGTGGTCATCGGCGCCAGCCTGTTTGCCGCGTTCCCGATGGCGTACGCTGTGTTTCTCGGCGCGTTCTACATTCCGGTGCTGCTGCTGCTCTTCGGTCTGATTTTTCGGGGTATCGCGTTTGAGTTTCGCGGACGGAGCAAGCGCCTGCTCCCACTGTGGGACTCGGGATTCTTCTGGGGTTCCGTCGTGGTCGCCTTCGTGCAGGGCGCCGCCATCGGTGCGATGATGAGGGGAATTCCAGTGATCGACGGGCAGTACGCGGGTACTACGTTCGGTTGGGTGCACCCGTTCCCGATTCTCACCGGCTTGGGCTTGGTACTTGGTTACGCCCTGCTCGGCGCCTGTTGGCTGGTACTGAAGAGTGAAGGGACGCTGCGTGATTGGGCCTATGCACGGATACCGTGGCTCGCCGTGGCCGTTCTCGTGGTACTGGGCCTCGCGTTCACGGTGGCGGTGACGGTCGACGCCGGCGCGGTCGGGCAAAGCAATCTGCAGGCGCGCCGCTGGGGACTGATTTTTCCCATCCTTGGTCTCGCAGCACTGCTCGGTGTCATCGCCGGCGCTCGGGCGCGGCGCGACCGCATGCCGTTCGCTCTCACGATATTGTTCTTCGTCGCCGCGTATCTCACGCTCGGCGTAATGGCGTGGCCGTACATGATTCCGTATTCGGTAACGGTCGCCAATGCCGCGGCGCCGGATGCGTCGCTCAAATTCTTCCTCTTCGGCGGTATCGCCGTACTTCCCGTGATCGTCGTGTATACGATAGGTGTCTACTGGGTGTTTCGCGGCAAGACCCAACGAGGGTATGGGAGATACAACTGAATATGCTCGTTGGTGTGTTGGAGCTATTGGTCTGGCGACGCGGGAGACTCTGCGGTCCCGAGAGGCGGAAGCAGACGATCGGTTTCTCTCTTCACCACCCCATAGCACTCGCAGCACAAGGCTTCGAGCTTTTCGCGGTCGAGAACGACGATCCTGCCGCGGCTGTAGCGGATGACGCCAAGCGCCTGCAGCTTGCCGGCCGCTTCGGTGACACCCTCGCGACGCACGCCCAGCATGTTGGCGATCAGTTCCTGCGTCATGCTCAGCTCGCTTCCTCGCAAGCGGTCGAGCGATAGCAGCAGCCAGCGGCACAACTGCTGGTCCACGGTGTGGTGGCGGTTGCAGACCGCGGTCTGCGCCATCTGGGTGATCAGTGCCTGCGTATAGCGCAAAATCAACAACTGCATTTGGCCACTCTGGCTGAACTCCTCCTTGAGCTTCTCCCCGCTCATGAGATACGCATGACCCGCGCTTTGGACCAGTGCACGACTCGGAGTCGACTCGCCGCCCATGAACAGGGAGACGCCAATCAGCCCCTCGTTCCCCACCACCGAGATCTCTGCGGACATGCCATCCGTGAATACATACAACAGCGAGACGATGCAGTCGGTGGGGAAATATACGCACCGCAGCACGCCGCCCGGCTCGTACAACACTTTTCCGAGCGGCATCGCAACGAGACGCAGCTGGGGATAGATTCGCTGACGCGCATCCGGCGCCAAGGCGGCCAGCAGGCGGTTATTTTGCGGCTCCGGGAGCGCTGCAGCCATCGAAGGCAGTCCTTCGCCAGTACGACAAGATACGCCGGATTATACGGTCGACGGCCTTGCTATGCACGCTGGCGTACAGAGTGCAGCGCAGCGCGCGCGAGGGCGGCTAACCAAGGATTCTGGCGTAACGGTCTTTCTCGTCGGCATAGCACGCGCAGGCGTTCGCCTGCAGCCCGCGGCGATCGACAATGACCAGCTGTCCGCGGCTGTAACGGATGAGCTTGCGGTCTTGAAGCGCGCCGGCCGCTCGATTGACACCGGCGCGACGCACACCGAGCATCGAGGAGATGAACTCTTGAGTGATATAGAACTCATCGGAGTGGGCTCGGTCGCCGGTCATCAGGAGCCAGCGCGCCAGGCGGGCTTCCATGCCATGGAAATGGGTGCAGACGACGGTTTGACCGAGCTGGTGGAGCCTGAGATGGAGGTAACCGTTCAGGCGGCGCCGCAGCACGGCGCTATGCTCGAGTTCACGACAAAATGGCGCCGCACTCATGCGCCACGCCGCGCCGGATCCGCGTACGACGGCGCGTTGCAGCGCGATATTGACCCCAAGAAGCAGAGAGAGCCCAATCATGCCCTCGTCGCCCACGAGACCCACCTCCAGATGAACGCCGTCATCGCCGGGAACGGTCAGGGATACGAAGCAAGTCGTGGGGAAGTAGACGTAACGAATCCGGCTTTCGGACTCACACAGCACATCGGCAAGATCCAGCTCGACCTGCTCGCAGCCTGAGAGCAAATGTTCCCGGTCAAGCCGGGGCAGCCCCTCGATGAGGCGATTTGCCGACGCCTGCCGCGGCGCGTGCGATATCCGAATGATTGCGACCATGCCCGCTACACCATGCGGAACACAACGGATGCGAATGCAAATATCCCGATCAAGATGATCGCGACCGCGACCGCCATCAGCGGCATCTGCCAACCGAGCGATTGCGAGGACTGCGACCCCATTCCGGCGAGAACCTTGTATTCGGTGCTCCACAGATAACCCACGATGGCTCGATACTGCGCGGTGGCAATGAGGAGCGTCATCACTCCGGCGGCGATCAAGGCCAACCCCAGGTAGCGCGGCGCCTGCGGCCTCAGCGGCGCAGCAACCCCCTCCATGTCGCGCAGTCGTTGAAAAAACTGCACGATCGTGAAGCCGAAACCGATCAATCCCACGGAGGTCCGCACCCATGCCATGAATGTGCGTTCCAGAGCCATACGTGTTCGCATCCATGCGAAATGGCTGTCGGAGGTGACTCGCACTTCGAATCGGCCGACCGCCTGATTGCTTGCGTTCATGAATTAGGTCCTTTGCAGGTCAGAAATCACGCGAGGGGAATGAACGGCAGCAGCGTCGCCGCGGCCAGGAGAATGACGCTACGCGTATCGGCTGGTTCACGATCTGGCACCGTTCGCATCCGATGAGCGCGCCTGCCAGGGCCAGCGGCCCTCGAGTTCCAAGATGATCGACCAGCTGAGGAACGAGCGAACGAGCACCAGGAGGCCCAGAGCGGCGCAATTGATCAGTGTCGGCGCTAGCGCAACGGTACGCACCACATCGGCCGCAATCAGGATCTCGAGGCCCAGCAACATCGCGCGTCCCAGACTGGTGCGAAACGTCTTGTAGTGCTCGAACGTGAACTGCCGCTGCAGGAGCGCGCGGCCCAACCAATGCGCGGTCGCAATCACGATGTAGCCGACGATGAGCGCCACTGCAATCGCCTCCACGACAATCGCACCGCGGCCGACCCACAGCTGATAAATTGCTTCCGTACTTGTGTCTGGCATGGTTCAGCGGCCGTCCCGTTCGGTAGGTCGATAAAATGCCAAAGCCGCCCACGCTCGCGAGGGCAGCACTACTGGGCTACGAAGCAGCCATCCCCGCCCTGTGCGCAGATCACCTGGAGCGTTTCGCGGTTGCCGCAGCCCGTTACACCGATGGTGTATTGAGCGCGTTGGTTTCCCATCATCAGAGGCCCGTTCAATACGGGCTGGACCGTCTCGCTCGAGAGCACTTGTGCAGTGGCGGCCGGACAGTTCAGGTCGAAGCGCGCGCGCTTGAGCGCGAAATCGAGCGCCTGGGGCTGCAGGGTGGTGGTGAGCGGAGTGGTACTGCATCCCGACACGGCGATCAGCGCAGCAATCGGCAATATTTTACGTAGGTGGGCCTTTCTCATCGCGGTCTACTCATGGTTACCAGAATTAGGGCTATTGTCAGAAAAATAGCGGCCGTGCCGGGCGCCGTCTATGCGACCAAAGTCCCCTGGAGTCAATGCGGCGTACCGAGCGCAGTCTGCAATGCCGTGAGCAACACGTGCTCGTCGAGCGGCTTGGAAAGATACGCAACCGCGCCCAGGCGCTTGCACTCTTCGCGCGCAGCGGGTGAGTCGTGCGCGGTGACGATGATGGTCGGAATGCGTGCTCCCGACCGGTTGAGCGCGCGCAGCACATCGGCGCCCGAGAGACCGGGCATCTGCAAATCCAGCAATAGGCACTCGGGCCGCTCGTCGAGGTAACTCTGAAGAAAATCGGAGCCGGTGGCGAAGCCGCGGGCCGTGTGCCCAGCCGCCTGCAGCAGGCGAACCACGGCCTTGCGAACGGATTCTTCATCATCGACCACCGCAATCATGGGCCGCACGTCCAAAGCGGGAAGGATCGTTCAGTCTTACGCAATATCGGGGGCGGCCACTATTGGACGTTAGCCGTGCTGCACTGAACCGAGGGCCATGACACCGAGCACGAGAAACATCGCCGCCGCGAATCGGTGTACGGACTTCAGCGGCAACCGCCCCGAGGCCGCCGAACTCAGCAGCACGATGGGCACGTCCACCAACAATATGCCCGCCGTCGTGCCGGCTACCACTGCGAACAAGGAGCCATATTTCGCGGCCAGCGCGATCGTCGCGAATTGCGTCTTGTCGCCCATCTCGAGCACGAAGAATGCGCAGAACGTGGTTCCGAACACACCAAACGACGGCGGTTTAGGTGTCTGTTCCTGGCGCCGATCCGGAAGCAGCGTCCAGATGGCGATGCCGATGAACGACAGGCCCAGAATCCAGTGCATTGCAGCGGGATTGATCGCGGCTGCAAGCCATGCACCCGCCGCGCCGGCGGCGGTATGGTTGAGGATCGTGGCAGCAAACATTCCGAGGATGATCGGAACCGGCTTACGGTACGTGGCCGCCAGGGTGAGGACGAGCAACTGTGTCTTGTCGCCCATTTCCCCGAGCGCAACGATACCGGTCGAAACGAGGAACGCCTCCATGCGAAGGCTGCGCCGCTACGCGCCGGCGACAGTGGTCACCGCCGGCACGGTTCTATCGCCCGCACAAGGTCGTCCGACGAACTGCCCAGCACTCATACGGGCAATGGTGAGCAAAAGCGCGCCCACCGACCATTGGACCATGGTCCCGTGGCCGCAGCCCCGTCCCGGCTTAGTGTCGCGCCGCGAGCGCGAGGCTCAGGGCCGCGAACAGAACCCGCTCATCGAGGGGCTTGCAGAGATAGGCCACCGCTCCCTCGCGCAGGCACTCCTCGCGTGCCGCCGGCGCATCGTGGGCCGTGATGATGATGACCGGCACATGTGCATCTGCGCGGTTGAGGGCGCGCTGGACATCGCAGCCCGAGAGGCCGGGCATCTGCAAATCCAGCATGAGGCAGTCCGGGGGTTCGGTGGCCCAGTGCTCGAGAAATTCGGTGCCGGAAGCGAAGCCGCGTGCAGAGTGCCCCGCGGCCTGCAGCAAGCGCATGACGGCCTTGCGAACCGAGTCTTCGTCATCAACTACAGCAATCATGCGCCGCTCACGATAGAGGGTATTGCTCCTATGTACGCAACTTACCCTTGCAGCACCATTGGACGTTAGGACCCGGTCCGGACTTAACCTAAGCTACTTGAGACGCGCCGACGGGTCCCTCCTGGGCCGCCTCGACCCGGGAGGCCAGCTGCACCAATTCCGCGACGGAACGCACGTCCATCTTTGCCATGACCCGGGCGCGATGCACCTTGACGGTCTTCTCCCCGATCCCGAGATCCGCGGCGATCTGCTTGTTGAGCCGCCCCCGAATTACCTGGTCCATCACCTGCCGCTCGCGCGGCGTGAGATCCGCGAGCCGCTTTTCAATTTCACGACGAATCGCGCGTTGGTTGCGTGCGGCAAAATCGAGCTCCAGTGCCTGATCCACAGCGGCGAAGAGGCGCGCGTCATCGATCGGTTTGGTGAGAAAATCGACCGCCCCTACTTTCATTGCCTGTACGCTGGTCTGGACATCGCCGTGTCCGGTCAGAAAGACGATCGGGCGGCTATCGATCGAATGCGCCAGCGACCGCTGCACATCAAGCCCGCTCATTCCCGGCATGCAAACATCGAGCAGGAGACAGCCCGGCGTCTCACCGTCCTGTTCCTCGAGGAACTGCTCGGCCGACTCGAACGAGCGCACCTGGTAGCCGGCGGCGCTCAACACGCGCGACAAAGCCACCCGAACTTCCCGCGTGTCATCGACGACGAACACGGTACGCGCAGCGATATCCATCATTCTCTCTCCCTTTTCATTGGTCTCTCTCTCGATACCGGCAATGCAAAATGAAATGCCGCTCCGCGATCGGTATTGTTCGTGGCCCACAGCCTTCCCTTGTGCGCCGCGACGATGGACTGGCAGACCGCCAAGCCCAGCCCCAATCCGCGCTTTTTGGTCGTGAAGAACGGATCGAAGACTCGCTCGAGCTGCCCGGCATCGATGCCGCTGCCGCAATCGAGCACGCTGGTGCGAACAGTGCGCCGGTCGTCGTCGAGTGCGGCAATGACTTGAATGCGGCGGTCGCTCGCCGCGTTGTTGCTCATCGATTCACAAGCGTTCAAGATCAGGTTCAGCAACACCTGCTGCAATTCGACGCGATCGCCGGAAACCGCCGGAATGCTCCCGTCGATGTGTGCTTCGAGCCGAACATTGCGCTCGGTCAGCGTGCTGTTCGCGAGCGTCAACACCGTGCTCAGCAGATCACCGATCTCGACGGCTTGAAACTGCATTTCACCGCGCATCAGCAGCGAGCGCAGATGCTGAATGATCTGGCCGGCATGTTTGTCGTCGCTGACGATGTCGCTCAGAATTTCCCGCAGCATTTCCACATCGACCTGCGGCTTGGCGGCAATGATCTGTGCCGCCTGCGCGTTGCACAAGATGGCGGTAAGGGGTTGCTGAAGTTCGTGGGCAAGAGCACCCGAGAGCTCCCCCAGCATCGCGACGCGGGTCAAATGGGTGATTTGCCGTTGCTGCGTGAGTGAGGCCGCTTCGGCCCTCTTGCGTTGACCGTCATCCAGTACGCATCCCGCGACTCTCCGAATCGCGCCTCTGACATTGAAATGGGCGCACGCTTTCACCGTGATCCAGCGGATCTCAGCGTTCGGACCCACCAGACGCAGTTCCATTTCCACCATGTTGTCCGAACGCGGCGCTGTGCTCAACGCATGCACGACTGTTGCGCGATCCGACGGGTGTACCGCTGCGAGCAGCGCTTCGCGCGTCAGTTTGCGGCGCGCTTCGAAGCCGAGGATCCGTCGCGCGTGCGCATCGGCCCAGACTCGTTCCGGTGCGGCAGTCCAACTCCAGAAGCCCAGGGTGTCGATCGATGAGATGAGCACGCGTTGCTCTTCGCCATTGGTGGGCGAGCGCGTCGACCGGGTCTTGTTTCCCGGTGTGCGAGCAACGCCGCGGGGCTCGGTACCGCTCTCGGATCCCGCGACACCGTCGATCGCCTCAGCGCTGTTGCTATTTGCCACAGCTTCGTTTACCAATCCCATCATTCGAACACCACCTCCGTGGTATTGCCACTGTCGCTCAGCGCGGGCCGCTCTCTTCCATTTCGACCGGCGGTGACCTGACGGCGCATGAACTCGGCAATCTCGGCGCCGTTTCCAGCATCTTATTCTTTCGATATGACAATGCGACTATAGGTCAGGAGCGTCTGTGCGGTAGCGAACATATCACAGGCAGGTGAGGGGCGGACGATATATCTAGTCGACTACGTAGTTTCCACAACTTGTGTCATCTGCGACACAGATGAAGATATATCACCTAGAGAGCCATGAGCGGCGCGTCATTTCAATCTGGTCGACTAACACCTTAGTCGACTAACACCGCCTTAGTCGACTCACACAGCCAGCGGGCGGACGTCCGAGCTGCTACTTGCGAACGGGAATGTCGATGTAGCTGTCATTGTACCAGCGAATCTTGACGGGGACCCGGGCATCGGCGATGGATTCCTCGCTCACATCACTGCCCGTGCCGTAGTTGATCTCCCGATCCGGACGTTTATTGATGCCGAGCACCACCACCAGGCGGCTACCCGCCTGCAGCTCCCGGCTCGTGAGACGCTCACCGATCAACGGCAACTCCTGGCGCTCGCCGGCCCTGAGAAGATGGCGATGCACCCGGTCCCGCACATAGCTTGCGCGGAACTCGTATGTTGGGTTGAACAGGCGGACATAGTCGCCGTTCGCGAGGCGCTCGTAGAAGACGAGGTTCAAATCGACGTCCATCTTGTTCACCGTGAAATCGAGCCGGCCCGAAAACAAGCCGCTGACCTCGGTGGGCTTGGACAGCGGTTCGCTCGCAAACAGCAGGCTGTTGTGGCTCACCAGGTTCTTGCTGATGAGATCGACCGGCGGCATCCAGCCCGCATCGGTGCGATCGGCCAAACTCACCGTCTGGCGCAGGAATGCGAGCTTCGCATTCTTGCGTCGCGTGAGGCGGTAACCCTCAGGCGAGGCGGTGGCATCCAGATAGAATCGCTGGGCGCCCTTGCCCATGGCTTCCAGCGTCGGCGCGTGCCTCCACGTGTTGGCACCCATCACTTCATAATTGACGCGTTCCTTCAGTAGAGCAGGCGCAGCAGTACCTTTGAACACGTGGTCGAACCACTCATAACGCAGTCCATGAAGATTGATGACGGCGATGGAATCGACCTCATAACCATGCAGCGCCGCCGGAACGCCATGCTGCATGACGCCATCATCGTAGGGACCGATGAGCAGCGTATGATCCGCGCGCGGGTTGTATCGATAGTGCTCGCTGAAGTAATACAAGGCGGCCGGTTCGCTCGCGGCGAAGTAGCCGGTTGTCGTCAGCACCGGGATGTTGATGTGTGCGAATTGTTCCCGGTACGGCATCATCTTTTGCCAAAAGCGATCGTAGCTCGGGTGGTTCAGCCAGCGAATGAAGATGGGATTGTGGGTTCCGAACACCCTGCCGAGCTCGCGGTAGGATCTGCCGCTCGTGTACCACTTCTGATCGAGCGAGCGCCAAAGCGCATCGTCGTCGTACCTCTTCTCGTCGGACTCCTTGGTATCGGTCACCGACAGGGACCATCGATACGCGGAGTTTTGAAAAACGCTGCCCGCCATCGGGACATCGATGCCCGGAGCGCTCGCGGCCGAGGTGGCAATCGCCTTGAGCGCTGTCGGCGCTCTGGTCGCTACGGCCCACGAGGCAAAGCCGCTATAACCCTCGCCGTACATTCCCACGCGTCCGTCGCTCCACGCCTGCTTCGCGATCCAATTGATCACCGCGCGGGCATCATCGCCGTCGTGCTGGAAGGGTACGACTCGTTGGACACCGTCATGTCTGCCGCGTGTGTACGCGACCACCCCCGCGTAGCCGTGGGCGGCACATTCCTTGGCAAAGGTCGGCGAGTCGAAGATCGTGAACTCGAGCAGCGCCGGCAGGGGCTTGGCGGGATTCTTTGGGCGCACCACCACGGCGGAAATGCTCGCACCGTCGGGCGTCTTGATGCGCACTTCTTCGTCGGCCGTGTAGCGTCGATGATCCTCTTCGGCGTCGAGCGAAGCCACCAGCGGTGCCACCGTGCGATAGATGTCATACGAAAGATAAGCCCGGACCAGCTCCACCGCTTCGGATTGATTGACACTGCCGCTGGCGCGCAGCTGATCGAGGGACCGCTGCAGTGCATCCTGAAATTCGGGCAGCGACCGCTCGAGCCATTGGGTTACTGCGTATGCGTCCCGATCATCGAGGCGATCCAGCGCCTCGTGAAATGATTTCGTGAAAGCCTCGGCGAATGGAATTCGACTCTCGACCTCCATCGCCCGGGCGGAGGCGTACATGTCGTAGATGACCGCCCGACCCACCGGCCGCCCCGCATCCTTGCGCCGCAGCCGGTCGCGCAGCGATTGCCGGGAGACATTGGCCGCGCGATAGTCGCCTGCCACCATTTGCAGCGCCGACAGATTGGCGAGATAGCGGTCGGGGTCGGCTTCCTGATACACGGGCAGAAGGCGCTCGGCGAGATCTCGCATAATCGCCGGGGTCGATGGGTCGCTCGCGGCTGCGGGCGCGTGAAATTCGAGATCGGGTGCGGTCGCCTTCGCGGGATGAGGCACGATGAGCATGCAGAACATCAGCGACAGGACGGTGCGCATGCCGGCAAGCGCCAATCCCGGATTTCTTTCTCTCATCGGCCTTTTCCAGGTGCATTGGCGGCCGCCGCATGCGTCGGTGCCCGGGTGGCCTTGATGAGATGCAGGACGCTCGAAAACAACGGATATGCTTCGCCAGCACCGCCGATATGAATCACGCCCGTGGCCTTGAGCTCGTTGCTGAAGACATCGACGACGAGCTCGAGGACATCGTCATCGAGCGCCCCCAATGTCCCGTCGATCAGCAGCCAGGGCGGCGCCTGGATCAAGATGCGGGCGAATGCGAGGCACAGCTGCTCGTCCTGACTCAGTTCCCGGTCCCAGCGCCGCGTTTCGTCGAGCAATGGCGCCAGGCGCTCGAGGCCGAGACGATAGAGCGCACGCGCAAAGGCGGTCGTTGCAAAACTGTCCGCCTTCAACGGATAGGCCAGAACCTCCCGCAACGAACCGCGCGGCACATACGGAGTTCCCCGGGGGAGGTAGAAGATCTGCTCGCCCGTCGGGCGCGTCACCGATCCCGATCCCCACGGCCACAACCCCGCCAATGCTCGGAAAAGCTGGGTCTTGCCGGTACCCGGTGCACCCATGATGAGGATGCGTTCGCCCGCCTTCAAGGTCACGCTCGTTTCCTTCAGCATGTCGGCATTGGCGGCCGAAACAATCTCGAGATTCTCGATTTTTATGGCACCGGGGTCACCTTCCGCGTAAGCGATGCGGCTCTCGAAGCCTCGCGGCTCGTGGGTGTTGACCAAGGCATGTCGAAAAACCGCGACCCGGAGCAGCGTCGCGCGCCAGTCGGCCAGGACACTGAAATTGTCGATGAACCAGCGGAGCGAGGACTGCGCTTGCGTGAAGGCACCGGCCGCCATCATGAGGCCGCCGAAGGAGACCTTGCCCGTGAAATACAGAGGTGCCGCCACCAGGATCGGCGCGACGATGGTCACCCAACCGAAGCCTGCGGTCACCCACGTGAGATTGGTGTGACCCATGACGATGCGGCGCGTCGCGGCGAGCACATTGCCGAGGTGCAGCTCGATGCGGCGCTTCTCGTCCGCCTCGCCCTCTGCCAGGGAAATGTCATCGACGTGCTCGTTGACTCGCACCAGCGAGAAGCGCAGATCCGCTTCCCGCGCGTAGCGCTCGGCGTTGCGGCCGATGAGGCCACGTCCGACCCAGTAGCTCAGAAGCGATCCCGCACTCGCATAGAGAATGGCGGCCCAGACCATGAAACCCGGGATTGCATAGTCCCGATCGCCGATCTGGAAGCTGAAGTCGGTCGATAGGCCCCACAGGACGCCCGTGAACATCCCGAACAGGACGGAGGCCTGCAGCAAGCCAATGCCAAGATCGGCCGACAGCTCGGTGAGATGCCGCGCGTCCTCATGCATGCGCTGATCCGGATTGACGCCGATCGATCCCGCATTGGCGAGCCAGAATGCCCGTCGCGGCTGCATCCAATCCTTGAGGAGGCTGTGCACGAGCCCTTCGCGCAACTTCACCTGCAGCGTCTCGTTGAGCCACCTCTGCGCCACGTTGAGGACGAGCAAGCACCCGGCGATCAGGAAGAATACGCCGAGCTGAAAGAGAAAGTCGCGAAAGTCGCGGCGCGACAGCGCATCGTAGAACGGCTTATTCCAGCGATTGAGACGAATCTGGCCATAGGCGGTGGCCGCGATCACCAGAACGATGACGATCACGAGGACGATGAGCGCCTTGCCCGCGGGCGAAGCGAAGATCGCACGGACCATCATCAGCATCTCGCGCACGAGCCCGAGATGCGCAGTCTCGCCCTCGGAGGCGCTTCCGGAGATTTCTTTCGCGCGTTCGGTCACCTGCTCAGCACTCTGTCACCGCTTCGGGGCGAGAATACCAGCTGCCCGCGCTTCACAACGTGATGCAGATGACATCTGCGGGGCTGTGCAGGACCGTGACCGAGTCCGCATCGAAGTCGGACCACGCCGTCCCGTTGACCGTCACCTTGGCGAGAGGGGCGGTGAGCGGCGGGCGCAGCAGCAGCCTGCCCGCGATGCCGCCGGGAATCGAGAACCGTATGGTGTCCGGGGCGGTGCGTCGCAGCGTGTAGCTGAGCCTCCCGTAGAGAGTCGGCATTTGATTCACCTCGACGCCTGAACCCTCGATCCATTCGGGCGCCAGACCCCCAGCGAGAACGAGGGTGCGGTCCGCCTCGCGCTCGTAGGCAAAAAGGCTGCGCACGGCGAGCACGTATTCGGCCGCAATCCAAGTGTGCGGAAGGTCCCCGACATGGGCGGGCGCCTGTTGATCCTTCCACGCGATTTCCGGCCACTGATTCCACGGCGGTGGGCGCCGATCCGACAGGAAGAACCGCAGCAGCTCCAATGCTGCGTCGCGCCTGCCCAGGCGCACCAATGCTCCGATGATGCGGATTTCATACGGGGTATAGCTCGGCGATGGGACGGTGCCGTTGCGCTTGGCGTGCCAGTCGTCGAGATAGATATCGAAGGTTCGTTCCACTGCCGCTCGGTTCAACCCCTCCGGTACATCGAGCAAATAGATTGCATTCGCGGTCGCCGTCGGATCGAAGTCCGCCCATTCGATGCTGCCGGGGATGAACGCGAGCTTGCGCCCGGCGCGGGTTGCCTCGATGGAGCGGAACAGCGACGCCGCCAAGCGCGCGGCCAATGCCTCCCAGCGTTCGGCGCTCTCCTCCCGCCCGATGGCGCGCGCGAGATCCGTCGCCTCGCGCAAACCGCGCAGTGCCCAGAAGTCATCCCAATACGAATGCACGGGCTGTGCGAGGTAGCCCTCGTGGCTGACCGAGATCGGCAACAGTCCCTCCGGACCCAGCGCGGACTCGATGTAGCGGGCGGCTTTTTCGATGAAAACCCACGATTCCCTCAGGAATCCATCGTCCCCCGTGAAGCGATAGTCATCGGCGATCAAGGCGAGGAGTTGTCCGTGACTGTCGTGCTCCACCAGCCAATCGATGCCTTCTTGATCGACGCAACACGGGACGAACCCGTCGGCGCGCTGATGCGGTGCGTACCAGCGAATGAACTCACGGACTTCCTCGAGGTGTCCCATGCGCAGCAACGCAGCACTCATCATGGCGCCGTCCCGGATCCAGGAGCGTGTGTAACGGCGCGGCCCGGGTTGCAACGCAGGACCGCAACGGGTCACCAAGATGTGCGCCGTCGCGGTCAGAGCCGCCCGGACGGCTTCTCCGATCCAGCCATTGCCCGTCCATTGAGCCACGGCAATCCGCGGGCGCCAGTCAAATGCCGGCTCCGCCGTCGAGCGCATCGCAGCCAGCGGCATGCAGTTCAACACGCGCTCGCAGTGTTCGCGGGGCCGAAGTGATAGATCGAAGTCGAGCGCGCCCGAGGCGAATCCAAAGGGATCGCGCGCCTGCGCATCCTCGGGCAGCCGTCCGCTGACAAGCGTGGACGCAATGAGTCCCTGATCGAAGGTCATTGCACCGAAATGCGCCGGCTCGGTCATCGGTACGATCGCCATGGCCTCGTTGATGTGGACCGCCCCGTCCCGCCAAGCCAGATCGTGGATCGGACTGACGCCTCCCAAATTGCGAAAGCTCTGCCATGGGGGGGTGACCTGAAAAGGCCGCACCACCGCGAAGAGGTGCGCCGTCATGGCACAATCCGTCAGATTCTCGAATCGGTAATGCACGCGACAGGCACCGCTCACCGTCCCTTGCGCTTCGATACGCAGCTGCCACTCCGCGGTGTCCCAAATGACGGAAGGCACCGGCATCCAGTCATCGAGGAGCTCTTGCCGCGAACCCACGTCGGTCCAGGTGATGAGCCGTTCTCCGATCCGCAGCATGGGCTCGATTGAGTACGAGCCCTGACCCACCTCGACCATGCCGTCCGCGTTCATGAGCGCGCAATGCGTGCCGTGCGAAGTACCGGTCGGCGTCCACAGGGTCTGTTCGCGGTGCAGCCAACGGGGATGCCATCCCCGGGTCTCGGCTGCCGCGATGTGGTGCCAGAAGGCATGGATCGAGCGCGAGAATTCGAACGACTGCGGCCGCAGAGCAGCGCCCGCCGTGGGTTGATTGATTTCCAAGCGCAGAAATCGGGTCTTGAGTCCGGGCAGATAGAGGTAGCTGCGCTTGCCCCCTGCCCTCCTCGCCGTGTACAGCGTCTTCCAGCGATGGCCGCTCAACGAGCCGCGAATGCGAAAGCCGCTCGCAGGCGCATCGTCCAGCCACTCGATGACGAGCCCGCCAAGGACGCGAGCTTGATTGAAATCGACAGTGATCCAGGGTTTCAAGTCCTCGGGTCGCGGCCTCCAACCGGGGCCGACCAACGCCTGCGCGGCCTCGAATGGCGGTTGTGCGCTCGATGCAGTCGCGCTCGGAGGATCCACGGGGGTGCAGTCCTCGATTTGGAGATCGGCAAGCCATACCGTGCCCGCACCGCCCTCACCCGCAACGATGGCGAGCTCCAGGGAACCGAGTTGAGACAGATTGCTGCCGCTCGCCGGACCCCACGCAAACTCGATATCCCGGCTCTGCACTGCCATGCGCTTCCACCGCGCCGGCAGCTTCAAGTCCTTCTCGACGTATCGCCACACATTGCGGCCCGTCGCATCGATGAGCTTCAGTTCCAGGTTATTGACCCCTCCCCGGCCCCGCAGGCGGAAATGCACGGCGTACTCCGCCGGCATCGGGCGGCTGAGCTTACGGCGCGCGACGACGAAGCCTTTGCCCCCCTTGAAGTCGTACTCCATTTGCAAAGCTGGTGCGCGCCCCGCCAACACGGTTGACAGTTTGAGTTCGGCGTTACCCGAAACAACGGGATCCCAGTCGGACAGGTCGACGGGTTCGGAGGGGACTGACTGCGCCATCGCTCGATTGTGCGCGTTCAATTGGCGCGCAGTGAGATGCGATGCGACCGCGTGCAATCCCGCGACTCGTCAATTCCGTTCGTTATAAACGACATCACTTAGTATTCATAACCATCTGTTTATTTAACTCATATTGACACCGAACCACACCCGCACGCAAGCGGATGCGGCACCAGACCTTCCTTCTTCATTGGCAGAAAAAGCACGTGGGCCACGCCGAACGCGCTTCGCATGACTCGAGGCAAAAGTCGGGAACGGCAGCGTGGGCATTGGGGGCCAACGCCGATGAGGCCGGGCGCAGGAGACTAGCTAGTTTTCCATAGCACTGCGCGCGACCCCGAGACATGAAGCGTAAGAGCGGTAGTTTCGGCGCTGCGGTTTTGGGTTAGGATCAACTCGGCGTCGGGACCGAGGTCGGTTTTCTCTTGGTGCTTTGAGCCCGTTAGCTAGTTGGACCGGAGACCCTGCGAGCACCCCGAATTGTTGCCACGAGCGCTTGCGCTCCGGAGCACGAATATTAGATTTTGATACCAAGGGTCTCTCCTGACGCCGCCTGAGCGTAGCGATCATTCTGGAGGCTGTATGGAAGTGTTGTATCCGCGCTGTGCGGGGCTCGATGTGCATAAGGACAGCGTCGTTGCACGTATTCGCTGTGTGTCTGAGCCTGTGCACGATGAGGTGAAGACTTTTGCGACGACCACCTCGGCGCTGCTTGAGCTCAACGAGTTCTTGAGCGCGCAGGGAGTGACGCATGTGGCGATGGAGGCCACGGGTGTCTACTGGAAACCGGTGTGGCATTTGCTGGAAGGGGACTTCGAGCTCATTCTGGCCAATGCGCAGCACATCCGCAATGTTCCGGGGCGTAAGACCGATGTGAGTGATGCCGGGTGGATTGCCGATCTTTTGGCGCATGGCCTGATTCGCTCGAGCTTCGTGCCCCCGGCCCCGATCCAGGAGCTGCGGGATCTGACGCGCACCCGCAAACAACTGGTGCGGGAGGTCTCGCAGCACTCCTCGCGTATCCAGAAAGTCCTTGAGGATGCGAATCTGAAACTCGGCAGCGTGTTGTCGAACGTCTTGGGCAAGAGCGGCCGGGCGATCCTCGAGGCGCTCATCGCCGGACAGAGCGATCCAGAGCGGCTCGCCGACCTCGCCCAGGGAACGGCGCGCAAAAAGCGCGCCGAGCTGGTCGAGGCCCTGCACGGGCGCATCCGCCCTCACCACCGCGGGCTCCTGAAGGTGCATTTGAAGCTGGTTGCCACGCTCGAGCAGGCGATCGCCGATATCGATGCTACCGTGGGAAAAGCCTTGGCGTCGGTCCATGAGAGCGCCCGACTCTTGAGCACCATGCCCGGAATCAGTGATGTGACCGCGCATGTCATCGTGGCCGAGATCGGTGTGGATATGACGCGCTTTGCCTCCGATGCCCATCTGCGCTCCTGGGCCGGGTTCTGTCCGCGCAGCGACGAAAGCGCCGGCAAACACCGCTCCACCCGCGTGCGCAAGGGTGCCCCTTGGCTCAAGACCACCCTGGTCAGCGCTGCTTGGGCTGCGGTGCGCGTCAAAGAGTCTTACCTGCAGGCTCAGTTCCACCGCCTGCGCGCAAGGCGCGGCGCTAAAAAAGCCATCCTCGCCGTCGCCTCTTCGATGCTCACCGCCGCCTACCACATGCTGAAAAACGGCGTCGAGTACCAAGACCTCGGTGCCGCCCACTTCACTCGCCGTGACCGTGAGAAGATCATCTTGCGCCTCGTCCGACGGATCAATGACCTGGGTTGCCAGGTCCAACTGGTCCCGCAGGCCGCCTGATAGACTCTCAGGAAGAAAGGCAAAAAGAGAACGCTTCATATTAGGGCAACGACTCGTATAGACTATCCGAGACGACGTGACGTAGACCGACGATCTTCTTCATCTCCGCACCAACGTCCGGATTCGTTTGCACCGTATCGTTCAGCTTCGCAAGTGCCGCGAGATTCGGAACCTCGACGCTGACGATGATCGCGCCCGTATCAGGTCCCGCATACGTCGCACGCCAGGCGCGAATCGTGACCGGTTGGCCCAGCTTTTTGTAGAGCGCCGTCAAGTTCTGAACTTCTTTGATATAGGCAGCCACATCGGGAGCCTGCACTACAAGCACCCGCAGCACGGTTGAATCGGCAGTCGCGGACATCGAGGCCATCAGGCCGATGAGACCGGCACACACAGTCGCTAAGATAGTCTTCTTCATGTTATCCACTCCCTTTGAGATGGGCACACCATGCGCCCGGGCGAGCTTGAGCGTATCAGTATTCAGTCCCGGCGGTGCGGTTCCGGGAGTGCCCGTAACCTCCCGCACCCCCGCTGACGGTGTGCCGCGCAACAACCTATTTCGGAACCCCGCGAGGGGTAACCACGCCGTCAACTACATCGCAGTCAAGCACCCCGGACTAAGCCTTTCGCCCCATACCGAAAGTTCGCCATTTGCGCGAATGTGAGCGTGTTTTCAGTCGTTGCGACACTCGAAATGCCGCGACGCTCGGGTGTTTTCCCTCACGGAGAAGGTTGCTTCATGCGATACATGAAATCTTTGAAGCTCGGAATTGCAGCGAGCATTCTCGGTCTCGGTGCGCTTCAATCGTCCAGTGCACCGGCTCAGGATGTGATCGCGGTCGCGGATGGCATCAACATGTGGGACGGCCAATGGCACATCGAGGCATCGCCATACGGATGGCTGCCGTGGATGTACACGACGGTGCAGCTCCCGCCCATTGCGGGCGGAGGCAATCCGACCATCGAGACCCAGCCGAGCCAATACTTGAAGCATGTAAATCTGGCCGCATTCCTCGACGGCACCATCCGGAAGGGCGATTGGGCGATCTGGACGGACCTTGTGTACCTGAACCTGTCGGCCAACCCGACTCACGAGAGGCGGATCGGCCTGCCGGGTGGCCTTCCCACGCTCTCCGTGACTCGCACCATCGACGCCGGAGCGCGGGCGTCGATCTGGACCCTCGCTCCCTCGTACACGGTGATGAACAATGACGTCGGCACGCTCGATGTGATGGTGGGGCTGCGCTACACGAGCCTCGCGATCTCACTCTCCTACGAGTTCACCGCCCCGCCGCTCCCGATCATGGTGGGCGGTGGCTTTTGGCCGAAGGCGGATTTCACCGACGGCCTCATCGGCGTGAGGGGGTCGCTGCGCCTGAGCGGCGACGGTAAGTGGTACCTCCCCTATGAGGCGGACGTCGCCGACGGCAACAAGAACTGGCAGAACAACGAATCCCTCGGTGTCGGCTATCACTTTCACTGGGGCGATGTATCGCTCGCCGTTCGCAATCTGACGTACCAACTGTCCGACCGGCCGATCTTGGAGAAGATACGGATGACAGGCCCCATGATCGGGGCATCGTTCCGCTGGTAAGGCACGCCATCGTTTGACGATATTGCGAACCTCCAAAGGACCCACACCGACCAAAGTGACAGCGCTCAAATCGCTCGCGGCCGCAGCACTGCCGCTCGGTTTACTGGCCAGCCCCGTACGCGCGGACAAGACCGATGTCGTGGTTTTGGACAATGGCGATCACATCACGGGCGAAGTGCTGGAACTGGGCTCGGGGCAACTGAAGTTCAAGACCAGCCACGTCGGCACGATTTACTTCGATTGGACCCATATCGTATCGCTCACGACCAACCAGGACCTGAATATTGAGCTTAGCAACGGCACGCGGTTATTCGGCAGTGCCCGAAGACAAATGTGACGGCGAACCTCACCGTCCTACCGAGCCTCAATGACATCGGTCGTGTGCGTGGCGAGGCCGCCCTCAAGTTGAAACATGAGCTGATCACCGATCTTTTTGCTGCAGATCACTTTCAACGACAGCAACGACAACAAACCCGCCGAGACGGCGCGTTGCAACGATTGGAACGTGATCACGTCGCTCGGCCATTCGCTCTAATAACGCAACTCGACCTGTGAACGGTCGCTGCCTTACTGGGTGACCTTCGCGACGGTGAGTTCCACGCGCCGGTTCTGCGCCCGGCCCGCCGGCGTATCGTTGGGAGCGACCGGATCGGCCTCGCCGAAGCCTTGGGCCGAAACGAGAGCCGGATTGACGCCCTGCGAGATCATGAACTGCATCACGTTATCGGCTCGTCTTTGCGACAGGATGAGATTGGTCGTGACGCCCTGCCTCGCCAGTCCCGGACCGATCGGCGTGCTATCCGTATAGCCATTCACGTTGATCTTGGTGGTCTGATGAGGCGCAAGAATCACGGCTATCTTGGCAATGCTCGCCTTCGCGGCGGTGGACATCTCCCAGCCGCCCGAGGGGAACAGCAGCTCGCTGTTGACCGAGACCTTGATCGCGTCCTGCATCCGCGAAATCTGCATGTTCTTGGCTCCGACCTCGGCGCCCATCGCCTGGTTGAGCTGCTGGTATTCTTGCTCCAGCTCCGTGTTCTTTTGTTGGGACGCTTCATATTTCTGCTGCGATACACAGCTCGCCAACAGAAGTGCCGCACCTGCTATAGGGAATATCGGGAATTTCATTATGAAAGCTCTCCTCTTCGGTGACGCCGGTGCGGATATCTCTGGTTCCACGATCGGCGCAAAAGATTATCGAGAATCTCCTTCGAGAGACATTGCACTTTGGGCTAATGGACTGGTAATGACCGAAAGCGTGACCGGGTGATATCCACGATGGACACTGCCGGCGCTCCTCCGCACAGCTATCTCTTTGCCAGCCGGCGCGTCTCCCCTGCTCGCCGATCACCAGTTGTCATCGGTGCGCTTCCAGGTCTTGTCCGGATTGTAGCGTTCCATCGCCTCGGCGATCTTTGCGGTATCCGGCCCGAGATTCTTCTGGTAGACGATTCCGTTGTAGCTGACGATAAAGGTCTCGACGCCGGTGACCCCATGCTGCGCAGGCCACGCTATCAACGCAAAGCCGCCGATCATCACGCCGTTGATCACATAATCGATTTCGCCATGCGGGGCGGCGGAACCCTGCCCTTTTAGAACCTTGTAATAGTAGCCGTGGAAGGGCTCGCCTTTGCTCGTGTAGCCCTGCTCGATCGCTTTCGCAACGGTCTCGCCCACCGGACCGCCCCAGGTACCATCGGAATTCTTCCACGCGAGCCCATCGTGCTTTCCATCGGTACTGATCGCGCGCTGCGCGTACTGATTGACGCCGGAGTCATCGTGAATCTGCGAGGCATACTCTTCTTGAGCCTCCACGAATCCCCGGCACACGGTGATTGCATCGAGTTCATTGGTTCCGATGCGTCGGTTGAGGATTTCATCGCGACCGGCCTTCGAATCGAAGTACCATTTGCCGCCCTTCTCAATGATGGGAGCGGGAAAGGGCCAAGCTTCCTCGCCGACGATGAGAATGACTCGGGACGGGTTGCCAGGGTCTGTCGCCAGCGAAACATTTTCGGCGGCTTTCGCGGCAAATACAGCGGTTTGGTTTTTATCCTGCACCGGGTCCGCCGCGGGCAGCAGATCGTTGCCTGCGGATCCGAAGATCTCCTTGAGTGCCGGAACGTCATAGTTTCTGGCCGCCTGAATGAGCGCATCAGCAGCCTGCTGCGCCGTCGTGAACCCTCGTTGTGGCGCCGACGCTGTCGCCGGTGCGACGGATTGCGCCTGCGGCGCCGGCGAAGGCAACAACGCGAGGAAGCAGGAAACGAGCATTGTCCACGAACAGAGTGAGATTCTGGACGGAACGAGGTTCGCTGGTGTTGAATTCATGAGTCCTTCCTCGGCCATGGGCTGGTTCACCTTCTCCGCGAGCCGCCGCCACCACCGCGGGCACCACTTGCACTGGATGCCCCGCGCTGGCTGCTGGCGCGAGCAGCGCTGCCGCTTCCACCGGCGGCGCCACCGAATGCGCTACCTCGGTCGGAACCGCCGGGAACTTGCCGGTTACCCACACGATTGCCCGCTGCCCCCGAGCTCGCGCCCATACTGCCCGCGCTTCCCGCCCCGTGGTTCATGCTGCCGGGCATTTGCTGAGCGCCTTGACGGGCTTGGCCGGCACCCATGTTGCCGCCACCACCACCCATATTGCCGCCGCCCGCTCCTCCGGGCCGAGTGGAGGCATTGGCACCTCCCGCCCCGCGATTGGGTAGTTGCTGGGAAGCTTGACCGGTTTGGAGCTGGCGGGCATTTGCCTGCCGTGTGGCCAGAGAGTCGCCGCGAGCGGTACCGCCGAATTTATTCGCGACCGACTGGTCGGGGTAGGGAACACCGCCCCGGTGCTGAGGATTGTGCTGCCAGGAGTTGCCGCCCGCAGGCAGAGTGCTCGGGCGGTTACCGGTGTTGATGTTGCCCCTGTTGATGTTGCCGGTATTGATGTTCCCCGTGTTGATGTTGGTCCTGCGGCTGACGTAATTGTTGTTGACGTTGATGTTCACGTTGCTGTGTCCCCATCCGCAGCCCCAGCCCCAACCGCCGTGGTAGTAAGATCCCATGGCTACACCGATTCCGAAGGCAATGACCATCCCGGTTGCGTAATAACTAGGCGGAGGATAGTAGATTGGTGGGTAGGGGTAGATGGGCGGCCCGTACACCACGACAGGATTGTAACTGGGGACGTAGACGATTTGCGGGTTCGCCTGTTGAATGATCACGACGGTCTTGCCCTCCACGACCGTGGTTTCCACCTTCTGCTGTTCGCTGGATTTTAGGTTCCCGGCCCGCTCGGCTTTCATGCGCATGCGTTGTACCGCGTCCATGACGTCGCTTTGCTGTGCGAGAAAGGCGTTCCCGAGCTCCGTGGTCCACTTGATGTTCTCGACCAGTTGCTTCACCAGGTCCGGGAATACGGACATGGCTTGGACACTCGGATCCCAGTCCTGCTCCTGCACTGCATCGGTCAACTGTTGATCCTTCAAGCCAGGGTTTTTCGCCAGCCACTGCTGCAGCTGGACGAGTTCGAGGGGATATGTGGATGCGGCGAGAACTTGGGCGAGCAGCGGGTCAGGGTAGAGCGCGATCGGGGCAACGAGCGAGTCCAATTGATCATTCGGAACCACGCTGGCCGTTTGACCCGTGCTCGAAGCATCCTGCGGCACCGACTGTGCATACGTCGCGGCATTCCCGTACGCGAGGAGGGACGCGCACAGCACCGCCACCTGCCACCGACCATGGGATCGGTCTATCCGGGCGCTGCCGGTAGGCGGGTGCCTCGATGGTCGGGCGCTGCGACGGCCGAGCGGATATAAACAGCAAGATGTCATGGGTGATCAACTCCGGCTCGAGCAGACAATTCCCGAATCTCGACATCATGCTGTGCAATGAAGCTTTCCGGCAGTGCCCCTTGTACCAATAGGCGCGGTCTCATATCCGTGGCATTTTGAGGATTGGGAGCACGCGTGTCCCAGGCTCGGACAATGCAGTGTGGCCTCTTGTGTGGGACAAGCGCCGCCGGAAGGTATCAGTACGATGTGCTACGCCAACACCACCCCAGATCCGGCACCGATGATGATTCGTTCGCTGCTACCACAGCTGCTGCTCTTGTCGGCGATCGGTTTAAGCGCTTGTGGTTCCAAGGGTGCCAATACCCCCGCCACCAAGGAGGTCCCGAGCGGCCCCGAGCCTGCGCAGTCACTTCCTCAGACAGAACCGGCAGTGGAGCAGGCGCAGCAGCAGGCAACGCAACCCGCCCCGCCCGCCTCCACCGATGCCATGACACCTGCGGCCTTGGATGAACTCCTCGCTCCAGTTGCCCTGTACCCGGATGCGCTGCTGGCGCAGGTGCTCGCCGCTGCGGCCTATCCACAAGAGGTCATGGATGGCGGTAACTGGTTGCTCCAGAACACCAGCCTTCAAGGGCAGTCGCTCCAGGACGCAGCCAAGCAGGCAGGCTTCGGTCCGCCGATGCAGGCGCTGGTACTCTTTCCTGCGGTCATCGACATGATGTGCCAAAACTTCGACTGGACGAAGCAGTTGGGCTCGGCATTCAACGCGGACCAGGGCGCCGTGATGGCAGCGGTACAGCGTCTCCGCGCGCAGGCGGCGTCAGTAGGAAATCTCAAATCGAGTCCGCAGCAAAAGGTCGAGACTCAGACCGTCGACAAGCAACAGGTCATCGTAATCCAGCCGTCGGACCCGAAGGTGATCTATGTGCCGACCTACAATCCACAGGTCGTGTACACCACGCCTCCTCCCCCGGCGCCCGTAGCAGGTCCGACCTCAAGCGATGTGATTGCCGCGGGCCTGATCGGATTTACGGCGGGAGTGATCGTCGGCAGCATGTTCAACAATCACAACTATTACCCGTACCCGAATTGGGGCGGCGGCGGCGTCTGGTATGGTGGCAATCCCTACGGCCGCAATGTGTATGTGTACGCACCGAATTACAACCGTGGCTACCCACCGGGGTACCGGCCGGGGTATGGGTATCGGCCCCCGGCGAACTACCCGAACGCATGGAATCGTGCGAGCACGCTGCCCGCATACAACAACAGCAACTACTACAATCGCTTCAACGGCAATCAAAATCAGCGTCCCGGCAACTCCCCTCCGCCCCTCGTCGGCAACAATGTCAGCAACCGCACAGGAGCCTATCGACCGACGAATTCGGGCAACAGCACGACCGTAGGTCGTGGCAACAACAGCAATAACGGCAACAACGTGACGATCAACAACAATTTTAATGGCAACCGCGCCGCGGGAGGGGCAACTGGCACCGGCGCGGCCGCCCCTTCATGGAAGGGCCAGCAGCAATACCAAGGTGCGCGACCCGCGACACCGGCGGCTGGCTCCGCGAACGCGGCGACCCGTCCCGGCGCAGGCAGCGGTCGCCCGACCGCCGATCGAGGTTTTGGTAGGGCTTCGAGCGGCGCGCAACCAAGTCGCGGCGGCGCTGCGCCCGCGCGCCCCGTTACTCAGGCGCCCCGTCCCGCGAGCCCATCGACGCGTCCCGCCACCCCGTCGAGCGGGCCGGGGCGGGACACGGCGTTTGCCGGCGCATCCGCAGGTCGCGGAAGCGCCGGGGCCGGTGCCACACAAAATCGAGCGGCCGAAAATCGAGGCCGTGCCAGCGTTGCCAACGGCGGTACACGGCCGATGCCCAACAATCAACAGCGGGGGGGACGAAAATGACATCGGCATCGTTGTCCCATCGGCTACGCGCCGTGCCGCGGCTGCAGTGCGCCTCATTCGTGTTCCTCGTGATGCTTGGCGGTTCAATGGCGCAGGCACAGTCGGCGGCGCCGACACATGAAAGTTTCGCCACCGCGGCCCAAGCGGTGCGCGCGCTGGTGGCCGCAGCGCACAGCAACGACACCGCGCGGCTGCGGGCGATATTCGGGCCGGGATCCGATGAACTGGTGGAATCCGGAGATCCCGTCGCCGATAAAAGAGACCGCGAGAATTTCGCCAAGGCCTACCATACCAGGCACCGGTTGACCGCCGACGGAGCGGATCGCAAACTGCTGACCGTCGGTGCTCGAGGGTTTCAGCTGCCGACGCCGCTCGTGCGACGCGACGGACGGTGGGAGTTCGACGGCGCTGCCGGCGCGGAGGAACTCGTGCTCCGTCGCATCGGACGCAATGAGCTCGATGCAATCGCGGTGTGCAGAGGAATCGTCGACGCTGAAAACGATTATGCGGCCATGAACGCCGAACATAATCCAGCGAAGACCTACGCCGCAAGATTGCTGAGCAGTCCCGGTCACCGCAACGGCCTATACTGGGAAGTGCAGCCGGGTGAACCCGCAAGCCCTGCGGGTCCGCTCCTCGCGCAGGCGACAGGGGAAGGGTACGAGGCGGGCACGGGGTCTCCCTACCATGGCTATTTCTACCGCTTATTGACGGCGCAGGGGCCGAGCGCACCCGGAGGCGCGAAGAGCTATCTGGTGAATGGAGCGCTGACCGGGGGTTTCGCCGCGGTGGCGTGGCCCGCACAGTATCGTGCGAGCGGCGTGGTGACATTCATCGTCGGACAGGACGGAGTCATCTATCAAAAGGATCTCGGAGATGACACCGAGAAGCTCGCGAAAAGCCTCACGGCATACGACCCCGACCCGAGTTGGACGCCCGCTGAAAAGCAACCCTGATTTAGACCGCTTGCGATCAACCATGAGGGGAGCGAGGTACAAAAACTACAAGCGTCAATTGGCCCCCTGGGGAATACCTGCGCTGTATGCCGGCCTCGCAATGGCGGCAGGGCTGTTTTTCCCGGGACATGAAGCTCAAATCTTTCCCGGGCTCTCCGCTGCGCTCAGCATTTCCGCGGCAACGGCCATTTTCTCCTCGATCGCCTCGGGCATGATAGCGCTCACCGGCATCGTATTCTCGCTGGGCTTCGTGATGGTTCAGTTCAGCGCCACCGCCTACTCACCGCGCCTCGTGTTGTGGATAGCGCGCGATCCGGTGATGTCGCACGCTCTCGGCATATTCACCGCCACATTTCTCTATGCAATCGCGGCGCTGGCGGGGGTCGACCGAAGCGGGTCTGGACGAGTTCCATTGATCAGCACTATGGCGGTGGCAGTCTTGCTTCTGGCGAGCGTCGCGATGTTCATCGCGCTCATCCAGCGGATCGGATTGCTCCAGATCAACCGCATGCTGGTTTTCACCGGTGACCAGGGACGGAAAGTGATTGCGACGGCTTATCCGCCGTTCAATTCCGGTGGGTCAATCATCGTTTCCGGAGAATTCAATGAACTGCCCCGCGCTCAGACGTTGGTTCATGAGGGAGCGCCCCGCTCGCTCCAGGCGATCAATACCGCGCATTTGGTGCATCTCGCCCAAAACTCCGGCGGAGTCATTCAGGTACTCCCTGCGGTCGGCGATACCGTTTTGCAGTCAATGCCGCTGCTGCACGTCCTTGGTGCACGTACATCGATCGACGAGCGGCAGCTGAAGAATGCCATTGAACTGGGTAACGGCCGTACATTCGAGCAAGACCCGAAGTATGCCCTCCGTCTTCTGGTTGACATCGCCATCAAGGCCCTGTCGCCGGCGATCAACGATCCGACAACGGCAGTTCAAGCGCTTGACGAGATCGAGGACCTGCTCCTGCGACTTGGACAACGCCACCTGGACATTGGAGCGTATCGCGACAGCGGCGGTGAGTTGCGCTTGGTCATCCCATTTCCCACGTGGGACGATCTTCTTCGACTTGCTTTCAGTGAGATCCTTTTCTGCGGGGCTACCAGCGTGCAAGTCATGCGGCGAATGAACGCGCTCGTTGCGGATCTCGCCGGGGCGCTACCGAAGGAACGCCGTGCGGCAATTGCATACTGGGCTGGCCGACTTGAGGCCTCGATCGTGCGTTCCTTCGTGGATGACGAGGCAAGAGTCGACGCCTTGAAGGAAGATCGACAAGGGCTCGGCGTACCCCGATAGCGCTCAGGGCGATGGCTCCGGAAGCCGCGGTTCACACGTACAGGATCAAGGTGCCGGTTATCGTCGAAATGATGCTGGCGAGCGCGTAGGTACCGGTGTAGCCGAGCGCAGGGACTGAACTCCTGGCCTGCTGGGTCAAGAGGTTGAGGGCGGGCCCGGAGGTCATTGCGCCGGCCAGTGCACCGAGCAAGACCAGAGGTTCGAGTCCCAACACCTTTCTGCCGAATGCATAGCCGAGCAGGAGCGGCAGCGCGACGACGAAGACGGCCGCCATTATCAGCGCCGGCCCGGCCTGCTTGAAGGTCTCGACAATTTGTCCACCGGAGTTGAGGCCGATCGCGGCGATGAAGATCAGCAATCCGAACTCCATCAGAACCCAGCGCGCGGCCTCCGGGAAGCGTCCCACGGACGGACGTGTGCTGTTGAGCCAGCCCGCTGTCACGCCGACGAGCAGCAGTCCTCCCGCCGTCCCGAGAGAAAGTGGAATCCCTGCAATGGTCATCGACATGAGCCCAAGGGCCGTCCCCAGCGCAATGCCGAAGGCAAAGATCGTCATGTCGGTCTCGATCACGTTCACCTCGACCGGCCCCAGGATTTGCGGGACGGCGTTGACGCCCCAGACAGGGCCCGACACCGTCAACATGTCGCCCCGCTCGAGTTGCAGGTCGGCCACCACAGGCAAGGCGCGACCGTCGCGCCTCACTTGACTGACGACGAGACCGCACCGCCGGGCGAGATCGAGGCTGCGCAATGTCTGGCCAATCGCTCCCTGCCGTACGACGACGACATGCGTCCAGGATGCCGAGAGCTCGGTCTCGTTCAGGATGCGAATTTCCGGGCCCGCTCGATCGATGCCACCGCGGAAGAAGTTCGCATAGCCATAGGCGTAAACTTCATCGCCCTTGCGCAGGTGATCGCCGGCCGAGGGCTTGAGCCACGCGAGATCCCGGCGAATGCGAACGGTCGACAGCTCATCCCAGAAGCGCTCTTTGAGTTCGGCGATCGTCGGACGACAAAATTCGTCGTTCTCCACGCTATGCCCGGGCCTGCAGGGGTTCCGTCGCCTCGGGGGTGACCTCGAGCCGGCGCGCCTCTGCTTCGAGGTCGAGGCCGAAGATCTTGGGAAGCACACTGACGATGGCGATCACCCCGATCGTTCCCACCACATAGGTAATGGCATAGCTCGTGCCGATGGAGGCGAGCACGCGCTCGACAGTCCATCCGGCCGGCAGCGCAATGAGCCCCGATTGGATCGCACTCTCGGCCGCTGCAAGCGTCGGGCTCGAGGTGAATCCGCCCGCGAGGAGACCCGCATTCGCACCCGGGGGGAGCGAGAGCAACTTGCCGGCGGCCCACGTGATGAGGAAGCCGATGACGCTGACGAATACTGCTAGCGCGAAATAGCGTAAGCCATCGGACTTTAGAATTTCGAGGAATCGGGGGCCTGCTTGATAGCCAATCGAGAAGATGAACAGCGCCAGCCCAACCGCTTGTGCGCCGGCGCTCATCCGAAACCCGAGCTGGCCGAGCGCGATCGACACCAACAGGGTTCCGGCGACCGGTCCGAGTGAGAACCCCGCCACGGTGATTCGCCCCACGAGATAACCGAAGCCGAGCAGCAGGAAAAGAGTGATGACCGGCTGACCTTGAAAGAATGCAATGAGCGCATGGGCGTCCATTAGGGGGCCGAAGTCAACATCCTCCATGAAGGCCTCTTGTCGCGTGGTGACCTGCTAGCCAATCGAGCCTACAGAAGCGTCGCGTCTTTTGAGCAGCGATAGCGTATGACGCGCGATCATGAGCTCTTCGTCGGTCGGTATGACGTAAAGACCGACCCGGCTCTCCGGTTGCGATATGAGCGATTTTCGCTTCTACGTTTGCCCGCGGGTCGAAAGTCAACGCCAAGCCAGGAGAGCTTCTCCGCTACACGGGCGCGAATGCTTGCCGAGTTCTCGCCGATCCCCGCAGTGAACACAAACGCATCGAGGCCGCCGAGCGCCGCCGCCAGCATTCCGGCATTGAGACCGATCCGGTAGACAAAGTAGTCGACCGCAAGTGCGGCGCTGGGTGCATCGCTGCCTTCCAGCTCCCGCATATCGCTGCTGATACCGGACATTCCTTTGAGCCCGCTCTCCCGGTAAAGCAACGCTTCGAGCGCCGCCGGACTCATTCCCTTTTCGGTGATCAAATACAATAACACCCCTGGATCGATCTGCCCGGGTCGGGTGCCCATCGGCAACCCGTCGAGAGCGGTAAAGCCCATCGTGCTTTCCACGCTTCGCCCATTGTCAAGCGCGCACATCGATGCACCGCTGCCCAGATGAGCGACGATGACACGACCCTTCGCGACGGCGGGCGCTATGTCGTCGCAGGCGGCCGGCGACATATTCATAGGAGAGGCCATGAAAGCCGTAGCGTCGGACACCCTCGGCGTAAAATCTTTCAGGAATCGCGAAATGCTCGGCGACCTTGCTGTGGCCGCGGTGAAACGCCGTGTCGAAGCACGCGACTTGGACCAGTTCCGGCCGATGCGTGAGCAGTGCTTGAATGGGCGCAAGGTTATTCGGCTGATGCAATGGCGCAAGCGAAACGTAACGTTGGAGACTGGCCAGCACTGCATGATCGACGACGACAGGTCGATCATATTGCGGGCCACCATGGGCCACGCGATGGCCGACGGCAGCCAAGGCGAAGGTTCTGCGTCTCCCGCAACCAATCTCCGGTGGTTGCGATTGCGGCGGCAACGTCCGCAATCTCACGCGGCGCGTATGACTTGTCGATCAATGGCGAGCCGTCGCTGCTCTCGGCGCGCAGCCGCGGCTGAGTCCCGATCCCGTCCATCTGTCCTTTGACCAGCCGCCGCGGATCGCCGGCAGCCGCGAGGCCAAAAACTTGAAACTTAACGCTCGAGGAACCCGCGTTGACGACTAGAATAGCGTCCATTTCCAATCAGGCCGGAGCCATTTTTGCGCTGGCGCGACGGGCCGCGGCGTAAAGCACGGCGACGGCGCACGATGCCAGGCGGCTGCGTACGGAATCCGCACGCGAGGTAAGAATGATCGGTACGCGTGCACCGAGCACGAGACCGGCCGAATCCGCCTTCAACATGTAAATGAGATTTTTGGCGAGCATGTTGCCGGCTTCAAGATCGGGTACGACCAAGATCTGCGCCCGTCCCGCGACCGGGGATTCGATACCCTTGATCCTCGCCGCCTCGGGATCGATCGCGTTGTCGAAGGCGAGGGGGCCGTCAACTATGCCGCCGACGATCTGCTTGCGGTCGGCCATTTTGCAAAGCGCCGCCGCATCGATGGTCGACGGTATTTTGGCGGTAACGGTTTCGACGGCAGATAGAATCGCGACACGCGGGGTGCCCAGTCCCACCTGGGTGTAGAGATCGATGGCGTTCTGAATGATGTCGTGCTTGGCGTCGAGATCGGGAGTGATATTGATCGCGGCATCTGTGATGAACAAAGTTTCGGCATAGCCCGGAATATCCATGATGAAGACGTGGCTTATCCGTCGGGACGTCCGTAAACCGGTGCCCGAAGCGGTCACCGCACGCATCAGCTCATCGGTATGCAAACTGCCTTTCATCAGCAGTTCGCCTTCTGCGGCGTGGATCATTGCGACGGCCTTCGCCGCGGCCGCCTCGCTGTCCGAAGTGTCGACCAATTTGAATTTTCCGATATCCAGCTCGTGCTCGCGAGCGACGGCGCCGATCCTCGCCGCAGGACCGACCAGGATCGGCGTGATGATGCCGGCCGCTGCTGCATCGCTCGCGCCGCGAAGCGAGGTCTCGTCGCACGGAAATACCACGAGCGTTTTCGCCGCGGCCACGCCCTTTGCACGTGCGATCAGGCGGTCGTATTTCGATTCAGCAGGATGAGCCGCAGGACCGATAGCCACAAGTGCACCTAACTCGCTTTGCGCCTGGGCGGTCGTGTCGGCTCGCTCCATGGTTCAACGCCGCTCGGTACGGATTTCGCTTCCGCCCTCGGCTGCGCCGAGATCCCAAAGAGCTGCTCCACCCGTTTGATGCGCTCGCTGTCTTCGGCTGAATATTCGCCGCGTGCACCCAGAACTTGAGTGATCAGTTCGAACGCCTTTTTCCTCGCGCCAGCATCGGCCGGGAGCATCGACGGAATGGCGGTCAGGGCCTGCTCGGCATCGATCAGCAGCATGTAGGACTGCTCGCGGACGATCGCCTTGAAAGCCGACAAGGAGATGTCGCTTTCGGCCTGCCGAATGCGGCGCAGCGCACCGAAGCCGCGCTCGTCCGCCACGGCACGCGAGGTGGCCACGATACAGCAGGGCCCGGATCACCGCTTCGCGCAGGCCGCCGGCGGGAATCCTTGCCTTGAGTTCGGCAGCGCGTTGCTCGATGAATTGGCGATGTGACGCACTCTTGGCCGCTTGCCGCAACGGGCGCGTGCCGGCCGGGTCGACGCCGACGGCGGCCTGCAGGGTGGGCGATCCGTACACCATCCGGAACATGCTTTCGGCGATCGCCTCGTTCGCATCACGCCATGCATCGAGCGAGGAGACAATTTGGCGCGAAAGGTTTTCCTGCATTGCCAAGAAAGGATTATCCGCGGCCGCGGGTTTGCGATCCTTGCGAACCTCTTCAGCCAAGGGGGCGACGGATGCCATCAGGGGATTGGCGTTGGAGAAAGCCTCATACTGCAAGCGCAACGGATGCATTTGCCACATCCAATCCGCCAGCGGTGCGTTGACGAAAGCACGAACAACAGGCTGCATAAACGTGCGATACAGGGCGAGATTGGTCTGAGAAACCTTGTCGGCGGCCGCAAAGCAGCGCTCGTCCGCCGCGTCATTGCCCCCGAGCGCTCGGATATCGTCGAGTGTCCTCGCTTCGCAGCGCATGACCCACTCGCCGCTGACGAGATCGGGATTTGCCGTATCCGCGCTCTTGGCCTCAAAGGTCGCTTCGTACAGGCCGGGCGGCAACGTATCGATCAGGTCGATGTTGCTGGAAAGCTGACCATGCTCTTTTCGCGCCACGCTGGCCGAAACAAAGATGCCCAGGTGACCGATCTTCTCGTGAATGGTGTAGACGATGGTCTGGCCGTAAGAGCGCATCTCCTCGACGTCCTGATAGAGATCGAGAATCCAGCCAAGAGCCTGCTGCGGCGGCGTGATATTGTCCCCTTTGGAGCAGAAGACCACGATTGGCGAGCGGATTTCGCGCAGATCGATTGCCGTGCCGTCCGATGTTTCGATTTTTCCCGCGGCCAGATTATTGCCGATGAACAACTCATCGACGATGAACTGCATTTCCTCCGCATTCATGTTCACGTGACCGCCCCACCAGCGCTCGAAATCCAGATAGCGCGGCGCCTCGGTGTCGATCTTCGAATAGAGATTGTATTTCTTGCTCCACAAGGTGTTTGCGGGATTTTGACTCTCAAAATTTTGCACCAGCCAAGCGCCGTCGAACTTGCCGTGACCCAAATCGCCGGTGAGGGCGGTCAACCAGCTGCCGCCCAGCAACCCACCGCTGTAGCGCATGGGATTTTTGCCGTGCACGCCCTGCCAATACGACAGCGGCGAGCCGGCGATGATGATTGGACCGAAAAGCTCGGGCCGAAGAGCGGCAAGCATCATCACCGCCCAGCCGGCTTGGCAATTCCCAACGACGCAGGGCTTGCCGTCCGCTTGGCGGTGCAACGCAATGACGCGTTCGAGAAATTGCCCCTCGGCACGGGCGATATCCTCGATGGTCTGTCCCGGCATCGGTTCGGGAAGGAAACCAATGAAGTAGCACGGATGACCGGCCTTGAACGCAG
The DNA here is from genome assembly GCA_963843295.1 of uncultured Gammaproteobacteria bacterium. Lineage (GTDB taxonomy): Bacteria > Pseudomonadota > Gammaproteobacteria > Steroidobacterales > Steroidobacteraceae > Bog-1198. Next base: position 2,386 of record CAWJJP010000013.1, on the reverse strand, counting down.
CGCCGATTTCACTGTCCGCCTTGAAGCCGCCGATCCCGGGACCGTGTCCGGCGCGGGGATCGACGATGACAAACGGCCTTTTTGTCTGGTCGATCGCGATTTCTGCAGGCGGCACAATCCGCACAAGGGCGTAATTCACCGGCCGCTCCAGTTGGCGGCCGTCGACGATGAGCTCGACTTGATAATCCAGCACATGCGGAGCAGTTTCCGCCAAATGCTCGCGATATTGATTGCCGCGCTGGCGCATGACATCCCAATACAGCACGCTGCGCTGGGCGGCGTCGAAGAAGTAGTCCATTGCGGCGCGGTACGGGCCCCAAAAATTCGAAACGTCTGTTGAACTCATGTTCGTCTCCTTGGTATCGCGCGGAACCTGAGTGGACTCTAGAGAGATTCCCGTTCGACAACCATTAGGCCAACTACCTATGATCTCTAGCGGAGCGCGAGTGATTGATTCATCAAATTGTCACATTGTGCTGCAGGCTGACAGCTACTAATCCATGATGTGATAGCCGCCATCGATATAGAGCGTTTCGCCGGTGATAAGGCGTGCCGCGTCATGCGCCAGAAAGGCGGTTGCATTACCGACATCCTCGATGCTGACCAAGCTCCGCGCCGGCGCTTTCGCCCTCGCCTTATCGAGGAGTTCGTCAAATTCCGGAATTCCCGAGGAGGCGCGCGTCGCCAACGGACCCGGCGAGATGGCGTGAACTCGAATGCCCTTGGGTCCCAATTCAGCGGCAATGTAACGAACGGCCGCCTCGAGGGCAGCTTTGGCAACCCCCATAATGTTGTAATTCTCAACGACCATCTGACTGCCGTAATAAGTCATGGTGAACAAGGTCCCGCCGTCGGGCATCAGCGGTTCCGCCAAGTGCGCCATGCGAATGAATGTCCAACATGAAACTTCCATCGTGGTAGCGAAGTCCTCGAGCGACACATCTACCACACGTCCTTGCAGCGCCACCTTGGGTGAGAACGCAATCGAATGCACGACAAAATCGAGCTTGCCCCACTCCGTTGCGATCCGCTCGAACACCGCTTCCATCTGGCCGGGCGCACGAACGTCAAGAGGCATTAGAATCGACGCGTCGAGCGCATCGGCCAATGGTTCGACGTATTTCTTCGCTTTTTCGTTGAGATAGGTGACCGCCAGTTCCGCTCCCAACGAGCGAAACGCCCGGCCACAACCCCACGCGATCGACTGATCGTTTGCGATTCCGACAATAAGGCCTCTCTTACCTTCGAGCAGCTTGGCTTTTGCCGTGGGTATCATCGGTGAAGTCCTCCTGATTTGCGCTTTCCGGACCATCGTGAAACGCCTAGAAAATCAAAGTCGCTCCGACCAGCCACGTATTCTCCTTGGTGTAGATGAATACCCGGGTTTTGGGTTCATTTGGATTGTCTACGGCATCGCCGTTGGGTTGATTCGGCTGGATGCCGAACTTGTTTTTCCACCAGCGATAGCCAACCCATATTGACAATCGATTGGGCTTGCCCCAGGCCATGTTGCCGACATCGAGATTCAGGCTCTGCTGCGTCAGGTATTCGGTGGTGTGCAGAAGCCCCGGACCCAGGGGAGCGCAGGTTTCACCGCAGCCTTTGTCTCCATGGATCGACACCAGGGCTTTATATGTCAGCGGAATGTACGATGGGAGGAAACCGAGCGGCTGCATGTAATTGACTTCCACCGCCCAGGTTGCACTGAATTCCACCTTGCCGCTGGGGTTCGGGATCCGCTCGAATGGGAAGGTCGACGCGAATCCGTCGTGCTGCCATTCCTTATAGGCAAACACACCGATGTTCAGGAATCCTTTATAGGGCGCCAAAAAATCGGCCTGCAGGCCCCCTTGAATGGAGCGTTTGGCCGATCCCAATGTGGTGTTGTCGGTATTGAGATCAGCGCCCAGCGCGAACTCTATGTTGGTCAACGGGCCGATGGCGAAATACTTGGTGTTGAAAATCTGATTCCATCCAAAGGTGCTGCGAAAAAGGCCATAGATCTCCGTATATCCGGGGCAGCGCTCCGAGCCGGGAGGATCAAGCGGACCGTTTTGATCGCAGGGTGAAGCAGGTGTGCCCAGGGTTGGAGCCTTGGCGTTGGTCGCCTCCAGCCAATCGATCGTAAAGAAATTCGTGCCATACGCCCGCACGTCGAAGTGCGTGAAATTCACATCATTCTTCGGCGTCTCGCCCGCGCCCGGGTTGGTCGCGTTGAACGCATAGGCATAGCCGACCGAATTGTCATTAACGAAGAACAATGGCGCTGCAGCGGCAGGCGGCGGAGCTTCTGCCGGCAATTCCGTCGCCGAGGCATAGCAGGATATCGCCCCCAGCAGGGTGACGGCTACAAGAATTGATTTTGTTTTGGCAAACATGAAATAAC
>CAWJJP010000012.1:0-276648 GCA_963843295.1 uncultured Gammaproteobacteria bacterium | reverse complement strand
GGACTCGAACCCTCGACCTCGGCATTATGAGTGCCACGCTCTAACCAGCTGAGCTACCTCACCACGAAGAGCGCCGGATTGTCCGGAGCCGGGTTCCCCCTGTCAAGCCGCCTTCGCGGCCGCCAGGTTTGAAATCAACAACTTGGCGCGCCACGGCTCAAACATTGAACCTGAAGTGCATGACATCGCCTTCCCGCACGATGTACTCCTTGCCCTCCAGGCGCAGTTTACCCGCCTCCTTCGCTCCGGCTTCCCCCTTTTGAGCGATGAAATCATCATAGGCAATGACTTCGGCGCGGATGAAGCCGTGCTCGAAGTCGGTATGAATGACGCCTGCCGCTTGCGGGGCGGTCGATCCCGCGCGCACCGTCCAGGCGCGCACCTCCTTCACTCCGGCGGTGAAGTAGGTCTGCAGGCCGAGCAGCGCGTAGCCGCCACGAATCACGCGGTTGAGGCCGGGCTCATCGAGTTTCAGTTCCTTCAGAAAATCGGCGCGGTCGGCCTCATCGAGCTGCGAGATCTCCGCTTCGATGGCCGCGCAAACCGGCACCACCACGGAACTTTCCGCCTTTGCAAGCTCGCGGACCCGGTCGAGCCTGGGATTGTTCGTGAAACCGTTCTCATCGACGTTGGCCACGTACATCACAGGCTTGTCGGTCAGCAGGTGCATATCGCGCAGCAACGCCCGCTCGTTGGCATCCAGACCGAGCGAGCGCACCGGCTTCGCCAGGTTCAGCTGCGTGCGCACGCGATCGAGCAGATCACGCGTTCTCACCGCGTCCTTGTCCGCAGTCTTCGCCGCTTTGACCGCTTTCTGATAGGCGCGCTCCACGCTGTCCAAGTCCGCCAGGGCGAGTTCGGTATTGATCACTTCGATGTCGTTGGCGGGATCGATCTTGCCGGCGACGTGAATGATGTCGTCGTTTTCGAAGCATCGCACCACGTGCGCAATCGCATCCACTTCGCGTATGTGCGCGAGGAACTTGTTGCCGAGTCCTTCGCCCTTCGATGCGCCGGCGACGAGTCCGGCGATGTCGACGAACTCCACCGTGGTGGGCAGGATGCGCTCCGGATGCACGATCGCCGCGAGTTTTTCCAGGCGCGGATCGGGCACCGGCACCACGCCGACGTTCGGATCAATGGTGCAGAACGGGTAGTTCTCCGCTGCGATTTGCGCCCGCGTGAGCGCATTGAACAATGTGGATTTGCCGACATTCGGCAATCCAACGATTCCGCAGCGAATCGGCATCAGGGTTTCCCTGCGCGGTTGTGCAGCTTGGTCATCGCACGCTCGGCGCCTTGTTCGAGTATCAGTGGGATGCAATCGGCCGCGGTATTCACGGCATCCAATATCAGCTCTTCTTCCGCGCGCGGGGCGCGGGTCAATACATAATCGATCACCTCGGTCTTGTTGCCGGGATGTCCGATGCCCAGCCGTAACCGCCAAAAACTGTCGCCGACGTGTGCGATGGTGTCGCGCAAGCCATTGTGGCCCCCGTGTCCACCGCCGTGTTTGAGGCGCACGCTTCCCACCGGCAGATCCAGTTCATCATGCGCAACGAGGATCTCATCCGGGGCGATCTTGTAGAACTCGCTCAGCTGGCGGACCGACAGGCCGCTGCGATTCATATAGGTAGTCGGCTTCAATAGAACGATGTCCTGACCGTTGATGCTGATGCGCGCGGTCTCGCCCGAGAATTTGCGATAGTCGCGAAACTCCACGCCGTGCCGTTGAGCGAGCACGTCGACGAACCAAAAGCCGGCGTTGTGACGCGTCACCTGGTGTTCGGGTCCCGGATTGCCGAGACCGACGATAATGCGCAACGGTAATCCAGCCATCGTGGATGCACCTTCCCGCTCGACTCAAAAAAGTAAGGGCCGCCACCACTTGACGGCCCTTTCTCTCAGAGGTTGAGCGCTTATTTCTTGGCGTCTTTCTTCGCCGGTTCTTTCTTGGCGTCCGCCTTCGCCGGCTCGGCCTTCTTCGCCGCATCGCCGGCCGGCGCAGCCCCAGCCGCTGCCGGCGCCGCCGGTGCGGCCCCTTCCGCCGGTGCAGCTGCAGCCGCTGCCGCTGTCGGCTCGGGCTCCTCCGCACGCGGGCTGTGAATGGCCACGACCGCCGCATCTTCCTTCGCCAGATCGACCAGCTGCACTCCCGCCGGTATCTTCAACTGAGACAAGTGAATGCTCTCGTTGAGCGACAGCCCGGAAATGTCGACCTCGATGAACTCCGGCAGATCCTTGGGCAGGCAGGTCACTTCGAGATCATTGCGCATGTGGAACACGATCCCGCCCTGCGATTTGACGCCCGGCGAAACCGCCGCGCCCTTGAAGTGCAGCGGAATGCTGATGCGAATCTTCTGATTCTCCTCGACCCGCTGAAAGTCGATGTGCATGATCGCGTTCTTGAAGGGGTGGCGCTGCACATCCTTCAAAATGGCGGCCTGCGTTTCATCGCCGACCCTCAAGCTGAGAATGGTCGAATAGAAGCGCTCGTTGTCGAGCATGATCGCAAGCTTCTGATGGCTCAAGGTCAACGCGCGCGCGTCCGTATGTCCGCCATAGAGTATTGCCGGCACTTTTCCTTCGTGACGCAGGCGGCGGCTCGCACCTTTGCCTTGCGTCTCGCGGAACTCGGCAACGAGTTCAAAAGAGGTTTTCATAATCTTCTCCAGTTGCATCACAAATACGGCTCCTCCGCACCGCGACCAGTTGCGGAGGGACCGGCCTATCCAATCCCGTCAATCGACGTACAGCGAGCTCACCGACTCCTCGTCGCTGATGCGCCGTACGGTTTCCGCCAACAATCCCGCCACGCTCAATTGGCGAATGCGCTTGCACGCCTTGCCCTCATCCGACAGCGGGATCGTGTCGGTGACCACCAATTCGTCCAGCACCGATTTCGAAATGCGCTCGATCGCAGTGCCCGACAGCACCGCATGCGTGATGTAGGCGACGACCCGCGTCGCGCCCTCGTTCTTCAGGGCCTGCGCCGCCTGGCACAGCGTGCCTGCGGTATCGACCATGTCGTCGATCAGCATGCAGGTCTTGCCTTCGACTTCGCCGATGATATTCATGACTTTCGATTCGTTCGGCCGCGGCCGCCGCTTGTCGATGATCGCCAATTCCGCATCGTCCAATCGCTTCGCGAGCGCCCGCGCCCGCACCACCCCGCCGACATCCGGCGACACCACGATCATGTTCTCATGCTTGTGCTTCCAGGCGTCTCCCAAAAGCACCGGCGATGCATACACATTATCGACCGGTATGTCGAAAAAGCCCTGAATCTGGTCGGCATGCAGATCGACCGTCAACAACCGATCGACTCCCGCGCTCGCGATCATATTTGCCACCAGTTTGGCGGCAATGGCCACCCGGGTCGCGCGCGGCCGGCGGTCCTGGCGCGCATAGCCGAAGTACGGCACCACCGCGGTGACGCGCTTCGCCGACGCCCGCCGGCAGGCGTCCGTCATCATCAACAGCTCCATCAGGTTATCGTTCGCCGGTGGACATGTGGGCTGCACGATGAATACATCGCGGCCGCGAACATTTTCCATCAACTCGACATTCACCTCTCCATCGCTGAACCGCCCGACATGCGCGCGGCCCATCGGCACATGCAGGTGCCGCGTAATCTCCTGCGCCAATAGGGGATTCGCGTTACCGGCGAATACCGAGATGGTTGGAGACTCGAACTCTCTACTTCGCGACATAGGATCGACTACACCTGACTCGAAATGGCTGGGGTGGAAGGATTCGAACCTCCGTATGGCGGGATCAAAACCCGCTGCCTTACCGCTTGGCGACACCCCAACTTGAAAAACAATCGTCAGCGCACGCTCGGCGCCGCCGCTCAGCCGGCCGCCAACCTCTCAAGCAAGGGCGAGTCGTTCAGTCCGCGCGCCAGGAATGCTTCGAATCCCGGCGGCAACTGACCCACGATGTCACGGCCTTTGGTCGTCTCACAGGCGATGAAAATACAAGCCCCCGTGCCGGTCAGGCGCACCGGGCCGTACCGCGACAGCCAATCGATCGCGCGAGCCACCTCGGGATACCGGCGACGCACCACCCTCAAGCAATCGTTCCCTGCACCGGACGCCAGGAAACCGTGAATTGTGATGGGCGGAGAATTTCTTGTCAAATCAGGGTCCTGGAACACTTCTTTGGTGCTGACGAAGACATTTGGCTTGATTATCAAGTAGTTAACCTCGGCGGGCGCCGACGGCGGGTACAGCGGCGTCAAGCGCTCGCCGACTCCTTCGGCCCAGGCCGCGCGGCCGCGAACGAACACGGGCACATCAGCGCCCAATTTCAAACCGAGCGCCGCCAGTTCCTCGACCGTCCAGTGCAGTTTCCATAGATGATTCAAGGCCACGAGGCAGGTTGCCGCATCCGAACTACCGCCCCCCAGCCCCGCGCCCATGGGAATACGCTTGACCACCCCGATATCGGCTCCGAGCGCGCATCCCGCGGCCGCTTGGAGTGCGAGCGCCGCACGGACGGAAAGGTCCTCCTTGGGTGCGATGTCCGCAACGCCGGCGGTACGCTCGATGCGGCCGTCGCGGCGTGCGCGAATCGTGATCTCATCGCACAGATCGACGAATTGGAAGCACGTTTGCAGCTCGTGATAGCCATCTGAGCGGCGCCCCAGGATGTGCAAAAACAAGTTGAGCTTCGCCGGCGCTGGCCACGGCCGCGGCTCACCCGGGCTCACTTCAGTCCCGCCCAATGATCGACCGCAATGCGCACGCGCACATCCCCGCGGCTGAGCACGAGACGCGATGGCAGCACATCGCCGCCGCTCGGCACGTAGCGATCGTAGGCGATGTTCCAACCCGCCTGCGTCAGCTCGCGCGCGCGGTCCTGCTCATTGCGCGTGAGCTCGGAGGGTGAATTCGGATCGGGGACGCCCAACAACCAGTAGCGCAGATTATCGAGCGGTAGCTCGAATCCCAATCGATCTTGCAGTTGCGCGACGACGGCATCGCTTGGCGGCGCTCCATTGAGCGAGAGCCCGGCCGGGGTCATCTTGAGCACCAGCGCACCCACGCCGAAGGGACCCGACAGATGCGCTTCGGCCTCATCTCCGCGCTGCCGCCAATCCAGGCTGGCCTGCCAGCCCTGCCGCCCCAACGCCGCGGCCGCGCGCCCATCGAGCTGCCACGTACTCGCATGCTGCAAATCGTCCAACCGTCGATCCCAAGGGGCCGGCGCTGTTGTGGGGCGGATCGTCGCGCAACCGGCAAGGATCGCGCTACAACACAGGCATCCGATTAATCGCCGCGTGCCGATCATTTCGAGGCGTGCAGCCGTGCACGCGTCGACTTGAGCAGGCGATTGTCAGAATCGGCCGCGCTCGCCTCGGACCAGACCCGTTCGGCCTCATCGCGTCGCCCGAGGCTCCATAGAACTTCACCCAGATGAGCCGCGATATCGCCGCCGCGATCATCCGCATAGGCGCCGGTCAGATACGGCAACGCCTCGGTGCCGTGGCCCTGCCGGAATAACACCCAGCCCAGACTATCGAGGATTGCGGCATTCTTGGGCGCCGTCGCATGGGCGCGCTCGATCAAGGTACGCGCGTGCACGAGTTGCAGTTTGTGATCAGCGAGCGTGTAACCGTAGGCATTGAGCGCGGCGGGGTCATCGGGGCGCGAATCGAGCACAATTTTGAGTTCGTGAAGCGCCGGCCCGATGCGCCCCTGCTCTTCATAGGTCGAGGCAATTGCGTAGCGGATTTCCACGCTGTCCGGATATTCGCGCTCACCGAGTTCCAAGACCTGCATTGCTTGCTGCGCATCGCCGGCATCGGCGAAGATGCGGGCGCGCGCCGCCAAGATCTCGGGGGCACGCTCGGGCTCGTCCTCGACGAGCCGGTCGAACAACTCTTGAGCCGCCGCCGGAGCACCGTTGGCCTGCAGAATGCTGCAAGCGCGCAGCAGCGCAGGCACCGCGTTGTCGCCGCTCTGCACCTGAGCATACAGCCGCAGCGCTCGCTGCATGTCGCCACCGCGCTCCGCGATCAATCCCAGGTAATAAAAGGAATCATCGAGGAACTTGCCCATCGCCAACAGTTCAGTGAAACGCCGGCCTGCCGCGTCGAGCTTGCCGGCTTGGAATTCCACCAGCCCGAGGAGGCGCAACGCCACTGCGGCGGACTCCGGATCGCGCGTGAGATCCTCGAGCTGACTGATCGCCGCGGCATCGCGTTGCGCCGCCAGCAGGAGCAACGCGTGGTCGAGTCGATTCGCAGCCGTCGCATCGCGATCGACGAGCGCCTGCGATTGCGCGAGCGGCTCATCCGCATCGCCCGCGAGGATTTGCGCGCGCCACAACCCTTGGGTAAGTTCGCGGCGCGCCTCGCTGTCGGCTTGCGCATCGCCCACCTGCGCGAGCGCCGCGGCGAGACTGCGCGCCGCGGCGGCCGGATCGTCCGCGCGCAACGCGGTGAAGCCCTGCAGCCGCAGCGCCGCCGCGGACCCCGGATAGAATTGTGCGAGCCGGTCCGCCACTTGGCGCGCACCGAAAGGATTGTCGACACGCGGCAGCTCCGTCTCGAGAGCGGCGAACTCCGCGTCGGCACCGCGCGGCGAGTTCGCCACCACGATGCGGTATTGCTCTGCGGAACGCCGGACATCATGCAGTTCGAGAGCGGCTTTTGCTGCCGCGCGATGCGCATCCAGGGAGCCCGGATCGAGACTGATCCAGCGCTCCGCGACGACCGCGGTGAGCGATGGCTGCAGGGACTGATCCGTCACTTCGGCCGCACGCTGCAGCAGCTTCGGATCCGCTTCCTGGGCAGCGGCGGCATATTGAAGCGCCGCCACTCTCGGCTCGTGGCGGGCAAGCGCGATCTCCCCGGTCACAGTATAAAATACCTGTGGCGCCTGGATCGCATCGGGTTTGACCTGACCGGCGCACGCGGCACAAACGGCGGCGGCGCATGCCACGGAGGCTTTTGCAAAGCGTGAAATCGAGAACACGGCCGCACTATAGCTAAAGACTTTGGGGTATGCCGCAGATTCCCGCTTGCTCTGGCGGTGCTTCTTCATGAGAATCCCTTAGGTTTGAACCAAAGCGCAGCCATGGCATTTTACATCCTCGGCCTCAACCATAAGACCGCGCCGCTCGCGCTGCGCGAGAAGGTGGCGTTCAACGAGGATCGCCTGGCCGCCGCCCTGCACACGCTTCGGCAGCAGAGCGGCGTCGCCGAGGTGGTGATTCTGTCGACCTGCAATCGCACGGAACTGTACTGGTCCGGCACGGCAAGCAGTGGGGAACTGTCGCAGTGGTTGGAACGGCACCACGGCAGCAATTTGGACCTCGCCTCGAGTCTCTATGTGCATCAGGACCGGCATGCCGTCGAACACGCCTTCAGCGTCGCCTCCGGACTCGATTCCATGGTGCTCGGGGAGGCGCAGATCCTCGGTCAATTGAAGGATGCCTACCGCACCGCTCACGACGCGGGCAGCACCGGCCCGTGGCTCAACAAGCTCTTTCAAGCCGCCTTTTCCGCGGCGAAGCGCGTACGTTCCGAGACCCAGATCGGTGCGAATGCAGTCTCTCTCGCATCCGCCACCGTGAGCCTCGCACGGCGGATGTACGCCGATTTGAGTGCTCATACCGCGCTCATGATCGGCGCGGGAGAGATGACCGCCCTCACTGCACGGCATTTCGCCAGCGCCGGCGTCAAGCGCATGGTCATTGCGAACCGTACCTTGAGCCGGGCACAGGCGCTGGCCGCCGAACTGAAGGGGTATGCGGTCGATTTGAGCGACCTCGACAAGGAATTGACGCAGGCCGACATCGTGGTCAGCTGCACGGCGAGTGCAGCGCCGCTCATCACCAAGCACGGGGCCGCCGCCGCAGTACGTGCCCGGCGACGGCGCCCGATATTCATGGTGGATTTGGCCGTGCCGCGCGACATCGATCCGTCGGTGGCGGAACTCGAGGATATCTACCTGTTTTCCATGGACGATCTGCAGCAGCTGATCGACGAGAACCGTCAACAGCGGGAGCTCGCCGCAGGTGGGGCACGGCTCCTGCTCGAGGAGGAAGTGGCCCGATTTTTGGCCGAAGTGCGCGCTCATGACGCCGGGCCGGCCATCCGTGCACTGCGCAGCCACGCGTACACCATCCGCAGCCAAACGCTGGAACAGGCGAGGCGCATGCTCGGCGCGGGCAAGGGAACGGAAGAAGTGATCGAATACCTCGCCAATACCCTCACCAATCGGCTGCTGCATGCACCGACCCAGGCCCTGCGCCAAGCCTCCGAATCGAGCGATTCCACCCTCGCGGACACCCTCGCCCGGCTACTCACCGAAGAACGCGGCCGGCAGTAACTCAAGGCCGCTATAATTCGCGGCCATGAAAGACACGATTCGGCGCAAGCTCGAGAAACTCGACGAGCGTTTCGAGGAAATCAGCCGCCTGCTCTCGGATCCCGGCATCATCGCGCGGCAAAATCAGTTTCGCGAATTGTCGATGGAGTATGCGCGATTGGGCCCCCTCGTCGGGCGATACCGCGGTTTCGTCGCCCTCGAAGCCGATGCGGCCATCGCGCGCGAGCTCGCCATGGATGAGGAGTTGACGCAATTGACGCCGCGCATCGCCGGCGAGGAACTCGAGCTGCAGCGCCTGCTCGTCCCAAAGGATCCACACGATGACAGCAACATCTTCTTGGAGGTCCGTGCCGGCACCGGTGGCGATGAGGCGGCGATCTTTGCCGGCGATCTGTTCCGCATGTATGCGCGCTATGCGGAATCCAATGGCTGGGAAGTCGAGATCCTGAGCGAGAGTCCCGGCGAACACGGCGGCTACAAGGAAATCATCAGCCGCATCATCGGCCGCGGCGCGTTTTCGTTGTTGAAGTTCGAGTCGGGGACGCATCGGGTGCAGCGGGTGCCGGCGACCGAGGCACAAGGTCGCATTCACACCTCGGCGTGCACCGTCGCCATCCTGCCCGAGCTCGCAGAGGTCGAGGCGGTGGACTTGAACCCCGCGGACTTGCGCATCGATACCTACCGCTCCTCGGGTGCGGGAGGGCAGCACGTCAACAAAACCGATTCGGCCATTCGCATCACGCACCTGCCCTCCGGCATCGTGGTCGAATGCCAGGATGAGCGCTCGCAGCACAAGAACCGCTCGCGCGCGCTTTCGCTTCTGAAGGCGAGGCTGCTCGCCAGTGAACGCGAAAAGCAGCAAAGCCAGCAGGCGCAGTCGCGCAAGCTGCAGGTGGGTTCCGGCGACCGCTCCGAGCGCATTCGCACCTATAATTTTCCCCAGGGACGCGTCACCGATCACCGCATCAATCTCACCCTGTACAAACTCGACGACGTCATGAACGGCAATCTCGGTGAGCTCATTGCGGCCCTGAATCAGGAACATCAGGCCGAAGAACTCGCGCAGCAGATCGAATGAGGCCGGGCGACACCATCGCCGAGGTCTTGAGGCGGGCGGTGCACTCGCTCGCGCAGCGCAGCGAATCGCCGCGCCTGGACGCCGAGGTGCTCCTCGGCAAGGTGCTCGGTGTGCCGCGGTCGGCACTCATCGTGCGCGCTCCGGAGCCCATCGCGGCCGACGCACTTCACCGCTATCAAAGCCTGATCGAGCGGCGCGCAACCGGCACCCCGGTCGCCTACCTCACGGGAACGCGGGAATTCTGGTCCCTGCGGCTCGATGTCTCACCTGCTGTGCTGGTGCCGCGTCCTGAAACCGAGACCCTCGTCGAGCTCGCACTGCCTCTGTTGCCCGTCGATGGCGAGCCCTCGGTTCTCGATTTGGGCACCGGCAGCGGCGCCGTCGCCTTGGCCATTGCCGCAGAGCGGCCCCGCGCGCGAGTCACCGGCGTCGACATTTCACCGGCGGCCCTTGGCGTCGCGAGGAGAAACGCGGGTGCACTCGGACTGTCGCGGGTCGCGTGGCGGCTCGGTTCCTGGTTCGAACCGGTGGCGGGCCAGCGCTTCGACCTCATCGTCGCCAATCCGCCGTATGTGGCGGATACGGATCCGGCGCTCGCGAAGCTCGCCGACGAGCCCCTGCTTGCGCTGCGCTCGGGGCCGACCGGATTGGAATCGCTCGAGGCGATCATCGAGCAGGCAGCCGCGCACCTCGAACCGCAGGGATGGGTGCTGCTCGAGCACGGCTGCAGCCAAGGACCCGACGTCGCCCGGCTGCTCGAGCGCGGCGGATTCGGCGCCGTACGATCGCATGATGATTATTCAGGCAGGCCCCGCGTTACGCTGGGAACCATTCATTTGCAACACTAGGAAATTCTCATGATCCGCTTTGAAACCACGCTCGGCGATTTCACCATTGAATTGTTCGACAAGAAGGCACCCGAGACGGTGCAGAATTTCTTGCAATACATCGATTCCGGATTCTTCGACGGCACCATCTTTCATCGCATCGTTCCGGGATTCGTCATTCAAGGCGGCGGCTTCACGGAAGACATGACCCAAAAGCGCACGCAGCCGCCCATCAAGAACGAGGCGGACAACGGCCTGAAGAACGAGCGCGGCACGCTCTCCATGGCGCGCACCAACGACATCAACAGCGCAACGTCGCAATTCTTCGTCAATCTGAAGGACAACGAGTTCCTCGATCACAAGCGCGGCAATTTCGGCTATGCGGTATTTGCGCGGGTCACCGAGGGGATGGACGTGATCGACAAGATTGCCGCGGTGGAAACCGGGCGGCGGCGAGGTTTCGACGACGTACCGGCCGAAGCGGTGATCATGAAGCGCGTGCACCGGTTGAGCTAGCAGCGTCGAATTCCAGGGTCCCGCAGCATCCGTCGAATGACGCGCAACAAATCGTGGACGAGGCGCATCGTCCATGCCGTGCTGTGGATTGTGGCGGGCTGCCTCGCCCTGTCCGTCGCCGCGGTGCTGCTGCTCCGCTGGATCGACCCGCCGTACAGCGCGTTCATGGCGGAGACCCAGATCGAAGCGTGGATGAGGGGCGACCGAAACTATGTGTTTCGCCACAGTTGGGTCGACCTGACGCGCATCTCTCCGAATCTGCCCCTCGCGGTGGTTGCCTCGGAGGATCAGAAATTCCCCGAACACTGGGGCTTCGACGTCGAAGCGATCGAAAAAGCCTACCAGCTCAATCAGCACAGTCATCGCGTGCACGGGGCCAGTACGATCAGCCAGCAGGTGGCCAAGAACCTGTATCTGTGGTCCGGCCGCAGCTACTTTCGCAAGGCGCTCGAGGCGTATTTCACGGTGCTGGTCGAGAGTTTCTGGCCCAAGCGGCGCATTTTGGAGATCTATTTGAACATCGCCGAGTTCGGTGCTGGAACCTACGGCGCCGAGGCCGCGGCGCAGCGATTCTTCCACAAGCCGGCCGCGCAGCTGACGCGCGGCGACGCTGCCATTCTAGCCGCCGTGCTGCCGAATCCGCAGCGGTATTCGGCGAACGCGCCGTCGCGGTATATTCTGCAGCGGCGCGACTGGATCTTGAGTCAGATGCAGGCGCTGGGCGGCCCCGAAATGTTGGATGACATCGATGCCTATCCGAACCGTCGCCGCTGAGCGATCCGCACCGCCGGGAAGGACCCTCGTGATGAGCATCCTGTGTGCCGCCATCAGCGGCGCGGCCGCCTCGACGCCCGCGACGCCCACGACGCCCGCGCCCATCTCGGCGACGGCGCCGGTCAGCGCCGCGCACTTGAGTCACGGCCGCTTCCAGAACGTTGCCATTTACCGGCCGGCCGGCGCACCGAAGAGCTTCGTGCTGTTCCTCTCAGGCGATGGCGGCTGGAATGCGGATACTGCGGCCATCGCGGCACAGCTCGTTCGCCACGGAGCGATGATCGCGGGCATCGATACTCCCAAACTCAATGCCGCATTTGAGGCCGATGGCGCCGACTGTGTCTTCCCCGATGGGGATCTCGAGAATTTGAGCCATTTTGTGCAGGCGTATTACCAGCTGCCGACCTACCTCACGCCCTTGCTCCTGGGTTACGGCTCGGGCGCCGCACTGGCGTACGCGACGCTGGTGCAAGCGCCGGCCGACACCTTTGCCGGCGCGATGACGTTGGGATTCTGTCCCGCCTCGAACGTGCACAAACCGTTGTGCCGCGGTTCGGGAATCGAATCCGTCGTGCGTCCCGGGGCTCGCGGCTTGGAATTCCTGCCCGCCAAGCAGCTCGGGAATCCGTGGGTACTTCTCCAGGGAGAAGGTGACCAAGCCTGCCCACCGAGCGTGGCCAGCCGCTTCATTGCCAATATGCCCGGCGCTGCCATTGCGGTGTTGCCGCAGGTCGGACCCGACTACGCCACGCAGGCCATGCCGCCCTTGCTCTCAGCCTTCGATACGTTGGTGAAGCACACTTCGAGTCAGGTCTCTCCCGCCGTACCTGCCGGCTTGAGCGGTCTGCCGGTGATCGAGGTTCCCGCGCAGCCGGGCGGGGAGCCCGCCGATACGTTCGCCATCATCATGTCCGGCGATGGCGGTTGGGCGGGGCTCGACAAGGATGTGGCCGCCGCCCTCACCGCGCACGGGATCCCCGTCGTTGGTCTTGATTCGCTGCGTTATTTTTGGAGCGCTCGAACCCCCGAAGGGCTGGCAGCCGACATGGACCGTATGATTCGCTACTACTTGGCGCACCTGAATAAGAGGCGGGTGCTCCTGATCGGATACTCGCAAGGTGCCGACGTACTGCCATTCGCCCTCAACCGTCTGCCGCCGGCGACGCGTGCTCGAGTCGCTCTGGCCGTACTCATGGGGATGTCCGAGCACGCCTTGTTCGAGTTCCATGTGAGCAGCTGGCTTTCGAGCGGTAATTCCGGGCGGCCTACTCTGCCGGAGGTGAACAGGATCGCGGGACTGCCGCTGCTGTGTATTTACGGTGAGGATGAACATGACTCGTTGTGCCCCAAACTCGATCCGCACAAGGTCCGGGTGGTGAAGCTCAAGGGCGGCCATCATTTCAACGGAGATTACTCGGGCCTGGCGCAGGAAATCCTCGCCTCTGCGCACCCATGAGCCGCGTCGCGAGACGCACGCTCCTGCGCACCGCCGCCGCGCTGCCGCTGATCGCCGCGTCGGGCGTGCCCCGCGCCCGGGGCGCCACCGCGACGGGCGCACTCAAACCACCGACGGGCGAACTCGAGCCCCTGACCGGCGCCGCAAGGCCCATCTCGGTCGACGAACGGCGATTGCGGATCGAGAAAGTGCAGCGGCTGATGAAGCAGCGCAAAGTGGCCGCGTTGCTCCTAGAGCCCGGCGCATCGCTGGAATATTTCACCGGCATACGATGGCATCGCTCGGAGCGCACCACCGCCGCGATCATTCCCGCGCATGGCGAGGTCGTTGTCGTCACGCCTGCATTCGAAGCACCCTCGGTGCGCGAAACGCTGCAGGTGAATGGCGAGGTGCTTCCTTGGGATGAGCACGAAAGCCCGTTCGGGCGAATCGTCCAGGGTCTTCGCGATCGCTCGGTCGCCTCCGGTGCCATAGCGGTGGAACCGACGATCCGATTTTTCATCGTCGAGGGCGTGCGCCGGGCATCGAACGGTTACGAGACGGTGTCGGGTGCCGCCCTCGTCTCGGCCTGCCGGATCTTCAAATCACCCGCCGAGTTGGCGCTCATGCAGCTTGCGAACGACGTCACGATCGCGGCGCTGCGCCATGTACACGCTCGTCTCGAACGAGGCATGAACGCCAGCGACGTCGGTGCGCTCATGGATGCGGCGACCGTTGCCCTGGGTGGATCGCCGGAATTCTCGCTGATCCTGCTGAACGAAGCATCCGCCTATCCGCACGGCTCATCGCAGCCGCAACACATCCACGACGGCTCGCTGGTGCTGATGGACTGCGGCTGCACGGTTCAGGGTTACCAATCCGATATCTCACGCACCTGGGTATTCGGCGAGGCGACGAGCCGTCAGCGCAAGGTCTGGAGTACGGTCAAGCACGGTCAGGAGATCGCTTTACAAGGCGCGAGAATCGGCGTGGCGGCGGGCAGCATCGACGACGCCGTGCGCAGCTTCTACGAACGCGAGGGCTGGGGTCCGGGCTATAAGCTTCCGGGGCTCTCCCACCGCACGGGCCATGGAATCGGACTCGACGGACACGAATCACCGTATCTCGTCCACGGCGATCCGACCCCGCTCGAGGCCGGTATGTGCTTCTCCGATGAGCCGGGACTCTACATCCCCGGCGAGTTCGGCGTGCGGCTCGAGGACTGCTGGCACATGACCGCCGCGGGGCCGATGCTCTTCACACCGTTCGCGAACTCCCTCGACGAGCCAGTCTGAACTGCGCGCTGAATTGAGTTCGGCGCGCAAGGCGTGGACCCGTGCGCCGGGCGCATCAACTGCCGCGCTAGGCAGCATCCGCCGCTTTGCTCCCGGCCGGGTCATATCCCAAGTTCGGTGCCAGCCAGCGCTCCGCTTCGCTCAGTGGCATTCCCTTGCGCTGCGCGTAGCTCGTCACTTGATCGCGGTCGATCTGACCGACCCCGAAATAGTGGGCGCGGGGATGCGAGAAATACCATCCGCTCACCGCTGCGGTGGGCCACATGGCAAACGATTCGGTGAGGCGGATTCCTGCGCCGCGTTCCGCATCCAAGAGCGCCCACAACGCGGCCTTTTCCGTGTGATCCGGACACGCCGGATATCCCGGCGCCGGCCTGATGCCTTGATACTCCTCGCGCCGCAACTGCGGGCCCGTGAGCCGCTCGCTGCCTGCATATCCCCACAATTCGCGGCGAGTGCGTTCGTGCATGCGCTCCGCGAAGGATTCCGCCAACCGGTCGGCGAGCGATTTGAGCATGATGCTGCTGTAGTCGTCGTGGGCAGCCTCGAACCGTGCCACGTGCTCCTCGATGCCGATCCCGGCCGTGACCGCAAACGCCCCGATGTAGTCGGCGCGCCTGCTTTGCGCAGGAGCGACGAAGTCCGCCAGGCACAGCTGCGGCTGATCCTGCGGCTTCGACTTCTGCTGACGCAAATGATGCAGGCGCAGGGTTACCGCCTGGCGCCGCTCATCCGCATAAATCTCGATGTCGTCGTCGCCTGCGCTGTTGGCGGGGAAAAATCCGACCGCGGCCCGCGCCTGCAGCCATTTCTCCGCGACCAGCCGCTCGAGCATGCGCTGCGCGTCCGCGTACAGATTGGTGGCAGCCTCGCCGATGATCGGGTCGCGCAAGATGTCGGGGAATTTGCCCGTGAATTCCCATGCATTGAAGAAAGGCATCCAGTCGATGTAGGGCACAAGTTCCTCGAGCGGATAATGCCCGAAGGTCCGCACACCCACGAACGAGGGGGTCGGCGGAATGTAATCGGCCCAATCGAGCTTCAACTTCCTCGATCGCGCCTGGATCAGGGACATCTGGGGTGCTTTGGCTCCCTTGTTGCGGTGTTGCTCGCGTCGGCGCTCATGTTCCGCCTTCGCATGGGCGATGAAAGCATCGCGACTGTTCCCGGTGATGAGCTGCTGGCACACGCCGACCGAGCGCGACGCATCCTTCACGTGAATGACGGCGCCCGCATAATGCGGATCGATCTTCACCGCCGTGTGCGCCGGCGAGGTCGTTGCCCCACCGATGAGCAGGGGCAGCTGATAGCCCAGGCGCTGCATCTCTTTCGCCACGTGCACCATTTCATCAAGGGACGGGGTGATCAAGCCGGACAGGCCGATGAGGGTCGCACTCTCGCGCGTGGCTGCCTCGAGAATGCGTTCGCAGGAGACCATCACGCCGAGGTCGATCACCTCGAAGTTGTTACACTGCAAAACCACACCGACGATGTTCTTGCCGATGTCGTGAACGTCTCCTTTCACCGTCGCCATCACCACCTTGCCGTTACTGCGGCTGACACCCGCTTTTTCCTGCTCGATGTAAGGAATCAGCGCCGCAACCGCCTTCTTCATCACGCGCGCGGATTTCACCACCTGGGGCAGGAACATCTTGCCTGATCCGAACAGGTCGCCGACCACGTTCATCCCGTCCATCAATGGCCCCTCGATCACGTCGAGCGGCCGCGTCGCCTGCAGCCGTGCCTCTTCGGTGTCCTCGAGCACGAACTCGTCGAGACCCTTCACCAACGCATGCCGCAACCGCGCCTCGACCGGCAGTTTGCGCCACTCGAGATCATCGCCGCGTTTGGCTGAGGCACCGCCCTTGAAGCGCTCGGCGATCTCGAGCAGCCGCTCCGTCCCGTCGTTGCGGCGCGCCAGGATGACGTCCTCGACCCGCTCGCGCAGCTCTTGCGGTATGTCCTCGTAGATCGCGAGCTGACCCGCGTTCACGATTCCCATGGTGAGCCCGGCCCGAATCGCGTGGTACAGGAAGACCGAGTGCATGGCTTCGCGCACCGAGTCGTTGCCGCGGAAGGAAAACGATACGTTGCTCACTCCGCCGCTGACGTGCACGGCCGGCATCCGCCGTTTGATGGCCGCCGTCGCCTCGATAAAATCCAAGCTATATCGATTGTGCTCCTCGATACCGGTGGCTACGGCGAAGATGTTCGGATCGAAGATGATGTCCTCGGGCGCGAATCCGACGCGTCCCGTGAGGAGCTCGAACGCGCGTTCGCATATCCCGACCTTGCGATCGATGGTATCCGCCTGGCCGAGTTCGTCGAACGCCATGACCACGACGGCGGCGCCGTAATGCATGACTTTGCGCGCCTGCGCCAGGAAAGCCGCCTCACCCTCTTTGAGGCTGATGGAATTGACGATGCATTTTCCCTGTACGCACTTCAGGCCCGCTTCGATCACCGACCATTTCGAGGAATCGATCATCACCGGAACGCGTGCGATATCCGGCTCTCCGGCGATCAAGCTCAGAAACTTGATCATCGCAGCGGCCGAGTCGAGCATGCCTTCGTCCATGTTGACGTCGATGATTTGCGCGCCGTTCGTCACCTGCTGGCGCGCGATGTCCACGGCACCCGCATAATCGCCGGCTTCGATCAGCTTGCGGAACTTGGCCGAGCCCGTCACGTTGGTGCGCTCTCCCACGTTGACGAACAGGCTCCGGGCATCGATGCTGAGAGGTTCGAGCCCGCTGAGTCGGCAGGCTCTGGGGATCGCCGGCACGCTGCGCGGCGCAAGGCCGGCAACCGCGTCGGCGACCGCGCGGATGTGCTCAGGGGTGGTGCCGCAGCAACCGCCCACCATGTTGACGAAGCCGCTCGAGGCAAATTCGCGCAGGATTTGTGCCGTCTCCGGCGCCGTCTCGTCATATTCGCCGAAGGCATTCGGCAGTCCTGCATTCGGATAAGCGCACACGTAGGTGTCTGCGATTCGGGAGAGTTCTTCGATGTACGGACGCAGCTGCTTTCCCCCGAGCGCGCAGTTGAGTCCCACCACCGCGGGCCGGGCGTGACGAATGGAGTTCCAAAACGCCTCGGTGGTCTGACCGGATAAGGTGCGTCCCGAGGCGTCGGTGATGGTGCCGGACACGATGATGGGGAGGTCCACCCCGGCCTCATCGAGCACCTCGCGCACCGCGAACAAGGCCGCCTTTGCGTTCAAGGTGTCGAAAATCGTTTCGATCAGAATGGCATCGACTCCGCCGGCGATGAGCGCGCGGGTAGCCTCGCCGTACGCGTGGGCCAATTCGTCGAACGTGATATTGCGATAGCCCGGATCGTTGACATCGGGAGAGAGCGATGCCGTGCGGCTGGTGGGTCCGAGCGCTCCGGCGACGAAGCGTTCCCGACCGCTCAGTGCGGTCGCCTCCTCGGCTGCTTGCCGGGCCAAGCGAGCGGCCGCCAAATTCAGCTCGCCCGCCACAGATTCCATGCGGTAATCGCTCTGCGACACCGCGGTGGAGTTGAACGTGTTGGTGGAAATCACGTCGGCGCCGGCGAGAAAATATTCGCGGTGAATGGCGGCAATGATCTGCGGCTGCGTCAGGGTCAGCAAATCGTTGTTGCCGCGCACGTCGACCGGCCAATCGGCGAATCGAGCGCCGCGAAAGTCGGCCTCGCTCAATCGGTGTCGCTGGATCATGGTGCCCATCGCGCCATCGAGAATGACCACCCGCTTCTTCAAGAGCGCGAGTAGAGCGTGTGCACGCGGGGATTGTTGCTGCATCGGCATGCTAGGCGACCTTCGCTTCTGCGAACACGCGCGGACGCAAGCCGAGGGCATGGCAGATGGCATAGGTCAGCTCGGCCCGGTTCAGCGTGTAGAAGTGAAACTCATCGACACCATGCTCACGAAGCCGCTGTACCTGCTCGATCGCCACATGTGCGGCGATCATGCGACGGGTTTCGGGGTCCCCGTCGAGCCCATCGAAGCGTCGGCGCAGCCACTCCGGAACCGACGCCCCGCAACGCTCGGCAAATCGCAGCATCTGCGGAAACCGGGTGATCGGCAAAATCCCCGGAACGATGTTCACGGCAACGCCGGAAGCCGCGCAGCGGTCGCGATAGCGCAGAAACACCTCCGGTTCGAAAAAGAACTGCGTGATGGCGCGAGTGGCCCCGGCATCGATCTTGCGCCTGAGGTTGGTCAGGTCGGCCTCGACGCCCCGCGATTCCGGGTGGCCTTCCGGGTAGGCAGCCACCGAAATCTCGAACTCACCCGCGCTCTTCAGGCCGTGCACCAAGTCGGATGCGTACGTGAACCCACCGGGGTGCGGGGCGGCCCCGGCGGGATTGGGTAGCGGGGGATCACCGCGCAGCGCGACCAGATGCCGGACGCCGCACCGCCAATAGTCCCGAGCGATACCGAGCACTTCTTCGCGGGGAGCGCCCACGCAGGTGAGGTGCGGCGCGACCAGCAAATCCGTTTCACGCAAGATCCGCAGCACCAAGTCATGCGTTCTCGAACGCGTCGAGCCGTCCGCGCCGTACGTGACGGAGACGAATCTCGGCGCCAGCGGCGCCAGGCGCTGGACGGCAGCCCACAATTGCTCGGCCATCGCGGCATCGCTCGGTGGGAAGAACTCGAAGGACACGGTCACGGCTTTCGACATGGCTTTTCACCCCGGCAGGACTGTCACCCGGCAGAATCGCCCCCTCTCGACCCTGAGCATGCAAGCGCCTACGCTATGACTCAAGATCATAATCTTCATGGAGAGCTTGAAATCGACTCATGGCCACGACCGCACTCGAGTTACGGCACCTGGAAACACTGCTCGCTCTCGCCGAATGCGGAAGCCTGTCAAAAGCGGCCGCCCGGCTGTTCTTGACGCAGTCCGCGCTGTCCCATCAGCTGAAGGCGCTGGAGAGCCACTACGGCGCCGCATTGGTCGAGAAGAATGTGCGGCCGTTGCGTTTCACGGCGATCGGCCAGAGGCTTCTCGGGCTGGCTCGGGCGGTGCTGCCGCTGGTGGCCGAAGCGGGGCGGGACGTTGCGCGTCTGGCGCAAGGTCATGCCGGACCGTTGCGCGTTGCAGTGCAGTGCCACAACTGCTTCGATTGGCTGATGCCGGCCATGGATGCCTACCGATCGCTCTGGCCGGAAGTCGAACTCGACATCATCTCGGGCTTCGTCGTCGACCCGCTGCCTCTGATCGAACGGGGAGAAGCGGAGCTCGCAATTATTCACGACAAGCCGCAACCGCACCCGCACATCGCCTTCAGCCCACTTTTTCGCTATGAAAGCGTTGCGCTCATGAGCCCGCGCCATCGCCTGGCGGCCAAAGTTTGGCTCGAAGCCGCCGACTTCGCCGACGAGACACTCATCACGTATCCAGTGCCCGATGAAATGCTGGACGTCATGAAGCACTGCCTGACGCCCGCGCGCGTCAATCCGAAACGCCGCACGGCAGAGCTCACCGTCGCGATCTTGCAATTGGTCGCGAGCGGCCGCGGCATCGCCGCTCTGCCGTCCTGGACAGTGGGAAACTATATCCAGCGGGGCTATGTGGTATCGCGGTCCATCGGCCAGGCGGGATTGCGCTGCGAGCTATATGCCGCGACGAGCAGCGCCGCCGCGGATGCGGCGTACATCAAAGAGTTCATCGCACTGACACGCGCTCAAAGCCTCACGGAACTCAGCGGTGTATCCGCTCTCTAGCGCCACCGCGCCCCTCTCCCTCTCGCAATTCGGGAACCTCCCGGGTCTCGCGTGTCTGCATGAACGCGCATGCGATGTGACAATAATATTCTGTCGTCTTCGGGGCACACGTACCAGCTGCCTGCCCCTTGATGATATCTTCGAGACACATCCTGGGAGCGTGTCGTGACGATGACCGAGGTCTGGACAACGTGGGAAGGCGAGGTGATTAACGGCGCCTTTCCCCTGCGTCACTTTCTGAACGGCTCGGACCACAGCGGCGTCTTCCTGACCGAATGCAAGGCGCAGGGCTTTCTGGACGCAGCGATCAAGATCATCGCAGCCGATCCAGCCTTCGCCGAGACACAACTCTCAACCTGGAGGACGGCTGCCGCTCTCTCGCATCCTCACCTGATGCGTCTTCTCGACTCGGACCGCAGTCAGCTCAAGGGTCACCCCTTTCTCTTCGTCGTGATGGAGTATGCCGAACAGTCCCTCTCGCAAATCCTGCCCCACCGCGCGCTGACCGCGGACGAAGCGCGGGAGATGCTGTTACCCACCCTCGATGCTCTTATCTTCCTTCACCACCAAAGCTTGGTGCACGGCTCGATCAAGCCGAGCAACCTGTTGGTGGTCAACGATCAGCTGAAAATCTCGAGCGATACGATCCGTCCTGCCGGAGAATTGACGACACGAACGGCGACGTCATCGGCGTACGATCCGCCGGAGGCAAAAAGCGGAGGGATTGGCGCCGCCGGCGACATCTGGGCCCTGGGCGTGACCCTGGTGGAGGCCCTCACGCAGCGCCCGCCCGCGTGGTCCGAAGGGACCGACACTCCGACGCTGCCCGGGGGTCTTCCTCCGGCGTTCGCCGAGACCATCCGTCGCTGCCTGAGTCGCAACCCCGCCGATCGTCCGACGGCCGTCGACCTCGAGGCCGAGATGAGGGGAGCGCCGGCGCCGGTTCCGATGCCTCCAGTCCCGACCCCTGCGGTGTCGACCCCTGCAGACTCGATCCCTCAGCCTGCCGTGGACAATGCTCCCGGCCGAGCTGCTCCACGCGATGAACCGAACAAGCAGCGCATGCTCGTGCCCATCGCCACCGCGCTCGTTTTGCTCCTGGTCGTCGGCTGGACTTTCTTTCGCCTGCTGCAACGGCACTCGGATTCACAGCAAGCAGCCCCGCCCGTTGCTCAACTTGCGACTCAACAAACCGTCCCGCCGGCCGCCGACTCGCAGAATTCAACTCCGTACCACGCCTGGTCTCCGGACGTCTCGGCCCATTCACCGTCCACGAAGTCGGTCACAGCATCCAAACCAGCACCCTCTACCGGCGTCGCTCGCCCCTCGGATCGAGCGGCGCAACCGACGGCGGATGCCTCGTCCTCGGTGCTCCACAAGGAAATTCCCGAAGTTCCGCGCAGTGCAAGGGACACGATCCGCGGACATTTTAGTATTGCCGTTCGCGTCACCGTCGATAAGTCCGGGAATGTCGTTGGCGAGACCTTGGAAAAGCCCGGACCGAGCAAATATTTCGCCCGCCTGGCCACCGAAGCCGCTAGAAAATGGAAATTCACTCCCGCGGACACGCCAGACTCTCGACAGTGTCTCGTATGGTTCGAGTTCACCCGTGTCGGTGCCACCGGCCACGCCACCATCGCGCGATCCTAGCGTGATGATTCGCGGATTATGTGTCTCGGAGAAAACGCTATTTCTTCGGCGCCGGTACGTTCGTTGAGAACATGTCGCGAAGCAGCTTCCACTTGCCCTCTTCCTTCCGCCAGACGACGATGTACTTGCCGTGGTCGAGCACTTTACCCGTCTTATCGCGCAGCTCGTATTGGCCGACTTCCGTTGCCGTCGGGCCGTGGCCGAACACCTCGACGGTCGTCAACCCGATGCCCGCGATTCCGGAATCAAGCGCGCCTTGCCAGAATTTTTTGATGGCGTCGGCGCCTTTGATGGGGTCGCTTCCGGCCGGCATGACCTGACCGTTCGCCGCGTACAACGCTGCAAGAGCGGCGCCGTCGCCTTTGGCGGCAGCCGCCGAAAACTCGGCATTGGCAGCCTCGATGTCGGATCGGACCCCATCGGCAGGGGCCGGCTGGATGAGAAATGCGACGAGTGGTGCGCACAGTGCCGCAGAAATGAGATTGAGACGGGTGATCTTCATGGCAGGACTCCTTATTTTCTATTTTTGAATGCGGCGTCACGAAAAGGCGCGCCATCGCGAAAGGCACCCCCGCCGTCGCTCCGATCTCACGATGCATCCGGTTACGAGAGTTTGCGCCGATTGACCGCGGACGGTCAAAAGCTGATCGGCCACATCGATACGCTGTGCGTGCCCCCAAACAGGCCAGCCGAGCCGCTCCAGGTAGCCGGTCCCTTCAGCACCCCAGGGCATCGCGGAGCGAGCCGAGGGTGTGCTCGGTGTGCTTCAGAATGGCGACCAAGTCGTCCTTGCTGAGGCGGAGGCTCGCGAATGCGGTGATCCTCGAGCAGCGGGTCAGATCACCCTTGTGTTCCAGCAGGGCTTCGGCGAGCGCGACGCTTGCGATCACGACATCGGTGATGTCCGCCGCGCGTTTGGGTTTTCGATCATACTCATGCTGACCGCCGATGGCCTCGCACATCACAGCTTCGAATCCCCACTTTTCGAGCACGGCCCGACCGATCGAGGGATGCCATTCGGTCACGAGGTCGCCGCACAGATGCTCGAAAGCCACTCCGTTCGGCGCACCGGCTGCTCGGACCATGACGTAGAAATATCCGATGCCGTGAAGCAGACCAGTCAGGAATACCTTGTCCGCTGGAACGCGCAGGCGCTGGGCGAGGACTTGGCAGATCGAGGCCACCGCAACGCTTTTTGCCCAAAGCTCGCTCAACGGCTTGACGACCGGCTGCAGTGAGGACTCCGCCTTCATCTGTTGGACCGCAAACACCATGGTGATGGATTGCACCAGGTGATGGCCGAGCCGGGTAACGGCCTGCCGCAGGTTGGTCAACGGCAAACTGCCCGGATTGAACATGGCGGAGTTGGCGGTTTGCAGCAGGCGTGCGGCCAATCGGGGCTCAGACCCCGCAATGCGAACGATGTCGTCGGAAGTGCTCTTCGGATCGCCGATGGCCTTGCGAACACGCGGGACGATATCGGGGAAGCAGGGAAGATTCAGAGGCCCCCGCGACAATTCGTCGGTGATGCGCTTCAGGAACTCGACCGTCCCGGCGTACGACGGATCATGCATCGCCGGGGTGACGATGCTCCGAATCTCGCGCCTCGGCACCGCAGCACGCGCTTTTGGCAACTTAGGCAAGAGTCGAGCCCATCACGAAATATGAGGAGAAATTTCCATCCGATCATCATCGGCCGGGCGATCGAAAGCTTGAGACGGCGGTTTCCGGCACCCCGCCTCCGATCCTAGGGGGGCCGGTTGCCGCCGAGCGCGGCGGCTCGCGACCCTTGCGGCTCATAGCCATCGGTAAGGGTATTCAAAAACGCGACGATGTCGCGGATATCCGCGTCGGTGAGGGCCGGTTGATCACCGAGGTGTCGGTCAAAGGGTGCCTGGATATCGAGGTTGTGCTGATACTGCGCCGGCAGATCATCGAATTTCAAGACGATGCCGTCCGCGGCGCGCCGATACCACTTCTGTGGATGCGTGTCCCGCTCGGCGTAAAAGCGCACGGCATCCTCCAGCCGGTGAAAAATCCCGTTGTGAAAAAATACGCCGCGTTGCGCAACATTGCGCAGCGAGGGCGTGCGGAACAAACCGCAATACTCTTTTTTGTCGAGCAGATCGGCTCGAATCGGCCCGCACAACCCCAGGTCGTAGTAGCGGGGATCCGCGTTCGCGGCAATGGCCATGTTGCGCGGAACGCCGATCGCCGCGTAACCATAATCCGTGAATTGCGGAAAGGCACCCTCGCGCATTGTGCTGGGATGGCAGCGTGCGCAGTTCCCCTTCGACGGGTCGTTGAAGGCCGCCAAACCCTGCGATTCGTTGCGCGTAAGGGACACCTGGTGCCTCAGAAACGCGTCGTATTTGCTGCTGTAGGGATAGAACTCCGCGGGGGTCTGCTGAAAAGTCTCGAGCGCCAGCAGAATTCCCTTGAACGCCAAGGCGCGGTCCTCGAACACCTTGTCGCCGAATGTGTCGCGAAATCGCGCGGCATAGACGCCATGCTGCACTTTCGCCACCACGGATTCGACGCTCGCGTTGGCCATTTCAAAGGGAGAAAACAACGGCTGCAAAGCCTGCTCGTGGGCGGATTGCGAGCGACCATCCCAACTTCGGCCGCCCGCAGGCCCCTGATCGATGCTGTCGTCATCCTCGTCGTCGAAGTAGTGTTCGGTGAACGGTGGAATGTTTTGCGCATACATCAGCGAAGGAACCGCGCGCACGCCGGGATGATGCCCATCGATGCCGCCGCGCTGCACCGGCAGGTCATTGCGGGGAGCGAACGCCCGTGCCGGGTCGTGGCAGCCCGCGCACGCCATTTTGCCCGATGCCGACAGGGAATTATCGAAGAACAAATCGCGACCGACGGCGGTCAAGGCTGCCGCGGACGGGACTTTATCGAAGGAATTCGCGTAGAAAGGGACGGCAGGGTCGGCCCCCACGGACGTGTTGGCTCCGACCAGCATGGCACAGAGCAGCGCCGCTTTCGCCGCTCTGCCAGTCAACCCTTCGGGAGCGGGCAGATTTCGCTTCATCCGTCGTTGCCGCCTTCTCTAGTGAACGGAGCTGCCACCGCCGCTCGTGACACCCGGATTGAAGAGCCGGGCGACGTCCACCGCGTCGAATACATAGGCACGATTGCAGAAATCACAGCGTACCTCGACTTCTCCCCGCTCCGCGAGCACCGACCGCGTCTCGGTCTCGCCGAGACCCTGCAACATGCCGCCGACGCGCTCGCGCGAACATCGGCAGCGAAAAAAAACGGGCGATGGCTCGAACAGGCGCAGATCGTCTTCATTGAAGAGCCGATGCAGGATTTCGGCGTCGGTGAGAGTGCGCAGTTCCGCGCGCGTCAAAGTATCGCCGATCAGCTGCACGCGGCGCCACGCATCATCGACCGCCGCCGCTTCCGAGACGCTGGCGACGTTTCCGCTGCCCGGCAGCCGCTGCAGCAGCATGCCGGAGGCACCGTGGCCATCGGCGTACAACCAAAGACGCGTCGGTAACTGCTCGGAATTGTCGAAATACACTTGCAGCGAATCCGCCAGACGATTTCCCGTGATGGGGACGATCCCCTGATAGCGTTGCGCGCCGTCGTCCGTTTCCAGAGTCACGGTCAAATTGCCCGTGCCGAGCAGGGCGCCGATGACAGCGGGGTGGTTGCCGGGAGCGGCCGCTTCGGGCGTGATCGCGTCGCGAAACCGGGCCAAACCGCGCACCCCGAGTCCGCTCGTGCATTGCGCCAGCAACAAATGGACCGGTCCGTCGCCCTGCAATTGCAACGACAGGGTACCATCGAATTTAACGGTCGCCGCCAGCAACAATGAAGCGGCCACCGCCTCGCCCAGGACGTCGCGTACGCCCTGCGGGTACTCCCGATGCTCGATCAAGGCCCGCCACGCGGCATCGAGATGCACCAGATGTCCGCGTATTGGAAACTGATCGAACACGAAGCGGTGCAGGCAGTCGCGGTCATGCATTTACACCCCGCCCGCCAGCCTGGCTTTCAGCAGTTCATTGACCTGCGCCGGATTCGCCTTGCCCCGGGTCGCCTTCATTACCTGGCCGACGAAGAATTCGAATAGCTTGTCTTTTCCGCCGCGGTAGTCCGCAAGCTGCTTGGGATTGGCGGCGATCACGGAGTCGATCACCCCTTCGATCGCGGCGGCATCGGTGATTTGCTCCAGGCCGCGCGCATCGATGATCGAATCGGCCGACTTACCCTCGGACCACATGGCTTCGAAGACCTCCTTCGCGATCTTGCCCGAGATCTTGCCGTCGACGATGCGCGCGAGGAGCCCGCTCAACTCGGCGGGGGCCAACCGCGACGCGGTAATCTCCACGTTGTCGCGATTGAGTGCGCTCGCCAATTCGCCCATGACCCAGTTGGCCGCAAGCTTGGCATGCCCAGCGTCGAGCTTTGCCACCACCGCCTCGAAATAGGCGCCCAGCTCGCGGCTCGCGCTCAAGACGCCCGCATCGTAAGCGGACAAACCGAAATCACGGGCAAATCGCGCGGCCTTTTCGTCCGGCAGCTCCGGCAGGCTGCGGCGCACCTCGGCAATGAACTCCTCGTCAATCTCGAGCGGCAAGAGATCCGGATCCGGGAAGTAGCGATAGTCGTTCGCTTCCTCTTTTGAGCGCATCGAGCGCGTCTCATCCTTGTCCGAATCGTACAGCCGTGTCTCCTGCACCACTTTCGCGCCGCTCTCGATCAGGTCGATCTGTCGCGCGATCTCGTACTGTATGGCTTTCTCGACGAATCGAAACGAGTTCAAGTTCTTGATTTCGGCCCGCGTGCCGAACTTCTCCTGCCCCCGCGGACGAACCGAGACGTTGGCATCGCAGCGGAACGAGCCCTCCTGCATATTGCCATCGCAAATCTCCAGGTAGCGCACCAGGGTGTGAACCTTCTTCATGTACGCGACCGCCTCCTTGGCCGAGCGCATGTCGGGCTCGGAGACGATCTCGAGGAGCGGCGTGCCGGCGCGATTCAGGTCGATGCCTGTGGCGTGCGCCAGCCCCTCGTGCAGCGACTTACCCGCATCTTCCTCGAGGTGAGCCCGGGTTACGCCGACGATTTTGACCAGCCCGTCATCGAGCATGATCGCGAGCGATCCCTTGCCCACAACCGGGTGCTCGTACTGGCTGATCTGATAGCCCTTCGGCAGGTCGGGATAGAAATAATTCTTCCGCGCAAAGATCGAGCGGCGCGCAATACGGGCGCCGATGGCGAGTCCGAACTTGACCGCCATACGCACGGCCTCCGCGTTCAGCACCGGCAGCACGCCGGGATAGGCGAGATCGATCAGACTCGCCTGCGTATTGGGCTCAGCGCCGTACGCGGTCGGCGAACCGGAGAATATCTTCGATTGGGAGGCGAGCTGCGCGTGGATCTCCAGCCCGATCACTGCTTCCCAATGTGCCATCACTCGTACCCGCCCGGCGTATGGCAGTGCCATCGCGTCACGCGCTGGAAGTGATGCGCGGCGCCGAGCAGTCTGGCTTCGGAAAAATGCGGTCCGATCAACTGCACGCCCATCGGCAAGCCGTCGATGAAACCGCAGGGTACCGAAATCCCCGGAAGACCCGCTAGATTCGCACCGATGGTATAGATGTCGTTCAGGTACATGGTGACCGGATCATCGATCTTCGCACCGATGTCGAAAGCCGGCGTCGGCGTGGTCGGCCCGATCAATAGGTCGGCCTTCTCGAAGGCCGAGCGGAAGTCGTTGGTAATCAGCCGGCGGACTTTTTGGGCCTTCAAATAGTATGCATCGAAATAGCCCGCCGACAACACATAGGTGCCGGTCATGATTCGCCGCTTCACTTCGGCGCCGAAGCCCTCGCCCCGGGATCGCTTGTACAAGTCGAGCAGGTCCTTCGGCTGCCCGCAGCGGTGGCCGTACCGAACCCCGTCGAAGCGGGAGAGATTGGAGGAGCATTCTGCCGGCGCAACGACGTAATAAGTCGGTACCGACAACGGCAGGTGCGGCAAACTCACGTCCACGGTGTCGGCACCTAGCGACAGGTACACCTCGAGCGCTGCCTGAATGAGTGCCGCATTGCGGGCGTCGAGCCCGTCGAAGAACTCGTGCAACAAGCCGATTCGCAGCCCCTTGAGCGGCGCATCCAAAAGTGCAGGATAGTCGGGAACCGGGGCATCGACGCTGGTCGAATCCTTCGGGTCGAAACCGGCCATGACCTGTAAGACCGCCGCGGCATCGGCCGCAGTTCGCGCCAGCACGCCGGCCTGATCGAGGCTCGAGGCGAAAGCGATCATGCCGTAGCGTGAGACACGTCCGTAAGTGGGTTTGATCCCCGTCACACCGGTGAGTGCGGCCGGCTGGCGTATCGAGCCGCCGGTATCGGTACCGGTGGTGAAAGGCGCGAGCCGAGCAGCCAGAGCCGCCGCCGAGCCGCCGGAGGACCCGCCGGGCACCTTGGTCGCGTCCCAGGGGTTCTTTACCGGTCCGTAATAACTCGTCTCGTTGGAGGAGCCCATGGCGAATTCGTCCATGTTCGCCTTCCCGAGCATGATGGCGCCGGCAGCCTTGAGATTGGTGACGACAGTGGCGTCGTAGGGCGCGATGAAGTTATCGAGCATGCGCGAGCCGCAGCTGGTACGAACGCCATCGGTGCAGAAAATATCTTTATGAATGAGTGGGATGCCGAGCAAACGGCCCCTCTCCCCGGCGGCCAGCCGGCGATCGGCCGCTGCCGCGCTCTCCAAGGCCTGTTCACCGGTCAAGGTGATCAAGGCATTCAAGCTTGGGTTCAGGCGCTCGATCCGCTCCAAAAAATGCAGCGTGAGCTCTACGCTCGAGAGTTCGCGGTTAGCTAGACGGTCGGCGAGCTCGCCGATGGATAGGTTGTGCAACATCGTCGTTAGACCGATTCAAGCCCTACTCAATGACGCGCGGAACGACGTATAACCCTGCTTGCACGCTGGGTGCGTTCCGTTGGTATGTTTCGCGATGATCGCTCTCCGTCACCACATCGGGTCGCAAGCGCTGCCGTTGGCCGTCGAGCGGGTGAGCCATCGGTTCGACGCCGTCGGTCTCGGCTCGCGATAACTCGTTCACGAAATTGACGATGCTCGACAGGCTGCTCACGTACACCGGCATCTCTTGTTCGGTGATCGACAGGCGCGCGAGCTGCGCGATCTTTTCGACGTCTTGACGGGTCAGGCTCATATGAGGTGTTAAAAATGCGCGCGAGTGCGCAAAAATAAGCGTAATGGATGATACACGTTGCCTTGCTGAAAGTCGTGTCGGTTGTTACATTAGCGCAACTTTTTTCACCCCCTTTCGCATCAGATAAAACCCCATGTTCAAACGCCTTAGAGGTTATTTCTCCAATGACCTCTCAATCGATCTTGGAACCGCGAATACGCTGATCTACGTCCGGGAGCGAGGCATCGTACTCAACGAGCCCTCGGTCGTCGCCGTGCAAGATGAACCGACGCGCGGCGGCAAAATCATCGTCGCCGTGGGCGTCGAGGCCAAGAACATGCTGGGTCGCACCCCCGGGCACATCACGGCGGTCCGCCCGATGAAGGACGGCGTAATTGCCGACTTCACCTACACCGAAAAAATGCTGCAGTACTTCATCAAGAAGGTGCACGGCAACCGCTTCTTGAGTCCCAGTCCACGGGTGCTCGTGTGCGTACCGTTCGGCTCGACCCAGGTCGAGCGGCGCGCCATCAAGGAATCAGCCGAGGGCGCCGGCGCGCGCAGCGTGGATATCGTCCCCGAACCGATGGCGGCGGCCGTCGGCGCCGGACTGCCGGTGCAGGAGGCGCGGGGCTCCATGGTCCTCGACATCGGAGGCGGCACCTCCGAAGTGGCCGTCATCTCGCTGAACGGCATCGTGTACGCGGCGAGCGTGCGTATCGGCGGCGACAAGTTCGATGAAGCAATCACGAACTACGTGCGGCGAAATTACGGAATTCTCATCGGCGAGGCTACGGCCGAACGCATCAAACTGGAGATCGGCTCGGCCTATCCGGGCCAACAGGTCCGGGAAATCTCGGTCAAGGGCCGCAACCTTTCCGAAGGTGTGCCGCGCAGTTTCACTCTCAACTCCAATGAGATCCTCGAAGCGCTGCAAGAGCCGCTGCAAGGCATCGTGGGCGCGGTCAAGCAGGCGCTCGAGCAGACGCCGCCTGAACTTGGCGCGGACGTTGCCGAACGCGGCATCGTGCTCACGGGCGGCGGCGCTTTGCTGCGCGATGTTGACAAACTGCTCATGGAAGAGACCGGCTTGCCAGTGGTCGTCGCAGATGATCCGCTCACCTGTGTCGCACGCGGTGGCGGCCGGATCCTCGAACTCACCGAGGAACATGGACCGGGCATCTTCGGATTGGAGTAATGCAAGCGACTAGGCAAGTGCCTGCCCATGGTCGCGTTTCGTAATACCGACACGTCCGGTCGAACGACGGGGCTGCTGGTCCGCTGTGTCTTATACTGCCTGCTCGCCCTCGGATTGATCATCGTCGACAAGCGTTACGATAATCTGGGCAGAATCCGGCGCGTTCTGTCTATCGTCGCCTACCCGGTGCAAGTGGCGGTGGCGAGCCCGTTCGAGGGGTGGAACTGGTTCCGGGAAAGCGTCACCACCCGCGAAACGCTCCGTGCCGACAAGGCCAAACTCGAGGCGGAGTTGCGGTTGGCTCAATTCCGGCTGCAGCGCTACGAGGCTCTGGAGGCCGAGAGTCTGCGCCTGCGCGCGCTGCGCAACGCCACCGAGGGGGTCTCGAGCCGCTTCATCGTCGGCGACATCATGGATGTGGACCTCGACGCCTTTCGGGCGCGGGTGCTGGTGGACAAGGGTGCCCGCGACGGGGTCTTCGTCGGGCAGGCAGTGCTCGATTCGGGCGGCGTGTTTGGCCAGGTCGCCCGGGTCGAGCAGCTAACAAGTGAGGTCATTCTCGTCAGCGATGCAGCGCACGCGATACCCGTCCAGGTCAACCGCAACGGTCTGCGCACCATCGCCGTCGGCACCGGCGACACTCACACGCTCAAGCTCCCCTATCTGCCGACGAGTGCCGATGTGATCGCGGGCGATCTGCTCGTCACTTCGGGGCTGGGAGGCGGCTTCCCTCCGGGATATCCGGTGGGCACCGTCGCCGAGGTCAAACGCGATCCCGCGCAGTCGCTGGCGGACGTCGATGTGCGGCCGGCCGCAGCCCTGGACTACAGCCGCGAACTCATGTTCGTTTGGCTGAAACCCGGCGCCGTACTGCCCACCGCAGCTTCGGGCTCGGGCCCGGGCGCAGCCTTACGGAGCGGCGTTGCGCCGCCGCCCGCACCCGCACCCGCGCCCACGCCCACGCCCGCCGCATCATTACCCGCCGCACCCTCACCTGCTGCACCAGCTGCCGTGCGGCGACCGAATGCTCCGAGCGGACCCACCAAGGAGCCGCCCGCGCCGGCGAGCGGGGCCAACGACGAATGATGCGGGATAATCGCATCCGCCGCATGCCGATGGCGCTCTCAGCGCTGGTGGCCCTTGCACTTGCCGTGGTGCCGCTGCCCGCGGCGCTCGATGCCCTGCGCCCCGATTTTCTGGTGTTGGTGGTTTTCTACTGGTCCATTGAGTCGCCCCGCGCGGGCGGCCTGACACTGGCCTTCATCGCGGGCCTGGCGCTCGATGTGATCAAGGGCGTCGTGCTGGGTCAGCATGCCCTGGCGCTCACGTTGATGGCCGCTTGGGCGACGCATCTGCGGTTGCGACTGCGAGTCTTCTCGGTGCTTTCCCAATCGCTCACCATTTTTGCCCTGCTCTCGGGATATCAGTTCGTCCTGTTTTGGGTGGATGGCGCGACCGGCAATCCGGTCACCAACTTCAGCCGTTGGCTCGCACCCATCATTGGCGCGGTCATCTGGCCGGTGCTAGCCGAAGTGATGGGACGCCTGCGTGAACGGTAGGATGTAATGCCGCGCCGCGTTCGCATCAAGGACCACTACGCCGAGCAGCGCATCTTCACGATTCGCGGCATCCTCGCCGGCATCGTGGTCGGCGTGCTGCTGTTGACCGTCGCCTCGCGGCTCTTTTATCTGCAGGTTCTGCGGCATGACTACTACGCCGAGCTCTCGCAGGGCAATCGCGTGCATACCGATCCCATCCCTCCGAGCCGCGGCTTGATCCTCGACCGGCATGGCGTCGTGATGGCCGAAAATTTGCCGGCATTTCAGCTCGAATTGGTGCGCGAACAGGTCGGCGGCATGCCCGAGCTGAACGCCGCTCTGGGGCGTCTGGTGGCCATCGGTTTGCTCGACAGCGAGGATGTGGGAAGCATCCGGCGCACCATCCTGTCGCATCACGTCTATGAAAGCGTCCCCATCAAATTGCAGCTCGACGACGAGGAGATGGCGCGCTTCGCCGTACATCGCTACGAATTCACGGGCGTGGACATTCGCACCCGGCTCTCGCGCCACTATCCGTTCGGGGCGATGGCCGTGCACGCGCTCGGCTATGTCGCGGCCATCAGCGAGCAGGATCTCAAGCGCATCGATTCGGATTCGTATGCCGGGACGACCCTGATCGGCAAGTTGGGGGTCGAAGGCGCTTACGAAAACGAACTGCATGGCAAGCGCGGCTACCGCGAGGTGCTTGTGAACGCGGCCGGCAGGCCGGTGGAGCGTCAGGGCGCCTACACGCCCAAGCTCGAAACGCGTCAGCCCGTTGCGGGGGCCGATCTCATCCTGAGTCTCGACATGCGCGTACAACGCGCCGCCGAAGAGGCCCTCGTCGGCAAGCGCGGCGCAGCCATCGCCATCGATCCGCACAACGGGGATGTCATTGCCCTCGCCAGCACCCCGGGTTTCGATCCCAACGCCTTTGCGCGTGGGTTGACCACCAAGCAATACGACGCGCTGCAAAACGACATCGACAAGCCGCTGATCAACCGCGCACTGCGCGGCGCCTATCCGCCCGGCTCGACCGTCAAGCCGTTCTTCGCGCTGGCCGCACTCAAATACGCCGTGATGACCCCTGAACAAACGATCTTTTGCCCGGGCCATTTCAGCCTCCCGGGCAGCATTCATCAGTTCCGCGACTGGAAACCGAAGGGTCACGGCACCGTCTCGATGCGGCACGCCATCATGCAGTCCTGCGACGTGTACTTCTACAACGTGGCGAACAAGCTCGGCATCGATCGCATGCACGATTTCATGACCACCTTCGGTTTCGGCGAGCTCACCGGCATCGACATTCCCGGCGAAAAGCCGGGACTGATGCCCTCCACCGAGTGGAAACGCCACGCCTATAAGCGCGCCGCCGAACAAATCTGGTTTCCCGGCGAAACCATCAGTGTCGGCATCGGGCAGGGCTACATGCTCGCCACCCCCATGCAGTTGGCCCACGCGGTATCGGGCATCGCTTCGCGCGGCCAGATCTTCAAGCCGCGGCTGGTCACAGCGGTGCGTCCCGCGGGGTCGAACACCGTCACGCAGCGCTCCGTGCTGCCGGAACCTTCGTTGACCGCCGTGAGCGCGGATCAATGGAGCGTCATCGTCGAGGGCATGGAACTCGCGACCGGACCGGGCGGAACGGCCGCAGCGGCGACCGCCGGATCGCCCTACAAGATCGCGGGCAAGACCGGATCCGCACAGGTCTTCACGATCGGCCAAAATGAGAAATACAATGAGAAGCAGGTCTCGGAACGAATGCTCGACCATGCGCTATTCATTTCATTTGCTCCGGCGGAGGATCCGAAGCTTGCCGTCGCCGTGTTCGTCGAGAACGGCAAGCATGGCGGCAGCACGGCGGCGCCGATCGCGCGCAAGATTTTCGATGCCTATCTGCTGCCGGACAAGACCCTATGATTTTCGATGAATTCTCTCAATCGCGCACGCGCCGCACCCTCACCGCGGGTGGACGCACCCTGCGGGCGCTCGGTTTGGACGGCCCCCTCACCGGCGTGCTGGCGATCATCGTTTGCTTGGGCGTCCTGGTCGTCTACAGCGCCTCGGGCCAGAACCTGAAGATGGTTGAGCACCATTTGGCCAATATCGCCATTGCCGTCGCGGCGCTGCTCGCGCTCGCGCGCCTCTCGACGCCGCAATATCTGCGGCTGTTTGCCCCGGCCGCCTACCTCATCGGCATCCTGCTATTGATCGTCGTCGCCGTCACCGGTCATATCGGCAAGGGAGCGCAGCGCTGGCTGGATGTCGGATTCATGCGCTTTCAGCCCTCCGAAATCATGAAGCTCGCGGTGCCCATGATGTGCGCGTGGTACATGCACGAGCGTCCGCTGCCGCCCACGTTCAAGGATCTGGTGGTGATGGGCATCATGATCGCGATTCCGACGGCGATGATCATCACCCAGCCGGATCTCGGCACAGCACTGTTGATCGCCGCCTCGGGCCTCATTGTGATGCTGCTTGCCGGACTGCAGTTTCGGATCATATTGATTTCGATACCGCTTCTCGGCGGCGCTGCGTTCGCGGCGTGGCATTACATTCACGACTATCAGCGTCAACGCATCCTCACCTTCCTGAACCCCGAGAACGATCGATTGGGCGCGGGCTATCACATCATTCAATCGCAAATCGCCATCGGTTCAGGCGGCGTGTTCGGCAAGGGCTACATGAACGGCAGCCAGGCGCAGCTGGAATTTCTCCCGGAGCGCTCGACCGATTTCATCTTCGCCGTCATCGGCGAGGAATTCGGCCTTCTGGGGCAGCTGCTCATCCTCTCGCTCTACGGTCTCGTGATCGGGCGCGCCCTGTATCTCGCGATGCAGGGGCAGGACACGTTTGCGCGCCTGACGGGCGGCGCTATAGCATTGAGCTTCTTCGTCTACGTGTTCGTGAATTCCGGTATGGTGAGCGGCATCTTGCCGGTCGTCGGTGTACCGCTGCCGATGATCAGTTACGGGGGCACGTCCATGGTCACGCTGCTGGCGGGCTTCGGAATATTGATGTCGCTGCATTCGCACCGCAAACTCATCGGGTCCTGACGAAATGCGCGCACCAGGTTTGAAAGCCTTCATTCTCGCCGCAGTGATTTGCGCAGCGTCAAATCCGGCCGCGGCCATCGACACGCATCGCGCCGACGTCAAGAGCTTCATCGATCAGATGGCCGCCCAGTACTCGTTCAAGAAGCGCCAGCTTCGCAAGCTGCTGCGCGCCGCACAGACTCAGCCCGCGATCCTCGAGGCGATGGAGCGTCCGGCCGAAAAGGCCAAGATGTGGTACGAATATCGGCCGATTTTCCTGACCGAGCGGCGCATTCGCGAGGGCACGGAGTTCTGGCTGGCGCACCGGCAGGAACTCGACAAGGCGAGCCTCAGTTCAGGCGTCGCTCCCGAATACCTGGCGGCCATTCTGGGCGTCGAGACCTACTATGGGCGGTTGACCGGTTCCTACCGGGTGTTGGACGCGCTCGCGACCCTGGCATTCGACTTCCCGGCCCGCTCGAAGTTTTTTCGCGAGGAACTCGAGCAATTCATATTGTTGACGCACGACTTGAGGATCGATCCGCTCACGGTCAAGGGTTCCTACGCGGGCGCGATGGGAGCGCCGCAGTTCATGCCGTCAAATTACCGCCGCTACGCCGTCGATGCGAGCGCCGATGGGCGCATCGACTTGTGGACGAACTGGTCGGATGTATGCGCAAGCGTGGGCAACTACCTGAAGGAGCATGGCTGGAATGCCGGCGAGCCGGTATTGAGCGAAGCCAACGTGGATCCGGAGAAAACCGCGGAATTGGACGGCCATAAACTTGTCCTCGGTGAGACGGTCGGCTCGTTGAAGGCGAAGGGCGTTGATTTCGACAGTTCGCTGCCTCCCGAGTCGCCGGCCGTTTTGATCGCCGCCGACGAGCAGGACAGTGTGCGCTGGCGTGTGGGTTACAACAATTTCTATGTCATCACTCGCTACAATCACAGCGCGCTCTACGCGATGGCAGTGTATGAGCTTGCCGCTGCGGTCAAGCAGCGGGTTCTCATGAATGATGTACCACACCCGGGCGATTCGCAGGCGGGCTCGTTGCCCTCTGCGGTCAGTCCGGTCACCGCAGCCAGTCCGGCCGCCGCGACGCCGGC
Organism: uncultured Gammaproteobacteria bacterium; assembly: GCA_963843295.1. GTDB lineage: Bacteria > Pseudomonadota > Gammaproteobacteria > Steroidobacterales > Steroidobacteraceae > Bog-1198. Next base: position 240,951 of record CAWJJP010000012.1, on the reverse strand, counting down.
CGGCGAGAAGCCATGATTTCCGGTCGCGCAGTCGCCGTCTCCGCCGCAGTGGCGGCTGCGCTTGCCGCCGCCTTGAGCGGCTGCTCGAGCGAGCCCAAGCAGGCCGGTGCACCATCGAGCACCCACATTGCGCCCAATGCCGCACCGGCGCCCCCACAAGCTGGGGGGGCAGCACAGGTGCCCGACGCCGTGCCGCGTGTCGAGCCGCGCTCGCGCTATGGGAATCCGCCTTTTTACGAGGTCTTCGGCAGACGCTATTACGTGTTGTCCTCGAGCTCGGACTACGTCGAGCGCGGGGTGGCCTCGTGGTACGGTCCCGGCTTTCACAAGATACGGACCTCGACCGGCGAACCATACGATATGTATGGCATGACGGCGGCACATAAGACCCTGCCGTTGCCGGCTTACGTGCGAGTCACCAACTTGCAAAACGGCCGTAGCGCCGTCGTTCGGGTCAACGACCGCGGCCCGTTCGTCGGCAACCGCATCATCGACTTGTCCTACACGGCGGCGGCGAAGCTCGACATGCTGAGAAACGGAACGGCGATGGTCGAGGTTCGCGCCATCGATCCTTCGATGCCGGCGGGCGCCCCCACGGCCATCGCACCCGCCGTGACGCCGCTCGACGCCTCCCTGTTCGTGCAGGCCGGCGCCTTTGCGGACCCGGCGAATGCGCTGCGGCTCGCCTCGCGATTGCAGGGCGGTGGGTACGGAAAAGTGTTCGTTCGCGATGACTTGATCGCGGGGCGCAAAATGTACCGCGTCCGCATCGGTCCCGTTCCCGACGTTCCGGAGTTCGACCGCATCGTCGCGGCCCTCGAGCAGGCAGGCGTGCGGGATGCGCATCTTGCGCTCGACTAGCGCGGACCGCCGCCGGCGGTCCGTCATTGATCGGTCCTTTTCCCAGCACTACTCAAGGTATTCGTTCATCATGCTTCGTTCCCTGCTCCCTCTTCTGGTTCTCACCACCCTCTGCACCACTTTCGTATCGGCCGAGACGCCGATTCCGACGGCCCCGGCCGTCGATGCGCGAGCGTACATTCTCGTCGATTACCACACCGACAAGACGCTGGCGGCGCAGGAAGCAGCGGCGCGGATGGAACCCGCCAGCCTCACCAAGCTGATGACGGCGTATCTCGTATTCGAGGAACTGGCGTCCGGCAAGCTCAAATTGGACGAGTCCGTGACAGTGAGCGAAAAAGCCTGGCGCTCCGAGGGCTCGCGTACGTTCATCGAACTCGGCAAGCCGGTGTCCGTCGAACTGCTGATCCTGGGGATGATCGTGCAGTCGGGCAACGATGCAACCATTGCGCTGGCGGAAAGGGTGGCGGGTACCGAGGAGACCTTCGTGCAGATGATGAACGCCAATGCCAAGCGGCTCGGCATGGTCGGCACGCATTTCGAGAACAGTACGGGGCTGCCCGCCCCCAACCACTACACGACGGCCCGCGACATGTCGCTGCTCGCCATCGCCATGATCCGCGACTTTCCTCAGTACTATAAGTGGTACTCGGTCCGCGAATTCGAGCACAACGGCATCAAGCAGCAAAATCGCAACGGCTTGCTGGGCCGCGATCCGAGCGTCGACGGCTTGAAGACCGGCCACACGGACTCCGCCGGCTTTTGTCTCGTCACTTCGGCACTGCGCGACGGCATGCGCCTGGTCTCGGTGGTGCTCGGGTCGACCAGCATGAAGGGCCGCGAAAATGCGAGTGCTGCACTCCTGAATTACGGCTTCACCTTTTACGATACCAAGCTCATCGTCAAGGGAGGAGCCAAGCTCGCGTCGACGCATGTCTGGAAGGCCGCCGCCTCCCCGATCGACGTCGGGGTCAAGGATGATCTTTACATCACGCTGCCGCGCGGCCAGGCGAACGACATCAAGACGGCGGCCGATGTGCAACCGCGCTTGATCGCACCGCTCACACGCGCTACTGACGTCGGACAGCTGCGGGTATTCGTCAACACCCAGACCTTGGCGACGCTGCCGCTGCACCCATTGAGCGATGTTGCGGCCGGAGGTTGGTGGCGGCGGCTCATCGACACCATCCACCTGTGGTTCGCGTGAGCGTGCCCTTACCCGTCTGCTATCTGAACGGCGAATTTCTGCCCCTCGCCGCAGCGCGCGTTTCGCCGCTCGACCGCGCCTTCCTGTTCGGGGACGCGGTCTACGAGGTGCTGCCGGTGTATGCCGGACGGCCGTTCCGCCTGCGCGAGCACCTGGACCGGCTGACTCGCAGCCTGGCGGGGATTCGCATGGCCCCACCGTTGTCGCATGCGGAGTGGGGCGGGGTGTGCGGCGAGCTCGTCGCGCGTAACGGCGGCGCCGATCAGTATCTCTACATCCAGGTGACGCGCGGCGCGGAACATGGGCGCAATCATGCCTGGCCGGAGGGACTGAAGCCGACGCTGTTCGCGTTCGCGACGGGCCTCGAGCCGATCGCACCGCGATTGCTGGAACAGGGCGTGGCGGCGGTCACCGCGGCCGACACGCGCTGGGCGCGGCGCGACATCAAGTCCACCGCATTGCTCGCGAACGTTCTCCTGAAGAAGCTCGCCGTCGATGCCGGCGCGTATGAGACCATTCTGCTCGAGGGCGGTGAGCTCACCGAAGGTTGCTCGACCACGGTGCATGTCGTCGTCGAGGAGGGACTGCGCACCCCGCCGAACGGCCATCGAATTCTCCCCGGCACCACCCGCGATGTGGTCAGCGAACTCGCCTCCCGTCTGTCGATCGCCAGCCGGAGCGTGCGCGTGACGGAAGCGGAACTGCGCAGCGCGGCAGAAATATGGCTCGCGTTCTCAACCCGCGGAATTCTTCCGGTCACCCTGCTCGATGGCCGCCCGGTGGGCAGCGGCAGACCCGGCCCGGTGTTCGGACGAATGCACGCCGCCTTCGTCACTTACATCGCGCGAGCTCGCGGGGACGCCGGCGCTATGAGCGGAACGACGTTCCAGGTGTTTCCGAGCGAATTTCCCATCAAGGTCATGGGGCGCCACGACAGTGACGTCAAGGCACTCGCGCGGGCGATCATCGAGCGTCACGCCGGGCCCCTGCCCGACTCGAGAGTCCGCGTACGCACCAGCGGCGACGGCAATTTCGTCGCCGTGACCTATACCGTGCTCGCCAGCAGCCGCGAGCAGCTCGACGCCATCTACCGCGAACTCACCGCCTGCAAATCGGTGCTCATGGCGCTGTGAGCGAATCCCAATCGCCGCAGGAGATGCGGCTGCGAGTCCGGCGGCCGCGCAACCGACGTCGCCACCGGCGCTCAAGTCACAGAGGCGTGTCACCGCAAGTCCGGGGTAACCACACACGTTGATTCGATCGAACGGCTGCAAATCCAACGAAATATTGAATGCCAGGCCGTGGTAGCTCGCGCCACGGCGTATGCGCAGACCGATGCTCGCGAGTTTCGCGCCGTTGACGTAGACCCCCGGCGCCGCCCGCGACCCGCTTGCCGCGATTCCGAGCTGCGCGAGGTAATCGATCACGGCGTTCTCGAGCGCCACCACCAGTTCGCGCACCCCGAGTCGATGCCGCCGCAAGTCGATGAGCGGATAGACCACGAGTTGGCCGGGTCCATGATAGGTCACCTGGCCGCCACGATCGATTTGCACGACCGGGATGTCCCCCGGCGAGCGCAGGTGCTCCCGGCTCGCATTGAGGCCGAGCGTAAAGACCGGCGGGTGTTCGAGGAACCAGATTTCATCGCGCGTTCCGGCATCGCGCTCGTCGGTGAAACGCTGCATCGCGCGCCAGGTGCTCTCGTACGGTACGAGCCCGAGGTGCCGGATCAGCGGCGCGCCGGTCGAACCCTCCTCGTTCACGGGCAGGAATCGCCGCGCGGCGGCGGCACGGCGTCCCGGCCATCGCCCAAACCGGCGTTGTTGCGAGCCAGCGCCTGCTCGGCCCGATAGCTCGAGCGCACCAAGGGACCCGAGACACATTCGAAGAATCCGAGCGCGAGCGCCCAGTCGCGATATCGGCCGAACTCTTCCGGGGTCACGTATCGCTCGATCGCCAGATGATTCGGCGTCGGACGCAGATACTGCCCGAGGGTGATCAGATCGACCCCGACGGTGCGCAGATCCTGCATGGTTCGGCGGATTTCGGCATCCGTCTCACCCAAGCCCAGCATGAGGCTCGTCTTCGTCAGCACCGCCGGTCGATGCGCCTTCGCGGCTTCGAGCACATCGAGTGTCTGCCGATAACCCGCGCGTGGGTCCCGCACCGGGTGGGTTAGCCGCTCGACGGTTTCGACATTCTGAGCGAACACGTCCAACCCCGACTCGACGACGGTATGCACGTCGCGTATCACGCCCTGAAAATCCGGGGTCAGCGCCTCGACTGCCGTGCTCGGATTGCGTCGCTTGATCGCCCGAATGGCCGCTGCGTAATGCGCGGCTCCCCCATCGACCAGATCATCCCGGTCGACCGACGTGAGGACCACATATTTCAGGCCCATCAATCCCGACCGAGCGCGCGACATTCTCCGGCTCTTCCGGATCCAGCCAACCGCGCGGATTGCCGGTATCGACGGCGCAAAAGCGACAAGCGCGCGTACAAACGGCACCCATTAACATAATGGTTGCGGTGCCGGCATTCCAGCACTCGCCGATGTTCGGACATTTGGCCTCCTCGCACACCGTGCTCAGGCGATGCTCGCGAACGATGCGTTTGACCGCCGCGTATTCGGCACCCGCGCCGAGGGGAGCCCGCAGCCAGGCGGGTTTGCGGCCGACATCCGGCGCGCCCGGGGAGGACCCCGGCACCGGCTTGATCCCATCCTTGATGGCCGTAAATCCTTGAGGGGTCGTATATTTTTCCCCGCTGCGAATGTGCCGCTCGTCCTCGAGGATGGGAATGCCTTTGAATTCCGCCATCCGTAAATTGTACTCCAGGGAGCCCGTCCGAGGCTCTCGAGCTATGCATTCAAAGCCCGCAGCCGCTCGGCGGTGCCCACATCCTCCCACGACCCCGGATAAAGCTCCGCGGAACAGCGGGCCGCGGCCATCGAGCGCAGGAGCAACGGCTTGAGCGGAAAGACCCCATCGAGGCAACCCTCGAAGAATCGCGCCCGGTAGGCCGCGATGCCGGCAAAGGTGTATTGCACCGGGGCGCTCGGCAGCGCGAGCCCGCCATCCAATCCGAAGTCCCCGGCAGGGTGCTGCGGCGGATTGGGCACGAGCACGAGGTGCGCATCACGATCCGTCGCGAGCGTCGCCTGTGCGAACGGATAGTCGGTGAAAACATCACCGTTCACGACCAGGAAGGCGCCGGGTTCGAGGTACGGTAATGCGCGGAATATCCCTCCCGCCGTTTCCAGCGCGCGCGCACCTTCGTCGCTGTAGCGGATCTCGACCCCGTAGCGCGAACCGTCTCCCAAGTACTCGCGGATCATCGATCCAAGCCATGCAAGATTGATCACGATTCGCTCCAAGCCGGCCTGCGCGAGCCGCTCGACGTGATGCTCGATCAGCGGTTTGCCCCGCACCCGCAGCAGGGGTTTCGGCGTATGGTCGGTCAACGGCCGCAGCCGTTCACCGCGCCCCGCTGCCAAGATCATCGCGGCGCGTGGTTGCTCGTCGGTCGCAGTACGCATCATGGCTCGAGAACGCGCGCTTGCGCGGCGCGAAATTGCGGTTCGATGCGCTCGGTGATGAAGCGGGCAAACTCGGCGGTCTCGGGATAGGCCGCGGCCGCCGTCAACGTGTACCCCAGTACGCGCGGCAGGTCCTTGAGGTAGCCCGGCTTCCCGTCTCTGTAATAGAGCCGCGAAAATATGCCCAGCACTTTGATGTGCCTCTGCAGGCCCATCAGATCGAACCAGCGGAGGAACTCGCGCTCATCGGCTTCCATGACGAATCCGGCGCTCCTGAGCTGTTCGCGATATTGCAGAGCCCACCGATTCACCCGGGCCTGCGGCCACTCGATGTAGCAATCCTTGAGGAGCGAGACCAAATCGTACGTGACCGCCCCGCGCACGGCATCCTGAAAATCGAGGATCCCGGGGTTTCCGTGCCGGGACAGCAGCAGGTTGCGCGAATGGTAATCCCGGTGCACGAAGCTCGCCGGCTGCGACAAGGCGCTGCGTACGAGCACCTCGAACAGCCGATCGAGCATGGCGTGCTCGGCATCATCGCAGGCCATCCCCAGGTGACGGCCCAGGAACCATTCGGGCATGAGCTGCATCTCGCGCATCAGGAGGCCGCGGTCGTACGGCGCGAGCGAGCGCGAGGCCTCGTCCGCGTGCAACTGCATCCGCAGCAGGGCCGCCAGTGCATCGGCATAGAGTCGGTCGACGTCGCGCCAGGCGCTCAGCTCATCGAGGTAGTGCCGCGAGCCCAAATCCGACAGCAGCAGGAGACCGGCCCGCATGTCCCGGGCAAGGATGATCGGCACGTTCAGTCCGATCCCCGCCAGCATCTGCGCGGTGCTCACGAACGGAGCGAGGTCCTCCTTGTCCGGTGGCGCATCCATGACGATGTAGGTGTCGGTCCCGCGCGTCAGACGAAAATATCGGCGAAAGCTCGCATCGGCGGAAGCCGGCTCGATGCGGCCGTCGGCAAATCCGAGATCCTCGACCACCCACCGAGTCAGCAGCGTGAGTCGGGAATCACTTGCATCCGGTACACCCATGCTTGACCATTCACACACCGCAAATGCGGCGGCTCAAGTATACCGACTAAGGCGATTCGCTTTGCCCATGGCTTCTCATGTTAGAGCCGCGTTGGCTGTTTTTTTCTCGATCCTGGCAACCTGCATGGTTCACGCGGGGGACATGTGCCCCGCGCCGCCCAAGCGCAAAGCAGCGCCGGCGAACCCCATACCCGACGGCGATCACCGCATTCGGATCGACAGCGACGCCGCATCGCTCGATGCCGAGGGTCTCGCCGTATTGACCGGGCACGTCCAGGTGCGCCAGGACGCACGCACCGTCGGGGCGGATTCGGTCACATACGATGAAAAAACCGGCAAGCTGACGGTCAAGGGCGCGGTGGATTTCGAAGACCCGCGGCTGCGCGTACGCAGCGACACCGGCACCTACGATGCACTGGGGGGAGCTGATTTCGACCAAGCCAACTTTCAGATCCTCGAGCGCAACGGCCGCGGCTTTGCGAAAGATATGGCGGTCCATCCGGACGGCAAGGTCGACCTGAGCAAGGTGCGCTATACCACCTGCCCGGTGGGCAATCAGGATTGGATGCTGCAGGCGTCCTACATCAATCTGGACACCGAACAGCAAGAAGGGACTGCGCGCGGCGTGGTCATGCGCTTCAAGGACGTGCCGATATTCTATACGCCGTTTCTCGCGTTCCCCCTCGGCGATGAGCGTAAGAGCGGGCTCTTGTTTCCGAGCTTCGGGCACTCCGGCAACAACGGCTATCAGCTGGACGTGCCGTATTATTTCAACCTGGCGCCGAATTACGATCTGACCCTGACGCCCGGCTACCTGTCCGCGCGAGGTGTGCAGCTCGGCAGCGAGTTTCGATTCCTGACCGCGAGCTCGCACGGTCAGATCGAAGACAACTTCCTGCCGAATGACGCGATCCTGCACAGCGATCGTGCCTACATCCACGTCACCGACATCACCAATCTGACGCAAGGCCTGCGATTCGACACGGACATCGCGAGCGTCAGCGACAGCAACTATTTCGAAAACTTTGCGGTGGGCGCGGATCAAACCAGCGTCACCTTTCTGGAGCGGCGCGCGGAGCTGCTCTATTATGACGATGCGTGGCGCATCCGCGCTCAGCTGCAAAACTTCCAGACCATCGATACGTCGATCGACGCCGGCGACCGGCCTTATTCACGCGTGCCGCGCATCGAGGCCTACGGCCTGTGGCCGCTGTTCAACAGTCAGTTCGCCGTCGCGCTCGACAGCGAGGTCACCAATTTCCTGCGCGCGGTCGGTCCCGCCGGGGTACGCATCGATTTGTCGCCGGAACTGCGCTGGTCGTCGCGGAGCGCCGCCTATTTCTTCGAACCCGCCGTCGGCTATCACTATATCCAATACGATTTGCAAAATGCCGCCTACGGCAATCCATCGACGCCGACCCTCACCCTGCCTTATGGGCGCCTCGACACCGGCTTGATATTCGAGCGGGATGCAGGCGCGCAGGGGCAGCGCACCCAGACTCTGGAACCGCGCATGGTCTACAGCTACGTGCCGTATCGTAATCAGAACGAGCTGCCGATCTTCGATACCGGACTGCCGGACATGAATCTGGTCGAGTTGTTTCGCACCAACCGCTACGTCGGTGGCGACCGCATCGGCGATGCGAATCAGGTCGCCCTCGGCATGACCACGCGCTTGTTCAATCAGTCCACCGGAACCCAATATCTCGCCGCAACGATCGGTCAGATCCACTACTTGACGTTGCCCCGGGTCACCCTGCCCGATCAAATCACGCAGACCCTGCCCGGGCAGACTCTGGCCACCCTCCCCGGTCAGCAAACCCTGGTCATTTTGCCGGGGCAGAATCTGCCCACGCTCCCCGGACAAACGCTCTCCAGCGTGCCGGGCGAGACGCCGCAGACCTACCGCTCCTCGGACATCGTCACCGAGATCGCGGTGACCGCATACAAGAATTGGAGCGTCAATGTGGATTACCAGTGGAACCCCTACACCTCGCAGACCGAGAAATCGGAGGTGCTGGTCCAATACCGGCCGGAGCCCACCAAGGTGGTGAATCTCGGCTATCGCTTCCAACAGGACATCTTGAAGCAGTATGACGGCTCCTTCGCCTGGCCGATTGGCGGGCACTGGAACACGGTGGGGCGCTGGGTTTACTCCCTCCAGGACAGACAAACCATCGAGCAATTGGCCGGAATTGAGTACAAGAGCTGCTGCTGGCGATTCCAGGTTGTGCAGCGCCGCTATGTCACCAATCGCAACGGGGGACTCGATACCTCGATTGCATTACAATTGGAACTGACGGGCCTAAGTTCGGTCGGAAAGCCAGCGGATTCCTTTTTGTCGAGGGAAATCAGCGGCTATTCGACGCGCGATCCCAATGCCCAGTGATTTCAACCAAATAAAGTGTTTGACTTATGCGTGAATTAGCGGCCCTTTGCTGCCTCTCCCTTGCGGCGATCTTCTTCGTGCCGGCGTCCCATGCGCAGACTCGGGACATCGGCGTGCATGGCGAAATGCTGGACCGCATTGCAGCCATCGTGAACGACGGCCTGGTCTTGAAGAGCGAGCTGGATGCGCAGATGGATGCGGTCACGAAGCGGCTACAGGAGCAGAAGGTCGAGCTGCCCTCCCAGAGCGTGCTGCGCCAGCAGGTCCTCGACCGCTTGATCCTGCAGGAGATCCAATCACAGCGCGCGAAGCGGGTCGGCCTGACCATCTCGGACGAGCAGCTGAACGGCGCGCTTCAGGAGATTGCTCAGCGCAACAAGATCCCGTTCGATCAGTTGCCGACCGCCCTCGCGGCCCAAGGAATCGACTACAAGCAGTACCGCGAATCCATGCGCAAGGAACTGACCTTGTCGACCTTGAGGCAGCGCGACGTCATTGCCCACATCAACGTCACGCCGCATGAGCTCGAGCAGTATCTCGAGCGTCAACAGTCCTCCGCGGCCAATGATGAATTCAACGTATCGCACATTCTGCTGTCCCTGCCGGCTGCCGCGACGCCGCAGCAGCTCGAAGAAATCACCCACAAAGCGCAGGATCTGGCTGCGCGAGCCGCCAAGGGCGAGGACTTCGGACAGCTCGCCATCGCCAATTCGAACAGCCAGACTGCGCTCGATGGCGGACAGCTGGGCTGGCGCAAAGGGACCCAGCTGCCGCAATTCATCCTCGAGCTTGTGACCAAGATGAAGCCGGGCGACGTGAGCGAGCCCGTGCGCACGCCGAGCGGTTTTCACATCGTGAAACTCAACGAGCGCCGCGGCGGAGAGGCGCCGGTGATCATCAACCAAATCCACGTGCGGCACATCTTGATGAAACCGAACGAACTCGACGATGACGAGACGGTGCGTCAGAAGTTGAGCAAGCTGCGGGAACGCATTCTGAAGGGCGAGGATTTCGCCGGCATAGCCTCGACGTCTTCCGAGGATCCGGGGTCCGCACCGGACGGCGGGGACCTGGGCTGGACTGGCCCGGGAACTTTCGTGCCGGAATTCGACAAGGCGATCGCCGATCTGAAGGAGAAGGAGATCAGCGAGCCGTTCAAGACCCGCTATGGATGGCACATCGTGCAGATGCTCGGCACCCGCACCTACGACAGCACCGACGATGTTCGCCGCCAACGGGCGTTTGCCGCGATCCGCGAGAGCAAGGCGGACGAGGAGACCGAGCTTTGGCTGCGGCGCCTGCGCGACGAGGCCTTCGTCGAAGTCAAGATGTAGAAGACTGTCTGAGCAATCCTCGTGACCGCGTTGGCCGGGCGAGACGGGCTCCTAGTGTACGTACCGCGAATAGTCATTACGTCGGGCGAGCCGGCCGGGATTGGGCCGGACGCCTGCGTCGTGTTGGCCCAGACTGACTGGAATGCGGATCTCGTGGTGGCGGGCGACGCCTCGCTGCTGGAGTCGACCGCGACAGCACTGGGGCTGCCGCTCGTCCTCGAGGAATACGATCCTTCGCGTCCGCCGGCCGCACACCGGGCCGGCATCCTCAAAGTGGCGCATGTGCCGACCTCGCGCCCCGTGACCGCGGGCGCACTGGATGCGCGCAATGCAGCCTACGTCATCGCGATGCTCGATCGGGCCTGCGATGGCTGCATGAACGGCGAGTTCGCCGCGATGGTGACGGCGCCGGTGCAAAAAAGCACACTCATGGACGCCGGCTTTGCCTTCACGGGGCATACCGAATATCTGGCCGAGCGTACAAGAGCCGCGCTGCCGGTCATGATGCTGCTGACCGGGCGGCTGCGGGTGGCGTTGGTCACCACGCACTTGGCGCTCGCCGATGTGCCGCGCGCGATCACCGCCGAGCGCTTACGCGCCACGCTGCGCATCGTGCACACGGACCTGGAGCGTCATTTCGCCATCAGCAACCCGCGGATCGCGGTCTTGGGACTGAATCCCCACGCCGGTGAAAGCGGTCACCTTGGCCGTGAGGAAATCGAGGTGATCGAACCGGTGATACGGCAGCTGCGGGGTGAGGGTCTCGCGTTGACGGGACCGATACCCGCCGATACGGCATTTACGCCGCAGTTCCTCGCCGCCGCGGACGTCCTGGTGGCCATGTACCATGATCAGGGATTACCGGTGATCAAATACGCCGGCTTCGGCAACGCGGTCAACGTCACGCTCGGATTGCCGATTCTGCGAACCAGCGTCGACCACGGCACGGCGCTGTCGTTGGCACGCACCGGCAAAGCCGATGTGGGAAGCCTGCGTGCCGCACTTGCGCTGGCGATCGAATTGGCGGGCACGGCCACGTCGCCCGTCAGGTCCGACGCCTGACGATGGTCGTTCGCAAGCGCTTCGGCCAGCATTTTTTGCACGATCCGGGCATCATCCGCCGCATCGTCGATGCCGTGGCGCCGGCGCATGGCGAGCGCATCGTGGAGGTGGGACCGGGCCGCGGCGCCCTCACGTGGAGTTTGCTCGAGCGCGCCGGGCATCTGGATGTGATCGAGATCGATCGTGATCTGGCGCGCGCGCTGGCGACCGATCCGCGTGCCAGGGCGCACTTGCGAGTCCACGTCGAAAACGCCCTCGACACCGACTTCGTGCGCTTGCGGGGCGACGGTCCGCCGCTGCGAATCGTCGGAAATCTTCCCTACAACATCTCGACGCCGCTGCTGTTTCATTTGCTGAGCCAGCGCGCCGCGATCGCCGACATGTATTTCATGCTGCAGCGGGAGGTCGTCGAGCGGATGGCCGCAAAACCCGGCGGCAAGGAGTACGGGCGCTTGACGGTCATGCTTGCCGCCTACGCCGAGGTGGAAGGGTTGTTCGAGGTGGGGCCGGGAGCGTTTCAGCCGCAACCCAAAGTTTGGTCGGCCCTCGTGCATCTGCGCCCCAGTCTGCAACCGCGCTTCGTCATCGGCAGCGAGGGCGAGCTGCGCGCCGTGGTGTCCGCCGCCTTTTCCCACCGTCGCAAGACCGTTCGCAACGGATTGAAGGGCTTGTTGAGCGGCGAGGAGATCGAGACCTGCGGCATCGATCCACAATTGCGCCCCGGAACCCTGCAGCCGGAACAATTCGGGCGCCTCGCCGATCACTACCACCAACTGCTTGAGGGGCGCATTCGACAAAGCGCTTGAGCCTCCCTGCAGTCGGCTATACTTTAGGCGGCATGTCTCGCTATCAAAAAGTCCTGGTGCTCTTGGACCTGTCAGACCACAGTGAACGGGTGTTCACCGCCGGTCGCGATCTGGCGGCGCATTCGAACGCTGCGATCGTCGCCTTGCACGTGGTGGAGTTCGTGCCGGCCGAGCCCATCGGCGAGTCGCTGATGCCGACCATGCAGATCGAACAGGAACTGGCCCAGCGTTCGCACGAGCGGCTGAAGGAATTCATCGCTCGCTTCGAGGTCGAACGCGCGAGCTGCAGAGTCGAGATCGGGAACACCAAGGCCGAAATCCTGCGGGTCGCCGAGGAAGAAAGCGCTGATTTGATCGTACTCGGCAGCCACGAGCGGCACGGGCTGGCAATTCTCGTCAACTTCACGGAAGACACCGTCCTGCACGCCGCGCACTGCGACGTGCTCGCGGTGCGCCTGAGCTGACCGGCGACCCATGACATCCGAACCGCAAAATCCGCGCATCCGCGTCGAGGTCGAGACATCCTACATCGAGGAGCAGTCCGATCCCCGCGACAAACGCTTCGTCTTCTCCTACACCATCACGATTCGCAACGAAGGGCAGGTACCTGCGCGTTTGCTCACGCGCCATTGGATCATCACGGATGCCAACGGCAACGTGAAGGAGACGCGCGGCGATGGAGTGGTCGGAGAACAGCCGTATCTGAAACCGGGACAGGGTTTTCGCTATTCCAGCGGTGCCGTCATCGAGACGCCGGTCGGCACCATGCAGGGAAGCTACCAGATGATGGCCGATAACGGGCAGCAATTCGACGCGCCCATCGCGCCGTTCAGGCTGGCGATACCCGGAGTCCTTCATTAAGGGGCTTAGGAGACAGGCTCCTAGCCCTCCGGGTTAGCGATGGCGCTTTATGCAATTGGCGATGTGCAGGGGTGCGATGAGCAGCTCGATGCGCTGCTCAAAACGCTCCGGTTCTCCCCCGAGCGGGACCAGGCCTGGTTCGTCGGCGACCTGGTCAACCGCGGACCGGCCTCGCTGCAGGTCTTGCGGCGCGTCCGGGCCATGGGAAGCGCGGCCAAGATCACCTTGGGCAATCACGATCTGCACTTGCTGGCTGTCGCGTACGGGTGCGCGCGCCTGCGCGGTGGCGATACGCTGGACGGTGTATTGGCGGCACCTGACCGCGATCTTCTGCTCGACTGGCTGCTGAACCAGCCGCTCCTGCACGAGGACCGCGCGCTCAATCTGTGCCTGCTGCATGCCGGCTTGCCTCCTCAATGGGACATGCTGACGGCGCGAAGCTGCGCACGCGAGTTCGAGCACGCCTTGAGGAAAGATCCGAAGAGATTGTTCAACCAGATGTACGGCGACAAGCCGGACCGCTGGGACGAGGCCCTCAGCGGCGCAGAGCGACTGCGCTTCATCGTCAATTGCTTCACTCGTTTGCGGTACGTGGATACAAGCGGTCGCCTGGCTCTGCGCGCGAAAGGTGCCCCGAAAAATTCTCCCGACTCGCTCGTCCCCTGGTTCGACGCCGAGAACGCCGCGTGGCGCGGGCCCAGAATTGTGTTCGGGCATTGGTCGACGCTCGGTTTCTTGAGCACGCCCGAGGTGATCGGACTCGATACGGGATGCGTGTGGGGAGGCAACCTGACTGCGCTCAGGCTGGACGCACCGGACGCTGCGCCGGTGTGCATCGATTGCAGCGGCTAGCCGGCGGCTCAGCACGCGACAAACTCCTCAACACCTCGCCGCGCACGAAGAATCGGCTCACGCTCGGCTTGTACGGTACACAGGAGATATCCTGCCTGACATCGCGCACCATCAACCTCGGCAAGATTTGACGCGCGAATTCCTGCACCAACTCACAGTCCCCGATCCCCATGTTTCGGAATGCGTCGCTCATGATCGTGAATGGCTCGAAGCGCGCGTCGGTTGCCGCCAGATCGCCCGGGTGCAGCGGCTTGTCCGCCACCTCCGGACGCGCCGGCGAGGAGAACACGATTTTGATGCGCGATCCGCCGCCGTACCGTGCAGCGGTTCTGCGTCGGCGCAGCGCAGCGGCGTCATCTTCACGTCCCTGCGCACCCCGAGATCCAACAGCATGGCGCGCACTTTTTCGAGCAGCCCATCGCACGAATAGCGCGCGGTCCGCCCTGCGTAGGAAAACTCCACGTGCTGCTCCTTCCAGACCGCCGGCATTGGATCGCCGGTGTCCGACGGGGTGCGCGGCTGGGCGGCGGCGACGGCGGTCGCCGCGGGCAGCGCAATAGCCAGGTACAACGCAATCGACAATCGGACGGCCCGCATCACCAACCCCCAAATTCGCTAGGACCACGCGGCTCGAGGTGAAGTTTCGTGTCAGCGGCCGTTCGGCGGCCCGATCTTTTGGGAAGTCGCTTGGAATACTCGGACAGCCTCCCGGCTTATAATGGCGGCATGCGTACCGTGGCGCCCTTCAACCTGCATCAGTGGATCGACCAACACCGGGATTTGCTCAGACCTCCGGTCGGCAACAAGCTGCTGTTCGAAGACAGCGAATTCATCGTCATGGCCGTCGGCGGCCCCAACTCGCGCAAGGACTATCATCATGATCCCGGCGCCGAATTCTTCTTCCAGATCGAAGGCGATATGGTCCTCAAGACCATCCAATCGGGCAGATTCATCGATGTGCCGATCCGCCAAGGCGAGGTCTACCTGCTGCCTTCCGAAGTGCCCCATTCGCCGCAGCGTCCGGCGGGCAGCGTCGGGCTCGTGGTGGAGCGGCGCCGGGCGATGGAAGAATTGGATGGCTTCTCCTGGTACTGTGAGAAATGCGGCCATCGCCTGCATCTGGAGCGAGTCGGCGTGAAGGACATCGAAACGCAGCTCCCCGGCATCTTCTCGCGTTTTTATTCGAGCATCGAGCGCCGAACCTGCCCAGTGTGCGGAACCGTGATGCAGGCGCCGTAGGAGCCGCTCTGACGCTGCCCGATCTCAATGCGCAGAGCGCGCTCGAACACGACGCGCGCGATCCGTTGGCCGCCTTCGCGGGCGAGTTCCTGCACCCGCGCGATGCCCACGGACGGCCGCTGGTGTACTTGGCCGGCCATTCCCTGGGTCTGCAGACGAAGTCCACCCGGGAGTACATTGCGCAGGAATTGAGCGACTGGGAGCGGTCGGCCGTGCTCGGGCACCATGCTGCGAAGCGCCCGTGGGTCAATTATCACGAGTTCGCCGCGGCCGGACTCGCCGCCCTGGCCGGCGCCGAGGAGAGCGAAGTCATCGCCATGAATTCGCTCACCGTGAATCTGCACCTGATGATGGTGAGTTTTTTCCGACCGCAGGGCGGGCGCAATTGCGTGCTTATTGAGAAATCCGCCTTTCCCTCCGATCGCTACGCGATCGTCTCACAGCTCGAGTTTCACGGCCTGAGTCCCGCCGAACACCTCATCGAGGTGGCGCCGCGCGCGGGCGAGGACAACCTTCGCGCCGAGGATCTGACCGCGTGCCTCGAGCGGGAGGGCTCGAGGCTGGCGCTCGTCTTGCTGCCCGGGGTTCAATACCTCACCGGACAGGCATTGGAACTCGGCCCGCTCATCACCGCCGCGCGCAGCACGGGGGCAAGCGTCGGTCTCGACCTCGCCCACGCCATCGGCAACGTCCCCTTGCGGCTGCACGATTGGAATGCCGACTTTGCCGTCTGGTGCAGCTACAAGTACCTTAACGCGGGTCCCGGCGCGATCGGCGGTTGTTTCGTCCACCAGCGGCACGCACGGCGCAGCGATCTGCCGCGCTTTGCCGGATGGTGGGGGCACTCGCCGTCGACTCGTTTCGAGATGGGGCCGAATTTCTCCCCGATCGCCGGCGCACAAGGCTGGCAGATCAGCAATCCGCCGGTGCTGGCCGCTGCGCCCTTGCTTGCTTCCCTCGAGGTCTTCCAGCGTGCGACCATGAGAAGGCTGCGTGAAAAATCCGTGTTGCTGACGGGATTCCTCGAACGCTTGATGGATGCCCTGTTGGGCGATGTCGTTCACATCGTCACCCCCCGCGAGACTGCACGGCGCGGCTGTCAATTGAGCCTGCGCCTCAAGCTGACCAGGGGCGAGGCGAAGCGCTGCCACGAGCGTCTCACCGCGGCCGGCGTGATCTGCGATTGGCGCGAGCCTGATATTGTGCGCGTGGCCCCCGTACCGCTCTTCAATTCCTACCACGATGTCTTCACAGCAGCCGAGGCGCTCGCGCGCGCGGTTGCCGAGTGAACTTCCCGGGCTGCTCCGTCCCCATCATCGGCGCGGGCCCGACCGGCACACTTCTCGCGATCCTGCTGCAGCGCCGCGGTGTGCAGGTGACTCTGTACGAGGGCCGACCCGACCCGAGGAAGGGCACCCGGGAAGCCGGCCGGTCGATCAATCTCGCCCTGGCCGACCGCGGGATTCATGCGCTCAAACTCGCCGGCGTGTTCGACGAAATCGAGAGCGCATTGGTCCCGATGCGCGGCCGTTGGGTCCATCAACGGGATGGCAGCAGTTCTCTGCAGCCGTATGGTCAGCGCGCGAATGAAATCATCTTCTCGATCTCGCGGCATCGGCTCAACCAGACGCTGCTGGAGGTGGCCGAGCGCCGGGAAGGCGTGAGGGTGGAATTCGAGCACCGGCTCGAAGACGCCAACTTCGACCGCCAAGTCGCTCACGTGAGGGATCTGTTGAGCGGCCGTCAGCTCGACATCCCGATGCAGCCCCTGCTCGCAACGGACGGCGGAGGCTCGGTATTACGTCGTCGCATGGCAGCCGCCGGCCTCATCGCCGCCCACGAGTCAGGCCTCGAGCACGGCTATAAGGAGCTGACGATTCCGCCGGGTCCGGGGGGCGAACATCGGATGGAGCGCGACGCGCTGCATATCTGGCCGCGCGGCGATTACATGCTGATCGCGCTGCCGAACACGGACGGAAGCTTCACGGCCACCTTGTTCCTGCCCGCGCAGGGGACGTTGAGTTTTGCAAGCCTGAACTCGCCTGCGGCGATCGAGGAGTTTCTGACTTCGAGTTTTTCCGATGTACGCGACCTGATGCCGGATTGCGTCGCCGAGTTCCAGGGGAATCCCACCGGCTCTCTGGGAACCGTGTACGCCGAACCGTGGCATTACCGGGGTACGGCCGCACTGATCGGCGATTCGGCGCACGCCATCGTTCCGTTTCATGGCCAGGGTATGAATTGCTGTTTCGAGGACTGCGTTGAATTCGACGGCTGTCTGGCGCGCCATTCATCGTGGGAATCGGTATTTGCGGAGTTCTACGGGCTGCGCAAGCCCAACACCGACGCGATTGCCGCGATGGCGCTTGAGAACTATCTGGAGATGCGCGAGCGGGTCGTCGATCCGCAGTTCCAGTTGCAGCGGACGCTCGCCTTGGAGCTCGAGCGACGCTTTCCGCAGCGCTTCATTCCGCGCTACTCCATGGTGATGTTTCACCACGAGATCCCCTATCGCACGGCGCTGAGACGCGGGGCCGTACAGGAACGGCTTCTCGTCGAATTGACGGCCGGCGCGACCGCCCTGTCGGACGTCGACTTCTTGCGCGCCGAACGCGAGGTGGAACGCCGTCTCGAGCCGCTCTCTCAGGACCGCTCCAGCGTGACAAAGCTGAACGGGTAGGAATTCCCGTCGTCGGCCTCGTGCCGCTCGCGGCACGCTTCCCGCCAGCGCGGACCGCGCCAGCCGTCGAAAAAAGCATCGCCGCCCTCGATGGTCGCGTGCACCAGGGTGAGGTGAATTCGCGCGGTGAACGGCAGGCACTGCCGGTAAATTTCCGCACCGCCGATCACCATGACTACCGCCCCGCTGCCGGCGGCGGCGCGAGCTGCATCGATGCCGGAAACCACCGTGCAGCCGGGCGGTGCAAACGCCGGCGAGCGGCTGAGGACGAGGTTGGTGCGCCCCGGGAGAGCTTTGCCGATCGACTCGTAGGTCTTGCGACCCATGAGCACGTGTTTGCCGAGGGTCAACGCCTTGAAACGGCGCAAGTCCGCGGGCAGCCGCCACGGCAATTGATTGCCACGGCCGATGACATCGTTCTCCGACACCGCGACCACCAACTCCATGCGGATTTATACGCCGGCGGCCCATGACTCGCCAGCGGCATTCAGCGGCAGCGGCGACAAAGAAATCACCACGCCGCGCCGGTCGGTCGAGCAGCGGGCCCGCGCGAGTGCAGCTCCGCTCTTCGGATCGCTCGCCGCGAGATCAAATGTATATTCGATGGCGAAGTACTGCTCGATGGGGCTGAAGGAGTCGGCGCCCCGATGCATGACCCGGTACTGCGGTAGCGGGGCGCCGGGCACCGCAATGCTTTTCTCGAACGCGCCCACGCAGGCATCGAAGGCGATCCGGTCGCTCGAAGCGTTGGAGACCGCCGGCGAGAGGGCGGCGGCGAAGACTAAGGCGAGTGCGGCTTTCGAATTGCTCATGTGGTATTCCTCCGGAGAAAATACCAACACCCCGGGGCCACACTAAAGGCCGCATATACCGCGGACAAACGAGAATTATTTGCGGTTCAAGCGAATTTCCTCATCTGGAAAGATGCCGCGGCGAGGTTGAGGCCTCGCGGCATTCGCTCAAGATCCAGCGGGTCAGTTCCTGCAAGTCCTCGCGTGCCTGGTCTTCGGGCCTGTGCAGCAAGACATAACTCTCATTGGTCTCCAACTCGGCGGGGAACAACTTCACCAAGCCGCCGGATGAGAAGCGATCGGCGCACAGGCGTGATGGCACCAATGCGACTCCGACACCCTGCTCGGCCGCGAGCACGACCGCCGACATGGTGTCGAGCCGCACGAGACGATTGGGTTTGATCGGAGCGATGTCGAGTTCCGAGGCCCAGCGCTCCCAGGCGTCGCGCCGTTCCTCGTGCAGCAACAGCGTCTTGCCGTTCAAGTCCTCATAGCGATCGATGGGGTTCTCGAGGAGAAAATTCGGCGAGCACGCGGCGATGAAACTTTGCGCGAAGAGCGGATGCACAGTGAGTCCTTCCCACGGGCCCGATCCCACCACGATGGACAAATCCGCCTCCGCCGGATGAGTTTTCGGCGCGGAGAACGTCGTTTCGATGCGAATGTCGGTCTCTTCCCGCGCTTGGGAGAACGAGGCGAACCGGGGGAGCAGTAATTCATTCGCGAAGAACGGCGGAACGTTCAGACGGATGATGCTGCGTCCGAACCGGACCTTGAGCTGTTCCGTGACCGACTCGAGCTTCGAGAAGACATCGCTGATGTGCTCAAGATAGTGCGATCCCGCATCGGTCAACGTCAGGGTGCGTACTCCTCGCTCGAACAAGGCCACACCCAGCTGTTCCTCGAGCGACTTGATCTGATGGCTGACCGCCGAGGGCGTGATGAACAATTCCTCGGCGGCCGCCTTGAAGCTCTTGAGTTTGGCCGCGACCTGAAACGTCTTCAGAAATTTGAGCGACGGCAAGCGCATGGGTTTCAAGCGGATGGGCGGATCTGCGTTGGCGTGAATTCTCGTTACCTCTCTGATCGTGCTCTGCGGATGATACATGAGCCAACGAAGCAACATTCGTGCCAAGAGCGAAATCGGCCGAATACACGGCGCGGGCCACGGCGGTCGGCCTCGCCGCTGCCTTCCCGGGCGCGCCGGAGCCCCCGGCGCACGGATCTGGCGCAAGAATCATAGGGAGCGCGCACGACTATTTCGTGACACCTTCACTCCCGCCCTCGAAACCAGCCGGTAAGACTCAGACGGTCGCGCCGCGTGGGCATCACCTCGTGCTCGCGCCCGGCGGTGAGGAAAACCGCCAGACGTCCTGCCGTGGGCTCGATGAGCCGTTCGCACCCGAGGTCATCCAGGATTCTGAGTTCACCGCCGTCGCGCAGCCCCCAGCACCGATTGAGGTAGAGCACCAGAGCTACGCGCCGGTGACCACTCCCGCGCGGCTGATCGATGTGGCGCGCATAGCCCGCCCCGGGCGGATACCACGCGTAATGCATCTCCAATTCGAACAGGCCGAGAAAGGTTTCACGATTCAAGAGGAGACGCACCTGTTCGAGCACGCCGAGCAACTCGCGCTCCGCGGGCAGGAACGGCTCGGCCAACCAGCAGATCGAATCGCCGCGGATATCCGCTCGTCGCAGTGCCCTTCGCCGGGCGCCGATGCGTGCGGGTACGAAGTCGCCCCGCTCGCGCCGCTCGCGGGCACAACGGATCAACCCGTCCACCTGAGACTGCGTCAGGAATCCATCGCGGACGGCGATTCCGTTGCAGCTGAGTTCGGCTTGCAGCGCCTGCGAACCCGGCAGCGGCTCGGGACGCGGCGTGCCGTCATCCACCACGGTTGCGCGCGGTCTTACGCCCGCTCCGGCCGGTCTTGGCGTGCGCCTTGGCGCCGTGCTCGCGTGGTTTGTGGCGCTGGAGTGGCATGCGCGTACGTGGCCGTTTCGGCGCTTCGAGCATGCTGCCACGGCAGCTCGTCGCCCCGCAGCGGCACGCGAAGATTTCATCGACGTCGGGCGCATCATCAGCGTCGCGCTGGATTTGGTAGTCGTACGCCAATTCCTCGCCGTGCTGAATGGTGCGCAGCGCCTCGATGAAGATGCGTTTCGCCACCGTAACGCTCTGGCAATTCGGATCGCAACCGTGATTGATATAGCGCGCATCGTTGCCGTTGGAGCCGCCGTCGATGACGGTTTTCGCATCGACCGTGAACAAAAACGTGTGATTGTCGGCGGGGTCCTTGCCGTCATAGCGCTGGTCAGCCTCCCGATGGCTGACTCGATCACCGCAGTATTCGATGATGTGCGTGCCCTTGCGAATTCGGCGCAGCGCGAATACCCCGTAGCCGTGGATGGGCGAATGACGCACTTCGATCATCGGTAGGCGGCGCCCGCGCGTGCTCATGGAAGCCTCAAACGGCGATCGGAGCTTTGATCGCGGGATGGTGCCGGTAGTCCCGGATCTCGATGTCGTCGAACTCGTAATCGAACAAGCTCGGCGGCTTTCTACGGAAAGCGAGCCGGGGCGGCGGATACGGTGACCGCGACAGCTGCAGGTCGGCCTGCTCCAGGTGATTCACGTACAGGTGGCAATCCCCGCCGGTCCAGATGAACTCTCCGACCTCGAGCGCGCACTGTTCGGCAATCATGTGCGTGAGCAGCGCATAGGAGGCAATGTTGAACGGCACACCGAGCAACGCATCAGCGCTGCGCTGGTACAGCTGGCATGACAGCCGGCCTTCGGCCACATAGAACTGAAACAACACGTGGCACGGCAGCAGCGCCATCTGCTCCAGCTCCCCGACGTTCCATGCGCTCACGATCAGCCGCCTCGAGTCCGGGTTCTTCCTGATTTGTTCGAGCACCCGTGCGAGTTGATCGATGTGACGGCCATCTGCCGTCGGCCAGCTGCGCCACTGCTTGCCGTACACCGGCCCCAGGTTGCCATGCTCATCGGCCCATTCGTCCCAGATGGTCACCTTGTGCTCGCGCAGGTACCGGATGTTGGTGTCGCCGCGCAGAAACCACAGGAGTTCGTAAATGATGGAGCGCAAATGCAATTGCTTGGTTGTGACGAGCGGAAATCCCGCGCGCAGGTCGAAGCGCATCTGATGGCCGAATACGCTCAACGTACCGGTGCCGGTCCGGTCGTCCTTGCGGATCCCGTTTCGGCGTATGTGGCGCAGGAAATCCAGATATTGCAGCACTTGGAGCCTGCTATGCTTTTGCGGCGCTCAAATTGCCGCTCGGGATTGCCCGCCGGTAGGCATAGATCATCATGATCGCGCCGCCGAGAATCATCGGAGTCGTCAGCAGCATACCCATGGTCAGCCAGTCGCCCACGAGGTATCCGATGTTGGCGTCGGGCAGACGCACCCATTCCACGGTGAAGCGGCCGCATCCGTAGAGGATGAGAAACAGACCCAAGGGCGCAAGGCGCGGTCGCGGCTTGCTCGTGAACCACCACAGGACGACGAACAGCACCAGACCTTCGAGCGTCGCCTCGTAGAGCTGCGAGGGGTGGCGCGCGATCAGTTGTCCCTCGGCGTTCGGAACCCCGAAGCCCCAAGGTAAATCCGTCGGTTTACCCCAAAGCTCGCCGTTGATGAAATTGCCGATTCGCCCCGCCAACAGGCCGATCCCCGGCAGGGGAGCCACGAAATCGAGCACATCCGCGGAATGCTTGTGCTTGGCGCGGGCAAACAGCACGCACGCTGCGAGCACACCGAGCATGCCTCCATGGAACGACATGCCGCCGTCCCAGATATGGAAAGCGTTCAGCCAATTTTGCGCAATCACGTCGTGACCGTAGAAAATGCACCAACCAACGCGCCCACCGAGGATGACGCCCATGGCGCAATAAAAAATGAGGTCATCGACGTCGAGCGGCGTCCATGTCGATCCCGGGCGCCGTGCACGGTAGCGCGCCAGCCACCACCCAGCGACGAATCCGATCAGGTACATGATGCCGTACCAATGAACGCGCAGCGGACCGATGCCGAAGAACGGCCCGATCGAGATCGCAACAGGGTCGATATGCGGATAGGTGATCATGTGCGCTACTTTAAACCGTCGCTCACGCGGCAGAAATAGGCTTTGAGATATCGTGTTTCCGCGATGGCGGGATGCACGGGATGATCCGGTGCCTGGCCGCCCATCTCCAGAAGCTGCAGCCGCCGATCCGCGCCGCGCGCGGCCCTGGCGATGGCCTCCTGCAACTCCGCGGCGCTCACATGATAGGAGCATGAGCAGGAAACCAGAATCCCGTCGCTGTTCAGAAGGCGGACCGCAAGCTGATTCAAGCGCTTGTAGGCCGCCAGCGCTTTGGGTACATCCTTCTTGCGTTTGGCGAACGCGGGTGGATCGAGGATGACGATGTCGTATCTCTCACCCTCCTTCGCGAGTTCTTCCAGCACCTCGAACGCATCGCCCTTGCGCGTGCCGATCTGCAGAGAATTGCGTTCGGCGTTCTTTGCCGCCAGTTCGAGAGCGGAAGCCGAGCTATCGACGCACAGCACTGCCGCGGCTCCGTCACGCGCGGCGCGCGCTCCCCAGGCTCCCACGTAACTGAAGACGTCCAATACCCGCGCATTTTTTTTCACGTACTTCGTCAATGCGGCCCGGTTGGCGGCCTGGTCGAAGAACCATCCGGTCTTTTGTCCCTCTCCGAGCGGCACCGAAAATCTCAAGCCTCCTTCGATGACCGCGGCTTCATCGCCGAGTTTGCCCTTGGCAACCTCCACGTACGCCGGCAACCCCTCGAGCGACCGCGCGGCGCCGTCATTCTTGAAGAGCAGCGTTTCGGACTTGAGTACCTGCAGCACCGCCTCCTGAATTTGCGGCTTGAGCCGCTCCATGCCGGCCGTGCCGATCTGCACGACGCTTTGCCCGCCGTAGCGGTCGATCACCAATCCCGGCAGCCCGTCGGCCTCACCGTGGACCACCCGATAATACGGCTGTCGGTATAGCCGCTCGCGCAGCGTCAACCCGCTGCGTATTCGCGCTGCAAACCATGCGGTATCGGGCAGCTTCCACGTCTCGAGCAGCCGTGCGCTGATGAGCGATTGCGGATTGACGTAGGCCAGGCCCAGAGCGCGGTCGTTGTGCGCCAACACGCGCACCAATTCTCCGGCCTCGAATTTGGTCAGGGGCGTCTGCTGCGTGTCGACCTCGTTGCTGAAGACCCACAGATGGCCGGCGTGCAATCGACGATCTTCATTGCGCTTCAAGCGCAGCGCAGGCAGCTGCGCCGCGGCACCAATTTCGGGCATGGGAACGACTTAGCGATTATGATGGAACTCATTCTAACCGACGCGGACCTGCGACATGCAGCGCAATCGCCTGGCGGGGGAAACCAGCCCGTATCTGCTCCAGCATGCGGACAATCCGGTTGACTGGTTTCCATGGAGCGAGGAAGCGCTCGCCACGGCGAGGCGCGAGGACAAGCCGATTCTCCTGTCGGTGGGCTATTCGGCGTGCCATTGGTGCCACGTCATGGCGCACGAGTCATTCGAAGATCCCGACACCGCCGCGCTGATGAACCGCTCGTTCGTCAACATCAAAGTCGACCGCGAGGAGCGGCCCGACTTGGACAGGATCTATCAAGCGGCGCAGCAGCTGATCACGCGGCATGCGGGCGGTTGGCCGTTGACCATGTTCCTGACGCCCGAGGATCAACAGCCATTCTTCGGTGGCACCTACTTCCCGAAGGAGCCGCGGCAGGGAATGCCCGGTTTCAAGGAGGTATTGCGGCGCGTCGCCGAGTACTACCGAACTCACGCGACCGAGATCCGGCAGCAGAATGCGCAGCTCGAGCAGGCATTCGAGCTGTTGCTGCCGCCGAAGGCTTCGGCCGACGTCGAGCTCAATGCATCGCCACTTCAACGCGCGAGAACCGCGCTCGAGCAGTCCTTCGACCCGCGTTTCGGCGGTTTCGGCAGCGCCCCCAAATTCCCCCATCCCGGCAGCATCGAACGCTGCCTGCGGGATCCGCCCGCGCGCCCCATGGCGAGCCTCACGCTCTCCCGCATGGCCGAGGGGGGCATCTATGATCAATTGGGCGGCGGCTTTTCGCGCTACTCGGTCGATGACGCATGGATGATCCCTCACTTCGAAAAGATGTTGTACGACAATGGGCAACTGCTCGGTGCCTACGCGACAGCCGCCCTCGCAACCGGTGAGAGCCTGTTTGCGCGCATCGCCGGCGAGACCGCGGACTGGGCACTTCGAGACATGCGCGCGCCGGAAGGCGGGTTCTATTCGAGCCTGGACGCGGATTCCGAGGGCCACGAGGGCAAGTTCTACCTCTGGAGTCGATCCGACGCCCGCGCGCTGTTGAGCGAGTCCGAATATGAGGTGTTTGCACACCGCTTCGGGCTCGACGAAGCGCCAAATTTTGAGGGCGCATGGCATCTTCACGTCGCCCAGGCGGCGGATCAGGCCGGTGCCGCCTCCTTACTGGAGTCCGCACGGGCAAAACTCCTGGCCGCACGCACACTGCGCATCTGGCCGGCGCGCGATGAAAAAATCCTCACCGCCTGGAATGCACTCATGATCAAGGGCCTCGCCATCGCCGCACGGGTGCTGCACCGGTCCGATCTCGCCGCCGCGGCCAGCGCGGCGGTCGATTGCATCCACCGCAATTTGTGGCGCGATGGCCGGCTGCTCGCGACCTTCAAGGACGGGCGTGCACATCTGCACGCGTATCTCGATGACTACGCTTTTCTCGCCGATGCGCTGATCGAGCTCCTGCAGACACGCTGGCGTACCCGCGACCTCGTATTCGCACAGGCCCTGGTCGAAGTCATGATGTCTTTCTATGCCGATGCCGAAAGTGGCGGATTTTTCTTCACCTCCTCCGATCATGAGCGGCTCATTCACCGCAGTAAGACCTTTGGCGATGAGGCGCTCCCGTCCGGCAACGGAGCTGCCGCTTCCGTGCTCTGCCGGCTCGGATTTTTACTCGGCGAGGTTCGCTACCTGACTGCCGCCGAACGCACGCTGAAGGCCGCGTGGCCGTTTCTGCTGCAGTACCCGCAAGCTCACGCGAGCCTCTCGAACGCGTTGCAGGACTACCTCGCGCCCATGCAAATCCTGATCATTCGCGGGTCGCTCTCCGAGGCTCACCGCTGGTCGGGCACCCTGGGGGCCGCGTACGCGCCAAGCCGCATGATTTTCGCCATCCCGAACGATGCCGATCTGCCGCCGGCGCTCGCCGAGAAACGCGCGGGGGCGCAAACCCTGGCCTATCTGTGCACCGGTGCGACCTGTTCAGCGCCGCTATCGAGCCTGACCGATGTCGCGCGCGAGCTCGGGGTGCCTTTCAAGGACTGATCCGCGCGATGCGCTCCGCAATCCGGCGCTTCAGGTCAGCGTGGAGCGCATCGGAGTAAGCGGCGGCGGCGTTCCAGTCGAGGGCGAAAGGGTGCGCAGTGCGCGTCGCGGCGGGCTCGTCGGCGCGGCGCGGAAACACGTGGGCATGCAGCGCCGGCTCCACATTCCCGAATATCGCGTAGTTCACACGCACCGCGTCCGTGCTCGCGATCACCGCCTCCCCGACCCGGGCCATATCCCCCAAGAATTGCGCGAGTCGATCGGAACGCAACGCGTTCAAATGATCGACCACGGGATCGGGAAGCAGCAGGCAGTAACCCAGAAGCACTTGGCGCTCGCCCATCACCACCCACCCCGAGGGCAGCCGCGCGATCAGTGCGGGCGAGTCGCCCGCCCGGCAGCGCTCCACCATGCGATGAATGGCCGTCCCCGGCGCCGGCACATCCGTCATGCGTTATCCCCCGTCCCTGACCGCCTCGGCAACGGCGGCTGCCGAGACCGGGGGTGCCGAATTGCCGAAATTCGAGCGCAGATAGGTGAACAGGGCGGCGGCATCGCGATCCTTCATCCAACCGAACTGCGGCATCGCAGTCGAATAGCGTCCGGCCGGCATGGAAGAGGGCCGCTGCCCCGCGATCACCCATCGGGCGAGGGCCGTCGGATCACCGAGCAACACGTGCGATCCCACCAAACTCGGATACACGCCGGGAATGCCCCGCGCATCTTGCTGGTGGCACGCGACGCAGCTTCCACTGTAAATTCGTGCGCCGGCATCCGTCCCCGTCTGCTCGCTATGCTTCGGTGCGGAGCCGCCCGGGGGCGCGGGCGAGCAAGCCGCGAGACTGCCGACGATCGCGGACGGGAGCCATGCGCGATGACTTTTCATTGAAGGAATCCTAGCAAATGCGTCCAGGGAAAGCCTAAGTTGCGTCTCATCGCACTCTCGATTGCCGTCCTCTGCGGCACCGTATTCGCATCGAGCGCGCCGGCCCAATCCGGGCTGGAAGACGCGCTGAGGCAAGTCCTCGAAGGGTCCCAGCCGCCCTCTCCCGCTTGGCCGGTGGCGGCGGGCGATCGAGAACACGCCGCCCTGCTCTATCGGGAGAACGGCTATCACTTGCTGTGGATCGATGGCGGCAAACCGACGGCGGCGGCGATGTTCTTGCTGCAGGAACTGCGCCGGGCCGGCGATCGCGGCTTGGACCCGCAAGACTATCCTGCCACCCGTCTGGAGGCGCTGCTGGCCGACGCGGTCAAGACCTCGCAATCCGACGCGAAACCCTCGGCGCTATTCGATGCCGGCCTGACGCTCGCCGGGCTGCGGTTCCTCTCGGACCTGCACTACGGACGGATCGATCCCAACACCGTCGGACACAACCTCACCGTGGATCGCATCGCATTGGACATACCGGCCACACTCGCCCACCTCGCCACCGCCATCGACGTGGCGGTAGCGCTCGATGCGCTCGAGCCCCAGTTCAAGCACTACCAATTATTGAAAAGGCAGCTGTCTCGCTATCGAGAGCTCGCCGGCGACGAAGGGATCAATGCGCTGCCACCGCTGCCCGCCAAATCGCTGAAACCCGGCGATGACTACGCCGGTGCCGCCCGGCTTCTGCTCCTGCTGACGGCGCTCGGCGATGCCGTGCCGCAGCCGGTGACAACGTCCCTCCCGGGACAACGCCCCTCCCGGAGACAACGCAGCAGCCGGTGCAGACGTTCACGCCATATCTCAGCGCCGCGGTGAAGAACTTTCAGCGCCGCCATGGCGAGAAGCCGGACGGGATATTGGGAGCGGCAACGTTCGCGGAGCTGACGCGGCCCCTGAGCAGCCGCGTCCGGCAGATCGAACTCACCATGGAGCGGTGGCGCTGGCTGCCGTCGGAGCTCGTCAGCGCGCCCATCATTGTCAACGTACCGCAATTCCGCCTGTTCGCTTTCGAGTCCACCATCGATTCCGAAGCACAGATCCGCCAAATGGACGTCATCGTCGGCAAGGCGTTCGAGGCCACGCAGACTCCGGTTTTCAGCGCCGACATGACCTACGTGATCTTCCACCCGTACTGGGAGGTTCCGCACAGCATTGCACTCAAGGAAGTCGTCCCCGCTGCGCGCAAGAATTTGGCCTACCTCGAGCGCCACCAAATGGAAATCGTGAGCGGTTTCGGCAATGCGGCGGAGATCGTGCCGGCCACCCCCGAGAACATAGAACGCATTGCCAGGGGCACGCTGCGTGTCCGGCAGAAGCCCGGGCCGAACAACTCGCTGGGTTTGATCAAGTTCATGCTCCCCAATCCCTACAATGTGTACTTGCACGGCACGCCGGCGCAGGCATTGTTCGGCGAGTCGCGCCGCGATTTCAGCCACGGCTGTGTGAGGGTCAGCGATCCGGTGGCGCTGGCGCAGTACGTGCTGCGGGATTCGCCGGAGTGGACGCGCGATAAAATTCTCTCGGCGATGAATGGCGAGAGTCCCCTCACGGTGAACTTGAAGACGCCGATTCGCGTGTTCATC
Source organism: uncultured Gammaproteobacteria bacterium (assembly GCA_963843295.1). Taxonomy (GTDB): domain Bacteria; phylum Pseudomonadota; class Gammaproteobacteria; order Steroidobacterales; family Steroidobacteraceae; genus Bog-1198. The sequence continues at coordinate 212,388 of CAWJJP010000012.1, read as the reverse complement.
GTGTACGGCACCGTATTGGCGAACGAGCAGGGGACAATTCTGTTCTTCGATGACATCTATGGCCACGACGCGCGTCTGGAGCAGGCGCTCGCGGCGCGCCGTGCCCGCAGCATCGCCGCCGCGGCGGCGACTGCCGCGCCTCCCTAAGAGCCCGTCCGCGCGTCTCACGGCGGTATGATTACCGCATGCCGATCGCATTGGGCCACCTGCGCCGATACGCCATTTCCCGCTCGCTGTTCAAGCCGACGACGCTCGCACGCGCCATCGTGAAGCTCGGCTTCGTGCAAGCGGACCCGATCCGTGCGCCTGCCCGCGCCCAGGACCTGACCTTGCGCCATCGCGTCGCAGGATACCGGGCCGGGAGCCTGGAGCTACGTTATCCGAGCTTGCCCCTGGAGGAAGATTATTTCGTCAACTATGGCTTCTTGCCGCGGAGCCACCACGGTCTCATGCATCCGCGGACGCCGCGAAAGGAGTGGAGCGCTGCGCGCCGCCGCCAGGCTCAGGCGGTGTTGGAGTACGTGCGCGAGCGCGGCACCGCACATCCGCGGGCCGTCGATGCGCATTTTGCGCACGGCAAGGTCACCAATTGGTTCGGTGGATCGACCAACGCCACCACCCAACTGCTCGATGAGATGCACTATCGCGGACTGCTCCGGGTTGCGCGCCGCGAGAGTGGCACACGAGTCTTCGCCGCACGCGAGCCCGAGCCGCCGGGGCTCGGGGCGCTGCGGCTCGATGCCGCTGCGATCGGCGCGCGCATCGACGCGCTGGTCGACGTCATCGTCGGAAAATATGCGCCACTGCCCTCGCGCAGCCTCGCGCAGCTCATGAGCCTGCTGGGCGCTGGAGTGCCGCAATGGACCGCCGAACGGGCGCCAGCCCTCGGGCGGGCGAAACAGCGGCTGCCCCGAGTTCGGGTTGATGGTGTCGATTGGTTTTGGCCCGCCGCAGAGTCGCCGCTCGCCTCCCGATGGCAACCAGACGAGGAAGTACGGCTGCTCACGCCGTTCGATCCAGTGGTGTGGGATCGGCGCCGTTTCGAAATATTCTGGGGCTGGCCGTATCGCTTCGAAGCCTATACTCCCGCGGCGAAGCGCAAGCTCGGCTATTACGCGCTGCCGCTGCTATGGCGCGAGCGGGTTATCGGCTGGGGGAATTTGACGGTTTCGGCCGGCCGTCTTGTCAGCTCTTTCGGCTACATCAGCGGCCGCGCGCCGCGCGATCTCGAGTTTCATCGAGCCCTCGAAGCAGAAGTCCAACGTATGTGCAACTTCCTCGCGATCGCTCACCCGCGCCAGGTGCGAAATGCTCCGGTATCCAAGTGCACGAAATCGGACTTTCGATAGTAGCCCACCCCGCCGCGGCTCAGGCCCAAGGCGCGGTCGGCCAGCTCCGCGCAATCGATGCCGGCGAGCCGCACATCAATGGCACGCCCCTCCAAGTGCAGGCTGTGGCGGGCGACCCCGCTGCTGCGCTCGCGCAATAGCGCGTTGGTTTGGGCGGATCGATAGCCCGAAATCACGTGAAACACCGGGTCGACTCCAAGCCGCTGCGCGACCTCGTGCAGATAGTCCAGCAGCGGCGGATCGATGGGGTGCTGCTCACCGTTGCGGTAATCGCGCAGCAGCACTTGAATGGCAGCGAGGGCCTCGGGGATGTAGGCGCCGTCCCGAAAGAACTCCAGGTCGAGCGACTCCGGCGTATGTATATTGCGCAGCGCGAGCCGCTTGACGGCGGACGATGCCCCCGCCGCCACCGGCCGCGCCAATGCCCTGGTAGCGGATGCACCGGCGACTGATGCACCGGCTAACAAGCCTCCCGCTTTGAGGAGGCGGCGCCGACTCCACATCATGGTCGGCTCCGCTCGCGCAGCAAGCGGCCGCGATCGAGGGCCAGCACCGTGGCGCGCGGGAATAAGTTGAATTCCGACGCGGACGCCCAGGTGTACGCGCCCATGACCCGGCCGACGACCAGATCACCCTGCTTCAGTTCGGGCAACTCGATGTCCTCCTTGATGACGTCGATGCTGTCGCAGGTCGGCCCGGCCAGCACCGAGGGGTAGGTTGCACCGGCAGGCGCGAGTGCTTCAATCGAATAAGTCGCATGATCGAATATCTGACCGCTATAGGATCCATACAGGCCATCGTCCAAATAGTACCACCACCGCCCGTCGCGCAGCGCGCGCCCCATCACGGATGACACGGCCACCGCGGCGGGTGCGGCGATGTAGCGCCCCGGCTCGGCGATGACGCGCACCGGGCTCTCGAATGGGTCCAGCGCCTGGCGAATGGGCGCACAGAATTCCTCGATCGGCATTCCGCCCTGCCCATAATCGACCGGAAACCCACCGCCGATATCGAGGGTGCGCAGCTCGTGACCGCGCCGCCGGGCCCGAAGCATCAAGTCGCGGCATACGTTGATGGCCTCGACGTGCTTGGCCGGACCCGCCGCTTGCGATCCGGCGTGAAACGACAGCCCCTCGATCTTGATGCGCAGCTTCGCAGCAAGCGCGAGCAAGTCCGCAACCGCGTCCGGATCGCAGCCGAATTTGCGCGATAGGTCGGCCACGGCATCGGTGCTGCGAAACGAGACGCGAATCAGCAAGGCAGCGCGACTCTTGAATTTTTCGAACTTGCGCAACTCATCCGGATTGTCGACGACGAAACGATCGACGCCGAAGGCGATCGCGGTGCGTATGTCTCCATCGCGTTTGATCGGGTGCGTGTGGATGCAGCGCTGCGGATCCACGCCGAAACGGCGCACCAGATCGACCTCGCCGTTGGTCGCAAGGTCGAATGAGCCGCCGGCATCCCGCAGCGCGGTGATGACCGCCGGGTGCGGGAGGGATTTGATCGCATAGTGCAGTTCAACGCCGGGCAATGCGGCGGCGAGGCGCTGATATTGCGCGCGAACCCGTTCGGCATCGATGAGGAAGAGCGGTGAGCCGTAGCGGGCCACGAGCTGCCGGATCGAGTCGTGCGCAAAAGGATCCTGGGTGAGCCCCAGTTCCTGCGCTTCCTCGAGCAGTGGTCGAATTCCGGCCGCTTTTGCTGCTTTCAACTTGGTGTCGCGCAAGTCAACTGGCGCTCAGCTCGAGTGGGTCCTCGCCCATGCCGCTCGCGCGCTGCAGGCGATCGAGAATGGCCGCCCAGCGCTCATCCTGGGGCAGCTCCTGCACGAGGATTCTCACGCACCCGGCGCGGTCGAGCGTGCGCAGGTGATTGTAGAGATTATGAGCATACGTATCGGGCTTTTTACCGGCGTTTATCCAAGTCATGTAGCGCTTCGTATGCAGCGGCGGACGCATCGCCAGCACCGCCACCTTCTCCTGGCGCGCCACCACCTCGCCGGCTTTCGCCTCCAAGTCGTCCGACCGCACGATCTCCAGGGGGGTGGACGGGGCGTAATGCAGTACTCGATCGCCGGGAACCCGAGGCGCGACACCTCCCACCACGAGGTCGCCGACCACCTGCGCGATTTGCGAGCGGGTGATATAGCCCGGACGCAGCATGCGCACCTCATTGTTCAGACACGACACGATCGTCGATTCGAGACCGATCGGCGAATCGCCGCCGTCGAGAATCAGGTGAACGGCATCGCCGAGTTCGTCGCGCACATGCTCGGGCTTGGTCGGGCTGAGACGGCCATAGCGATTGGCGGACGGTGCCGCGATGCCCCCGCCGAAAGCGGTCAACAGCTGTAGCGCCATCGGGTGCGAGGGTATGCGAATCCCGATGCTGTCCTGGCCGCCGGTCACGACGTCATTGACGGACTCGGCCTTCGGCAGAATCAAGGTGAGCGGCCCGGGCCAGAACATGGCCGCCAGCCGCTCGGCGGCAGCGGGCACCTCCGAGACCCAGCGGTGCAGATAGCGCGGATTGTCCAAATGCACGATCACGGGATGATCCGCGGGCCGGCCTTTGACCTCGAATATCTTGCGTACCGCGGCAGGATTGGCGGCGTTGGCGCCGAGTCCGTAGACGGTTTCGGTTGGGAATACGACCAGGTCGCCCGCACGCAGCGTTTCGACGGCCTTTTCGATGTCGGTCTGTGAAGCTCTTACCACTGGGCCATGATATCAAATGAGCCGTTGCAGGAACTTCAGGTCGAGCCAGCGCCCGAACTTGAAGCCCACTTCGCGGAAATGGCCCACCACCTTGAAGCCAAGACTCTCGTGAAGTGCCAGGGAGACCGCGTTGTCCGCATCGATGCCGCCGATCATGACGTGCATTTTCATGCTCGCGGCACGATCGAGCAACGCGGTCACGAGCGTGCGGCCGACGCCGCGTCCGCGGCTATCCGCCCGCACGTGGACGCTGTGCTCGACGCTGTACCGGTAGCACGACCATGCGCGAAATTCACCAAAGGAGCCGAATCCGAGCACGCCCGATGAGTCGCTCGCAACGAGCACCGGAAAGCCGCGCTCCACTCTTGAATCGAACCACGCTTCGCGGTTCGCGAACGTCACCTCTTGGTCCGAATAGACGGCAGTCGTGTTGCGAATCACCTCGTTGTAGATCCCGAGGATTTCCGGCAGCTGCGCACGCACGGCAGGGGAGATCGAAAGCCCTGCGCTCAAGGCGCGTGCGCCATCGTTACTTCGGGCGGGTCGAGCGCGGTCCTCGTCCAGCTGCCGTCGCTCTGACGATCGAGCTCGTAGGCTGGCCAGTAGTGCTTGTCGAGCTTGAGCGTGATCACGTCGACTGCCCCGTTCCAAGCCACGGTTTTCAGCCGCAGTGACGCGCGGTCCGGCTTGCCTCGAACCGCCTTGATGAACGCATCGAGATCGGCCGTCGGCTGCCCGTCGACCTCCGTGATCCGCCTTCCGGCATACAGCCCGTAATGCGTCGCCGGGGACCCGTAGAAGAAAAACGACACGAACACCCCATACGGCGCGATACCGCGCTGCGCCGCCATGGCGCGGTGCGGGGCCTGCAGAGTCGCCCCTGCCCAGATCAGCACCCGATCGAGATCCCGCCCGTTCAGCGCGACCGTCTTCATCTGCAGCGTCTTCTCGGCCCCATCGCGCCAGACCGTCACCGCGATCTGCGGTTTTTTCTGCACGGCGCGCTCCACCTCGCGGAAACGATTGACGACGTTGCCGTCGATCGCGAGCAGCAAGTCGCCCGGCTCGAGCAAGGAGGCCGCGGGTGCGCCGGCAACCAGACGATCGATCCCGAGCACCTGCCGCCGCTGTTGATCGTGTTCTTCGAACCGCCGCACCCACTCGTCCGGCAACCCCAGCCTGCGTGCGCTCGCGAGCGACTGCACGTTGAACTCCGCCTCGAACGAATAGAGCTGCCGGCCATCCGCGACGGCGTTGATCATTTCGGTGACGAGATCGGCCGGAATACCGCGATTGACCTGCTCGAGCTCGCGTTGAGTCTCGAATGCGAAACTCGACCAGAGCGCCAGCACCTCCCCCTTGTCGTTCGACAATACGCCGTCCAGATCGCCGGGCGCATTGACCAGGCTCACCGCCTCCAGATTGCTGTCCCGGAAACGCAGCGTGCGCGACAGCGGGAATGAGACGACGTCGACGCCCGCGACCTGCGTGCGCTGCGACATCATCTTTGAGTCGCTGCGCTGACCGACCACCCAGACGTCATCGCCGGGGCGCAGCTCCTTGCCGAGAAACGTGGCCGCACGAACCGGCGTATCGCCGATCGACTGCGGATCGTAGGAAACGACGGCAAGATTGTGCAGCGGATGAATGAACTCGACCTTGCCGGGCACCTCCACCGTCCCGTTGAACGTCACGCGCACATCGCCCATCGAGAGCGGGACGGTGTTTCGGTCAATCACCACCAGGCCGCGCTTGGCGTCGACGATCACGCCGGTTCCGTGATAATTCTTTTCGGTCACCCCCGATACGGAATAGGGCATGTCGAAGGTGACCATGACGAGGGAAGGCGCCAGACGATCGATGCGCGGATCTCCGGTCTTGGCATATTGAGTGGAGGCGGGCTTGAGGCTCGCAGCGACGGGGCCGGCGGCCACTCCGATGCAGGGCCAAATCCCCAGCGCGTCGTCGCGCTTGCACTTGCGCGCAGGAAACCAGCGGCGATCCATGCGGATGACCTTGAGCTGTGCCGCGCGCGGATCCTCGAGAGTGACATAACGCACCGCCGCCCGTGCACCGTCCGCGAGATCGCTCAACGCCGCCTCGAAATCGGCGAGCGTCTCCGTCTTCTTGCCGTTGAAGGAGCTGATGAGGGCGCCGTGCGGAATGCCCGCGCTCCCGAATACGTAGCCGGGATTCGCCACGTACACGCCCTTGATCGGCAGGTTGTAATGCCGCGCCTGTTGATAGGAAAGCGTATGGACGACGGCTTCGCCGAACTCGATGTACTCATCGGCGGTGATGGCGCTGAGAGACTGCACCTCGAGCGCATGACGCAGGGTTTCGTTGCCGCGCTGGACCTCCACCTTGATCTGTTGCCCGACACGATTGTCGAGAACATCTTCCAATGCGAAGAATTCCGGCACCGGTTTGCCGTCGATCGCCACCAGGATGTCGCCCGGCGACAATACGCCATCCGCGGCCGATCCCGGTTGCACCTCATCGACCACCAGCATTCCGGTGAGCCGCGGATAGGCGCTGCGCATGTGCGCTTCGGTCGCCGCTTCGAGTCCGAGGCGTCGCAATTCGTCATACGGCGTGTATTTGAATACGGTTTCCAGCGTCCCGCGCGGCACCGGTTTGCCGGCATCGATGTACTTCAGTGCGCGGGTGACCGCCGGGAGCGGCAGATAGAAGCTCGAGGCGGCACCGGTGGCACCGCCGGCATTCAAGGCCACGACCCGTCCCTCGATATCGATGACGGGAGACCCCGAGGAGCCGCCGGAAGTGCCGGACGCGGCCTGGAAATAGAACGTATTGAAATCGTTGTACTTGCCGTAGCCGTATTCCGGCGCCTCGCGATCGAGGCGTGCGAGGGTGCCGGAGAGAATCGAGAGCTGTTCGCCCGCATCGTTACCGACGACTCGGATTTCGCGTCCGATGACTGCGCCGGCCGGATACAGCGGCAATTCCGCAGGCTGGATGAAGCGCAGTTTCGCCGGATCGTAATGATAGATGCCGAAATCATGCACAGGATCGCGGTACACGGGAAACAACTGCACTTCTTCGCGATTCTGGAACGTGGCCTGCGCGGTGACGGGGCCCGGCGTCACCACGTGCCGGTTGGTCAGTATGAGGCCGCGCTTGGCGTCGATGACGAAGCCCGTCGCCTGCGCCGTCGTATTCCACTCGGTGTCGAATGCACGTGTGCTGTCGATTTGGATCGTCACGACCCCGGACGCGATTCTCTCCAGAGTCTGCGCCCAGTTGGCCGAAGCGCCCGGCGCACTCGGCGCGGCGATGACGGGAATACTCGGCTCCGGGGCGGTGGGCGTGCTCGGAGCGGCGGCGCCGAGGACGCGCGCGGCCGCAAAAACTAGCGACAAGAAGAGGGACGTACGGGTCATTCAGGTCCTACAGTGCCAACGTCGATCTCCGGATCGGACAGGTCAGGAGGCACGCGGTTCCTTCATGCTGCAGGCTTCCACCCCAAATCGAGCTGTTTCGCGGCTCGCACATCGTCCAGCCGCCGGACGGGCATTGTATGCGGTGCGGAGCGCAGTTTCTCGGGCTCTTGCTCCATTTCGCGCCGAATGAGCGTCATTGCGTCACAAAATCGATCGAGTTCTTCCTTGGTCTCAGTTTCCGTGGGCTCGATCAGCAGGCATTCAGGTACCAGCAGCGGAAAATACGTGGTCGGTGCGTGGAAGCCAAAATCCAGCAGCCGCTTGGCCACGTCCATCGCCGTCACTTGGTAGGCTCGGCTCTCCTGCTTGAGGGTGATGATGAATTCATGGCTGGCGCGACGCATGGGATAGGCTGCTTCGTAGCCCGCCTGAATCAGCCGCTTCATCAGATAATTCGCATTGAGGGCGGCGAACTCTGCGACCCTCACCATCCCTTCGCGCCCCAGCATCCGCATGTAGATGAAGGCGCGCAGATTGACGCCGGCATTGCCCATAAAGCCCGATAAGCGGCCGATGGATTGCGGCAGATCGTGCTCCGTCAACCAGCGGAACCGCCCCCCCACCTGCCCGACCACGGGAATCGGCAGGAAAGGCAACAGGCGCGGCCCGACCCCCACAGCACCGGAGCCAGGGCCGCCGCCGCCATGCGGCGTGGAGAAGGTCTTATGCAGATTCATGTGAATGACGTCGAAGCCCATGTCGCCGGGGCGCACCTTGCCGAGAATTGCGTTCAGATTGGCGCCGTCGTAATAGAGAAGGCCGCCTGCTTCGTGAACGATGCGGGCCACCTCGGTGATCCGGTGTTCGAACACCCCGAGGGTGGACGGGTTCGTCAGCATGATGGCGGCCGTCTGCGAGCTCACCGCGGCTTTCAGGGCCTCGAGATCGATGTCGCCGTTCCGATCACAGGGGATCTCCTTGACGCTGCATCCGCACATCGCCGCGGTGGCGGGATTGGTCCCATGCGCCGCTTGCGGCACGATGATCTCGCTGCGCGACGCGTCGCCGCGGGCGCGATGGTAGGCGCGAATCATCGCAACGCCGGCGAACTCACCCTGCGCCCCGGCCATCGGGGTGAGGCTGACGCCTTGCATGCCCGTGATGTCCTTGAGCATCTCCTGCAGCTCGTACATGCATGCGAGAAACCCCTGCGGCTCGGGAGCGAGCGGATGGCGCGTCGCAAACTCGGGCAGCATGGCGTAGGTGTTGCACGCCTTGGGGTTGTACTTCATGGTGCACGACCCCAGGGGATAGAACTGCGTATCGATTGAAAAGTTGAGCTGCGAGAGGCGCGTGAAATGGCGCACCACCTGCAGCTCCGACACCTCCGGCAGGTGCGGCGGCACCGTGCGCAGCAGGTGCGCCGGGATGCCGGACACCGTCGCGGGCCCGGGCGGGAATTGGCTGGCGGCTCGGCGACCGGCGCGGCTCGACTCGAATATCAGCGGTTCACGTAATTGCAGTTCTGCCATGCTCCGTTCTCCCTCACGCGACGCCGCGCAAATCGCGCGACGCCTGCATAACCTCGGCCAGTGCGCGAGCGTACGCGTCGATGTCGCCGTCCGACTTGGTTTCGGTCGCACACACGAGCAGCGCGTCGCCCAACTCCGGGTAGCTCTGCTTGAGCTCGAGCCCGGCTGAAATCCCGCGTTCGGCCAGCGCCGCCGCCACCGGCGCGACCGGCCGATCCAGGCGCAGCACCGCCTCGTGAAACCGCGGCGTGTCGAAGGCCGCCGCGACTCCGGGAATGCGGGCGAGCGCATGCAGCAATTCCGTGGTACGGCGTGTGCAGGCCGCGGCCACGCGCTGCAAGCCGGCGGCGCCGAGCAGGGACATGTAGATCGTCGCCGCCGTCACCATCAGGCCTTGGTTCGTGCAAATGTTGGATGTCGCCTTGCTGCGACGGATGTGCTGTTCGCGCGCCTGCAGGGTCAGACTGAACCCGGGCCGCCCCTCGACATCCGCCGTACGCCCGACGATGCGCCCCGGCATTTGCCGTACGTATTGCATGCGCGTCGCCATGAAGCCGAAGTAAGGTCCGCCGGAGGCGAGCGGCACGCCGAGCGGTTGCCCCTCGCCGCAAACGATATCGGCGCCGCGCCTGCCGTCGGCGGCGGCGCCCCACTCCCCCGGAGGCTTGAGCAGCGCGAGGGCGATCGGGTTGACCACCGCGATGACCAACATGTTGTTGGCATGCGCCCAATCGGTCAGCTCGTCGACCTCTTCGAGGTTGCCGAAGAAGTTCGGCTGCTGCACGACCAATGCGGTGAAATCCCGCCCGCTGTACGGCTCGAGGGCCCGCAGCGCCGTGCGCCCCTCGCGGCGGTCGAAATCCACCACGTCGAATGCGATGTTCTGATTGCCGGTGATCGCTCGAGCCACCTCACAATAGGTCGGGTTCACGGTGCGAGGCAACAAAATGCGCCGTGCGCTCGAGGTGCGATTCGCACGCACGGCCATCAAACAAGCCTCCGCGAGGGCCGAGGCGCCGTCGTACAAGGAGGCGTTGGACACCTCCATCGCCGACAGCGCGCAGATCATGGACTGGTATTCGTAGATCAACTGCAACGTGCCCTGGCTCGCCTCGGCTTGGTAGGGCGTATAGGCGGAATAGAACTCTCCGCGCGTGGCAATGGCCCAAACGGGTGCCGGGATGTGGTGCTCGTAGGCGCCGGCGCCGATGAAATTCAGCGGCCGTCCGTCGCGCAGAGCCCGCTCCGTGAGCAGCCGCCCAACTTCCATTTCGGAGAGTGCCGGTGGCACGGCGCCGAGCACGCCGGTCTTGAGCTCGGACGGAATTTCGTCGAACAGATCGTCGATGGATTTCGCTCCGATTACTTCGAGCATGCGGACGATGTCATCGGGCGTGTGCGGAATGAACGGCATCGAGTGCTCCTACTCCGTGGCGGCGAGAAATTGCGCATACTCGGCCGCCGTCAACAGTGCGGGGGCGCCCGCGGCCGGATCGACCTCCACCCGCATCAACCAGCCCTCTCCATACGGATCATGATTGAGCAACTCCGGCCGCTGCGCCAATTCGGCATTTGCGGCCACGATTCGTCCCGCGACGGGGCTATAAACGTCGGATGCCGCCTTGACGGACTCGACCACCGCGCACGCCTCGCCGGCGCTCACGCGCCGCTCCGACTGTGGCACCTCGACGAACACCAGGTCGCCGAGCGCCTCCTGCGCGTGGTCGGTGATGCCGACTTCCACCTGTCCGTTCGCCAAATTTCGAACCCACTCGTGACTTCGGCTGTATCGCAATTCACCCGGGATGTTGCTCTCGCTCACGCTCGACCTCCTGTGACTAGATCTCGATCAATACCTTGCCGTTACGCACGAATGGCGGCCTCACGACGCGCGCGGCATGCGGCTTGCCGCGAATGTCGACCGATACCCGTGGTCCGGTTCCGCCCGGCAGCCGCGCAAGGGCGATAGAACGATTCAACGTCGGCGAGAAGGTGCCGCTCGTGATTTCCCCGATGCTCGCCGCGGTGCTCTGCTCGGATGAGGACGCGGTGAGTGGGCTGACCTGTTGGTGGCTGCGCAATACTCCGCGATCCTCGAGCACCAAGCCCACTTGTGTCCGACCGCCGAGCCGGCGCACACGCTCGAGCGCTTCCCGGCCGATGAAATCGCGCTCCGCCGGATCGAAAGCCACCGTCCAGCCCAATCCGGACTCCAGAGGGTGGCGACTTTCGTCCATTTCGTTGCCGTAGAGATTCATGCCCGCTTCCAGTCGCAGCGTATCTCGGGCGCCGAGCCCGGCGGGCACGATGCCGCACGCGAGCAGCGCCTCCCATGTCTCGGTGGCCTCCTGCGCCGGGAGCATGATCTCGAAGCCATCCTCGCCCGTGTATCCGGTCCGCGCGAGAAACCACGAGTCGAGGGCAGCACCGCTGAAGCGCGGTATTTGCAACGCCGCCGCGCGGTGCGCTGCGGACAACAGCGACACGGTCTTGGCAATCGCATGCGGGCCCTGAACCGCGATCATCGCGAGATCCGTCCGCTCGCGCACGGCGACTCCGAACGGCGCCGCATGCTCGCGTATCCAAGCGAGGTCCTTGTGGCGCGTACCGGCGTTGACCACGAGTCGGAACCACGATTCCGTCATGAAGTAGGCGATCAAATCGTCGATCACACCGCCGCTGGACAACAGCATGCACGAATACAAGGCCTGTCCCGGAATCTTCAGCTTGCCGGCGTCGTTGGCCAGCAAGAAGCGCAGAAGCTCACGGCCCCGTGCCCCCATTAAGTCGATGATGCACATGTGGGACACGTCGAACATTCCCGCATCGCGGCGCACGGCGTGGTGCTCTTCGAGCTGCGAACCGAAGCTGAGCGGCATGTCCCAGCCGCCGAAATCGATGATCTTTGCACCCCGTGAAACATGGGTGTCGTACAGCACGGTCTTCAGGCCCATCGCATCCTCGCTGCGAAAATAGACGGAGATTCGGCCGGCACCCTAGCCTAGCAAAGCTGGGATGCTCGCCGCCCCTCTGTCCTTGGACCTGAGAGATCGAGCGCGCCGATGCGCGCGCTGCTCCCCTTCGGTGGATCGGTGCGCCCCCGGGTTAATACGGCGGCACGACCCAATCGCTCTCCAGAGATCGCCAGAGACTGTAGTTCGTGTGCCTGAGCGTTTCCGGGCGGTTGCGCCTTCGGCGGTCCTTAGAGAAAAGGACACTCTCCAAACAGCTCTTCTCGCGATGCATGCATGATACATCACGCAATTCGCTATCCGCCCGATCGCTTTGCCGGCCAGCCCAATTTGACAAGTTCCGCGACGATCAGGTCGCGGTGATCGCCCTGAATTTCAATGACCCCGTTGCGCACCGTACCGCCCGACCCACAGCGCTTCTTCAGTTGCGCGGCGAGCGCATCGATCTGCGGCAGGGGTAACGGCAACCCGGTAATCGTCGTCACGCCTTTACCGGCCCGCCCTTTGGTCTCGCGGGCCACGCGGACGCCGGCCGGCTTGGCCGCCCCCGGAGCACCCTTCGGACACACGCATTCGCGCACTGCGCGGCGGCAATTGGGGCATAGAGTCCCGATGCCTGTGGAGTAGACGATTCGCGCCGCCATGCTCGCATTATGCCGTTTTCGGCGTTGCCGAAACGCGGCCAGGTGTGACGCACCTGGCGGGCAAGGTAGAATGGGCGGCATGCAATCACGTAGAAAATCCCTGGGCGTGAAGATCGGTGCCGTCACCATCGGCGGCGGCGCGCCCATCATCGTGCAGTCCATGACCAACACCGACACGGCGGACATCGAAGCCACGGTGGCGCAAGTCAAAGCATTGGCCCGCGCCGGCTCGGAATTGGTGCGCGTCACGGTCAACAATGATGAAGCCGCCGCCGCAGTACCGCATATCCGCGAGCGATTGGACGGGCAGGGCATCCGTACGCCGCTGGTCGGCGACTTCCACTTCAACGGCCACAAGCTGCTGAAGTCGCACCCCGCCTGTGCACAGGCACTGGGGAAACTGCGAATCAACCCGGGCAACGTCGGGCGCGGCAGCAAGCGCGACCCGCAATTCGCTGAAATGATCGAAACGGCCTGCAGGTTTCAAAGCCGGTGCGCATCGGCGTGAACTGGGGCAGTCTGGATCAGGACCTGTTGACGCGCATGATGGATGAGAACTCGAAACTCAGCCGTCCCCGCTGCCGGCGATCGACGTCATGCGCGAAGCCATCGTGGTATCCGCGCTCGACAGCGCCAAACGCGCCGAAGAGCTCGGCCTGGGCTCCGACATGATCGTCATCAGCGCCAAAGTCAGCGGTGTCCAGGACCTGATCGCGGTATATCGCAATCTCGCCGCCCGCTGCACGTATCCGCTGCATCTCGGACTTACCGAGGCCGGCATGGGCAGCAAGGGCATCGTCGCGTCCACCGCGGCCATGGGGGTGCTGCTGCAGGAGGGCATCGGCGATACCATCCGGGTCTCGTTGACGCCCGAGCCCGGCGGCGATCGCACGCAGGAAGTGATCGTCGCCCAGGAGATCCTGCAGACCATGGGACTGCGCTCCTTCACGCCCGATGGTCATCGCCTGCCCCGGCTGCGGCCGCACCACCAGCACCTACTTCCAGGAGCTTGCGCAGAAAATCCAGGGCCACATCCGCCACCGCATGCCGGAATGGCGCAAACAGCGCGTGGGGGTCGAGGACATGACGGTCGCCGTCATGGGCTGCGTGGTCAACGGCCCCGGCGAGAGCAAGCACGCCAATATCGGCATCAGCCTGCCCGGCACGGGCGAACATCCGGTTGCGCCGGTGTATGAAGACGGCGCGAAGACCGTGACGCTCAAAGGCGAGCGCATCGCCGAGGAATTCCAGGACCTGGTCGAGCGCTACATCGAGCGCACCTACAGCAGGATCACATCGTGAGCGCGTTGGCCGACAAGAAGTGCGCGCCCTGCGAGGGAGGTGCCGCCCCTCTGACTGCGCGCGGAGGCGACGCGCTGCGCGCAGCAGCTGCATCCCGACTGGCAGATCGCCGAGGATGCGAAAAGCCTGAAGCGCTCACTGCGTTTCAAGGATTTCTATCGCACCATGAGCTTCGTCAACGCGCTCGCGCATATTGCGAACACCGAGGATCATCACCCGGATTTGGAGCTCGGCTACAACTACTGCCGCGTCACTTTCACGACGCATTCGATCGGTGGTCTATCGCACAATGATTTCATTTGTGCGGCCAAGATCGACCGCCTTGAGCGCATCCGCAATTCGGCCTTAGAAAGTCCGGCACGTCGCCGATCAGTCCCAAGGCGCGCTGCGCAAACCGCCGCTTGACGAAGGGCATCTTCCCGACCGCACCGAGACCGGCGCGCGCAGCCCCGCAACGCCTGAGTTGGCGCTCGAAAACAGTCGCTCCAGACCGTCGAGCACGCGCAGCAGCGAGCAGATTCTCGCTTTTCCGCCAGCGTTCGTAGTGCCGCAGCAGCCGCCCATCGCCGAGCTGGCCTGCGATCGCCGGCTCGAGCCGAGCACCTGCGCCAGCGCGGCGCAGTCCAGCAATCCCAGATTGAGTCCCTGCCCCGCCAGGGGGTGCACCGCGTGCGCCGCATCGCCGACCAGCACGGCACGCGGCCTGACATATTCGCAGCGCATACTGCAGCTTGAGCGGAAAGCTCGCGATCGGCGTCGTCAACTCGACGCTCGCCCAGAACACTCGCCGCTCGCCGCCGCGACGGCGGCGCCGAATGCCGCAGCGTCGAGCGCCATCAAGCGTGCCGCCTCGGCGCGCGCGGCACTCCACACGATGGAAGAGCGGCCATCTGACAGCGGCAGGAATGCCAGGGGACCCGTGGGTAGGAACCGCTGCCAGGCGGTCCTCTGGTGCGGCTTGCGCCGTACGCACATGCGCCACCAGGGCGTCCTGATGATAGGCGTGGCCGGCGGTACCGATACCGAGCAGTTCGCGCGTCTTCGAGGCCGCCCCGTCGGCGCCGACCAGCAGTCTGCCGCGTAGCTCGCGGCCATCGTTCAGTCGGACACAGGCATCGGCCTCGCTCAGGGCAACTCGGTCCGACTGCGCCTCGATGACGACGGCGCCGGCGGCACGCGCCGACCCGCAAGCACTGATCGTGCAGTGCGCGGCCCTCGACGATGTAGCCGAGATTCGGTTCGCCCATCTCGCGCGCAATCGAATGTCAATGAACCGGCGCCCTGCGGTTCACCGCTCGCGTCCCACACGCACATGCGTTCGTAGGGGGATACTCGGGCGCTCGGCAGAGCCTGCCAAACGCCGCACATTTGCAGCACCCGCTGCGAGGCGCGGCTCAGGGCGAACACACGCAGGTCCCAGTCCGCGCTCGCCGCCTGTGCTGCATCCGATTGTGGGCCCCCGGCCGGCGTGGTCTCGGCGACGATCGCCACGCGGCCGGTCTCGGCGAGCTTGCGCGCCAGCAACAGACTCGCCATGACGGTGCCCGTTGCACCCGGCACCCGATGATCACGCAACGCCGGATTCGTCGGCTTCACGCGAGCGCCACGCCGCGCGCGAGCTTTGGAATACGGCCGGTCACGCCCGTGCTCAAGGAGATAACGCCGACTTCGCCGGCGGCAGCAAGTCGAAGGCCAAGAGCCCGAAGTTGCGCAGATGCTGCACCGCTGCGAGCGGCGTGGAGAACACCCGCACCAGCGCATCGGTGAACGCGATGAGGCCGCTTCGGTCCGCGGCGCGCCAGCCATCGTACGCCGCCAGGAGCGCTGCATCGCCCAAATCGCCCGCGGTGCGCCGGTGCTCTGCGATTACCTCCGACAGGCATGCCACATCACGCAGCCCGAGATTGAAACCCATGCCGGCGACCGGATGCAACCCTTGAGCCGCGTTGCCGACGATCGCACACCGCGGCGCACTGGTACGCTGCGCGCGCGTCAAGGACAGCGGATACGCGACGCGGCGGCCGACTTTGAGGAACCGGCCCAGGCGAAACCCGAAGCGCCGCTGTAATTCGGTCAAAAATTCCGCATCCGACCAGCGCATGGCGGAATCCGCCGATGTCCGGGGCATCGTCAATACCAGCGTGCAGCGGCCGTCGCTCAGCGGCAGCAGGGCCAGAGGACCTTGCGGAGTGAAGCGCTCGTATGCCACATGATCGTGGAATTTTTGCGGCAACACCGTGGTGATCACGGCCGTCTGTTCGTAGTCGCGCACGTCCGCCGCGACGCCGAATGCATCGCGGACCGCGGATTGCGCGCCGTCGGCGGCGACCACCAGGCGTGCCGTGATCGAGACCTCGACGTCCTGCGCCTGGGAGACGCCCAGCTCGACCGCATGGCCGCCCGGCACCACCCGGGTTACCTGCGCCGGACAATAGACGCGCACATCGGGGCGCTCGCGCAGACGCGACCACAGCGCCGCCCCGAGCGAGCGATTCGGAAGCACATGGCCGATCGCAGGCAGGCCGAGCTCTGCGGCATCGATACGCGCGAAACCGAAGTGCCCCTGATCCGAAACGTGGATCTTGCGGATCGGCGTCGCGATCGCCGCCAACTCGGGCCAGATGCCGAGGGTGTCAAGAATGCGACGGCTGCCGTTCGACAATGCGGTCGTGCGATCGTCGAAGCTCGGCTGTGAAAGCCGCATCGTGCGGCACCGCCTCGATCAGGGCGGTGCGAACATCCAAGCCCCGCAGCGCAAGCGCGAGGCTGGCGCCGACCATGCCGCCGCCGACGATCGCGATGTCGAACTCCTCGGTCATGCCGCCTGCACCAGGCGTTCGATGGCTTCAGGGGTCTTCTCGAGCGCCGCCGTCAGGACCTCGGGAGCACCCCGGGTCACCAGCACGTCGTCCTCGATTCGAATGCCGATATTCCAGAACGCCCTGGGTACGCGGGACGATGGGCGTATGTAAACTCCCGGCTCGACGGTGAGGGTCATGCCGGCCTCCAAAACGCGCCATTCGCCGCCGACCTTGTAGTCGCCCACATCATGCACGTCGAGACCGAGCCAGTGTCCCGTCCGGTGATTGAAGAACGGCAGATACGCCTGTTCCTTGATGAGCCGGGCGATCGGGCCCTTGAGCAGACCGAGCCTGACGAGGCCCTGCGTGATCGCACGTACCGCGGCTTCGTGCGGCTGGTTCCAGTGATTTCCCGGGCGCACTTTGTCGATTGCGGCCGCCTGGGCTTCGAGCACGACTTCGTAGACCGCACGCTGAGCGGTCGTGAACCTGCCGCTCACGGGAAAGGTGCGGGTGATGTCCGAAGCGTAGTAGTCATGCTCGCAACCAGCGTCCAGCAACAGAAGATCTCCGTCGCAAAGGCGCTGATCGTTGGCGCGGTAATGCATCACGCAGGAATTCGCGCCGCTGCCGACGATGGGGTAATAGGACATATCCGCATTGTGCGAGCGGAATTCATGCAGCAGCTCCGCCATGACCTCGTATTCCATTCGGCCGGGGCGGGCAAAGCGCATGGCGCGGCGGTGCGCGCCCATGGCGATCTGGGCCGCGCGGCGCAGGGTCGCCTGTTCGGCGCGGCTCTTGTACAAGCGCATGTCGTCGAGCACGTGGCTCAGCGCGGCGAACTCCTGTGGCGCACCCGCGCCCTGTCGTGCCCGCAGACCGTTCATCCATCCCTGCATGCGGGCGTCAAATTCCCAATGGGCCCCCATCGAGTAGAAGACACGCGATCGCTGCTCGATGAGGCTCGGCAAAATCTCATCGATGTCGGCGATTGGAAACGCATCATCCGCCCCGTAGCGCTGCACCGCGCCGTCGGTACCGGCCCGCACACCGTCCCATGCCTCGCGTAATGCATCGCGTTCGCGCACGAACAGGAGGTATTCGGCTTGCGGACGTCCAGGTAGCAGCACGGCCACGGCTTCGGGCTCCGGAAAACCGCTCAAATAGTAAAAATGGCTGTCCTGACGGTAGGCATGCTCGATGTCGCCGTTGCGATGGCGCACCGGGGCGGCGGGCAGCACGGCAATCGCGTCCTTGCCGATCATGCGCATGAACTGCCGGCGGCGGCGCGCGAACTCCTTGCGGTCCATGCATGGGTCCTTGAGGCTCAGTGCAGCCGCTGTGGGGTCGTCGGATAGACGTGTCGGCGCAGGGGCAGAAGTTCCTCGAAGACAACCTGGGCCGCGACCCGGATGAATTCGACGAGTTCGGCATAGGCCTGCTCGTTCGATTCGTCCGCGTCCGCGTCATCCCCGGTCGCGCGGGAAATCTCGGTGAAGTCGCGTACGATTTCGCCGACATCGCCGTTGAGCGCATCCAAATCCGAAATCTGGCCCGTGCCGAGCCCATATAAGAATCCGGTGCACCATAATGCAAGGGCATTCGCACGCCCGTTGAGCGGCTGCGCGTCATCCGGCAACAGCGGCTCGAACTCCATGCCCTGCTCGCCGAACGAGGCGGCGGTCGCGGTGAACACCCGCTCTAGGACGGCGGCGGACTCGTTGGACAGAGCCGCACCGTCGGGCAGGATCTCGTTGACCCAATCCTGCATTCTGTAAGGTGACATCGAACAAAGCGCGCCGCACAACGATCCGTGTGCCTCGGCGGCGTCCGCGAGGCTGCCGGCGCCCGCCAGCACGTCCTCGAAATCTTTAAATCGGATACCTGCCATCATGATTCGTAGAATAATACCGCTTATGGATGATGTCGCCCCTTTGCAATGCGTAATGCAGCGCTCTATATTGGTGCTCTATGAATGAAAGCAACCCGAAATCTGCGGTCGAACTCGAATTGAAGCGGCTGGAGAAGCGGCTCGAAGATCTCATCGTGACCGTGAGCCAGATCAAGGAGGAGAACCGCGCGTTGCGGCAGCGGCAAGAAACGCTGACCGCGGAGCGCGCGAGTCTGTTGCAGAAGAACGAGCAGGTGCGCGCGCGGGTCGAAGCCATGATCGGTCGCCTGAAATCGATGGAGCAAGCATGACCGACAATCAGGCGAGAGTCAGCGTTCGTATCCTCGAGAAGGAATACCACATCGTATGCCCGATGGAGGAGCGTTCCGACCTGCTCGATTCGGCCGAGTTCCTGAACAGCAAGATGCGCGAGATACGCGACAGCGGAAAGGTGGTGGGCCTGGACCGCATTGCCGTCATTGCCGCTCTGAATTTGGCGAACGAATTGATTCGATTCCGCAAGCGTGACACTCATCTCGATTCTGATGTCGGCGGGCGCTTGCGTATCCTGCGCGAGCGCGTAGAGTCGGCTCTGGAGAAGGGCCAACAGCTTGAGTTGTAGGGCGCCTTCTTCGTAGAGTTAAGTTTGGCGCTGCCTGCGGTGTTCGATGCGGATCGGGTTACCTCCTGACCCTAATTTGTAAACCCAAGGGGCCATTGCTTGCTGGCAACATTGTGCAAGTCCGCCTCGAGCGGAAAGCCTTAAGTGCCGCAGTTAGCCCCACCTGTTGCTCAGGTCGGGAGCAACGGTCCAAAACGGCACATGCGGGTGGCGCCATCTACCTTGCACGCCGATTATCGAGTTCATGAAAGGCAAGCTCCGTAAAGAATTGCGCGCCAAGCGCCGCTCCTTGAGCGCCGCCGAACACGCCCTGCTTTCGAACCTCGCCGCCTCATCCATCAGCCGGCTGGCCGCCTTCAAAGCGGGTGCGCGCGTCGCCGCCTATCTGCCGTTCGATCGCGAGGTGAACACCGCCGCGCTGCTGGTCGCGGCACGGCGGCGGCGGATTCGCATTTTCGTTCCGGTGGTCAGCGACCGGCGACACCGCCGGTTGCGCTTTTGTCCGTTGACGGGAAAAACGCGGCGCGGAGTGTTCGGTATTTCGGTGCCTCACCGCAGCGGCCGGGCGATCACGCCGCGCTGGTTCGATCTGATCGTCGTGCCGCTGGTCGGGGTCGATGCCGAGGGTCGCCGCCTGGGAATGGGCGGCGGATTCTACGATCGAGCGCTCGACTTCAGGCGGCACCGCCGGCACTGGATGGGTCCGCGACTGGTCGGGCTCGGCTTCGGGTGCCAACGAGCGGACATCGGTGTGCGCCGATCCCTGGGACGTGCGCCTGGATTCGCTGGCGACCGAGTCCGGTCTGCACCATTTCTCGAGAGGCACCAGCGAATGAACCATTGGCTACTAAAGTCGGAACCCTCCACATTCAGCATCGATCGCCTCGCGGCCTGCCCCAAGCAAACGACCGCATGGGACGGGGTGCGCAATTATCAGGCACGCAACATGCTCCGGGACTCCATGAAGAAAGGCGATACCGCGTTCTTCTATCACTCGAGTTGCGAGGTGCCCGGAATCGCCGGAATCGTCCGCGTGGTGAGGGAGGGGTATCCCGATGCCACCGCCTTCGACCCCAAGCATCATCACTACGATGCCGAAAGCACTCGCAGCGAGCCTCGCTGGTACGTCGTCGACGTGAAGCTGGTGCGCAAGCTCAAGCGCCTCATCACGCTCGATGAGCTGCGCAAGCACGCGAAGGATGAGCTGTCGGACTTCGCGATATTGCGGCGAGGGAACCGACTGTCCGTGACGCCGGTGTCCGCGGCGGAGTGGGAATTCGTTCTCACTCTTGAGTGAGGTCGCTCACATCGCTAGCACATTGTGATGCCGGAAGCGCGACGTATTGCTTGTAAATTAATTATTCGTGTATATACTCGGTCCCCGGACTAACCCGACAACGGAGTTTCTATCATGGCAGCGAAAGCAAAGAAGGCGAAGAAGAAGGTAGCTAAGAAAAAGGCCGCTAAGAAAAAGTAAGCCTTCGAAAGTAATCAACTGTGCCCGCGTAAGCGGGCACAGTTGTTTTAGGGGGTGCCAAAATTCTCACAGCAACGGAAAAGAAGCGACGCGCCGCCGAAGCCGCCATACCCTACATCGAAGAGGACATGGTGCTCGGAATCGGCACCGGGTCGACGGTCGCCGAGTTCATCGATGCGCTGAAAGCCCGCAAAATCAGGCTCCAGGGCGCGGTATCGAGCTCGCGCCAAACCTCGGAGCGGCTGCAGGCCGCGCGGATTCCGCAACTGGATCTGAACTCGGAAGGTGATCTCGACCTGTACGTCGACGGCGCCGATGAGGCCGACGGGCATGGCATGTTGATCAAGGGCGGCGGGGCCGCGCTCACGCGAGAGAAGGTCATCGCCGCCGCCGCCAAGAAATTCGTCTGCATCATCGACGACACCAAGCTGGTCGAGGTCCTCGGCGCCTTCCCGTTGCCGGTCGAGGTGATACCCATGGCCCGCTCGTATGTCGCGCGCCAACTCGTGAAGCTCGGCGGACAGCCGGTTTGGCGCGAGGGGGTGGTAACCGACAACGGCAACGTGATCCTGGACGTTCACCGATTGCCGCTGGCTGATCCGATGGCGATGGAGGATGCCATCAATCGAATCGCGGGCGTGGTCACCGTAGGACTATTCGCACACCGGGGGGCCGACGTGCTGCTGGTGGCGGGCGATGCCGGGGTGCAGACGCTGACACCGCGGCGCTGACGGTCACCAACGCCTCCTCAGATCTCCAATCGGGTGCCGATTTCGATCACGCGGCCCGGCGGCAGCCCATAGTAATCCGCGACCACCTGCGCGCTGCGCGTCATCACCATGAAGACTCTGCGTCGCAGCGGCGGCAAGTCGGAGCGCTGGCCGGGCAGCAGCTCCTCGCGGCTCAGAAAGTACGTCGTGCACTCAGGCTCATAGGGAATACCGTGGGCATCCGCGGCGCGAAGAATTTCCAGGATACTGGGCTTCTCCATGAAACCGACCTGCGCCACCAGTCTCACGATGCCCTCGCCCACCGGAGTTACGGAGAGCCGCTTCACGTCGGCGATGCGCGGCTGCTCGCGGGTCACCACCGTCAGCAGCACCACCCTCTCGTGCATGACGCGGTTGAACTTGATGTTGTTGAGCAGCGCCCGCGGAATGCCGGACGCCTTCGCGTCCATGAAGATTGCGGTACCGCGCACGCGCACCGGCGGATCCCGCTTCAAGTCCTCGAGGAAATCGCGCACCGGCTTCTGTTCGCGCAACAGCCGAGCCAGGACCGCAGCCCTGCCGCTTTGCCAGGTTTGCATCAGCCAAAAAATGATCAGCCCGGAGAGCAGCGGCAGCCACCCGCCCTCCTCCAGCTTGGTGAGATTGGCCAGCAGGAACGCGATGTCGATGACGAACAGCAGGGATAATCCGGCGCGCAGCACGCGGCTTTCGCGCCCCGTGCGGGATTTGATCAGGCTCAACGTCAACGGTGTCACGATGGTCATGGCGCCGGAGACGGCCAAGCCGTAGGCCCCCGCCAGCGCGGCGGAGCTGCCGAATCCGACCACGAGCGCCAGCGCCGCCGCCATGAGTATCCAGTTCATCGTCGGCACGTAGATCTGTCCGGCATTCTCGGCCGAGGAATGTTCGACGCGCAGGCGCGGGAACAATCCCAGGCTGATCGCCTGGGTCGTCACGGAGAACACTCCGGAGATCACCGCCTGCGATGCAATCACCGTGGCCGCGGTCGCGATCACGACCAGGGGCCACAGCGACCACTCGGGCGCCATCAGGTAGAAGGGATTGCTGATGGCCTCCGGACGCTCGATCAGCAGTGCCCCTTGGCCGAAGTAGTTGATGACGAGGGCGGGCATGACGATGGCCATCCACCCCAGACGTATCGGTGCCTTGCCGAAGTGACCCATGTCCGCATACAGGGCTTCGCCGCCCGTCACCGTGAGGAATACGCCGGCGAGCACGCCGAGCGCGCCGATTTGATGCTGCGTAATCAGCCGCAGCGCGCGCGTTGGATCGAGCGCCAGGAGCACTCGAGGCTCGCGCACGATCCAGCTCATACCCATCACGGCCAGAATGATGAACCATCCCAACATCACTGGTCCGAACACCCTGCCCACCGACCCCGTACCGTGGCGCTGGATCAGAAACAGTCCCACCAGCACGAGGACCGTAATCGGCAATACAGGAATGTCCGCCGCCGGTGCGGCCACATGCAACCCCTCGACGGCGCTCAACACCGAGATTGCCGGCGTGATGGCGCCGTCCGAAAAGAACAGCGCAGCACCCAAGATCCCCAACATCGCATATATTTTTCGACGCGGACTCGCGCGTTCGGTATTGATGACCAATGCGGTCAGCGCCAGCACTCCGCCCTCGCCCTTGTTGTCGGCGTTCAGCACGACAACGACATACTTGAGCAGGATGACGAGCACCAGGGTCCAGAAGATCAAAGACAGGACACCGAACACATGTTCGGGCGTCACTTGGATATTCGGGCCGGTGAAGCAGGCCGACATCGCATACAGGGGGCTGGTGCCGATGTCGCCGAACACCACTCCGAGCGCGGCCAGCGCCAGGGGCGCGAGTCGACCTCTCGAATTGCGTTCGCCGGACATTTCACCCTGCGGAAGATAAGGGGGCCCGCCGTGGCGGGCCCCAAATGGCTGGGGGACTAGGATTCGAACCTAGGTAAACGGTGTCAGAGACCGTTGTCCTACCGCTAGACGATCCCCCAAAACCGATCGATCGTGTGACGGAAGGCGAAGGGCATCCCGCCGAATTAGCGCTTGGAGAACTGCGTTCCGCGGCGTGCCTTGCGGCGGCCCACCTTCTTGCGCTCCACCTCGCGCGCGTCGCGGGTCACGAACCCGGCCTTGCGCAACGGCGAGCGCAGCAATTCATCGTAGGCCATCAGCGCGCGGGTGATCCCGTGGCGTATCGCGCCGGCTTGACCGGTGATCCCGCCACCTTCGACGTGCGCATCGACATCGAACTTCCCGCCCAGTTGAACCGCGCCGAACGGTTGCTCGACGATCATGCGGCCGGTCTCACGACCGAAGAACTCCGCCAGCGATCGCCCGTTGATGGAGACTTTACCGGTGCCCTGGCGGAGGTAGACGCGCGCCTTCGAGGTCTTGCGGCGGCCGGTTCCGTAAAATGTATTGGTGGCGGTGCTTGGTGGCATTGTTTGATCTTCCTGCGAGCTCTCTAGATTTCCAACGCCGTCGGCTGCTGTGCCTGATGCGGATGTTTGCTGCCGCCAAAAACATGCAGCTTCCTGTACATACGACGGCCGAGCGGACCCTTGGGCAACATCCCCTTCACGGCGAATTCCACTGCTCTCTCAGGGTGTTCCTGGAGCAGCTTGCCCAGCGAAATGCTCTTCAGGTTCCCCACATACCCCGTATGCTGGTGATAGAACTTGTCGGTGAGCTTGGCACCCGTGACGCGGATCGTGCCCGCATTGATCACCACGATGTGATCGCCGAGATCTTGGTGCGGTGCATAATTGGGCTTGTGCTTGCCCTTCAAACGATGCGCGATCTGGGTCGCCAAACGGCCGAGAGTCTTGCCCGCCGCGTCGATGAGATACCAATCCCCGCGGGACTCCTCGGGCTTTGAAAATACGGTGTACATGGAACTGCTCAATGTTTGGGTCTGCAACGAAAGGCGCGAAAGTGTACAGAACCGCGCGCCCGCTTACCAGCCCGCCGTGCCGCGCCGCGGCTATTATATAATGTGCGTATGAGTGCTCGTTCCCTTGGCCTGTTGGATCGCATTCTTGGAGAAATTGATAGTGCAATCAAGGTTTTAGCAACGCCAGCGCGATCCGTTCGCGGGGCGCCGCCAGCTTCGGGTGGCGAATTGGTGCTGAAGGAGGGCGAGCGCCTGGAATCGAGCCGGCTCATGCGGGTCAATCACGCCGGGGAGGTGGCCGCCCAGGCGTTGTATCGGGGACAGGCTCTCGCCGCGCGCGATCCGGCGACGAGCGCCGTCATGCGGCAGTCCGCCGCCGAGGAGATGGACCACCTCGCCTGGTGCGAAGGCCGCCTCAGGGAATTGAACGGCCGCACCAGCCTGCTGAATCCGTTGTGGTATGCGGGCTCGTGGGCCATCGGTGCCCTGGCGGGCGCCCTGGGCGATCGCCTCAGTTTGGGCTTCATCCGGGAGACCGAGCGTCAAGTCGAATCCCACCTTCGCGGTCATCTCGATCGCTTACCCGTGGCCGATCGGCGCAGCCGTTCCATCCTCGAGCAGATGACGCACGATGAGGTCCGGCATGGCGAGAAGGCCACCGCTGGAGGGGCTGCGGAGCTGCCCTTTCCACTGCGCGCCGCGATGCGTCTCGCCTCGCGAGTCATGACTCGTAGTTCCTATTGGGTGTAGCGAAAACCCACGCGAAGTGCTCGGACAGGCTCCCAGTGCTTGCGATTCCGGGACTTATGTAATAAAACGTGCGCCAAGACGGGCGTTTCACGACCTCAAAGACTAGGGAGAGACCATGGAAGAAGTGGCAAAGGCCTTAAGCGATATCCCAGCGATCAATCGTTTCTTGAGCTACTGCCGAATCCGGACAGTCCCTTCCAAGACGGTAATCATCCACGCAGGGGACTTGCCCGACATTCTCTACTACATCATCAGCGGTTCCGTCGAAGTCATGATCGAGGACGAAGACGGCAACGAAATGGTGCTCGCCTATTTGAACAAGGGCCAGTTTTTCGGGGAAATGGGCTTGTTCTACGAACAGCCAACGCGCAGCGCCTGGGTGCGCACCCGCCAGCAATCCGAGCTCGCGGAAATGACCTATCCGCGCTTTCGGCAGATCGCTGCGGAGAGCCCCGGGCTCATCTTTGAATTGGCCACTCAGCTTGCGACGCGGCTCGATCGGACCAACCGTAAACTCGGCGACCTCGCATTCGTCGACGTCACCGGCCGGGTGGCGCACGCAATCATGGATCTGTGCGGAGAGCCGGACGCCATGACGCATCCCGAGGGGATGCAGATCAAAGTGAGCCGGCAGGAACTGTCGCGATTGGTTGGCTGCTCGCGCGAGATGGCGGGACGTGTTCTGAAGGTCTTGGAGGAGCAAGGGCTGCTGCGCGCCACCGGCAAGACGATCGTGGTTTTCAACGCCCGACCGAAGGTCAAGACCCGCCCGCTCATTGTTCCGGTGAAGGCCGGCGCCGGTGCATCTGCCGTGGGTAAGAGCCCGCGACCCGAGCACGCGGATGATGACGACGATGATGACGATGACGAGGAGTAAGCGCGGCGGCTGTAACGCTTAACCCGCCGTTTTCCTGCCGATCTCGATCTGCGCACGCATCGCCTGGATGGTGGCGGCATAGTCGGAACTGCCGAAGATCGCCGACCCGGCGACGAAGGTATCCGCACCCGCCTTGGCGATTTCGGCCGCATTAGCCACCTTGACCCCGCCGTCGATCTCCAGCCGAATGTCGCGGCCACTCGCCTCGATTCGCGCCCGCGCCTCGGCGAGTTTGCGCAGAGCCTGCGGAATGAATTTCTGTCCGCCGAATCCCGGGTTGACCGACATCAGCAAGATCACGTCGATCTTGTCGATCACGTAGTCCAACCAGTTGAGCGAGGTTGCCGGATTGAAAACCAGACCCGGTTTGCAGCCCGAGTCGCGGATGTGTTCGATGGTTCGATCGACGTGCTCGGTCGCTTCCGGGTGAAAGCTGATGATGGTGGCGCCGGCCTTTGCAAAATCCGACACCAGCGGATCGACCGGCGTAACCATGAGATGCACGTCGATGGGCGCTTCGATGCCCGCGCGGCGCAATGCTTCACAGACCAGCGGGCCGATGGTGAGATTCGGCACGTAGTGATTGTCCATGACGTCGAAATGAATCCAGTCCGCGCCGGCGGTGAGCACCGCATTCACTTCTTCGCCCAAACGTGCGAAATCAGCCGACAGGATCGATGGGGCGATGATGATGGACATAGGACACTCTTTCAACGCATGCCGCGCGCGTCCCGTATCGCCTCATAGGCTTCCTGGATGCGCTGCGTCTTCTCTTTGGCCACTTGCGCCATCGACTCCGGCAACCCGTTGGCGACCAGCTTGTCGGGATGATGTCGGCTCATTTGCCGGCGGTAAGCCTTGGTGATCTCCTGGTCGCTCATACTAGCGGTGACCTCGAGTTCCGCATAGCAGTCCGTCAACGGCTTCTCCCTGAACGCACGCCCCGCGCCATTGCCCTGGCCCTGGCGGCGCGCCCGGATGGCGGATTCCATGTGCACGAACTCGAGTCCGGACATCCCGAGCCGCTCGGCGGCGCGCGCCAGAATGCCGCGCGCTGGTGGCGAGATGCCGTTGCCGTCCAAAGCCGCCCGCAATTGCAGTTCCATGAAGGCGCGCAACAGATCGTAGCGCAATCCACAGGCTTCGCGCAGTTGCTCCACCCCCATGTTCGCGTCGTAGGAGGGGCTCTTCCCGGCTCGAAAACAGGCGATCGCAACGCCGACCTCGTGCGGGGCCAAGCGCAGCTCTTGCATGAGCCCCCGTGCCGCGTCGATTTCAGCCTCCGACACGCGGCCGTCGGATTTCGCGACGTGGCCCATGAGCTCGAAAGTGGTGCGGAAAAAGACCTCCGACACCGATGCGTTGCCCGACGCGGCGGCGAAACTCCCGCCCGATCTCTGATCATACATCAGCCCTATGAGGGCGCCGAACACGGCGCCCCATGCGCGCCCGGTAATCAACAGACCGATCAGAGCCCCGAAAAACGTACCTTTCCAAGCCATTCGCGTTGACCTATCCGATCCGCCCCGCCACAATCGCCGACCTTCTACTTGCAATGGTAACAGTCGGAAGGTCGCGCACTCACATGGAACCGATTTCGCAATCACCGCCGCTGTTCGAGAGTCGAATCCCGAGTCTGCGCAGAATTCACCAGGGAAAGGTGCGCGACATTTACGACGTCGACGCGGAGCATTTGCTCATCGTGACGACAGATCGTCTGTCGGCGTTCGATGTGGTACTGCCCGATCCCATACCGTTCAAAGGGACCGTGCTTACGCAGATCTCCCGCTTCTGGTTCGAGAAGACCCGTCACATCGTGTCGAATCACCTCACCGGCGTGAACGTGCAGGACATCGTCGCCGACCCCGGGGAGCGCGCGCAGCTGGCCGGCCGCTCCATGGTGGTGAGAAAGCTCAGTGCGCTGCCGATCGAAGCGGTGGTACGCGGCTATCTGATCGGTTCGGGCTACAAGGACTATCAACTGCACGGGTCGGTGTGCGGCATCGCATTGCCGAGCGGATTGCAAATGGCGCAAGCGCTGCCGGAGCCCATCTTCACACCGGCTTGGAAAGCACCTGCAGGCCAGCACGATGAAAACATCGATTTCGAGGCGATCGTCAAACTAGTCGGCCGCGACCACGCGACGCATATCAGGCGCATTGCGCTGGAGATTTATCGTTTCGCGGCCCAGCACGCGCGCGCACGCGACATCATCATCGCCGATACGAAATTCGAATTCGGCACCGACAAAGCCGGAGATTTGCTGCTGATCGATGAAGTCATCACCCCCGACTCCTCGCGCTTTTGGCCGGTTGCCTCCTACAAACCCGGCATCAGTCCGCCGAGTTTCGACAAGCAGTTCGTGCGCGACTACTTGGAATCCCTGCACTGGAACAAGCGGCCGCCGGCGCCGCATTTGCCGCCGGATATTCTCGCGCGCACCAGCGATAATTACCGGAAGGCGCTTGCACTGTTGACGGCCTGAGCAAGAGAGGGAGTCGGGAGCCTAAAGGCCCTTATGTTTGCCCCGCTG
This sequence comes from uncultured Gammaproteobacteria bacterium, assembly GCA_963843295.1. Lineage (GTDB taxonomy): Bacteria > Pseudomonadota > Gammaproteobacteria > Steroidobacterales > Steroidobacteraceae > Bog-1198. Next base: position 183,867 of record CAWJJP010000012.1, on the reverse strand, counting down.
CAACGCCTCGAAGACGGACTGTTCCAAAAATCGCGCACCATGGGGCCCCCTTGGGGACCGGCGTTGCGCCTGCTGCGCTATCCGGCGGCCATCGCGCGCGATTGGCTTGCGGGCGAGCTCAGCGTGCGGGCGATGAGCCTCGCTTATACGACCCTGCTGTCTCTCGTGCCGCTGATGGTGTTCAGCTTCTCAATTTTGAAGGGTCTCGGGGCGCGCTCCGATCTGAGGTTCATCCTGCAGGAATTCTTTCGCCCGATGGGCGGCGCTGCCGAGCAGCTGACGGAGAACGTGCTGCAGTTCGTGACGAACATGCGCGGCGGTGTGCTTGGCGCCATCGGCTTGGCGTTCCTCACCTACACGGTCATCAGCACGATCCAAAAAGTGGAGGCCAGCTTCAATTTCGTCTGGCAGATTGCTCGTCCGCGCGGCCTCGCCCGTCGCTTCACCGAGTACCTGAGCGTCATGATCGTCGGTCCGATCTTGCTGGCGGTCGCTTTGGAACTGTTGGCCGGCGCCGAGCGCAGCCCCGTCGCGCAATGGCTCGACGCCGTCGCTCATCTGGGATGGATCTTGAGCGTCCTCGGTCAACTCGTACCGTACGCCATCGTGATCATCGTGTTCGCCTTCATGTATGCCTTCATCCCGAATACGCGTGTGCGAATCGGTGCGGCACTCATCGGCGGTGTGGCGGCAGGAGTCATTTGGGCTCTGGTTGGCAAGGCATTCACGACCACCCTCGTGTATTCCTCGCAATTGGTGGCGGTCTACAGCGGCTTTGCGATCGTGCTCACCACCCTGATCTGGGTCTATCTCAGCTGGCTCATCCTGCTCATCGGAGCCCAGCTCGCGTTCTATGTGCAATTCCCCCAATACTTGCGCTACGGACACCGAACCTCGGATCTGACCGGCAGCGCTCGGGAACAGATCGGCCTGTCCGTCATGTATTTGATCGGACGCGATTATCAGGAAGGCCGAAACCGCTGGGGTGCCGGCGAACTCGCCGCAGAACTCGACCTGCCCGAGGTGGCGTTCGCCCCGATCCTCGCATCTCTGCGGACGGCCGGGCTCATCGTCGCCATCGCGGAAGAGCGCTTTCTGCCGGCCCGCGATCCGGAAGCGATCGAACTCGCCGCCGTCATCGAGGCGGTGCGCAATTCGGCGGCGGGCGGAACGTTGATCGCGGGACGGCCGGCTGCTCCCGTCGCCCGGGTGATGGCGGAGGTCGAAGCCGGCGTGCGTGAAAAGCTCGACCATCGATCTCTAAAGGATTTGATCAGAGCGGTCTGAGGGAGCAGACGCCTCAATCCCCGGCGATGGTCATCTCCTCGAGCAGCACCGAGCCAACCCGGGTGCCCCCGCGCGTATCGACATCGTCGCCGACCGCGGCGATGTGTTTGAACATGTCGCGCAAATTGCCGGCGATCGTGATCTCGGCCACCGGATATTGGATGACGCCGTTTTCGACCCAGAAGCCGGCCGCGCCGCGCGAGTAATCTCCGGTCACCGCGTTCACGCCCTGCCCCATCAGTTCGGTCACGTAGAGTCCGCTGCCGAGTCGCGACAGCATCGCCTCGAGACCGCCCGCGGCATTCGCCGCCACCACCAGATTGTGTGCCCCGCCCGCATTGCCGGTGGTTTTGAGCCCGAGCTTGCGCGCCGAGTAGCTCGACAGAATGTAGCCGGTCAGTACGCCATCCGCGATGAGTTCGCGCTCGCGTGTGGTAACCCCCTCTTCATCGAACGGAGCACTCCCCATCGCCTTCAAGATATGCGGTCGCTCGCTGATGGAGAAACCCGCCGGAAACACCTGCTGCCCGATCGAGTTCAACAGAAAGGAGGATTGCCGGTACTGACTGCTGCCGCGAATCGCGCCCGTGAAGTGCCCGATCAAGCCGCGCGCCATCTCGGGGTTGAACAACACCGGCGCGCGCCGCGTGCTGAGCTTGCGCGGCTCCAAGCGTGCGATGGTGCGCCGTGCGCTCTCGCGCCCGATAGCCTCGGGGTCCTGCAGGTCCCGCCAGTCCCGCGAACTGCTGTACCAGTAGTCGCGCTGCATGTACTCCCCGCTTCCGGCGAGCACGACGCAACTCAGAGTGTGCGAGGTCGTCGGATAGCCGCCGACGAAGCCGTGAGTATTGCCGTAGACGTGCATGCCCCGATGGGTGCTCACAGAAGAGCCCTCGGAGTTGTTGATCCGAGGATCGAACCCCATCGCTGCTGCCTCGCACAATTTGGCAATTTCGATGGCGCGGTCGGCGGAAACGTTCCAGGGGTGGGCCAGATCCAGGTCGGGCGGCGAGCGCGCCATCAGCGCGGCGTCTGCCAGACCGGCACAGGCATCCTCGGCCGTAAAGCGGGCGATGCTGCAGGCCTTGGCCACGGTAGCCCGGACCGCATCCAGCGAAAAGTCAGCGGTACTCGCCGAGCCCTTGCGCTGCCCGAAATACACGGTGATACCCATGCTGCGGTCGCGCTGGTGCTCCAAAGTCTCGACTTCCCCGAGTCGCACGCCGACCGAGAGACCAGTATCCTGGCTGACGGCGGCCTCCGCCTGAGATGCCCCACGCGCGCGCGCATCTTCGAGCGCACGCTCGATGATCGATTCCAGGTCTTTTTCGGCAAGACGCAGCGGGTTGCCGGGCACGACGGCCATAATCATCTCCAGCACTGTCTTCGAGGTTCGAACCCCCGTGATTCTACCGGCCTGAGTGGTAGCATGGGACAATATGACGACCGAGATTGAAGCAGACGATTCGGGCGAAACGGAGGAGCAACGACGCAGCAAAAGCGCCCGCAAGCGGGAGGCCGCGTCCCTGCAGGAACTGGGGGTGAAGCTGTCAGCCCTTCCCGACCAGGAAATCAAGGCCTTGGACCTGCCGGATAACCTGTTTGTCGCGCTGCGGGACTTGCGGCGCCTGCCGTCGCACGGCGCACAGGTGCGGCAGCGCCAATACATCGGCAAGTTGATGCGCAATATCGACCCCGAGCCGGTGCTGAAGAAACTCGAGGAGCGAAAGCAACGTCACGACCTGGAGATTCGGTTCTTTCAGCAGATCGAGCGCTGGCGCGACCGCCTCCTCTCGGAACCCGCAACCGGTGTCGACGAATTGCTGCGGGAATATCCTCACGCCGACCGCACCGCCCTCACCAGGCTCCTCGAGAAAGCCGAGCGCGAACGCATCGAGCAGCGCTCGCCCGTGGGTGCCAGGGAACTTTTCGCGTTTCTGCGGCAGTTGCTCGGATAGGCTTGGTAGACTATTCGAATCATGAAACCCCTGGTCGGAATCATCATGGGATCCACATCCGACTGGGAGACGATGCAGGGAGCGGCGGATACCCTCGACTCGCTCGGAATTGCTCATGAGGTGCGGGTGGTCTCGGCGCACCGAACACCGGACCTGTTGTTCGAGTACGCCGCCTCGGCGCGCGCGCGCGGTCTCAAGGCCATCATTGCGGGGGCCGGCGGGGCGGCGCACCTTCCCGGCATGACTGCGGCCAAGACCTCCGTGCCGGTGCTCGGCGTTCCCGTTCAAACCAAGGTGTTGAGCGGCATCGATTCACTCGCTGTCCATCGCTCAGATGCCGGGCGGAATACCGGTGGCAACCTTTGCCATCGGCGCCGCTGGGGCCAAGAACGCCGCGCTGTTCGCCGCCGCGATCCTTGCCAACGAAGTCGCCGAAGTACGCTCCGCGCTTGACGCGTTTCGGGCTGCGCAGACGGCTGCCGTGCTCAATAAACCGGATCCGCGCGAACCTTGAAGTTTTTGCGCGTGGGAGTGGTCGGAGCGGGACAGCTGGGCCGGATGCTCGCGCTCGCCGGCTATCCCCTGGGGGTGAGGTGCTCCTTCTTGGACAGCAGCGCCAATGCGCCGGGCGCACAGGTCGCGCCCATCCTGGTCGGCGCGCTCGAGGATGCGGCACTTCTCGCCGAATTGGCCTCGCACAGCGATGTGTTGACGTTTGATTGGGAGAATATCTCCGGCAAGGCACTCGCTCCTCTGCAAAAGCTGACGGCGATTCGACCGCCGCCGGCTGCGCTGGAGGTCTCCCAGGATAGGCTGCGGGAGAAAGCTCTGTTCAGCCGCCTGAAGATTCCCGTCGCAGCCCATGCGCCGGTCGACACCGCCGAGCAACTCGTGGCGGCCGCACGCAAGCTCGGCATTCCGGGCATTCTAAAAACCCGGCGCATGGGCTACGACGGCAAGGGCCAATTCCTCATTGCGCACGCTGGACAGCTCGATGCCGCGTGGGACTCGATCGGCGGATCCGGATTGATCTACGAGAAATTCCAGGCGTTCTCCCGCGAGATTTCCATCGTCGGCGCGCGATCCGTGACGGGCGAGATCGTGTGCTACCCGCTGTCTTCGAACAGCCACGCGGGTGGAATTCTGCGTTACGGCATTGCGCCGTTCGCGCACGCGGGGCTCGAGCGCAGCGCCAAGACGTATCTCAAGCGCGTCATGCGGGCCCTCGATTACGTCGGGGTGCTCGCAATCGAGTTTTTCGTCGTCGCGGGCCGCCTGATCGCCAACGAGATGGCGCCCCGGGTCCACAACTCGGGCCACTGGACCATCGAGGGTTGCGTCACCAGCCAATTCGAAAACCATCTACGCGCGATTTGCGGGATGCCGCTCGGCAGCACGCGCGCGCTGGGCCACACCGCCATGATCAACTTTCTGGGACAGATGCCGAGCCGCGAGCGGCTGCTGAGAATCGACGGCCTCGCATTTCACGATTATGGCAAAGAGCCGCGCCCCGGACGCAAACTCGGGCACTGCACGATACTGAAAGCCCAGGCAAAGGATCGCGACCGGGCTCTGAGAGATGCTCTAAAATTGGTCAAATGGAGCTAGGAACCAGTCCAAGACCGGCTCCTGACTGCGGATTTCACGCCGGGGCCTTCAATCCCGTAGACTTCCTCACGAGATGTATTTAGAACTGTTCAAATTGCACGAGCTGCCGTTCCGCTTGAGCCCGGATCCACAGTTCTTGTATCTCAGCAAACAGCATGCGCGCGCCAAAGCGTACATGGAATCCACCATCTGGTTCACCGACGGGTTCGTGGTGATCACGGGCGAGATAGGCGCGGGCAAGACCACCTTGATCGAGACTTTCCTCAAGGAACTGCAGTCCGACGTGGTGGTGGCGCAGATCAATCAGACGCAATTGTCGCCGACGGAATTTCTGCAAACCATCCTGGTGCAATTCGGCTTCACGCCCTTCAACATGAAGAAGGCCGAGGTCCTCGCAACCTTGAACCAGTTCCTCACCGAACAGCATCTCAGCGGCCGCCGCGTCCTGCTGATCGTCGATGAAGCGCAGAACTTGAGCAATCGCGTGCTCGAGGAGGTGCGCATGCTGTCCGGAATCGAGACGACGAAGGAAAAGGTTCTTCGCATCATCCTGGCCGGACAACCCGAACTCAACGAGAAGCTCAATTCACCGAACCTCGTGCAACTGACGCAGCGTGTACGGCTGCGATTTCACCTGGCCGCGCTTACGGAGGTCGAGACCTCGGCGTATATCGATCACCGCCTCGAAGTGGCCGGCTCCCAGGGCCGGCACATCTTTGCGGAAGAGACCTATCCGAAGATATACAAATACACGGGCGGCGTGCCTCGCCTGATCAACACCTTGTGCGACACCTGCATGATGTCCGCGTTCGGCCGGGACTCGGACATCGTGACGGCGCAGGATCTCGACGCCGCCATCGATGAATTGCAGTGGGTCGACCCGGGTGCCGGAACGAACCGCATGGTGTTGCCCAACGCGGCGCAGGCAGCCAATCTCGGCCACGTGCCGCAGGCGTCGCAGGCGCCGCGGGTGACGGAGGTGCCGCACGTCGAGCGGGCCACGGCCCACTCATCGACCGGGCAAGTCGTCGGACGCATCCTGTTGGCGAACGGTGGAAAGACGTTGTTGGAGCGTGAATTGAAGCCCGGACGGTTGGTCATCGGCCGGACTGCGGATAACGATTTGCAAATCGACAGCAAGTTCATCAGCCGGCATCACTGCCAGATCGTGACTCAGCGCGACTCGTGTCTCATCGAAGATCTCAACAGCACCAACGGCATCTATGTGAAGTCCAAACGCGTGCGGCGGCATAATCTGAACGATGGCGATGTCGTCCAGGTGGGCCAGCACGAGATCATGTACATCGACGAACGCGCTCCTCGCATGCGCGGCAACGTCGAACCGATCGATACGGAAGTGATCGAAAAGCCAGACTAATCGGGGCGGGAGCCGAACGATGACGGCCAGTCGATGGTCTCGCCCGGATATTCGCGGCTCAACGCGCGGCAATCGTGACGCCTCAAGAACACCGTGAGCGCCGCGATTTGCGCCAGCAATCCGATGCCGAACGCGATCACCCCGCGCGGACCCACCGGGTCGAGATAGGCGATGAGAAAGGCCAGCGCACCGATCGTCACATAGAGCAGCGGCAAGCTTTCATATACCGGGCGGGCCAGACGCATGGATGTAGAACCTCCACGCGATGGTAATGCTGCGGCCGCCCCGGCAAAGGCCCTATTTGACTTAAAGCGGAGATATTAGCGCGCCGCTTGTGCGTACGCCGCTCCATCCCGTGCTGTTACCGAGTGCGTCGCGCCCGTCGCCCCGGCTCAGTCCTTGCCGACCAGCAATTCCGAGAGGCGCGACAACCAGGAATTTCTCCACCCCTCGACCCGCAGCTGCTCGTTCTTGGGCTTGGGCTGACGCATGGCCGCCGACAGGATCTCCTTCGGCAGATTGAGCTGAAATGATCCCGTCATTGATTTGTCGGCCATGAAAAAACTCCGTCGAGGTTTATGAAGAGAGGCCAGGGTATCGAGAGCGGCTCGGGTTCAGATGCGACGCGCCGCACGCTATTGGATTCCATGCATCGCGGCCCGCTGCCTGCGTCGCCAACATGCGACGCAGGCACTTTTGCCATAATATTCGCAGCTCCAGCAAGGCGGGTCGTGCCGCCGCGGCTCGACTTCCGCATAGGTCTCCGTGAGCGGGAACCGCCTCGTGCCGTTGACGAACCGCCCCCTCGGCATTCTAATGAGCCAAATCGGATTCAACCAAATGCAGACTCGGAGTCGGCCATGCCCAAATACGTCATCGAGAGAGAGATCCCGGGTGCAGGGAAACTTTCCGCAGCCGAGCTCAAGGCAATATCGCAAAAGTCCTGCGGCGTGCTCGCCAAGATGGGTCCGCAGATACAATGGCTGCAGAGCTACGTGACCGGCGACAAGGTCTACTGCATTTACATTGCGCCCGACGAAAAGGCCGTGCGCGAGCACGCGCGGCAAGGCGGGTTTCCTGCAAATCTCGTATCTGAAGTCGCGCGGGTTATCGATCCGACGACCGCCGAGTAGGCGGGTCGCGCGGCCTAGGTCCAATCATAACGCTTGGGCAAATCGTCATTGATGGCGTAATAGTCGGATTTGTGGGCGACGAATATATGCTCGGTCAACGCGAGGTTGGTCGGGGTGTCGAGCGTCCCGGCCGTGATGGCGATCCTATCCTCGCCAACGGGCCTCCAAAACAAATTGCCGCCACAGACGCGGCAAAATCCCCGCTCGGCCTTGTCCGATGATTTGTACCACGTCAGTCCCTCTGACGCAGTGAGCGTCATGTTGATCGCAGACACGCTGGTCATTGCAACGTAATGCCCGCTCGTTCGCCGGCACTGCGAGCAATGGCACGCGATGACCCCGCGCAGCGGGCCGCGAATTTCGTAACGGACCGCACCGCATAGGCAGCCGCCACCGTGCTTCATTTCGCCCTCAGCCACGCCGTCTCTCCCCTTCGTTTGGATATACTCGAAAACAGATTTGGTGTGATTATAACAAGGCCAACCCAATGCACATCCGGCGCGCTCTCAAGTCCTTCGCGGCGCTCTTGCTGTCTCTGACCGCGGCCGCGGCTGCGCCCGCGCCCGATGGGATCGTCGGGCCGCGATACGACGACGCGGGCTCGCTCATTCCTCCGGCGGACTACCGCGAGTGGGTCTTCTTGAGCTCGGGACTCGACATGAGCTACGGCGACGCCCCGACCGGGGGTCGGCCGATGTTCGACAACGTTTTTGTGAATCCGGCTGCCTGGAGCGCTTTCAAGCGTATGGGACACTGGCCGGACAAGACGATGTTGGTGATGGAGGTGCGCGGCGCCGCCAGCAAAGGTTCGATCAATAAGCACGGTCACTACCAGACCGAAGAGAACCTCGGAGCCGAGGTCCATGTTCGGGACGCGGCGCGCTTCAAGGGCGGCTGGGGTTTCTTCGCTCTGGCCGGGGACAAGCCAGCGGCGCTGCTCCCGGAGTCCGCACCATGCTATGGATGCCATCAGGCGCATGGTGCGGTGGACACGACCTTCGTGCAGTTCTATCCAACCGCGAAGTCGATCGCGGCCAAGACCGGCAGCTTGCTCGGCAACTGAACACGTCGAGTGGCGGCATACGGTTATACTTGGCGGTTAAATCCTACGACTGATGCGATTCGGGGGAGTTGAGCGTATGAGGATGGCTGCGGCTTGGTTGTTGCTATGGTTGTCCGCAGCTTCGATGGCGCAGACCCCGGTGCGAGATCTTGCCAAGCCAGCCGCCGACGCCGAGCGTTTCACGATTCTGTCGACCGCCGGCAAGCACGGCGAGTCGGCGCGATGGACGACTTCGACGGGCGCGCACATGGGCCGCGAAAGCATGCAGCTGCGCGGACAGATCTTTGAAATGGACAGCACGGCACGGCTCGGCGCCGACGGGATGCTCGAATCGGTGACGGTGCGCGGCTTCACGCCCAATGGCGATGCCGCGGAGCAATTCGACATTGCGGGCGGGAACGCAAGCTGGAAGAGCCCGGTCGACGTCGGCTCCGTGCCGTACCGCACCCCATCCATGTACGTAGCCTTCGGCGGCCCCTTTGACCTGCTGGCCGATTTGATCGAAGCGCTGATCGCTGCGCCGGGCAAGTCGCTCGCCCTGCTGCCGGGCGGGCATGCGGGTGCCGAGCTCTTGACCACGGTGACGCTGCCTCGGGGTGCATCGAGGCGAACCGTCACGGCGTATGCCATTACCGGCATCAACAACACGCCGATCCCGATTTGGGTCGATGACAAAGGCAGGTTTTTCGGGCTGATCACGAGTTTGGCTTGGCTTCCCGCCGGTGATGAAAGCGCCCTGACGACCCTCGAGAAGGCGCAAGACGAAGCGCTCACGCGCCGTTCCCCCGCAGTGCTCAAGGCGCTGTTGAAGACGCCCGCGGCGCCGGTGGCATTCACCCAGGTGCGTGCATTCATCGGTGGCGACCACTATGCAGAGGCGCAGACCGTCATCGTCGATCAGGGTGTGATCAAACAAGTCGGACCCACCATCGACGTCACCGTCCCGGTCGGCGCACAAGTCATCGACGGTAAGGGTAAAACGCTCGTACCCGGTCTCTGGGACGCGCACATGCACTTCCCTTCGGACGCGAGCGGACCCATGCTGTTGTCGCTCGGCATCACCTCGGTGCGCGACCCGGGCAACATCAACGTACTCACGCTCGCGCGCGCCGAACGCCGTGCACATGACCTCTTGCTCACACCGCACGTCTATCCGTCCGTATTGATCGATGGCAAGGGTCCGAACTCCGCGCAGGCGGCAAGTGTCGCGACTTCTCAGGAGGACGCGATCGCCATCGTCCGCAAGGCCAAGGCGGACGGTTTCGTCGCCATCAAGATGTACGGCACGTTCAACCCCTCGTGGCTGCCCAAAACCACCGCCGAAGCCCATCGGCTGGGACTTCACGTCCATGGGCATTTGCCGGCCGGGGTGCGTCCGATGCAGGCGATCAATGCCGGTTATGATGAGATCACCCACATCAACTTCGTCATCATGCAGGCGATGCCCGACGATGTGGTCGGCAAATCGAACGGCATTGCAAGATTCGAGGGTCCCGGGCGCTACGCGAAAGATGTCGATCTCAGCGCCGATCCGATGAAGACGCTGATCGCAACGATGGCCGCTCGCAAGATCACGGTCGATCCCACCCTGGTCGTATTCGAAGGACTGTACGTGCCCGAAAATGGCGACCTCTCGCCCGCCTACGCCCCATACGTCGGCACGCTACCGCCCGCTGTCGAACGCGGGTTTCGCCAGGGCGGATTTGCCGTGCCCCCCGACCTCACCCGTGCGGATTATCGGCGCAGTTTTGCCAAGTTGAGCGATCTGGTCGGCGCGCTTCACCGCGCGGGCGTTCCCATCGTGGCTGGAACCGACGGATCGGGAATGGAGCTCGTGCGTGAGCTCGAACTGTACGTGGCGGCCGGCTTCACGCCATCCGAGGCCTTGGCGAGTGCCACCCTGGCGCCCGCGCACCTCGTCGGCGCCGACGCCCGCACCGGATCGATTGCCGTCGGCAAGAGCGCCGACCTCGTTCTGGTCGAGGGGAATCCTTCCAAGAACATCGGCGACCTGCGCCACACGCGCATCGTCATGATGGATGGAAGACTCATGGACGCCGATGCGCTGCGCTCCGCCGGCGGTTTCGCAGGGCGGCCCTCCATCAGCAACTGACGGGCTTCAGGGCGAAGGCGCCGCGGTGGGCAGGGTGAAGGTGAACCGCGCCCCGCCGCCCGGGCGCGGCATCGCGGATATGTGTCCGCCATGCGCATTGACGATGGCTCTGCAAATGGCGAGCCCGAGCCCCGCGCCACCGAGGTTGTACTCGTCGCGCCCGCGTTGAAATTTTGCAAACAAGCGTTCGGGGTGGCCCGGCGGCAGGCCGGTTCCCGAGTCATCCACCGTCACCCGCACCGCCTCGCCTTCGAGTTCGGCCGACACGGTGATCCGGGTTTCCGGCGGCGTGTGTTTGATGGCATTTTCCAGAAGGTTGATCAGCACGCGGGTAATGAGCGGTGCATCGACCGGGACCGGTGGCAATGTCGGCGGGAGCACCACATCGACGGAGCGGCCGCCGAACTGCCCCGCCAAACGCGCAAGAGCGCCGCCGATCAGATCGTCGAGGGTTTGCCAATCGTGCCGCAGGTGCACTTTCCCCACCTCGAAACTCATCAAGTCGATCACGTTGGAAATGAGTTCCGACATCTCGCGCGCCTTGGCGTCGATCGACCGGGCGAGCCTCGCGTACTCTTCGGCGTTCGGCCGCTCGATCGTATCGCTGAGAGCGCGGCTCGCCTCGATGATCGACGCGAGCGGAGCGCGCAGGTCGTGCGAAATGGACGCAAGCAGAGTATTGCGCAGACTTTCGGTTTCGACCGCGACGCGGGCCGCCTCGGCCTCTTCGGCCCGTTCGGCCCGTTCGATCGCCAGCGCGATCTGCCCGGCAAATGTCTCGACCAGCTGACGCTGTTCCGGGAGCAGCAGGCGGCGCCGTTGGGTGGGCAGCACGGCGAGCACGCCGAGCGTCTTCTGCGTCCCCTTGAGCGGCAAATACTGTGCGATCGCGGCGGGCAGCGTGTCGGTGCCCAGTCCGGCCGGCCGGCCGTGATCGAAGACCCACTGGGCGACGGACAAGTCGGCGCCCCCGAGCCACCCTGCCAGTGCCGCGTCCTGCATCTCGTGCAGATGGCCGCTCGCATCCGGCAGCAACACGGTGGCGCGACTCGCAAAGGTCTCGGCGACGTGTTTCACCGCCACCCGCGCCAGATTGGCGAAGCTGCGGGTGGCCGCGAGTTCCCGGCTCATCGCGTAGAGGAGCGAAGTGCGGCGCTCGCGCGCACCCGCCACCCGAGTCTGCGCCCGCACATTCGCGACGAGGGTCGCGATGACGAGGGCCATCGCCAGCATCACGGCAAATGTCAGCAGGTACTCGAGATTGCTCACGGCGAAAGTGAACCGCGGCGGCACGAAGCAGAAATCGAGCGCTGCCACGTTCGCGATCGCGGAAAAAATAGCCGGACCGCGGCCAAGCCTCAGGGCTGCAACGGTTGCGCCGAGCAGGTAGACCATGACGAGATTGGTCAGGGCAAAGTACGGGTACATGATCGCCGCCACACCTGTACAGCACGCGGAGATGAGCAGGGCGGCCCAATAGCGTTCCCAGCGAATCTCGGCGCGGCGCGTTGTCGGGCACGTCCGCGCGCTCTCGATCTCGCGCGTTTCCCGGCGCGCGATGACGGAGACGTCAAAGCCGCGCCCTCGCCGCACGAGATCTGTCGTCGTCGAGCGGCGCAGCCACGCGCGCCAGCCGGTGCGCTTCGCCTCGCCGATCACGATTCGCGTGACGTTGCGCAGGCGCGCGTACTCCAAGCAGCGCTCGGCGGCCGACAGCGCCGTCAAGCGTCACCGTCTCGGCGCCCAGCGATTCGGCGAGGCGCAGCACGTCGATGCGGCGGTTGCGCTCGCTCTCCGACAGCTTGAGGAGCTTGCGGCGTCTCGACCGACACCACGAGCCACTCCGCATCGAGCGCATCGGCAAAGCGCTTGCCGATGCGCACGAGCTGCTCGGCCTGATCGTCGAGGACTGACTGCAATCAGGAACCGATCGCGCGCCAGCCACGGCCGGCTGCTCGGGGCCTGCGCCGCGAACTCGAGTGCGGCCGCGTCCACCCGGTCGGCGGTGCGGCGCAGCGCGAGTTCGCGCAACGCCAGCAGATTGGGCTTGCGGAAGAACCCTTCGGTCGCGGTCAGGACGCGGTCGGCGGCATACACCTTGCCCGCCCGCAAGCGGGCCAGCAGATCGTCGGGCGGCAGGTCGATCAGCTCCACCTCGTCCGCCTCATCGAAGATGCGATCGGGCAGCGTCTCCTGTTGACGGACGCCGGTGATGCCGGCGACGACGTCGTTCAGGCTCTCCAGGTGCTGAACGTTGAGCGTGGTCCAGACGCTGATTCCGGCGTCGAGCAGCTCCTCGACGTCCTGCCAGCGTTTGGCGTGCCGCGGCAGGGGTTCACCTTCAGCGATATTCGAATGGGCCAGCTCATCGACGAGCACGATCGCCGGCGCACGCCGCAGCGCGGCGTCGAGATCGAACTCGCGGCGTGCGATACCGCGGTAGCGGACTTCGAGGAATGGCAGCTGCTCGAGCCCCTCCAGCAGGCGCTCCGTATCCGCGCGTCCGTGCGGTTCGACGTAGCCGACGACGATATCCGTGCCGCCCGTGCGCGCGACCCGAGCGGCCTCCAGCATCGAGTAGGTCTTGCCGACCCCCGCCGAAGCACCGAAGAACACCCGCAGCCGTCCACGCCTCGCCCGCGCCTCCTCCCGCTGGACGTCAGCCAGCAGTTCGTCCGGATCGCGGCGCTCGTTGTCGACCATTCTCGCGGCACTTCCATCGCGTAAGTGCGCCGGCAAGCGCGCATCCATGTCAGCATGACGGCACCGGTTCGTCAAACGCACTCGACGGCACGGCGGTCATAACGACCCGCCGGGAGTACCGTTCGACGGCAACCAGCGCGGAGTTCTCGTCGCCGGCAAGGTCTCCGCCTACATTCGCTTCGTCGACACACGGCGGCTGCTCGATCTCGCACAGACCTACAAAGTGCGCGTCCGCCTGATCCGGCGCGTGGGGCATTTCGTTCCCGAGGGCGTCGCGCTGTTCGGTGTCTCGCCCGCCGAGCGTCTCGATGCGACGCGCGGGCGCGAGCTCAGCTCGGCATACGAGATCGGGCCGAGCCGCACGATGCAGCAGGATGTCGAGTTCGGTGTGATCCAGATCGTCGACATCGCGCTCAGGCGATTTCCTCCGCGGTCAATGACCCGAGCACCGCAATCACGGATCGGTACGGAGAGCCTGCTCGATACGGCTTTCGAACAGATCCGCCATTATTCGGCATCGGATATCGCCGTCAGTCTGTGGCTGCTGCGCGCCTTCGATGATATCGCAGCGACATGCGTCGACCCCCGCATCGTCGAGTCCCTCGCCGCGCGAGGCCGGCGCGTTCTCGCCGGTTGCGCCGCCCGACTGCAGCCGGATCAGACCGAGAAACTTCGGGAGCGGCTCGGCGCGCTCGAAGCACGCACGGCCGCGACCCGCTAGGATTGCTCGCGGCGTCGTTCAAATCTCGAACTCGACGCCGACCTCCATGATCTGGGCCGTCGGGATGTTGAAATAGGCTCCCGGCCGCTGCGCGTTGCGATGCATGAACGCGAACAGAGCTTCGCGCCAGCGCGCCATTCCCGGTTGGCGGCCCGCCGCAATGATCGTTTCGTGGCCGGTGTAATAGGTCACCCGCCCCAGATCGCACTCCAAAATCTGCCTGCGCACCAATGCGACGCCGAGTCCCTTGGGAACATCGATCTTCTCCATGAAACCGAACCGCAGTTGGACACGAACGAGGTCCTCCGAAATGGGAGTGACCGTTACGCGTTCTTCGTCCGCCACTCGCGGTGTTTCGGTGATCTCCACCGCGACCAACAGCACCCGTTCGTGCAGCACATGATTCAGTTTGAGGTTCAGAGTGAGCGGCAGGGGCACGCCCTGTGTCATGCGTCCGAGCACCACGCCCGTGCCGTGAATCCGATACGGAGGATCCGCCCTGATCCGTTCCAGGAACTCCTTCGACTTCTCGCGAATCGCGAGCCGCGCCTGGTCCATGATCTCCTCGCCTTTGCGCCAGGTGAGCATCAAGAAGGCAATGACGAACGAGATCAGCAGGGGAAACCACCCTCCCTCCAAAAGCTTGGTGGATGTGGATGCCACGAACAGCAGATCCAGGGCGAGGAGACTGCCGTTCACGCCGAAGACGACGAGCGCATTGTGCTTCCACTGCAGCGCGACGAAGGTGGCCATCAGGGTGGTAATGGCCATCAGCAAGGAGACCGCGATTCCAAATGCTCCCGCCAGCGCCCCCGAAGAGCCGAAACCGATGACGGCCGTCAGCGTTCCGAGCGCCAGCGCCCAATTCACGAACGGAACGTAGATTTGGCCGATTTCGTGTCCGGCCGTATGAACAATGTTTAGCCGCGGCAGAAATCCGAGTTGAATCGCCTGGCGGGTCAGCGAGTACGCCCCCGAAATGATGGATTGGGAGGCGATCACGGTCGCCAGGGTCGCAAGCACGACGATGCCGTAGTGCGCCCATTCCGGGGCCAGCTGATAGAAGGAATTTTCGATCGCGCCGGGATCGTTGAGCAGCAGGCCTCCCTGGCCGAAATAGTTGAGCGTCAACGCCGGCAGCGCCACGCCGAACCAGGCGACGCGGATCGGAAACGGCCCGAAATGGCCCATATCCGCATAAAACGCCTCCCCGCCCGTCACCGCGAGAAACGCGCCCCCGATCACCACCAGGGACAACGACCCCGCATGCCGCAGGTACGTAATCGCTGGGAACGGACTCAGGGCGGCGAGGATCGCGGGCGCCTTGGCAATTCCCCCGATTCCCAAAATTCCGATGACGAGGAACCAGATCAGCATCACCGGCCCGAATATCCCGCCGATCCACGATGTGCCTTTGCGCTGAATTGCGAACAGCAGCACCAGAATGACCACCGTGAGCGGAATGACGAGTCCCGCCGCTTGGGGCGCGTACAGCTTGATGCCTTCGATGGCGCTCAACACCGAGATCGCCGGGGTGATCGTGCCGTCGCCGTAGAGCAGCGTCGCGCCGATGAGACCAACGACGACCATGAGCGCACGCCGACGGCTCTCCTTGGCGCGGCGCGGGCTCACCAACGCAAGGAGGGCGAGGATGCCACCCTCGCCGTGATTATCGGCGCGCATGATCAGGATGGCATATTTGATCGAGATGACGATGATCAGAGACCAGAAGATCAGCGACACGATGCCCACCACCGCTTCGGGCGTGATCGCGCCGCTCGGGCTCGCTGCTTTGGTGGCGACCTGCAAGGTATAAAGGGGGCTCGTGCCGATGTCGCCGAAAACGATACCCATGCAGGCCAAGGATGCGTAAGCCCGGCCGGCAGGCTTGCTGTTCGGAGCCCGGCCCTTGGGATCCACCGTCAAGGACACGCTCATCGGATTCGCGGCACGCGAGACACCCGGCCGTCCTTGAGCCTTCACCATGACCTCGAGCCGCAAGCCTCAGAATTTGACCATGACGCCCGCGCCCACGACTACTTCGCGCGTGCGAAGATCCGGAAACCAGTCCCCCGCCGTGCAGTTGCCGCTGGTCGGATCGGCGGGACCGCCCACGCAGCTCGCCGGCGAGCCGTTGTTGCCGCCGGGGGGCGTGATGCCGCCCTGTCCCGACCAGTACGGAACGCTCGAATGCCGGAACGTCCCTTCCGTCCACCAGGTGATCCAGTCGTTCGGCATGTACTGTAGATTGATCTGCGAATCCCATTGATAGAGCTTCTGCCCCGGCTGCTGTGTGAAGTAGGGCGAGCCGCTCGCCGCCGTCGCGCCGTTGATCGGCGGAGTGAGGGCCAAGTAGCGACCCGGATTGTTCATGAAGCCCCCACCCACGGTCACCGCATACAGATCGTTGTGGAACCAGGTGCGGTCGTAGAGCATCACGCCGAGAAATTCCTCCTTGTTCGGTCCCTGCGTGCAGTGCACCCCGCCGCCGTACTCGCAACCGAAATCCCACGTCAGGCTGAAGGCCATCTTCGAGACGCCCGCCCCGCCCATGCCGTGTGCGTCGTAGTATTTGTACAAGAGGCTGTCATCCTCGTGCACGCGCGTGACGTTCGCGTAGTTGACCGGCGGCCCCGCCCCCACGTAAGAGCCGGCCGCGGCGTTCGGGTTGCCGCCGTTCTGCGGCTGGCAGGGCACGTTCATGGTTCCCTGCCCGTTGTTGCTGTTCG
This sequence comes from uncultured Gammaproteobacteria bacterium, assembly GCA_963843295.1. GTDB lineage: Bacteria > Pseudomonadota > Gammaproteobacteria > Steroidobacterales > Steroidobacteraceae > Bog-1198. Next base: position 167,174 of record CAWJJP010000012.1, on the reverse strand, counting down.
CCTGACACTGCAAATTATCCTCTCCGATGGTATAGGTGTTGAACACCACTTTGAGGTCGTTGCTCGGGATCCAGAGCACCTGTCCGCCGAAGCCCGGATGGCGATTGAACTTTGCATAGGACTGCCAGCCATTGATCAGCCAGGGTTCGATCTTCAGATTCTGGGTCGGGAACCACTGCACGCGCAGTCCATTGAAGAACCACGGCGTGTTCGATGAGACGAACGAGGGCTGGTAGGTCCAGTTGTCGAAGTTGTAGTAGCTGAAGAGGCCGATGTAGGAGACGAAGATACCGGCATCGACATTCAGGCCGTGGCTCACGTCGAAGTGATAGCCGGCATTGGCTTCCGAGAAATACCGGTAGGCTTCCGAGAGTTGCCACTGGCCGATCTGGTTGCTGGCATCATTGCGCGGCGTGGTCGTCGCGAACATACCGTACATCGAGAGAAAGCGCGCTTTCACGTTGTTCCAGTGAAAGTCACCGCCAAAGCTCACCTGCTCGATCTGGAATTCGCTGGAGCGGAACTCCTCGGTCGAGCCGTCGATGGTATGGTCGCTCGGGTGGTTGAGGCTTTGCAGGTAGTTCACGTCCAGCCGCACTTCGGGCGTGAAGAACTTGGTATCGAAGATCGGCGACTTCTCGCGCGTGGTGCCGTTCAGCCAGCCGATGTCCCCGACATTGGCAAACGGGGTGACGGTGTCGTTCTCGGGAGCTGGTTCCGGCGCCTGCAGCGCCTCGGGTACGGTCGGCACCGCCGGGGCGGCGGCGGGCACGGTGCGCGCCGCTTTCGCCGGTTTCGCCGCATTCGCCGCCTCGGCGGCCACCGCGGCGAGTGCGGGTCCCGCTGCTGACGGAGCCGCTCCGGGGGACGGGGCGTTCATCACGAGATCTTTCCTGCTGGCCTTGCCCGCGATGACCTCGAGCGCGGGCGCAACGGCATCCGGCTCGCCATCGACATGGACCGTGATGACCCAGGAGCCCACGGGAACGTCGGCAAAGGAATAGACGCCGTCGCTACCGGAGATCGTCGCCCGAATGCCGCCGCCATTGGATTTCACGGCCGTCACGGTCGCGCCGGCAACCGGGATCTTGGCTGAATTCGTCACAATACCTACGATCGCGCCGTCTGCCACCATAGGCGCCGGCCGCGAGGGTTCGACACCCGCCGCGGGCAGCACCCCGCCGCCCAGCAGGACGGCGATCAGAAGCCTGGGTAGCGCACGTTTGAATGTCACGACTCTCTCTCCTCCAGGCGCCGCGGCCACGGCGCGCTTAGCGCGTCTCATCGAGCGCGAGATTGAGCTCAAGCACGTTGACCCGCCGTTCACCGATAAAACCGAAGAGTCGCCCCCGCTGGTGCGACTTGATGAGTGCCTCGACCTGGGCGAGTGGAAGATTTCGGGCGCGAGCGACTCGCGCAGCTTGATACCGCGCAGCGGCGGGACTGATGTCCGGATCGAGACCGCTCGCCGAGGCGGTCACGAGATCGACGGGAACCAGCCGCCGGTTGTCGGGATCGGCGTCGTGCAGCGCCTTGGCGTTCGCCTTGACCTGATCCAGCAATGCCGGATTCAGCGGTCCGAGATTCGAGCCCGACGAGGCCACGCCGTTGTAGGGCTGCGGAGTCGTCGCCGAGGGCCGGCCCCAAAAATACTTCGGATCCGAGAAGCTCTGGCCGATGAGCGTCGATCCGATGAGCTTGCCGTCACTGTAAATCAAGCTGCCCTCCGCTTGGCGCGGGAAGGCGACCTTGGCGAGGCCCGTGATCACGAGCGGATACCCAACCCCGAGAAGCAGCGTCATTAGCGCGAGAAGACTGACTGCCGGTCGAATGAGTCGTATGAACATGCCGATGCTCCTTCACGCCCAGCCGGCCGCCGACAGGATCATGTCGATCAGCTTGATGCCGGGGAATGGCACGATGATGCCGCCGAGGCCGTAGATGAGCAGATTGCGCCGCAGCAGCGGGCCCGCGCCGAGCGGCCGATACTTGACGCCCTTGATGGCGAGCGGAATCAACGCGACGATGATCAGCGCGTTGAAAATCACCGCGGAGAGAATGGCGGAGTTCGGAGTCGCCAGGTGCATGACGTTGAGCGCACCGAGCTCGGGGTACGTCATGGCAAAAGCGGCGGGGATTATTGCGAAGTACTTCGCAACGTCGTTCGCGATCGAGAACGTCGTCAATGCACCGCGCGTCATCAGCATCTGCTTGCCTGTCTCCACGATCTCGATGAGCTTGGTGGGATTCGAGTCGAGATCGACCATGTTGCCCGCTTCCTTGGCCGCTTGCGTACCGGTATTCATCGCAACGGCGACGTCGGACTGCGCGAGAGCAGGTGCGTCATTGGTGCCGTCGCCGGTCATCGCGACCAGGCGTCCTTGGGCCTGATGCTCCCGAATCAGCCTGAGTTTGGCCTCCGGCGTCGCTTCGGCGAGAAAGTCGTCGACGCCGGACTCCGCCGCAATGGCCGCCGCGGTGAGGCGGTTGTCGCCCGTGATCATGATCGTCTTGATGCCCATGTGCCGCAGATCCGCGAACCGCTCCTTGATGCCGCCCTTGACGATGTCCTTGAGTTCGATGACGCCGAGCACACGGCTGCCGTCGACCACGACCAGCGGCGTGCTGCCTTGACGTGCGACGCGCTGCACGGCTTCATCGACCAGCGGCGGGAAATGCTTGCCTTGGGCCTCGATGTACTTGGCGATCGTGTTCGGTGCGCCCTTGCGTATTTGACGGCCGCCGATATCGACGCCGCTCATTCGCGTGTGCGCGGAGAACGGCACGAAGTTCGCGCCGAGTGCCCCGAGGTCGCGCTCGCGTAGATTGAAGCGCTGCTTGGCGAGCACCACGATGCTGCGCCCTTCCGGCGTTTCGTCGGCAAGCGAGGCGAGTTGAGCGGCATCCGCGAGCTCCAGCTCCGTCACTCCCGGGGCCGGCAGAAACGCCGCGGCCTGCCGGTTGCCGAGCGTAATGGTGCCGGTCTTGTCGAGCAGCAGCACATCGACGTCGCCCGCGGCCTCGACGGCTCGGCCGGAGGTGGCGATGACGTTCGCCTGCATCATGCGGCTCATGCCGGCGACGCCGATCGCCGACAACAGGCCGCCGATCGTCGTCGGGATGAGACATACCAGCAGTGCCACGAGGGCGGTCAGCGTGACCGGCGTTCCCGCCTTGCTCACCTCGACGGCGAACAGGGAGAAAGGCAGCAGCGTGACGATGACGACGAGAAAGACCAGGGTGAGCGCCACCAGCAAGATGGTCAGCGCAATCTCGTTGGGCGTCTTCTGCCGCTTCGCCGCCTCGACCATCGAGATCATCCGGTCGAGGAAGGTTTCTCCGGGATTCACCGATACGCGCACCACGATCCAGTCCGACAGCACGCGGGTGCCACCGGTCACCGACGAGAAGTCGCCGCCCGACTCCCGAATGACGGGCGCCGACTCGCCGGTAATGGCGCTCTCGTCGACCGATGCGACGCCCTCGATGACCTCGCCGTCGGCCGGAATGGTGTCATGCGTTTCGACCAGCACCATATCGCCTTTCCGCAAATCCTCCGCCTTGACGAGTGTCGTCTTGCGGGTCCCTGGAGCATTTTCGACGATCCGCTTGGCCATCACGGTCTGACGCATATTGCGCAGCGCGGACGCCTGTGCGCGGCTGCGGCCCTCGGCGAGGGCCTCGGCAAAATTGGCGAACAGCACGGTGAACAGCAGCCAGACGGTAACGGCGAGAATGAAGGTCGCCGGCGCCTCGCCGTGGCCCGCGAGTGCCTGGCCACAGAGAATCGCCGTCACGATCGTGCCGATGTAAACCACGAACATGACCGGATTGCGCCATTGAACGCGCGGGTCGAGTTTTTTCACGGACTCGACAAGTGCCGGGCCAAGGAGCTTGCGATCGAAGAGAGAGAGCTGCTGCCGCGTCATGGGAACTCGCTATTTGGCGGTTGCGAGCATGAAATGCTCGACCACCGGCCCCAGCGCCAGTGCCGGGACGTACGTTAAGACACCAATCAACAAGATCGAGCCCAGGAGAAGCGCCACGAACAGCGGCCCATGCGTCGGCATCGTACCCTCGGTCACGGGAACGCGTTTCTTCCTCGCGAGCGACCCTGCGATGCCGAGGGCGGCCACGATCGGCCAGAATCGGCCGATGAACATCGCAAGACCGGTGGCAACGTTGTAGAACACCGTATTGGCGGAAAGTCCCGCGAACGCGCTGCCGTTGTTGTTGGCCGCCGACGAGAACGCATACAGAATCTCGCTGAAGCCGTGGGCCCCGGGGTTCGCAACCCCGGCCTTACCGCCGGTCGTCACGACGGCAACCGCGGTTCCGATCAGTACGGCAAACGGGGTGGTCAGGATGAATATGGAGGCCAATTTCATCTCCAAGGCTTCGATCTTCTTTCCGAGATACTCGGGCGTCCGGCCGATCATCAGACCGGCAATGAAGACGCCGAGAATGGCGTACATCAGAATCGAGTAGATCCCGGTGCCGACGCCCCCGGGCGCGACTTCGCCGAGCTGTATCAGAAACAGCGGCACGAAGCCGCCGAGGGGCGTCATCGAGTCGTGCATGGTGTTAACGGCACCGCAGGAGGTCGCGGTTGTAACCGCGGCGAAGAGTGCTGAGGCGGCGATGCCGAAGCGGGTCTCCTTGCCCTCCATGTTGCCGCCCGCTTGGAGTGGACTCGCGATTTGATCGACGCCCTGCTTCGCAATGAGCGGATTGCCGTTGTGTTCGGCATGGAACGCCGTGATCAGCAGCGGAACGAACAGGATCAGCATCGCCGCCAGGAGCACCCAGCCCTGTCGGGTGTCCCCCACCATCTTGCCGAACGTGTAGGTGAGGGCGAATGCGATGAGGAAAATTGCGAACATCTCGAGCAAGTTCGAGAGCGGCGTCGGGTTCTCAAATGGATGGGCCGAGTTCGCATTGAAGAAGCCCCCGCCGTTGGTGCCGAGTTCCTTGATCGCCTCCTGCGAGGCGACCGGTCCCATCGGCAGCGTCTGCGTCTGCGTGGTCGCCGTCTCGGTGACGGGATTGCCGGCCGCGTCCTTGGTGGGATTGCCGGCCGCATCGGTCTTCGGGTTCTGGTAGGTGAGCGTTTCGATCGTCGTGGCATCTTTGTATGAGGCGAAATTCTGGATGACGCCCTGATTCGCCAGCACGAGCGCGAGCAGCGCCGCGAACGGCAGCAGGACGTAGAGCGTTGCGCGGGTGACGTCCACCCAAAAATTGCCGATGGTCTCCACAGAGTGCCGGACGAAGCCCCGGATCAAGGCGATCGCGACCGCGATGCCGGTCGCGGCGGAGAGAAAATTCTGCACCGCAAGTCCCGCCATCTGCACGAGATACCCCATCGTCGACTCGCCGGAGTAGCCCTGCCAGTTGGTATTGGTGATGAAGCTCACGGCCGTGTTGAACGATGAATCCGCGCTCACCGCCGGGAACCTCTGCGGGTTGAGCGGCAGGAAAAACTGCAGCCGCTGCAGTCCATATACGATGAGTGCGCCGAGCACGTTGAACAGCAGCAGCGCGATCGCGTACTGCTGCCAGTTCATCTCTTCGCCTGAACGGATCCCGCAAAGCCGGTACAGACCGCCTTCGATCCGGCTGCCGGCGCGCCGCGCGAAATTCGGCCGTCCCTCCATGACGTCGGCGATGTAGCTGCCGAGCGGCTTGGTGCATAACAAGAGCACGCCGAGGAACATCAGCAACAGCAGGCTGAACTGGGCGGTGGCGCCCATCAGAATCGCTCCGCCCTCAGCAGGGCGTACAACAGATAGCCGAACAGGAACAGCGCCAGCAGTCCGCTGAGCCAGTACATGACGCTCATGGGGACTTTCCGAGCCGGCCGAGCGCCCAAACGAGTCCGTGGCTGATCACGTAGAGGCCCGCGAGAATCAACAGATACACGATATCCATCCCTTCACCTCCGAAGAAGCGCGCCCACGGTAGCACCGGGCATCGAAACAAGCGTGCGGGAAACCACGTACGAGCCCGAGCCCGCGGCGCGGGACCGCGGAACTGTCACACCAGTTCCGACGATTCCCGAGCGCGAATGCTAGGGCTAACGATATAAATATCCTGTAGAAATTCGTTACCGCGTGCGGATGTTGGCCATTGCCGCGGTTTTCCCGTATGGATACGGCCGCGCATGAGGACTAGGGTCCCTCGCGGGGTCGGTCAGGAGTGGGCACCTGCCGGAGAGCGATATGAGACGGCGAACCTTGTTCCTGGGCAGACTGATCGGGCTTTACTGCCTCGTCATATCGTTGGCGATGGGATTGCACAAGGCAGCGATGGTCCAGACGGTGACATCATTCGTGCACAACCCGCCGCTCCTATTCCTGGCCGGGCTCATTGGCATGGCTGTCGGTCTCGCCATCGTCGTCGGCCACAATGTGTGGTCGGGCGGGGCATTGGCCGTGACGATCACGCTCGTCGGCTGGCTCGCGTTGATCAAGGGATTATCCCTGTTGTTTTTATCTCAGGACCAGGCCGAGAACTTTTTCCTGCAGGGACTGCACTACGAGCGGTGGTACTACGGTTACACGGCCGTCACTTTTCTCATCGGGGTGTTTCTGGTCTACGGCTCGGTGCGCACTCGCAAGCTGAGATAGCGTCCCGGGCACTGCATCGCGCAGGGCAAGAAAATTCTTCAGTTTTTTTACGCGCGAGCATCGCATCATCGGCGCTCCCTATCGTTGCGTCAGGCTTTGAGCGATGAACGTCATTCTGGTTCGTGCCCGTACGATGACCAATGCCTCGTTGCTTTGCGCTCAGCGGATCAGTCTCGCTCTGCTCATCGTCGCGGCCGTTGAGAATGGCCATGTGTCGGCGGATTACTCCGGCGCCGCTCCGAGCTCATCGGGGCTCACGCGGCTTGAGCGCGATTTGCTCCGACGAACCACCGGGGCCGCGACGGCCGGCGCCGATTTTTTAACATCGCCGCCGGCGCGCAACCGGCGTCTGCGACGAGGGGAATCCTCTTGATGGGGTAGGGTAGCGGTCACCCCCGTCACGGCTTGCGTTCAACGACCTTCTTGGCAAGCTCCGCGAGCGAGGCGAGGTCCATCTCCTCGGCGGGGACCTCGAACACCTCATCGGCGGGCGGCAGCGCGCGCGACGCGGTTGCAGCGGATGGCGCCGCCGGTTGGACGACACGTGCCTGCTCGGGGACGCGTGGCGACGCCTTGACCGATGAGGGTCTTGCGGGTCTGCGGCTCGGGCCGCCCACGGCAGGGGCCGGTGGCCGCACCCAATCCCCCGCTTGTTCCACCCAGCGCTGATAGCGGTCGAACGTCCACATGCCCTCCTCGCCTCCGGACTGCAGCACGCTCGCGAGCTGGCTGAAGTTGCCGGCCCGGATGGTGCCCTTCGCTCCGGAGGTCGGAAGCAGGATTTCGCAGCGAGGCACCCGCAAGCGGTGAGCGCCGAGAAATTCCAGTCGCTGGCACGATACGGCGACCAGGCAATCGGCGAGTTGCGCCCGCACGCTCGCCTGGATGTCCGAAGGGAACGACATGCACACCCGGGTCAGCGCTTCGGTGCAGGTGGCCGAATGCATGGTCGCAAGAACGAGGTGGCCGGTCTCTGCGGCGTTCAAGGTCAGGCGCATGACTTCGGGTGTGCGCATTTCACTGATGACCAGCACGTCGGGATTCTCCCGCAACGCATCCATGATGCCCTGCTCGAAGCTCGGCGAGTGCGTCGGAATCTCGCGCTGCCGGACGAATGACTGGCGGTTGGCAAACACGTACTCGATGGGACTTTCAAGCACGACGATGTTGCGTGCTCGAGTCGCATTGATCTCCTCGATGAGCGCCGCGAGTGTCGTCGATTTTCCCGAGCCCGTGGGGCCCGAAACGATGATCAAGCCGCTCGAGGCCTCGATGAACCTGCGAAAGTCAGGATGTAGATTGCATGCACGCAGATCCTTGATGCCGGGGGACAGCAGCCTCACCGCCGCGGCCATGCCGCGAATCGTTCGAAACAGATTGGCCCGGCAGCGAACACCGCCGATGTCCGCCGATAGATCTGCGGAGCCGCGCTCCTTGAACTCTCGCCAGCCTTCGGTTCCCAACAGGTCTTGGCCGACCTGCAGGAGAGCGTCGCTCGTTACGATGGCACCGATGCTCTGCAGTTCGCCCCGGACCCGGACGATCACCGGAGTACCGGCTTCCAAATGCAGATCGCTGGCACCGAGCGCGTAGGCTTGCTCGATCCATTCATCGAAGATCATTGGAATCGCTTCGCCGTGAACTCGCCCGGCAACCAGCGCACCACCTAAGCCGTGCCCCCCACGGTCAACGCATCGACCCGCAATGTCGGCTGCCCCACCCCGACGGGCACGGATTGGCCTTCCTTTCCGCATGTTCCGACGCCTGCATCGAGCTGCATGTCGTTGCCGACCATGCTGACGCGAGTGAGTACGTCGGGGCCGTTGCCGATCAACGTGGCGCCTTTCACCGGCGTGGTGATCCTGCCGTTCTCGATCAAGTAAGCCTCGCTCGCCGAGAAGACGAATTTACCCGAGGTAATGTCGACCTGACCGCCGCCGAAGTTCACCGCGTACAAGCCCTTGTCGACGGATGCGATGATCTCCTCCGGTGCCCGCGTGCCGGCGCGCATGTAGGTGTTGGTCATTCGCGGCAGAGTCATGTGCGCGAAGGACTCGCGGCGGCCATTACCCGTCGCAGTCATGCCCATCAGCCTCGCGTTCATCTTGTCCTGAATGTAGCCGCGCAACACACCATTCTCGATGAGCACCGTGCATTGTGTCGGCGTACCCTCGTCATCGACGTTCAACGAACCGCGCCGCCGGTTCAGCGTGCCGTCATCGACGACGGTGATTCCGTCGGCCGCCACTTTTTGGCCGATGCGATTCGAAAACGCCGAGGTTCCCTTGCGGTTGAAATCGCCCTCCAATCCGTGCCCGATCGCTTCGTGCAGCAAAATACCGGGCCAACCGGAGCCGAGAACCACCGGCATCGAGCCCGCGGGGGCCGCCACCGCGTCGAGATTCACGAGTGCCTGGCGCACCGCCTCGCGGCCGTGGACAAAAGGCTCATCGCCGCGCAGCAGCTCGTCGAGCCCGAAGCGGCCGCCCCCGCCGCTGTAGCCCTGCTCACGTCGTCCGTTTTGCTCGACGATCACCGACACATTCATGCGCACCAAGGGCCGCACGTCGGCGGTGAGCGTGCCGTCGCTCGAAGCGATCAGCACGACTTCATGCACGGCGGCCAGCGAGGCCATCACCTGCTTCACTCGCGGGTCGAGGCGCCGGGTATCGGCGTCGATGCGCATCAGCCATGCCACCTTATCCTCGTCGCGAACCGCATCGAGCGGATCGATCGGCATGTATAGACGATGCGTGAGGGGCCTGGACCAAGCGTTCACGGTGCGACTTGCACCGCTGCGGGCAATGGCGCGCGCCGCATCCGAGGCCTCCATCAGGGCGGGAAGCACCACCTCGTCCGTATACGCAAATCCGGTTCTCTCGCCGCTGATGGCCCGCACGCCGACGCCCTGTTCGATGCTATGCGCACCTTCCTTGACGATGCCGTCTTCGAGCGCCCACGATTCCTCGCGCGACAGCTGAAAATACAAATCCGCGTAATCGACCCCCCGGCTCATCACGGTGCCGAGCACGCTCAATAGGCGTCCCTCGTCCAATCCCGACGGAGTGAGGATCATTTTCTCCGCCACGTCGAACAACGGCGCGGCGCTCATGCGAGCTCTGTCGAGTCATTGGTCAGACCGAGGCGACGGTTGTCGAGCGCGGGAAAGCGCGCCCGCGTCTCTGCTTGTTTCGAAAGATCGATATCCGCTGTCACCACACCCGTTCCTTTTGGCAGGCGCGCAAGCACCTGGCCCCAATAATCGACGATCAACGAGTCGCCATAGGTCTCCCGGCCGCTGGTATGCGTGCCGCCCTGCGCAGGGGCCACGACATAGCACAGATTTTCGATTGCCCGCGCCCGCAGCAAAGTCTCCCAGTGAGCGCGCCCGGTGGGCACCGTGAATGCGGCCGGCATCGCGAGCCATTCCGCGCCTCGCGCGACGAGATCCCGATACAACTCCGGAAAGCGCATGTCGTAACACACCGAGAGTCCCAGCTTTCCCACCGGAGTGTCCGCAACCACCACCTCGCGGCCCGGCATCACGTGCGTTGACTCGAGGTACTGCTCGTTGCGGCCGGGGATTGTGACGTCGAAGAGATGGATCTTGTCATAGCGCGCCACGCGTCTGCCGTCCGAATCGATCAGCAGCGAGGTGTTCGATACGCGCGTCGCCGAGTCGCCCTTGATGACGGTCGTTCCGCCCAGGATCCACAGCTTGAGCTCTCGTGCCGTCTTGGACAAAAATTCTTGCACCGGCCCCTCGCGATCGGGTTCCGCTACTTTTAGCTTGTCGGCGTCGCGCAATCCGATGAAGGAGAAATTCTCCGGCAGGCAAGCGACCTCCGCACCCAACTCCTTGGCCTCGCGGAGAAGCCCACCCGCGGCGAGCAAGTTCTCTGCGACGATATGACCCGAGGTCATCTGGATGGCGGCTACAATGCCCATTACTTTGGCGCCTCGGCAGTCGCCGCGGCGGCGTCTGCACCTTTGATCCGTTCAACGACGGGGTTGTCCCACGTTCCGGTGATCCGATAATACCCTCGTACCAACCCTTTCAGCGGTTGTTTGAACACTTGCGTGAATAGCAGCACCGCCCCTCCGATCACCGGTCCGGCCGCAAACGCGGCGAGCGGCAGCGGACTGTTGCCAACGCTGCCGGTCACAACCGCAGTTTGGTCATAATCCTCGTTTTTCAAGCCGACCCGGCCAATTAAACCAATTTCGGCCGCCGGTCCCTTGACGAGCACGTTGTCGGTGTACGCACTTCCGTCGTGTATGTCGAAATCGCCGCGAATGGTATCGAACGCGAAGCCTTTATCGGTCAGATCGCTGAAATCGAGCGCCAGCCTGCGCGGCAGCTCAGACAGGCTGGCGAGGCCCAGGACGCGGCCGGCGCCGGGCTTGAGCCCGACGATTTGGCCCTTTTCCAGCGCTACTTGCACCTGTCCTGTCGCGGATTTGAGCGAATCCGCCGTTGGAGCGCCGAGCCAGCTCATATCAAACGCCAGACGCGCGGTCTTTGCCTGGATGACGGGGGCGAAGCCAAGCTCCTTCAGCGTGTCGCCGAGGTCGCTGCTCTTCATTGTGCCCTCGATGCGCTCCGCACCCCCGTCTTTGCCTCGCCACTCGCCCTTGGCGCTCACCGAATAGGCCGCGCCCGTCACCGTCAATTGCTGCAGGCTGACTCCGTCATCCACCTTCGACAGCGATGCGCGGACGTCACCGATTCGCCTGTCGCCCCAGGTAAGTTCCGCGGCGTGAAAATTGACGGCCGGGAGGTTGCGCGGATCCGTCGGTCCCTTTTCATCATCATCAGCCCCCGCGGCCGCCTCCGGGACCGCCGCGGCGAATCGCAGGCGCTGGAACTCGAGGTCCCACGGCGCTGCAGAATCCGCCGGCAAGGCGATGCTGCCTTGCACGTTCGGACCCGTTACCGCGATACGCCAGCCGCCGTTGTGGTCGGTGAGAGCGAGCGCGACGTCCTGAAATGACAGGCCGAGATAATCCAGCCGGCTCACCTCGAGCTCGGCGGAATGCAGATAACTCGAGAGCGGCTTCGCGCCTTTCGTGGGAGCTCCGAGCTTGAGCCAGCCGGCCAGGTCGAGCGTCTCGATCGTGCCGCCTACATTCAGCGTCTGTGCGTCGCCGTAGACCGGCTCGGCCGAGCCGAAAGTAACGGTGGCCCGGCCAAGCCGCCCGTCTGCTTGCATGGTCAATGCGCTGCGCAATAGGGATCCCAAGACCACGCGCACTTGCACGCCGCCGCTCTGCGGCCACTGAGCCTCGACCGACGACGGCAACGGGCGCGTGGCGGGCTTCGCCAGCGGCGCGGGGAGCCTGAGCTCGAGCCCGGACAGACTGCTGGTGACACGCAACAACCGTTCTCGAGCGGGGTCGGGCGCGATTTTGAGTACACCGTGCCAATCCGCCTGACCATCGATGGGAAAGTTCGCCGGCAGGGACAACGCGCCACGCAACGCCTCACCGCTGAAAGTGCCGTGGAAGTCCAATTGCGTGCGGGTAGCCGCCCTATTGCGCGGAGCGCGCGCATTCATCTGGAAAGCACCTCCCAGAACCCGGCCGCGCACGTCGGCATGGGAAACCTGGGCACCGTCGATATCGGCGTCGCCCGTCAAATCGGTCGCCGCAAGGGCCGAGCCCACCCGGTTCACCGACGCATCCTTCAAGTCCACGTGCACCAGCACCCGGCGCTGATCGAACTGTTTGAATGGGAAAAACAGGTTGACGGTGGACTTCAGAGCTCCCTTGCCCTCGACCGCGGAAAAGGCGCCCTCCGTCAGGGCGTCGAGTGGCGTCGCTCTCAGGAATTGCAATGCATCGGTGGCGCCACCGTGCAAGGCTGCGTGAATCTGCAGCTCGCCGTTCTTGAAATCGACGAAGCGCGCATCCCCCGAGTCCACGATGAGGCCGCTGGTGCGGCCACTTGAGAGCCGCGCGGTCATCCCTTCGTTGCGAAACTCCGCTTCGCCGGCAAGACCCTCGATGCGGGGCCACCCCTCGCGATAGTCCAGCGTCATCCCGTCGATGCGGCAGCGGGCCACGAATACGCCGCTGCGATCGCGGAACGGAAATTGCCTCACCGGACCTTGAATGATGGCGTCCGCATGCGATAGGCGCCCCGCAATGAAGGCGCGGTCGAGCCATGCGAGCGCAGAAGGCGCGAGCAGTTCGCGTGGCAGAAACAGATGCGCATCCGTGAGACTGCCGCCGTCCACGGTGCTGGCCAGCGACAGGACCGGCGAACTGCCATCGCTCGGTTGCCGCCAGGCCGCCTTGGCGTGGGCACTGGCGTTGCGGGCTCCGAGTTGCAGGTCCGTCGTCGCCACCAGGAACTCCTCCGCGGTGCGCCTCCAGTACAAGGTCGTCTTCAGCTGGGTTAGATTGATCGGCTGGTGAAACTGCCCGGGCCAGGAAAACACCGCCGCCTGGCTCTCAATTGCCAGATGGCCACCACTCTCGTCGCCCGCCAGGATTCCGTTGAGCCCGCGCAATCCGGGCGCGCGACCGACCGGAGCGAACCCGACGTCGCGAAACCTCGCGTTGACTTGTAGTTTCCAAGGAAAAGCCACTTCGCCGCGCATGAGTTGCAGCCGCATATCCATCCACTCGCCGGTCGGTGCGATGTCGCGCAACCGCTCGCGAATATCCCTTTGCGGTATGAGGCCGGCAAGCGGCAGGAGCGCCTCGGCACGCAAATAGCTCGCCCGGGCGCGCAATTCGAGCAGACCGGAGTCATCGGCGCGCCAGCTCACGTCGAACTCGGAGTCAGGATCGCGGTGTCGCGGGCGCTGCGCCTGCACATGGCGTCCGAGCACCGTCCAGCGATCGCCGGCATGCGTCGCCGTCAAGGCGCCGCTTATTTGCTCGAAGGTGGCACTCGGGCCGTCGGTCAGAGTCGCCACCACGCCTCGCGCGTTGAAGTCGACATCCGCGCGCGCGAGCGTTGCCCCCTGACCGCGTGCCAGGACTTCAAACCCGCCCGTACCCGCATCGAGCCGGGTCAGGTATTCGGGCAGCAGCTCCCGCCAGCCGGGAAAGGATATGCCGCGGGCGCTCGCAAGAAAGCCCCAATCGACGGCTGCAATCGATCCCGGGCCGCGGGCCGTGCCGTGGAATACCAGCGCACCGCCCAGGACTGCCGGCAACTGCGCGCTCAGCTTCAGGGAGGCAAGCGCCGGGCCCCGGGTCAAGTCCAAGTCGACGCCACGAAATTCAAGCTGAGGCAGTGCGGAATTCCAGTTTTGAACGGTGACCACCCCTCTGCGTATGGCGAGCTCGCCGGCCGGCATGTCGTTGAGAGTGAGCCTGCTGCGCTCGGAGTCCTGGCCGCCGAGTACGAGCTCTGAAGCGAGCGCGAAGGAGTCCGGTCCGACCCGCGAGATGGCGATGTTCGGAGAGTCGAGTTCGATGCGTAACGCGAATAGTTTTCCGCTGCGAAGCAGCTGCCATATGTCGGCGCCGATCCGCCCGCCGGCGGCACGCGCCAGCACCCGCTGATCATCCTTGGAGCGTAATTCAAGACGGTCGAAATACAACTCGGGCCCGTACCAGCGAAACGCCGGCGAGACGTGCGCAAAGGCGATGTGGTAGCCGCTTTGCCGGTGCACCCATTCCTTGATTTCGGCCTGATAGCGAGGTGCGCGATCGAGAGCGAGCTTGATGCCGAGCATCAGGGTCAGCACGATCAGCAGTATTCCTGCAATGCCGAACAGCAGGATCTTGGCGAGTCTGCGCAAGCTCATTTACATCAGAACGACGTCATACTGGTCCACGGCGTAGAGCGATTCGGTCTGCAGCCGTATCGGCTTTCCCGTCACCAGCTCGAGTTCGCCGAGCGCGGAGGACTCCTCGTCGAGCAGACGCTCGATGACATCCTGGTGGGCGAGCACCATGAGCTGCTGACAATCGAACTGCCGCGCTTGGCGCATGATCTCACGAAACACCTCATAGCAAACCGTTTCCGCCGTCTTCACGAAGCCGCGTCCCTCGCAAGTCGGACAAGCCTGGCACAACAGATGTTCCAGGCTTTCGCGCGTGCGCTTGCGCGTCATCTCCACCAATCCGAGCGGCGATACCGAGGAAATATTCGTCTTCACATGATCGTCGCTCAACGCCTTTTCCAGCGCCTGAATCACCTGTCGGCGGTGTTCGGGTTCCTCCATGTCGATGAAGTCGATGATGATGATGCCGCCGAGGTTGCGCAGGCGCAGCTGCCGGGCAATGGCCACTGCGGCCTCCAAATTGGTTCGGAAGATGGTCTCTTCCAGATTGCGGTGCCCGACGAAAGCACCCGTGTTGACGTCGATGGTCGTCATCGCCTCGGTTTGATCGATGATCAAGTAGCCGCCGGATTTCAGCGACACCTTGCGATCCAGGGCCTTTTGGATTTCCTCCTCGACGTGATGCAATTCGAATATCGGGCGACGCTCGACGTAGAGTTCGATCCGCGGCAGAACATCGGGCATGAAAGTGCTCACGAACTCCTGCATTTCGCGATGCGCGTTCGGCTGATCGATCAGCACCCGTTCGACGTCCGGCCGCAGCAAGTCGCGCAGTATGCGCAAGTGCAACGGCAGATCGGCATGCACCAGCTGGCCCGGGTCGGTGCGAAGCCCCTTGTGCCGGACGAATTCCCACAGCTTGCGCAGATAGAGCATATCGGCGCGCAGCGCTTCGGGCGGCGCGTCTTCCGCCGCGGTCCGCACGATGTATCCGGCGGATTCGTCCACCTCGAGGCCGGCCAACACCGCGGTGCGCAGCCGCTCGCGCTCGACCTCATCCTCGATGCGCGCCGATACCCCGACGCCGCGGCCCTGCGGCATGTACACCAGAAAGCGCGATGGGAGAGTGATGTATGTCGTCAGGCGTGCTCCCTTCGTCCCGAGGGGATCCTTGACGACCTGCACGAGAATCTCATTGCCCTCAGCCACCAGGGTACGGATGTTCTCCGTGCGCGGTGCCTCGATGCCGGTTCCCGCGTGCCGGGGATCGAAAATATCCGAGGCGTGTAAAAACGCGGTGCGTTCCATGCCGATCTCGATGAAGGCCGCCTGCATGCCGGGCAACACACGCGACACGCGGCCCTTGTAGATATTGCTGATCAGGCCGCGACGGCTGGTGCGCTCGAGAAACACCTCCTGCAGCACGCCGTTTTCGACCAGCGCGGCGCGCGCCTCGTGGGTGCTCGCGTTGATCAAAATCTCACTGCTCATCGATCTCGCCAACGCTTGCGGCGCGCCACAGCGGCACGCCTGTCGACTTGAGAAGCTGCGCGGTCTCAAACAGCGGCAGACCCATCACTCCGGAATAACTGCCGCGTAGGTCGGCGACGAATACGGCACCACGCCCCTGAATGGCATATCCGCCCGCCTTGCCGCGCGGCTCTCCGGTATGCCAATAATCCCGTGCCTCCGCCGCGGTGATGTGGCGAAAGGTGACTTCGCTGCGGCTCAGACCGGAGGCGCGCCGGCCCGCCGTGACCAATGCGACGGCCGTCAGGACCTCGTGCGTGCGGCCCGACAACAGGCGCAGCATCCGCGCCGCATCTGAATCATCTGCCGGCTTGCCCAAGATCTCGCCGTCGATCACGACGGTGGTGTCCGCGGCGAGAACGGGGTACGGCGCAGACTGCTCAGCCGGTGGACGCAGGCGCCAGCCGGCATCCGCCTTGGCTGCGGCGATCCTCGACACATAAGCCGCCGGCGACTCCACGGCCGCAACCGACTCGTCGACCTCGACCATAAGTATCTGAAAAGGAACACCAATCTGCGAAAGTAGCTCGCGCCGTCGGGGCGAGGCAGAAGCGAGATACACAAATGCGGGGTTCATGCGCCAAGGATACCGACCTTTGCGCATCGGGGATTACTCAGAAAGGCTCCTGGCGCGGTGATAGGGATGGCCCGCCAGCATGCTCATGGCGCGGTAAATCTGCTCGGCAAGCACCACGCGAACCAGGGCGTGAGGCAGGGTGAGCGGCGACAACGACCAGCTCTGGTCGGCTCGCTCTCGGCACTGGGGTGCGAGGCCGTCGGGGCCGCCGATCAACAGAGCGAGCGGCCTCCCTTCGCGCAGCCGCGCCGCCAGCCAGGTGCTGAGCTCGGCGGTCGTCATGGACTTGGCGGAGACCTCCATGGCGACGACGTAGTCCTTGGGACTCACGGCGGCGAGCATGTTCGCGCCCTCGCGCGCGATCGAGCGCTCTGGATTTTCACCGGCACGGCGCGTGGCAATCGGAATCTCCAGCAACTCCAGGACCAGGGGCGCCCGCAACCGCTTTTGGTATTCCTGAAACCCGGCATTGACCCACTCTGGCAACCGGGTACCGGCAGCGATCAACCGGCATTTCATGGGCTTGCGCTGGCTCTCAGGCGCGAGCGGCGCGCCTCGATACCGTCGTGTCCCAGAGCTTTTCGAGTCCGTAGAACTCGCGCACGCGTGGCAACATGACGTGCACGATCATCTCGTGCAGATCGATGAGCACCCAGTCGCTGTCCTGCTCGCCTTCCACGCCATGAGGCCGAAATCCCCTTTCCTTGGTTTTTTCGACGACCCGTTGCGCCACTGAGCGCACGTGCCGGTCGGAGGTGCCGCTCGCGATGACCATGAAATCGGCGATATCGGTGAGCCCCCGTACATCCAGCACCTTGACATCCAGTGCTTTCATGTCGGCCAGGGCATCCAGAATGACCGCCTTGAGCGAGGGTCTCGCTGGGGATTTGCGCGGAGCGGCTCTCTTCGGCTTGCCGGCGCCTGCATCGACGGCGCGGATCTTGACGTTTCTCTTCGTGGGCTTGGAGACGGGGGGCTGTTTCTTGACTGGCACTACGGCGTCCGTGGTTTGGAATAACAATGGGTATCCAAGATCAGTTTACGCACCGAATCCGGCATGAGGAAGCGCGGATCCCGGCCCATGGCAATCAATTGACGCACCTCAGTGGAAGAGATCTCGAGTTGTGTTACCGCGTGGATATAAATGCAGCCCGCGCGCTGCTCATGAAGGTCCCCGATACGGCCGGTGCCCCGATCGACCAGGAGTTCGCCGAGGGGACCCATGCCCGGCGCCCGCCAACCCGGGCGATGGGCGACGACCAGATGAGCGAGCTGCAGCAATTCGCGCCATTGATGCCATTTGGGCAGGCTCAAAAAGGCATCCATACCGACGATGAGGCACAGGCTACGGTCGGGATACTCGTGGCGCAGTTCGCCCAGTGTTTCCACCGAGTAGGAGGGCCCCGCCTTGCGAACCTCGCGATCGTCGACCACAAAACCGGGCTGGTCGGCGACCGCCAATTCGACCATTTGCAGGCGCAGCTGCGGACTGGCACTGGGCTGATCGCGATGCGGCGGATTGCCGGCCGGCAGAAATCGTATCTCTTTCAGACGCAGCGCCTGCTGCAGCTCGAACGCCGTGCGCAGGTGGGCGTAGTGAATCGGGTCGAACGTGCCGCCGAATATTCCCATGGGGTTCATGAGGCTACCCTGCCTGAATCCTCGCAGGCTTGCAAAGCGCCCGCCATGCTGGCGGCAAGCCCGATGATCGCGGTCCAAGCGTCGCCACGCACCACACCCTTGACGATGCGATCGGTGAGCGCGGCCTGCCGCAGCAATCGGCCGAGCGGCATCTTGCCGATACGCGCAAGCGCGCGCGCCGAAGGCCGCGCCGCCTGACTCCATCCAGCCTTCTCTTGAGAGCGTAGCCGGTTTCCTTCGCGCGCTTGCCACAAGCCGCGCAATTCACGCACCAGCGCCCAGAGAATGAGCGTCGGTTCCACGCCTTCGCTCTTCAGCCCCAGCAGCACGTGCAACGCCCGCTGCGCATCGCCGGCCGCCGCCGCTTCGGCGAGTTGATACACGTCATAGCGGGCGCTGTCCCCGACGACGCGCATCACCAGTTGTTCGCTGATCGTCGCATCGTTCGCCAGCAGCGACAGTTTCTCGAGCTCCTGCTTCGCGGCCAGTAAATTCCCCTCGACCCGATCGGCGATCAGCCGGGCCGCGGCGGGTTCCATCTCGAGATTCAGGGCACGGGCCCGGGCACGCAGCCATCCCGGGAGTGCTGCGGCATCCACCGGCCAAATCGGAATCCACGCGCCCTGGCGCTCGACGGCACGTACCCACGCGGCCTCGCTCACCTTCCTGTCGAGTTTGTCGGTGATCACCAGGCACAGAACGTCGGGCGGCGGGCGCATCGCGAGCTCGGTCAAGAGCGCCGCGCCTTTGTCGGGTTTGCCGCTCGGCATGCGCAGTTCGAACAGTCGCCTATCCGCGAACAAAGACAGCGCCTGCGTCGCGTGGCGCAACTCCTCCCAGGCAAAGTTGCGCTCGATGAAGAAAACCGTGCGATCGGCGTACCCCGACACGCGCGCCGCGGCTCGAATGGTATCCGC
Organism: uncultured Gammaproteobacteria bacterium; assembly: GCA_963843295.1. Classification (GTDB taxonomy): domain Bacteria; phylum Pseudomonadota; class Gammaproteobacteria; order Steroidobacterales; family Steroidobacteraceae; genus Bog-1198. Next base: position 148,135 of record CAWJJP010000012.1, on the reverse strand, counting down.
GGCCTCAGCGACCAGCAGGGGTTCGTCGCCGGACACGAGGTAGATCGGGGCGAGGCCCCGGCCGAGTGCGGCGGGCAATTGGTCATGGTTCAGACGCAAGGGGACCTCGGCCGGCCCGCAGCAACGGGCACGGGAATCTCGGTGGCGAATCTGCTTCCATTATGACTGACTGCGCCGTGCGTTCCGCAACAAATGCGCGCCGCAATCCCCATGCAAATCGCCGAACTGCCGGGGCGCAGGCGCGTCAGCCGCGCCGGCCGACCTTCGCGACGGGCACCCGCACTTCAGCAGTCCGAGGATCGCTCGCACCGGGTTCAGTTGCGATCGGTTCCTCGGAACCACAGCTCTCGCAACCGCCGCACGCGGCCGGGGAAGTGCCCGCGGCCTTGGCATCGAGTCGCCGCGCGACTGCGCCGAGACGCAGAGACGTCGGCGCAAGCCGCGCAAGCACGGCGAGTCCCCGATAGATTCGCATGCGCAACCCCCTCGGCCCGAGGGATGCAAGCGCGTAGCCCGCGCTCGTGACCAGCGCAAGACCCACTAACGTGTGGTCCAGAACTCTATTCATACGACCTCGATCATCGGCTCGTGAGCGCGCTGGCGACGTGATAGGTGAGCCAGGAGCCCGCGTAAGCAAGCGCAAAGAGATAGCCCGCCATGAGGAGGGGATAACGCCACGAGTTGGTTTCACGCCTCACCGTGACCAGGGTCGAGAGGCACTGTGGCGCGAACACATACCAGGCCAGCAGCGAAAGCGCCGTCGGCAGGCTCCATGACTGGGCGATCAGGGGCGTGAGCGCACCGCTCATATCCGTGCCCATCGCGGATAGCGCGTAGACGGTGCCGAGAGCGCCGACGGCAACCTCGCGGGCCGCGAGGCCCGGCACCAACGCAATCGAGATTTGCCAATTGAAGCCGATCGGCGCGAAGAGCACCGCGAGCCATGCACCCAAGTGACCGGCAATGCTGTATTGAATGGCGGGGCCGGTCGCGCCTGGTGGGGCGGCGGGGAAGGAACTGAGGGCCCATAAGATGATCATCAAGGCGAGGATGATCGTGCCGACGCGGCTCAGGAAAATCTCCACGCGCTGCCACAACCCGATGGCGAGATTGCGCAGGTTCGGCCAATGATAGGCCGGCAATTCCAGCATGAGCGTCTGGAAGCGTGTCAGGGAGCCGCTGCGCTTGAGCACATAGGCGACTGCCATTGCACTTGCGACGCCGGCGACATACAGCGCGAACAGCACCACCCCCTGCAATTGCAAATGACCCCAAACCGTGCGCCGCGGGATGAACGCTCCGATGATGAGGGCATAGACCGGGAGGCGCGCCGAGCAGGTCATCAGCGGAGCGATCATGATCGTCGCCAGGCGATCGCGGGGATTCTGAATCGTGCGCGTTGCCATGATTCCCGGAATCGCACACGCGAAGCTCGATAACAACGGAATGAAGGCCCGTCCGGACAACCCGACGCTGCCCATGAGACGGTCGAGGAGAAAGGCCGCGCGCGGCAAGTAGCCGGAATCTTCGAGCAACAAGATGAAGAAGAACAGGATGATGATCTGTGGCAGGAATACCAAGACGCTGCCGACACCCGCCAGCACGCCGTTGACCAGCAGATCCTTCAATAGACTGTCCGGAAGTACATGGCCCAACCAATCGCCGAATGCGGAAACGCCGAATTTGATGGCATCCATCGGTACCTGTGCCCACGCGAACACAGCCTGAAAAACCAGGAACAGGATGGATGCGAGGATCACGGGTCCGAGCACCGGGTGCAGCACGACGGCATCGATCTTGTCGCTGACGGTGATGCCGTGGAGCCGATCGCCGCCGACACTGCGCAAGATTCTGCGCACGTCGATGTGGTCGTGTTCGATATCCGCCGCCGTCGGCGTCCGCCATGCCGGCGCCGACCGGCGGCTCTCGGGTATCGCCATCGAGTCCAACACCCGGATCAAGGCGCCTGCCCCCGATGCCTTGACGCCGATTGTCTCGACCACCGGTACGCCGAGTTCCTGACCCAGACGGGCGGCATCGATGACGATGCCTTTGCGCCGTGCGATGTCCGACATATTCAATGCGACGACCATGGGCAGCCCCAGCCGCTTGAGGCTCAGGACCAACCGCAGGTTCTGGCGTAGGTTCGTTGCATCGGTGACGCAGACGACGAAATCCGGCGTGCTCTCCCCGGCCCGCCTCCCCAGCAATACATCGGCCGTTACTTGTTCGTCCGGCGTCAGTGGGTCAAGGCTGTAGGCACCAGGTAAATCGAGAATGCGGACGCGCCGCCCGGATGGCGTGAGGAGCGACCCCTCCTTGCGTTCGACGGTCACGCCGGCGTAGTTGGCGACCTTTTGCCGGCTGCCGGTGAGCACATTGAAAAGTGCCGTCTTGCCGCAGTTGGGATTCCCAACCAGCGCGACCAAGGGGCCCAGTTGCGGTCCGGACAGAGCCTCCATGGGCTACCCGAGCAGCGGTTGCTCCAAGGCGACGCGCACGCACGCCGCTTCGAATAGGCGCAGCGCGAAAGTGCCCGTGCCGATGCGGACAGCAAGGGGTTCGCGCGCCATCAGGCCGCGGGCAACGATTCGCACGGCCTCTCCGGGCAGAAACCCGAGCTCGGCCAGCCGTCTTCCCAACTCAACGGAGCCCCTGGTGCCGTCGAGCGGTGACACCGAGACGACTCGCGCCGGGGCGCCGGTCGCGAGATCTGCCAATTTCATCGACGCTGGGTTCGCATCCATGTCGCAATTGTATTTGAGAATCGTTCCCATTACCATCCGAAGGCGGTTGGATGCGCCCCTTTGCGGGTCATCAGATGCGCCCGTCTGTCTGCTGCGCTGCACTCATCAGGTGTAACCCGAGCCTGCCAGCCGGTGCATGGTGCTTGGAGATCGGGCCGCTGCTGCGCTTCCTGCTACTCTAAACCACCCAAGCCCCTCGGAGGCGTATGAAATGCCTACGCTTTTTGAAAAGATCATTGCGGGAGAATTGCCCGCGACCGTGGTTTTCCGCGATTCTCAGGTGATTGCGTTCATAGACATCCGGCCTGCGGCACCGGTCCACATTCTGATCGTGCCGCACAAGCCGATCCCGACCACCGATGAGCTGAGCGATGCCGATGCGCCCCTCGTCGGTCATATGGTCATGGTCGCGCGCGATCTTGCCCGTCAACAAGGGATTGCGAAAAGCGGCTATCGGCTCATCCTCAATTGCAATCCGGACAGCGGTCAAGAGGTCTACCACCTGCACTTGCATCTTCTCGGCGGCAGGCCGCTCGGCCCGCTCGTATCGCGGGCATGAATTCAATCACTAGGAACAGGCCATGAAAAAGAATAAAGGTGCCCGGGCGAAAGCGACGCGGATTCCCCCGAAGCGCTCTGCTTCCAGAAAGCCCGTCCAGCGCCTCCAGCGTCCCGGCGCAGCGAGCAAGGCGAAACCGGCAGCCCGCGCAGCGGCACGCGCGGCCCTCTCATCCCGCACTTCGGCGAAGATCACGGCGCCCGCGCGGCGCGAGTTGTATCCCGCCATCGAGCCCTTCAGACACGGGTATTTGCGGGTTTCGGACGTTCACGAACTCTACTACGAAGAATGCGGCAACCCGGCTGGGAAACCGGCGGTGTTCCTGCACGGTGGTCCCGGCGCCGGTTCGGACAAGCGTGCACGCCGATTCTTCGATCCTCAGCATTACCGCATCGTCGTGTTCGACCAACGCGGTTGCGGCCGCAGCCGCCCCAGTGCCAGTCTGATCGAGAACACGACGTGGCACTTGGTGGCGGACATCGAACGGTTGCGCAAGCATCTCGGCATCGAGCGCTGGCAGGTATTCGGTGGATCGTGGGGCAGCACATTGGCACTCGCCTACGCAGAAGCCCACCCGGAGCGGGTGAGCGAACTCGTACTGCGGGGGATTTTTCTCTTGCGTTATGCGGAGATCCGCTGGCTGTATCAGCACGGCGCATCGGAGATATTTCCCGATTGCTGGGAAGCGTACCGCGACGTGATCCCGGCCGACGAGCGCGATGATTTCCTGAGCGCCTATCACAAGCGCCTCACGGGGAGCGACCAGAGAGTCGCCCTCGCGGCAGCGCGTGCGTGGTCGGTGTGGGAGGCATCCACGAGTTTCCTTCAGAGCAACATCGACAACATACGCAAGTGGAGCGAGGATCAGTTCGCGCTCGCCGTGGCGCGGATCGAATGCCACTACTTCGTCAATCGCGGCTTCCTGCGCAGCGAAACGCAGTTGATCGACGACGTACCGCGAATTCGCCATATCCCTGCGACCATCGTCCAAGGACGTTATGACATCGTCTGTCCGGCGACGAGCGCGTGGAATCTGCATCGTGCGTGGCCGGAGGCGGATTTTCGCATGGTGCCGGATGCGGGGCACTCGGCATTCGAGACCGGCAACAGCCATGAGCTCGTGCTTGCCACGGATCGATACCGAAGCCGCTGAGGTTTGCGGGTCCGGCCGCGGCTCGACGGCGGGGCGGTTTCTGTGCCAGAGTTTGGCAATTGCCCCATGACCGAGGCGCGCTGAAGCATGTCTGAACTCGCCACGTTGGCCCTCGCCCGGCCCACGGACGCCCGCGAGATCGCGGAAATGTCCCGTGACCTGATCGAACAAGGTCTCACCTGGTCCTGGACGCCCGCGCGCGTGCAGCACTTCATCTGCGGAACCGACTCCTCCGTCGTCGTCGCGCGACGAGAGCGGCGCATTGCTGCCTTCGGCATCATGCATTACGGCGACGAAGTCGCTCACCTCAATCTGCTGGCCGTGGCGACTGCGCACCGCCGCCAAGGACTCGGGCGGCAGCTCATGGGCTGGCTCACGACCACCGCGATCGAAGCCGGTGTATTTCGCATCAATTTGGAAGTGCGTTCGCGCAACGATGAGGCGCGCGTTTTCTACGAGTCGCTGGGATTCGACGCGCTCAATGTCGTACAAGGCTATTATCAGGGCCGGGAGGCGGCGCTGCGGATGACGCGGCGGCTCGGACTCGGCGCCCTGCGTTAGGTGGGTTCGTTGACCACGCCGGGGAACCCTCCGCGACGTACGTTCGGCTCGACGGGACGCGAGGTCGCGACGATCGGTCAGGGTACGTGGCGCGCCGAAGAAACCGCGAAGGAAGCGGCGATTGCCGCCTTGCGCCGCGGCCTCGATCTTGGGCTGACGCACATCGACACCGCGGAGATGTACGGCTCGGGCCAGGCCGAGAGCATCGTCGGCGCCGCCATCCGCGGGCGGCGCGACGAGGTGTTCCTGGTGTCGAAGGTGTTGCCGGAGCACGCATCGAAAGGCGGTACGCTGACTGCCTGCGAGAAGTCGCTGGCCCGCTTGGGGACCGATCGGCTCGACTGCTATTTATTGCACTGGCGTGGAGCGCATCCACTCGAGGGAACGATCGAGGCGTTTGAAACGCTCCTCCGGGACGGCAAGATACTCGCCTGGGGCGTCAGCAATTTCGACGTTGCAGATCTCGCGGAGATCCTCGCAATCGCCGGCCCTGGACATCCGAGTTGCAATCAAGTTCTCTATCATCTGCAAGAGCGGACGATCGAACACGCGGTATTGCCGTGGTGCCTGGACCACGGCGCAGCGGTCGTCGCCTATACGCCCTTCGGCGAGCGTTCCGCCGCCTTCGATCCGCGCACGAAACAGGGGCGACTACTGCAGGACATTGCCTCCTCTCACCACGCGACCCCGAGACAAGTGGCGCTCGCATTTCTGCTGCGCCACGCGAACACTTTCGTGATTCCCAAGGCTTCGAACCTCACGCACGTCGAGGAGAACGCCGCCGCAGGCTCCCTGCGGCTGAACGAGCAGGACCTGCGGCGCATCGAAGCGGCATTTCCCCGCGGCAAGCCGGGCCGCTTGCCGATGATTTGAGCGCCACCCGCCCGCCGCGTGGCGCCGCGCGCCACCGGCGCGGATTCGGCCCCGGCCCACAGTCGCGGCTATTCGTAATCCTTGCGCGTCACGGGACGCTGCCCCTTCGGGGGTTGGGTCCCGGCGCTCTTGTCCCTCTTGGCAGCGGGGGGAGTCTGAGTGCCGACGGTATCGTGCGGCTCGTCATCGGTTTGCGCCGGGTTGTTCACTGACTGATCCACCGGTTTCCCCGGTTGTTCGTACCGCCCTTCCCGCCACTCCGCCGGCCGGCCGATGGCTTCGTCGGATGATCCCTCACTTTTGTTCATTGTCGTGCTCCTGGCGTTGCTCTTGTCGTCGCGGACCCATGATGCTCAGCGTTGCCGTGGTAGTGCGATTGGCCGATCGCCGATTCCGCTGTAGGCTCTCGACTGTAGGTGCAGACCTACCCCGACTAGGCCTTGCCTCGGACAGGATCGTCCGCTCGATCACGTCACACTGCTGAACTCGCGGCGCGGCGCGCCGCACGTTCTGGCAGAACTCATGTTAGCGACGCCGATGAAGGCTCCCGAAGAGGACCAGATCCTCGAGGCAGCGATCAGTACAGTGGTCAATGGGCGCTGTCGTCGCGCTCATCTGCACGATCTGCGGGGTGGATTGCAGGCCATTTCAGGCGCGTTTGAATTGCTTGCCCGCCTGGCGAGGACCGGTAGGAGCGATACTGCTCTGGTGGATCGGGCCTCCGCCATTGCAAGGAGCGCGCTCGCCAACCATGAGGGAGCGATAGCGGAGATGCTCGAGCAGGTCATTCCGGTTGAGGAACCCGCCGGTACGGTCGACTTCGGCGAGATGATAGATGAAACCCTGCAATTCTTGCGCAACGACATTGCGTGCAAGCAGGTCAGGCTGCGCGTCGATTGCTGCGATGAGCTTGAGGTCCTCGCTCAGAGGCACGAGCTGAGGTTGATGCTGTTGGGTCTGCTCACGCTCCACCTCGATGCCTGTACGGCGGACGCGGAACTCACCGTGAGACTCGAGCGCGCAGAGAGCCTCGCCGTATTTACCGTGACTCCGATCGAGGGTCCGGATCCATCGTACGCTCCACAGTCTCAGGGCCCGCTCTACCCTGAGCGGGTGGTGCTGGAATGGGTGTCAAGATGGTTGTCGCGCCACGGCGGTCGCATGGAACTGATGCGCTCCGAGCGTTCCGCCCGGAGCGGATGCCGAGTGTACTATCCGCTGCACGTCGTGACCCCGCAGGTCCCCGCCACGGTTTGAAATGGAGGACGTGGTATGCGTGGTCGAATGAAGGTCTGGCTGAATCTGGTGATTCTCGGTATCACGCTCGGACGCACGTATTCCGCCCTGCAACGGCGCTTGGCACGATCGCGCGCGGGTCGCGCGGCATAAGCAGCGCACACCCCGGCTCTTTGCTAACCTAGCGCCGATGAACCCGGACTGGCGGACTTATGCCATCGGATCGGCGCTGTTCGCCGCGATGACGGCGATCTTCGGAAAAATCGGCGTCGCGGAAATCAATTCCGACCTGGCGACCTTCCTGCGCACCATCATCATTCTCATCGTGAGCGCGCTCGTCGTTTGGGCGCGGCATGAGTGGCAACGGCCGGACGGCCTGTCCGGCAAGGGCGTCCTGTTCCTGGTCCTCTCAGGCATCGCGACGGGATTCTCGTGGCTTTGCTATTACCGCGCGCTTCAATTGGGCCCGGCTTCCGCGGTCGCTCCGATCGACAAGCTGAGCGTCGTTTTCGTCGTCTTTTTCGCAGTCGTTTTCCTCGGCGAGCGCCTGACGTGGAAAATAGGATGCGGAGCCTCCTTGGTCGCACTCGGCGCCATCCTCATGGTGCTGTGAGCCCCGTCGGGCCCGCTCGGAGCCGCCTCAACGTTCGACATCGGCAGCGGCAAAGCGCCGCTTGATCGCATCGGCTAAAGCGGCTCGGGAAAATTTTGGCCCTTGCTGCCGCTGCGGGTGCGATCTCGAATCGATTCTCGAGCATCGCTCGTTGATCGGGCGCTAGGGCGCTTCGCCGAGCCTCATTGGCGGGGGATTCTTGAGAATGTGCCGGCCCGCGGATGCGACGCTCGTCGTCCCCGTGAGCGCGAGCGTCACTCTCAATTCATCGCGCATGATCTGCAGCGCCTTCGTGACGCCGGCCTCGCCGGCGGCGGCGAGCGCGAATAGAAACGTCTTGCCGATCAGACCCGCACGCGCGCCGAGCGCGAGTGCCTTGGCAACGTCCTGTCCGGAGCGGATCCCGCTGTCGAACAGGACTTCGCAGCGTCCATCGATGGCGGCGACGATCTCGGGCAACACCGAAATCGACGAGGGTGCACCATCGAGCTGACGGCCGCCGTGATTGGAGACGACCACGGCGTCGGCTCCCGCGGCGAGCGCGAGGCGCGCATCCTGCGCGTCCAAGACGCCCTTCAGAATGAGCCGGCCAGGCCAGCGGCTTCTCACCCAGTCGACGTCGCGCCAGTTGGCTGATGCGTCGAAATTCGCATGGGTCCATTCAGCGAGAGTACGCACTCCGCTCTTGCCGCCGATTCGGCCAACCAAATTTCCGAAACTCCGGCGCTTGCCGAAGAGCACCTTCAGAGCCCACGCCGGCTTGCTCGCCATGTCCCACGCAGTTTGCAGCGAGAGGCGCGGCGGAATCGTCAGGCCGTTGCGCGGATCCCGCCGGCGCTCCGCCAGGACCTGCAGATCGAGCGTGAGCATGAGTGCCGAGCACTGTGCCGCGATCGCCCGCTCGATGAGTTCCCGATTGAATCCCCGATCGCGCATGAGGTACTGCTGAAACCAGAACGGCTGGCCGGTCGCAGAGCGTACGTCCTCGATGGAGCAGATCGACATGGTGCTCAAACAGAACGGAATGCCGAATGCCGCGGCAGCTCTCGCACCGAGTATTTCGCCGTCGGCATGGAACAGGCCGGCGAGCCCGGTCGGTCCGATCGCGAGCGGCATGGAAATCGGACTGCCCAGCACCGTGGTCGCAAGCGAAACGGCGGAAACATCGACCATGACGCGCTGCCGGAACGTGAGCGCATCGAGATCCGCTGCGTTTGCGCGCAGGGTGCGTTCCTCGTACGATCCACCGTCGGCATAATCGAAGATGGCGCGCGGTATTCGCCGCTTCGCAAGACTGCGAAGATCATCGGTGCTGAAGATGCCGGTACTCACACCGCCTGCTAAAAGAATTCCAGATAGCGGCGTGATTCCCAATCGGAAACGTGGCGCGAATACTCGGTCCATTCCATCCGCTTCAACCGGATGAATTCGCGCGCGAGATCGGTCCCAAGCCCGTCGCAAACCACCGTGTCTTGCTCGAGGGCGTCGGTCGCTTCCTTGAGCGATTGCGGCAGCAGCTTGATGTTGCGGGCGGCGAGTTCCGCCACGGACAGCTCGTACAGATTGATGTTCTGTGCGGGTCCCGGTTCGAGCCGACGGTCGATCCCATCGAGCCCCGCCGCAATCAGCGCGGCGGACACGAGATACGGATTGGACGCGGAGTCGGGCAGCCTCACTTCGAGCCTGCCATGCGGGATGCGCACGCACGCGGTGCGGTTATTGTCCCCGTAGGCGATATAGGCGGGAGCCCAGGTGGCGCCCGACAGCGAACGGCCGACGACCAGGCGCTTGTATGAATTCACCGTCGGGGCGGCGACGGCGCAAAATGCGCGTGCGTGTTCGAGCACGCCCGCCAGGAAATGGTACGCCATGGCCGAGAGGCCCATGCCCGATGCATCGTTCGGATCGTGGAACGCATTCTTCTGCGACGCGGTTCCCAAAGAGACATGAAAATGGGCGCCGCTGCCCGTGCGGTTGGAGAACGGCTTCGGCATGAACGTCGCGATCATGCAGTGCTTATGGGCGATCTCGCTGGCCGCCATCTTCACGAAGGTGAAGTTATCCGCCGTCTTCAGCGCATCGGCATAGGTGAAATTGATTTCGAACTGACCGTTGCCGTCTTCATGATCGATTTGATACACGTCGATTCCGACTGCGCGAAGAGCGACGACCATTTCATCGAGCGTCTCGCGGGCGCGGGACAACCCCTTGTAATCGTAACAAGGCTTGTCCAAGTCGTCGGTGGGATCCGCAGGACCCAAGGTTCCGTCCGCGCGGCGCGACAGCAGCATGAACTCGGGTTCGATGCCCGTGTACATGGTGAGCCCCCGTTCCTCGAGCCGCCTGACTTGGGCTTGCAGCGCGACACGTGAACAGTAGGGGTAGGATTTTCCCTTGACGACCCCGTTGCAGATGATTCGCGCGTATCCCGGCATCCATGGAATGTGCTGCAGCGTCGACAGATCGCCGACCGCCATGTAATCCGGACCCTCGGGGCCCATTCCCAGACCCCATACCGCGAAGCCGGCGAACCCGGCACCGTCGGTGAGTATCATGTCCAGATGCTCGACCGGAACCGCCTTCGCCTTGGCCGCGCCGTGAATGTCCACGAACTGCGCCAACACGAAGCGAACCTTGTGCTCTTCGAGGAACGTTTGCGCCTGCTGCCGATTCAACCCGACACCCCCGCGACTACCGCCGCAGTCGCGTGATCCGCGGGCGATATTCGTTTAACAGCGGAGCGAGCATGTGCGAATATAAGCACGAAGCTTTACTGTGGAGCAACCTAATTTGCATAGCGGGCAAGACCTGCGGTGAGACGCGTCAGCGCGTCGCGGGATATGCACCCGGCGCCGGCCAAGGCAAGCGTGCGGCTCGCCGCGGATCGCACGCATAGCCCGGCCGTTGATCTTGGACGCACCGCACGGCGACTGCGGGAAACACAAAATTTGACCTTGGCCGACGTCGCGCGCCGCGCCAACATCTCGAGCGCAATGCTCAGCAGGCTCGAGACCGGACGCGTATCCCCGAGTCTTGAAACCATCGTGGCCTTGTCCCAGGCACTCGGTGTCACCGCCTCCGCGCTCATGCAACGGGTCGGAACGGAGGACGGCGGTGCGCAGCTGATTCGCGCGGGCGAAGGTCTCGAGACCGTACGCAGCGGAACGCGGCGCGGTCACACCTATCACCTGCTCGCGGCTCAGCGCGGTCCTCGCAAGGTGTTCGAGCCTTTCCTTGTGACCTTGAACGACCGCAGCGAAGTGTTTCCGGGATTTCAGCACCCCGGCATCGAGTTCCTGCACGTGCTGGCCGGCAGCCTGCACTACCGCCACGGCCGACACACGTACGTCATGCGGCCGGGCGACACGCTGACATTTCGCGGCGACGTCGCGCACGGGCCCGAGCGCTTGGAGAGGGTTCCCATCCGCATGCTGTCGATCATCATTTATCAAAGCAGCGGGGATGATGGGTAGCGGCGAGCGGAAGTACCGCTCGCAACGGATGTTCGCTAAGCTTTCGGCCGTCGTTCAGGGAGACGTTGCGTTGTCATCACTCGATCCATTTGCCCGAATCGTCTCGCGCACAGCTTGCCGCCTCGTCTCGTGCGCGGCCCTGGTGCTGCTATTGAAGCCCGTCACCGCGTTCAGCACGCCGGCGCCCGATACACCGGCGCCCAATACATCGACGCCCGGTACACCAGCGCCCGGCACAGCGCGGGGGGCGCTCGATGCGGCGCGGCTGCGAGCGGCGGACTCCGAGCCCCAAAACTGGTACACGGGGGGACGCGACCAGGACGGGACCTACTACTCGCCCTTGACGACGCTGAATGCGAAGAACGTCGGCCGCCTGGGATTCGCGTGGCAGTACGATCTCGGGGCGCCGATGCGTGGCCAGGAGGCGACCCCGATCGTCATCGACGGCGTGATGTACACCTCGGGCACATGGGGCTATGTCTATGCGGTTGACGCCGCGACCGGCCGCGAACTGTGGCGCTACGATCCCAAGCCAAACTATTTTGCCGCTAGAAATCCGTGCTGCGATCTCGTCAACCGCGGTGTCGCAGTGTGGAAGGGCAACGTGTACGTCGCGTCGGTCGACGGTCGTCTGCACGCGCTCGATGCCGCGACCGGCGTCAAGATTTGGGAGGTCGACACCATCGCCAATCACAAGCTGCCCTATTCCAGCACCGGCGCACCGCAGATCGCCGGCGACCTCGTCGTCATCGGAAACAGCGGATCGGACATGGGACGCGGTGGCGTGCGCGGCTACGTGACCGCCTACGACTTGACGAACGGCGCCCTCAAATGGCGGTTTTACACGGTGCCCCCGGCCGTCGGGAAGCCTTTCGAAAATCCGGAGCTTGCGGCGGCGGCAAAGACGTGGGATTCGCATCGCGAAGCGCAGTACCAAGGCGGCGGCGCAGCCTGGGACGGCTTCGCCTACGATCCGGAATTGAGACTTGTGTATTTCGGCACGGCGAATGCGGCTCCTTATGACTTGCGTCAACTCGGCCCTGCCAAGCTCGACAGCCTGTACACCGCCTCGATCATCGCGCTGCACGCGGACAGCGGGCGCCTTGCCTGGTATTACCAGACCACGCCGAACGACCATTGGGACTTTGACTCCGCGCAGAAGATGATTTTCGCGGACCTGGACATCGACGGCGCGCGGCGCCAAGTCATGATGCAGGCCTCGAAGAACGGATTTTTCTACGTACTCGATCGCAAGAGCGGCAAGTTGCTCTCGGCAAAAAACTACACCTACATCAATTGGGCGTCGGGTGTGGACATGAAAACCGGGCGGCCGCTGCCGACACCAGAGTCGGATTGGTACTCCTCGCCGAAGAATGTATATCCGTCGTGGGCCGGCGGCCACACCTGGAATCCGATGTCCTTGAGCGCCCGGACGCATCTGGTCTACATCCCCGTCATCGATGTTCCGAGCGTTTGGGTCGACATGTTGCACAACGGTGGCGCCGTGAAGTTTCTCGACGGTTTTTTTACCGTCAACGGGATCTTTCCCGACGACGGCTACAATGCCGCGGATTTGAAGCCTCTCTACGGCCCCCTGCCGGACCTCAAGGAGATCAAGGCATCGCGCCGGGTGAAACCGGTGCGCGAGCTCATTCGCGCCTGGGATCCCGTGGCGCAGAGAACTGTGTGGGAACACGAGACCTCGAGCGGAATGCGCGGCTATGACGGCGGCGTCATGTCGACGGCCGGCAATCTCGTATTTCAGGGCCGCGGCAGCGGCGGCCTCTGGGTGTATGCAGCCGACACCGGCAAGGTGCTGAAAGTCATCGAAACCGGCAGCCACATCATGGCGGCGCCCGCCACCTATGCGGTCGGCGGCGACCAGTACGTCGCCGTCCAGGTGGGCTACGGGGGCACCGGCATTGCCGAGGGCCCGATTCCGCCGAGCAGCGCCGCGACGAAGTACGAGAACACCAATCGCATCATCGCGTTCAAGCTCGGCGGCGGCGCGGTGCCGACTCCGCCCGCGCGCATCGTCGAGCCCTTCGAAAAGCCACCGGCTCAAAACGCCGGCGCCGCCACCATCCGGGCGGGCGAAGTGAAATTCATCGAAGAATGCTCGCGCTGCCATGCGCTCGGCGTCAGCACGACGCCCGATTTGCGCAAGCTCAATGCCGGGCTTCACGCGGCCTTCAAGGACATCGTGCTGCGCGGTGCGTTGGCGCCCGCGGGCATGGAGCGATTCGACGACATACTGAGCGAACGGGACGTCGATGACATTCATGCGTACTTGATCGATCAAAGCTGGATCGCTTATCGGGCGCAGGAAGCGGCTGCGCATCGGTGAGCGTTGAATACACGCTCGACCCCGGGGACATTGCCTCGGCGAGACTGTTGGCCATCGGCATCCACCCGAGGCTCGAATTCGCCTGCTTCGCGATTGCCGTCACCGCCGAACTCGCCTTGTCGGTGTCTCCCTGGAATTTCTCCGGGCTGCCGCTGCTGATCGGACTGACCGCGAGTCTCGGCGCCTTTCGCCTCATTCAAATCAACCGGGTCAAGGAGGCCGCTGACGCCGCTTTCCGGCGAAATCCTACGCTCAGATGCGCAACTGTCGCATCCTGGGACGTGGACGGGGCCACGATTCAGCCGCTATCATCACACCGGGAACGGATTTTGTGGACGCAGCTGCAGTGCTTTAAGGAAAACGAGCGCGTGGTCCTGCTCCAGCAAAAGAGCGGCGTCATTCACGCCATCCCAAAACGCGCCTTTCCCGACAGAGCTGCTTTGACCATGCTCCGTCGCCAGGCGCGTGCCGCGACACGAGGAAAAAGAACATGAAAGTCCCGTGTACATGAAGGATCCCGTGCTGCGCCTTTTTGCAGCGGGAGCCGCGACGCTTCTCGCGGTGGGCTGCGCGACCATGCCGGGGGGCTCATTCCCGAAGCAGGAGACGAAGGCGCTTGATCCCGCGAGCGGGACGCATCTCCGGCAGGCCTTCGATCCCGCCATCCGAGCCGCCGCCGGCAATTCCGGATTTCGATTGCTGTCGCTGGGCCTCGATGGCTTGTTGGCGCGGACCGAACTCATCGACGCCGCCGAACGCACGGTCGATCTGCAATATTACATATTTCACGCCGATGAGTCCGGCGACGTCGTCGCTGAGGCACTGCTGCGAGCGGCGGACCGCGGTGTGCGGGTGCGCATCCTCGTCGATGAGGGGGAGGCGGTCCGCGGAGACGAAAAGATCCTGGCACTCGCCGCGCATCCCAAGATCGAAGTCCGGATCTTCAATCCGTACCGGTATCGAGGACACAACCGCGTCATCCGCAACCTCGATTTCCTGATCGAAAAGCGGCGGCTCGACTACCGCATGCACAACAAGCTGCTGGTGGCCGACAACGCGGCCGCACTCATCGGCGGTCGCAACATCGGCGATCAGTACTTTCAGATCGATCCGGATTCTCAATTCGGCGATGACGATTTGGTGGTGGTGGGGCCGATCGTCCCGCAGCTATCGGCTGTGTACGATCAGTTTTGGAACAGCCGCCTTGCGATTCCCGCCGCGGCCGTGGACGCGAAGCATGCGTCCGCGACCGCTCTGACGGCTTACCGGCGCGAGTTGGCCGCGCAGCAAGACGTACCGGGGGAGGCCCATGCCGCATTCCGGCAGCGCGCCGCGAGCGGTGAGCCGTGGGCGGGAATCGCCTCCGGCCGCAGCCCCTTGATTTGGGCGCACATGCAACTGGTGTACGACAGCCCGGATAAGAAGCGCGTGGACGACGGGGACGATCCGGGCCGTCTGATCGCCAAGCCCGTGGAAGATGAAGCGGCAGCGGTGAGTACCGAGCTGCTGATGGTCACGCCCTACCTCGTTCCTTCGGTCGCGGAGTTCGACATTCTGCACGCTGATGTGCAGCGACACGCCAAGGTGAAAATTCTCACCAACTCGCTCGAGGCTACGCCGGAGGTGGCGGGGCAGTCCGGGTACATGCATGACCGGCCGCGGCTGCTCGCGGAGGGTGTGGAGCTGTACGAAATACGCGCGCGGCTCGGCAGCACCAAGGGGAGCGGGCAGAACAAGCGGATGTCCCACCACGGTACCTACGCTCTGCATGCCAAGCTCTTCGTGTTCGATCGCAAGGCCGCCTTCATCGGCTCGATGAACTTCGACGAACGATCGAAGCATTTGAACACCGAAATCGGACTCATCGTCAGCAGTCCGGAGCTCGCGCGTGAGGTGGCGACGCGGTTCGAGGCGTTGACTCAACCGGAGAACTCTTATCGGGTGCTGCTTGGCGACGGATCGACCGAGAGCCATCCCCGCCTCATCTGGAAAACCAGGGAAGACGGCAAGGACATCACCTACACGACCGAGCCCGCACGCAGCGATTGGCAGCGATTCGAGGTCAAATTCCTCTCGCTCCTGCCGCTCGAAAAAGAACTCTGATCGGGGTTCCACCCCGATCTCGGCCCATTAAATTACTGGAGAATCCCTTGCCGGAGCGACCCAATTTTCTCATTTTGATGGCCGATCAGCTCACCTCGCGCGCCCTTCCAGCCTATGGAAACCGCATCGCGAAGACTCCGCACATCAATGCGCTGGCTGCGGGCGGCGTGCTCTTCGAATCGTTCTACTGCAACAGCCCGCTGTGCGCGCCTTCGCGATTTTCCCTGTTGTCGGGACGTCACATATCGGCGATCGGCGCGTACGACAACGCGGCTGAACTCCCGGCGCAGGTGCCGACCTTCGCTCATCACCTGCGCCGTGCCGGCTATCAGACCATCTTGAGCGGCAAGATGCATTTTTGCGGCGCAGATCAGCTGCACGGCTTCGAGGAGCGGCTCACCACCGATATCTATCCAGCCGATTTCGGCTGGACGCCGGACTGGACTCGCTTCGAGCAGCGGCCGAGCTGGTATCACAGCATGGATTCGGTCACCCAGGCGGGCGCCTGCACACGCACGAATCAGATCGATTTTGACGACGAGGTCGTCTTTCACGCCCGACAGAAACTCTTCGACATGGCGCGCAGCAAGGATCGCCGCCCCTTCTGCATGGTTGCGTCCATGACGCATCCGCACGACCCCTACGTGATTCCGCACAACTACTGGGAGCGCTACGAGGGCGTCGACATCGATATGCCGCGCGTCACGCTCAGCGCGGCGCAATTGGATCCGCACTCGCAGCGCTTGCGCCACGTATGCGGTCTCGATCAACAGCCGGTGAGCGACGCGCAGGTGCGGGCCGCGCGGCGCGCCTATTACGGTGCGGTTTCATACATCGACGATCAGGTCGGCGTTCTGCTGGCGGCGCTTGCCGACGCCCGCTTCGCCGAGAATACCATCGTGTTGCTCATCGCCGATCACGGCGACATGCTCGGCGAGCGCGGCCTGTGGTACAAAATGAGCTTCTTCGAACCGGCATGCCGGATCCCTTTCATCGTACACGCGCCGCGGCGCTTCGCACCGCGCCGCGTGGCGACCTCGGCGTCGTTGCTCGACCTCGCTCCGACGCTATGCGAACTCGCCGGCGTCAGGATCACCGAAGCTGCGGCACTGGACGGCCGCAGCCTCGCCGCGCAGCTCGCGGGAGCCGCTGGAAGCGACGAGGTCATCGGGGAGTACCTGGCCGAGGGTGCGATCGCACCGCTGGTGATGATCAAACGTGGCCGCTACAAATTCGTGCACTCGCCGGTCGATCCCGACCAGCTCTACGATCTCGCGGATGATCCCGATGAAGTGAGGAACCTCGCGGCCGACCCCGGGCATGCGCAGCGAGTACGGGCGTTCCTCGCCGAGGTGCAGCAGCGATGGAACCTGCCGGCGCTGCATGCCGAGGTTCTTGCGAGCCAGCGGCGTCGGCATCTCGTCAACGATGCGTTGCGCACCGGACGCTATACGTCGTGGGATTTTCAGCCGTTGCGCGACGCGCGTCAGTTGTACGTCCGCAACGATCGAGACCTGGGCGACTTGGAGGCGATGGCACGATTTCCGCCCTTCGCCTCCTGAGCGTCTCGATGGTGCCGATGCGTGGGCGCAATTGGTCGCATGCCCATGCAATTAGTTTGCACTCGGCTCGATCACGAATATGATACGGGACCCGTGCGGCGGGGAAGCTGGGGCAGTGTAGAGGGGGGCAAAGGGTATGGCGCGCGATCCGAGACACGACATTTTATTTGAGCCGATCAAGATTGGGCCGAAGACGCTACGCAACCGGTTCTACCAGGTACCGCATTGCATTGGGGCGGGCTCGGACCGGCCGGGGTTTCAGGCGGCGCACCGTTCGCTCAAGGCCGAAGGGGGCTGGGCGGGGATCAACACGGAGTACTGTTCGATTCATCCGGAGTCGGACGACACGCACCGTTTATCGGCGCGCATTTGGGATGAGGGGGATGTGCGCAATTTACGTGCGATGACCGATCACATTCACAAGTTTGGCTCTTTAGCGGGTGTGGAGCTGTGGTATGGGGCCTCGCACGCGCCGTGCATGGAGTCGCGTGCGACGCCGCGGGGACCGAGCCAGTATGCCTCGGAGTTTGAGACCTTGACGTACTGCAAGGAGATGGACTTTGCGGACATTGCGATGGTGCAGCAGTACTACGTGGATGCGGCGCTGCGCTCGCGCGATGCGGGCTTTGACATTGTGTATGTGTACGGGGCGCATTCGTATTTACCGGTGCAGTTTTTATCCCCGTACTACAACAAGCGCAAGGACAAGTACGGCGGGACGCTGGAGAATCGGGCGCGTTTTTGGCTCGAGACCTTGGAGAAGGTGCGCCGCGCGGTGGGCCAGGACTGTGCGATCGCGACGCGCTTTGCGGTCGACACGCTCTATGGGGATGCGGGGGTGGAGATTGAGCGGGACGGGATGAAGTTCATCTCTCTTGCGGATCCGTTGGTGGATTTGTGGGACGTGGATGTGGGGGACATTGCCGAGTGGGGGGAGGATGCGGGTCCCTCGCGCTTCTACCAGCAGGGCCATCAGGTGCCGTGGACGAGGTTTGTGAAGCAGGTGGCGAAGAAGCCGGTGCTTGGGGTGGGGCGCTTTACGGATCCTGAGAAGATGACGGAGATTGTGACGAAGGGGATTGCGGACATCATTGGGGCGGCGCGCCCCTCGATCTCCGATCCGTGGCTGCCGAAGAAGATCGAGGAGGGGCGCTACGATGACATCCGTGTGTGCATCGGCTGCAATGTGTGCATCTCGCGCTGGGAGATTGGCGGTCCGCCGATGATTTGCACGCAAAATGCGACGGCGGGCGAGGAGTACCGGCGCGGCTGGCACCCGGAGAAGTTCCCCAAGCGCGGGAGCGAGGATGCGGTGCTGGTGGTGGGTGCGGGGCCTTCTGGGGCGGAGTGTGCGCGGGTGTTGCTCGAGCGC
This sequence comes from uncultured Gammaproteobacteria bacterium, assembly GCA_963843295.1. Classification (GTDB taxonomy): domain Bacteria; phylum Pseudomonadota; class Gammaproteobacteria; order Steroidobacterales; family Steroidobacteraceae; genus Bog-1198. Next base: position 129,536 of record CAWJJP010000012.1, on the reverse strand, counting down.
GGCTACACGGTGCATTTGTACGACACGGCGGCGAAGATTGGCGGGCACTTGAACGCGCTGGCAACGCTGCCGGGGTTGGGCGAGTGGGGCTATCACCGCGACTACCGGGAGCTGCAGATTGCGAAGCTTGCGAAGAAGAACAAGCAGGCGCAGGTGGCGCTCGGGCAGAAGCCCTTGAGCGCGGAGGGGGCGATTGGCTATGGGGCGGAGAAGCTCGTCATTGCCACCGGCTCCTCGTGGAACAGCGATGGCACGAACTGCCTCACGCACGATCCGATCCCCGGTGCCGATGCCTCGCAGCCCGATCAGCTCACCCCCGAGCAGGTGCTTGAGGGCAAGAAGGCGATTGGCAAGCGGGTGGTGATTTTAAATGCCGACACCTATTTCATGGCGCCGAGCCTTGCGGAGAAGCTCACCCTTGCGGGGCACGAGGTGACGATCGTCACGGGGGTGCATCTGGCGAACTACATGCACTTCACGCTTGAGTATCCGAACATGATGCGCCGTCTGCACGAGCTGCACATCAAGGAGCTGCACAACGCCTTTGCGAGCAAGATCGAGCGCGGGCGGGTGCAGGTGTATGACATCTGGGGGGATGGTTCGAAGCGCAGCTACCGGGGGGCGGGTCATCTGCCGCGCGAGCCGAACAAGACCCACCGCTGGGTGGAGTTTGACTCCCTGGTGCTGGTGACCGGGCGGCACTCGAACGATCTGTTGTACCGGCAGATCAAGGAGCGCGAGGGGGAGTGGGCGAAGAACGGCATCAAGGCGGTGTATCTGATCGGCGATGCGGAGGCGCCGCGTCTGATTGCCGATGCGACCTTCTCCGGCCACCGCCTGGCGCGTGAGATCGAGGAGCCCAATGCCCAGCTGCCCCTGCCCTACAAGCGCGAAGTCGCCGTCTGGGGCACCCCCTACCTGCCGGGCACACGCTACGAACTCGAATACAAAACCTAGAGGCTGTCCGGCAAGCTCACCATCGTGAATCGCGCCAACGAGGTCACACGCGTCCTATTCGAGGCGTTTCCGGCAGCCGAAGTGCGGCTCTTTTACGTGCTGGCCTACGCAGCGATCGGTGTCTTCTGTTACGGCGTGTACATGCAGATCCGCAAGTACCGCCGCGGCGCAGCGCTGCACCTCGAGGGCGGCTTGTGGAGGCGCTTCGGCGACATGCTCGCAAAGGTGCTCAGCCACCGCACCATCGAGCGCCGTGATCCGGCGGCCGGGGGTGCACATCGGCTGATCTTCTACGGCTTCCTGCTGTTATTCCTCGGTACTGCAACGATCACGTTGGAATACGACATACTCGGGCCGCTGTTCGGGATTCGCTTCTGGCACGGCAATTTTTATTTGATCTTCTCCCTGGTGCTCGACGTCGCAGGAGTCGCTCTCGTCGGCGGCCTCGCCTACATGATGTACCGGCGCGGATGGCTCAAGCTGCCGAAGCTCGATTACGCGCGGCCGGACCGCTCCCCCGGCGATCCGGATTTCGACCGGCCGCAATATCGGCGCGAAGACTGGGCATTTCTTTGGGTCTTGCTGATCATCGGCTGCACCGGCTACCTGCTCGAGGCCGCGCGTCTGGTGTGGTTGCAGGCACGGCCCGATGTGTGGGATACGCGCTGGTGGTCGCCCGTCGGCGCGCTGATTGCCGAGGGGTTGCGTGCGCTCGGCCTGAGCGCGCAGGGCGGCGGGGTTTTGCGCGTCAGCCTGTGGTGGTTCCACGGCGTGCTCGCGCTCGCGTTCATCGCGCTGATTCCGTACACCAAGGTCAAGCATATCTTCACCGCCGCCGGCTCGTTGATGGTCCGCGATCCCCTGGCCGCGCAGCGGCTGCCTCGCGTACCGGAGAGCCAGGCCGCACCGGGTGTTGCGAAGATCACCGACTTCAACTGGAAGCAGCTGCTGAATCTCGATGCCTGCACGAAATGCGGCCGCTGCCACGAAGCCTGCCCGGCGCGCGCGGTGGGTGCGCCGTTATCGCCGCGCGATGTGATCCTGAGCTTGCGCGAATTCGCGAACGCGACGCTCGAGTCAGGCACGTTGCCCGCGGCCGCGGAACTCGACGTGCATGGCAAGGCTCCCGGACAGGTCTCCATGGAAACCCTGTGGTCGTGCCGGACCTGCATGGCCTGCGTCGAGATTTGTCCGGTGGCCGTGGAGCATGTGCCCATCATCGTGCAGATGCGCCGCAAGCTCGTTGAGGAAGGCGCCATGGATCCTCTGCTCACGAAGACGCTGCAGACCATTCACAAGACGGGAAATTCCTTCGGCGAGTCCAAGCGCAAGCGGGGCGCGTGGACCAAGACGCTGCCGTTCAAGGTGAAGGACGCGCGCAAGGAACCCGTGGAGGTGTTGTGGTTCGTCGGCGACTATGCCTCGTTCGATCCGCGCAATCAGAAGGTCACTCAAGTTTTCGCGAGCCTGTTGCAGGAAGCGGGCGTCGATTTCGGCATTCTTTATGACGGCGAATCCAATGCGGGCAACGATGTCCGCCGGGTCGGCGAGGAGGGATTGTACGAGGTTCTGGCCAATGCCAACGTCGCCGCGCTCAAGCGGGCGCGACCTTCAAGACCATCGTCACCACCGATCCGCATTCCTACAATACGATCCGCAATGAGTATCCCGACTTCGGCGGCAACTACCAGATCCAGCACTACACGAGCTTCGTGAAGCGAGCTGTTCGCCGCGGGGAAGCTTCGGGTCACGCGGCCGCTCAAGGTCGCGGACGACGTTTCACGATCCCTGCCACCTGGGACGCTTCAACAAGGGATATGAGGCGCCGCGCGACGTGCTCAAGCTGCTGGGCTGCGAACTCATCGAGATGGGCCGCAGCCGCGCGAACTCGTTCTGTTGTGGCGCGGGAGGGGGTCGGATCTGGATCCCGGATCCGGTGGGCGACGAAAAGCCCGCTCAGAATCGCATCAAGGAAGCGGCGGCCATTCCCGGGCTGGAGGTGTACGTGGTGAGCTGTCCGAAGGATTTGACCATGTTCGAAGATGCACTGAAGACCACCGGCAACGAGGGAAAGTTCGTCGTCAAAGAACTGATCGAACTCATCCGCGAGGCCATTCCAGTCGATCGCAGCGAGGAAGTTCACGCATGAAAATCCTGGTTGCCGTCAAACAAGTGGCCGCCCTCGATGAGGATTTCGAGATCCGTGAGGACGGGAGCGACGTCGATGCGGACTTTCTCATCCGCGATCTGAATGAATGGGATGATTTTTCGCTGGAAGAGGCGGTGAAGATCAAGGAGGCCTCGGCCGACCCCGGTCGAAGTGATCGCGGTCTCGGTGGGGCCCGAGGAAGTCGACGAATCCCTGCGAAAGTGCCTGGCAAAGGGCGCCGATCGCGCGATCCGCGTATGGGATGCCGCAATCGAAGGCTCGGACCCGATCGCGATCGCGCGCGTGTTCGCCGCGGTCGCGAAACGCGAGGCACCCGGGATGCTGTTCGCCGGTGTGCAATCCTCCGATCAGGCGTTTGCCTCCACCGGAATCGCCGCCGCGGCGTTCCTCGATTGGCCGCACGCCGCCGTGGTGAGCCACCTGACTTATACGCCGGGCGCCCAGAGCGCAATCTACCGTCGCGAGCTCGAAGGCGGTCTATTACAGGAAGTGGAGATTCGTTGCCCTGCGGTGTTGACGATCCAACTGGGAATCAACACCCCGCGCTATGCCTCGCTGCGCAGCATCAAGCAGGCCGCCGCAAAACCCATCGAGGTGTTGTCGCTCACCGAGCTTGGGCTGGCCGCGGACGAGGTGGGCGAAGCCGGCTCCGCCTCGCAGCGTGCGACGCATGTACATGCCCGACAAGGGACGCGCCGAGCTCATAGCGGGCGATGCTGCTCAACAGGCGCAACGTCTCGCGGAGATCATCCGCGAATTCAAGGGGGTTGCGGCATGAGCGGCGTGCTGGTGATCGCGGAACAGCGGCGCAACGAATTGCGTCCCGTCTCGCTCGAACTCATCGCGGCCGCGCAATCGCTGCGCGCGACAACGCCGATCAAGTCGCCGTCGCGCATCCTCGGCGCCGAGCCGGAGCGCTTTACCGGCGCACTCGCGCCTGCAAGGCGTCGATGAGATCCTCACCGTCAAGGTGGCCGCGGCGGAGTTCGATCCCGACACGTTCGAAGCCGCGGTGGGCGCATTGATTGCCGAGCGCCGTCCGGACGTCGTGATGGTCGCGCACAGCGTCGATTCCTTCGGCTACGCGGCAGCTCTCGCGGCAAAACTTCAATTAGGCTTTGCCACCGACGTGTTCAAAGTGGAACGCACCGAGGGCGCGGCTCGTGGCCACGCGCGGCGGCTATGGTCAAAAGGTCAACGTCGAAGTCGACTTTCCCGGCCGCACCACCGTGCTGCTCGCGGTGCGCAGCAACGTGTACAAACCGCCGGAGCAGGCGGCATCGCCGCGCGTGAGCGCGTTCGCCGCGCCGCCCACATCGAGCCGCGCGAGCGCGACGCGAATTCATCGAGTTGAGCTCCGGCGGACGACGTCGACATGACCGCGGCGGAATTTATCTTGACCATCGGCCGCGGCATCGGCGAGGAATCGAACGTCGCAACGTTTCGTGAATTGGCAGATGCGGTTGGCGCGACGCTTGGCTGCTCGAGGCCCATCGCAGACGCGGGTTGGCTGCCGAAGAGCCGCCAGGTCGGACAATCCGGCAAGACGGCGAGCGCCTGCAAGCTCTACATCGCGATGGGCGTGTCCGGAGCCATACAGCATTTGGCGGGAATGAAGCATGTCGCCACCATCGTCGCGGTGAACAGCGACGCCGAAGCATCGATTTTTGGGGTCGCCAAATACGGCATCGTGGGAGATATTTTCGAAATCGCCGAGGAACTGCGCAAATGCTTTTGATGTTTCTACGATCCCCTTGCTTACAAATCCTCCCGGTCGGGGTCGCCTCGACCCCGTTGAAATCTGCGCGTAGCGCATCAACATGAGTGCGGCGGTTGAAGGGGACGCCGGTGCAGGCGTCGCGAAGAGCGCCGGCCTCGAGCGCGGAATCGATTGGACCGGCGCATTCTGGGTGGCCAGCGGCGTACCGCCCCTGGTGTTGTTCGGCATCGGCGCTGTCGCAGCCACGGTTGGAAAACTGTCATGGGTCGTCTGGGCGGCATCGATCGCGATGGGTTTCATTCAATCCTTCACTTACGCCGAGATCGCCGGACTTTTCCCCAACAAGGCGGGTGGTACCTCGATTTATGGGGCCATCGCCTGGGTAAGATACGGCAAGGTGGTCGCGCCCATCTCGGTGTGGTGCAACTGGTTCGCCTGGTCACCAGTACAGGCAACCGGCTCGGCGCTCGCCGCCGGCTATATCTTGAATGGTCTTTATGCGCCGGACTCGGTGATCAATACGTGGCAATTGACCTTGCTCGATCTCGGATCGCTCAAGACCGGATTGACCTTGCGCATCAATGCCACCTTCGTGCTGGGCGCGATGATTCTGCTCGCGGTCAAGTTCATCCAGGACGGCGGCATTCTGCGGTCCGCGAACACCACCAAGATCCTGGGAATCTCCGCAATGATTCCTCTGCTGCTCATCGGCATCGTGCCGATCCTGACGGGCGACATCGTCCGGGCCAACTACTTCCCATTGGTCCCGCTCGCGCACGACGCGGCGGGGCGCGTGATCAGACGGCTCTTGGAACATGGCGGGAATCACGGTGTTCGCCGCGGGAATGTTTCTCGCCGCATGGTCGACCTACGGATTCGAAACGGCTGTGTGCTACACCGGTGAATTCAAAAACCCCAAAACCGACACGTTCAAGGCGATCTTCTATTCGGGACTCCTGTGCGTGGTCGTTTACACGCTGGTGCCATTCGCGTTTCAAGGCTTTCTTGGCCTCGGCAGCTTGGTGCACCCCGCCGTCGTCGATGCCGCCGGACGTGTGACGACGGCAGCGGAATACGGCGGAATGCTGGCGCCGGACATCTACAGCGGCATGGGAGTCGCCGCCATCATGGCGAAAATGGTCCACGCGGGCGCCATCATCGGCTTGCTGGTCGTGATCATGCTGATTCTTGCCCTCGTGCTTTCGCTCATGACCTCGATGGCGGGATCCTCGCGCACGCTCTATCAGGCGTCGCTGGACGGTTGGCTGCCGAAGTACCTCGCCAAGGTCAACTCGCACGGCGCGCCGACCAATGCCATGCTCACCAATCTCGGGTTCAATCTCCTGCTGCTGCTGCTATCCGACACGGTGTTCATCATCGGCGCCGCCAATATCGGCTACCTGCTGTTCAATTTCCTGAACCTGAATGCGGGTTGGATCCATCGGCTGGACCGTCCGCGCCAGGAGCGTCCCTGGCGCGCGCCGACGTGGATCCTTGCCGCGGGAGCGGCCTTGTCGTTCGTCAATCTCGCCTTCATGGGCTTCGGCGCCGATGTCTATGGCGCCGGAACGCTCAAGACCGGCCTGCTCTTCGCTGCGCTGATCGTGCCGGTGTTCGTCTACCGGCACTACATCCAGGATAAGGGCAGATTTCCGCCTGAAATGGCCGAGGACCTGGAGATGGTCGGGGGCGAGCAGATCGTCAACCGTGCAGGCGTGTGGCCCTATGCAGTCCTCGCGCTCGGCATAGCCGTCATCGCCATTACGCATCGTCTCGCGGTTTACTGATCCGCCGGCGCGCGTGCACCGCGACCTGGTCTAATGCTTCTTGGGGGCCATGACCATCAGCTGCCCGTCGGTCGCCGGCATGTCGGGTCCGCCCGGATAGAACGTGGATGCCGGTGTTTGATCCAAGAAGCGGTAGGCGACTGCCCCGTACGGAATATCGGGGCGGCTGTCGAGTTCCTGCTGCCACGGCAATACCTTGCGGAATGCGCTCCACGCGGCGGTCGGTGCCGGCGCAAAATCACGCTTCGGATCTTGCGCCTTGCGCACATCGAGCCAGTAGGTCGCGGTCAGCAGATCATAGGCGAGCAACTGCATGGTCAAATCCACGACCTCCCGCCCCCGCGAGGCCTTGAGCCGGCTGAGAGCCTCGATGTCGGCGACGCCGAAGTCGGATGCATTCGCTTCGGCGGTTATCGAATGAGCGTCGTTTTGAATTTCCGCCCACACATCCAGGAATGCGAAATAAGGCTCGCGCATGCTCGGCGATAGGCGGAGCTCTTCCGCGCTCAGTACGTCTTTCGGATAGATCCCGGTAAAGAATGCCACCGGCCCGCGCTCGTTGAAACGCTCTATCCGCTGCGCAATCACAGCGTCCATATTGGCCACCGCGTTGGTGAACGCCTCGATTGCATTCGCCATGGGGTAGGGATCCCAGTTGGCGGTCGAGAGGACATAGCCATGCCGGCCGTGGCTGAGCGGGCCGCCCTTCACGTAGTACTTCATGAATTGCGGCGTCGACAGTTCCCACGAATCGCCTGGGCTGGCATCCAGCAACACGACCGGATTTTGTTCGCCGGAATTGATCTGCACCAAGACATTGTCGCGAAGCGCGGCCCAGGCCTGCCACGCCGACCCCTGGCGGATGTAGGAAGCGCGCATGCTCTCCGGGTCTTGCAGAATGCGCTTCGGATCGTCCTCGAACAGATAGCTGCCCTTCAACATGTCCATGAGCCGGGCCGCGTCCCAGGCGACCCATTTGAAGGGCCGCTTTTCCTGGACCAGCGAAGCCATCGGCGTAACGCTGGAATTCATGCCGAGTTTATCCATCGCATGGACGAGGTCCGCCCACTCCAACACGCGCCGCCCATCGGCCACCAGCAGCGCCGCCAGCGCGTCCGCATAGGCATTGCTCGTGCCCCCGCCGATGTGCGCGGACAGCGGCTTCAGTCCGGCTTTCTCGAGGGCTCGGGCCGCGCTCATGCGGACGCCCTGCAAGTAGGCGTCACCGCGCCCGACCATGGTCGCGAGAAAATTACTGGTCAGGAACAGATCCCCTTCGCCGAGCGAACCGCGCGAATACATCACCGGCGTCACGCGTTTGTTCAGAAGGTCGAGCAAGAGCTGCATGAATTCGGGTTCGGCAGCCTCGAACGGCACCGAATTGGCCCGGATGACCAAAAAAGCGCGCACCACATCCTCATCGGGAATTTCGGGCAGGACTCCTTCCTTCGCCCCCGCCCGCGCGATCGATAGCTGCGCGAACTCCTCGCCCTTGACGTGAACCTCGCGCAGCGCTCCGGCGCCGCGATTCAGACCATACACGGGGATGTTCTCGGCGCCCGCCTCCGCCCGAAGAGCGATGCCGTCGGAGGCACGCTGGATCGCCTCCGGACTGTATCTGACTTTCGCCCCATGGCGGGCGACCGCCACGACATCCTCGATGGTCAGATCATGTCCGGTCAGAGTGATGATGCTGCCGGCGGCCTCGGGAGTAATCGGCCGATAGTCTGCGGCCGGAGTGGCGGCGGCGAAGAGAATCGCAGCCGCTGGAAAAGTTGCTTGCAAAATTTGCCGGGCCGACATGGGCTTCCTCCGGGCGTGACCGTATACACAGTGCGTCCGTGCCGTTGAACCGTCAGGGGAGCTTGAAAAAATAGTTGGCGATCAAAAGGACGGCGATTCCACCCGCCAAGGTGAGATAAGGCAACACACCCGCTCTCGTGTGGGTGATCGGCGTACCGCCGACCTGCAGATCTTCGAGCATCTTGGCGGGAAACTTACCCTTGTCCTGCACGTAGTGACGAAACCAGAAGACCGGCAGGATGAGCGCCGCCGCAAGCGCGCCCGCGGTGAGCGCCCATGGGCTCCACACTTTCGCTCCCGCGCCCATGAAAGCAGCGTTGACGAATGCGAACAACCCACCGAGCGCGAGCAGCCACGTGGGGGCTCGGTAGGGTCGTGGCGTCTCGCCGGAATCGATGCGATGGATCCAACCGGCGTTGAGATTGAGAAAGTTGAATATCATGTAACCGCAATTCGATATCGTCAGAATGAACACGAAGCTCGGACCGCCGCCGCAGGCGATGGACAGTGCAACCAGGTTGAAGACGAGATCCGTCCACATGGCGGCAGTGGGTGCGCCGTGGGAATTGACCCGGCTCAGGTAGCGCGGCAACCAGCCATCGACCGAGCCCTGGTACAGGGTCCGCGACGAACCGGCCATCGCCATCATGATGGACAGAAGCAGCGCCAAAACCATCATGACGACCAGCAAAGCCTCCACCATGCGGCCGCCGCCCACCATCCCGGCGAGCGCGGCGGCGACACCCGTGCCATCGTTGATGGCCGGAGTGAGCATGCCCGCGACGCCGAGCACACCTTGAAAGGTGAATGGAACCAGGACGAATAGTCCGATACAAAGGATCCCCGAATAGAAGATCGCCTTGAAGGTGTCGCTTCCAGGATTGCGGAATTCGCTCGTGTAGCACACCGCCGTCTCGAACGCATAGGTCGACCAGGCGGCAAGGAACATGCCGCCCAGGGCCAAAGTCCAGCCGCCGAGGTTCCAATGGCCCGGTTCCGGCGAGCCCGCGGCGGCCGGGGGAGCGAGATGCAGGAAATTCGAATAGTTCACGTGCCCAGTCAGGATGGGCACCACCCCCACGATGATCAGAGGCACGATCACCAGGAAGCCGATGTATTTCTGAATGCTGGCGGTACCGGCGATACCGCCATGCTGGATCGCGAACGTGATCAACATGAAGGCGGCCCCGACGAAGAAGGCGGCATTGATGGAAAAGGTCACCGGACCTATCGTTTGCGTGAACAGCGTCCACGCCGTGAAGTCATGGATCGGCGCGACCGCCGTCAACACGTAGGCAGCGGCAATGCTGCAACCGAGCGAGAGCACCGGCGACCAGGCGAACCAGTTGCACCACACCGACAGCGGCGCAATCACCTTGCTGTAGCGGACCCAGGCAGCGGCACCGTAGATGGATGCGCCGCCCGATTTGTTCGGAAACAACCCGGCGATTTCCGCATAGGTGAACGACTGCACGAACCCCATCGCGATCGACACCGCCCAGATCAGAAAACTGAGCTTACCGACGGCACCGGCGACTTGACCGATGGAAAACAGCACCAGCGCCGGCACGCCGCTCGCGACCCAAAAGGCGCCCTTCCAGTCGATCGAGCGGCGCAGACTGCCCGATTCATCGGCAGTCTGAGCAGTTCGTTCGACTCCACCGGCGCGGATTAGGGAAGCGTCTTGCAAGCGATCAATATCCGACGATCGGCGCGGTAACGTCAAGCGCCACCGGCCTGGACCGAGGACCGGGCTCGATTACTTCCCTGCGAATCGGTAACTCATCTTGACCCCGAGCACGCGCGGCCGCTGCGGAACTTCGGTCAGAATGAACTGGCCCTGGCTCGTCGACAGGCTAGAGTTCACGTTCGAGATGTTCTGGACCGAATACCTCCACGGCCCACGCGTCCTTCGCCATGCCGAACGAGGCGTCGTACATCGAAAATCCCGGCATATCGAATGCCGGGACATAGCCCGTGGCGGTGAGCATGTGACTCTGGTGGGTGCCGCCGACCTGAACGAAAGCGTTGTAGTCGTTGAAAGCCCACTCGTAGCGCACGCGCGCGTTGACCTCGAACGGGGGCGAGTAGGGAGTCCGGCTGCCCAGCGGCCCGTAGGGATTCGGAATCGAGGTGATGGTTTGACCGTACTTCGGGCTCGCCGGGTTGTTGTTGACCAGGTAAGGCGAGTTCGTCTGGGAAGCGCTGTTCCAGGCGGCCGACGCCTGCACGGTCAGGCCGTGGGTGACGCGCGCGATGATCGAGGGCTCGACGCCCCGGACCCGGTAGCTCGGCCCGTTCGTTGCAAAAGCCAAATTGCCGAGGCCGCCCTGCGGGTCGAAGAACCCGGTCTGCGCGTTGCTCCAGACCTCCTGATAGATCGCGCCGTTGAATTGCACGCGCTGATCGAACCACTCGGTCTTCCAGCCGACCTCGTTGTTGGTCACGTTGTCGGGCACGGTGAAGGAGGGAACGCAGAACTGATCGATCCCGTGGGCGTCCGGCAGGTGACAGGACGTGGTGCGATTGAACTGCCCCGCCCGGAAGCTCTGCGACCAGGTGTAATACAGAAGGTCGTGATCGGTGACGTGCCAGCTCAAGTTGCCGCGGGCCCGGTTTCCCGACGGGGTCGTGCGGTTCGGCGCGCGGAGGGTGATGTTGGTTCCGTACGGGCCCTTGCAGAATCCGAAATAGGTCGTCGGCGTGAACTGCTTGCAGTAGAAGCTGCCGACATCGCCGCCCGTCTCCCGATCGTCGTATTTGAAATGGCGAATTGCGCCGGTGATCGTCACCACGTTCGGGATCACGTCGATATCGATGGAGGCGAACTCCGCCAGCTGCTTGTAGCCGCGCTCGACGTCGTCGAAGAATCCCGTCGGGGGGTTCGGGGTGAAGGCAGGCGAGCCCGGCCACGGTTGGATGGGCAGGTAGCAGTTGACGTTCAGCCCGGTGGGCGAACAGTTCGGCACCGTCACGTAGCGTCCAATGGGTCTGGTCGACGATCGAGTAGTTTTCCCAGTACACGCCGACGAGGCCGCGGATGCGCAGGTCGTCCGGGGTGCTGAGGCGCAGCTCGTGGCTCTGGAAGGTATTGTGCTCCTGTTCCGTCCAGGTCGTGCTCGGCGTGTAGCACTGGCCGGTGGCGGGATTCGCCGAGTAGCCCGCGCATTGGTAGTAGTAGCCATAACACGCCGCGCGCATAGTTGGTGTAGTCCTGCTGCTGATCGACGTTGCGCACCAGGTAGGAGCCGCTGTACACCAGCTTAGAAGTCGCCGATTTTTCCGTTGACGACCAGCGCGGTATTTTCGAACTTGTCCTTGTTGTACGAAGGATTGAACAATGTCACCGACAGCGGCGGCAGCGGCTGACCGCCGTCGGGGACGGCGTTGGCGGTGAGCGACGCGCCCTCCGAGCCGCGCGGCATCTCGTAGAAAACGCCCTGCGAGTCCATGTTCTGATAGGACTGCGTCAACAACGCGTCCCAGTCGTCGTTGATCTTGACAGCAGCTCCCACACGAATACCCGTATAGGTGAGCGGATTGATCGCATTGCCGACGACGCTGTTGTTGTTGATCGCCAGGCTGTTGGTGGGCACGACGCCGCCGTTGTAACGAGCTATGCCGAAGTCGGTGCACGCGCGCGTGAAGGTGCTCGGCACGTTGTTGATGTAGCCGCCGTGGCGGTCGTTGTAGATCACGGCGCGCACCGCGAGGGTGTCCGGCGATGAGCGGCAGGTTCAGCACGGCGGTGACGTTGCTGTTCGGATCGCCGTGAGCGGTGGTGCCGTAGCCCGCATCGACGCTGGCCTCGGTGACATCGAGCTTGGGCTTGTTCGTGATGTAGCGCAGCACGCCGGAGAGTGCACCGCCGCCGAACAGCGTGCCCTGCGGGCCCTCGAGGACTTCGATGCGCTCGAGGTCGGCCGCATAGACGTCGAGGTTGCGGCCCGGGCAGCTGCCCCGACTGCTCGTCGAGATAAATGGCGACCGCCGGGAATGCGCCGGTCGTGCCGCCGCCCTGCCCGCCGCCGCCGGCCGATGCTGAGGCCGCGGATGAAGATGTCGCCCTGCGCCGGACCGTTGGTGGACTGGGTCACGTTGGGAAGAAAGCGGATGAAGTCGTCCAAGTTCACGACGTTGAGCTGGGCGATCGTCTCGCTGGTGAGTGCCTGGATGGTGATCGGCACGTTCTGGATGTTTTCCTCGCGGCGCTGGGCGGTGACGATGACTTCACCGAGCGCCTCGGAGCTTTCCGCGGTTGCCTCCGCCGCGATTGCTTGGGCGGTCGAAGCCACCTGTAAGCCGAGGATGGAGCAAATGGCATAGGACAGCTTCTGGTTGGAATTCACCGGTCTCTCCCTTAAGTTATCTCAAGGCCGAAACGCTGGCGCGAGGCCGAATAGAACCCGATCCTTGGGCGTACCATGAGGCAGCGCAATCGTATCGGCGCAATCGAACAAGAATTTCATCCCTTCAGCCGAGCCCATCTTATGGCGACAAACGCCGGCTGCAGCATGTATATCATGCGCTCCCGCGCAATCTCAAATGTTCTTGGGTTCTCCCCGGATTCTTCGGCTCTTAGGGTGGCGCACGCACCACAAGCCGGAAAGGACAAGATGCCGGGGACGCCGGTGGGCGCGATTGGGCGATTCGGCGAGCGCGTTTCCCGCCCAACCGCAGTCCGCCGGTTACGCAATCGGCGCCGCTGCACTAGAATCGGGGCCTGTGAACACGGAAGCAGCCGCGCTCAGCGCCCCCTCATCGCCGATCGAAGCCGAAGTCCGGCGCATCCGCGCGCTGCTCAAGGACGGGCATCTGGAGCAGGCGCTCGCGGCTGCCCAGGTGCTGCGCACGCAGGTTCCCGAGAATCGCGACGTGCTGTACATGACCGCAGTGAGCCTGAGGTATCTGCAACGCGTTCCAGAGGCGCTCGCGACGCTGACCGAATTGGAAAGGCGCCATCCGGGTTACAGCCGCCTGTTCCAGGAACGAGGGCATTGCTATGTGGCCATGCGTTCGGCGCAGCCTGCCATCCAAGCGTTTTTGCGCGCCGTCAATCTGAACCCATCGCTTCCCGCGAGCTGGCATGCACTCGAGGTGCTGTTCCGCATGACCGGGCGCAGCGCCGATGCCGAGCACGCCGCGGGTGAGGCCGCGAAGCTCTCGACACTGCCTGCGGAACTGCTCGCCGCCTTCGGCATGTTCGCGGACGGCGAAATCTACGCCGCCGAGCACGTCGTTCGCCAGTACCTGCTGACCCATGGCGATCACATCGAAGGGATGCGCCTGCTCGCGCAGATCGGCATGAAACTCGACGTTGCCGACGATGCCGAGTTTCTCCTCGAGAACGTGGTGGCGCTCGCGCCCGATTATCATGCCGCCCGCTACGAGTACGCGATCGCACTGCTCAATCGCCACAAGCATGTGCGGGCACGCGAGGAGATGCGAAAAATTGCTCGCAACCGACCCGAACAACAGGGTCTACCGGACCACCTACGCGACGATCTGCACGGGATTCGGCGACTACAGCCAGGCACTGCCGCTCTACCGTGAAATCCTCGCCGAGGCACCGAACGACGCCGAGCTGCATCTGTCGATCGCCCATGCGCTGAAGACGCTCGGCCAAACCGAGCAAGCCATCGAATCGTATCGCGCCGCGGCGGCGGTCCGGCCGCAGTACGGCGAAGCCTATTGGAGTCTTGCGAATCTCAAGACCTACCGCTTCACGGACCTGGAAATCGCCCGGATGCGCGCCGCCGAGGCCGCGGCAAACGTTCAACCGGCCGACCGTTATCATCTCTGTTTCGCGCTCGGCAAGGCACTCGAGGATCGCGGCGAATACGCGGAGTCCTTCGCGTTTTACGAGCGCGGCAACGCGTTGAAGAAGACCGAGTGCCGCTACCAGGCCGAGCTACTGGAACGAAACGCCCATCTGCAGGCATCGGTGTGCACGCGGGAGTTCTTCGCTGCGCGGCAGGGTGTCGGATGCCCGGACCGGTCGCCCATTTTCATCATCGGGTTGCCGAGATCGGGCTCCACTCTCATCGAGCAGATCCTCTCGTCGCACTCCCGGGTGGAGGGGACCATGGAACTCGCCGATATTCCGCGGCTCGTGCAGGATCTACGCGGGCGCGAGCGCACCGACGACTCGAGTCCGCGCTACCCGGGTGTGCTTGCCGAGCTCGCCCCGGCGGACTTCGAGCGCCTCGGACGCCAATATCTCGACGACACGCGCGTGTACCGCAAAGGCAGCCCCCACTTCATCGACAAGATGCCGAACAACTTTCGCCATCTCGGGCTGATTCATTTGATCCTGCCGAATGCCAGGATCATCGATGCGCGCAGAAACCCGCTCGCCTGCTGCTTCAGCAACTATAAGCAGCTGTTCGCTTCCGGACAGCAATTCACCTACAGCATCGAGGACATCGCCCGTTATTACCGGATGTATGTCGAGCTCATGGCGCACTGGGACGAGGCGCTGCCGGGGCGGGTTTTGCGAGTCCAGCACGAAGAGGTAGTCGAGGATCTGGAATCAAACGTGCGCCGCATCCTGGAATTTTGCGAGCTCGATTTCGAACCCGGCTGCGTCGAGTTCTACAAGACGGAGCGCACCGTGCACAGCGCGAGTTCCGAGCAGGTGCGCCGGCCCATCTACCGGGAAGGGCTCGATCAGTGGCGTCACTACGAACCCTGGCTGGGTCCTCTGAAGGAGGCGTTGGGTCCCCTCGCCTCTTGAGTTTAATGGTCGCGTAACCCTTTCTGGTACGGATCACAAGGCCATGACGGCCGCCCGGACGTCGCTTCGCACGCCATCGGTCAGGTGCGATTCGCGACTCAGCAGCATCGTGGAGCGGCGCTCGGGCGTGTAGCCCGGCCAGTCGCCGAGCGCGGCGATCGTCGGATTGCCGGTGCGCGCGAAGTTCGTCCAACTGGCGATCATCTGTTCGCTGAGGCGGTAACGATCGCCGTTCGGATCTGCCGCCGCGCGCACGGCGACCGAATCTTTCGCATCCCAGGAGACGCCATAGTCGAGATTCCCGAACACGAACGGAACCTCGAGGGCGTGCAAGGCCCAGGCCCCGCCGAGACAGGGCGTGGTCCAGCCGAACTCGTACAGATAGGCCGGAGCACCCCCGGCCGCATGCTTACGTTCCGCCTGAGTGAGGGCTCTGCGCCACATGCCGATGTCCGTGGTGATCCGGACGAGCAGTTGCTGCCGTGACAGCGCCGGCATGGCCGCACGATAGTGATCGATCAAGGAGGCGTTGACGGCGCCGACCCTCGCGCGATCACTGTATCTCTTGATCTTCGCCAGCAGCGCTGCATCGTCGGCAATCGGCTCCTCGAGCGCCGTGTCGATGAACGCGGCCGTCTCGTCGGAGTTGATGCCGATCAACATCGGGATCGCATGCGCGCCTGCCGGGGCATCCGGTGTCCAGGTCTGGCGCGGGATGGACCGGCCGTCAACCACCGGGCCGAAGCGTATCGCGGGCGCACCGGATGATGAGGACGCTGTCGTGAGCTTCTCGTAGCAGTTGTAGAGTGCGGCCGCCGGGATCCTCTGCAGTGATGCAACGTCACCGAGCTTCAGCCCGAGCTGCCGGTACATGCGCGCGGCGGCGGCATCCGCCTCATCGCGCGGAATCGCTTCGAGGCCCGAACCGCTTTGTACGATTGCCTTGTGGAACAGTCCCTGCGCGCCGGGCATGGCGAGCAGCGCACTCACCTTTCCGCCGCCGCCCGATTCGCCGAAGATCGTCACATTGGACGGATCGCCGCCGAATTCGCCGATGTTATCGCATACCCAACGCAACGCCGCGATCAGGTCGAGCTGCCCGGCATTGCCGGACGCCGCGAAACGCTCGTCGGTATTTCTCGCCACGTGCGCATAGCCGAAAATATTCAGCCGATGATTGACCGAAACGACCACGACGTTGCCCTTGGCCGCGAGGTTGTGGCCGTCGTAGATCGGCACCCCGGCCGAACCGCGCGAGTAGCCGCCACCGTGCATCCACACCATGACCGGTCTTAAAGATCGCCGCTCCGCCGCGGGAATCCAGATGTTGAGGCACAGACAGTTCTCGCTCATCGGGGAGGCGTCGACCCAGTCCGGATAGGGGTCCGTGCTGCGAAGCCGCCGGACCTGGGTGCATTGATCTCCGAAGTCGAGCGCACTTGTGACACCGCGGTGGTGGGGCGGAGGCGCCGGCGGAAGGAAGCGGTTGTCGCCGGCCGCCGAGGCGGCATAGGCAACGCCTTTGTACTCGGCGACCCCATCGATGAGGCGGCCGCGCAGCGGGCCTTGTCGCGTCTTCGTGATCTCTTCGCCTGCCCCGGCCAGCGCCACGGACCAGCTGGCGAGAAAAGACGGTCCGGCAACCAGTGCTGCCGCCATCGACTTGATCATACGGCGTCGAGGCAGAAGGAGCCGCCGATCGGCCGCGATTCGAACTCGCAAACTCACCCCCTGTCTCACCGCATCTCGTGCGACTACACTACGCGCGTCTACACGGCTCTCAAAGGGCGGCCTTCAGTTGACCAAGCGGGATTCGCCTCACCAGCCGCGGCTCGTCACCCGATCGACTCGAGCGATCCTGGGTGAGGGACCCGTGTGGGACGAACGCACGCAAACCCTGTATTGGGTGGACATCGAACGCGGCGAGCTCCGTCATTGCCAGGCGGATGGATCGAGGGAGACGTCGATCTCCATCGGTCAGCGCATCGGTTGTGCCGCGCTGCGCGCCCATGAGCCCGGATTCATCGTCGGGCTCGAGCACGGCATCGCGCTGCTCACCCTGAACCCGGTCGAGATCCGCCCGTTGGCGGAAATCGACCCGGATCTGCCCGGCAACCGCTGCAATGACGGAAAATGCGATCGCGAAGGCCGCTTCTGGGTTGGCACCTGTGACAAGGCCGGGGTGAACCCGACCGGTTGGCTGCATCGTTGGGAAGCTGCGGGCGAGCGCGATCGCACTGGCTCGCTCGCTCGCACGGTCGGACCTTACATTTGTGTCAATGGGCCCACTTTTTCCCCGGATGGACGCAGCATGTATTGCGTCGACAGCTACGGCAAAGTGGTCCATCGCTACGCGCTGGCACCATCCGGTGCTCTTTCGGGCGAGAGCGTGTTCAGGCGCTTCGATGAGCCCGGCTGGGGATATCCCGATGGTTTGACCTGCGATGTCGAGGGGTGCATCTGGATCGCGCACTGGGGCGGCTCCAGGGTATCGAGGTTCGGCCCCGATGGGGAACTCCTCGATGTCATTCACTTCCCCGTGCTGCAGCCCTCGAGCTGCACGTTCGGCGGCCCGAACCTCACGCAGTTGTTCGTCACCTCGGCAGCCGTGGGACTCGACGGCGGCTCGAACACCAACGGTTTGGCCGGCGCCGTATTCGTCGTCGATCTCGAGGTCGGCGGTCTGCCGGCGGCGCGCTACAAGGGCTGATGGCGGACGCGCACGTTGAGCGCGCAGACTAGGCGGGCACGCGGCTTCCTGATCGCGGCCAAACTCTCGACACGGCCCGATCGAAGTACGCGAGCGTCTGGCTGACATCCTCGGCCGAGTGCGCGGCGGAAATCGAGCACTGCTTGGTGGCAATGGGCACCATGAACACCCCTTCCTCGATCAGCGCGCGCCGCAGCGCCACGTCCCGCTCGAAGTCATGATGCTCGATGATGTCGTGAAAATCGACCGGAGCGCGCGGCATGAAATAGAAGGAAAAGGCGGAGCCCTGGCGCGCAATCGACGCCGTCACACCATGAGCGGCGAAAACCTGCTGCAAGCCCTCCTGCATCTGCCGCCCCAGCGCCTCCACATGCCGGTACACCTCGGTTCGATGGGCAAGCAGATACTCGATGGTGCGAATCGCCGCGGTGACGGCGACCGGGTGTCCGTTGTAAGTCCCGCTTACCAGCGGCCGCTTTCGCGGCTCCGGATGAAATATGAAATCCATGTACTCGCGCTTGCCGCCGATCAGTGCCAGTGGAAATCCATTCGCCACGGCTTTGCCGTAGGTGACGAGATCCGGTCTCACCCCGCAAATCTCACTGTACCCGCCAATCGCATGGCGAAATCCCGTTTTGACCTCGTCAAAGATCAGGAGAAAACCGAACTCATCGGCAAGAGCCCGCAATGAGGCCAAATACCCTTCCTGCGGCCGCACCACGCCGATGTTCTGCAGTATCGGCTCGGTGATCATCGCGGCAACCGGATAGCGGCGGCAGACATACCGAATCGAGTCGAGATCGTTGAAATTGACAGCGTGAACGAAATGCGTTGTCTCGATGGTCGTTCCCGCGCCGAGGGGACACAGCGGATACTCGCCCGGCGACACGCGAGGTCCTATCTCGGCGAGCGTATTGAACACGTTGCAGGCGAGTTCGTCGTGGTTGCCGTTGTAGCCCCCCTGCACCACGATGAAATGCTGCCGGCCCGTGATCGCGCGGCTGAGACGAATCGCCAGCGACGTGGCCTCGCTGCCGGTATTCAGCAGCGACACCTTGTCGACCGCGGCGACATTCTGGCATATCAGTTGGGCGAGGCGACCCTCGAGTTCCGAAGGACCCGCCCCGAAGAGACTGGCGCCGCCGCGCAGAGCATCAATGACGGCCTCGTTCACGGGAGAGAAATTATGGCCGAGAAAAAATGGCGCAAAGGCAGCGTGATAGTCGATGTAACGCTTGCCGTCGGTGTCCCACAGATAGGCGCCTTCACCCTTCGAGAAGCAGATCGGCGGATCGATGATCCGATTGATCGAACTCACGCCGCCCGGAATGTAAGCGCTGTTGCGCGCCAAAAGAGAGGCTGGTCCATTGCTCACAGGCGGTGTCATAATTTCCCCGGGGGTTTGAGTTGGCCAACCGGCCTCGAGATCGAATAACGTTACATGACGCGGCGCAGCCGCGTCCATAGGCACTGGCGTCCGCAACTCGACGAGGACAGCGATGAATTTTCCCACGCCGCGGGCAACTGTCAGTGCACGGTCCATTCTCGTGGGCCTCTCCCTGCTCACGGCCACGGCGGCCGCGGCCGCCGCCACCGCCACCGCCACCGCCACCGCCACCGCCACCCCTGATATATATGTCAACGCACAAGTTCCATGGCATCCCGTGGTCCTCGATGACCAGGGCAAACTGCTCGCCTGGTATCGGCCGGACAAGAATCTCGGCTACGATCAGGTGCTCCGGCTCGGGTGGGATTTCATCGAGCACAAGGTGCCCGATGACACCCGTCACGGCACCGGCCTGAAGATCTATCTCTTCAATTCCGTTTACGACGGCAAAACCCTTCAGGCAACTTACTGGCAGCACAACCCCGCGATGGTGTTCGCCTCGTTCGTCGACTCGTTATTGGGGTGGTACCCGTACTCGGGGGATGAACAGGCAGTGCAAACGGTTCGGGGCATGCTCGACTACCAGCTCGCCCACGGGACGACCGCGCCCGACTGGGAATGGCCCGGCGTGCCGTTTGCCACCAGCTGCGGTGACCAGCGCGACTACGGTCGGTGCATCGAGAACCTGCCGCACGAGTTTTACGGTGGAATCGAGACCGACAAGGTGGGCGAACTCGGCACGGGCTACGCGCTCTTCTATGAACTCACCGGCGAGCGCCGGTATCTGGATGCGGCGATCCGATGCGCCCAAGCCCTCGCCCGACACGTGCGCCCCGGTGATGCGGACCACACGCCGTGGCCCTTTCGCGTGGATGCCCGTACCGGCGTGACGCTCGCGCTCGAGGAGTACGGCGGCGACATCGCCGGACCCTTGCGGCTGTTCGACGAGCTCATTCGGCTCAACGCCGGCGACGTCACTGCCTTTCGCCAAGCCCGCGCAACGGCCCTGAAATGGATGATCGACAATCCGCTCAACCACGAGAGCCGCGCCTGGAACAAATGGGCCGGATATTTCGAGGATATTCCGCGGCATACCGACGACGTGAACCAGCTCACGCCGATGATGGCTGCCTATTACATCCTCTCTCGCGAGGATCCCGCCGCAGTGGATCCGCTATGGATGGGTCACGTGGGGCGGTTGCTCGACTGGGTCCGGATCAAGCTCGGGCGAGGCCCTTTCTTCGGCGCGCAGGCCATCGATGAACAGACGACGCCCGATGCGACCTTCGGGTGCTGCTCGCGCGCCGGCCAAGGCGACCACACCGCGCGCTGGGCCGCGATCAATGCCATGTTCTTTGAAAAGACGCATGATGGACAGGCACGCGAGGACGCGTTCCGATCCTTGAATTACGCAACCTATTTTGCCGGCTCGGACGGGCGCATCGCATGTTGCGGCGTGGACTACGTCGACTCGTACTGGTTCAGCGACGGTTATTCCGATTACATGCGCCACTTTCAGTGGGCCATGGGAGCAGTACCCGAATTCGCGCCGGCCGGCGCGGACCATCTCTTGCGCTCGAGTTCCGTGGTGCAGAAGGTGAAGTACGGCGCGCACAGTGTCATCTATCGCACCTTCGATCCCTCTTCCACCGAGGTTTTGCGCCTGAGCTTCAAACCCGCGCGGGTCACCGCCGGGAGCGACGAGCTCAAGGAGCGGCCCGACCCCCGCGAGGCGGGCTATACGACTCAAGCGCTCGGCGGGGGAGACTGGATCTTGCGCGTTCGGCATCTGAAATCGGCGGACGTCGACATTGAAGGTTGACGAGGTGCCATGCGCGGGCGGCGATCCGGCAGTTTCCGCCGCGGTCTCCAGATCTTTCGCGGGCAGGCTGCCGTCCGGGCACGAAGTGAGCGAGTTTCGCCTGCGAAACCGGTTCGGAACCGAGGCCGCGATCCTGACGCTTGGCGCGACCTTGCGCCGATTCGTCGTGGCCGATGCGCAAGGGGGCTTCGACGACGTCGTGTTGGGGTTCGACACCGTCGAGGAATACCTGCACGGCCGTCACTACTTCGGTGCCACCGTCGGACGCTATGCCAACCGAATCGCACAGGGTCGATTCAGCGTCGGCGGCAAGCGCTATCAGCTTGCGCAAAACGACCCGCCCAATGCGGAGCACGGCGGCGAGGAGGGATTCGATCGCAAGGTGTGGAGCGTCGAGGGCACCGCCGTCGACAACGGGGCGGCGCTGATGCTGTCACTGGTGAGTCCGGACGGCGATCAGGGCTATCCGGGCGCGCTCAGCGTGCATCTCACCTACACGCTGACGAACGACAATGAGCTTCGGATCGACTATCGAGCCACGACCACCGCGGCGACCGTTCTCAATTTGACCCATCACAGCTACTGGAACCTCGCCCCGGGCGCCGGCGGGGACGCGCTCTGCGCGAAACTTTGCGTCGAAGCGGACAGCTTCACCCCGGTCGATGAGCATCTGATACCGACCGGTGAAGTGCGCCCCGTTGCCGGTACCGCATTCGATTTTCGCACCCCGCACGTGGTGAGCGCCCGGATCCGGGACGGATCGGAACCGCAACTCCTCATCGCGCGCGGCTACGACCATAATTTCGTTTTGCGCGGCACGACCGGTAGTTTGCGACGGGCCGCGCAACTCCAAGACCCGCGTTCGGGCCGTGCGCTCGAACTGTTGACCACACAGCCCGGCCTGCAGGTGTACACCGCCAACTTCCTCAGCGGCGCGGTGCTGGGCAAGGGACAGCGGCTGTATCGGCAAGGAGATGGCATCGCTCTCGAGACACAGCACTATCCAGACTCTCCCAACCACCCGCAGTTTCCATGCACCGTGCTCGAAGCGGGTTGCGTCTGGTCATCGACCACCATTTATCGCTTCTTGACGCCGATAAAGCCGCAGCATCGAACGTTTTCGGACGATAATGCGGCGTCGGATTTACGTACAATTCGCGCCCAGACGGCGGAGTGAACAGGAGTCTCAGGTATGTCGTTGCGGACAGGTTGCGCGCTCGCTTTTATCGTGGGCTCCTTCATGCTGATTCCCGATGGCGCCAGGGCTGGCGCGGCAGAGCTTCTACCGGTGCAATCCTTCGAGGCCGCGCGAGTTCCCGACGCGCCGACGGCGAACGCCGCGTTCGCACCCGGTGACGGGGCGCTATCCGCGCCCGCATTCACCGGGGTGCTCAAGATCCATCCGGCACGGATGCAAACGCTGCCGGTCCTGCAACAGCCGCTGATCCAAGGGCGCGACGCGCGCATCTTCCCAGGCGTGCAGCTCGAATTCTTCACCATCGGCGACGTGCTGGTACCAGTGCAGCGCGGTGAGATGGTTCGCGAGAGCAATGCCGGCTCGTCGCCGAGCTACTGGCGCGTCATTCCCCAGTTCGGCAAGGTGTGGCGCGAAAAGGCGGATGGAGATTGGTCGCGTGCCGCATTCCCGATCATGCTCGTCAATGACACGGAGAACCACGCGCATCAGGGTCTCGCGACGTTTCTGTATCGGCCTGGCCAGGTGACCGGTCTCGCAATCCAGTTCATCCAGCAAACCGGCCCCTACCTGATCAAGCAGTATTTCGTGGCCTGGGGCTTCGCGCCGGTCGAGCTCGCGGGGGGAGATTCCGCCCGTCTCGAGGCGCGCCGGACGCAGGCACAGGGGGAACTCGCGGACCGCTTGCCGGCGAAGCCGTGGAGTGAACTCCTGAAGACCGTGCCACCGGGAACGCTCGACGGATTTGGCGGACCCCTCTACCCGAAGTGGCAGGTGGCGGGGGCCCTGGTGCAGGGCGGTACGCTGTACTACCAGGAAGCCGCCACCCCTTATGGACCGTATCCGTATCCGCTCGAGATGCGCTTCGGCGTTCGCTCCGTGACGAAGAGCGTCTTTGCGCCACTCGCGCTGCTGCGCCTCGCCCAGGTCTACGGACCATGGGTGCTCACGCTCAAGATCGGCGACTACGTCCAGGGCCTCGATCCGAAGTGGCATCGCGTGCGCTTCATCGATGCGGCGGATATGGCAACCGGCTTTGGCGGGACTGGCACCACCAAGACCCACCCCAATGACATCTTCGACGGCTACCTCGGGGGTGATTACGATGCGTGGTACACCGCCCCCTCCTTCGCCGACAAGATTCGTCAGATCGACGCGACTCTGCGCCCATACCCGTGGGAACCGGGGACTGTCATGCGCTATCGCGACCAGGATTACTTCCTGCTCGGAGCCGCGATCGAGGGCTTCCTCAAATCGGTGCGGGGCCCTCAAGCCGAGCTCTTGGAGCTGGTGAAAACCGAGGTGCTCGCTCCGATCGGCATCCACCAGGCCCCGGTGGTGAGGACCCGCGAAGCCGGGGGGCGCGAGGGTCTGGTGTGGTGCAACGCCGGCTACTATCCGACCCTCGACGATCTGGCGAAGATCGCCATGCTCTATCAGGCGCTCGGCGCACACGACGGCGCGCAAATCCTCAATCGGGAACTGACCGTAGACCTGCTGCGCGCGCGCAACGCCATCGTAAAGAACGCGGATGCATCGCTGGGGCCGGTGCCGGCACCCCTCGCCGGGTCGAGCGAAGATGGACTGTACGAGATGGGCTTTCACTTCCTGCGCTACGTGAACTCGACCGGCAACATCGAGTACCTGCCGAGCATGCACGGCTCGGGTGACAATGAGGTCATCCTGTATCCGAACAAAATGGTCTCGATCGTCATGGCGAAGGCGTCCGTCGAGATACTCGGGCCGGAAAAAACGCGCTCCGACGAGGGCCCCGTCACGATGCGCGCAGTCGAACGGCTCCTGCCGTTCTGATAGGCCATGAGCGACGAAGCCATCCTGAGAGACGGTACGGCATCCAGGCTGAGAGATTGGGGCCTGCTGATCCTGTGCAATTTGATTTGGGCGAGCCAGTTCGTTCTCGCGAAGCTCGTTCAGCAGGAAATGGGCCCGATCTTCGCGACGCTGCTGCCGATGGCTCTCGCCACGGCCTGTCTCATCCCGCTGGTGCGACGGCAGCAGCGCGGTCGCGGCACCGCGACCGCGATCGGCGCCCGCGACGTGGCTCGCTTCGCCGTCATCGGGGTATTCGGTCAGGTGCTCGCACAGCTCGGAATCACCTGGGGGGTGGGGCTTGCACCGGCATCGAATGCCGCCCTGCTGTCGCTGACGCTGCCCATCGCGACCGCGGTCATCGCCTATCTGCTGCTCGGCGAGCGCATGACCATCGTGCGTTGGATCAGCTTCGCGCTCGCGGTTGCGGGCGTGCTGCAATGCTCCGGCATCGATTGGAACGATTTGCGCTTCGCGAGCGGCGGCGTGGTCACCGGAAATCTGCTGATCATGCTGGGCGTTCTCGGCAGCGCGTTCTACAATGTGTATGGCAAGAAGCTGCTCGGCCGCTTCACGCCGCTCGAAGTATTGCTTTACAGCTATTATGCCGTGCTCGCATGCCTCATACCGCTCACCTTGTATCTCGAACCGCAATCGTTCCACCGCATGCTGTCGTTCGGGCCCGCCGTGTGGCTCGGTATCTGCCTGCTGGCGGGGCTGCAGTATTTCCTGTCGATGATCTTGTTTCTCACCGTGCTCACGCGTCTCGATGCCGCGCAGGCCGGCTTGTCGAATTATCTGATTCCCGTTTTTGGAGTGATCATTGCCGCGATCATCCTTGGCGAACGGCTCACTGTGCGCATGGCGATCGGAGGACTGGTGGTGTTGGGCAGCACGCTGTTGATCACGGTGTACGAAGAGCACTACGCACCGCGGGTGCGCGCGGCCGCGCAGGCGGCGCGACGCTGAGGGTCTGATGCCTGCGCTCTGCGGCAAACACGTCTTCGTCACCGGCGGCGCCCGCGGCATCGGGCTCGCCATCGCGGAAGCCTTCGGGCGCGAGCGCGCCGTCCTGTCGCTCGCGGACTGTCACGCCGAGAATCTCGATCGCTCCGTGCAAGCGCTGCAGCGCGCGGGAGTCCTCACACACGGTCACGTGCTCGACGTGGCCGATGAAGCCGCCGTCTCGGCGGCGGTTGCCGAGGCGGAGCGGCGCGCCCCGATCGATGTTCTGGTCAACAATGCGGGCATTGCACACGAAACCTCTTTCCTGGCCATCGAAGCACACGAGTGGCGGCGCGTCCTCGAGGTGAATTTGACGGGAATGTTCCTCGTCGCCCAGGCGGTGGCGAGGCACATGGTCCCGCGGCGTCACGGGGTCATCATCAACATGGCGAGCAAGAACGCCATGGACGGCGAGGCCGGCTATGCCCATTACAATGCCAGCAAGGGCGGAGTGGTCATGCTCACGAAGACGATGGCATTGGAACTCGCGCAGTTCGGCATCCGCGTGAATGCCGTCGCACCGGGTTATCTGCAAACCCCGATGTCCGAGGCGATCGACAGCCCGGCGTTCGTCCACGATTTCATCGATCGCTACATTCCGCTGGGCCGAAGCGGTCGAGTGAATGACGTCGCGCCTTTGTTCGTTTTTTTGGCGGGGGATGAGGCAGGTTTCATCACCGGCCAGACCTTCGTCGTGGACGGCGGACAGCTCGCGGGCCAAAAGGCGTCGGCCGAACTGCTCGGGCGCCTGTATCCGCCGGGGAGCAAGGCAAGTTGACGACCCGCACGCCCGACAATGTCGTATTCACCCAGCCCGCGTCCAAGGCACTGTGCCGTGAGTTCGTCGGTTGGCAATGCCGCCTGCGACAATTGGCGGCGCGCCAGGATGGCGGTCGCCCCTCCTCGGGGATGCGGCCACGCGTGGTCAACGTCGCGGGGGGAGAGGAGTTCTCGCCCGGTATCGTCACGCTGATCGTGGAGTCCGAGCCGCAGGTGAGCACCGAGCTGTTCCGCTACGAGTACCTGAAGACGCAGGATCCGAACGAGCGCTTCGACAAGATGCTCGAGATCCTGCAAAGCAGCTATTTCCAGCAGCCGGCGCGTTTTTCGGATGTCATGACGGCACTCTTCGGGCCGGGCTCTGCGCTCGCCGCCCTGCTCGCGACACAGGGACGCTGCGTCCTGGAGTTCGAGCAGTACACCCAGGGGTATCGGATTCCGTGCATCGTCGCGCGGCTCGCGGCCGGTCACGCGTTCCATCAGGCGACCTATTGGCACAACCGGATGTTCAATCCCAACCTTCCGGCGGGGGTCGAGATTCTCTCATTCCGGCCGGATTGGGCCCATGCCGCCCGCTATCGCAGCTAGGAGCCTGTCTGCGCAATGCGCAGACAGGCTCCTCAGAACTTGCGGTAGGCCTTGTTGAGATCGACCATGGGGTGGCGCGGCGACATCTGGAACTTGATCAGCAGCTCGCGCGCCAGCATGTCGCGATCCTGCTGATTGTCCGGCAGCTTGACGCCCTCCGGCACCGTGACCCAGCCATTGACGTTGCGGTCGAAGATGGCGGCCCGGCCTTCCTCGTAGCCCAGGTGCACGTCCTCGAGCCAGTTCAAGTCCGACCAGCCCATGGTGCTCATGTACTTCTTGAGGAAGGGCGTGAGCCGGCTGTAGTCGGGCACCAGGTTGACGTCGTAGCGATAGCCGATGTGCTGCCCGATCTCCTTCTCGCGCCGGGTGTCGAGACCCGCCGTCTTGATGAAGTGATCGATGTCCTTGGCGCCGCTCTTGGCGCCGTTCGCCTTGAGATTGGCCGACTTGGCCGCGGCGGCTTTACCCAAGGACTTGGCGGCCGGCTTGGTCGCTTTTTTGGCATATTTGCTGAGCTTGATTACTTTCGCCATGGTCTTAGCTCCCTCAATAGCGGGTCATGTCGGGGCGGCCGACGGTGTACTGCGATCCGGCGAGAGGCACCATGGCGAGCGCCGATGCTTCCATGGTGAGCGCGGCCAGATCCTCGGGTTCCAGGCTGTGCACGTTGGTCTTGCCGCAGGCGCGCGCCATCATCTGCGCCTCAATGGTGAGGGTGTGGAGAAAATTGTAGACCCGCTCCGCAGCCCCATCGGGATCGAGACGCTTGCGCAGCACCGGATCCTGGGTGGTCACGCCGACCGGGCAGCGTCCGGTATGGCAGTGATAGCAATGGCCCGCCTCGACTCCGATTTCCTTTTCGTAGTCGGCTTCCGGGATGTCCTTGTTGCAGTTGAGCGCCATCAGCGCCGAATGCCCGATCGCCACGGCATCGGCACCGAGTGCCAGCGCCTTGGCGACATCGCCGCCGTTGCGGATGCCTCCGGCATAGACCAATGAAATCTCGCCGGACATGCCGACATCGTCGAGCGCCTTGCGGGCCTGACGAATCGCGGCGATTCCGGGCACCCCCGTCTCCTCGGTGGCAATGTGCGGGCCGGCACCGGTGCCGCCCTCCATGCCGTCGATATAGATGCTGTCGGGTCCGGTCTTCGCGGCCATGCGCACGTCGTCGTACACGCGGGCCGCGCCGAGCTTGAGCTGGATCGGGATTTCCCCGTTGGTCGCTTCGCGAATCTCGTTGATCTTGAGCGCCAAATCGTCGGGGCCGAGCCAATCGGGATGGCGGGCGGGCGAACGCTGGTCGATGCCGGCCGGCAGCGAGCGCATTTCAGCCACTTGATCCGTCACCTTCTGGCCCATGAGATGGCCCCCGAGACCCACCTTGCAGCCCTGACCGATGAAAAACTCGCAGGCATCGGCCAGGCGCAGATGGTTCGGGTTGAACCCATAGCGGGACTGGATGCACTGATAGAACCATTTCGAGGAATAGCGGCGCTCATCGGGGATCATGCCGCCTTCGCCAGAACAGGTCGCGGTGCCGGCCATGGTCGCGCCGCGAGCCAGGGCGATCTTCGCCTCGTAGCTCAGTGCGCCAAAACTCATGCCGGTGATGTAAACCGGAATGTCGAGCACCAGGGGGCGCTTGGCCCGCGGGCCGATGATCGTCTTCGTCTCGCACTTCTCGCGATAGCCCTCGATGACGAAACGGGTCAACGTGCCGGGCAGGAAGGTCAGATCGTCCCAATTGGGGATCTTCTTGAACAGCGAGAAGCCGCGCATACGATAGCGGCCGAGCTCGCTCTTGATGTGGATGTCATCCATCACCTGGGGAGTGAAGATGGAAGCTCTGGCCGAGGACGTGCGTGTTTCGGCTGAGTTTCCTCTTCGTCGCCGGCACCGTCACCGGCGCTTTCTTTTCCTTCGCCATGGTTTGCTTTCCTTTTCTCGCAATATCTAGAGAATGAGCTTCTTCTCGGCGGGCTCGAGATTGTCGTAGTTCCAGAGCTGCCGTCCGGCGACGATTTTCTGCAGGTTCCTTGCGCCTTTCGGAGCCTCGAGGCCGTACATCTTCAATTTGCGCTCGAGCCACTGCACGTCGAGATCGGTCATGTCGGCCGGTACGGCATCGACGCCCAGCCCGTCGATCTTCCCGCCGACATAGATCGTGCCGTCGTACATCGAGTCGCCCAGATTTTTGCCGGCATCACCGAGGATGACCATGCGTCCGCGCTGCATCATGAAACCGCAGAACGCGCCGGCTCGGCCACCGATGATGATCGAGCCGCCCTTCATGTCGATGCCCACGCGGGCGCCGACATCGCCCTTGCAGACGAGGTCGCCGCCGCGCAGCGCGGCGCCGAACGTCGATCCGGCGTTCTTGTCGATTACCACCGTACCGGCGAGCATGTTCTCGGCGCACGACCAGCCGACGCGGCCCTTGATGTGGATGTTAGGTCCATCGATCAAGCCGCAGCCGAAGTAGCCGAGGCTGCCTTCGATGGTCAGATTCAGCCGGTTGAGGATGCCGACCGCCAGAGAATGCTTGGCGCCCGGGTTCTTCATGACCACGCTGCCGTAGCCCTGGCTCATCAATTCGCGCAGCTTCAGATTGACTTCGGACGAACTCATCGGACCCGCGTCGAATTGCGTACGCTTCTTGAAGTCGACTTCGAATGCCTGCGGATAGGTGAACCGTTCCTCCTCCTCCGGGTGGAAGAAGCGCTGCTGCGAGCGCCCCGCGAGCTGCTCGGTGTGCATTCCCAAGTCCGTAGCTTTTGTCGTGGCTGCCATAGTTTCTCTCGGTTTCAGTTTTTCCAGACGCGCACTTCGCCCTCATAGGGATCGAAGGTATCGATCTCGTGCGGGAAGACGCTGCGAATCGCCACTTCCTCGGAAGCGAGGGCGATGAACTTGTCGCTCTCGTAGAGCACCATCGGCTTGGCGGCCATCGTGTCCTTCGCCATTCCCAGGCTGTCGGAAGTCGCCACCAGATAGGTGAAAACCCCGTCGAGTTCTTCGATCGAAGATTTCATGGCCTCTTCGAGAGTCGCCCCCTGCGCCATTCTGTCGGCCAGGTAAACCGCGATCATCTCCGAATCGCAATTCGACACGAAGCGGTGGCCGCGCCGCTCCAATGCCCGGCGCCCGTTCCAGTAATTGGTGAGCTGGCCGTTGTGCACCACCGAGACATCTGCGAAGGGATATGCCCAGTACGGATGGGCCGAGCGGATATCGACGTCGGATTCGGTCGCCATGCGCGTGTGTCCGATGGCGTGGGTGCCCACGAAGCCGTTCAGCGAGTATTGGCCCGAGACGCGTGCAGCATCGCCCAGGTCCTTGATCAGCTCGAGGCCATGCCCGATGGACAGGATCTCCGCGCCCTTCACGTCCTCGATATAATTCGCGAGGCGGCGAAGGTCGCCCTCATAGGCGATGCGAAAGCGGAATGCGTATTCCGTCGCGATGTCCTCCTCGATGATCTTGGCATCGAGTTCGGCGAGCCGCCGTTCGATCTCGCTGCGGCGCTCTTTCACCTGGCGGTGTATCTCGAACCCCTTCGACATCTCATCCTGCTCGGCGACTTTGAAGCGTATCACCAGCTCCTTGCCGTGCGGCTTGCCGTACAGCGCGTAGCCGGTCGAGTCCGGGCCGCGATGCTTCAAGGATTGCAGCATCGCGGTCATCTCGCGTCCCACATCCCCGGTCTTGCCACGATGAATCAATCCGGCAATTCCACACATGATTCGCTCTCCTCTCGCGCCGCCCTTCAGGGCAGATAGTCCCAATACTGCTTCAAATCCCAGTCCGTCACGGTCGACATGAACTTCTCCCACTCGTCGCTCTTGTAGTGGGTAAAGACCCGGTACATCTCGCCCGGCATCGCCGATTTGATGGTCTCGTCCTTGTCCAGCTCGGTCAGCGCCTCGCCGAGCGACATGGGCAATTTCTTCACCTTCTTGCCGGCGGCCATCGCGACGTAGATATTGCGCTCCTCCGGCTCGCCAGGATCGAGCTTGTGATTGATGCCGTCGTCGAACGCCCTGAGAATGGCTCCCGCCATCAAATAAGGATTCACGGTCGAATCGACCGAGCGGTATTCGAACCGCCCCGGTGCGGAGATGCGCAGCGCGCAGGTGCGATTCTGATAGCCCCAGTCGGCATACACCGGCGCCCAGAAGCCGGTGTCCCACAGACCGACGGTAGGAGTTGACGGTCGATGACCCGATCGCCGTCAGCGCACCGACGTGCTTGATCAGACCGCCGATGCAGTGCAGCCCGATGGGCCCGGGCTTCGGATCGCCCTTCACCGGCATGAAAGTGTTTTCGCCGCCCTCGAGATAGGTGAAGTTTTCCTCGAGTCCGGGCAACTCCGCATGGCCGAGCTTGTTCAGCTTCTGTTCGCCGCCGCGCCATAGCGAGAGGTTGTGATGGCAACCGGACGCCGAGACGCCCATGAACGGCTTCGACATGAAGCAGGCGATCAGATCGAATTCGCGCGCGACCTGCGCGCAGATCTGCCGGTAGGTGGTAAGTCGATCGGCCGTGCGCAGGCAGTCGTCGTACATCCAGTTGAGCTCGAGCTGACCCGGCGCGTCCTCGTGATCGCCCTGGATCATGTCGAGACCCATCGCGCGCGAGTACTCGATTGCACGCATGAACACGGGACGCAGCGATTCGAACTGATCGATGTGATAGCAGTTCGGCTTGGAGAATCCCCCGTCCGGCAGGCCGTTTGCGCCTTTCTTGAGCCACATCATCTCGGGCTCGCAGCCATGGCGCAGATGCAGTCCCTTGTGGGCTTTCTTGAACGCCTCATGGATGATCCGCAGGTTGCCGCGGCAGTCGGAGGTCAGGTGCCCGCCGGGGTTCTCCCTCTCCTCGCGGTTGCGGAAGCAGGTGCAGAAAACGCGCGCGACCCGCTTGTCCCAGGGCAATTGCATGAAGGTCTCCGGATCGGGTATGCCGACCAGCTCGGAGGCTTCCGCCCCGTAGCCGATGTAGTTCTTGTGCCGGTCGACGATACAGATTGGCGGTGGAGCCATAGACGAGCTGAAAGCCCCGCTCGGCGACGCGTTCCCAATGGTCGGCCGGTATCCCCTTGCCGACGATGCGACCGGTGACCGACACGAACTGGTAGTAGATGTACTGGATGCCGAGCTCGTTGATCTTCTCCCGCACCTGCTTGACGAGATCGCTCCGCCCCGCGGCATTTACATGGGCGTCCAAATCAGTCATTGAGTTCCCCTCTTAAGGCGTGATACCGCCACGAAGTATTCCGTCCACGCATGCCGTTTCTAACTCCACGGAAACGGACTGTTGGACGTTGGGTGCAGTTTGCCCTCGGCGAAACGCGAGAAGCGGAATGGCTCGAGCAGCTCGCTCGTCCGGCCGCAGATCTCCTCGGCCACGAGCTTGCCGACGCCGATCATCTTGTAGCCGTGGTTGGAGTCGGCAACCACGTACACGTTGCCGCAGAAGCGGTCGAATACCGGGAAATTATCGGCCGTAAAGGACTGCCGATGCCGCCGGAAGGCTCCTTCTTGTACAGCGGCAACTTGCCCTCGAATCGCTTCTGGCAGAAGGCGAGTGCCGAGCACCACATACGGGCGAAATCCTCGCCGACCACGAAATCCGGCGATTCGGGCCCGTAGGGATCGATTTTCACGTTCGCCGGATCGGCCTTGACCTTGAACGGCATGGCACCGCCCTGTACGCCGCCAAAATTGAAATCTGGTTTGTAATAGATACCCCAGAGCTGGTCCGTGATCACCGAGTGATCGAGGTCCGAATAGAGCGTCGCATCGGTGTCGACGTGGATCACCGGCGGAAGTTTGCCGTCGTTGGTCCGCTGGAGCATGGGATCGACGCCAAGCGTTCCTTCCTGCAGCGACCAGAAAGTCCACATCGGCACGTTTTCGTGCACCTTGCCGTCGCGTCCCTTGATCGTGATCGCGGCCGGCAGCCCCAGCATATCCCAGATCTGCTTCACCCACGGCCCGGCGCCGATGACCACGGTGTCGCAGTCGATATTTCCCTGATCCGTGAGCACCGTGCGCACGGCCCCGCTGGTGTCCTTCTTGAAGCCGGTCACCTTCACGTTGGTCAGGATCCGGACTCCCTCCTGCTCGGCCTTCTTCGCCAGCCCGCGGATCGAGGCGGTATTGTTGGCGTAGCCGCCTTTCTTCTCGTGCAGCACCGAGGTGATGCCCTTGGCCTGCCAGTCGTCGAACAGGCCCTTCATGTAGGTGATCGACTCCTTCGCGCCCTCGATGAAGACCGATTCATAGCCGATCTCCTGCTGCTGCTGAGCGATGGTCGCCACCTGGCTGTGCATGACCTCCGGGCTGATCTGCATATAGCCAACGGGGTGGTAGCTGAAAGCCTCGGGATCGCTCTCCCAGACCGAAACGCTGTGCGCCATGAGGCGACGCATGGCAGGCTGATAATAGTTGTTACGGATCACGCCGCACGCGATGCCCGAGGCGCCCGCGGCGATATCGGACTTGTCGACGACCAGGATGTCCTTGCCGCTGCCGCGCCCCGAGCGGCGCAAGGCCTCGCCAAGGTGCCATGCGGTGGAGAGGCCGTGGATGCCGGCGCCGATGATCACGTATTTCGTGGCCGCGGAAGCGCCACGGTCACGCGCTCCGGGGTCGGCAGTTGCCTGCAAGGCTCGGAATGTCGGAGGGGCTTGACGCGGCACGGGGATAGTGTCACATAGGATTGTGCCGATTTCAAACCAATTTACACCAATCGCCACCCACCTCTCCAGTCATGGCTGAAATTGGTATCACCACGCGGCGGAGGTCGAGGCGGTCATGACTCGACCCGGTTCCCGGCTCGTGGTGGATCACCGCGCAATTGCGGCAAGCGATCCTCGGCGGCCGCTACGCGTACGGCGAGAAGCTGCCGGCCGAGCGTCAGTTCGCCTCGGCCTTCGGTGCTTCGCGCGCCACCATTCGCACCGCGCTCGAACCGCCTCGAAAGCGAGCGGCTGGTGACGCGGCGGCTCGGCGCCGGCACCTTCGTTAATTTTCGCGGCCCGCGGTGACGCGAAGGACATCGCCGAGCTGACCGAGTCCGCTCGAGCTGATCGAGGTGCGGCTCGGAATCGAGCCGAAGATGGTTGCGCCTGGCGGTACTGAATGCCACCGCACGCGACATCGCGCGCTTCGAGGCCACGATCGCGCGCATGGAGGCATCGAGCGGCGACGCGAGGGCTTCACGCTATGGGACGAGGAATTCCATCAGTTGATTTCCGAAGCGACGCGCAATCCGCTCATGGTGTGGGTCTATCGCCAGATCAATGCCGTGCGCACGCACAGCCAGTGGAATGCGATGAAAGACAAGGTTCTCACGCCACAGCGCATTGCCGAATACAATCAGCAGCACGCCGCGCTCTACGAGGCCATTCGTACACGCGATACCGAGACCGCCGTGGCCATCGTCACGAACCACCTGCATTACGCGCGGCGCCAACTGATAGGCGTCAATTCGGTCGACAGGGAATAATCGGGAAGCCCGGCGATCCGATCATGGCAGATGCGGCGTGCGATGGCCCGTTCGCGTCCACAGGATCGGAAAGAAACTCTCGTCCATCGTATCGTCGTGGATTCGCTTGTAGCGGCTGTAAATGTGATTGACCTTGGTCGGGTGAAATCGGCATTCCGAGGAGATGCAATGCGTGACGAGCGAGCGGCGAGGCTGAGCGGAGCGGTTCGAATCGGAGCCATGCCAGGTACGCCCCGAATGCACGGCGCAACCGCCGGCGGGAACTTCCACATAAGCGATGTCCGCTGTCTGCCCGATCGAAGCCGCCGCCTCCTTCAACGCCTCGCGATAGTCCTCCGGGGCGTGAAATTGACGGATGGGCGGAAACTTGCCCCAGCGGTGCGAGCCGCGTACGTATTCGATGGTGCCCCCCGCTGCCGAGGTGTCGTCGAGCGCCATCCACACGGTGACATAGCCGCTCGGCACCACCCAGTCGCAATAGCTGTCGTCTTGATGGTAGCCGAGCGGCTTGGCCCCCGGCGGCTTCCAGATGACGTTGTCCTGGCCGAGGCGTGCGCCACGCCAACCGCCGAGCGTGGCGCAGATGCGGCCGATCTCCGGCTTGAGCACGATGCCCGCGACGACACGATCGGATTTCCATCCATTGCAAATTTGACGCGTGCGGTCCTCCGCATCGCGTCCTGCGCGCCAATTCCATTCGTCCGGATCGAGGCCGGTGGCGAACTCGCCGCGAAACAGCGGTTCGAAACGCGAGCGCGCCAGCTCGACTTCTTCGGCCGATAGAAATTGCTCGATGACGATGAATCCATCCTCGTGCCATTTTTCGATCTGCGCTTGCGTCAACTCGATCATCGGCTGTGAAAGTCCCATGATTTTGAACCATTCAGAATATAGAAGATGCGCTGCGCAGCCAACAAACCGTTGTATCGTCGCGCAATGACAAAGATCCGCGACGCAATGGCCCGCCACTCCGTCGACGGTGCCAGACGCCGGTTCGGCGACGTCGAGAATGCGTTGCTCGATGATCTGCTCGAGGCGCGCATCGACCGACGCATTTTTTTGAGGCACGCCACGAGATTGGGTGTTGGTTTGCCGCTGCTGCGCGTTCTGTGCGCCGCGGTGGGAGTCGAATGTGCCCCTCAGCGCGCCGCTGCCGACGGGCCGCCCGGCGGCCTCGTCAAGGCCGCGGTCGCCATGCCCCACGGCGTCATCGACCCCATCCGGGTCAACGACAGCGGAAGCTATCAGCTCATATTCCAGGTCGCCGAATTTCTCTGCGTCACCGAGCCCGATCTCACCTTGAAGCCGGTGCTGGCGGAGAGCTGGTCGCACAATGGGGATGGCAGCGTCTGGACGTTCAAGTTGCGGCGCGGCGTGAAATTTCACGGCGGCGAGGTATTGCGCGCCGACGATGTGGTGGCGAGCTTCGACCGGCTTTCCGATCCGGGGAACGTTTCGAACGCGCTGTCGGTGTTCAAAGGACTGCTGTCGAAGGGAGGCACCCGAAAAATCGACGATCATACCGTCGCCTTTCATCTCGACGCGCCGAACGGAAATTTTCCCTACGCGGTCTCCATCGACAACTACAACGCGGTCATTCTGCCGGCGAGCTATCACGGCAACTACGAGCGCGACTTCGTGGGAACCGGGCCGTTCCGTCTGCAGAGCTATCGTCCGCGGGACGGCGCCACGTTCGTTCGCAACCCCGACTATTGGGGGCCGAAGGCGCTGCCGGATCAGGTCGAATTCAAATTCTATTCCGACATTCAACCGCGGCTGCTTGCCTTGCAGGCCGGCGACGTCGACATCCTCGACGCCATCCCCGTGGTCATGAGTCCGGCGATTCGCGCGAATCCCGACATTGTTATAACGAGGGTTCGATCGGCCAATCATCGCCAGTTGCATATGCGGTGCGACCTCGCGCCATTCACCGATAAGCGCGTGCGTCAGGCTCTGGCGCTGAGCCTGGACCGAAGGAAGCTCGTCGAGGGTCTGTGCCGCGGCATGGGCTCGATGGGCAACGACAGCCCGTTCGCGCCGCTGTTCCCATCGACCGACCCGACGGTGCCGCAACGGGACCAGGACCTCGCCAAGGCCAGGCGGCTGATGTCGGCCGCGGGC
The DNA here is from genome assembly GCA_963843295.1 of uncultured Gammaproteobacteria bacterium. GTDB lineage: Bacteria > Pseudomonadota > Gammaproteobacteria > Steroidobacterales > Steroidobacteraceae > Bog-1198. The sequence continues at coordinate 93,407 of CAWJJP010000012.1, read as the reverse complement.
GCCGCCGACGGCTTCGATGTCACGCTCACCACCGAACACTACACCGACATTCCCGAGTATGCGCAGCTCGTGCAGAATTTCGCGAAGATGATCGGTATTCGAATCAGCCTCAAAGTTGAAACGCAGTCGCTGTACTACGGGAAATCGATTCCGGGGCAGTCGGATTGGCTCGACAGCGCGGTCGGCATCACGGATTACGCGCATCGCGGCGTACCGAATACCCTGCTCGGCAACCCCCTGCTGAGCAATGGCGCTTGGAACGCCGCACATTTCAAGAGCGCCGCCTACGACGCGATGGTCCCGCGCTATGTGAGGGCGCTCGATCTTCAAGCACAGCAAAGCGCAGCCCGCGATATTCAGAAGCTGCTGCTCGAGGAGACGCCTTTGATCATCAGCTACTTTCCCGACCTACTGGTTCCGGTGCGCAAAGGCGTCACCGGTCTCGTTCCCATCGCGGCCGGCCTGTTGCTCGACCGCGTCAGCCGGAGTTGATACCCATGCGCAAGCCTCATCTACGCGGACGCGGACCGCATTTTCCGATCCTCGACGGCATCGGGCAATATCCGTTCGAGCCCGGCTATGTGGTCTTCACGATGGCCTCGCCGAAACGGCTGCGTGTCCGGGTCGGAGAGCTGTTCGTCGCCGATACCATCGAAGCGTTGGTGATGCAGGAGTCGGATCATCTGCCGGTTTACTATTTTCCGATCAAAGACGTGCACGAAGAGTTTCTCATGCCGAGCGCCACCACCACCGAATCGCCGTTCAAGGGCACGGCGACGCACTACTCGATCAACACCGGCGTCACACTGGTCGAGGATGCCGGCTGGCGCTATCTCGAGCCGGTCAAAGGCTGCCCGCCGATCGCCGGGTACATGGCGTTCTATTGGAGCAAGATGAATCATTGGTACGAGGAGGACGAGGAAGTCTTCGTGCATGCGCGCGACCCCTTCCGGCGGGTCGATTGCCTGCCCTCCTCGCGGCATGTCGAGGTCATCGTCGATGGTGAGACCGTTGCCGATTCGCGGCGGGCCACGTTCTTGTTCGAAACCGGAATGCCCACGCGCTACTATCTGCCCATCTCGGACACCCGCCTCGATCTGCTCTCCCCCAGCCGCTACATCTCGCGCTGCCCGTACAAGGGCATCTCCAACTACTATCACGTGACCGTCCGGGGGAAACGCCACGAAAACATGGTCTGGTACTATCCGGACCCGGTGCTCGAGGCGGCGCGGATAAGAGGTCTCGTGAGCTTCTATAATGAATTCGTCGATCGTATTCTCATCGACGGCATCGAGCAGCCGAAACCCATGACGGCATCCTCCCACGGCTACTACTGAAGTCCTCGACAACGGCTGAATGTCCGTGACGATCGGCGGAATGTTGTCCAGGCGCACCGCACTCACCGTGATCACGCTGGGACTGTTGAGCGCAATGGTGTTTGCCGGCGGCCAGTTGCTGCCGGGCGATGTCGCGCGCGCCATCCTCGGGCCGCTCGCCGATGCCCGCGCCGTCGCAAATCTCGATCACCAGCTGGGCCTCGATCGATCCCTCCTGATTCAGTATTGGGAGTGGATCAGTCATTTTGCGCGCGGCGATATGGGCGACTCGTACGTTTATCGCGCACCGGTCGCTCCTTTCGTCCTGACGGCCCTCGGATATTCGGTGAAACTCGGGGCCGTTGCCTTCGTATTGGTGGTTCCGCTCAGCATCGCAAGCGGAGTCTGGTCCGCATTGCACGCCGGCGGTCCCGTTGACCGCATCGTCGGCCTGATCGGACTGTCGGCGACCATCCTGCCTGAATTCGTGAGCGGCATCGTACTCATCATGATCTTCGGCATCTGGCTGAAAGTTCTGCCGGTCACCGCCCATTGGCCGGTGGGGGCAACGCCGCTCACGCAGATCCATTATCTGCTGCTGCCCTCCCTGCCGCTGGTGTTGGTGCTGTTCGGGTATCTCGCGCGCATGGCGCGTGCCGGTACCCTCGATGCGTTGACGGCGGACTATACGAGAACCGCGGTCCTCAAAGGACTGAAGCCGCGCGCTGTTCTCTTCAGACACGTCCTCAGGAACGCGCTGCTGCCGACGATCACGGTCACCGCCACTCAGCTTGGATATCTCATGGGTGGCCTCGTGGTCGTCGAAACGCTGTTCCGTTATCCCGGTATCGGCGGCTTGATTTACGCCGCTGCGCGCGACCGGGATTTCCCGATGCTGGAGGGCGGGGTGTTGACCGTCGGGATCATCTACATCGTGGCGGGTTTGATTGCGGACCTGTTGCATGCGCTGCTCAATCCGCGCATTCGATTCGGCGAGGCCGAATGAAGGCTCGTTGGCACGGCCTGTTGCGCTCAGGCCCGTTCTTGACCGGAGCCTCGATCGTGGCGTTCTGGACGATCTGCGCGCTGTGCGGCCGCCGATTTGCGCCGTTCGATCCGTTCGAGGACGACATCATGAACACCCTCGTTGCGCCCTCCGCCGCGCACTGGTTCGGCACGGACCAGCTCGGGCGCGACGTGTTCTCACGGGTCATTGTCGGCGCGCGGGACATTTTGTTGGTGGCCCCGCTGGCGACGGCCCTCGGTGTCGGCCTCGGAGTCCTGTTGGGGCTCGTGACCGGTTATTTTCGCGGCATCATCGATGATGTGATCGGACGCGTGATCGACGCCCTGCTCGCGCTGCCGCTCGTCATCATCGCGCTTCTCGCCTTGACCGCGATCGGCACATCGGCTTGGACCGTCATCGTCGTGATCGGCATCATCTTCGCGCCGCTGGTTGCACGTACGGTGCGCGCTGCCGTATTGGCGCAGCGCGAGCTGGACTATGTTGCTGCCGCGAGGCTGCGCAACGAACGTGGCATCTACATCATGTTCGTTGAAATCCTGCCGAATGTGATCCCACCCATCGTGGTCGAGGCGACCGTTCGCCTGGGCTACGCCATCTTCACAGTGGCGACCCTGAGCTTCATCGGGTTCGGCATCCAGCCGCCGTCGCCGGATTGGGGACTTGCGGTTTCCGAAAGCTATGGGCTGATCAATGGCGGAATCTGGTGGCCGGTGCTGTTCAACACCCTCGCCGTCGCCTCGCTGGTCGTCGGCGTCAACCTGGCCGCCGACGGCATCCAGCGGGCGGTCGTCGCATGAACGGCGCTGTGGACGCTCTCGTCGTCGAAGATCTCGACGTCGCCTACCGCCTGCGCGGGCGCGAGCTGAACGTGCTGCGAAACCTCAGTTTTCGAATCGCCCCGGGCGAGGCCTACGGACTGGTCGGCGAATCGGGCTGCGGCAAGTCGACAGTGGCGCTCGCCGCAGTCCGTTATCTGCCGTCCAACGGCCGTGTTTTGGGCGGCAGGATCTGCGTCGCCGGACGCGACGTGTTCTCGCTCGACGAAGAAGATATCCGCCGCCTGCGCGCCACCACCATGTCCATGGTCCATCAAGACCCCGCACGGGCCCTGAATCCGTCCATGCGGGTCGGCGAGCAGATCGCCGAAATCTTTCGTCTGCACGGTGCGACCTCTGCTCAAGCGAAGGATCGGGCCGCCGCCATGTTGGCGCGCGTGCGGATCGCCGACGGCAAATCGGTCTATCGTCGCTACCCGCATCAGTTGTCGGGCGGCATGCAGCAGCGCATCGCAATCGCCATGGCGCTGTCCATGAATCCAAAGCTGCTCATCCTCGACGAGCCGACGACCGGCCTCGATGCCACGGTGGAGGCCGGGATTCTCGATCTGATCGGTCAGCTGCGCAGCGAGTTCGCGACCTCCATTCTGTTCATCAGCCACAACCTCGCCGTCATCCATGAAATGTGCGCCCGTGTCGGGGTGCTGTACGCCGGCGCGCTGATCGAAGAAGGCCCGACGGCGGAAATCTTCGGCGATCCGCGCCATCCGTACACGGTCGCGCTGCTGCGCTGTGTGCCGCGGCACGGTCGACGCAAGGATCACGGCCGGCTGGACAGTATTCGCGGCACTCCGCCCAGGCCCGATGAGGAGCTGCATGGCTGCATGTTTGCGCCGCGCTGTGGACTGGCTGAGGAACGATGTCTGACCGCCGCGCCGGATTTATACGAGTTCGGCAACCGCCGCAGCCGCTGTCATTTTTATCCGCGCGCTCAGACACTGGCGGGCACGACGCCGGATGAACTGCCGAAGCCGCTTGCCGTCGATCGCAACCAGCCGCCGCTCCTCAGGGCCACCGCGCTGAGCAAATCCTTCGGCAGCGCTCGTCGTCGGGTGCGTGCGGTGCATACGGTCTCGCTCGAACTGTGGCCTGGTGAGACACTGGGCTTGGTGGGTGAATCGGGGAGCGGCAAGACCACTCTGGCGCGCCTCCTGGTCGGTCTCGCCTCGCCGGATCCCGGCGGAGTCATCGAACTGGACGGTGCGGCTCTCGCCGGCGAGAGCCGCAGGCGCCGGGCGGGCGAGTTGAAATCACTGCAGATCGTGTTTCAGAATCCCGACTCGGCGCTGAACCCCTCCCACGGCATACGCCGCCTGATCGGACGCGCGCTCGCGCGTCTTGGGCGCGTTCCCAAACCGGAACGGCCGGCGCGGCTGCTCGAATTGATGCGATCGGTGCGCCTGGACGATCACTATCTGAATCTACGCCCCCGCGAGCTATCGGGAGGGATGAAGCAGCGCGTTGCGATTGCGCGCGCCTTTGCGGGGGCGCCGCGCATCGTGATCTGCGATGAACCGACTTCTGCGCTCGACGTATCGGTACAGGCGGCTATTCTGAATCTGCTGGTCGACCTGCAGATGAAGCACCAGGTCAGTTACCTGTTCATTTCCCACGACCTCGGCACCGTACGCTATCTCTCCGATCGCATCGCCGTGCTTTACCGGGGCCGGCTGTTGGAGATCGGACCGTCCGAACGGGTGTTTGCCGGACCGCATCATCCCTATACCGCGGCGCTGCTCTCGGCGGTCCCAAGCCTGGATGGCGAGAACGAGCGGCATGTCCACCTGCAAGGCGAGATTGCGAGCGCGGATCAGGGGCAGCCGACGGGCTGCGTCTTTCACCCGCGTTGTCCCCGTAAAATAGGTTCCCTTTGCGAGGAGCGCGAGCCTGCGCTGCAGCCGGGCGCCGAGCCGGGCCACCAGATCCGTTGCCATATCCCCGTCTTCGATCTCGAGCGGCGAAACCCGCTCGATCGCACTCGCAGCCCATGACGATGCAGCTTAGAATCCGTGCCCATGCTGAAGGCGGAGGAATATTCGGTGCTCGAACCGGGCGGGACGCCGTGAGGGCTCATGTGGATCGTTAATCTGGCGCTGCGACGCCCCTACACGTTCATCGTGCTCGCGCTGCTGATTGCGCTGCTCGGCGTTTTCACCATCCTACGCACGCCCACCGACATATTCCCCAACATCAAGATTCCGGTGGTTGCCGTCGTGTGGCGCTACTCGGGCCTCGCGCCGGACGAGATGGCGACGCGTCTGGTTCTGGGTTCCGAGCGCTCGACGCAAGTGGCGGTCAACGACATCGAACACACCGAGTCGCAGTCGCTCAACGGCATCGGCGTGGTGAAGTATTTCTTCCAGCCGTACGCCAGCGAAGAGCTCTCCTACGCGCAGATCACCGCCCAATCCCAGACCGGTTTGTCTTTCGCGCCTCCGGGTACGACGGCCCCCTACGTTCTCGCCTTCAACGCCTCGACGGTCCCGGTCCTGCAGCTTGCCATGTCGAGCGAAGATCTCTCCGAGGCGATGATCTTCGACCTGGGCCAAAACGTCCTGCGCACCGCGCTCGCCTCCGTCCCCGGGGTTACCCTGCCCTGGCCGTACGGCGGCCTGCAGCGGCAGGTTCAAGTCGATCTCGACCCCGACGCATTGCGCGCGCGCGGCCTGTCCGGCAACGATGTGACCAACGCCATCGCCGCGCAGAATCTGATCCTGCCCGCCGGAGTGCAGAAGATCGGCGACCTCGAGTACTACGTGGCATTGAACGCGAATCCCAAGCAGATCGAGGATTTGAACAACGTCCCGGTCGCGACGCGCAACGGCAGCGTGATCTACGTGCGCGACGTCGCGCACGTGCGCGACGGCTATCCGCCGCAGACCAACATCGCGCGCCGCGACGGGCGCCGCGCAGTGGTGCAGAGCATCCTCAAGAACGGCAGCGCCTCGACGCTCGACATCATCCGCGGCATCAAGGAGCGCCTGCCGCGTATGCGCGAAGCGCTTCCGCCCTCCTTCAAAATCGAAGCGATCGGCGATCAGTCGATCTTCGTCCGCGGGGCGATCGACGCCGTGGTGCGCGAAGCAGTGATCGCGGCAGCTTTGACCGCACTGATGGTGCTGCTGTTCCTCGGCAGCTGGCGCAGCACGCTCATCATCGCCATTTCCATACCGCTGTCGATCCTCGCCTCGATCATCTGCCTGTCCGCGCTGGGCGAGACGATCAACATCATGACGCTCGGCGGCCTCGCTCTCGCGGTCGGCATCCTGGTCGACGATGCCACCGTGACCATCGAGAACATGAACTGGCATCTCGAGCGGGGCGAGGAAGTCGAGAATGCCATTCTCAACGGCGCGCACGAGATTGCGCTGCCGGCGCTCGTGTCGACCCTCGCCATCTGCATCGTGTTCGTGCCGATGTTCTTGCTCGCCGGTATCGCGCGATTCCTGTTCGTGCCGCTCGCCGAGGCGGTGGTCTTTGCAATGCTGGCCTCGTACCTGCTGTCGCGCACACTGGTCCCGACGCTCGCCAAGTACTGGCTGCGGCGCCATGAGCCCGATGCATCGGCTCGACCGGGTTTCCTTGCCCGATGTCAAGCGCGCTTCGAGCAGGGCTTTGCGCGCTGGCGCAATCACTATCGCGCGCTGCTCGAGCGGGCGCTGTCGAGCGGCCCGCGCTTCGCCCTGCCGTTCCTGGCCGCCATGGCGGCGACTGCAGTCCTGGCGTTCCCGATGGGCCGCTATCTGCCGGGCCTGGGGCAGGACTACTTCCCGAGCGTCGACGCCGGCCAGATCCGGCTGCACCTGCGGGCGCGCACGGGGCTGCGCATCGATGAGACGGCGGCGCTGTGCGATCAGGTCGAGGCCACGATCCGCGGCATCATCCCGGCCAGGGAGTTGGACACCATCGTCGACAACATCGGCCTGCCCAACAGCGGCATCAATCTGACCTACTCCACCTCGGCGCCCATCGGCCCGAACGACGCCGACATCTACGTGAGCTTGGGCCGCAACCATCACCCGACCGATGACTACGTGCGCGCGCTGCGCGCGAAACTCCCGCAGGTTTACCCCTCGACGCTGTTCACGTTCCCGCCCGCGGACATCGTGAGCCAGATCCTCAACTTCGGCCTGCCGGCGCCGCTCGATGTGCAAGTTACCGGCTTCAACGTCGAGGCCAACCGCCAATACGCGAATCTGCTGCTCGAGCGGATGCGCGGCATACCGGGCGCCGTGGACCTGCGCGTGCACCAGGTCTTCGACCATCCGCAGCTCCAGGTCGATGTCGATCGCAGCAAGGCGGCGCTGCTCGGCGTGACCGAGCGCGATGTGGCGTCGAATCTCCTGACCTCGCTCTCCGGCAGCTTCCAGACCACGCCCTCGTTCTGGATCGATCCGAAGACCGGCTCCCAGTACACCGTCACTGCACAAACGCCGCAGTACAAACTGACTTCCCTGTACGACCTCGCGGCGACGCCGCTGAGCGCCTCCGCCGGCGGCGCGCCGCAGATGCTCTCCAACCTGGCGACCTTCCGTCGCGGCGTTGCACCCGGCGTCGTCAGCCACTTCGATGCAATGCCGGTCATCGATATCTACGGGGCGGTGCAGGGCACCGACCTCGGATTCGTCTCCACCCGGATCGATCGGCTGATAGCCGAGACGCGGCACGACGTACCGCGCGGTACGCGCGTCATCGTGCGTGGCCAGATCAAGACCATGACCGACTCGTTCCACGGCTTGTTGGAGGGCCTGGCGGGCGCGGTGGTGCTCATTTATCTGCTGATCGTCGTTAATTTCCAGTCCTGGCGTGACCCGTTCATCATCATCACCGCGCTGCCGGCGGCGCTCGCCGGCATCGTCTGGATGCTCTTCCTCAGCCGCACGCCGGTGAGCGTGCCGGCGCTGATGGGTGCGATCATGTGCATGGGGGTGGCGACCGCCAACAGCGTGCTCGTGATCAGTTTCGCGCGCCAGCGCATGGATGCCGGAGACGATGCCCTGCAGGCGGCGCTGACCGCCGGCTACACGCGCTTCCGCCCCGTCATCATGACGGCGCTCGCCATGATCATCGGCATGGTGCCGATGGCGCTCGGGCTCGGCGAAGGCGCCGAGCAGAATGCGCCTCTGGGGCGCGCCGTGATCGGTGGCCTCATCTTTGCCACGGTGGCGACGCTGCTCTTCGTGCCGACCGTTTTCGTCATGATCCACGGCCGCAAAGCCGGCAGCCTGGAATCGCCCGGAGTGACCCAATGACCGAGCCGCCGCCTTCGCCGCCCCCACCGATTTCCGACGCGCGGCTGCGGCAATTCGCGTGGCTGGCGGCCGCCATCGCCCTGGTGCTCGCCGGCTGGGGAATATTCAGCCGCGTCGGCGCCCGCAACGCCCTCAGCCGCGAGTCGGCCATCCTGGCTGCAACGACGGTGGTCACGGTGAAGCCCACCGTTGCAGCGGGATCGGAGGCTCTGGTGTTGCCCGGCAGCGTCCAGGCCTATTTCGAGGCCCCGATCTACGCTCGCACCAACGGCTATCTGCGCGCCTGGTACACGGATATCGGCACACCGGTGAAGAAGGGTCAGCTGCTCGCCGAGATCGATTCTCCGGAAGTGGATCAGCAGCTGAGCCAGGCTCAGGCGGACCTCGCAACCGCCCAGGCGAACTATCTGCTCGCCAAATCCACCGACGTGCGCTGGCAGGGGTTGCTGGCGACCGAGTCGGTATCGAAGCAGGACGCCGAACAGCGCGCGGGCGACGCTGCTGCCAAGAAGGCGGCCGTCGAGTCGGCCGCCGCGAACGTCGCTCGGCTGCGCGACATGGAGTCATTCAAGCGGGTGTTGGCGCCGTTCGACGGCGTGGTCACCCAGCGCAACACCGACATCGGAGCGCTCATCAATGCCGGCCAGAGCCCGGGCGCGGCGCTGTTCCGGGTCGCCGACACGCACCGCCTGCGAATCTACGTGTCCGTGCCGCAGCCCTACGCGTCGAGCATTCGACCGGGAGTCAACGCAGAGTTGGTCTTCTCCGAACATCCGGACAAGCACTATCCGGCCGCGGTGGCGTTCACCGCACAGGCGCTCGACCCCGCATCGCGAACGCTGCAGGTGGAGCTGCAGGTCGAGAATCCGCACCACGAACTGTTCCCGGGAGCCTATGCAGAAGTGCATTTCAACCTCGCTACCGCGACGCCCGTCCTGCGAGTGCCGGCGAACTCGGTGCTGTTCCGCGCGCAGGGCCTCTCGGTCGCCGCGGTCGGCAGCGATCACCGAGTACGCCTCAAGCCCATCGCGCAGGGCCGCGACTTTGGCTCCTCCATCGAGGTACTCTCGGGACTCGACGCAGGGGATGACATCGTGATCAACCCGCCGGACTCGCTCACCAACGGTGCATTGGTGCGCGTCGTCGCTCAGCAGGGTGAGCCGACGACGGCCCCGGCTCGCCCGTGATCAATGCGCGCGCGATCGCAGCGCTCGCGCTCGCCGGCGTCAGCTGTGCCTGTTCGCTCGCGCCCCGTTACCAGCGCCCGACTACCGCACCACCGCCCGCGGGCTATCAGGAGTTGGACGGTTGGAAGATCGCGGCCCCCGCCGATCTGGCGCCGAAGGGCCCGTGGTGGAAGATCTACCAGGACCCGGCCCTCGATGGGCTTGAAGCGCAGATGGCCGATGCCAACCAGAGTCTCAAGGCTGCTCTTGCCAGGCTGCAGGAAGCCCGCGCTCAGACCGCGATCAACCGCGCCGCCTACTTTCCGAGTCTCACCGCCGACGCCCGTGCGACGCGCATCGAAACCTCCGCCAACTCACCGAACTTCTTCGCCGGCGAAAGCAATCCGCTGAACGACTTCATCGTTGGCGCGGAGCTCTCCTATGAGATCGATCTGTTCGGACGGGTGCGCAACACGGTCGCGGGCGCGAAAGCGAGCGAGCAGGCCACGGCCGGCGACGTCGCCGCCCTCGAGCTCAGCTTGCAGGCCGAACTCGCGAACGACTACTTCGTTCTCCGTGGCCTCGATGCGCAGCAGGAACTGCTCGATCGGACGGTGGCCGACTACACGCGCGCGCTCCAGCTCACGGAGAATCTGTACAAGGGCGGCGCGGCCGCGGTGGCCGACGTGCAGCAGGCGAAGGCGCAGCTCGAGACCGCACACACGCAAGCGGAGGACACGCGGCTGCGCCGCTCGCAGACCGAGCATGCAATTGCGGTGCTCGTGGGGCGACAGGCATCCGCCTTCCATCTGGAGACCCGCCCGCTCGAGCCCGGTGCTGCGCCGCCGGCCATCGACCCCGGATTGCCATCGCAGCTTCTGGAGCGCCGTCCGGATGTGGCGGCTGCCGAACGGCGGGTCGCCGCGGCGAACGCCACTATCGGCGTCGCCCGCGCGGCATATTTTCCGGTGTTCAGCCTCGCAGGGGCGCTGGGGCTCGAGAGCACGGCGGCATCCAGCTGGATGCAGGCGCCCAGCCGCTTCTGGTCCGTGGGGCCGCAGGGCCTCCTGACTCTCTTCGATGCCGGGCTGCACCGCGCGCAGAACGCCGCCGCCCGCGCGGCCTACGATGAACAGGTCGCGAACTATCGTGTCAGCGTGTTGACGGCCTTTCAGGACGTTGAGGACAACCTGGCCGCGCTGCGTCAGCTCGAGCGCGAAAGCGTGAGCGAGGCGGCCGCCGTCTCGGCGACCCAGGGAGCGCTCGATCAGGCGGTCTACCGCTACCAGGGCGGCATCGTCACGTATTTGGAAGTCGTCTCCACCGAAAATGCCGCGCTGACGGCACGGCTCTCCGCGGTGGACATCCAGACGCGGCGCATTGCGGCCAGCGTCCTGCTGGTAAAGGCTCTCGGCGGCAGCTGGCATGCGCTCGACCAGTGACCGCGCTAGGCGCGGCAACCAACGGGCGCGCCGCCGGTGTACGGCTCATTTTTTCCTGGGCTTGACGGCCGCGGACTCCGGCTCGATCAGCGGGAAGAAATTCCACGCGGGATTGCTCTTCAGGAAGCTGAGCGTCGTGATGCCCACGGCACCCGGTCCGGGCGGCGGTGCGGCGGGGTCGGGACGCATGGGCATGACCTTGCGGAATGCGATCCAGGCCGCGGTCGGAGCCGGGCCGAATTCGCGCGTCGGATCCTGCTGCTTGCGCACGTCGAGCCAGCGCGTGCCGGTGAGCAAGTCGGTTGCCAGCAGCCGGAACGTGTCATCCACCGCGGCTTGCGCCCGAATTGCCTTGAGCAGGGATTGCGCCTCGAGTTCCTCGACCCCCGAGCTGCCGCCATAACCTTCCGGCGGCACGGGCACGATCTGGGCTTGGACATGCTGCCATGCCTCGTGATGGCCGAAGCCGCCGACGAAGGCGCTGCCGCCGAGGCTCGTCAGGATTTTTTGCGAGCCCTCCCCGGTGAAGAATTCACTGCCGAACCGTTCGGCGCGCAGCATGATGACGATATCCATGTTGGCGAGCGCGATCGTGAAGGCCTCGAGGTCGTTCGAGAGCGGATAGGGATCCCAATTGGCGTTCGAGAAGATGAAGCCGTGCTTGCCGTTGCTGTTCTTCCCGCCCCTCACGTAATACTTCAGCATCTCGGGCGTGTTCAGCTCCCAGGAGTCCTGCGGAGAGATGCCGGCGCGGATCGCCGGATTGTGATCCGATGAGTTGAGCTGCGTGACCACATCGTCGCGCAGCATCGCCCACATCTGCCATGCGGATGCTTGACGGATCGAGGAGGCACGCAGGCTTTCCGGGTCCTGAATGATCCGTCCCTTGTCGTCGCCGAACAGATAGCTTCCCTTGATCATTTCCTTGACGCGGTCGGCGTCCCAGTTCAGCCATTTGAACGGACGGTCGCTCTGCACCAGATAGTTGAGTGGCGTGACCGAACTGTTCATGGCGTTCAAGTCGATCGCGTAAGTGAGGTCGGCCCATGCCAGCGCCTGCTTCGCGTCGGCCACGACGAACACCGCCCGGGCCGTCGCATAGGCGTTGCTGCTGATGAGCGCGTTGTCATCGGCGGCGAAAGGCTGCAGCGGCGTCAAGCCCGCGGCCTTCAACGCATCGAGCGCCGACATGCGCGTCCCTTGATAATAGGCGTCGCCGGAACCGACCATCGTCGCCGCGATATTGGCGAGCACCGACAGGTCGCCTTCACCGACCGTGCCACGCGATTGCATCACCGGCGTCACACGCCGATTCAACAAGTCGATCAGCATCTGCGAGAGTTGCGGGCTGGGCGCGTTGAATGTCATGGCGTTGGCACGCACCACCATCACGGCGCGCACCAGCGCTTCGTCGGGGATTTCCGGACCCTCGAGCGGGTTGGCCGCGCCGCGCCGGAAAGACGCCAGCATCTTCTTCTCGAGCAGCTCCTTGTTCTCCGGTGACAGGGGATCGCCTTCGAACTGTTTCACCTCGCGCCCGGCACCAGCGCCGCGCGTGAACCAATACACCGAAACGCCTTCGGCCGGTGCTTCGAGCAGAAGTCCGTAGTTATCGATCTCGCGCTGCCTGGCCCCGCTGCTCAGCTGCACCTTGGCGCCGCCGCGAGCGACTTCGATCACCTCCTCGATGGTCAGGTCGTGCCCGGTGAGCGTGATCGTCCTGGCCGCTTCGGCGGCCTCGATCGGGCGATAGCCGGAATCGTGCTGCGCCACCGCCGCCGATGCCAGGATCGATGCGCCCGCGATTGCGAGCATCGAGATCGTCGCGCGCCCGCCGTGCGCCCGCTGGTATTTCATGCGTTGATTCCTTCGAGGCTGATTCATTGGCATCCGCGTTTCACCTGTCGGCGTCGATTTCCTTGCCGAGTGCAGGTTGGAATTCGGCAGCCGGATGGGCCGTCATGAACGCGCGGACGACGTTTCCGACGGGCTGCTGCGGCCGGGCTTGCGGCTGTTGCTGCCAGGGGATGGCTTGGCGGAACGCGGCCCAAGCCGCCGTGGGAGCACGGCCGAAGTCTCTCCCCGGAGCCTGCGCGCGGCGCACGTCCAGCCAGAAGGTTGCGGTCAGCAGATCCTCCCCGAGGAGCAGCACCGTATCGTCCACGGTGCGGCGCGCGCGAGTGACTTTCTGCACGGTTTGCGCCTGCAACTCCTCGACATCGTTGCTGATCGGATTGCCCTCGGGCGTAACCGCATGCGCCAGGCCTTGGATGTCCTGCCAGATCGCCGTCGGGTTGTAGCCATCGACATCGGACTGCACGCTGTTCTCGAGCTGTTCCTGGGTGAGCACGTCCTTGGGTGCGATGACCGTGAAGAACGTGCTGCTGAAGCGGTAGATTCTCTGCACGACCGCGACGTCCATGTTGGCGAGCGCATTGGTGAGCGCCTCGACTTCGTTGGCCATCGGATAGGGGTCCCAGTTCGCATTGGAGAGAACGAAGCCGTGCTGACCGTGGCTCTCGGATCCTCCTTTCACGTAGTACTTGCGCAGCTGCGGCGTGTCGAGTTCCCACGCATCCTCCGGCGCGGCTTGCACCTTGACGGCGGGGTTGTGATCGGAGGAGTTGAGCTGCGTCAGCATGCTGTCCCGGAGGATGGACCACGCCTTCCAGGTCGCACCCTGCCGGCTGAACGAGGCGCGCTGGCTCTCCGGATCTTGAATGATTCGCTTGGCGTCGGCGTCGAACAAATAGCTGCCCTTGATCATGGCGAGCACGCGGGCCGCTTCGAGGTTCAAGTATTTGAACGGGCGATTGGCCTGCACGGCTGCCGTCAGGGGCGTGATACTGCTGTTCATCGCCTCCAGATCGATCGCGAGGATGAGGTCCGCCCAGTCGAGGGCGAGCTTCGCATCGTGCACGAGCAGCGCGCCTTGTCCGACCGAATAGGCATTGGTGCTGATGAGCGCGGAGGGATACACGACCTCGGACGGTTGCAGAGGCTTGAGGCCGGCCGCGGCGAGCGCCGCCGCCGCGCTCATCCGCCGTCCCTGATAATACGCATCGCCGGCACCACCCATCGTACCCAGCACATTGGCCATCGCCGCCAAGTCAGCCTCGCCCAGGGAGCCGCGCGATTGGACTACCGGCGTGATGCGCCGGTTCAGCATCTCGACCAAGATGGCGGAGAGCGCCGGACTCGCCGCTTCGTAGATCATCGTATTGGCGCGGACCGCCATCAGCGCGCGCACGATCTCCTCCTCCTCGACTTCCGGGCCGATGCCCTGGCGCGGACCTGCGAGAAATTCCCCGGCTACTCGTTTGGAGAGGAATGCCCTGTTCTCCGGCGCGAGCGGGTCGCCGGCGAACAGCACGACTTCGCGCCCGGCGCCCGCGCCGCGATTAAAACCGTAGACGGCAATGCCCTCGGTGGACGCCTCGAGCAGCAACCCGTACGCATCCGATTGGCGCTGCCTCGCCTCCGGACTCAATGCCACCTTGGCGCCATATCGGGCAATTGCGACCACCTGATCGATGTCGAGGTCATGGCCGGTCAGAATGACCGTCTCGCCCGCCCGGTTCGGCACGATCGGCCGGTACGAGCTTTGCGCGGGCACCGTGGCCGGCAGCATCGTCGCCCCGAGCAGCGCGCAGCTCATGGAGAATCGAAGCCGACGGAGCGCCCGCGGCGCGAATCCCATGCTATGGATTTTCCGACGAGCGAGGCATCGGCTCGCTGCCCCGATAGAACGTCGCGGCCGGCGTGCTCTTGAGGAACGCCGCCGCGGTCATTGATCGCGATTGTGTCGGCACCCCGTCCAGGACCGGCAGCAGCGGCACGATCTTGCGAAACGCCGTCCACGCCGCCGTGGGTCCGTCGCCAAAATTTCTCGATGGATCTTGAGCCTTGCGCACATCCAGCCACAGGGTCGCCGTCAACAGATCGTGTGCGAGCAGATCGAAGGTCGTGCTCACGGCTTGCCGGGCCCGATAGGCTTTGATGCGCGTTTGCGCCTGCAGGTCCTCGACCGTGGCGACGATGGCCTGTCCCGAAGGCGCGACCGGGTTGGTCAGGCTCTGGATTTCCTGCATCAAATCCACCGGGGTGAAGCCACCGCCGCCGGCCATGTAGATTGCGAAACCGTTGCCAGGTGGAATATGCAGCACCTGCGCCGGATTGGCCGAGGTGAAGAACGGATTGAAGAACCGATCGATGCGCAGCGACACCGCGATGTCCATGTTCGCGAGCGCGAGGATGAAGTCCTCGAGCTTGTTCGCCATCGGATAGGGGTCCCAATTCGCATTCGACACGATGTAGCCGTGCTTGCCGTTGCTGTTCTTGCCGCCCTTGACGTAGTACTTCATCATCTGCGGGGTGGACAGGTCCCACGAGTCCTGCGGCGACAGATCGGTGCGCACCGCGGGATTGTGATCCGACGAGTTCATCTGCAGCACCACGGCGTCGCGCAGAGCGCCCCAATCCTCCCAGGCCGACGCCTGGCGGATGGAGGAAGCCCGCAGGCTCTCCGGATCCTGAATGATCCGGTGCGGATCGTCGCTGAACAGGTAGCTGCCCTTGATCATGTCGCGCACGCGTGCCGCGTCCCAGTTCAGCCACTTGAACGGCCGCTCCCGCTGCACCAGGGTGGTGAGCGGCGTGATGCTGGAATTCATTCCATTCAGATCCATGGCGTAGATGAGATCTGCCCACTCCAGCGCGTGCCCGGCATCGTTGACCGCGAGACCCGCTATACCCGTGGCGTAGGCATCGCTGCTGGTCAGTGCGTTGACGTCGGCGGCAAACGGCTGGATCGGTTGCAGGCCCGCTTTTGCGAGCGCCTCGGCGGCCGGCATGCGGGTGCCCTGATAATAAGCATCGCCCGCACCAACCATCGTCGCCCCCACGTTGCTCAGTTGCGCGAGATCGCCTTCGCCGAGCGTGCCGCGCGACTGCACCACCGGCGTGACCCGCCGGTTGAGCAGTTCGATCAGCATCTGCGAGAGCTGCGGACTCGGAGCGTTCAAGGTCATCGCATTGGCGCGCACGACCATCATCGCGCGCACGATCTCCTCTTCGTCGACCTCCGGTCCGTAGCCCCCGATCGCGCCCAGGCGGAATTCCTGCAGCTGACTTTTCTCCAGATACTCCTTGTTTTTGGGCGTCATCGGATCGCCGGAAAACATGATCGTCTCGCGCTGATCGCCGGCACCGCGATTGAACCAATAGACCGCGATTCCTTCCGCGGCCGCCTCGAGCAGCAATCCGTAATTGTCTGTTTGGCGCTGCCTGGCTTCGGCGCTCAGTTGTACCTTCGCGCCATTGCGTGCGACGTCGACGAGTTGTTCGATGGTCAGATCATGACCGGTCAACGTGACGGTCTTATCGGCCATGGTGGGATGGATTGGTCCGTAGCCTGACTGCGCCGCAGCGGGCACGTTCGCGATGAGCCCGCCGAGCACGATCGAAGCCAACATACCTGCAGCACGACATCGCATCATCGAGTACTCCCTCCGTCAGCGCGTCCCTGCTCTTTTCTATGGGTGGCCCCCGGCCCGGCCGGTCAGGCAATTTACACCTGGCACAATCGATTGCACCACAAGAAAGGGAGCGTTGAGTGCCGTCGAATGTCCTGAGCTCCCACCGGGCGCAGGTGGGCGCACTTCCGTCGCTCGACTGGGCTGATGTGGGCGCACTCCAGTCGGTTGCGCGGCCCATGCTCTGGCCAGCACCGCTCGATCACGAATATGATACGGGACCCGTGCGGCGGGGAAGCTGGGGCAGTGTAGAGGGGGGCAAAGGGTATGGCGCGCGATCCGAGACACGACATTTTATTTGAGCCGATCAAGATTGGGCCGAAGACGCTACGCAACCGGTTCTACCAGGTACCGCATTGCATTGGGGCGGGCTCGGACCGGCCGGGGTTTCAGGCGGCGCACCGTTCGCTCAAGGCCGAAGGGGGCTGGGCGGGGATCAACACGGAGTACTGTTCGATTCATCCGGAGTCGGACGACACGCACCGTTTATCGGCGCGCATTTGGGATGAGGGGGATGTGCGCAATTTACGTGCGATGACCGATCACATTCACAAGTTTGGCTCTTTAGCGGGTGTGGAGCTGTGGTATGGGGCCTCGCACGCGCCGTGCATGGAGTCGCGTGCGACGCCGCGGGGACCGAGCCAGTATGCCTCGGAGTTTGAGACCTTGACGTACTGCAAGGAGATGGACTTTGCGGACATTGCGATGGTGCAGCAGTACTACGTGGATGCGGCGCTGCGCTCGCGCGATGCGGGCTTTGACATTGTGTATGTGTACGGGGCGCATTCGTATTTACCGGTGCAGTTTTTATCCCCGTACTACAACAAGCGCAAGGACAAGTACGGCGGGACGCTGGAGAATCGGGCGCGTTTTTGGCTCGAGACCTTGGAGAAGGTGCGCCGCGCGGTGGGTCAGGACTGTGCGATCGCGACGCGTTTTGCGGTCGACACGCTCTATGGGGATGCGGGGGTGGAGATTGAGCGGGACGGGATGAAGTTCATCTCCCTTGCGGATCCGTTGGTGGATTTGTGGGACGTGGATGTGGGGGACATTGCCGAGTGGGGGGAGGATGCGGGTCCCTCGCGCTTCTACCAGCAGGGCCATCAGGTGCCGTGGACGAGGTTTGTGAAGCAGGTGGCGAAGAAGCCGGTGCTTGGGGTGGGGCGCTTTACGGATCCTGAGAAGATGACGGAGATTGTGACGAAGGGGATTGCGGACATCATTGGGGCGGCGCGCCCCTCGATCTCGGATCCGTGGCTGCCGAAGAAGATCGAGGAGGGGCGCTACGATGACATCCGTGTGTGCATCGGCTGCAATGTGTGCATCTCGCGCTGGGAGATTGGCGGTCCGCCGATGATTTGCACGCAAAATGCGACGGCGGGCGAGGAGTACCGGCGCGGCTGGCACCCGGAGAAGTTCCCCAAGCGCGGGAGCGAGGATGCGGTGCTGGTGGTGGGTGCGGGGCCTTCTGGGGCGGAGTGTGCGCGGGTGTTGCTCGAGCGCGGCTACACGGTGCATTTGTACGACACGGCGGCGAAGATTGGCGGGCACTTGAACGCGCTGGCAACGCTGCCGGGGTTGGGCGAGTGGGGCTATCACCGCGACTACCGGGAGCTGCAGATTGCGAAGCTTGCGAAGAAGAACAAGCAGGCGCAGGTGGCGCTCGGGCAGAAGCCCTTGAGCGCGGAGGGGGCGATTGGCTACGGGGCGGAGAAGCTCGTCATTGCCACCGGCTCCTCGTGGAACAGCGATGGCACGAACTGCCTCACGCACGATCCGATCCCCGGTGCCGATGCCTCGCAGCCCGATCAGCTCACCCCCGAGCAGGTGCTTGAGGGCAAGAAGGCGATTGGCAAGCGGGTGGTGATTTTAAATGCCGACACCTATTTCATGGCGCCGAGCCTTGCGGAGAAGCTCACCCTTGCGGGGCACGAGGTGACGATCGTCACGGGGGTGCATCTGGCGAACTACATGCACTTCACGCTTGAGTATCCGAACATGATGCGCCGTCTGCACGAGCTGCACATCAAGGAGCTGCACAACGCCTTTGCGAGCAAGATCGAGCGCGGGCGGGTGCAGGTGTATGACATCTGGGGGGATGGTTCGAAGCGCAGCTACCGGGGGGCGGGTCATCTGCCGCGCGAGCCGAACAAGACCCACCGCTGGGTGGAGTTTGACTCCCTGGTGCTGGTGACCGGGCGGCACTCGAACGATCTGTTGTACCGGCAGATCAAGGAGCGCGAGGGGGAGTGGGCGAAGAACGGCATCAAGGCGGTGTATCTGATCGGCGATGCGGAGGCGCCGCGTCTGATTGCCGATGCGACCTTCTCCGGCCACCGCCTGGCGCGTGAGATCGAGGAGCCCAATGCCCAGCTGCCCCTGCCCTACAAGCGCGAAGTCGCCGTCTGGGGCACCCCCTACCTGCCGGGCACACGCTACGAACTCGAATACAAAACCTAGGAGAAATGAATGGCTCTCACGTGGCGTCACACGGTTTTGGCAGATCGACACCGCGCGCTCGGATCCAAGCTCGAGGATTGGAACGGCATGGGCACCGCGTGGACCTACGCCAAGGATGTCAGTCAGGATCATGTGGCGATACGTACCAAAGCGGGATTGATGGACGTCTCGGGGCTCAAGAAGCTGCATCTGGTCGGGCCGCACGCATCCGCCATACTGAACTACGCCACCACGCGCGACGTCAGCAAGATCCTTCCCGGCCAGTGCCGCTACGCCTGCATGCTGAATGATGCGGGGCATTTCATCGAGGACTGCGTCCTCTACCGCATGGGACCCAACTCTTGGATGGTCGTGCACGGCAGCGGCGCCGGTCATGAGACCTTGACCCGCTACGTCGTCGGGCGCAATGCGGCGATGATCGTGGATGATGACCTGCACGACTTGTCGCTGCAGGGTCCGCTCGCGGTCGATTTTCTCTCGAAGCACGTGCCGGGCATTCGCAATCTCAACTATTTTCACCACATGCCCGCCACTCTGTTCGGGCGGCCCGTGACTTTTTCGCGCACCGGCTACACCGGCGAGCGGGGCTACGAGATCTTCTGCAAGGGAGAAGATGCCGGGCACATCTGGGACACTATTTTGAGCGAAGGCAAGTCCATGGGCATCATTCCGGCGTGCTTCACGACGCTCGATTGGCTCAGGGTCGAAAGCTATCTCCTGTTCTATCCTTATGACATGTCCGAGATGTATCCCTTCGAGCACGACCCGCCGGGCGACAGCCTGTGGGAGCTCGGCCTCGATTTCACCGTCAGCCCGGGCAAGAACGATTTTCGTGGCGCGGACGCGCATGCGCGGCTCAGGGGAAAGGAGCGATTCAAGATCTTTGGACTCCTGGTCGAGGGCAAGGCGCCCGCAGACATGGGCGATGCGGTCTATTCCGGTAACAAGAAGGTCGGCGTCGTGACGTGCGCCATGGTCTCGAGCTTGACCGGCAAGTCGATGGCGCTGGCCCGACTCGACGTGCCCGCGGCGGTTCACGGCACGAAACTGGAAATTCGCGGCAAGAATCTCAAGGGGCCGGCGATGGCGCACACACTGCCGTTCGATGACCCGGAGAAAAAGAAGCGCATGGCGGTCGGTTGAACTGCAACCTGAACAGGCAACCAAAAGGCGAGGCTCACATGCAAACGAAGCTCTTGATCAATGGTGCGCTGGTTGGCGGGGAAGGAGCGGTGGAGCGCGTGCTCGACCCTGCGAGCGGCAAGTGCATTGCCGAAGTGGCCGAGGCGAGCCGCGCACAATTGGACGCCGCCGTGAGCGCAGCCGAAGCGGCCGGCCCCGGATGGGCGCAAACCATACCCAGGGACCGTGCCGCACTGTTGCTGCGATTGGCCGATCGTATCGAAGCCGACGCTGCCGTATTCGCAAGGCTGGAATCGGACAACACCGGCAAGCCGCTCTCCGCGGCGTTGAACGATGAGATGCCGGCGATCGCCGACGTGTTTCGCTTCTTCGCGGGTGCTGCGCGCACGCAACACGGTGCGCTGGCGGGCGAGTATCTGCCGGGCTTTACGAGCATGATCCGGCGCGATCCGGTCGGCGTCGTCGCCTCGATCGCTCCGTGGAATTATCCGTTGATGATGGCTGCGTGGAAATTGGGCCCTGCGCTTGCGGCCGGCAACACGGTGGTGCTGAAGCCCTCCGAACAGACCCCGCTGACCGCCTTGAAGCTCGCCGAGACGCTCGCGGAATTGTTCCCCAAGGGGGTCGTCAACATCATCGCCGGGCGCGGTGAGAGTGTCGGTGCGCCGCTGGTGTCGCATCCGCGCGTGCGCATGGTGTCGCTCACCGGTGATGTGGCCACGGGCCAGAAAATCCTGAACGCCGCCGCAACGAACCTGAAGCGCACTCATCTCGAGTTGGGGGGTAAGGCACCGGTCATCGTTTTCGACGACGCGGACCTCGAGGCGGTCGTCGCCGGCGTACGCACATTCGGCTTCTACAATGCCGGCCAGGATTGCACCGCCGCCTGCCGGGTGTACGCAGGTGCAAAAATCTACGACCGTCTGGTCGCCGATCTCGGCACTGCGGTGCGCTCGCTGAAAGTGGGAATGCAAACCGACGCCGGCGTGGAAATGGGCCCGCTGATATCAGCCGAACAGCGCACCCGCGTGGCCGGATTCGTCGAGCGCGCCGCGGCGAACAAGCACATCGAAGTGACCACGGGCGGAAAAGTACGCGCCGGCGGCGGCTTCTTCTATGAGCCGACGCTCGTCGCGGGAGCGCGTCAAAGCGATGAAATCGTGCAGCGTGAGGTATTCGGCCCCGTGGTTTCGGTGACTCGCTTCAGCAATGCGGACGAGGCCGTGACCTGGGCCAACGATTCGGAATACGGCCTCGCCTCCTCCGTCTGGACGCAGGATGTCGGCAAGGCGATGAGCGTCGCCGCGCGGCTGCAGTACGGGTGCACTTGGATCAACACGCACTTCATGATCATCAGTGAAATGCCGCACGGCGGCTTCAAGCGCTCCGGCTACGGCAAGGACTTGTCGGTCTATGCGCTCGAAGACTACAGCGTGCCGCGGCACATCATGGTCAAGCTATGAGAAGGTCGATCAGACGCGCCTGTTCGATCCCCATTCACGGTCGCTGATTGTCGGGTAGTTGCCCGAGCCGGCGCAGCAGCGGTGTGATCGTCAATCCTTGCGCGAACACCGAGAAGGCCACGACGGCAAAGGTAATCGTGATGATGGCATCACGCTCGGGCAAATCATCGGGGAGTGCCAATGCCAGCGCCAATGCCAACGCGCCACGCAAGCCGCCCCAAAAAAGCACGTGTTGGTGTCGTCGCTCGACCTTGAGCCGGCCGCGGGCGAACACCGCACAGAGCGGATAGATGGCAACGGCCCGACCCAACGTCACGAGGACGATGGCCGCCAGCACGGGTACCCACAGTCCGCTGAAGCGCTGCTGCGCTTCCTGCGCACCGATCAACAGAAAGATCAGCGAATTGGCGATGAACGCGACGTACTCCCAAAATGGACCCAAGGTGTCGCGGCCACTGTCGGAAATGGCAGCCGACGAGCGGTAGTTGCCCACGACCAGGCCGGCCGTCAGTGCCGCAAGTACCCCCGAGGTTTGAAAATGCTCGGCCAAAAAGAAGGAACCATACGCAGCCAACGTGGTGAACGTTATTTCAACCAGGTAATCCGGACTGCGCCCGGCCAAGAACATGAAGCCAAACCCGACGACGCCTCCGCTGATCGCACCACCGGCGATCGTGAGAAACAGGTTGCTGGTGATCGAAGCCAAACTCGGGTGGTTCCCCGCTAGCACGCTGAGCACGGCGACAAACGCCACAGCGGCAGTTCCGTCGTTCAACAGACTCTCGGCCTCGATCAGCAGGCGCAAGCGTCCCTGCACCCCGGCTCCCTTGAAGGTTGCAATGACGGACACCGGATCGGTGGCGGCGATCAGCACACCGAAGACGACCGCGCTGCCCCAGTCCCAATTCAACCCGTAATGCATGCCGGCGGCCGTGACGGCGGCGGCGAGTGCCACACCGACCGACGCGAGCAGTGCAACCACCGGTAAATCTGTCTTGAACTCTCGCCAGTCGATGAACAGCGCCGCTTCGAATACCAGCGGCGGTAAGAAAACGTAGAAAATCAGATCTTTGGACAAGTGCCACTTGATGGAGGCGTGCAGAAAATAGAGCCCCATCCCGGCGAGCACCAAACCCACGGTATAGGGCAGACGCAACCGGCGCATGAGCATGGCGACCAGCGCGGAAACGAACAGGAGAAATCCCAGCTGGGATAAATCAGAAGCCATGCGCTACTGTAAGCCACAAGCGCGCTATCGGGCGGCTCTTAAGGTGCGGAATGCAAGACCGGTAAGCAGCAGCAGGGGTGCGCAGCTCAGCAGCATCGGCAGGCCGGCGCGCGGCCACGCATCCATCGCAATGCC
This sequence comes from uncultured Gammaproteobacteria bacterium, assembly GCA_963843295.1. Classification (GTDB taxonomy): domain Bacteria; phylum Pseudomonadota; class Gammaproteobacteria; order Steroidobacterales; family Steroidobacteraceae; genus Bog-1198. The sequence goes on along the minus strand of CAWJJP010000012.1, from coordinate 70,405 downwards.
GCCGAAGCTCGGTCCCGCCACGCCGCCCAGGCAATAGACCATTACGAATACGGTATTCGCCCGCGCTAGATCCTTGGCGGGGAACTCCTCGCCCATCAAGGCGACGCCTTGGCTGTAAAACGCATACAGGGTGCCACCCCAGACGAACAGCAGTGGTTCCAGCAACGCCGGCCTACGAATGCACGCCGGCAGCAACAAAGGTCCGACCGCGCTCAACAACGCGCAACATCCCAGCAGAAACCTGCGGCCGAAGCGATCCGCGAGCAAACCGATCGGCGTCTGCAGAATGACGTTGCCGGTCATGAACACCGTGACCAGGAGCAGCGAGGCCCGCTCGCCGATTCCGGCGTTCAGCCCGAAAAGCGGCAGCAGCGTGAGATCGGCCGACTCGACCAATCCGGCCACAGCGGCTGCAAGCATCACAACCGGGGCTGTACGCACGGTGCCCAAGAGCCCCCCCAGCGGCGTGAACGGTTGGGGCGCGCTCCGGACGCTGCGCAAGACGGCGAGCGGCAGCAACGTCAGGAGCAGGCACGAAGCGCCGACGACGAACGGCCGCCACCCGCGAGTCCCCGTCAATTCGAGCAGCGCCGGGCCGGCGGTAATCCCGATCGAAAAGACCGTACCGTAAATTCCCATGATGACGCCGCGTGATTCGTCGCCGCTCACGGTGTTCATCCAAATCTCGCTCGCGATCCAGGTGAGTCCGAGCGCACAGCCGCTGAGGAACCTCAAGAACAGCCACATGGGAACGCTGGGCCACAGCGGCATGAGAAACAGGATCACCGCCGCGATGCCGACCCCCGAGACGACGCAGCGTTTCAGACCCAGGCGGGCGATCACTCGCGGGTAAAAGGGCCCGAGCAGGATCACGGCCACCAAGCTCACGGCGGTGACCGCCCCGATCGCAAAGCTGGAGGAGCCCGTTCGGCTCAATGCGAATGCGATCAACGGCGGTTGGAAGCCGAATATCAAACCCACGCCGAGGCTGCTCGAGAACACCGCCCCGAGAATCAAGTGACGCGATGGCGGAGCAATGGTCAAATCGCGAGCACGAAAAACAGCTGGCGCGCCGTCATAGTGCGCTGCGATGTGCGCAACTGCATGACGAGCGCAGAATTGCGCGAGGAGCCTGGGCACAAAGCATGCATTCCGATATCCAGGTGCCTTCGAAATTGTATCGCCCGAGCAACGAACCGACGGCGACCTTGGGTGCTTCTTGCGCAATAAGCCTTGCGTGTCAGTAAACGCTATGTTACGAATTGAGTGCGCCGATCACAAGGGGATCGCTAAAAAGCGCGCGCGAATTGAGCATACGCGAGCGGCGTGGGGTCGCATGCGTACCAAGAGCTATTTGAAACGCGCGGCGACTGTTCGTTTTTTCAGGGAGAAATCGTCAATGAGCAAAGCGTTGTGTGCCGCTGACACGGCCCGATTCTTCAGTGCGTCCTCGGTCTTTGCAATTCTCGGCGTCGCGCTGCTTTGCGGCCCCGCAATGGCGGATCCAGATCCGGCAGGTCCGGCCAACCCCGCCACCCCCGCCAGCACCGCGCCGGCAAGGGGCGGCGGCGAACTGGAAGAGATCATCGTCACGGCGGAAAAGCGCGAATCGACCGTGCAAGCGACGCCGATCGCCATGACGGCCTTGAGCGCGGGCGATCTCTCCGAGCAGAACATCACCTCGATCCAGGACCTCGTTGGCGCCATCCCTGGTATCTCGCTGCGCACGGCGGGCCCGGGCCAGACCGAGTATGAGATGCGCGGCCTGGCGTCCTCCGGCGGCTCCGTGGCAACGGTCGGTTTCTATCTCGATGAGACGCCCCTGTCGGCGTCCGCAGTGGCGCTCAACGGCCGCACGGTCATCGACGCCGACCTCTACGATCTCAATCGCACGGAAATACTGCGCGGACCGCAGGGCACCCTATATGGCGCCGGATCCATGGGCGGCACGATCAAACTCGTCACCAATCCGCCCAAGCTCCATGAACTCGAAGGTTCAGCCGAGGTGGACGCCTCGCAAACCACCGGCGGCAGCACGAACGGCCACGGCAGCTTGATGCTCAATTTTCCGATCGGCGACATTGCGGCGCTGCGCTTCGTCACGACGGATAAGTACATCAGTGGCTTCATCCATCGCTACGTCATCGCGCCCGGGCAATTTCCCTATCCCACGAATTTCGGCAATTGCGGGGTTTATTACTGTAACCGGGGCGACGTTCAGGACGCACCCGTCGCCCAGGACCACGCAAATTCCAACATCGAGCGCTTCATTTCATCGCGCGCATCGTTGCTGGTTCAACCAAGCGATGCTCTGTCGATCACCGGCAACTTCATGTATCAGCGCATCGATGCCGACGGATACAACAATTATCAGGCCCCTCCCAACAACGAAGCGATCTATCAACCTTACGATATCAAGGAGCCGTACTACGATTCTTTTCATATGTGGAGTCTGAAGGTCAGCTACGACATGTCGTTCGCGAACTTGACCTCGGCATCGTCCTATTGGAAGCGCGATGTCTATCAATCGACGGACTCGACCGAAGCCCTGCAGAACATCTTCAATTACACGCAATTCGTCCCGAACCTCTACGAGGACAACGATACGACGTGGCAGATCGCCCAGGAACTGCGGCTCACATCGCGGGGTGATGGGAACTTTCAGTGGGTGGGCGGCCTGTACTATTCGAACCTGCACTCGGGCTACGTGACCAAGAATCAGACCCCTCGGTTTGTAACGACGCCGGCCTGTCCTCAGACACAGCCCTATCCCTTGGGCGGTCATTGCCCGGCGAGCGATCAGTTCACCTTCGGATCGTTCTTTCCTCCGGGCTCGCCGGGCTACAACCCCGAGGGCATCATGTTCAACGACAACAATCCGAACATGCTCAACCAGAAAGCGATCTTCGGCGAGGCGAACTACAAGGTGACTCCCACCCTCAAGGTCACGGCGGGCCTGCGCTTCTACAAATTCGACATCAGCAACGAAGCCAATCAGCGCGGCCTCGGCACCGCGAATCGGGAATGCCATACCCACGATTGCCAGCGCCTCCGGAAGCAATACCAGTCTATTGCCGAAGGTTAACGTGTCGTATGAGCCGAGCACCGATCTCACGGTCTACAGCACGGTCTCCAAGGGTTCCCGTCCCGGCGGCGTCAATCTACCGATCCCGCTGACCCCGTTCAGCCAGGGCGCCTTTTATTACTGCGGCCCGGGTACCGGACCGAGCTACCTCACCAGTCAGCCGTCGTACTATGCACCGGATGATATCTGGAGCGTCGAAATGGGCGAAAAAGCCAGGTTCGCCGATCGGCGCTTCACGGTCAATGCGGACGTTTTCTACGTCAAATGGCACAACATCCAGCAGTTGATCGTGCTCTCCTGCGGCTATCCCTACAATACCAATGTGGGCGATGCCAAGACCTACGGGCCGGAGCTCGAAATGGCGGCAAAAGTGACCGACGCAATCACGGTCGATCTTTCCGGCGCGTATACCCAGGCGTACATCAGTGCTCCGAAAGACACTCCAGGACTTCCGATCGCGCCCGGCACGCGCGTCACCAGCATTCCGAAATACACGGGCAACCTCGCTGTGACCTACGAAACGATGCTGCCTGATGACTATAAAATGACGTTCCGGGTCGCGGAATCCTACGTCGGCCCGGTGTATGACACCGCTTATTACGCCGAGACATTGGGCTCGTACGGCCTGATGGACTTCAGGCTGGGGGTGGGCAAGGAGCGCTGGATCGCGTCCTTTTTCGGCACCAATTTGACCAACAAACACGCCGGATTGACCATCGACAATACGGTCTTCGCGTGGCAGCAGCCAACGATCACGCGTGTCTCGACCAATCAGCCGCGCACGATTGGAATAGGGTTCGAAACGAAGTTCTAAAGTCGCGGCGACTGAACCGCACAATCGACTTGATCGGGGGCCTTGGGCCCCCGATTTTCGTAGAATGGCGCAACGGCGAGAGAGGGAGGTTCCACGTGACCGTCAACTCGGGCAAACCGATCGATCAGGACGCCGAGCAGCTGCGCGCCCTGGGCTATGTGTCGCACTTCGACCGCACGATGTCGAAGTGGGAGAACTTTTCGCTGGGCTTCACCTACCTGTCGCCGGTGGTCGGCGTCTACACCTTGTTCGCGACTTCTTTCGTCGCGGGCGGGCCGCCGATGTGGTGGAACTATATCTTCGTCGGCTTGGGCCAGCTGATGGTGTGCCTCATCTTCGGCGAGATCGTCTCGCAGTTTCCGATTTCCGGCGGCCTGTATCCCTGGGCGCGCCGCCTCGTGGGCAGGCGTTGGGCTTGGATGGCCGGCTGGGTGTACGGTTGGGCACTGTGCTGCACGATGGCCGGCATCGCCACCGGCGTCGCACCGTTTCTCGCGCAGTTGTTCGGGCTCGAGAGCACGCCGGTCGCCACCACCGCAATCGCCCTCATTCTCATCGGGATCACCACGGTGCTGAATCTGAGCGGCACGCGCTTGTTGGCACGGGTCGCGATGTTCGGCTTCATCTGCGAACTCGTCGGCGCCATCGTCGTCGGTGTTTACCTCTTGCTGTTCGCGCGGCATCAGCCGCTGAAAGTACTGGTGGACACCTCGTTCGTGCACACGCAGGGAAGCTACTGGCCCGCGTTTCTCGCCTCCTCGCTCGCCGCGATGTTCTGCTACTACGGTTTCGAGGCCTGCGGCGACGTCGCCGAGGAGACTCCGGACGCGAGCCGCATGATACCGAAGGCCATGCGCATGACGATCTACATCGGCGGCGCCGCAGCGCTCTGGGTCTGCCTGGCGTTCGTGCTCTCGATCTCCGACATCGGCGCCGTGATGTCCGGCAAGGACACCGACCCCATCGTCACACTGCTCAAGGCGGCCATGGGCGACATTGGATTTCGTGCGGTGATCGTCGTCGTGCTGGTCTCCTTCATTTCCTGCCTGCTGAGTTTGCAGGCGGCGGCCAGCCGGCTGGTGTTTGCCTACGCGCGCGATCAGATGATCTTCGGCAGCAAGTTCCTGAGCCGCATGTCCGAGAGACGCCGTGTCCCCTCCAATGCGCTGATCGTGATGGGAGCCATACCGGCGCTGATCGCGCTCTCGGCGCTGTGGCTGCAGGATGCCATCGCGACCATCATCAGCTTTGCGGCCGTCGGCATCTACATTGCATTCCAAATGATCGTGCTGGCGGCGCTGTTCGCGCGCGCACGCGGCTGGCGGCCGGCAGGCCCATTCACGCTCGCCGGTTGGGGATGGTTGGTCAACGTGGTGGCGTTCGCTTACGGCATCGGCGCGATCGTGAACATCCTCTGGCCGCGCAGTCCGAACGATCCGTGGTACGTCGACTACGGCATGCTGGTAACCACCGTCGGCGTCGTGCTGATCGGCGCCTGCTATATGGCCCTTGCCAAACCCTACGAGCGCGGTCACGCACCGGCGGGAGACGCGCATCGGCTCGAGCCGGGAGTTGCGCCGGGAAAACCGCTGGAAACGATCGGTTAAGGCGCTGAACGCCCACAGCCGGAGGTCTGCACCAGTCTAGGGGTAAGGTCCTGCGGTCGCATCGTTGCCGCCGTCGACGCTCAAGTTGCTCCCCGTGACGTAACTCGCCAGGTCCGAAGCCAGGAACATGCACACAACGCGCGACTTCCACCGGGTCCGCGAGACGGCGCATGGGAATGCCGGCCGCGAGTTCGCGTAGATTCCGCGCCGAGGTCGCCGCCGCGCTTGGCTAGGATCTCATCGACCATGCGTGTGTGAATCTCGCCGGGGCACACGGAGTTGATGCGGATATTGTCGCGCGCATGATCGAGCGCCATGCACCGCGTGATCTGCATCGACCGCGCCCTTGCTTGCGCAGTAGGCGACATGATTCGGCTCGCCGTTCAGTCCCCACTCCGAGGCCACATTGACGATGGCGCCTTTGCCGGCAGCCTTCATGTGCCGGACCGCTGCCCGGCTCATGTAGAAGAGGGCGTTGACGTTCACCGCCATCGTGTCGAGCCACTGCTCATTGGTGGTGTCGATCGCGTTCGCCGTGTAGAGAATGCCGGCATTGTTGACGAGAACGTCGAGTCCGCCCAGCCGCTCGATCGTGGCGGCGATGAGCTGCTCGCACGCGCCCGGTGTGCGCAAATCGACGGGGAGGAACTGTGCGACGCCGCCCGCGGCGGTGATGGTTGCGACGACGAGCTGCCCTCTCGCTGCATTGCGTCCGCAAACCATGACCGCGGCCCCCGAATCGGCGAAGACGCGCACGCACGCCTCGCCGATCCCCGTCGTCGATCCCGTGACCAGCACCACTTTTCCGCTAAAGCTCATATCCACCGCTCCGCCTTTCCTGGAGGCCGCGAACGCAGCCGGCCAATGGAATACCCGGGCAAGCTACTAGTATAGTCAGCTGCACACGCGGGATGACACCGCCGCCCGCTGCAAGGGAGGGAGAAATGGCTCGAGACCCGAAGCACGATGTGTTGTTCGATTCGATCACCATCGGACCGAAGAGAACGCGCAATCGCTTTTGGCAGACCTCGCATTGTGCCGGCCCCGGCGCGGAGCGGCCGGGCGCTCAGGCGCATTTTCGCGGGATGAAGGCCGAGGGCGGTTGGGGCGTCGTATTCACCGAGTTCTGCTCCATCCATCCCGAGTCGGACGAGTATCCCTTTACGTCGGCGCGTATCTGGGATCAGGGCGATGTGGTGAATCTCGGCTACATGTGCGAGATCGCCCACCGTCACGGCAGTTTGGCCGGCATCCAGCTCTGGTACAGCGGCGGCAATGCGCCCGCCCTCGAGTCTCGCGAGGTTGGCCGCAGCCCCAGCCAGTGGTTGTCGCCGCTGTTCGCAACGCGATCGGTGTACGGCTGCGAGATGGATGACCTCGACATCCGCACCGTCATCAACATGTACGTGGAGGCGGGCAGGCGCGCCGCGGCGGCGGGTTTCGATCTGCTCGAGGTATCGGCCGGGGACGATACGCTGCCCATCCAGTTCCTCGAGCCACGCTTCAACCGGCGCACCGATCGCTACGGCGGCAGCTTCGCCAACCGCTCGCGATTTTTCATCGAGCTGCTGCACGCGCTCAAGCGCGAGCTGGGAGACCGCTGCGGGATCACCACGCGCTTCGAGATGGATACGCTGCACGGCCCGGAAGGAGTCGAGGCGCATGAGGACGGCGTGCGGCTGCTCGAGTTGTTCCGCCGCGAAGGAGTCGTCGATCTGGTGGCGCTGAAGATCGGCGATTACGCCGAATGGGGCGAGGACGCGGGCGCATCGCGCTTTCGCAAGTCCGGCTGGATGACGCCATTCATCAAGCAGGGCAAATCGATTCTCGGGCCGAAGATTCCCGTGGTCGGCAATGGGCGCCTCACCAGCCCGGACGACATGGTCGCCCTGATCCGCGCCGGCGTTCTCGACATCATCGGCGCCGCGCGTCCTTCGATCGCGGACCCTTTCTTGCCCACCAAGATTTCCGAGGGCCGCTTGGAGGACATCCGCGAATGCATCGGCTGCAACATCTGCGTCTCCAAGTTCCAGCAGGGTGGACAGATCATGTGCACGCAGAACGTCACCGTCGGCGAGGAATACCGCCGCGGTTGGCATCCGGAGAAATTCACTCCGGCAGCCGAACCCTGCAGCGTGCTCGTCGTCGGCGGCGGTCCCGCGGGCATGGAGTGCGCGCGAGTCCTGGGCGAGCGGGGCTACGTCGTGCACCTGCGCGAAGCCGAGAAAGAGCTCGGCGGTCACTGGAAGTCGATCGCCACCCTCCCGCGGTTGAACGAATGGAGCCGCGTGATCACGTACCGGCAGATTCAACTCGGCAAACTCAGGAAAATGGTCGAGGTGCATCTGGGGATCGGCGGGATGACCGCGGACGAGGTGCTGCAATACGGCGCCGATCGTGTGGTCATCGCCACCGGCTACCACTGGTGCAGTGACGGCCGCGGCGCGAATTACGGGCCAATCCCGGGTGCCGACGATTCGTTGCCATACGTACTGACGCCGACTCAAGTGATGCAGGGGAAAACGGTCCCCGGCCGGCGCGTACTGGTGGTGGACGGCGACGGGCATTTCATGGGGATAGCGCTCGCCGAACTGATGGCGAATCAGGGCAAGCAGGTCACTTATGTGTGCGACGCTTCCGATGTCGCCGAGTACGGCGTATTCACGATGGAATCGGCCAACAACAAGCGCATGCTGTTCGAGAAGGGCATCAAGACCTATTGCAACCATTGGGTCGATGGGATCGAGAAGGGGAAGGTCCGCCTCACGTATCTCTACAAGTTCGGCCCCGATCTCCTGGGCCCGAGCACCGGCCGCGTCCCTCGCAAGGACAATGCGGGTGAATTCGACCTCGAGATCGACGCGGTCATTCTGGTGACCGCGCGTTACTCCGAAGATCGCTTGTGGCGGGAGTTGAAAGCGCGCCACGACGAGTGGCAGATCAACGGAGTGCAGGCCATTTTCAGGGTCGGCGACTGCAAGGCGCCCGCGCAGCTCAACCAAGCGATGTGGGATGCCCACCGGCTCGCACGCGAATTCGACGGCCCGCACCCCGCCTATCCGCTGCCGTGGATTCGGGAGCGTCAACTGTGGGGCGGCGAGACCATTCCCAAATTGGGCGATGCACGGGTGAGGGTCGAACCGGGGTAAGATCGCGACTGGTTCACAAAGGTGCTCACTGATGGTCCAGCCGAACGCGACTTCGACAATCCCCGGTAAGAACGAGCTCAGCCGTTCGCTCAAAGGGCGGCATCTGACGATGATCTCGATCGGCGGAATCATCGGCGCGGGACTGTTCGTGAGCAGCAGCACCTCGATCATCGCAGGCGGTCCGGCGAGTTTCATCAGCTATGCCATCTGCGGCCTGTTGATCTTGCTGGTGATGCGCATGCTCGGGGAAATGGCCACTGCGCTGCCCCAGGTGCGCTCGTTCACGGAGTTCGCCCGCGCGGGTCTCGGCGACGGCGCAGGCTTCGTGGTCGGCTGGCTCTACTGGTACTTCTGGGTGCTGGTGGTTCCGGTGGAAGCGATCGCCGGGGCGAAGATCTTGCAGCAATGGCTGCCGCTGTCGCCGCTGCAAATCGGCATCGGTCTGATGACGGTCATGACGGCCGTCAATCTCATGTCGGCGCGCTCCTATGCCGAATTCGAATTTTGGTTCGCTTCCATCAAGGTCGCCGCCATCATCGTCTTCATCAGCATCGCAGCCTCCTTTGCCTTTGGATGGAGCAGCCCGCACGGCCCCACGTTCGGTAATCTCGTCGATCATGGCGGCTTCACGCCGCACGGCTGGATCGCAGTGCTCGCCGCGGTGCCGACGGTGTTCTTCGCCATGACGGGGGCGGAAATCACCACCATTGCGGCGGCGGAATCGGCCCATCCCGGCCGCGCCGTCGCCCGAATGAGCACTGCCGTGATCTGGCGCATTCTGATTTTCTATGTTGGCTCGATCTTTCTCATCGTCTCAGTCACTCCGTGGAACACCGTGCGGTCCGGAGAATCGCCGTTCACGCTCGCCCTCAATACCATGCACGTACCATGGGCCGGGGCGATCATGAGCGTCATCATCCTGACGGCGGTGCTGTCCTGTTTGAACTCCGCCTTCTACGTGAGCTCGCGGGTGCTGTTCATCCTCGCGGATCGCGGCGATGCACCGCAAGCCCTCGTGAAATTGAACGCGCGGCGCGTGCCGGTGGTTTCCGTGCTGATCGGCGCCTTGGCCGGCTTTCTCGGCATCATCGCGGCAACCGAGGCGCCGCAGATGGTCTTCGATTTCCTGGTGAGTTCCTCCGGAGCACTGGTCGTCTTCATCTACATGACCATCGCCATAGCCCAGATCTCGCTGCGGGTACGCCGCGAGCGCGCGGGTCAGCCTGCACCGGCGGTCACGATGTGGCTGTTTCCCTGGCTGAGCTATGCGGCGATCGCCGCAATGGGTGCCGTCATGATTGCCATGGCGTTCACCCCCGCCTTGCAGCAGGACTTCAAGGCCAGCTGCCTCACTTTGGTTGTGGCGATCCTCGCGTACTTCATCGTCAAACGCGTGCGCCAGCCGCGCGATGCTCCCTATCCCGCCACGTGATCCGCGCCTAGAACCGCAGCGAATAAGCTGCTGTTGATTGATGATTTCCACCGCCGCCCGTGAGCGGCGATGATTTTCATCGCCGCCGTCGGAGGTGCCCGCTAGGTGAAAGCCGCAGTTTCGTGCGGCTCTTGTCAAGTGAAAATTCTTGGATGACGGCTTATAAAGGGTACGTTGTTCGCAGAAGGGATTTTGGCAGTATGAAGTCGCGACTCGCAGTGGCACTGCGGGGCGGCCAAAGTTTAGGTGAATCTCGCGCCGGCAAGCCAGCCAACTCCCCCGCCGGCGCGATATCCCGGCGGCGCGGACCGTAAAGGTCCGCGCCGTTTTTTGTTGGGCACCTCACGGATATTCCCGCAGCGCTTTGGTATAAGGGCATGATGCATCAGAGAAATTGCCATGTCGATTGAGCGTCTGCACAAGGGACCGCGCATGTCGCAGTGCGTGATCCATAACAAAACGGTCTATCTCGCCGGGCAGGTAGCTGCCGGGGCACCCGGAAAGGGTGTTGCGGAGCAAACCACGGACATCCTGACGACCATCGATATGCTGTTAGCCGAAGCGAAAACCGACAAGAGCAGGGTGCTGTCGGCGACAATCTGGCTCACGGACATGTCGAGCTTTTCGGAGATGAACCGCGTTTGGGACCGCTGGGTGGTCCCCGGCGCAACTCCCGCGCGGGCAACGGTCCTGAGCGCCCAATTGGCGGCTCCCGAGTTCAAGATCGAAATCGCCATCATCGCCGCCCAGCCCTGAGCCGCGGCACGCAGCCGCCGTTGTGGCGGGTCAGCGCTCGAACTTGGTCGACAGAATGATCGATGAGGTGGTGCGCTCGACTCCGTCGAGGGCGCCGATCCGATCGATGACCTGGTCCATTTCGGCTACCGAGGTGGTGGCGGCGACGGCGATCAGGTCGACCTCCCCGCTCACCGAGTGCAGGACGCGAACCTGGCCAATGGCGCGCAGTGCGGCGGTGACGGCACGGGCCTCTTTCGCACCCACCTTGATCATGACGTGCGCACGTACGGCGCCCAGGCCGTGCTCGGGCGCCAGGCGAACGCCATAGCCGACGATCACGCCTTGCTTCTCCAAGCGTTCGATCCGGCTTTGCACGCTCGTTCGCGACCGCCCCACCAACCGCGCCAGCTGCGCCGTCGAAGCGCGGCCGTTCTCGCGTAGCGCGAGAATCAATTTCTCATCGATGGAATCCATGGCATTTCGTCGGTTATACCCTTCAAAATGCCATGAATATACCTTAAAAACGTCGAAATCGCCCTACCAATCGCAGGGCAAAGGAACAAAAATACCTTCATCTGGTACCGCGGGAGGGCTCATGAAAGGCATCGTCGTCGTTGGCGCAGGAAAAATTGGCTCCATGATCGCGCAGCTGCTCGCCGGGTGCGGGGATTACGCCGTCACGGTCATCGACCGCTCAACGCAGCAGCTAAAACGCCTCGAGACGGCTGCGCCGGTCACCACGATCGCCGCGGATATCACCCGGGGCGATGAGCTGCAGAACATTTTGCGGGGGAAGTTCGCCGTTCTGAGCGCCGCGCCGTATCACGCCACGCGTTTGATTGCGGAGGCGGCCAAGGCCGCCGGAGCCCACTATCTCGATTTGACCGAGGACGTCGCAAGCACCCGGGCGGTCAAGCAGCTGGCAGCCGGCGCACGCACCGCATTCATTCCCCAGTGCGGCCTCGCCCCCGGCTTCATCACCATCGTTGCCAGCGACCTCGCCTCGCATTTCGACGAATTGCAGGATGTGCGCATGCGGGTTGGTGCGCTTCCGAAGTTCCCTTCGAACGCGCTCAACTACAACCTCACGTGGAGCACCGACGGCGTCATCAATGAGTATTGCGAGCCTTGCGAGGCGATCGTCAACGGACAGCTGCGCGAGACCCAGCCTTTGGAGGAACTCGAGGAATTCTCGCTCGACGGCGTCCTGTACGAGGCCTTCAACACCTCGGGCGGCCTCGGCACTCTGTGCGAGACCTTGGCCGGCAGGGTGCGCAATCTGAATTACCGCACCATCCGCTATCCCGGCCACGCGGCCATCATGAAGGCGCTGCTGAACGACCTGCGGTTGCGGGATCGCCGCGAGCTCTTGAAGGATATCTTGGAAAACGCGGTGCCGATCACGCTGCAGGACGTCGTCATCGTCTTCGCCACCGTCAGCGGCAAGCGCGGCGGCCAGCTCGTACAGGAAACCTATGCGAACAAGATTTACGCCGCGCCTGTCGGCGGACGCGTGCGCAGTGCGATTCAAATAACCACCGCGGGCGGCATTTGCGCGGTCCTCGACATGCTGAGCGCCGGAGATCTGCCGCAGTCCGGCCTCATCAAGCAGGAAGAGATTGCGCTTGCCCCGTTTCTCGCCAATCGGTTCGGCCGCTGTTACGCCACGCCCGCGGTGGCGGCATCGAATGCCGCCTGAGAGCGGACCGGGCCGGCTCACCGTCGACAGGCATACGTGATTCGACCTTCGGCATCGATGAGACCGTGGCCGATCAGCCAGCGGCGGGTGTCCTCCGCGTCCTCGGCGAACCACTTCGCCGCGCTTCCCAGGCGAAAGCTGTAGCCCCAATCATCCATATCGCGGCACATTCGTTCCTGACCGATGTTCACAAGCGATCCCGCCAGCACGATCTGCAGGTAGCACACGGCGTTCTCTTCTCCATCGTCACCGCCGGCATCGGTGTGCAAGCCGACGCGCCGTTCCGGCGTCATGCAGATGAAGTGGGCACTTTCGTGCAGGACGGAATGCACCGGCGTGTCGAGGCGCGCGTACACCCGTGCGCCGATCAAGCCCGCCTCGCGTTCGCCCCAAAACGATCCCGGAATGACTTCCTGCGGCGCCACCAGCACCAATTCCAGCCCGTATCGATCGAGCAGCACTCCCAGGTCGAGGCGATCGATCGAGTTGACCAGCAGCACATCGAACTCCTGGGAGGAGAGGCGCAACGTGGCTGCCCGGCGCGAGCTACTTCAGCCGCGTCAGCCGACGCATGGCGATCGACACCAGGTCGCGCGCCATCTGTGCCCGCAAGATGTCGGCCTCGTGCTCCTTGGCAAGCAGCTCATTTACCTGGAAGCTGTAGTCCCGCGACAGGCTGATGGTCTGCGGCGCGAGCAATTGCGTATCGGGCCCATGCACGGCGAACGTCACCGTATAGGTGATCGCATAATCCGTCGGAATATTGGTCCCCGAGACCGCCAGCGTGCGTTGCTCGAACAAATCCTTGGTCACTTCGATGGTCGCGGTCGAATCCTGCCGGATATCCTGCACCAGCGCCCCCGAGCTCTTCAGTTGACGCTCGAACTCGCGGGCGAAGTCGGTGTACGGATCCTTGACGGACAGATACGGCCGGGCCAGCACGGGCGGCAGCTTCTCGCTGCCCGCGAGACGAAACCCGCAGGCGGTCAGGCCGAAGAGCGCAATCGCCGCAAGCGAGAGGGCTCCCGACCTCGGTGCCGGGGCGATGCGCGCTTTCATACGACTACGTTGACGAGCTTGCCGCGCACGACGATCACTTTTTTGACGGGCGCGCTGCCGACGAACTTCAGCACGTGAGGCTCGCGCAGGGCGGCTTCGCGCAGCACCGCCTCGCCGGCATCGGCGGGCACGGAGATCCGCCCGCGCAGTTTGCCGTTGACTTGGACGACGACCTCCACGGTCGACTGTTCCAGAGCGCCGGTGTCGACCGGCGTCCACGGCTCGTCGATCAGCGCCCTGGTGTGGCCCAACGCGCGCCACAATGCATGCGAGACGTGCGGAATGATGGGCGACAACGCGAGCACTGCGATCTCGAGGGCCTCGTGCATCACGCTGCGATCCTGCGGCGTCGCTTGCGGAAATTTAGCAAGCGCGTTCAGCAGCTCCATCACCGCTGCAATGGCGGTGTTGAAGGTGCGACGCCGGCCGATGTCGTCGGTGACCTTCGCCAGCGTGTGATGCACCTGACGCCTTATCGCCCGCTGCGACTCATCGAGCGCACCCTTGTCGAGCGGCACGGTTGCGCCCTTCGACACGTGTTCGTAGACGCCCTTCCAAAGGCGCTTGATGAAGCGGTATGCCCCCTGCACGCCCTCGTCCGACCACTCCAGAGTCTGTTCGGGCGGTGCGGCGAACATGGTGAACAAGCGCGCAGTGTCGGCGCCGAACTCATCGACCAGGGCCTGCGGATCGACGCCGTTGTTCTTCGATTTCGACATGGTGACAACGCCGCCCGAATCCACCTCCCGGCCGTCTGCGCGCAACACCGCCGTTCGGCGTTGATCGCGTTTGTCGACTTTGATCTCGACCTCGGCGGGATTGAAGTATTCGATGCGTCCGGACTCGCGCTTGCGGAAAAAGACTTCGTTGAGAACCATGCCCTGCGTGAACAAATTGGCGAAGGGCTCCTTGAAGGCCACTGCTCCCAATTCATGCACCACACGGGTCCAAAAGCGCGCATAGAGCAAATGCAGGATCGCGTGCTCGATGCCGCCGATGTATTGATCGACCGGGAGCCAGTACTGCACCCGCGAGTCCAACATGGCCTGCTGATTGTCGCTGCAGGCAAAGCGCAGGAAATACCACGATGAATCGACGAACGTGTCCATGGTATCGGTCTCGCGCCGCGCTGGACCTCCGCAGCGGGGACACGAACAGGCGAGAAACGCGGCATCCTTCAGCAACGGATTGCCGCTGCCGTCGGGCACGAGGTTCTCGGGCAGCAACACCGGCAATTGCTCGTCCGGCACCGGCACCGTGCCGCACTTCGCGCAGTGGATCACCGGTATGGGGCAGCCCCAGTAGCGCTGCCGCGAGATGCCCCAATCGCGAAGGCGCCACGTGACCTGCTTCTCACCGAGGCCCAGCGCCGCGAGGTCCGCGGCGATCGCATCGACGGCGGTGCGGAAATCGAGGCCGTCGTATTTGCCGGAATTGATGCAGCGCCCGTGCTCGGCATACCACGGCGCCCACGCGTCGAGGGAATACTCGCGGCCCGGAACCTCGATGACGGGCTTGATCGGCAGGTGATATTTCTTCGCGAATTCAAAATCGCGTTCGTCGTGCGCAGGCACTCCCATCACTGCGCCTTCGCCGTAGCTCATGAGTACGTAGTTGCCGACCCAGAGCGGAATCGAAGCGCCCGTGAGCGGATGGCGTACGGAGAGGCCGGTGGCCATGCCCTTCTTCTCTTGCGTGGCAATCTCGGCTTCGACTGCGGGGCCCAGTTTGCACTGCTCGATGAAAGCGGCCAGCGCCGGATCGTTCTGTGCCGCATACGCGGCCAGGGGATGTTCCGCCGCCACGGCGCAAAAGGTGACGCCCATGAGGGTGTCCGCACGAGTCGTGAAGGCACGCAGAACGCCTTTTTCACCCGCGATCTCATACGGAAATCCGATCCGCACCCCTTCGCTCTTGCCGATCCAGTTGGCCTGCATGGCGCGCACGCGCTCGGGCCAGCCCTGCATTCCATGCAGGGTTTCGAGCAGATCATCGGCGTAGGCGGTGATCTTGAGGTAGTACATCGGGATCTCGCGCCGCTCGACCGGCGCTCCGGTGCGCCAACCGCGGCCGTCGATGACTTGTTCGTTGGCGAGGACCGTCTTATCGACCGGGTCCCAATTCACCACGCCGGTCTTTTGGTAGGCGATTCCTCGCTCCAGCATGCGCAGAAAGAGCCATTGGTTCCAGCGGTAATAGTCGGGACGGCAGGTCGCGAGCTCACGGCTCCAATCCAAGGCTAGCCCTAAGGATTTGAGCTGCTTTTTCATGTGGGCGATATTGTCGTACGTCCATTTCGCCGGCGGCACCCCGTTGGCCATGGCCGCATTCTCGGCGGGCAATCCGAAGGCGTCCCATCCCATCGGCTGCAGGACGTTTTTCCCGTTCATGCGCATGAACCGCGCCAGCGTGTCGCCGATGGTGTAATTGCGCACGTGCCCCATGTGCAATCGGCCGCTTGGATAGGGGAACATGGAGAGGCAGTAATACTTGTCGCGGGTCCGGTCCTCCTTCGCCTCGAAGCAGTGCTGCTCTTCCCAGTAACGCTGTGCCTCCGCTTCGACCGCGGCTGGCTCGTATCTTTCTCGCATGGTTGCGCGCCAGAATACCTGAAGAGGGCGAGTTCCCGCGAACTCTCGCTCATTTGCCGGTAAGCTTCCCGGCCAACGATGCGACTATCGAATTTTCTCCCGGGCCTCGGGCTGGTTACCGTCAGTGGCTGCCTCTGGTTTCTCGCTTGCACGCCGTTCGATCTTGCCGGGGCGGCATGGGTGGCCGCGGTCCCGATGCTCCTCGCAATCGATCGTGCGCCGACGTTCAGACGAGCGCTATTCCTCGGCTGGTGGGCGGGGGTGATCGAGACCGGCGGTGGGTTTTACTGGCTGATCGATGTCATGCAGCGTTTTGCGGATTTCCCGTGGATTGCGGCGGCAGGGGTGTTTTTTCTGTTCTGCGCCGCTCGCGCGCTCATCTTCCTGCTGTTCACCGCCATTGTGTGCGGCATCCGCCGGCGCCGCAAAATTCCGATGATCCTGCTCGCGCCGTCGGTCATGGCGGTATGCGAGTTCCTCGTGCCGCAGATATTTCCCTGCGGTCAATGGATCAGCCAGGCCTGGCATCCACTGGTCATCCAGATCGCCGAGCTCACCGGTCCCTGGGGCGTCACGGCACTGCTGATGATGGTCAACGGCGCCCTCTACGATGCATTCGACCAACCGCGCATCGCACGCGTTGCGCTTCCCACGGCAGCGGGGATTCTCGCAGCCGCCCTGATTTTCGGCGCAGTGCGCATGCGCCAGATCGACGATCGGCTGGCGCAGGCACCCCAGCTCAAGGTGGGGCTGGTCCAGCCCAACTTTGCCTATACGATCAACGGCGAGTTCTCGCGCGACGAGGCGCTGCGCCAGCTCAAAGCTCTGCAGGAGCAGACGCGGCGGCTCGGGCAAGCCGGAGCGGAGCTCATCGTCTGGAGCGAGGGAAGTTATCCGGTGGCGCTGCCGCGCGACTTCAAGGCAGACTACGGCGCCGATTCCGAGGCGATGATTCGCCGTGGAATCACGACGCCCCTCATCATCGGCGCCAACACGATCGACGCGGTTCACGACGAAGCCTTCAACTCGGCACTGCTGCTCGACGGCAACGGAGTGGTCACGGGGCGCTACGACAAGGTGCGGCTGCTCGCGTTCGGCGAGTACATTCCCGGCGTCGACTATTTCCCATGGTTGAAGAGGTTCATTCCGGCGGGCGCGGGGGGATTCACGGCGGGTGCAGGTCCCGTCGTCATGCCGCTGCAACAACCTGCACGGCAAAGCTGGGCGCTCGGCCCGGCGATTTGCTACGAAGATCTCTTGCCCGACTTCATCCGGCAGTTGGGCAAGCTGCATCCGAACCTGCTGGTGAACCTGACCAGCGATTCCTGGTTCGGCGCGGACACCGAGCCCTGGGAACATCTCGCGTTGGCCGTGTTCGCCACCATCGAACTGCGCGTCGCGATGGTGCGCGCTGTCAATTCCGGCATTTCGGCGCTCATCGATCCGAATGGCCGGCTTCTGCAAAAGACCTATGCCGATGACCCCTACCGCCGGCCGCACGCGGCGGACGGCGTCATCGTGAACGTTCCGCGCATGTCCGGGGAACCGACGCTGTACGTCACGTACGGCAATTGGTTTGTGTACCTGTGCATGGCGGCCATCGTATGGATGGCGATCCACGCGAGGCGTGGCCGCAGCCAGGCTCCTGGCGATTAGACGCCTATCCCTGCGGACGTTGAGCCAAGGCTGAATCGGTCGTGGCCCAAGAGAGCTTGTCCTCCAGCCAGACCTCCGCGGTGGGCGGGAATCGATTCGGGTCATCGAGGGAGGCCGTCGTAATATCCACCGTTGCCGGATTTTTCTCGTTTTCGTAGACGATTGCGCTGCCGCAGATGCCGCAAAACCGACGGATCACCCCTGGGGAGGACCGAAACAAGGACGGTCGGCCGGCCAGCCATTCGAGCTGGGGGCGATTTACCGTCAGCCAGGCGACAGCCGCGGCTCCGCTCGCCCGCCGGCAACTATTGCAATGGCACACGAGGGAACCGACGGGAATGCCCAACAGCCGATAACGCACCGCCCCGCACAGGCATCCACCTTCGCTCGATTCCACGATCGGAGCCCGCCGGTCGCCTAGACGCCGGCCGCCGATCCGACCCTGTGCGCGACCCGATCGGCTCTGATTTGCATCGGTCCGACAGCGGTTTGCACGGTGAAAACGACGTTGCCCACAAAGGTCTGGGTATCGTCGCTGTCGACGATTATCTGCGTGGAGCGCGGCGTGGGCGCGGTGCGGGCGAGGAATCCGCTCATCGCTTTCTCATCCGCCGTGAGCTCCAAAACCACCTTGTCGGCCCGGATTTGGATTCGCCGGCCGGCATCGGTGACGTCGATCAGAACATTGCCGCTCAAGCGCATGGCCTCCACCTGCGGATCGGCGTAACCGACCAACGCTTCCGCGGCATTCGCGGAAAACGCTGCAACCGCGCCGACCGGTACCTTGATCGTCGCTTCGCGGCTGCTATGGCCATCCTCGATCACGAAGAGTTCCGGCTGCGCCTGGGCAGCCGCAATCGTCGATGCCGCGCATAAGAGAAAAGCGCCACTGGCTTTGAACATCTCGGCCCTCCATATCCGATTCCAGATCATTCGCCTCGCCTCCCCCGAATGCAACGGTTCAGCGGGCAAAGTTGTGCAAAGGCCACGTTCAGCGCCCCCGCCCGAGTCGCCGCTTGAACGCCGCGATCAGATCGTCGAGTTCCTCGATCCTGAGCGCGGCTCCGCAGGCGCCGAATACGAGCATCCCGACCGCCACGGTCCCGAACAGCGCGCAGGCCTTGCTCCAAAACGACTGCGTGGCCCATCCCGCCAGCAGCCAATGCGACGAGGCGGCACAAACTGCGGCCAGCGCAGCGCCTGCAACGGCGATTTTGCCAAGGGTTGCCAGCATGTGCCGAGACTCGAGGCCGCCCAGGCGGTGGCGCATCAAGGCGTACAGAAACAGAAAATTGCAGGTCGCCACGCAACCGGTCGAGAAGGCCAGCCCGCGGTGCCCCCAACCGAGCTGAAAGGTGAAAATCCAGTTGAAGAGAAGATTGAGGCCGACGGCGATAAAGCTCACGAGCATGGGCGTTTTTCGCCGATCGAGCGCATAAAAGGCATTCACCAACACCTTGAGCGCTGCATAACCCGCCAGCCCGACGGCATAGAAGCGCAACGCACCGGCCGCTTGGGCGGCCTCATAGGCGTCAAACTTTCCGTGCTGGTACAACACCGAAATGATCGGTTCGGCGAGCATCATCAGCCCGATCGTGGACGGAATGGTCAGCAGAAACATCAGCCGCATGGCGCGTGCGAGCTCAGCGCGAAAGGCGGTCATCTGGCCGGCAACCACCAGGCGCGACAGCAAGGGCAACGTGACGGTGCCGAGAGCCACGCCGAATAAGCCGAGCGGCAACTGCATCAACCGGAAAGCAATCGCCAGCCAGAAGATCGCCCCGTCGCCGAGAGTCGAGGCAAACATGGAGTTGATCAGAACGTTCACCTGGGTGGTGCTGGCGGCGATCACCGAAGGTCCCATCAGAGCCAGGATCGCGCTGACGCCCGCGTCGCGCCATTGAAAATCGGGTTGAAAACGGTAGCCGAGACCCTTCAGCGGCGGCAGCTGGACGGCGAACTGCAGGGCTCCGCCGATCAAGGTCCCGATGGCAAGCCCAATCAGCGCCCTGGGTCCAAAATGCGGATCGATCCAGGCCCCGAGCGTGACGCCGCCGACGATCGACCCAATGTTGAAAAAGCTCGACGCCATTGCAGGCCTGCCGAACACGCCCTTGGCATTCAGCATCCCCATCACCAGCGCGGCAAGCGATACCAGCACGATGAACGGGAACATGATCCGTGTGAGCTGAGCGGTGAGCGCCGCCTTGGACGGATCGAAGCCGGGCGCCAGCGCACTCACCAGCTGGCTCGAGAAGACCATCCCCGCGACGCATATGGCGCCCAACACCAGTACCGTCAACGTGGCCACCTTGTTCGCGAGACGCCAGGCCGCACCGTCGCCCTGACGCGCAATGGTTTTGCTGAAAGTCGTGACGAACGCCGTCGACAACGCACCCTCGGCAAACAGGTCGCGCAGCAGGTTCGGAATGCGGAACGCCGCAGTGAAAGCGTCCATCGCGCCGCCACCGCCGAACAGCGCCGCGCAGACCTGCTCGCGAGCGAGCCCGAGCAGTCGGCTGCACATCACTGCAAGACCGATGATTCCCGCCGCCTTGGTGTTGAGGCGTTCGGTACGCGCGTCAGGGGCGGTCACTTCTTCGGCCACCACGGATGGGCCGGATTGCGGGTTTGGGCTTGAGCTCATGAAGAACGCTGACCAAGAAGCCGGTTAGTCTACCGCGTTCGCTGTGCCTGGCTCTGGAGCATTGCGGTTCCGCGCCTCTTCAAAAAAACTAGCGTTTTGACGTTTTGTCACCGCACAACGACGTCAAAACGTCACAACCAAAAGAGGGTTACCCGCCCCCCAAGGGTCTGCGCAGAATCGGCCGTCGGGGGCCGGCGCTCGCCCTAGCGCCTGCTTTTCGCGGAGGATCGCGTGACTTTGGGCTGCGTGACCATTTGAATCGCCCGGGCAAGCGATCGCGCCGATTTGTCGTAGTCCTTCCACGCTTTGCTCTTGTCGAGCAGCGCCGGAGCCGTTCTCACCGTGAAGCGCTTTGGATCGAGTCCTGCTTTGAGCTCCGGCCAATTGAGCGGCATCGAGACCGCCGCTCCTTCGCGGGCGCGGGGCGAGAGCGGCGCGACCGCGGTCGCGGTTCGATCATTGCGCAAGTAGTCGAGAAAGATACGTCCCACTCGCTGACTCTTCGACATAGTATCGAGATACTTTGTCGGATTGTCGCCTGCCATCTGAGCGCAAATTACGTGTGAAAAGTCCTTCGCCGCCGGCCATTCGACGGCCTCTCGAGCGGCCGTGAGCAGGGGCGTCACCACGTGCAACCCCTTACCTCCGGTGGTCTTGCAATACGACTCGAGACCGACCGCCGCGAGCCGATTGCGCAGTTCCACGGCGGCCTCGATGACGGCGCCGAATTTCACGTCGGGCGCCGGGTCCAGATCGAACACCAATCGTCCCGCGACTTCCGGATTGTGGGGAGCACAGTTCCAGGGATGCAACTCCAGTGCGCCCATTTGGGCGACCGCCGCGAGTGCTTCGATCCGATCGATTTGCACATAGGGTGCACGGTCCCCCTTTACTTTGACGAACTCGAACAATTCGGACATGCCCGCCATCGCATGGCGCTGAAAGAATTGTTGCCCGCCCAAGCCATCGGGTGCGCGCACCAGCGAGCACGGCCGACCTTCGAGGTGCGGCAGCATCCACGGGCCGATTTTCTCGAAATACAGCGCTAGATCGAGCTTGGTGACGGGACGGCCGTCGCCCGCCTCGGGCCACAACGCTTTGTCCGGCTTGGAAATGGCGACGCCCATGACGACTGTCTGATCCGTTCGACTGCTCTTCGGGCGCGCCGCACTCTTCGAGACCGCGCTCTTCATCCGGGCGCTGCGTGCTGCCGCCGCGAGCCTTTCGCCGGGCGTGGGCTGCGCGGCGCCAACGGCCGCCGGTAATTCCGCGACGACTTCACTCGCGGGTTTGTCCTGGCGCAATCCTTTGAAAGCCGCCTGCCGAACCATACCGGATCCCGTCCACCCCGCAAATTCGATCTCGGCAACGAGTTTCGGATCGAGCCAGCGCACGTTGCTCTGCTTCGAGGGGGCGTTTGCGCCGCCGAACGGGCTTTTATCGGTGCTGAGTGCCTTGAGTTGCGGCAGCATTCTCCGGACGGTTTCGCGTCCGAATCCCGTACCGATACGTCCCACGTATACCAGATGGCCGTCGCGGTTGACTCCGGCGAGCAGCGAGCGCAGCGTGCCAGACTCCGTGGTCCATCCGCCGAGAACGACTTCGTGACCGGCGCGGCATTTCGACTTCCTCCAACTATCAGCGCGTCCCGAGCTGTACGGCGCGCTCAGGCGCTTCGACACGATTCCCTCGAGCCCCATGTTGCAGGCCGACCGCAGCACATCGTCTGCTTTCGTTTCGAAGTGTTGCACGTACCGGATGCGCTCGGCGTCGGCGTCCTGCAGCAACTTTTCGAGCCGCGTCTTTCGCTCAACCAGAGGCAATCCGCGCAAATCGCTGTGTCCCTCGAACAAGAGATCGAAAGCAAAGAATACGAGATGCTCGCAGTCGTTCTCTGCGAGTGCCGCCTGCAGCGCCTCGAAGCTCGGGACGCGGCGGTGATCGAGAGCCACTACTTCACCGTCGATCAGGCAGTCGGGCAGACGCCGCGCCTCGGCGGCGATTGCCTCGAAGCGCGCTGTCCAATCGAGCGCATTGCGCGTCTTGAACGTTGCCCGGCCGCCGACGATGCGTAGCTGCAAGCGATAGCCGTCGAATTTGACCTCGTGCGCCCAGCCCGGCTCCGCGGAGGGCCGATCGACGAGCCGGCACAATTGCGGGTCCACGAAATCTGGAATTTCGCGCACCTTGATTCCTTGCGGCACGTGCTTTGCTATTTGCGGCATATGCTTCGGTGCCTGCGGCATACGCTTCGGTGCCTGCGGCACAGGCTTCGCGGCGAACCCGGCAGCCTCGCGCGGCGCCCGGCCTGCACCGGTGGAGTCCCAGACGGCATCCGGACGCGCGCGCGTTCGGGAGGACAGCATGAAAGGTGCCGGGGCGCGACCTTTGCCGGCGGCGATCTGCAGCATCGAGCGGCCCGACGCGACAGAGCGGTCGTGCGCAAGGAGCGTCGAGCCGCCATCCGCACGTGCGCTCGCGTCGCGATGCTTGATGAGGAGCCAATTCGTTCGCTTGCCGCCCGTGCGGTCGTTCTTCATTCGCACCAAGACCCAGCTGCCGTGCAGGTGCTTGCCATCGAGCGTGAATTTCAAATCGCCGGACCGAAGAGCGTCTTGTGGTGATTTGGAGCCCTCGGGAGTCCAATATCCCCGGTCCCACAACTGCACTGTCCCGCCGCCATACTCCCCCGCCGGGATGGTGCCTTCAAAATCGCCGTAATCGAGAGGATGATCCTCCACCTCGACGGCGAGCCGTTTATCGGCAGGGTCGTCGGAAGGACCGCGCGTGACCGCCCACGATTTGAATACGCCATCGAGTTCCAGGCGAAGGTCGTAATGCAACCGCCGTGCGGCGTGCTTTTGCACCACGAAGCGCAAGCGGCTCGTCGCGCCAACCGCTCGGTTACCGCTGGGTTCGGCAGTTTTCGAAAAGTCGCGCTTTTCGCGATACCTCGCCAGTGCCTTTTTTGCCATGAATCGAGTCCCTAAAAGCCGCCCTCGAAAACGACAATAGCAACCCTTCCGAATCAAATCGAGCCGCCCCGAGGGGGGCGATTACGGCTTGTTTCAGGAACGATTCGCGTCGCGCGCCGCTACGGAGCGGACGCTGCGTTCGGCGCAGATTTGAACACGACGCCGTCTTTCATGACGAACTGCACGTGCTCGAGCAGGTGTACATCCGCCAGCGGGTTGCCCGACACGGCAATCAGGTCGGCGAATGCGCCGGGAGCAACCACGCCCACGACTCCTCGCTGCCCGAGCAACTCCGCTGCGCGGGAGGTGGCGGACTGAATTGCTTGCATCGGAGTCATGCCGAATTGCACTTCGCGCGCGAATTCGGCGGCAATCGGTTGCGACCATGCAAATCCGCCGACGTCGGTACCAAATGCGATCTTGACGCCTGCACGCAGCGCCTTGGTGAACGAGACGCCGTGAACGGCTACGCGTTTTCGGTCGCGGCGGCCGGAATCGGTGTCTTCCGGATCCCAATCCGTGTAATAAACCTGCAGCGTCGGGACGTACCAGGTGCCTTGCCTCACCATCTGAGCGATTTGTGCGTCGGTGATCTCCAAGCCGTGCTCGATCGAATCGCAGCCGCCATCCAGGGCGCGCTGCAATCCCGGGCCATTGTAGGCATGACAGGCGACCTTCTTGCCCCATCCATGGGTCTCGTCGACGATTGCTTTGAGCTCTTCGACGGTGAGGGTCGGTTGGGAGACGAGCGCCCCCTGGGCATCGAGCCACGAGCGATGTGTCATGTAAACCTTGATCCAATCCGCGCCGTGATCCAGTTGTTGCCGGGCCGCTTTGCGGGCCTCTATCGGACCGTCGATGAGCTGCGAACCCTTCGGCACGACGATCTCGGGCGCATAACCCTCCAATGGATAGCCGCCGGTGGAAGAGATGGACACCGTCGTTACCCACATTCGAGGTCCCGGCACGATTCCCTCGTTGATCGCCTGCTTGATTCCCACGTCGCCGTAACCGGCGCCTTCGGTCTCCATGTCGCGAATGCTGGTGAAGCCCTGTTCCAAGGCACGTCGCGCCGAGACCACGGCGCGCGCCGCGCGATAGGCGGCGGGGTATTTCAGCAATTGCACGTCGTAGCCGCCGGCAGCCGGGTCCTCACCCTGCAAGAATATGTGGGTGTGGGTGTCGATGAGCCCGGGAAGCACCGTCGCCGAGCCGAGGTCGATGATCTCGGCTCCGGCCGGCGGCGAATGCGCACCCGACTCGAGGATCTCGATGATCCGATTGCCCCGAATCACGATATCGACGTGAGCGCGCGGGCGGTCGCTTGCACCGTCGATGAGCGACTGGGCTCGAATCACGACCGTGCGGTCCGGGCTGGCCGTCTGGACGGGCGCTGCGGGGGCGGCCGTTGCGCTCTCGGCCGGTATCCGAGGCGCCCCCATTGCCAGTACGGCGAGCAACGCGAGACGCAGCGGCAGGGAGCCCGAGACCCTCGCACGAGGGTCGTTAACCAAATTGAAACCCCGAGATCGCCTTGCCGGCGATCGATTCGCCAAAGCTGCGCACACCGACATCGCCGTCAGCGGCACCCGCCGCAACCATCAGCGGCAACAAATGTTCCTCGCGCGGGTGAGATTCTCGACCGCCCGGCGCGCTGCGCCATGCCTTCAATTTTGCATCGCGCGTCTTCGGGTCGCGTACCGCGTCGCCGAGCCACGCATCGAAGGCGGCAGCCGACTCCGCCCCGCGTCCGGAAAACATCGCCGCAAGGTTGTGATAGCTCATCCCGCTGCCGACGATGAGAACTCCCCGATCGCGCAACGGCGCCAACGCTCGACCGATGTCGAGATGCTGCCCCGGGTCAAGACTCTGTAGCAAAGACAGCTGCATGATCGGAACGTCGGCGCGGGGATAGATCAAGAGAAACGGGACGAAGACACCGTGATCCAGACCGCGTTTGGAGTCCACAGCGAGCTCGAAGCCCGCATCGGCCAGCAGGGAGCGCACGCGCGGCTCCAGATCAGGCGCTCCCGGCACCGGGTACTTCAAACGATAGGTGTGCTCCGGAAATCCGTAATAGTCGAACAGCAGCTTCGGTCTCTCCGCAACATTGGCGGTGGGCTGCTGCATCTCCCAATGTCCCGATACGACCAGGACCGCCTTGGGCCGCACGCCCAACGAGGCATCGATACCGCGCAGGTACGCGGCCAACCCATCCCACATGTGCGGAAGATTCGGTGGCGGATCCATGAAAAAGCAGGGACCGCCGCCGTGCGGGATATACAACGTGGGCAGTCGTTTGGTGGCGTTCACATTGCGCTCCGGCTCGTTCAGCCTAGCCGGGCGCATTGTGCGCGTCAATTGCGGCCGCCTCCTTCAGAGCGACATCAGGTATCCACTCCGCCCGCAGTTTACTTTGCGGAATCCGGCACGAAATTATTCATGAAGCTTTGCAGTTGCGCCTTCGTTGCAGGGCTCGCTGCCGTATTCATCGGCACTGTGGGCCGTGTCGCGCCGGGCATGTGCAGGCCGCTCAGCGCCTGGGTGAGCGACGCATCCGAATTCGATGACGCAGTGTTCGTCGCCCCCGGCGCGCCACCTGAAGCAGCGTTCGATGCCGGGTTCGCCGCGACCGGTGCCTGAGCGCCCACCATCTGTTCGAGCGACTGCAGCAACTTGCTGAAGAGACCTGCGCCCGCGCCTACCGGAAGTAGTCCGATGCCGCTGCCGCCGGTGCTGCCCGAGGCGGTGCCCGCTTCCACGTGAGATCCTTTGCGATGGCTGTGCGGCCGGAACGTGACCGCCGGCAGCGAAGCGGCGTCGGGTGAGATTTTTACATTCATGATGATTCCTATAAATGTCGCCCAGTCCAAGCGGCAAAAATTTGCCGCGTATCGAGCTCAAGTGGCCGCGTGTTGCCGCCGGTGTGGCAACGCGCCGGATCGAATTGCCGCCCGAGTGGTGCGGATAACCCCCCGCGGACCTCGTAATGCGAAAATCGACCCGCCGGGCTGCCATCTGCGCTGCCCTCCCCCATGGAGTAGCAGGTTGCGTGCCAACCAGTTCGCTGGCCGGCACACGGGACTGATGGGATGATGCCGGCGAATGGCTGTCCACTCCTCGAGACAATCGGCTCTGCGTGCCACGCGACCCATCGGGCGCCCTGCAGGGTTGCGCTCCAGGCAGGGATTGATCATTGCCCTCCTTTTTGGCGGATATGCAGCTCTGTACTTTTGTCGGGCCGATCTGTCGGTCGGCGCGCCGCTCATCATCGATGATCTGAGCAAGCGCGGTTTGAGCCATGCCGATGCCATCGTACGAATGGGCACCATCACCTCGCTCGGAGTACTCGCCTACGCGCTCGGCAAACTGTTCTTGGGAGGTCTGGGCGACTTTTGGGGAGGCCGCGTCAGCTTTCTGATCGGCTTGGGCGGCGCGACTGGATTCACGTTGCTGTTCGCGGCGGGAGGAGGCGTACCGGTATTCACGATCGCTTGGCTCGGCAACAGGCTGACCCAGTCGATTGCTTGGGCCGGTCTGATCAAAGTCTCCTCGAAGTGGTTCGATTATTCCTCGTACGGTTTGATCATCGGTATTCTGAGCATCAGCTATCTGATCGGTGATGCCGCGGCCCGGCAATGGATGGGAATGCTCATTGAACGCGGCTACGGTTGGCGCGCGACGTTTTATTTCGCCGCCGCGGTGGCGGGCATCTTGCTCATCGCGAACTCGCTCTTCCTGCGCGAGTCGCGCACGGGTGCAGGCTACGACGAAGCTATGCCGAATCCGCTCAACCTCTTTGCCGAGTCCGCGTCGCGCCCCGCCGGCTTCGGCGCGCTGTTGCTGCCGCTGCTGCGCAGCCGCTCCTTCGTGCTCGTTTGCCTGCTCTCGCTCGGTTGCACCATAATTCGGGAGACTTTCAACATTTGGACTCCTGTCTACCTGCGAGACTACTTGGGCTACACCGTGAGCAATGCGGCGGGCATGAGCGCCATTTTCCCGGCAGTCGGAGCCGTGTCGGTGCTGATCACCGGCTGGCTGAGCGACCGGCTGGGCCCGAATGGACGCGCGCTGCTGCTGTTCCTGGGCCTCGCCGCCACCGCTGCGGCGCTTCTGGTGCTGATGGCGATGCGTTCGAGCACCTCCGGCGCGTTGCTGCCGCTGTCGGCGATCGGGACCATCGCGTTTTGCCTGCTCGGCCCCTATTCGTATCTCGGCGGCGCATTCGCGTTGGACTTCGGGGGCAAGCAAGCTTCCGCCGCATCGTCGGGCATCATCGACGGAGTCGGTTACATGGGGGCAGTTCTCGCCGGCGATAGCGTCGCACGGGTCTCGGTGGCGTTCGGCTGGCAGGGCGTGTTCTTCGCACTCGCGGGGGTCAGCGCCGCGGCGGCGTTGGGCGCCGCGTCGCTGTATTTGCTGACCGCGCGAGCGGTCGCCGCGCACGGACATTTGCCTTGACCCGCCGCCGGATGAAGCGCGTTTACGCAACCGCCGAACTCCTCTCGGTCGAGTGGATCGATGGCCAAGTGGACGCCTTCCCCAGCCTCTGGCTGCGCGACAATGTGAGCGAAGACCGGGACCCGCATAGCGGTCAACGACTCGTCGACATCGCGGATCTGCCGGAAGAACCACGCATTCGGTCGGCCGCAGCTCGGGACGGAACGGTGCACGTCGAATGGGAGGGCGAGACGCGGCCCGCTGCATTCGACATCAACTGGTTGGCAGCGCAGTCGGGCGAGCCTCGTCAACGACAACCGGAACGTGTGCCGCGCCGCTGGCTCGAGGGCGCCTCCCTCGATGCGTTGCGCGATTTTGCGTGGATCAGCTTCACCGACGCTCGCGCCGATCGCGGGGAGCGCCTTGGATGGCTCACCCGCCTGCTGCAGGAGGGAATCGCATTCATGCGCGCCGTGCCACCGCATGAGGCGGCCATCATGGATGCGATGCAACTCGCCGGGCAGGTGATCGAGACAAACTACGGCTTGGTGTTCGATGTCCGCTCCGTGCCGCAGCCTGAAAATCTTGCCTATTCCGATCTCGGGCTCGGCCTGCACACCGACAACCCCTACCGCGATCCCGTGCCGGGATTTCAAGCCCTGCATGCACTGCTCGCTTCACCGGACGGCGGCGACAGCGTGTTCGCGGACGGCTACGCGCTCGCCGACCACCTCCGCGCGATCGACACCGATGCATTCTCACTCCTCACCCGCATTCCGGTGCCGTTTCACTACCGCTCCAGGGACGCGGAGCTCCATGCCGAGCGTCCGCTGATCCAATTGTCATGCAGCGGCGAAGTGACCGCGGTCCACTACAACAGCCGCTCGATCGCACCGCTGCGCCCCGCCTCGCGCGATGTCGCGGCGTTCTATGCGGCCTACCGGCGCTTCGCCGGGCTGCTGCGCGATCCGCGATTTCAGCTGCGAATGCGGCTTGCCGACGGCGATCTCGTCGTGTTCGACAACCAGCGCATCTTGCACGGCCGCACGGCGTTTGCATCCGCGAAGCATGCGCGCCATCTTCGCGGCTGTTATCTCGCCCGCGACAGCGTCTATGGTGCCACCGCACTGCTGCGGCGGGCTCTCGACTCGGAGAAAAGCGATGACGGTGACTGATGAGATCCTCGCCCTGTTTCACGATCGCGGCGCCGAGACGTATTTCGGCGAAAGCGTGTCGATGACGGAGCATGCCCTGCAGGCGGCCCACTTCGCGGAAGCGGACGGCGCGCCTCCCGCCCTGATAGTGGCCGCGCTGTTGCACGATGTCGGACATCTCATCGAGGACGTTCCCGACGACATCGCGGACTGGACCACTGACGCGCGTCACGAGGAAATCGGCGGCCGCTGGCTCGCGCAGCGATTCTCGCCGCAGGTAGCCGAGCCGGTGCGCCTGCACGTTCCCGCGAAGCGGTATCTGCTCGCGACGGACCCGGGTTACTTTTCGAACCTGAGCTCCGCTTCGGTCATTACCCTGAAATTGCAGGGCGGGCCGATGTCCGCCCTCGAAGTGAGCCGTTTCGAAGGCGAGCGATTCCATCAGGATGCAGTGTCCGTTCGACGATGGGACGATCGCGGCAAGGTACCGGGCTTGGCGACCTCGAGCCTGCGCGATTATCGCGCGTTGATCGAGGCTTTGGTGGTCCCCGCACATTGATCCGCCGCGGCACCGACACTCAGGCAAACGAGCCGATCGCGGCCGCCCTTTTTGGCCGCATACACGCAGCGATCGGCCGCTTCGATCATATCGCTGACGCGGGTAAACGGCGTAACCGCGGCGTGGGTGGCAAGACCGAGCGAGGCGGTCACGTGAATCGTGCCTCCGGCGACCGCGTGCGGCCAGGCACGCAACCGCGCCAGCAGCCGCTCACAAACGCTTCGCGCCGCGTCGGCTGCCAGGCCCGGCAGCACGATCACGAATTCCTCGCCCCCGTAGCGCGCGACGCAGTCGGTGTCGCGCAGGACCTCGAGAAATAGCCGCGCGGTTCCAATCAAGACCTCGTCTCCCGCCGGATGTCCGTACGTGTCGTTCACGTGCTTGAAACGGTCGAGGTCCGCGAACACGATGCTCAACGGCCAGCCCCCGCTGAGCGCAGACTGAAACTCCTTTTCCAGCACTTCATCGAGATAGCGGCGGTTGAAGACGCCGGTGAGGCCATCGCGCCGCTGTTGATCCTCGAGCGCCGCCGTCCGCGCCTCGAGCTGTGCGGAGGCCTGTTCGAGCGTGCTCATTTGATCCAGCGCCTGCAAGTTGCGGAACATGAGCAATTCACGCGCCTGATCGAGGATGGTCGCGGCGCTCTCGCCATCCATGATCTCGGTGTCGAACAACCGCTCCATTTCGGGAATTTCGGCGACGATCGTCGTCATCGCGCCGGCGAGCGCTTCAGCGCCGATCCCGAGCGATGCGGCATGCGCAGCCAGGGCTTGCAGGTCGTCCACCGTGTTTTGCGGCGCCAGCAGCAGTTCGACGCACGCACTGCCGAGCGAGACGCAGCAGGCTGCCGAGCCGAGCGTCGACGATTGTGCGTCGCACGGCGGCGCGTGACTTGCCTCGACGGTCGCACACAGCGGTTCCGGGAGCTTCCATTGCCGCAGCAACCATGCCCCGACCTCGGCGTGGTCCGTGCCGATCGTCGCCTTTTCATGCGCGAGAAGTTGGGCGTGCGATGCATCCGGCGACAGCCCTCGATAGAAATCCGGCTGCACGCGATCGATGGCGAGCACCGCAATGTCCTGGAGAAGCGCCGCGAGAAACAGATCCTCCAACGAGCGCACGTTTAGAATCGCGCCGAATGTACGTGCCGCGGAGGCGCCGAGCAGCGCGCGCCGCCAGTAGCGTCCGAGGTTGATGCCGGCGCCCTTGCCGCCCTTGTAGGCCGTCACCAGGGAGAAGCCGAGTGAGAGCGTCGTGGCGGCGTTGAGCCCGAGAGCGACCAGCGCCTGACGCAGGTTCTCGCTCCTGCGGCGTTTAGCATAGAGCGGGGAGTTGGCGACCCGCAGCACCTTGGCCGTCAAGCCCGGATCTTTGCTGATCGTCGACGCCACTTTCGCGACGTCGATCTCGGGATCGCTCGCCAGCGCAACGATCTGCAGCGCGATGGCGGGCGGACTTGGAAAATTCGAGGCCAGGCGTAGTTTGTTCTTGAGCGGCTCGATCACATGGAATCCCTACGGCCAAACGACCGTATTCCCTTAACGGCAGCGCCGCGGGTTCCTTGAGGGCTCCACCGAGCCCTCCGCCCACCACCCTGCGGTCAAGCGCCGCGGCGGCGCCAAAAGCCGAGGCCCAGCAAGACAGCGGAGGCGAGCACCACCGGGTAATTCCCGGCCCGGGCATAGGGAGTGAGCCCCGTCATCGGCAGCACCTCGACCCGCAGCACGCCCTCGGCGAATTGCGGCAGCCGCTCCAAGATCTCCCCATGCGGGCCGACGGCGGCAGTGATCCCGTCATTCGCGGCGCGGATGAGATAGCGCCCGGCTTCGAGCGCTCGCATGCGCGAAATCTGCAAATGCTGGTGCGGCGCGGTCGAATCGCCGTACCAAGCGTTATTCGTGACGTTGATCAATAAGGTCGCCGTAGGCAGGACCTTGAGCTGATCGCTGCCGAATGCATCCTCGTAGCAGATCGTGATGCCGAGGCGTTGTCCGGCGGCGCTGAGCACGGACTGATGCTCGGTCCCGGCCGAAATGTCATCGTAGGGCAAACTCATCAGCCGCATCCACGAGCGCACGAATGCGGGCACCGGAAAGTACTCGCCGAACGGTACGAGATGGCGCTTGTAGTACCAGCCGTTGCCCGACTCGCTCATTACCAGCACACCGTTATAATAACGGCGAGTTTCCGGCTGATAATTCACGAGCCCGATGGCGAAATCGGCGCCGTGACGACGGCCCTCGGCCTGCAGGTCGTGCAAATAATCTTGGATGTTGTTGGCGAGCACCGGCAGTGCCGACTCCGGCCATACGATCAGCCGTGCCCCCCAGACCCGCTCCGTCAGGCTCGAGTAGCGGATCATCGTCGCCTCGCGGTTCTTCCCCTGCCACTTCTGGTCCTGTGAAACCGCGCCCTGTACGGCGGCGACCGGTATTTTAGGTCCCACCCCACGGGTCCAATCGTGGCGCGCAAAGGCCAACGGGGCGACAAACAGGCCGGCCATCACCGCGAGGGCGGTGAGCCGCTGCGGGCCGGCGATGTTGGAGGAGAACACGCGGTTGAGGGCCACAGCGGCGGATGCGGCCGCCCAGGTCACCCCGTAGACACCCAATAGCGGCGCCCACCCGCCGAGCGGGGAGTCGATGAACGCATAACCCAGCGACAGCCACGGAAAGCCGCTGAGCACCCAGCCGCGCAGCCATTCGAGCAGCACCCATAGGCTCGGCAACACCAACCAGTCGCGAGTCGGCCCGGGCTTCAGCCAAAAGCGGTTTGCCAGGAAGCACAGCGCAGCAGGGTATGCCGACATCAAGCCGACGAGCACCGTTTGCAGCACGATGGTCAGCCACACCGGCACCAGGCCGTAGGTATGCAGGCAGGTGTACAGCCAGTAGGTGCCGAAGGCAAATAGCCCGGCGCCGAACGCCGCTCCAATCCAGCAGGCGCGGCGCGGCGGCAGACCGCGGATCAGCGCAAACAGTGCCGCTGGCGCAAGCACACCCATAGGCCACCAGGCAATGGGTGCGAATGCCAGATCAAGGGCGCCGCCAACCGCAAAGGCGGCCACCAGTCGCGCCAGCGACTGCGGTTGAAACGCGGCAGCGAGGCCGCGCGTGCGCTCCTTCAAGGAGCCGACTCTTCGGCAGCGGGCGGAACGTGGGGGGAAGGGGTAATGACGCGCAGCAAATCGATGCGGCGACGATCTGCGCGCAGGATTCTGAACTCAAGCTCGCCGATCTGAATGGTCTCGCCGCGCCGCGGCAGGCGTCCGAATTCCTGCATCAGAAGGCCGCCGATCGTGTCGTATTCCGCATCGGAGAACGCCGTGCCGAAATATTCGTTGAAATCCGCGATTGGGGCGAGCGCGCGCACAGTGAATTCACGGTCGCCCTCGCGGCGAATCGTCTGATCATCCTCGACGTCATGCTCATCGTCGATCTCGCCGACGATTTGCTCGATGACGTCCTCGATGGTGACCAGGCCGCAGACGCCGCCGTACTCATCGACCACCATCGCGATGTGGTTGTGGCTCAGCCGAAACTCTTTGAGCAGCACATTGAGGCGTTTGCTCTCGGGCACGAACACCACCGGTCGCATGAACTCGCGGATCTCGAACTGCTCATCGCCCGAGGTCTGCAATCGCAGCAGGTCCTTCGCGAGCAGGATGCCGAGAATCTGGTCGCGATCCTCCCCTATCACGGGAAAGCGGGAATGGCCCGACTCGACCACCAACTCCACCAATTTATCCGGCGGGAGGTCGCGCTCGACGAATACCATTTGCGAGCGCGGCACCATGATGTCGCGGACCTGCATGTCGGCCACCGCCAACACGCCCTCGAGCATGACCAGCGCGTCGGCATTGAACAGTCCGCGCTCACTCGCCTCGCGCAAGTCCTCGATGAGTTCGGCGAGATCGCGCGGCTCGCCCGACATCGATTGGGTGATGCGCTTTAACCAGCGGCCTGTGCTGCCATGGGGCTGTTCGGACATGGGGGATCAGGATACTCGATCAGGCATACGGGTTTGAAAACCCAAGCCGATCAAGGATTTGAATCTCCCTTCGTGACATTTTCCTCGCCTCGGCGTGGCGTTGATGATCAAAACCTTGAAGATGCAGCACGCCGTGAACAACCATGTGCGCCCAGTGCGCAGCGAGCGTCTTGCCCTGCGATTCGGCCTCCCGTGCCACCACTGCCGCGCAGATCACCAATTCGCCCAGATAATGGCGGCCGTCGGGGCTCTTCCCTGCACCTTGAAAAGACAGCACGTTGGTGGGCCGGCTCTTGTGACGGTATCGGGCGTTCAAGCTCAAGCTCCGCGCCGCACCGACCACACATACGGAGAGGACGAGGCGCGTTGGGGTACGCGTTGCGGCACGCGTAGCGATGCTGACGCGGCCGCGCGCCGCGCGCGTGCGCGCGGTGCCGGAGAGCGCCGCGCGCGCCCAGACCGAGAGTTGCGAACGCCGCGGCACCCATGGGCGCCGCGCCGCATAGCTCACATCGAGTTCCATCCGTCCCGGCACTTCAGGCGCCGTCGTCGGGGGTCTTCGCTTCGTAGGCTTGAACGATTCTCTGCACCAGCGGGTGGCGCACGACATCGCGCGAACTGAACATGGTGAAGGCAATGCCGCGCACGCCGCGCAGGATGTCGATGACGGTGCGCAGTCCCGACTGCTTGGAGTTTGGCAGGTCGACTTGGGTGATGTCGCCGGTGACGACGGCCTTCGAGCCGAAGCCGATGCGCGTCAGGAACATTTTCATCTGTTCATTGGTGGTGTTCTGCGCCTCGTCGAGAATCACGAACGAATCATTGAGCGATCGGCCGCGCATGAAAGCCAGGGGCGCCACTTCGATGACGTTGCGTTCGATGAGTTTCGCGACCCGCTCGAAACCGAGCATCTCGTACAGCGCGTCGTACATGGGCCGCAAATACGGATCCACCTTCTGCGACAGGTCGCCGGGTAGAAAGCCGAGGCGCTCGCCGGCTTCCACCGCGGGGCGCACCAGAATTATCCGCCGCACCATTTCCGACTGCAGCGCCTCGACCGCGCAGGCCACCGCGAGGTAGGTTTTACCCGTGCCAGCCGGGCCGATACCGAAAGTGAGATCGTGAGTGCGGATGTTGTGCAAGTACTCCGTTTGATTCGCACCCCGTGCGCGAACGGCGCCGCGCGACGTACGTACCTTGAGCTCATCGTTCGACTCCGTTGTCGCGTCGCCGGCGGCCCTCTCGCCGCGCTCCATGTCCAGTTCCTGCAATGCGATGTGCACGCGCTCGGAATCCACGGGCTCGCGCTGCGCGCGAGCGTATAGGTCCTGCAATACCGCTTCGGCGCGTTTGATGGCGGAAGGGAGACCGATGATCTGAAATCGATTGCCTCGCCGGCGTACTTCGACGCCGAGGCGCGCTTCGATTTGATGCAAGTGCTCATCGAGCGGACCGCACAGCTCAACCAGCCGGACATTATCGGCCGGCGCGAGCAGCAGATCGCGCGTCATCGGAACGGAGCTCACGGGAGGCTTTCTACCACAAGACGGCCGCGCAGTGAATTAGGCATTGCCTCGGTGATGACGACGTCCGCAAATCGATTGATCAGCCCCATCGGAGCATGCGCGGGGCCGTCAAAATTGACCCAGCGATTGTTGTCCGTGCGCCCGGCGAGCTGCCGCGGGTTGCGCTTGGCGGGCCGCTCGACCAACACGCGTTGCCGGCTCCCGACCATGCGCCGCGAAATTGCGCGCGCCTGCGTGTTCAGGCGTTCCTGCAATTGCTCGAGACGCCGCTGCTTCACCTCGTGCGGCACCTCATCGGGCAGTGAGGCCGCCGGCGTCCCGGGACGGCGGCTGTAAATAAAGCTGAAAGACTGGTCGAATCCAACCTCGGCGACCAGGTTCAGAGTCGCCGCGAAATCCTCGTCGCTCTCGCCGGGAAACCCCACGATGATGTCGGTCGAAATCGAGATATCGGGCCGCACCGCCCGCAGCTTACGAAGTTTCTGCTTGTACTCGAGGATGGTGTGGCCCCGCTTCATCGCCGCGAGGATCCGATCCGAGCCGCTCTGCACCGGCAAATGCAGATAGTTGTTGAGTTTCGACACGTTGGCGTATGCCTCGATCAAACTGTCGTTGAAATCCAGCGGATGCGAGGTGGTGAAGCGGATGCGCTCGATCCCCTCGACCCTTGCCACGAAGTGGATCAGCGTCGATAAATCCGCGACGGTGCCATCCTCCATCCCGCCCGCATAGGCGTTGACGTTTTGCCCGAGCAGCGTAACCTCCCTCACCCCGCGGCCCGCGAGGGCCCGAACCTCGCCCAGCACCTGCTCGAACGGCCGGCTGATTTCCTCTCCGCGCGTATACGGGACGACGCAGAAAGTGCAGTACTTGCTGCACCCTTCCATGATCGACACGAAGGCCGCCGCGCCCTCTGCCCGTGGCTCGGGCAGGTGGTCGAACTTCTCGATCTCGGGAAAACTGACGTCTATTTGCGACTGACCCGAACGCTTCAGATCCTCGAGCATGCCCGGAAGACGGTGCAGCGTCTGCGGCCCGAACACCAGATCGACGAACGGCGCGCGCGCGGTGATTCCCTCGCCTTCCTGGCTGGCGACGCAGCCGCCGACACCGATGACCACGTGCGGGCGCTGCTGCTTGAAAAGTCGCCATTCTCCCAGCAGAGAAAACACCTTTTCCTGGGCTTTTTCGCGCACCGAGCAGGTATTGACCAGCAGCAGGTCTGCCTCCGCGGGATTCTCCGTGCGGATCATTCCGTGGGCGGCCTGAAGCACGTCCTGCATCTTGCTGGAATCGTACTCGTTCATCTGGCAGCCGAACGTCTTTATGTAAACAAGACCGGGCATGTCTCGCCGTAGGCTCACGTTGAAAAGGCCGCTAAGATACTAGGAACCATGGCAATACGCGAAGTTCTGAAAATGGGTGATCCCCGCCTGCTCGCCGTGTCCGAGCCGGTGCGGGCCTTCGGCACCGCGGAACTGGAGACTCTCGTGCAAGATATGCGGGACACGATGCGCGATCTCAATGGCGCCGGCCTCGCGGCGCCACAAATCGGCGTTGGATTGCGGCTCGTGATCTTCGGCATGGAATCAAATCCGCGCTACCCGGACGAGGATCCCGTACCCTTTACCGTGCTCGTCAATCCGCAACTCACGGCGCTCGGAGAGGAGGTGGTGGAGGGCTGGGAGGGATGTCTTTCGGTACCTGGGATGCGCGGGCTGGTGCCCCGCCACCGCCACCTGCGCTACACCGGTGTCGATGCCACGGGACGACCCATCGACCGCACCGTCAGCGATTTTCACGCCCGGGTGGTGCAGCATGAAGTCGACCACCTCGATGGCATTTTGTACCCCCGGCGCATTCGCGATCTGCGCCAGTTCGGCTTCATCGACGCGCTGTTCCCCGGCGAGGAGATCTCGGAAGACTGATGGCCATTGTCGCTCTGGACGCCTGTCTCAATACTCCAGAGGGGCTCCTAGAACGGAATGTCGTCGTCGAAGTCTTCCTTGCCGCCAGCCGGCGCCGGGGACTGATCGTAATCCTCCCGCGGCGCGGCGCTCGCGGCCCCTGTCCGCTCCGTGGTTCCCCCCATGGCGCCCGCGCCGCCACTACGCCCACCCAACATTTGCATGTTGTCGGCGATGATCTCCGTCGTGAAGCGGTCGTTTCCCTGCTTGTCCTGCCACTTGCGGGTCCGCAACTTGCCCTCGACGAAGACCTGGGACCCCTTGCGCAGGTATTCGGCCGCGATTTCACCCAATCGGCCGAACAGCGCGATGTTGTGCCACTCGGTGCGCTCCTGCTGCGCGCCGGAGGCCTTGTCCTTCCAGGATTCGCTGGTGGCGATGCGGATGTTGGTAACCGTCATCCCACTCGGCATCGAGCGGGTTTCGGGGTCTGCGCCCAGATTGCCGACCAGAATGACTTTGTTGACACCGCGCGCCATGACGTTCCCCTGCGAGTTTTGGAGGCCGCATATTGTACACGCGCAACCGGCCCCCACTATCGGATCAGAGGCTGCGCTCATGGAGAAATGCGCATCCCCAAAGGCCTGGCAAGGGTCTGCCGTCCGGCCTCCCGGGGCCGCGAGGCCCCGTGTACCGCCCCTTGACGCCGGGCGTATAGTAATTGGTTACATGCAAAATATCCGCATCCGGGGTGCCCGGACCCACAATTTGAAGAATATCGATCTCGATCTGCCGCGCGATCGACTGATCGTGCTGACCGGCCTTTCGGGCTCCGGCAAATCTTCCCTGGCCTTCGACACGATCTATGCCGAAGGACAGCGGCGCTACGTCGAATCGCTGTCGACCTACGCGCGCCAGTTCCTCTCGATGATGGAAAAGCCGGACATCGATACGATCGAGGGCCTCTCGCCGGCCATCTCCATCGAGCAAAAGTCGACTTCGCACAATCCGCGCTCAACGGTGGGCACCGTAACCGAGGTATATGACTACCTGCGGCTTCTGTATGCGCGAGCGGGCACACCCCGCTGCCCCGAGCACCACATCGACCTGGCGGCACAGACGGTGAGCCAAATGGTCGACGCCATCCTCGAGCATCCCGAGGGGACGGCCATGATGCTGCTCGCGCCTGCGATCTCGGAGCGCAAGGGCGAGCATGCGGAACTCATCGAGGAACTACAGGCCGGCGGCTTCGTTCGAGCCCGGATCGATGGCAACGTGGTCGAGTTGGACCAGCCGCCGAAACTCGACGTGCGGCGCAAGCACACGGTCGAGGCGATCGTCGATCGCTTCAAGGTGCGGCCGGGCTTGGGCCAGCGTCTCGCGGAGTCGCTTGAGACCGCGTTACGGATCGGGGGCGGTGTCGCGCGAGTCGCCTACATGGATGCCCCGGAGCGGCAGGAGCTCGTATTCTCCAACAAGTTTGCCTGCCCGATCTGCAACTATTCGCTCACGGAGCTCGAGCCGCGTCTGTTTTCGTTCAACAGCCCGATCGGCGCCTGCCCGAGCTGCGACGGCCTCGGCACACAGGAGTTCTTCGACCCTGCGAAGGTGGTTGCGAATCCACATCTGTCGCTCGCCGGCGGCGCGGTGCGCGGCTGGGATCGGCGCAATGCGTATTACTTCCAGCTGATTCAGTCGCTGGCGCGGTACATGAAATTCGACATCGAGGCGCCGTTCGAGAGTTTGCCGCAACGGATCAAGGATCTTGTGCTGTTCGGCAGCGAGGACGAGCAGATCGAGTTCAAGTACCTCGACGGGAAAGGCGGTACGG
The DNA here is from genome assembly GCA_963843295.1 of uncultured Gammaproteobacteria bacterium. GTDB lineage: Bacteria > Pseudomonadota > Gammaproteobacteria > Steroidobacterales > Steroidobacteraceae > Bog-1198. The sequence goes on along the minus strand of CAWJJP010000012.1, from coordinate 31,546 downwards.
TCAAGCGCAAACATGCCTTCGAAGGGATCGTCAGAAACCTCGAACGGCGCTTCAAGGAGACGGAATCGGCGACGGTGCGCGAAGAGCTGGCGAAGTACCGCTCTTCACGCGACTGCCCCGATTGTCTCGGTACGCGTCTCAATCGCGCGGCCCGCAACGTATTCGTCGACGGCAAGAGTTTGCCCGAAGTCTCATCGTTGTCGGTGGACCGTGCCATCGAATTCTTCTCCCAACTGAAGCTCCCCGGCTGGCGCGGTGAGATTGCCGTCAAGATCGTCAAGGAAATCGGCGATCGGCTCGGATTTCTCGCCAATGTGGGCCTGGGATATCTGACGCTCAACCGCAGCGCCGATACATTGTCGGGCGGTGAGGCGCAGCGCATTCGGCTCGCGAGTCAGATCGGCTCCGGTCTGGTCGGCGTCATGTACATCCTGGATGAGCCTTCGATCGGGCTGCATCAGCGCGACAACCAACGCCTGCTCGATGCACTGATCAATTTGCGCGATCTCGGCAACACCGTCATCGTCGTCGAGCACGACGAAGAGGCGATACGGCAGGCCGACTACGTGGTGGATTTGGGTCCCGGGGCGGGAGTGCACGGCGGCCGGATCGTTGCCCAGGGCAGCGCGGCGCAGGTCGCCGCTCATCCGGATTCAATCACGGGCCAATACCTGAGCGGTCGCCGCCGCATCGAGATTCCGAAGTCTCGGCGCCCCCCTGATTCGAAGCGCATGCTGCGGGTCACCGGCGCCACCGCCAACAACTTGAAGAATCTCACCGTGGAGTTTCCGCTCGGCCTGATGACCTGCATCACCGGTGTGTCGGGATCCGGCAAATCGACCTTGGTCAACGATACCTTGTTTCGCGGCGTGGCGACGCAGCTCAATCGTGCGGCCCCCGGTTCCGCGCATTTCGAGCGTATCGAGGGTCTGGAGCACATCGACCGGGTGATCGAGATTGATCAGAGTCCCATCGGTCGTACGCCGCGCTCCAACCCGGCCACCTATACGGGCCTGTTCGCCCCCATTCGCGAACTCTTCGCCGCCGTGCCCGAATCCCGGGCGCGCGGTTACGAGGCGGGGCGCTTCAGCTTCAACGTCAAGGGCGGCCGCTGCGAGGCCTGCCAGGGCGACGGAGTCATCAAGGTGGAGATGCACTTTCTTGCCGACGTCTACGTTCCCTGCGATGTCTGCAGAGGCAAGCGTTACAACCGCGAGACCCTGGAAATTCGCTTCAAGGGCAAGAACATCCAGGAGGTCCTCGAGATGACCGTCGAGGACGCTTTGCCGTTCTTCTCCGCCGTACCGACTGTACAGCCGAAATTGCAGACTCTGCTCGACGTCGGCCTCGCCTACGTTCGCCTCGGACAAAGCGCGACGACGTTGTCCGGCGGCGAGGCGCAGCGGGTCAAGCTCGCCAAGGAGCTTTCCAAGCGAGCCACCGGCCGTACGCTCTATATTCTCGATGAGCCGACCACAGGCCTGCATTTCGCTGACATCGCACAGTTGCTCACGGTACTGCACCGGCTGCGCGATGAGGGCAACACCATCCTGGTGATCGAGCACAATCTAGACGTCATCAAGACCGCCGACTGGATCGTGGACATGGGGCCGGAAGGAGGCGACGGCGGTGGCCGCATCATTACGGTCGGAACCCCCGAACAGGTTGCCGCGCATAAGTCATCCTACACCGGCCGATATCTGCAAGCGGCTCTGCAACGCACGCGCCCGGCATCGCCGCCGCAGGCCGCCCTGCGCAAACGAGCATGACTCCCGCGTGGCGGGGTTTGGCGCGTCGATGAGGGGTGTCGTGCCTGCCGTCGCGCGTGGGGGCCTGCCGATCTTACGGCGCTTGGACCCGGAACGTGCGCACGACTGGGGCCTCGCGGGATTGCAGCTGTTGCGCCCGCTGTGGCCGGCGCCGAGGACGCCGGCGGGTCTGTCGCTCTGCCGGTTGGGAATGAAGTTCGTTCATCCACTCGGACTCGCCGCCGGTTTCGACAAGAATGGCGACTATCTGGATGCCCTCGGGGCGTTGGGATTCAGCCACATCGAGTTGGGTACGGTGACGCCCCGGCCGCAGTCCGGTAACCCAAAGCCGCGCATGTTTCGCGTCCCCGGCGCGTCCGCGTTGGTCAACCGCATGGGCTTCAACAATAAGGGGGTGGATCATCTCGTGGCTCGGCTGGCACGGAGCACCTACCCGGGCATTCGCGGAATCAGTATCGGCAAGAATGCGGATACGGCGGTGGAGCATGCCGAACAGGACTACCTGCACTGCCTGCGCAAGGTCTACGCCTACGCCGATTACGTTGCGGTGAATGTATCGTCCCCGAATACCGAGCGTCTGCGCGAACTGCAGAACAAGGACGGATTGCAGAGAATCGTCGGCACGCTCCTGCAGGCGCGCCCGGAGCTCGCGCAGCGCCATTCCAAGCTCGTCCCGCTGATGGTGAAGATCGCGCCGGACTTCGACGCCGAGCAACTCGGCGCGCTGGCCGCGAACTTGCGCGGGCTCGGCGTAGACGGCGTCATTGCGACGAATACCTCTACGGATCTGACGCCTCTGGGCGCCGATTGGCCCGGCGGGCAACGCGGCGGCTTGAGCGGGGCGCCGCTGCATCCGCGCTCGCTCGCCGTGATCGCCCAGCTGCGCATCGAGCTGGGCGCCGCCTTCCCCATCATCGGAGTCGGCGGCATCGTGAGCGCCGATGCCGCGCTGGCGACGTTGCGCGCGGGCGCCGATCTCATCCAGGTGTATACGGGCTTTGCCTGTCGGGGACACATGCTGGTGCAGGAGATACTCGAGGCGCTTGCGAGCGGGCGCGAAAGCGGCGTGACGCGAGCCATGAATGCGGCCGCATGATCGGCACGGATCTCATCGATGAGTTCCAGCTCAACGGCGCGGTGCGCATACCGCAGCTGTTCAGGCCGCAGGAGATGGCGGAGCTGCGCGCCGGCATCGACTTGAATCTCCGGTGTCTGAGTCCGCGCGCCAAGATCGCCAGCGAGCCCACCGATCCCGGCCGCTTCGTCGAAGACTTCTGCAACTGGCAGGACAACCCCCATTACCGGCGCTTCATCTTCGACACGGCCCTCGCCGAAACAGCGGGCCGGCTGATGCGCAGCCGCACCGCCCGCCTTTATCACGATCACATGCTCACCAAGGAGCCCGGCACGGAGCAACGGACGCCGTGGCACCAGGATCAGCCGTACTACAACATCGAAGGGAAGCAGAACATCAGCTTCTGGATCCCGGTGGACCCCGTGAGCCGCGCTTCCAGTCTGGAATTCATCGCCGGTTCGCATCTTGGGCCGTGGCTGATGCCGCGCTCGTTCATGGACTCCCAGGCGAAGTGGTTTCCGGAAGGCACGCTGGCCGATCTGCCGGACATCGAGACGCGGCGCGGCGAATTTTCCATTTTGGGCTGGGCACTGCAGCCCGGCGATGCCGTGTGCTTTCACATGCTGACGCTGCACGCAGCGAGGGGTGTGGAGGCAGCTCGACGACGCCGCGTCTTTTCGGTGCGGTTCCTGGGCGACGACATCACTCATGCGCCGCGGCGCTGGAAAACGTCCCCGGAATTCCCCGGATTGGCCCAGCAATTACCCGCGGGCGCGCCGATGAATCATGAACTGTTTCCGGAGCTTTGGCGCGCCCCTTGAGCACTGCGCCGGCACCGGCGTCAGAATGCGATCAGCTTGGCGGCCACGAGTAGCAGCATGAACGCCAGGAGCGAACGCAGCATCATTTCCGGCACGCGGCCGACGAAGTGACTGCCGATATAGATCCCGGGTAGGGAGCCGATCAGCAACGCCGCCAGCAGCGTCCAGTTGACGCTGCCGAACAGCCAATGGCCCAGGCCGGCGACCAAGGTGAGCGGTACCGCGTGGGCAAGGTCGGATGCGACGATGCGGGCCGCGGGCAGACGCGGGTAGAGAAAGAACAGCACGGTCACGCCGAGCGCCCCGGCTCCGACGGATGACAGGGAAACGACGATGCCGAGAACGACCCCGGTGATGATGGTGAATACAGGATGTCGCGGGATCTCTGTACCGTGCGTCTTGGACAAGCGCCGCAGGCGGGTGCGCAAAACGAGCGAAGCGGCCGTGAGCATCAGCGCGACACCGAGCGTGGTCGTGATGATCTTGGAGCCGCGCAGTCCATTGTATGTGAGGTAATGCAGACTGAGCACGGTGAGGACGGCAGCAGGCAGACTGCCCGCCGCCAGAAGGCCCGTGATGCGCCAATCGACGCGGCCCTTCCTGGCGTGCACATAGGTCCCGCCGGATTTGGTGATCGCAGCGTGCAGCAAGTCGGTACCGACCGCGGTCGCGGGATGTATGCCGAACAGCAACACCAGGATCGGAGTCATGAGCGAGCCACCCCCCACGCCCGTGAGACCGACGATGATGCCCACGAAGAATCCGGCCAACGATTGGTTGAAATCGATCATGCAAGAATCGCCCCGACAGCATCAGTGCTTGCGCGTCGTCAGTGCCTTGAGGAACTCGTAGTAAAATTCGACTCCCGTGTAATACGATTCGACCTTCACGCGCTCGTCCTTGCCGTGCATGCGCACATCGTCCCGATCGATCGCCACCCCGTTGATGCCGTAGCTTGGAATGCCGGCATTCATGGTGTAGATGCTGTCGGATGCCCCGGTCTCCATGATCGGAACCACCATCGTACCCGGCCATAGCTTTTCGGAAACGCTGCGCAGCGAGTCCATGACGTCGGCTCGCAGCGCCGGCGGCGTCATGGCCTTGCGGTCCGAGCCGTGATCCGACAACTCGCCGCTGTCGCTGCGATAGCGCACCGACAATCCGGGGTCGTTGAACATTTTCACGAGCGCCAAGCGGATTTCCTCCTGAGAATGTCCGGGGAAAATCCTGCAATTGACGTTGGCTTCCGCGCGCTGCGGCAGCGCATTGAAGGCATGGCCGCCGTTGAGCATGGTCGGCACACAGGTCGTGCGCATGGTCGAGTTGAAACGAGCGTCTTGCGAGAGCCGTGCGATGGCCTGCGCATCCGCGGGGGTCGACAGGATGGCGCGCATGTCAGCAGCGGTTTCTGCGGGCTCGACGCGCGCCATTTGCGTGAAGTATTCGCGAGTGACGGAGTTCAATTCGAACGGGAACGGCGATTTTTGCAGGACCGCGAGCGCATCCACGACGTGATAGATGGCGTTGTCGGGCTTCGGCAGCGAACTGTGTCCGCCGGGGTTGGTTGCGAGCAGCTGATAGTCGGCATAGAGCTTTTCGGTGGCCTCGAATTCCACCGCCATCGGCCTGCCGTGTTCGGTCGCGACGCCGCCTGAATCCGGATTGAGCGCGAATTCAGCATCGACGAGTTCGCGGTGATTCTGCAGCAGCCAGTTCACGCCGTTCGAAGTACCACCCTCCTCGTCCGCTGTGAGCGCCAGGATGATGTCGCGGTCCGGCACGAATCCCTCTTTCTTCAGGCGAATGAAATTCGCGACGGCAATGGCATCGCTGTCCTTCATGTCCTGCGTTCCGCGGCCATAGTAATAGCCGTCCTGCTCCACGAATTGAAATGGATCCGTGGTCCAATCCTCGCGCCGTGCTTCCACCACATCGAGGTGGCCGATGATCAGTACCGGCCGCAATTTGGACCCCGTTTTACCGCGATAGCGCACTACCATGTTGCCCTTGCGCTCGTTCGGCCCGAGCACGGTCACGTCGCCAGCCGCGAATCCCGCATCGAGCAGACGCCGTGCCATGGCTTGCGCGGCGACGGTGGTGCTGCCGATGGAATCCGTGGTATTGATCTCGATCAGTTGTTTGAAAATGTCGTGGGCCGTCTTCCGAGCCTCCGCGTCGCCCGCCGGCGCGGCGCACCACGCGCTGCGAACCCCCAGTGCGCAAAGCAGAACCATGGACTTCACGAACGGGCAATGTTTCACTATCGCGTCTCCGGCGAAGAATCAAAAGAAAATCAGGATCTCGCTTATGCTTGTGCGAGTCAATCAACATCCATGACACCGCGGCGCGCCGGTTGCGGCGCCGCGGCCCGATGCAGATGCTATTCTTTCAAACGTGCGCGACACTCATTCCAGAAGCGGAAGAAAAATGGCTAAAAAAAGAAACCGCGCCGTGACGCGCACCTCTGCCGAAGCGGCCGTGCAGACCTTGCTGCGCTGGGCCGGCGAAGATCCTCACCGTGAGGGTTTGCGCGAAACGCCCAAGCGCGTCGTCGACGCCTACCGCGATTGGTTTTCGGGATATTCGAGCGATCCGAGCGAATACCTGCGGCGCACGTTCGAGGAGGTGGAAGGCTACGATGAAATGGTGGTGCTGCGGGACATCGCATTCGAGTCTCACTGCGAGCACCACATGGCTCCCATCATCGGTCGCGCTCACGTCGGATATCTGCCGACGGACCGGGTCGTCGGCATCAGCAAGCTGGCGCGCGTGGTCGACGGCTTTGCGCGCCGCTTCCAGGTTCAAGAGAAGCTCACCGCGCAAATCGCCGCCTGCATCAACGAGGTGCTCAAGCCGCGCGGCGTCGGGGTCGTCATCGATGCCGTGCATCAGTGCATGACGACGCGCGGGGTTCATAAACGCGGCGTATCGATGATCACGAGTAAGATGCTCGGTACGTTCCGCGCGGATGCCAGCACCCGCGCGGAATTTCTGCGCTTCATCGACATTGAAGGCAGCGTGCTGCGCTGATCAGTTGCGCTTGCGTTCGCCGCCGCCGCCGCGGGCCGGAATCACTTCCACCGAAAAGCTGTACTTATGGCGCTCACCGGGCTGCAGCGCACCCACTCCCACCACCTGCCGGGCGAGTTTCTCGCCCTGCTCGTTTGTGATTGAAACCACGACGCAGTACTCACATTGCTCGCGGCCGGCGTGCTGAATCGAGCCGTCGATGCGCATGGCCGCAGCCCCGGCCGACTGGGGCTCGGCGTTGGCGGCGGCATTGAAGCGCAGATGATGCTGGCAGCCCGGACAGATGGCCGCGCTTTGCAGAACCGTCGCCTTGCAGTGCGGACATACTCGCGTTGCGCCAAGAGCGCCTTGACGAACGACGCTCATTAGCCGCCGGCCATCGAGCCGGATGTCTTCACTGCTTCCTCACCTCGCCGGATAGCTTCACGGTTTTCTCGTCTTCCCAGCCGAATTCGACGTGCCCGCGCATGCGCGACCCGGCCGCGACCGTGATCGATCCCGCCTTGACGTCTCCGACGATGACGCCGCCTTCGAGCACATCGACGCGCTTCGCGGATTCTATGTTGCCCTGCAATTCACCGCCGACCACCACGATCCCAGCCAGGACCTGGCCCGTCAAATGGGCGCCCGGCTCGATGTTGAAATTGCCGTCGATTCGCACATCACCCTTGAAGCGCCCGGCCATACGCACGTTGCCGGACCCCTCGATCTTGCCCTCGATCGACAGATTCGCGGCAATCACCGACTCGCCTCCCTCGCTGCGCTCCCGCGGTGCGGGCGGCGGCGGTGCGGGACGCCGCGCCGCAGCCAATGCCGCTTCACTCGCGCTGCGTTCACCGGCGCTCCGCTCGACCGGCGGCGGCGCGGACGGCTGAACGCCCGGACCCGCCGGAACGGGCGTCAGGGGTTCTTTCCGACCCGCTGGTGCAGGCGTGGGTGTGGGTTTCTCGTTCCAAAGTGCCATACTCATGTCTCCCGCTTGTGAGGAACTAAAGCGTACACGCTAACGCCTGAAATTGTCATAAGCCACTGTCTTTTTGTGGAGACGTCGATTGCGTCACGTCGATCCTCCTTGCGGGCTTTGCCCAACCCTCCCCCGGGCCCGCGGCGCACACCCCGGCACACGTGCGAACACCCCGCGGACTTCGACATCCTTACGACTGCGGCGTCCGGCGTCGGTTCCCGGGATACCAATTCCAGCGTCCCGCGATACTCATGAAGGCGGGGACGACGAATGCCCGAATTACGCTTGCGTCGACCAGCACCGCGACGCACAGGCCGACGCCGATCATTTTCAACGCCGGCAGGTCCGCACTGACGAAAGCGCCGAACACCACCGTCATGATCAGCCCGGCACCCGTGATGACCGGACCCACCGCGGCGAGCCCCTCAACCGTTGCACGATCGTTGTCGCCGTGCAAGATAAACTGCCGACGGATGCGAAACAATAGAAACAATTCGTAATCCATGGACAGTCCGAAGCTCAAGCAGAAGATCATCAGCGGTACTTCGAGGGGTATCGAGAAGAACGGCCTTTCGAGACCGACCAAGCCGTGCAGCCAGCCGAATTGAAAAATGGCGACGACGACGCCGTAGCCTGCGGCGATCGCGAGCAGATTTGCAATCACCGCCTTGAGCGGCAGGATGTACGAGCGGAAGGCGAAAAACAGCAGCACCAGGGTCGTGAGGATGACGAAGCCGAAGACCTTTGGAAAACTCTTCCACATGTAGTCGCTGAAGTCATTGTAGTAGGCCGGCGGCCCGCCGATCATGACGCTGAACGGCCCCTTCGGTGCGAGCGGCGTCAGGTCGCGCGCCAACTGCTCAACCTGCAGCATCGACAAGCCCTTTGCCGGCGTGATGTCGAACAGCGCCGCATGTCCGTCGTGACTGAGGTACCGATCGGCCTCGGCGCCGCGGGCCGTCAGCGGGGAGACAACCGCGGCGACACGCGGGTCGTCCTTGAGCCGGGCGAGGTATTCATCGAGCGCAGGTCGCTGATCCTGGGCGAGCACTGGGTTACCGTCGGTCGTTCGCACCAGCACCCATACGCTGGTCGACGCATTCGCCGCGTGCATTCCCGACAACAGGTCGGCACCGACGCGTGCCTCCAATTCCTTCGGCATGAACCAAGATTCGTTGCTGAACCCGCTGTGAGCGCCGACGACCGGTAGCGCGAGCAGCACGACCGCGCCGCCCGCGACCAACAACGTGCGCACCGGCCGCCGCACGATCCACTCGCCGATCACCGTCCATCTGCTTTTGGCGTGCAGGCTCTGAGCGGAGCGCCTTCGGATCGGGAAGCGCTCCACCCAATTGCCGAGCAACGCCAGGCATGCCGGCAACAAGGTCAGGGCGGCAAGCACCGAGACCAACACCACCAAAGCGCCGCCGATGCCGACGCTGCGGGTCTCCAAAATCGGACTGAAGAGCAGGCCGAGCAACCCGATCGCCACGGTCGAACCCGACCACAAAATCGTCGTTCCCGCCTCCGCCACCGTCTCCGCAACGGCGTCGAGCAGCCCGGGCGCCGCGCGCAGCCGCTCGCGAAAATCCTTCACCATTAGAAGCGAATAGTCGATGCCGACGGCGAGCCCGATCATCGTGACCACATTGCCCAGAAGATTCGACACCGGCATCAGATGCGCCAGAATGAAGGCCAGTCCCAGGGACACCCGCGTGGTTGCAATACCCATGAGAAATGGAAGCGCGGCGGCGATCAGCGTACCGAACGCGAGGAGAAGTATCGCGAGGGAAAGTGGCAATGCGCGCTTCTCGGCGTGATCGCCGCCTTCCGCGCTCGACGTATTGATGTCGTAGTCGGCCGCCGGACCACCGGTCACGGCAACGCGTGACAGCGGATCGAGCACCGTCAATTGTGCCCGCAGCGCCGCAAGCGCCGACCGCACGATCGGCACCGCGCGCTGCTGTCCCGGTACGTCGGTTGCCTTGAGCCCTACCAGGAGAATGGTTTCGTGGCCGCCCGGCGAGCGCAGCTGCGGAGCACGCTGGTCGGCGTATGCCGCGACCTCCTTGACCACCGGCAGCGCGCGCAAGGTGTCCGCAGCCTGTTCGTCCCATCGCAGAAACCGGCCGTCCTCGATCGTCAAGCGCTGGCTCGAGACGACGACGATGAGCGGCTCGAGGAAAGGGTTGCTGAACTCGGACCGCAACGCCTGGGTAACGGCGTTCGACGGACTGCCGTAAAGACCGGAGGTGCCGCTTTGCGCGGCAATGTGAAATTTGGCCGCCCCCCACACTCCGAGGCCGATGGCGATCGCCCACGCGATCAGTACCGATCGCGGGTGCCTGCCGACGAAGGCGCCAAAGTGGTGGAAGGAACGGTTCATAGCTGGGGGGCCTGGAATCAGAAAGGGTAATTGATTCCAGTGAACACCGCTGCCCCCTCCGAGCCGTATCCCACATCGACGTAGCCGACGACGAAGGGGGTTGCGACCCCGCGAAACCCGATGCCCCCGACATGGTGCAGGTGCGCAATCGGAGAGTCCCTGGAGTGCGCGAATACCTCGCCCAGGTCAACAAAGGGCGTCAATTCGACGTTCAGATGAGTGCCCATCGCATCGAGGCCGAGCACCCGCTTGCGGTACTCCATGCTGAAGGAAAACGAATTGCGGCTATAGAAGCGTCCTTCGCCGAAGCCGCGCAGCGGTTGGTTTTCTGCGATGACGCTCTGATCCCCGCCGATGTTCGACAGGCTCCAGAACGGCACATCGGTCACCCCGGGCATGTAGCGCAACGCCATGTGGGCAATGATGATATTACCGGGTGCCGGCGACCACAGCTGCCGCGCATCGACTCCGGTCACGCTGTACAACGTCGAGTCGAGAAAATCGCTGGTCCCGGCGGCGCCGCCGTAAATCACATATTGGCCGCCGCGCGTCGGGATGATCGGGTCATCGCGCGTGTCGTAGATGATCTCCACGCGATTGAGCGTCTCGTGCGTGGTGCCGACGCCCAAAATGTCCCCGAAGCGGCCTTGCAGCGATGGGATACCGGCGAGCGTTCCAGGCTGTACTGCCACGTCTCGGGCACGCAGGGTGTAGGAAATCTGCCACTCGTGGCTCAAATTCCAGCCGAATACAGCCTGCACGTATTTCTGTTGCAGCGTGTAGTTGGTCACGTCGTACACAGGCGAGTCGTTGCCGAAGCCGTAGAAGCGCGGGGTGCCGCTGCGGTCGTATACGACACTCGCATTGAAGGTGAGCGCATCATTGCGCAATCGCCCCGTCACGTATTCAAAGTCGAATTCACTCTCAACGCGCTCCTTCGCACCCAGGACCAGTGACCACTGCCTGTTATCCGATGGATACGAATAGATGCTCGTGCGGACGCCGAGACCGAAGTAGGGGTTGTGATCGATGGCGGGCGCGATGATCTCGCGAATTTGCTCTCGATCGTCCGTAATCAACCATGTTGGGATCAGTCCAAGCGTCGTGCCGCTGTTCGGATCCACGTCGATCTCCGGTATCGGTATGAAGGGTGCGGTGCTCGGGTCGAACCACCGCATGAAGCCTTGCGGCGCGCCGTTGGCTTTCGGCGTCCCATCAACTTGCGGCGCCCCCTCGCCCTGCGGAGGGCCTTCGACTGCGGCGCGGGCCTCCCAGCCCGGGGCCTGCCCGCCCAACACGAGCACCAATGCCGCCGCCACCCCATGGCGGCCCGCAATGTTTTCTCGCACGCCTAACCCGTCCCGGCGCCGTCCGAGCGCGACTGGTCGAGAAAGGAACAGACCTCCCGGACGCCCTGCAAGATCCGCGGCGACATGCGCCCGGTCAACGAGGGATCGACGGTGAAGACATGATGCCGCTGCACGGCTCGTAAGCTCGCATACTTGTTCCACTCGCGAACCTGGCGCGCTCCGTCCTCGCCGGCGGCGCCGATGAGGATCACATCGGGATCGCGGCTGAGCACGGCTTCCTTGTCGACAGCGGGGGCTAGCGTCGACAGGTCCGCGAAAATGTTGTCCCCGCCACACAGCGATAAGACCTCGCTCACCACGTGCGTGCCGGACAGAGTATAGAGCGGACGGTCCCAAACCTGATAGAAGACCTTGAGCCGCGCTCTTCCGGCGAAGCGCATGCGCAGATCCGCAAGATCGGCTTGAAATTCCCGCGCGGCCTGCGTCGCTACGGGCAGGGTTCCGGCGAGCCGTCCGAAGTCGATCAGCGTCGCCGCAATGTCGTCCAGGTGCCGCTGTTCGGTGCGGTACACATGCAGGTTCAACCGCTCGAGCTCGGCGCCGCTTCTCGGCGGCGTGCCGCTCGCCCAGACGATCACGAGCGTCGGCTGCAATCTCAGCAGCCCCTCGATGTCGAGCTGATCGACTTCGCCGAGCCGGTCGATGCCTGCCGCCGCAGGTGGATAATCGCTGGCATCGTCGACTCCGACGATCCGTCCGCCGGCGCCGGCGGCGAACAGGAGTTCGGTGATGTGCGGACTCAAACTCACGATTCTGGGAAGTTGGACGGCTGCATCACCGGCGTGGGCCGCACTCCACGCGACTGCGAGAGCCGCGACCGCGGCAAAAACACGGACAAAATCACAATGGCGCCGGATGTACATGATGGCTTGGACTATAATGGGGTCTGTAGGAAAACGGGGCTTAACCGAATTGTTTCAACATCTAGACCGATTGAAGTCCGATACGATCCTTGGGCTGATGGCGAAGTTTCGCGCCGATACATTCTCCCAAAAAGTCGATCTCGGCGTCGGTGTCTATCGCGATCTGAGCGGTAACACGCCGGTGCTCCCGAGCGTGCGTCGCGCGGAGCAGCTGATCCTTGCATCGCAAACGACCAAATCCTACGTGGGCGCCGCCGGCCGCGAGGAATTCAACAGCGCGGTGGAAGAACTCGTTCTCGGCGGCTCCCATCCGGTTCGCCGCGAGCGGCGCGCGCGCACGGTACAGGCGCCCGGCGGATGCGGCGCACTGCGCGTCGGCGCCGAGCTCATACGCGCCGCCGCTCCGACCGCGACGGTGCACGTGAGCGATCCGACCTGGGGCAACCACACGCCGCTGCTCGGCGGCTCGGGGCTGCGGTTGGAGCGCTACCCATACTACGATGCGAAAGCGCATGAGCTGCGATTCGACGCGATGGTCGACCGCCTGGAGAGCGCACCGGCGGGAGACGTGGTCTTGGTGCACGCCTGTTGCCACAACCCCTCCGGTGCGGATCTGACCATGGGGCAGTGGCAAACGCTGGTCGAGTTGATGCTGCGGCGGCGGCTGGTGCCGTACCTCGACCTGGCCTACCAGGGATTCGGCACCGACTTGGAAGCGGACGTGGCAGGCGTTCGTTTGGTCGCCGCAAGGCTTCCCGAAGCGCTCATCGCCGTATCGAACTCCAAGAACCTCGGGTTGTATCGCGAACGCGTCGGCGCACTGATCGTGGTGAGCGAGGATGAATCCAGAGCCGACGCGGTGCACAGTCACGTGCTGCAGATTGCCCGCGGCATCTACTCCATGCCACCCGACCATGGCGCTGCGATCGCCGCATGCATCCTTTCCGACCCGTCGCTGCGGCAGTCCTGGATCGGCGAACTGGCGCAAATGCGCGAGCGGATTCAGAACATGCGCGCGCTGTTGGCGGCAAATCTCAGAGCCGTCACGCACGACGGATCATTCGACTTCATTCAGACTCAGCGGGGTATGTTTTCACTGCTCGGCGTGTCCCCCGCCGCGGTCGATGCGTTGCGCGACAGGCACCACATCTACATGACCGCGGACAGCCGCATGAATCTAGCCGGAGTCATGCCGCACAATGTGGCCTACGTGGCCGAATCGATCGCCGCGGAGCGCTTTGTCTAGCGGAGCGCACCGTCCACAAGGATTCGTCGGCTAGGAACCCAGCGCCTCGGTCAGGGCGGCCACCTCGGCGGCGGACTCGCTCATGATGCTAGTCGTGCGGGTCTCGTTCAGTCCCAACCGGCCGCTGGCCGGCAGACCCTGCAGCGCCGCCCCGAGCGCGCCGGGATCCGTCGGTTGTGCGGCCATCAGCAGGGCGATGGAAATTACGTCGGCGAGGTCCGGCGTCTCCGGTTCGGTTCGCGTGTGGTCCTCTTGCTCGCCGACGGCTCGCGCCATGTCCTCGGGAAATTCCCAGTTTTCCAATATCGCCTTGCCGATCGAGGGATGCCACTCGCGGATGATGGCATCGAGGGTCCCGGTGTCGGCGAACAACTCGGGGTGATCGGTGGCCCGCGTCAACACGTAGAGTTTGCCGATACCGTGCATCATGCCCGTGAGCAGAGCCTCGTCGGGATTGACCCGCGTGCAGGTGCGTGCCAACACGTACGCAAGCGCGGCGACCCGCGTGCTGCATTGCCAGAGATTCTGCAAATGATGCTCGAGACCGGCGACTTTGTTGCTGTTTCGGATCTGTGACATCGCAAATGAAATGGAGGCGCTGCGCACCATGTTGTAGCCGATGCGGTTGATCGCGGTACGCAAGTCCGTGACCGGGCGGCCGCTTCGGTTGAGCGATGCGGAATTGGAAATCCGCAGCAGCCGTGCGGCCAAGGCTGGTTCCGAACCGACCACCCTCACGATTTGCTCGATGGTGGATTTCGGATCCGACAGAATGCGGCGTACCCGCACGGCAATCTCGGGAAATGAGGGCAAATCCACCTTGCCGCCGGACAATTCACCGGCCAAAGAGCGAATGAATTCGAAAGCGACATTGGAGGGCGTCTGCAATCGGATGCTCGTCACTGCGCACTCTCGGTCTTCAATGGCAAAGCGCTCGTCAGCCATTGCGGCTGCTTCCAGGCCCCCAAATCGGCAGGCCCTCGGTAAACTTGAGCGGATCGGGAGTGAGACCGCCTGGAGGTCAGACGCCGCCCGGCTTGCCGGGGACTGCACCGCTTTGACGCAGCGGTGCAGGACGACTGGTAAAGCGCTGCCGCACTTCTCCGTGGCGGGACCGCTCCGAGTAGCGGCCTGCGCTGTAAACAGACACCACGCGCCGCCAGAAGGCCACCGCGCCGGGATTGCGCATGTACTCGACGATTTCCCAATCGCCCGCAAAGCGGTCGAAGATCAGGGTGGCTGCATCGCGGCCCATGCCCACGCGGCGGTGCTGTTTGCGAATGAAGAATTCGGACATGTGATAATCGACCGCGGTTTCCCCCGCAGCCGGAATCCGCGGACGCGTTACGAGGGCGAAGCCCACGGCGTCGGGTCCTTTGAGTATCAGCAGCGGGTGGGAATGGTCGTTCGCGAACCAGTTGGCGAAGATTTCGTCTTCCCGCGGACCATCCGCGCCGATCACGGTAAAGACGCCGGTGTTCAAATCGGCAAGGGCATCGAGATACTCAGCGTAGACCTTCTGGATCCACTGGCGATCCTTCTTCGAATGTCTACAGTCGCGAATGCTGACGAGCAACGAAGCCGCTTTCCGGAGCGCTAAAAAAGACATAGCCCGAGCGAACGTACCGCACTGGTCGTTCGCCCGGGCATGGGATCAGCTGTCGAAGCGAATTACTGCTTCGGGGCCGATGCAGCCGAGGCTGCGGACGATGCTGCATCGGCAGCAGCGCTGGCAGCGGCAGCCGAATCAGCGGCGGCGGAAGCGGCCGGATCTGCCGGCGCTGGCGTGGTGGCGGCCGGCGGAGTCGAATCGGTCGTGGGAGCAGGAGCCTCGGTCTTGCTGCCGCAGGCACCAAGAACCAGTGCAGCGACAAAAGCGCTTAAAGCAAGTTTGGTCTTCATCTATCGATACCCCAGAAATTTGATGTAAATGTTAAAGGCCGAGCATGTTGTATTGGGCTTCCACCCAAGTGTCCGGGCCGATTTTAGAGTGTTTCGGCCCAATTTCATATCACTTTCGCCATTCATGGACAGCCTGTAACGCATGGAGAGCCTGCAGGGAGCCCACCACGGGTGGGGTGAAATGGTCTCCTATAGCCGCCCGCGACGCCCGCGCGTACCTTAAGCGCATGGAGTGCATATCAGAGGAGTCGGCGTGCGCGAAATCAGTCTAGACCAACTGTATGAACGGCATTTGCATACTTTGACACAGCGGGCCGACCGAGCGCTCGCGGCGAGGGGCTTTGACGCGCTGGTCATTCATGCCGGCTGTCCACCGACTCAATTCCTGGACGATCAGGACTATCCGTTCAAGGTGAACCCGCATTTCAAAGCCTGGGTACCGATCATCGACAATCCTGATTGTCTGCTGGTGTATGCGCCCGGCAAGCGTCCGCGAGTGCTGTTTCACCAGTCGAACGATTACTGGCACCAGCCGGCCGACCTGCCGCAGGAACCTTGGACTGCGGCCGTGGATCTAACGGCGCTTCCCGACCCTGCCAAGGCCGCCACATACTGGACCAAATTGGGCCGCGTGGCCTTCATCGGTCCGAGCGGCTGTTTTCCGGACGCGGTGGTCCAATCGATCAACGACGCTGCGCTGCTCGCGCAGCTGCACTACGATCGAGCGGTCAAGACCGAGTACGAGCTCGAATGCCTGCGCCGCGCGAACGGCTTGGGGGCGCGCGGGCACCTCGCCGCGCTGGCGGCCTTCCGTCGCGGCTCGTCCGAATACGAGGCCCACATGCGGTACTTGGAGGCTTCTCTGCAGCGCGAGGAGGAGACGCCCTATAACAATATCGTGGCCTATAACGAGCATGCCGCGATACTGCATTACCAGCATCTGGATCGGCAGCCCCCGCACGCAATGCGCTCCTTCCTGATAGACGCCGGCGCTCAATTCCGCGGCTACGCGTCCGATATCACGCGAACCCACGCAGCCTCGGCCGGACTGTACGCCGATCTCATCGATGCATTGAATACGGCTCAGTTGAGCCTGTGTGGGCAGATAGTGGTGGGGCGCGACTACCGCGAGGTGCACCTGGCGGCGCACCGAATCCTGGGCGATTTGCTGCAGCAGATCGGTTTGACCAAGCTGCCGGGCCAGGCCGCTTTGGAACAAGGCATTACGAGCGTCTTCTTCCCCCACGGGATCGGCCATCTACTCGGGCTGCAGGTGCACGATGTGGGCGGCGTGATGGACAGCGCACAGGGCGGCGAGCGCAAACGCCCGGAGGGCCACCCCTATCTGCGGCTGACGCGCATGCTCGAGCCGGGGGTGGTGGTTACGGTCGAGCCCGGCATCTATCTGATCGACTCGTTGCTGCGGGCCGCGAACGCGGATGCGCGCCGCTCGCACATCGACTGGCCGCTGGTCGAAGCTCTGCGCCCGTATGGCGGCATACGCATCGAGGATAACGTCGCAGCCACTGCGACGGGGCCGGAAAACATGACCCGAGCCGCGTTCGCCACGCTCGCAGCATGACGCTCCCGGGCACGGCCTAGGCGGCGGCTACCTTGGCCTTGCGGCGCTTGGGTGCTGCCTTCTCTTCGGCCGCAGCCTCGGCCTTGCCGGATTTCTTGTTGGACTTTTGCGGCGCCTTCGCGGCCTTCGCGTCATCGGCCTTCTCAGCCTTGACCGGCTGCAATTCCACCAGCTCCATCAGCGCCATGTCGGCGGCATCGCCCGGCCGCGGCTCCATCTTGAGGATGCGTGTGTAGCCGCCCGCCCGCGCCTTGAAGCGCGGCCCCAGATCGGCAAACAGCTTCTCCACCACCGTGACATCGCGCAGCCGCGAATATGCCAGCCGGCGCTTGGCGGCCGAATCGATCTTCGCGAGGGTGATCAATGGCTCGACCACGCGGCGCAACTCCTTGGCCTTCGGCACCGTGGTGCGGATCGTCTCATGACGAAGCAACGAGGTTGCCATGTTGCGCAACAACGCGTGGCGATGAGATGAATTGCGCGAGAGCTGACGCCCGCTGTTTCTGTGACGCATTTTCTAAAACCCTAGTGTCGAAGATTCGCTCGTCCGATCGACCGCGTTTCGATCAAATGCCGTCGCGCTCATCGTCGCGCTTCAGGCCCGGCGGCGGCCAATTGTCGATCCGCATTCCGAGCGTCAAGCCGTGGCTCTCCAGGACTTCCTTGATCTCCGTCAGCGACTTCTTGCCCAGGTTCGGCGTGCGCAACAACTCGACTTCGGTTCGCTGCACGAGATCGCCGATGTAGTGAATGTTCTCGGCCTTGAGGCAGTTCGCGCTTCGGACCGTGAGCTCGAGCTCGTCCACCGGGCGCAATAGGATTGGATCGAATTGCGTTTCGGTCGCCTTGGTGGTCGACTCGTCCTGCCCCTGCAGATCCACGAACACCGACAATTGATCCTTGAGGATCCCGCCGGCGCGGCGAATGGCCTCCTCGGGATCGATGGTGCCGTTGGTTTCGATGTCGAGTATCAATTTATCGAGGTCGGTGCGTTGTTCGACGCGCGCGCTTTCGACGTTGTAAGTCACCTTGCGCACGGGGCTGAACGACGCGTCGAGCTGCAGGCGCCCGATGGCGCGGGTCTGCTCCTCGAACGCCATGCGCTGCGCGGCCGGCCGATAGCCCCGCCCACGCTCGACCTTCAGCGACATGGACAGCTCGCCGGCCTTGGTCAGATTGGCAATCACCAGCTCGGGATTCAGGATCTCGATGTCATGGTCACCGGCGATGTCGCCGGCCGTGACCGGACCGGGGCCCTTCTTGTGCAGGCGTACTTCCGCGACATCGCGGGTATGCATGCGGATCGCGACCGCCTTCAGATTGAGCAGAATGTCGACGACGTCCTCCTGCACACCCTCGATGGCCGTGTATTCGTGCAGCACGCCCTCGATCTCGATTTCAGTGATGGCGGCGCCCGGCAAGGAGGACAGCAGCACGCGGCGCAACGCATTGCCGAGGGTGTGGCCGAAACCGCGTTCGAACGGTTCGATCACGATACGCGCATGGCGCAGCGACACCGGCTGCACCTTGACGACCCGGGGCTTCAAAAACTCATTGATCGATCCCTGCATGGAAAACCCTCGTTAACTACCTAGGACACGCCGCAGCACCGGCTGCAACGCGTTACTTGGAATACAACTCGACGACCAAGCTCTCGTTGATGTCCGGCAGGATCTCCTGCCGGTCGGGTACCGATTTCAGTACGCCCGAGAACTTCTTGTCGTCCACCTCGACCCAATCCGGAAAGCCGACCTGGCTCGCAATCGTCAGCGCGGCCTGCACGCGAGTCTGCTTTTTCGCCTTGTCGCGCAAATTGATGACGTCGCCGGCCTTGCACTGATAAGAGGCGATGTTGACCAGCTTGTCGTTCACGGCGACGCCCTTGTGGCTCACCAGCTGGCGCGCCTCGGCCCGCGTCGCGGCAAAGCCCATCCGATAGACCACGTTGTCGAGCCGGCATTCCAAAAATTGCAGCAATGTTTCGCCGGTCGCACCGGGACGGCCGGCTGCCTTCTGATAGTAGTTGCGAAACTGCCGCTCCAGCACGCCGTACATGCGGCGCAGCTTCTGCTTTTCGCGCAATTGCAGGCCGTACTCCGACAGCCGCTGCTTGCGCTCGCTCTTCACGCCGCCCGGGGGCACCTCGAGCTTGCACTTCGACTCGAGCGGCTTCACGCCGCTCTTGAGGAACAGATCAGTCCCTTCGCGGCGGGAGAGCTTGCACTTCGGACCAGTATACTTTGCCATTGCGAACCCTTGAGGTGACCTAGACGCGACGCTTCTTCGGCGGGCGGCACCCGTTGTGAGGAATCGGCGTCACATCCTCGATATTCGTGATCTTCAAGCCGCAGCCGTTCAGCGCACGCACGGCGGATTCGCGCCCGGGTCCGGGCCCCATCACCCTGACCTCGACGTTCTTGACCCCGTGCTCCTGCGCCGCAGTGCCCGCGCGCTCCGCCGCAACCTGGGCGGCGAACGGCGTGGACTTGCGCGAACCCCGGAAGCCGCAACCACCCGAGGTCGCCCAGGACAGCGTATTGCCCTGACGGTCCGTGATCGTGATGATGGTGTTGTTGAAAGACGCGTGCACGTGCGCGATCGCGTCGAGCACGTTCTTGCGCACCTTCTTGCGCGCCGGTGCCTTGGCCTGCCCCGCGCCGCCCTGTGCGGCGTTCTGTTTCTGTTCAGCCATGTATTACCTAGGCGCTGCGCGCCTTATTTAATTGAACTTCCAACGGGGTCGATGCGACCCTGTCCGTGAGTTGCTCGCGGAGCGAGCAAGTAAGAAAAAGAAAATTACTGATCGCGGTTATACCTTGCCCGGCGGCGCGTTCATCTTCACCGCCTGCTTGCGCGGTCCCTTGCGGGTTCGGGCATTCGTGCGCGTGCGTTGCCCGCGCAGCGGCAAACCCTTGCGATGGCGGATGCCCCGGTAGCAGCCCAGATCCATCAATCGCTTGATGTTCATGGACACCTCGCGACGAAGGTCGCCCTCGACGGCAAACTTCGCCACCTGCGAGCGCAACGACGCCACCTCCGCATCGGTCAAATCCTTCACTTTGACGCTGTACTTGACCCCGGCGGCATCGCAGATTCTCGATGCGCGGCTCTTGCCGATGCCGAAGATATGGGTCAATCCGATGACGACGTGCTTGTTCATCGGGATGTTGATGCCGGCGATACGCGCCATCTATTTCTCCCCTTTGCGGACAACAATAGCGCACGCGAAAAAGCGCGCAAGTATAGACAAAAAGCTCTCAAATATCAAATCCGTGACCACGCGCCGTGGGGCGGTTCGGGCCATCATCAACGCGCCTGATTCGCTCATCGCACCACTACCCCTGACGCTGTTTGTGCCGTGGATCGGACGAGCAAATGATGTAGACGATGCCGCGACGCCGCACGACTTTGCAGTTTTTGCAGATCTTCTTCACCGAAGGACGAACTTTCATTTCTTACTCCCGATGCCGCGCAAGCTGGCCTTCTTCATCAGGCCCTCGTATTGATGCGACATCAAATGCGACTGCGTTTGCGCGACGAAATCCATCACGCCCACGACGATGATCAACAACGAGGTGCCGCCAAACTGGAACGGAATGCTCGGATTCACCATGCGAATGATTTCCGGCAGCAAGCACACCGCCATGATGTACAGCCCGCCCCACAAAGTGAGCCGCGTCAGCACCTTGTCCAGGTAATCCCCGGTCTGCTGGCCGGGACGGATCCCGGGGATGAAGGCGCCCGCCTTCTTCAGGTTCTCCGCGGTATCGCGCGCGTCATAGACCAGGGCAACGTAGAAAAAGGCGAAGCCGACGATCAGCAGCGCGAACAGCAACACATGCAGAGGTTGCCCGTAATTGAGGACGGCGGCGACCTTTTGCAAGGTCCTCTGGATGACATTGGGATTCGGGCCGGTACCGCCGAAAAACTGCGCAATGGTCGCCGGAAATACCAGCAAACTGGAGGCGAAGATCGGCGGTATGACGCCGGCCATATTGAGCTTGAACGGCAGGTGGGTGCTCTGGCCCTGCATCATTCGCCGGCCCACCTGGCGCTTCGCGTAGTTCACCTGGATCTTGCGCTGCGCACGCTCGATGAAGACGCAGAACAGCGTAACCAGCACGACCACGACCAGGATCAAAAGCACGATCAGCGGATTCATTTCGCCGGACCGCACCATCTCCAGGGTGTTGCCGATGGCGCGCGGCAGGCCCGCGACGATGCCGGCGACGATGATCATGGTGATGCCGTTGCCGATACCGCGTTCGGTGATTTGCTCACCCAGCCACATGACGAAGATGGTTCCAGTGGTGATCGACACGGTCGCGATGAACAGGAATTGAGGCCCCGGATTCGGCACCAGGTTGCCGCCCGAATTCTGAATCGCGAGCGCGGCTCCGAACCCCTGGAAAGCCGCCAGAAATACCGTGCCGTAGCGGGTGTACTGCATCAATTTGCGCCGTCCGGACTCTCCATCCTTGCGGATTTGCGCCCAGGGCGGGTAGACCATCGAGGCCATCTGAATGATGATCGACGCAGTGATGTAGGGCATCACGTTGAGGGCGAAGATGCTGAACCGCTGCAGAGCGCCGCCCGAGAACATGTTGAACATGCCGAGCAGCGTGCCCTGCTGCGTCGAAAAGAAAGCGGCGAAGCGCGCCGCATCGATTCCCGGAACCGGAATGAAAGTGCCCACGCGATAGACCACCAGGGCACCCAACAGGAACCAGAGGCGCTTGCGCATCTCGGCGAAGCGCGTCATGTCTCCTAGTGCGGCTGCGGCGTTGGTGCTCGATGTGGCCACTTCAGGTCTCTAGATCTCGAAGCGGCCGCCGGCCGCCTCCACGGCGCCCTTCGCGCCCTTCGTTGCGGAAAGACCCGCGCCCTTGATCACATAGGCCTTGGTCACCGCGCCCGACAATATGATCTTGACGCGCTTGGTCTGCTGCGGCACCAGATTCGCCGCAACCAGTCCCTCGAGGGTGACCTCGGACGCCGGCACGCGCATCAAATCGTCGAGCGTGAGTTCGGCACGCGACGCCTTGATGGCCGATCGGAATCCGGTCTTCGGCAGCCGCCGCTGCAACGGCATTTGCCCGCCCTCGAATCCGACCTTGTGATAGCCGCCTTTGCGCGCGCGCTGCCCCTTCACGCCGCGGCCGCAGGTCTTGCCCTGGCCGGCGGACGCGCCGCGTCCCACGCGCAAATGCGCGCGCTTCGAGCCGGCACCGGGCTTGATGGTATTTAAGCGCATATTAGTCTCTCGTCTGCGAGCCCACCGGCTCGACCTTGAGCATGTGGCTCGCTGTATTCATCATTCCGCGATTCGAGGGCGTGTCGGCCACCAACACGCTGTGCCCGATGCGCCGCAAACCCAAGCCGCGTGCCGAGTTGCGGATATTGGCCAGCTGTCCGGCCATGCTCCTGATCAGGGTGACTTTGATTGACTTGCCGGTCATGACCTTACCCCACGATTTCCGCGACGGTTTTGCCGCGCTTCGCCGCGATGTCGTCCGGCGTGCGCAGCTTGCCGAGCGCATCCATGGTCGCGCGCACCACGTTGATGGGATTGCGCGAGCCGTAGCTCTTGGCGAGCACGTTACGCACCCCGGCACACTCGAAAACCGCGCGCATCCCGCCCCCGGCGATCACGCCGGTACCGTCCGCGGCCGGCTGCATGTACACCCGGGTGGTCCCATGCCGTCCTTTGACCGCATAGAACAACGTATCGTTCTTCAAAGATACGGTGACGAGGCTCTTGCGCGCCTGCATCATCGCCTTCGAGATCGCGACAGGCACCTCCCGCGCCTTGCCATAGCCAAAGCCGACGCGGCCCGCGCCGTCGCCCACGACGGTGAGCGCGGTGAAGCCGAACTGTTTGCCGCCCTTGACCACCTTCGCGACACGGTTCACGGCGACCAGCTTTTCGAGCAGGTCATCGCCGGACATTGGTTTTTCTACTCTCGCCATAGTGCCCTTAAGACCTCTTCGGTTAGAACTCGAGACCCGCTTCGCGTGCGGCCTCTGCCAGCGCTTTGACGCGCCCGTGATACATGAAGCCGGAACGGTCGAATGCGACCTTGGCAATGCCCTTCGCCTTGGCGCGCTCGGCAATCGCGCGGCCGACGGCCTTGGCGGCCTCGATGTTGCCGGTTGTTTTCAATTCGCCGCGCACCTCCTTCTGCAAGGTCGAGGCGGCGACCAGAACCTTCTCGCCCCCGGGGGCGAAGATTTGCGCGTAGATGTGCTGCGGCGTGCGATGCACCGACAGGCGCACCGCGGCGAGCTCTTTGATCTTCACGCGGCCGCGCAGTGCACGGCGCAGGCGTGTGTCTCGTTTGTCTAGCTTCATGTCCTTACTTCTTCTTCGCTTCTTTCAGCGAAATCTTCTCGTCCGAATACTTCACACCCTTGCCCTTGTAGGGCTCCGGCGGCCGAAAACCGCGGATCTCGGCCGCGGTCTGGCCGACGCGCTGGCGGTCGATCCCCTTGACCACGATTTCGGTCTGGCTCGGCGTCTCGATCGTCACGCCCTCGGGGATTGCGTAATTGATCAAGTGCGAATAGCCGAGCGTCAGGGTCAGACTCTTGGCCTGCACCGCGGCGCGATATCCGACCCCCACCAATTCGAGCTTCTTCTCGTAGCCTTTGGTCACGCCGGTGACCATGTTCGCGAGGTGCGCCCGCGTTGCACCGGCGACCGCATTCATGCCCTCCGCGCTCGTATTGGCCTCCACCGAGAGGTGCTTGTCCTGCTGCACGACCTTGATTCCGCTCTTGAGCGCGAGCGTGAGGGAACCCTTGGAACCCTTCACCGTCACGGCATCGGCACCGATCGTGGCGCTGACGCCCTGCGGCAGATCTACCGGTTTCTTTGCGACTCGAGACATAGAAAAACCCTTGGGTTGTGGCCTGCTGATGCTACTGGACGACGAACAGCACTTCGCCGCCCGTGCCCGCAGCGCGCGCCTGAGCGTCGGACATGATGCCCTGCGGGGTGGAAATGACCGCAACCCCCAGGCCGCCGAGCACTTTCGGCAATTCGTCCTTGCCGCGATAGATGCGCAGCCCCGGACGGCTGATGCGCTCGATGCGGTCGATCACGGGCCGCCCTTCGTGATATTTCAATTCGATGGACAGCGTGCTCTTCGCACCGCTCGTATCGACGCTGTAGGCGCCGATGTAGCCCTCTTCCTTCAGCACCTTGAGGATGGCCAGCTTGAGCTTGGAGGCGCCCACGCCCACGCTCGGTTTGCCGGCGGATTGGGCGTTGCGAATTCGGGTCAGGAGATCGGCGATCGGATCAGTCATGCTCATTGTACGCGCCTCACCAACTCGCCTTCGACAGACCGGGAATTTCGCCGCGATTGGCGGCCTCGCGCAGCTTGGTGCGCGCGAGCCCGAACTTGCGGTACACACCGCGCGAGCGACCCGTGATGGAGCAACGATTGCGTTGCCGTGTCGCCGCCGCGTCGCGCGGCTGCCGCTGCAATTCTGCCTGGGCGGTTGCGCGCTCTTCCGGCCCGGTTTTCGGGTCGCGGATCAGCTCCTTGAGTTCGGCCCGGCGGGCGGCGAACTTCTTCGCTACCTTGAGGCGGCGCTTTTCGCGCATGAGCATGTTCGTCTTGGCCATGGCCTATTACCCTACTTGCGGAACGGAAAGTTGAATGCTTCGAGCAGCGCGCGTCCATGCTTGTCGTCCGCGGCCGACGTGGAGATGGTGATGTCCATCCCACGGATTTGATCGATCTGGTCGTACTGGATTTCCGGGAAAATGATCTGCTCCTTCACGCCCAGGCTGTAGTTGCCGCGGCCGTCGAAGGAACGGGTGCTGATGCCGCGAAAATCGCGAATTCGTGGTATCGCGATATTGACGAGGCGGTCGAGGAACTCGTACATGCGCGCACCGCGCAAGGTCACCTTGCAGCCGATCGCCTGTCCGTCGCGCACCTTGAAGGTGGCAACCGACTTCTTCGCCTTCGTCACCGCCGGCTTCTGGCCGGTGATCTTGGCGAGATCCGCGGTGGCCGCGTCCATGACCTTCTTGTCCGCCACCGCCTCACCGACGCCCATGTTGACGGTGATCTTCACGATGCGTGGAACCTGCATGGTGTTCTTCAACCCCAGGCTCTGTTTGAGCTCCGGGACGATTTTTTCGCGATAAATTTGTTGCAGTCTAGCCATGTCTCTCACCCGCTATTTAGCGTCGACCATTTCCTTGTTCGACTTGAACACACGCACCTTGCGCCCGTCCGCGAGCGACTTGAAACCCACGCGGTCGGCCTTCTGCGTGGCGGGATTGAAGATCGACACGTTCGATATGTGCAGCGGCGCCTCGCGCTCGATGATGCCGCCCTGCACGCCCATCTGGGGATTCGGCCGCTGGTGTTTCTTGGACATGTTGAGTCCCTCGACCCGCACACGGTCGTCGGCCAGCACTTCGATGACCGCGCCCCGGCGTCCCTTATCCCGACCGGCGATGAGGATCACCGTGTCGCCTTTGCGTATCTTTTTCATAACTGTCTCATGGGCTGCGCCCATTTCGTCATGGGCTGCGCCCAACCTTTCCTGCGCGTTTGCGGCAGACCGCAAACCCGCTCCGAATAGCCGGCGCTGTGCGCCGGATTAAAGAACCGTCTCACAACACTTCGGGCGCGAGCGAGATGATCTTCATGAACTGCACGTTGCGCAGCTCCCGGGTCACCGGTCCGAAGATGCGGGTGCCGATCGGCTCGAGCTTGTTGGTGAGCAGCACGGCCGCGTTGGTGTCGAAGCGAATCAGCGAGCCGTCCGCGCGGCGCACGCCGCTGCGTGTGCGCACCACCACCGCGTCGTACACTTCACCCTTCTTGACCTTGCCGCGCGGGATCGCGTCCTTGACGCTCACCTTGATGACGTCGCCAACCGCCGCGTAGCGGCGCTTCGAGCCGCCGAGCACCTTGATGCACATCAGCCGCTTGGCACCGCTGTTGTCGGCCACGTTGAGCATGGTTCGAAGCTGGATCATTGGCGTTATCTCTTATTCTTGAGGCGCGCGTTCGACCACGCGTACCAACATCCAAGATTTGCGGCGCGACATCGGGCGGCATGGCTTGATGGAAACCGTATCGCCCTCCTTGCACTCGTTGTTCGCGTCGTGAGCGAGAAGCTTGGTGGTGCGCCGAACGTATTTGCCGTAAGTCGGGTGCTTGACCAGCCGCTCGACGGAGACGGCGATGGTCTTGTCCATTTTGTTGCTGACGACCTTGCCCGTGAGCAATCGCTGCCCGGTTGGCGGCGCCGCGGCGGCCGCCGTCTGCACCGTGGTTTCAGTTGTGGTCGACATCAAACCTTACCTCCGCGCGGGCTGGATTGGGCAAGCACCGTCTTCACCCTCGCAATGTTCTTGCGCACCTTCGCAAATTGATCCGGCTTCGCCGCCTGGCCGGTGGCACGGGCCATGCGCAGGTTGAACTGTTCGCGCCGCAGCTTGAGCAGCTCTTCGCCGAGATCCTTGGGCGCCTTGGCGCGCAAATCTTTCGCTTTCATGAGCGCCCCCTTATGTCCTTACCTGACGCTTGACGAATGCGGTCGACACCGACAGCTTCGCCGAGGCGAGGCGAAAGGCCTCACGAGCGATTTCCTCGCTCATCCCTTCGATCTCGAAAAGCACCTTGCCCGGCAGCACCCTCGCGACCCAGTACTCGACGTTGCCCTTGCCCGAACCCATGCGCACCTCGAGCGGTTTCTGTGTGATCGGGACATCGGGAAAAACCCGGATCCAAATGCGGCCGCCGCGTTTCACGTAACGCGAGATGGCGCGCCGCGCCGCCTCGATTTCGCGCGCGGTCATGCGGCAGCGATCCGTCGCCTTGAGCCCGTACTCGCCAAACGCGACGAAATTGCCGCGCTGTGCACTGCCCCCGATTCTGCCCTTGAACTGCTTGCGGTACTTGGTCCGCTTCGGCTGCATCATGTGTGATTACCTAAGTTCAACCTTGTGCGGGAGGCGCGGCTTCGGGGGGTTTGGCCCCGCTCACCGCGGCGGTCTCGGCTTGCGCGGCGTCGGCCTCGAGCCCTTCCGCCTCGGCCTGATCGAACACCTCGCCCTTGAATATCCACACCTTGATGCCGATGACGCCGTAGGTGGTGTGCGCCTCCGCAAGGCCGTAGTCGATGTCGGCACGGAAGGTGTGCAAAGGCACCCGTCCTTCACGATTGGTTTCAGTGCGCGCGATTTCCGACCCGTTCAAGCGGCCCGATATTCGTACTTTGATTCCGAGCGCACCGGAGCGCATCGTGTTCGTGACGGCGCGCTTCATGGCGCGGCGGAACATGACCCGCTTCTCGAGCTGCTGCGAGATTCCCTCGGCCACCAATTTCGCATCGAGCTCCGGCTTGCGGATCTCGGCGATGTTGAGGCGCACGTCCTGCATGGTCATGCCGAGGATCTTGGCGACGGCCGTGCGAAGCTTCTCGATGTCCTCGCCCTTCTTGCCGATCACGATTCCCGGCCGCGCGGTATGAATGGTGATGTTGGCGCGGCGCGCGGCGCGCTCGATGTGGATGCGGCTGACGGATGCATCGGCCAGCTTCTTGCTCAGATACTGCCGCACCAGGTAATCGGTGTGAATGTTCGGGGCAAACGTTTTGGAGCCGGCATACCATTTCGACGTCCAGTCGCGGGTAATGCCAAGGCGGATGCCAATCGGATTTACTTTCTGACCCATAGTCGATCTTTCCCTCAGGTCTCTCGCTTGCCGTCGGACACTTGAACCAGGATATGACTGTTGCGCTTGGCGATGCGCACACCGCGCCCCTTCGCGCGAGCATGAAACCGCTTGAGCATCGGCGCGGGATCGACCTCGATCCGCGTCACCTTCAGATCGTCCACATCCGCGTTGAAATTGTTGTAGGCATTGGCAATGGCCGAGTCGAGCACCTTGAGCACGATCTTGGCGCCCTTTTTGGGCATGAATTTCAGCGTGTTCACCGCGAGCGTGGCGGACTTGCCACGAATCGTGTCCACCACGAGGCGGCACTTTTGAGGCGAAATGCGCGCGTACCGCAATACTGCTTTGGTCTGCATGCCCTACTCCGCCGCCGAGACTTTCTTGTCGCCGCTGTGCGCCTTGAAGGTGCGTGTCGGAGCGAACTCGCCGAGCTTGTGACCCACCATGTTCTCCGACACCAGCACGGGCACGTGCAGGCGGCCGTTGTGCACGGCGATCGTCAGGCCCACCATGTCGGGAATGACCATGGAGCGGCGCGACCACGTCTTGATCGGGCGCCGGTCGTTCTTCTGACTGGCGGTTTGCACTTTCTTTGCCAAGTGCAGATCAACGAACGGACCTTTCTTGAGGGAACGAGGCACTGATGATTCTCCGGTCTCTTAAATTCGTTTGTTCTTGCGCCGCTGGACGATCATTCCGTCCGTGCGCTTGTTGTGACGCGTCTTCTTGCCCTTGGTCTGCAGTCCCCACGGGCTCACGGGATGCGGATTGCCCTGGCCGGACTTACCCTCGCCACCGCCATGGGGATGATCGACCGGGTTCATGACGACGCCGCGCACGGTGGGCCGCACGCCGAGCCAGCGCACGGCGCCGGCCTTGCCGAAGACGCGCAGGTTGTGCTCATCGTTACCCACCTCGCCGATGGTGGCGCGGCAATCCACGTGCACCTTGCGCATCTCGCCCGACTTCAATCGCACGCTCGCGTAGAGGCCTTCGCGTGCCGCGAATTGCGCGGAGCCGCCGGCGCTGCGCGCCAACTGCCCGCCCTTGCCGACCTTCAGTTCGATGTTGTGCACGGTGCTGCCCACCGGAATGTGCCGCAGCGGCAATGCATTGCCCGCTTTGATCGGTGCATCGGCGCCGGAGCGGATTTCATCGCCTGCCTTGACCCCCTTCGGGGCGAGGATGTAGCGGCGCTCGCCGTCCTTGTACAGGACCAACGCAAGATGCGAGGTGCGGTTCGGATCATATTCCAGCCGCTCGACGACTCCCGGAATACCGTCCTTGTCGCGCTTGAAATCGACCAGCCGGTAGCGCTGCTTGTGGCCGCCGCCGATGTGACGTGTAGTCTGACGGCCGGAATGATTGCGCGCGCCGGTGCGATTCTTCTTCGTCGTCAATGCTTCGAGCGGACCGCCCTTGTGCAGGTGCGACCGATCGATCTTGACCACGAAGCGCGTACCCGGTGACGTCGGCTTCATCTTGATGAGTGCCACGACCTCGCTCCTACTACTTCGCTGCGCCGGTGAAGTCGATCGACTGGCCGGCCTCCAAACGTACGTAAGCCTTCTTGTAACCGCTGCGCTTGCCCGCCACGTTCTTGAAGCGGCGCGTCTTGCCCGGCTTGTTGAGCAGATTGATCCCTTCCACCTTGACCTCGAACATCAGTTCGACGGCCTGTTTGACTTCGGTCTTCGAGGCATCGTCGCGCACGCGAAACACATACTGGTTCGCTTTTTCGGCGACCGTCGCGGACTTTTCCGACACGTGGGGTTGGATCAGCACGGTCATCAATCGTTCTTTATTCATTTGCGCCTCCGAGACGCTGTTCGAGCAGCTTCAACGCGCCGACCGTGGCAATCACCTTGTCGTGCTTGATCAGGCTCAAAGGATCGAGCGAGGCGACCGGCATGATGTCCACATGGGGAATGTTGCGGGCCGCCAGGAACAGCTTCTCTTCGTAGGCCTCCACCAGAATCAAGGCGCGGGTCAGGCCGAGTTCCGCGAGCTTGCCGATCAGGAGTTTGGTTCTCGGGGCGCTGAGCTCGAGCGACTCGACCGCGATCAGGCGGTCCTGGCGCACCAGTTCGGACACCATCGACTGCATCGCGGCGCGATACATCTTGCGGTTGACCTTTTGGGAAAAGTCACGGGGCCGCGCTGCGAATGCCCGCCCGCCGCCAACCCAGATCGGGCTGCGAATGGACCCCACACGTGCCTGTCCGGTGCCTTTCTGGCTCCAGGGCTTCTTGCCGCCGCCACGCACTTCGGCGCGGGTTTTCTGCGCCTTGGTGCCGGCCCGCCCCCCTGCCATGTAGGCGGTCACGACCTGGTGAACGAGCGCTTCGTTGTAGGCACGGCCGAAAGCGGCGTCCGACAACTGGATCTCGCTCGAGGCTGCTGCATTCTTGAGCTGGAGCTTCATGGCGGTTACTTCTTCTCAGCTTTTGCTGCGCCCTTGGCAGCGGGGGCGGGACCCTTGGCGGCCGCAGGAGCCTTGTTGGGCGCGAGGCGCCTGCGGCGGCCCTTCGATGCCGCCTTCAGGGACGGTCTGACGATGACGCGGCCGCCTTCGGCGCCGGGCACGGCACCGCTGATCAGCAGCAGGTTACGCGGCACATCGACCTCGACGACAGTCAGATTTTCGATGGTGCGGTTGCGTACGCCCATGTGGCCGGACATCCGCTTTCCCTTGAACACACGGCCCGGCGTCTGGCGCTGGCCGATCGATCCCGGCGCGCGGTGCGACAGCGAGTTGCCGTGGGTCTTCATGCCGCCGGCAAAATTGTGCCGCTTCATCGTGCCGGCAAATCCCTTGCCCACGGTCGTGCCGGTGACGTCGACGATCTGCCCCACCGTGAACATATCGACTTTCAACTCGCCGCCCGTCGCGAGCGACTCGCCCTCCTTCTGGTGCAACCGGAATTCTCGGGAGCTGGATCCGGCGGCGACATTTGCCTTGGCGAAATGGCCGGCGAGCGCCTTCGTGACACGGGACGGGCGGCGGCTGCCGATCGTGACCTGTACTGCACGGTAGCCGTCGGTCTTTTCGCTCTTGACCTGCGAAATGCGATTCGGCAGCGCCTCGACGACCGTCACGGGCACGGTAACACCGGCGTCAGTGAAAATGCGGGTCATGCCGCACTTGCGGCCAACCAGACCAATGGTCATTGTCGAAATCCTCATACCGCGAGAGCGACTGAAGGCTCTACGCGCTCGTTGCAACCGGCCGGCGGTTTAGGTACACGTGACCCCAGCACCCTTGGATGCCCCTTTTCGGGAGCCTCCCTTGGATCACTGGCGTCGGCACCCACGCGCTCCGACCTCTAAAATGGACGGCGGAGTATAGTGGCGTAATGCGCTACTGTCTAGGCGCTTCGCGCCGGATCCAACGGGGCCGCAACGGCCCCGTCCGTTAGGTGCTCGCTACGCGAGCAAAAGCCGGGAAATCCTCAGTTCAATTTGATCTGGACGTCCACGCCCGCGGGAAGCTCGAGCTTCATGAGGGCATCGACGGTCTTGTCCGTCGGATTCAGGATGTCCATCAGGCGCTTGTGGGTGCGAATTTCGAACTGGTCACGCGCATCCTTGTCGCCGTGCGGGGAGACCAATACCGTGAATCGCTCCATCTTGATGGGCAACGGCACTGGACCCTTGACGGTGGCGCCGGTGCGCTTCGCGGTGTCGACGATCTCGCGCGCGGACTTGTCGATCAAACGGTGATCGAAAGCCTTGAGCCGGATCCTAATGTTCTGATTAGCCATGTCTATTTACTCATGACAGGGTCGAAGCGACCCCGTTCGATAGGCGCTCGCTTGGCGAGCGA
>CAWJJP010000011.1:0-158791 GCA_963843295.1 uncultured Gammaproteobacteria bacterium | reverse complement strand
CCGGCATTGGCGCCCTGCCGATGGTGGCGCTCGTCAATGTCCTCGTCGGCGGAATCGTCGCCTTCGTCGGATCCCTGCAATTGCGCCGCTCTGGCTGGAAATCTACGTGAGCAACCTCATCGGGGTCATGGAGGTCCGCGAGATGGGTCCATTGATGACCGCAATCGTCATGTCGGCCAGCGAACGGCAGCGCCTACGCGGCCCAGATCGCGACGATGCAGGGCACCGAGGGAACCGACGCCTTGCGCGTTATCGGCATCCCCGATCTTCGATCGCTCGACTTTACCGCGGCTCACCGCGCTGACCGCCATGATGCCGCTTCTGTTCATGTACGCCGCAGCTCTGGGATACTAGGAGGCTTCGCTGTTTCGGTCTATGTGATGATATTTCGGGCGGGGTGAGCTTTATCACCGACCTCAGGGCGCGGTAACCGGAAGACACACTCTCTGGGCTTGCCGAAAGCGACCGCGTTTGGAGCAGGATCGCGATTGCGAGCTGTCACATCGGCTCGAAAGCGGTGCAGTGCGACGGACGTGGGCCGTGCGGCGACTGCTGCTGCTGCGAGTGGTATCGTGGGAGCGATTGCGATCGATGCCGTGTTCGATGTATGTGCGAACGCGCTTGGAATCTAGGCAAATGAATAGCGCTCAAGACGCACCGGTACTTCCAGTGCAGGGGCTCGCCGATGGCGTCGACGGCCAGGGCCGGTAGCACGATGTTTCGTTTGAGGTCAAGCGCGGCTCGATCTTTGCGATCACGGCGAGCGGCGGCAGCGAGAAGAGACGCTGCTCAAAGCCTGATCGGTTTGTTGCGCCCAGTGCGGGTAAAGTCATCTTCGGCGGAGTAAATGACTGCTGGCCGGATGAGGCCCGGCGCGCCGAAATCGGGCGTCAATTCGGCGTGCTCTTTCAAGGAGGCGCACGGCGGAGTTCCATCACCGCTGGAGAAAACGTTGCCCTGCCGTCAGATGTTCACCGCACTCGACCATGTGATCGATGCGCTGTCGGGCGAAGCTTTCACCCGTCGGTTTGGAAACCGGTAGAAATCGCATGCCCTCGGATCTGAGCGGCGGAAGGCGCCAGCGTGTCGGTCTTGCCCGTGCACTCGCCCTGGATCCGGCGGTTCTGGTTCTTGTTTAGCCTTCGACTGGTTTTTATCCGATATTGGTAAGGCACTTCGATGATTTGGTGCAGGGCTTGTGTGACGGCTTCGGCGTCACTGTCGTCATGGTCAGCGACGAATTTCCGAGCCGGTTCGGCATTTGCGATGACGGCGTGTTTCTGGACGCCGAGACGCGCACCGCGATTGCTGACGGCGCTCCGTAGTTTTGCGGAACGGAAGCAAGCACCCAACCGTGCATGGTTTTATGTACGACGATCAGCCAAGGGTGATCTGGCAAGATTGGGCTGTTGGTGATAGCGACGAAACCGATCGTCGTCGGCGGCTTTGTGCTCGGAGCGCTCGTGCTCGGAGTGATTGCGATCTCTCACCTTTGGTGGCCGGCACTGTTTGCGGAGGGTTTCCGAGTTAAGGGCGTGTTTCAGGATTCGATTGCTGGCCTCGAGGTCTTGTTTAGTGACTCTTCCGGGGCGCGCGCATCGGGCGGGTCGAGGGAATGAGGCTGCATCTCGATCAGCTTCATCACACGGCTGGATCCCCGTTGACTGGACGTTTATCTCGATCGGATTTCCTGGGTTAATGGTTCCGCGGTCAGCATGTGCGGAGATTTTAAGGCCGTGGCTCGACTTGGGTTGCGTGGCTACTGTTCGCGCAGAGCCGTGAGCGGCGAGATGAGCGTCAATCTTGACCATCATCCCGACATGCCCGCACAACGTTTCGGTTATGCGAGGACGAGTTCGAGATTCCGACCATTCCTTCCGATATCCAAAATCTCAAGGATGAATTGCGCGGCATCGACCTGCCGCAAATCGCACTGAAGACACAACAGGTATTGGTGAGCATGCAGCGTGTGCTGGAGGATATCGACGGCAAGATCGGACCATTGACGATCAGTTTGCAGGGTGCTTTGACGACCACCACGGCGGCTGTCAAAAATCTGCAGACGGAAGCGGCGCGTACGGTGGTTGATATCGATCGTCTCGCCAACGAGAGCCGCAGTCAGATCGCGGCGAACGGTAAGGAACTCGATCAGCTTTTGAGGGCGGCCGAACGGACAACGGAGCAGGCCGACCATTGGTGGCTTCGTTGAACGACATGACGACCCCGCAAGGGGACCTGGAGGCGTCGCTGCGCGATCTCTCAGCAAGCGCAAGCTCCTTGCGCAGCCTCACGCATCATTTGGAGCGCAATCCGGTCGGAACCTTATTACGCAGGAGAAATGAGTGGCGGCTCGATTGGTATTCCTTGCGCTGGTCTCGCTGCTTGTGGGTTGTGCTTCCCCATCCTTCGCGAAACATCTATGTGCTCAACAGCGCAGTTGACTCGGCCACGAGCATGGGCGGCGACGCCACGGCACCTGTGCTGCAACTGGAACGTGTTTTGGTCCCCGAATATCTCGATACGACCGACATTCTCCTGCGGTTGGCTAGACGGGTTGCAGGCGAGTTCGACTGGCCGCTGGGTCGAGCGCCTTTCCACAGGTTAGTCACGCACTGCCCATGGATCTCGCCGATCGCTTACCCAGATAGGTCTTACCCGTCCCATTTCTTCCGTTAGTTCGGCTCGTTTATTCTCGTGATGGTCGATAGCTTCGATGTGTGGACTGACGGTCATTGCGTACTCAGGGCGAGTCGGTCTGTCGAAGCGGCGAATCGGGCTGAGGCGAGATACGGTCACGGAACTTTCACTGCGCCGGTCGCCGGCGGCGCGACCGGCAGCGACGCCGCGGTGGGCTCCAGTATGGCGAACTGGTGAGTCAGCTGGCGGACAGCATTGCAGCGGCGGCGACAAAGACCTAGTGAACATGTACGTGCGAGCAGGCACCAGTCGTATGCCTCGCCTGCACGGTTCATCTCGACGCCCCCTGGTATTCGCGATGGGCTGGCACGGGGCATGGCGCAGTCCGGGAGTGGATCTGGTCGGAAGCAGAGGGTCGGGGGGGTTCGATGCCGTCATGCCCCGACCACTTACATAGGGTCCTTACTGGGGAACGTGGCCGACAGGTCGTTGCTCGGAGGCCGTGTATCTTTAGGGTGGCGATCTATAGGTGGGAATCGCACTGTGCGGCCCGCTCAAGGCTTGGGCAGCGTTAAAACCGTCGCAAGTGGACGACGCCCGGGCGACTCGGATCTTTGCCAGAACCCTATGGCGATAGATGGTGCTGCGGCAATCTCGCGGTCAAACCGAAATCGGCGGCTTCGCTCGAGATTTGTATTTCGAGCGAGAAGGGTTCGGAATGCCGAATCGGCACCGAAACCCAATGGCAATGTTGCAGAAGTCGATATAATCCGTGCTCTCTCCCGACTTCGGTTTGCATATACCGATCACCGGCCTGAATGATATGTTTCGGCGCTAGAAGTACCTGGTTTAAAGTGCCCGTAGCTCAACCGGATAGAGCACGGCCTTCTAAGCTGGCGGTCGCAGGTTCGATTCCTGCCGGGCGTGCCACCTCTTGTCGGGTGTTCGACGATGGTGGACGTAGCTCAGTTGGCAAAGCCCCGGATTGTGATTTCGGCTTCGCGGGTTCGAATCCCGTCGTCGACCCACCTTGTTTCCGGGGCGATGCACGGTAGCTTGTGGCAGCGCGCTTGGTCTTGTCAGGGCCGTTAGCTCAGCTGGTAGAGCAGTTGACTCAATCAATTTGTCGTAGGTCTCGATCCCTGACATGGCTCGACGGATCCACCAACTTCCAGTGACTTCCGCAGACATCAAGGCCCGCTCTGGAAAGCACTGACTCAAGATTTCGCCCACCTAAATAATCCGCTGCGGGGGCTGGAGCGGATCGCGAATCAGTTGCTGAAAGCTCGGTTCTACGCGTATCCCGATCGACCGTTCGAAATTCTTTCCCGAGTTGTAGGGTGTCCCCGAGGGGGACTAGCAGCTGCTTGGTCATTCTGGAAGCAATGTATGCGCAAGCGATCGTGGGCGTGTGACTTCTTCGTCACGGTGACCTGTGGTTCCGGTTCCGTACGTCTTGGTGGTGATGGAGCATGGAGCCGACGGCTGATTCACTTCAACTGAGAACCCATCCGATCGGCCGTTCGGATGCGCCAGTAGCTACAGGACGTGCACTCGGGTACGAGACCCGTACCGGTATGGAATCATTACCGCGACAGCACTTCTCCTTCGACCTGGACAATCTGCGTCGAGAGCTCGGGGTTACGCTGTGCTGAATATGCTGCCATGCTGTCCGATTGGCGAAATGGCATTTTGCGAGCGGGTGATCGGCACATCTCTGTGTAGCTGGTCTTATTGGCTCATCCACTCTCAGTAAGCGCATCTGCGCCGTGTCCGGAAGTCCTGGATTGGTGCCATTATATTCTGTGTGATCGCCGCAAGATGGGGCTCGGGTCGGCGTGCCGAAGATCCCTCGAACTGCCCCATTGAGGTCCACGCCTGAATCCCCGTCATCGCCTTGATGACTTCGGCTCGCGTAGAAGCGTCCTCGGTGGTCAGCATCGACGAGCTACCATCTTGCTTCCTCGCTAGCGCAAGCATATTTGCGGAGCACAGCGTTCTCTCGCTGTCAAATGTCACTCCCAGCCTTCGGATTCATCCGCCTGCGTACTCCGACTCCAGTCATTACCGATGTCCGCTTCGGTCTGATCAGTCTCTATCGGCATTGCACGGAGATGGCGAAGAAACATGTTAACCTGTCCCTATGTCTGAGAGGATGGTGCTGAGTCTTCACTGGAGCAGCTGCGCTGGGACGATGGATTTCTGCAAATGATCGGTCTTCTTCCGGACAGATTTGACCTGCTTCGTCGCTTCTGGTTCTGTTCCCAACTTTGTCTTTAACCGGTTCGAATTCTGCCGGATTCAGCGATCCGCCTTATATATAAAGCGCGGCTGAAATCGAACGGTGCGGGGCGCGACTTCTCCGATTCTTTCAACATACTGTTCGGGCGTCGGCAGCAAGTCTTTGCGCATACAAATGACAAGCCCTTGCGCATGCCGAGTCCGTCACCGGCATGATGTCCGGGCGGCACAGCGTAACAACATCAGCATATTGACTGTCGAAGTGCCTGATCGGCGAATGTTCGATCAGCTGCCAGAAGGATTTGCTGTCCCAATGCGCTATGGGTGAGCCGCGCCGGGTAATTTTGCCGGCTGACAACTTGTGTGCAGATGTCACGCATGGATGCGGCGGCGAAGCCGGAGCGCCGAGACGCCTCGCTCATTTCATGAAGCGCGCCGGAGAAATAGAAACACCGCCTTCAAACAAGGTGACCAGATTCCAACCGCGGCGCCCAACAGTGCTGGTGAGCTGCTGGATGTGTGATGGCTTCGAGCAGGGCGAGGTGTGTTTCGCGCGCCTCCGACGCCGGCAGCTGCAGCACTCCGATGCGATCGATCACCGGCGTCCGTCGGATCCCCTGAAGGTGATGACGGCTCGCAGCGGCACTTGGTCATTGTAGATCAAGTCGCTGCGGTTTTGGGTCAGGGATGATGGTGTCGGGACCGAGGTCGGTTTTCTCGTCGAGCCCGTTAACACCCCGAATTGTTGCCACTCAGCGCTTGCGTCCGGAATACGAAGGATGAAGATTTTGATACCAAGGGTCTTGACGCCGCCGGAGCGTAGCTGATCATTCTGGAGTGCTGTATGGAGTGTTTATTCTGCGCTGTGCGGCCTCGACGCGGACAAGGACAGCGTCGTGGGCCGCGTTCGCTGCGTACCCGAGCCTCGAGCACGATGAGGTGAAGAGCTTTGGGACGACCACCTCGGCGCCGCTGGAGCTCAATGCGTGGCGAGCAGCGCAGGGAGTTACGCATGTGGCGAGGGCAGCGACAGGGGTGTTCTGGAAACCGGTGTGGCATCTGCTGGAAGAGGACTTCGACCTGGTCCTGCCAACGCGCAGCACATCCGCAATGTTCCCGGGCGAAGACGCGACGTGAATGACGCCGACCTGGATCGCCGACCTTCGGCAGATGGCCTGATCCGCGCGAGCTTCGTGCCGCCGGCCCGCGATCCAGGAGCTGCGGGACGACGCGCACCGCAAACAACTGGTGCGGGAGATCTCCCAGCACTCCTCGCGCATCCAGAAGGTCCTTGAGGATGCGAATCTGAAACTCGGGCAGCGTGTTCTCGGACATCTGGGCAAGAGCGGCCGGCGATCAGCAGGCCCTCATCGCCGGACAGCAACGATCCACAGCTGCTCGCCGACCTCGCCCTGGAGGGGAACGGCGCGCAAAAAGCGGCCGAGCTGGGTCGAGGCCCTGCACTGGCCATCCTCACTGCTTGAATGCATTTGAAGTCACTGTGACTCAGGCTATTGCCATTGATTATCTGTGGAAGTTGGTGAGCGGTCCATGCAAGCAGCGTGGGATTTTTAAGCACCATCCCCGGTAACGGAGCGACGCCGCACCGGGCACGGTCATCGTGGCCGAGTATCGGTCACTACGTCGTTTTCCTGATGCCCGTATCCCTGCGCTCCGGTGGTTTTGTCCGCGCAGCGACGAAAGCGCCGGCAAACACCGCTCCACCCGCGTGCGCAAGGGTGCCCCTTGGCTCAAGACCACCCTGGTCAGCGCTGCTTGGGCTGCGGTGTCAAAACGTCACCTGCAAGCAACACCAGTCAGTCTCAAGCAGATCCGTTTTTTTTCTGGCCGATTAATCAGCTGAGTAGTGCTTGCAGTCAGGCGGTCAGTTAGGGGCACCCTTGCGCACGCGGGTGGAGCGGCGTTTGCCGGCGCTTTCGTCGCTGCGCGGACAGAACCCGGCCCAGGATGGAATATGGGTATTCTGGAGGCAAAGCGCGTCATATCCACACCGATCTCGGCCATGATGATACCGCCGTCATTACTGATTCCGGGCACTGGTGTTAGTCGGGTGTCTTTACTGGAACGACGTCAGCCTGCCCTCTGACTGGTAGATCATATTGGTGATTGCGGCTGGAGCGCGGCAACCAGCTTCAACGGCACCTTCAGGCAGCCGCGGTGGGCGCAGGGCGAATGCGCCCTGTGAGCAGGCCCTTGACCAGCAGCTCGGCGCGGTCTTTGCGCGCCGTTCCCTGGGCGAGGTCGGCGAGCCGCTCTGGATCGCTCTGTCCGGCGATGAGCGCCTCGAGGATCGCCCGGCCGCCTTGCCCAAGACGTTCGACAACACGCTGCCGAGTTTCAGATTCGCATCCCTCAAGGACTTTCTGGATACGCGAGGAGTGCTCGGTGAGACCTCCCGCACCAGTTGTTTGCGGGTGCGCGTCATTTGCAGCTCCTGGATCGGGGCCGGATGAAGCTCGAGCGAATCAGGCGATGCGAAAGTATTTTTGTAATCTGCAGTCGGGTATCACTTTATATTTTGTTTATGCCGGGGAAAGATCGCGGATGCGCTGGCGCATTGGTGATAATTAAGTCAAAGTCCCCTTCGTACGGTTATACGAATTTAGCATAAATCGTGGTTTTTCATCGCCCAGATGATGTTACTCCCTGCGCGCTCAAGAACTCGTTGAGCTCCAGCAGCGCCGAGGTGGTCGTCGCAAAAGTCTTCACCTCATCGTGCACAGGCT
Source organism: uncultured Gammaproteobacteria bacterium (assembly GCA_963843295.1). GTDB lineage: Bacteria > Pseudomonadota > Gammaproteobacteria > Steroidobacterales > Steroidobacteraceae > Bog-1198. Next base: position 151,166 of record CAWJJP010000011.1, on the reverse strand, counting down.
CAGACACACAGCGAATACGTGCAACGACGCTGTCCTTATGCACATCGAGCCCCGCGCAGCGCGGATACAACACTTCCATACAGCCTCCAGAATGATCGCTACGCTCAGGCGGCGTCAGGAGAGCCCTTGGTATCAAAATCTAATATTCGTGCTCCGGAGCGCAAGCGCTTGTGGCAACAATTTCCGGGGTGCTAACGGGCTCAAAGCACCAAGAGAAAACCGACCTCGGTCCCGACGCCGAGTTGATCCTAACCCAAAACCGCAGCGACTTGATCTACAATAGACCAGTGCCACTGCGAGCCATCAATCACCTCAGGGGATCCGACCAACGGCTGAGAGAGTGGATCGATCGCATCGGAGTGCTGCAGCTGCCGGCGTCGGAGGCGCGCGAAACGCACCTCGCCCTGCTCGAAGCCATCGCACATCAGCAGCTCGCCGGCGCTGCGGCGCGCGCCATTTGGAATCGAGTGCTCGCCTTGTTTGAAGGCGGTGTTCTCTCCGGCGCGCTTGTCGAAATGAGCGAGGCGCGTCTGCGCACTGCCGGCCTTTCGCGGGCGAAGGCCGCATCCATGCGTGACATCTGCACGCGAGTTGTCGCCGGCAAAATTCCCGGCGCGGCTCTCATAGCGCAGATGTCGGACGGCGAGATCTATGAGCAGCTGATGGACATTCGCGGAGTCGGCGCTTGGACGGTCGATATGCTGATGTTGTTTACGCTGTGCCGCCCGGACATCATGCCGGTGACGGACTACGGCGTGCGCAAGGGCTTTCAGATTTTGTACCGCAAGAGAGCTCTGCCGACGCCCAAACAGCTGTTGAAAGAATCGGAGAAGTGGCGCCCGCACCGTTCGGTCGCCGCGCTTTATCTGTGGCGGATCGCTGAATCGGCCAAGAGAGTCAAACCGGTTAAGAAGGCAAAATTGGGGAAGAAAACCAAAGCGACGAAGCAGGTCAAATCTCCCAAAAGAGCCCGATCATTTGCGAAATAGGTCGTCCAGCGCCGACTTCTCCCGTGCAAGCTCAGCACCGTCCTTCGCGACATAGGGACAAGGTAACATGTTCTTCGCCGTGTCCGTGCAATGCCATAGACTGGTCGCGACCGAAGCGGACGTCGGTAATGACTGGAGTGGGAGTCTCAGGCGGATGAATCCGAAGGCTGGGAGTGACGTATTGGCACGAGAGAACGCCTGTGCTCCGCAAATTGCTTGCGCTCACACAGAAGCCAATGAGTACTCGTGATGCAGCCCACCGAGGACAGCTTTGCTACGCACCGAGCCGAAGTCATCGAGGCGATGACGGGACTTCAGCATGGACCTCAATGGGGCAGTTGGAGGATCTGGCACGCCCGGCCCGAGCCCCATGTGTGGGCGACCGCGATTGTAATGGCCGATCCAGGACTTCAGGACACGGCGCAGATGCGCTTCTGAGAGTGGGATGAGCCAATCCAGACACTGCCGATCACCCGCTCGCAAATGCCATTCGCCATCGGACAGCGTGGCGGCGTCTTCAGCACAGCGTAACCCCAAGCTCTCAACGCAGTTGTCCAGGTCAAAGGAGAAGATGCTGTCGCGGTCATGGATTAGATACCGGTACCGGGTCTCGTACCCGAGTGCCTCGTGTAGCTGCTGGCGCGTCCAGACGGCCGTCGGATGGGCTGTCACGTTGCAGTGAATGAGCCGTCGGCTGCCATGCTCCATCACCACCAAGACGTACAGGAACCGGAAACCACAGGTCACCGTGACGAAGAAGTCACACGCCACGATCGCTTGCGCGTGGTTCTTCAGGAACGTCGACCAGCGCTGATCCCCTCGGGGACACCCTGCAGGGGCTCGGGGAAGATCTTTCGAACGGTGCGTGGGGATACGCGTAGACCGAGCTTTAGCCACAACTCATTGGCGATCCGCTCCAGCCCCCACAGCGGATTCTGTAGGTGGGCGAGATCTCGGTTCGTGCTTTCCAAGCGAGCCTGGATGTCTGCGGAAGTCGCTGGAAGTGGTGGATTGGTGGGCCGTGTAGGGATCGAACCTACGACCAATTGATTAAGAGTCAACTGCTCTACCAGCTGAGCTAACGGCCCTGACAAAAACCAAACACACTGCACAAGCTACCGTGCGTCGCCCCGGACACAAGGTGGGGTGGACGACGGGACTCGAACCCGCGACGGCCGGAATCACAATCCGGGGCTCTACCAACTGAGCTACGTCCACCATCGTCGAACACCCGACAAGAGGTGGCGCGCCCGGCAGGAATCGAACCTGCAACCGCCGGCTTAGAAGGCCGGTGCTCTATCCGGTTGAGCTACGGGCGCTTTTAAAACAGGTACTTATAGCGCCAAACGTATGTCGTTTCAGGCCGGTGCTCGGGTCTGTGCAAACCGAAGTCGGGAGTGCGCGCGGATTATATGGACTTCTCGAGAACATTGCCATTGGGTTTCGGGTGGCGAATGAGTCAGTCCAACCCCTTCTCGCTCGATATGCAAATCTGAGCAAAGCCGCCAATTATTCGGCTTGACCGCGAGATTGCCGCGGCGCCATATATAGCCATACGGTGCTCTGGCGAAGGTCCGAGTCGCCCCGGCGTGGTCCACTTTCGACGGTTTTAACGCTGCCCAAGCCTTGAGCGGGGCCGCACGAGTGCAAATTCCCGGTGTCGATGACCGCCCTAACGAGATTGCGGGCCTCCGAGCGACAACCTGTCAGCCATGTCCCCGGTAAGGACCCTATGTAAGTGGTCGGGGCAGAGGGATTCGAACCCCCGACCCTCTGCTCCCAAAGCAGATGCGCTACCAGACTGCGCCATGCCCCGTGCCGGCCCATCGCGAATGCGAGGGGGCGGCAATCGTAACAGGTCGGCCGAGGCATGCAACTGCGGGTCCTGCTCGCGCGTACGAGTGTGCGCTAGGTCTCTGTCGCCGCCGCTGCAATGCTGTCCGCCAGCTGACTCACCACGTTCGCCATACTGGAGACCACCGCGGCATCGCTGCCGGTCGCGCCGCCGGCGACCGGCGCAGTGAAAGTTCCGTGACCGTATCTCGCCTCAGCCCGATTCGCCGCTTCGACAGACCAACTCGCCCTGAGTACGCAATGACCGTCAGTCCACACATCGAAGCTATCGACCGTCACGAGAATTCGACGGGCCGACCTGTCGGCAGATCGGCCGAGTAAGACCCTGTCCCTGGGTAAGCGATCGGCAAGATCCGTGCGCAGTGCATGACTGACCCCTGTGGAAAGGCGCTCGCCCCAGCGGCCGGTGGAACTCGCCTGCAACTCGTGCTGGCCGACCCGCAGGAGAATGTCGGTCGTATCGAGATATTCGGGGACCAAAACGCGTTCCAGTTGCAGCACAGGTGCCGTGGCGTCGCCGCCCATGCTCGTGGCCGAGTCAGCTGCGCTGTTGAGCACATAGATGTTTCGCGAAGGATGGGAAGCACAACCCGCAAGCAGCGAGACCAGCGCAAGGAATACCAATCGAGCCGCCACTCATTTCTCCCTGCGTAATAAGGTTCCGACCGGATTGCGCTCCAAATCATGCGTGAGGCTGCGCAAGGAGCTTGCGCTTGCTGAGAGATCGCGCAGCGACGCCTGCAGGTCCCCTTGCGGGGTCGTCATGTCGTTCAACGAAGCCACCAATGCGTCGGCCTGCTCCGTTGTCCGTTCGGCCGCCCTCAAAAGCTGATCGAGTTCCTTGCCGTTCGCCGCGATCTGACTGCGGCTCTCGTTGGCGAGACGATCGATGTCGACCACCGTACGCGCCGCTTCCGTCTGCAGATTTTTGACAGCCGCCGTGGTGGTAGTCAAAGCACCCTGCAAACTGATCGTCAATGGTCCGATCTTGCCGTCGATATCCTCCAGCACACGCTGCATGCTCACCAATACCTGTTGTGTCTTCAGTGCGATTTGCGGCAGGTCGATGCCGCGCAATTCATCCTTGAGATTTTGGATATCGGAAGGAATGGTCGGAATCTCGAACTCGTCCTCCGCATAACCGGAACGTTGTGCGGGCATGTCGGGATGATAGTCGAGATTGACGCTCATCTGGCCGCTCACCAAGCTCTGCGCGACGAGTTGCGCGCGCAACCCGGAGTCGACCGCGGCCTGGAGATCTCCGCGCATGCTGCCCGCGGAACCATTGACCCAGGAAATGCGATCGAGATAAACGTCCAGATAAACGGGGATCCAGCTCGTGTGATGAAGCTCATCGAGATGCAGCCTCATCCCCTCGACCCGCCCGATGCGCACGCCCCGGAAGGTTACCGGAGCCCCGACCTCGAGGCCGGCGATCGAATCCTTGAAAACGACCATGACTCGGAGATTCTTCGCGAACAGATGCAGGCCGCCAAAAGTGAGGATGGCGATCACTCCGAGCACGAGCGCTCCGAGCACAAAGCCGCCGACGACGATGGGTTTCGTGGCTGTCACGAACAGCCCAATCTTTCCAGATCGCCCGGTGGCGGATCGCGATGCATGAAGGCGTGAACGGTGGGGTGCGTGCTTTCATCCCGCAAAACTTGCGGAGCGCCGTGGGCGATCGCGGTGCGCGTCTCGGCGTCCAGAAACACGCCGTCATCGCAAATGCCGAACAGGCTCGGAAGTTCGTGGCTGACCATGACGACAGTGACGCCGAAGCCGTCGCGCAAGCCCTTCACCAAATCATCGAAGTGCCTTGCCGATATCGGATCGAGACCGGTCGAAGGCTCATCGAGAAACAGAATGGCCGGATCCAGGGCGAGTGCACGGGCAAGACCGACACGCTGGCGCATGCCGCCGCTCAAATCCGAGGGCATGCGATTTCTACCGGTTTCCAAACCGACGAGTGAGAGCTTCAGCCCGACCAGCGCGTCGATCGCCAGTTGGTCAAGTGCGGTGAACATCTGCAGCGGCAGGGCAACGTTTTCTGCGGCGGTCATGGAACTCCACAGTGCGCCTCCTTGAAAGAGCACGCCGAATTGACGCCCGATTTCGGCGCGCCGGGCCTCATCCAGCCAGCAGTAATTTACTCCGCCGAAGATGACTTTACCCGCACTGGGGCGCAACAAACCGATCAGGACTTTGAGCAGCGTACTCTTGCCGCTGCCACTCGCCCCCATGATGGCAAAGATGGAGCCGCGCCTGACCTCGAACGAAACATCGTGCTGCAGGCCCTGGCCGTCGTAGCCATAGGCGAGCCCCTGCACTTGAAGTATCGGTGCGTCTTGAGCGCTGTTCATTTGCCTAGATTCCAAGCGCGTTGGCACATACATCGAACACGGCATCGATCGCAATCACTCCCACGATACCACTCACGGCGGCGGCGGTGGCCGCACGGCCCACATCCGTCGCGCTGCGGCCGGCTTTCAAGCCGATGTGACAGCTCGCAATCGCAATCCAGCTCCCAAACGCGGTCGCTTTCGCCAAGCCCAGAAAAATATCTCTTCCGGTTACCGCGCCCCTGAGGTGGGTGATGAAGCCGCCCGCCGAAATATTCATCACATAGACCGAAACGGCGAAGCCTCCTAGTATCCCAAGAGCTGCGGCGTACATGAACAGAAGCGGCATCATGGCGGTCAGCGCGGTGAGCCGCGGTAGAATCAAGTAATCAAAGATGGGGATGCCGATGACGCGCAAGGCGTCGATTTCCTCGGTGCCCTGCATGGTCGCAATCTCGGCCGCGTAGGCGCTACCGGTGCGGCCCGACATGACGATTGCGGTCATCAATGGACCCATCTCGCGGACCTCCATGACCCCGATGAGGTTGCTCACGTAGATTTCCGCGCCGAAGCGGCGCAATTGCAGGGATCCGACGAAGGCGACGATTCCGCCGACGAGGACATTGACGAGCGCCACCATCGGCAGGGCGCCAATGCCGGCATCCTGCACGCGGGACAGCAGATCGTCGACGCGGGTTCGTGCTTTGCCACGCAGTGCCGGCACGGTTCGCAGCGTCGTTTCGCCCACGAGCGTCGTGATGGCGGCCAAATCCGACAGCCCCTGAAGGAATCGTGCCCCCAGCCGCTCTATCGCTCCCGCACGACGGACCGGGACAGCCTGTGCCGGCGGTTCGGCGGGAAGCATCGAAAGCAACCGGCACGCGGCGGCTGGAAGACCCGTCTGGTCGAACGAAATGTCGCGCCGTCTCAGCACTTCGCGCAATGTGGAAAGGAACACCAGAAGCGAGCTGTCCCAGTGGCCCAACTGACGTGAATCAAAGCGCAACGTGTCGACGTGATCTGCACCGAGGGGCAGATCCGTTACCCGCACGGCCTCTTCGCGCGTCGTCCAATCACCGCGCAGAAAAAGAGTGATGGTCCTCCCTTCCCTCTGGGCCACCCATCCGGGGCCGGTGAGTGGCTCCGTCATTCTTTACTCTCGCTGTGCCACCCACCGCCCAGTGCCTTGAAGACGGCGATTTGATCTTGAATCAAGGCCGCGTCAGACGAGGCGACTGCGGCGTCGAGCGCAACCAACGATTGTTCCGTCGTGAGCAAGTCGAGGTTGCTGAGCGACCCCGCCGCGAATTCGTCACGAGCGATGCCGAACGCTTGATGTATTTTGTTCCGGGCTTCGTCGAGCGATTGACGATTATCGAGCGCCGCACCGTACAAAACGAGCGCCTGCTCGGTTTCTTTCAGAGCGCTGAGCACGACGGAATCGAACGAGGCTAGCGCCGCCGCTTGAGCGGCTTTCGCCTGCCGCACTCGAGCGCGCGGTGCCGCCATGTTGGGAAAGGTCCAACTGATCGAGGGGCCGACGCCCCAGGTCCGGCCGACATTCGTATTGAGCTGCGACAATTCGGTTGCGGCGCCACCATAGAGTCCTACCAGCCGGATGGAGGGATACAAGTCCGCGGTCGCCACACCGATCTCGGCAGTCGCGGCCGCCAATCGACGCTCGGCCTGGCGCACATCGGGGCGCCGCTTGATGAGTGCCGACCCATCGCCCACTGGGATGAGCGCGAGAAGGTGTGGCGGCGTGACGCATGCACCCAATTCCTTCGGCGCCCCGGCAGGCGCGCGACCAAGCAGCGCGGCGAGTTCGAAGAGTGCCGCTTGCCTCTGTCCTTCGAGCCCGGGAATGCCCGATCGAACCTGGGCCACCAATGCTTGCGCGCGGGCAACATCGTAGACCGAATTCGCCCCCGCTTCATGGCGCTTGGCAGTGATATCAGCCTCGTGGGACACGATGTCGAGCGAATGGTGCGCAACCGCCAGTTCCTCTCCGAGCGCACAAATCGCCGCATAGGAGCGGGCCGTCTCCGCTGCCACCACCACTCTCACGCTATCGCGCATCGCAGCCACTGCATCCGCGTTGGCGTTCGCCACTTCGATCGCGCGATGCACCCGACCGAAAAGATCGACTTCGTACGCGGATTGAAAGATGTCCTCGAACAGCCAAAAGGTCTGGGGCGGACGGCCGGTCAGTTCCAGGATCTCATCCGTCACGGCATCGCGCCCGTAGAGGCCGCCGGCAAACGCCTCCGTCGATGGGTAGCGCTGAGCGTGCACGGCCGATAGCACCGCTCGAGCGGCGGCAAAGTTTGCATCGGCTGCGGCGAGGGTGCGATTCGCCTGCAGCGCTTCCTGAATCAGCGTGTCGAGCCGCGCGTCATTGTAAAGGCGCCACCACGCATCCGGCACTGCCGACGGCGTTTCGGCCGCCGAATTCAACGACACCAGTGGCGCCTCGGCGCCCGATGGCAGCGAGGGCGCGTGATAGTTGGGACCCACCCGGCACGCCGCCAGGGTTGCGGTCATGATCGCTCCCATGGCGAGAGTGCCGGGCGATCGAGCTGTGACGGCGCCGGACCTCATGGCGAATTCGATCCGCGCGGTCGAAACAGCGGCGCCGCCGAAGCGGGGCCCTGCGGCGCCGCACTTCGAAAAACCACGATCAGAAGCGCCACGGCAGTCAGTAAGCTGATCGCTACGAAGCCATCGATCACCGCCTGGGTGGTTGCCGCTGCCCGCACGACGTTGCCCAACACCAGCTCGCCGCGGGAAGCCGCTGAAACCGGATCGATGACTCGAGTGGTCGCGGCGCCATACGCCCTCACGCGCTCGATGACTCGCGGGTCACCCACCTGGACGTGCTGCCCGATCAAGTTCGACGCCACCTGGCCTCGCACTCGAGCGAACGTGGTTATGAACGCCGAGCCGATCTCCCCGCCCATGAGACGCGCCGTCTGCAACACGGCGCCGAAGGTGAGCGCGTCCTGGGGTCTTAAGTGGAGAATGCCGAAAAATATGACGCCGGAGAGCGCGAAGCTTTGCCCCACGGACTGGAGGAACGAGGATGGAAGAAATTGATACGAGCCCCAGATGGGGGTCAGATTGTAAGCCACCATGAGGCAGGCGATGCTGATGAACATGAAGCCGATGGAGGCGACGAGCCTCGCATCCGAGCGGCGCAGCATCAGCGCCGCGAGTGGACAGAGAATGAGCTGCGGCGCCGCGATCCAGACGAGCGTGTCACCCACTTCCAGCGCGCGGAATCCGCGTACCGAGCCCAAAAACAGCGGGATCAGATACGCGGTGGCGAGGATCGTGAGACGAAGAAACGCGATGAGCAGAAACTGACTGGGCATCGGCTTGCCGAATACCACCTTGAGATTGAAGAGTGGCCGCGCGGTGAGGGCCTCATGCATGAAAAATGCCGCGAGCAACAGGCCGCCGGCCAACAGCAAGCCCCAAATCACGCCGGAGTTCAGCCAGTCGAGCCTGTTGCCTTGATCGAGGGCGGCATAGATCAACGCGAGCCCGCTCCCGCCCGCGACGAGGGCGAATATATCGGATGGCGGCCGCGTCGTGATCGGCTTGCTCGCAATACCGCGATGCAGGCACAGCGACATGATCAAGGCAAGCGGCACGTTTTGCCAAAAGATCCATTGCCAGGAGTGGTGTTCGACATACCAACCCTCGAGGGAGGCCGATATGTTGAGCGAGAGCTCGAGATTGAGCGCATAGACCGCGATGCCGAATGCCCAGTACTTCGGCGGCATGTTGAGCAGGATGAAGCTCAAGGTGAGCGGTATGAAAAATCCCGATGCCAGTCCGCCTAGAAACTGCAGAATCAATAACGTGGGTAGATTCGGGGAATACGGGGTCAGCAGGGAAATGACCGCAAATGAAATGGACGCGCCGATCAGCACTCGCCGCGGGCCATAGGCCGCGCCCATCCAAACAGCCCCGAGCGTGACGAACATCTGAGCGACGGTTTGCGCCGTCGTGATCCATGCTCCCTCGTCGAATCCGGCACCTACGGCGCCGCGTATGTCGGCAAGACCGAACGTCGATAGACGGCCGTTTAGCGTGGAGATGAACGTGCCCATGAGGACGGCGAGAAGTCCGACCCAGGGTATGGAGGTTGGCGGCGTCGGCAGCGTCGGTTGGGACAAGCCTGAAGTGGGCACGACCGAGTTCATCGGCGGCCGCCCCGGGCGTCAACCTTCGTTTCGACCGACATGCCGGGTACCAGCCGGTCCTTGAGACCATCCGCATCGTCAATGATGATCTTCACCGCGATGCGCTGCACGACCTTGGTGAAATTTCCCGTCGCATTGTCGGGCGGCAAAAGCGCGAATTCGGCTCCCGATGCCGGAGCAAACGCCGACACATGTCCGCGCAGCGTACGCCCGGGGAAGGTATCGACGGTAATTTCCGCCTTTTGCCCGACGGCCATATGGGTCAGCTGAGTTTCCTTGTAGTTCGCGATGACCCAGACGTTTGGCAACGGTGTGAGGGTCGTGATCTGACTGCCCACCCCCACCAACTGCCCGGGCTTGACCTGGCGCTGCCCGATCACCCCGTCTTGAGTCGCTGTGACGGTGGTGTATCCGAGATTGATCGTGGCGGCATCGAGTGCGGCGCCCTGCGCGGCGATCGTCGCCTCGCTCTGTGCGAGCTGTGCTTCGAGAACTGCGAGTTGGCGTTCGGCGGCACGTGCCTGTGCGCGGTTTTGCGCGAGCTGCGCCTCCAATTGAGCGCGGGCAGTCCCGAGCTTTTCACTCGCCTCGATCGAGGAGGAGCCGGTATCGAAAAGGCGGCGTTGCCTCGCAAGATCGCGGCCGTTCTGTTCGAATGATGCGCTGGTAGAGGCCACCACCGCACGTGCCGCCTCGACATTCGCGAGCTGCAGCGCATGTTGCGCCTTCAGTACCTGAGCTTGCGCCGTCGCGGTCGCAACCCCGGCTGCCGCCTGCGCCACGGCGGCGCGATAGTCATCGTCGACCAATTTCGCCAGCACCTGCCCCTTTTGAACCCGCTCAAAATCCTGGATGGGAAGCTCGCGCACGTAGCCGGCCACCTTTGCGGAAATGGGTGTGAGATCGCCTTTGAGATAAGCATCGTTCGTCCGTTGCCACCCGGCCCCGCCTTCCCACCGTGTCCAATTCGTGGACACGACGATAACGATGCCGACGGCCACGATGAATACGAGAATCCGCCACCCGAATTCAAACACCCTATTCCAGTCGATCTTCGTATTATTCATGACCAGTCTCTGGATCTTAGTTTTAATCCGAATTGCGCAGCAAGGGGAGCGGGCATTGCCGCCTATACCATCGTGTAATAGATTTATCTGACGTGATATCGCAGGATTGGTTGTGCCGCAGTGCGGCATAGTCCGACGAGACTGAATAAATTAGTTGCCGATATCCGGCAAAAACAGAAGCTTCGAACAACGGAGTCAGATCGATGGAACATTCCCGTCCCCTGGAAGCGAATTCCTCGAGTTACCCGGCATGCCCATGATTACACTGACGATCAATGGCTCGGCGCGAGCGGTCGACGTCCCCGCCGACATGCCGTTGCTCTGGGTACTGCGCGACATGCTGGGCCTGACGGGAACCAAGTTCGGCTGCGGGGTCGCCCAGTGCGGCGCCTGTACGGTCCACTTGGCCGGCAAGCCGGTTCGCTCCTGTCTTCTGCCGGTGGGCACGATCGGTGACCGTGCGATCACCACCATCGAGAGCGTCGGGGCTACGCCCAACGGGGCGAAAGTACAAAAGGCGTGGCTGGACCTCGAAGTCATCCAATGCGGCTATTGCCAGTCGGGCCAGATCATGTCGGCGACGGCCCTCCTCGATGCGATCCCGCATCCCGATGACGCCGACATCGACGCGGCCATGGCCGGCAACATCTGTCGCTGCGGCACCTATGTGCGCATCCGGCAAGCGATCAAGCGCGCGGCGGAGGGCTGACCGCCATGCTCGACAATCGCAAGCACACGAGCGCCGGTCTACCCTCCCCGGTTGCCGACGACGCCACCAACATCTCGCGCCGGCGCTTCCTCGAAATATCGGGCGCCGCGGTCTTCCTGTTCGGTTTTTCCATCCCGCGGCGCGCGAGCCGCGCCGCCGACGCAGCGACCTTCGCACCGAATGCCTTCATCCGAATCGACCGGCAAGGGGCGGTCACCCTCATCATGCCGCAGGTGGAGATGGGTCAGGGCACCTATACCTCCATCTCGATGATCCTGGCGGAAGAGCTGGATGCGGACTGGAGCAAGGTGAGGGTCGAACATGCGCCGGCCGACGAGAAACTCTACGCCAATCCGGACCTGAGCATCCAGGCGACGGGCAACTCCAACTCGATCCGCGCGTTCTGGAAACCCCTGCGCAAGGCGGGCGCAGCCACGCGAGCCTGCTTCATCGAGGCCGCCGCCCGCAGCTGGGGCATCCCGCCCGCGGAATGCCGGACGGAAAGCAGCAAAGTCATCCATGAGAGGACCGGTCGCACGGTCGACTACGGGGCATTGGTCGGCCGCGCGGCCGTGATCACGCCGCCGAAGGACCCGCCACTCAAAGATGCGACCGCCTTCCGGTTGATCGGCAAGTCGCTGAAGCGCATCGACACTCCGGACAAGGTCAACGGCAAGGTCCAGTATGGCATCGACGTCCTGCCACCGGGAGTGAAGTTCGCGACCCTCGCGCAAAGCCCCGTGCTCGGCGGTACGGTCGCTCACGTCGACGATCGGCGAGCCCTCGCCGTTCCCGGTGTGCGCCAGATCCTGGTGTTGGATGATCTGGTTGCAGTCGTCGGTGATCATATGTGGGCCGCCAAGTGCGGGCTCGATGCGCTCGACATCACGTGGAATGACGGACCGAACGCCGAGGTGTCATCCGATCTCATCTGGTCACGACTGCGCGGTGCGAGTGATCGGGACGGCGCGGTTGCAAAGGAACTCGGCGATGTCAAGAAGGCGCTCGGCGCCGATGGCGGGCCTTCGAACGAAGTTGTCACCGCGGCCTTTGAGATGCCGCTGCTGGCGCACGCCACCATGGAGCCCCTGAACTGTACCGTGCATGTCTCGCCGACTTCAGCCGAAGTCTGGATCGGCACCCAGGTCATGGAACGTGTTCACGCCGCCGTGGCCAAGGCCGCGGGACTGCCGGAAAGCCAGGTGACTGTGCACAATCATCTAATCGGTGGGGGCTTCGGCCGAAAGCTCGAGCCGGATATGGCGTACACCGCCGCGCGCATCGCGAAGCAGGTCGAAGGGCCCGTCAAGGTGGTGTGGACCCGCGAGGAAGATATCCGCCACGACGTCTATCGACCAGCCTACCGCGACCTTCTCTGGGCGCGCCTGGAGAACGGGCGAATCGTCGCTTGGAAGCACCGGGTATCGGGCTCCGCCGTCATGGCCCGCTTTCTGCCGCCGTTCTTTCAGAAGGGTGTGGATCCCGACGGCGTCGACTCGGCAGTTGATATTCCTTACGACATTCCGAACTTGCGAGTTGAGTTCAATCGGGAAGAGCCGCCGGGCATCATCACCGGCTTCTGGCGCGGCGTCGGCCCGAACAACAACGTGTTCGCGATCGAGAGCTTCATCGAGGAACTCGCCCGCAAGACGGGCAAGGACTCGATCGCCTTTCGGCGCGAACATCTCGCCAAAACCCCACGCTTACAAGCTGCGCTCGACCTCGTGCGGGAGAAGTCGGGTTGGGGCACGCCCTTGCCGGCGCGCTGCGGACGCGGGGTCGCGGCACAGATATCCTTTGCCAGCTTCATCGCAACCGTCGTGGAGTGCGAGGTGGACGAGGCCGGCGAGGTGAAGCTACGGCGCATCACGAGCGCGGTCGACACCGGAATCGCGGTCAATCCGGATACGGTGATGGCTCAACTGCAGGGCGGCCTGGTTTTTGGCTTGACCGCCGGCCTCTACGGCGAGATCACCTTGAAGAAGGGCCGGGTCCAGCAGTCCAACTTCCACGATTACCGGATGCTGCGCATCGACCAGGTGCCTCAGATCGATGTACACGTGATCAAGAGTGGCGAGCCGCCCGGCGGTATTGGCGAGACCGGCGCGACTGCCTCGATCCCTGCGCTGAGGAATGCGATCTATGCGGCCACCGGTGTGGCCCTGCGACGCATGCCCGTCGACCGTAATCTCCTCAAGAGTACCCACACATGAGCCCGATTTCGCCGCGGCGGAGGATCTGGTTCATCGTCGGCCTCGCAGTCGTCCTCGTCGCGGCCGTCGTCGCCTGGGTGATGCTGCCGCCGCGCGCGCTCGGCTTCGCAGGCGGTCGCACTGTCGCGCTCGCGGCCTACAAAGGCCCGAGCCCCGTTGGAGTGCCCGCGGAACTCAGTGCGGCGGACCTCGTGACACGGGGGAAGTATCTGACCCAGGCGGCGGATTGCGAAGTTTGCCACACCACCGAAGGCGGCCAAGCTTTCGCCGGCGGTCGCGCGTTCCCAACGCCGTTTGGTGTGCTCTACTCACCAAACATCACGGCGGACCGCGAAACGGGAATCGGCGCGTGGACGGATGAGGACTTCGTCCGCGCCGTGCACAAGGGAATCGCCAGGGACGGTGAGCGGCTCTACCCCGCATTTCCCTACGAATCCTACACTCTGCTCGCCGACGACGATGTTCGCGCGATCAAGGCCTACCTCTTCAGTCTGCCGCCTGCGCATACCGCCGCACCACCCAATGATCTGAAGTTTCCGTTTAATCAGCGCTGGCTGATGGGAATCTGGTCGGCCTTCTACAATCCAGATCAGCGTTTTCGACCGCTCGAGGACCGCAGCCCTGAGTGGAATCGTGGAGCCTACTTGGTCGAAGGCCTCGGCCACTGCGGCGACTGCCATACTCCGCGAAACCTGGCCCAGGCACCCGATCACCGGCGCAAGTTCGAAGGCGCCGTCATTCAGGGTTGGCGGGCCTACAACATCACCCCGGACCCCATCTCAGGCGTTGGTGAGTGGAGCGATACTGAACTCACCGAATACCTCCGCGCCGGTCACGCTGCGGGGCGGGGCTCAGCAAGTGGGCCGATGGCCGAGGTGGTCGATGCATCCTTGAGCAATCTCTCACCGGCCGACATGCGCGCGGTGGTTACCTATTTGCGCAGCGTCCCGGCAATCCGCACGCCGGAAATGCCCGCCCCCAGGGCCACCGCGGCTTCCGAGGCGCCCAAGGACATGCAGGCGCGTGTGGATCCGCGCGGGGAACAGGTCTTCGCAGGCGCCTGTGCCAGCTGTCACAGCTGGAGCGGCGTCAGTCTTCTGACGAACTACGCGACGCTCATCGGGAATCGGGCGGTCAACGACACCAGTGCCATCAACGTTGCCCAGATCATCCTCTCCGGCGGGCGCCGGCGCAGCGCGGGCGGCGTGCTGCTCATGCCCGCCTTCGGGGCCGCTTATTCCGACACCGAGATCGCCGCAGTCGCCAACTACGTCACCGCGCGCTTTGGCGCAGCGCCATCCCACCTCACGGCCCGGGACATTGCCGAGTTTCGACGCTCGTCATCCCAGTAGCCCGCCCCTCAAACCATGCAGTGGCCGGAAGACGCCATATTCACACTCGGGCATTCAACACTGCCAATCGAGCGGTTTATCGCCGTGTTGCAAACCTACGGAATCGAAAGGCTCGTCGACATCCGCACGATACCCGGCTCCCGGCATAACCCGCAGTTCAATGAGGCCACCTTGGCGAATACACTCAGGGCAGAGCATCTCGAATATCTCCATATGCAAGCGCTGGGCGGACTGCGCCGCGCCCGCAAGGATTCGCCCAACACCGGCTGGCGGAACGAAAACTTTCGCGGCTATGCGGATTACATGCAAACCGAGGCGTTTCAGGACGCACTTGCATCGCTCATTCGTATGAGCCGGCAACAGCGCGTTGCCATCATGTGCGCCGAGGCAGTGCCATGGAAGTGTCACCGTTCCCTGGTGGCCGATGCGCTCAGCGTGCATGGCGTGCCGGCGATAGAGATTTTATCGGAGAACAGTCACCGGATGCACAAGCTCACGCCGTTTGCCCAGGTGCATGGATTACAAATTACGTATCCACCAGAGCAAGCCACCCTGCTGTAGCGGTCTTCCAGAGATGTGGCGGTCATGAAAGCGAATCGAGTTTTGCTCCCCGCGCTGGCCGCCTTCGCGATCGCGGCTCTGGTTGTAACCTTTGCCCAAGAGAGGAGCGCAGTGCAGCCCATGACGCCTGACGTCGTTCAACTACGCATCGAGGGTGAGTTCCCGTCGCTCGGCGGTGCGACCGGGTGGCTCAATTCGCCGCCATTGACTGTGGCGGGCTTGCGCGGAAAAGTCGTTCTCATCGACTTCTGGACCTATTCCTGCATCAATTGGCGGCGCTCGGCCCCCTATGTTCGTGCATGGGCCGAGAAGTACAAGGATCGAGGATTGGTGGTGATCGGCGTGCACTCGCCTGAGTTCGATTTCGAGAAAAGCGCCGACAACGTGCGATGGGCCGCAGTGGATATGAGGGTCGATTATCCAATTGCGATCGACAGCGATCGA
The DNA here is from genome assembly GCA_963843295.1 of uncultured Gammaproteobacteria bacterium. Classification (GTDB taxonomy): domain Bacteria; phylum Pseudomonadota; class Gammaproteobacteria; order Steroidobacterales; family Steroidobacteraceae; genus Bog-1198. Next base: position 135,424 of record CAWJJP010000011.1, on the reverse strand, counting down.
GCGATCTGGCGCGCATTCAGAAACGATTATTGGCCCGCGCTTTATTTCATCGATGCGCAAGGTCGCATCCGTCATCATCAATTCGGAGAGGGCGAATACGAACAGTCTGAAAGAATTATTCAGCAGTTGCTGAGCGAGTCTGGAGCGGGCGGCATCGGCCACGGATTGATCTCGGTCGATGCCGGCGGTCTGGAAGCGGCCGCCGATTGGCGCAGCTTGAAGTCCCCGGAAACCTACGTCGGCTATGAGCGCGCGGAGAACTTCGTATCCCGTGATGGCTCAATTTTGGACAAGCCTCATGTCTATGTCGCCCCTGCGCACCTGAGACTCAATCACTGGGCCCTTTCGGGTGACTGGACGATGGGAAGGCAAGCCACCGCGCTCAACGAGGCAGGTGGGCGCATCGCGTACCGCTTTCACGCGCGAGATCTTCACCTCATCATGGCACCGGTGGCGGGGAAGACTACCATCCGATTTCGCGTTCGCATCGATGGACAGCCGCCGGGGGCCGCTCATGGTATCGACATCGACGATCAGGGCAACGGTACGGTCACCGAACCGCGGATGTATCAGCTAATCCGGCAACCCGCACCTGTTGTTGATCGGCAGTTCGAGATCGAATTTCTCGAACCGGGCGTGCAAGCCTTTTCATTCACGTTCGGCTGAAACCCCTCAACCGCCGTACTTGCGCGGAAACAGGATTCGGAAAGTCGTGCCGACATTCACGACCGATTTGATTTCGATGGTCGCGTCCAGCATGTCGCACAATCGTTTGACGATCGACAAGCCAAGACCCTCCCCCGATTCGCTCGCCGGCGCCGCGGCACCCTCTTCATGCCCCATCGCTGCGCCGGGCCATTGCACATCGTGCACAGGTCCCGTCGATGGCGCCGACTCGGACGCGGGGGATTGTTCGGCGCGGCCTTGGAGCGCGCGCGCCATGGGTTTGCCCGCGCTCGTTTGAAAGCCAGGACCGGTGTCCTGAATGCAAAGCGCCCAGCGCTTGGGATCGTGCGCGTCACTGTCGCCCCACCTCACGGTGATGCCGCCATCATGCGTGAATTTAACCGCATTGAGGATCAGGTTCTGGGCGATGCGCCGAATCTTGACGGCATCACCATCGGTGGCATATCCGGGCGGACCTTCGCAGCGCAGGAACAGCCGGCGCTGCTGCGCCAGGGGGCGAATGCCTTCGCATAGCTGCTGCATGAGCTGCGTAACGTCGACTAATTCGATGCGGCGTTGTTCCCGGCCTGCCTGCAGGCGTGCGAGGCTCGTCACGTCATCGAGCAGATGATGCAGCGAGGTCACGTTTCGCATCAGGATGCGAACGAACTCGTCCCGTGAAGCCTCGCGAAGCCCGTTATGGGTGAGCCCGACCGTGGCATTGGCGACCACTCCGAGGTTGCCGCGTAGATCGTGCGCTGCCTGTCTCCAGAGGTCCGCTCTCTGCTGCTCCACCGCTTGGATCTCGGCCAGTGCGCTCTCAAGATCCCTGACATGACCCGCGGCTTCCTCCTGCTGCAGCTCGAAGTATTGGCCCACACTCTCCTCGATCCCCGTGCTGCACAGTGCCGCCCAAAGTCGCCGTGCCGCAGCGATGGTGACGTGCGAAACATCCGGATTCGCTTCCGTATAGCTGTCCAATTCCGCGACGACGCATTCGTTGAGCTTGCCAAGCTCGCGCGTCACTTCGCGCAAATCATATCCCTGTCGCCAGCGCTGCAACCCGTGCGCGGCGGCCGGTGCCTGTCCGGCCTGCTTACCGGCTTCGACCGCGTCCGGCGGCGAACGATACAGCTCGCGCTCGAACGTCAACAACATTGCCGGAATGTGATCGTACAGCTGCACGCGAGGCAGTGCGTCGCCGGTCGTCAGTGTCGGGTCCCTTTTGATGGCGCTTTGCCAAGCCTGCAGGATCGACTCGCGCCTGTTGCTCAAATGCTTCGCAACCGCGGCAAGCTCTACGTTGATATCGCCCATGAAGGTCTCCGATACGCTCCGTTCACCGCAAGGGTACAAATTCGTCCCGCGAGGCCCCTCGGGAACCCGGGAAGGATCGCCTCCCGTCTTCCTTCCGCGCGAGGGGAGTGTGGGACCTCGGTTGCCGATTTTCAACCTGCCGGGATCTGTGGCAGGCGGAGTGCAAATTTTACACTCCGCCGGATCAGGGTCGCGCTGAGCCTTCAGTACACGATGCTGCCGACGGACGTACCGCCGCAGACGAACAACGTCTGGCCGGTGATGAACGAGGCATTCGTATCGGCAAAAAACCTCACTGCACGCGCAACATCGACCGGCGTGCCGAAGCGGCCGACGGGAATTTGACGCGCTGCCGCGGCCATTTTCGGACTGTCCGGTGGAATGATCTCCTCGAACATTTCGGTATCCGCAATGGGCCCCGGCGCCACCACGTTGACGGTGATGCCGTGCGGCGCAAGCTCGAGGGCCCAGGTGCGCGCGAGACCCAACATCCCCGCTTTCGTCGATGAATACGCCGTTCGCTTCGCAAGCCCAAGCACCGCGCGGCTCGAAATCAACACAATCCGCCCGTAGTGCGCCTGCTTCATCGCCGGCAGGTTCGCCTGCACCAGCGACAATGCGGCACCAAGGTGCAGGTTTGCGAGCGCCGCCAGGTCCGCGATGCTCGCTTCCTCGATCGGCTTTTCGCGAATGGCGCCCGCACAGTGAACGATGGTGGTTGCGGGCGCTTCGGCCGCGAGGGCCAGACCCAAGGCGCGCGTGGCTTCGGCATCGGTGAGATCGACGACGATTGACCGCAGGCGCTCCGAGCGCAGCGGACAGGGACGGCGGGCGAGACTGAGAACCTCGTAGCCATCGCTCAAGAAATCCCCGGCGACCGCCAGTCCGATTCCGGAACTTCCTCCCGTCACCACGACTCGCTTCATGCGTCCGATCCCACCACGTTACGGAAACAACTGCAGCGAAGGCAGAGCGGCCTCGCAGTTCAGCAGCTCGACTTTCTTCAGTCCGATCACGAGGCGTTCTCCCGCGCGCTGCAGGTGGTGCCATGCGACGCCGGCGTATAGCTCCTGATGATTCTGCTGGCTCTCCACGTACAGAAAAGGGGTGCGCGTGATGGCGATGCCCGTGTCTTCGCCACGATGCTCGATCGCGGGCGACTGCATGACGTGCTGACACCAGCTCGGCTGATCCTGCGAATACGCATGCGGATTGCGAAGCCGCGCGATCCGCAGCTTGAGCAGCAGCTTATCCTCGAAGAACAGCGAATTCTCCGTACGTCCGCTGCGCTGGCCTCGCGTGAGCGGCACCCAGTAGCAGGCGTCCTCTGCGAACAGCTCGTACCACTCCTCGAGCCGCTTCTCATCGATGAGCCGCGCTTCGGCGTAGACGAATTCAACCAGCTCACCGTCGGCGGCAATGGCGGGCATCAGCCTGTCCCCGAATCGGACGTCATGGCAGCGAGCCACGCGCGGAATTGGCCCCGTACCGAGATTTCGCTCGTTCCGTTGTGAATGCCGGCGATGCCGCGCTCTTCGCTGTCGACCGATCGATTGCGGTGCAGGCTGACCCACTCGTTGCCCTCCGCCGCCAGGCCCTCCTGGATCGCCCGATAGCAATGCATATCGTCGTGACCGACGACCGAGGTCGGCGCATTGATGAGCCTGTTGTACATCACGCTGCGCTCCAGCAATGATTCGGGAGCGCCGACCAGGCGCAGCGTGAAGCTCTCGATGAGCGTGCGGTCGACGGCCATCGGCCGCGCAACGCGTATGGTCTGAATGGCACCCTTGACCGTCAGACTGGGGTAGTAGACGGTATTGTGGCGTATTTCGCCGAGGATGGCCCGCGCGCGCTCCACGCCGTATGCCGCGGCCATTTGAGCCTCGTACTCCGGCATGGCGGAGTACTTCGAATGGATGGAGAAACTGACGCCGGTGTAGCTGTGCCCGTTGTCGTAGATTTTGACTCCCATGTCATCGAAAAACTCGTAGTTCGACACGAATGGCAGAAACTGCTCGATGATCATGGGCTTTGGCGCATCGGGCGGCTGATCCTTCCACAAATCGCGCGCCGTTCCGGCAGAGGATTCGTGCGCGACCATCGGATGCATGGTGTCGTTGAGATTCTCGATGAACATCTTCCAGTTGCAGTCGTGCATGAAGCGGAAGGGGGTGCCGACCACCTCGAGGCGTCCGACGGGCGAGCGGTCGGCCATGTTGTCGATCGAGGACAGCGAGTCCCCGAAATACGATGCGAAGTCGGGTCCGCTGCGGCTCAGCCGGGCGAAGACGAAGCCGCGATGGACGGCCACGCCGCCGACCGCCGTCAGTCCGAGAGCGGCGGGTGAGTCGGCGAAGCCCGTGTTGTCGTAGCCGCCCTTGAGCGGCACCGTGCGCAATGTGCCATTCAACCGATAGGTCCAGCCATGGTACGGGCAGCGCAGAATCCCGCCGCAATTACCCGCCGTTGCACTCACGAGCTTCGCGCCCCGGTGTGCGCAGCGGTTGTAGAACACGCGCACGTCGCCGTCCTGTGCACGCGTCATGAGGACCGGCTTGCGCGCAATCTCCGTCGTGTAATAGTCGCCCGCCGCCGGTACCTGGGAGTCGTGGCCCACGTAAACCCAGGCCGAGTGCCACAAGCGCTCCATTTCGAGGTCGAACAATTCGGCGCTCGTGTACACATCGCGGTGAACGTCGCCGCCGCGTACCAGCGCACGAATGATATCCGGATTATCCCGATACTCAATCACTGCCGTCTCCTCAACTGAACTGTACCGCACAATGCGCGCATCCGCAGTCTCACGGGGACCAGTCCGGCGCCACCAGACGCCGTTTGCCGTCGGCCGATCGCCCCGCCCGGGGTTGCTGCAGATCGATGCGGTCCCACAGCTCGCAGGTCACCTCTCGATGGCGCTGATCGAGCGCTTCGCAGTAGTTCGTGTACTTGCATAACCGCACTTCCGCACCCCTGCCCAGGCGAACCTTCAGAAACCAGTCCGGATCGGCGAGCGCCTGGCGGGCGAAGCCGACGATGTCGCCGGCGCCCTGCCGGAGCGCGGCTTCCGCCTGCTGAAAATTGTGAATTCCTCCGGCGACGACGATGGGTGTTCGATGGCCGCCGGCACGCACGTTGGCGCGGATCCGCGCCGCGGGCCCGAGGTTTCGCCCGTAGGGTCCGATGGCATCGGAGTAGTAGCTCGGCATGCATTCATAACCGCTCGGCCCGGTGTATGGATATGCGGCCGCACCCACTTTTGGCTGCTGCGCGTCGTCGAACTTGCCGCCGCGTGATAAAGAAATGAAGTCGCTCCCGCCCGCGGCCAGTTTGGCGGCGAAGAATTCCGCGTCGGACACCGTCGAACCGGGCGCGATGCATTCATCTGCAAGCATGCGCACGCCGACGACGAAGTCCCCGCCGGTTGCCTCGCGCACCGCGGCCAATACCTCGAGCGGCAAGCGCACGCGCCGCTCGCGCGCGCCCCCATACCCATCGGTGCGGGTGTTGGTCGCCGACAGGAACGAGGCCATGGTATAGGCGTGCGCGTAATGCAGTTCGACCCCGTCGAAGCCCGCCTCGCGGGCGCGCACCGCCGCGCGTGCGAAGAGCTCCGGCAGCACCCGCGGCAGGGCCGCGATATGCGGGAGGTCGGTGTCGGTGATGCGCTCTCGGGCACCCATGCGCAGCGATTCGAGCTCTCGTGGGGTGAGCACTTGCTCGAGCTCGCCCGCCTCGAGTCCCGCGAGCCGCGCTCGGATCTCCCCGTCGGAGGCCGCCGGCATGACGAGCGCGCGCCGATGTGCCTCGGTGATCGGCAGAAAACGTTCGAAGAACTTCCGCACATCCGGGCGCCTGCGAATGGCAAGAAAATCGATCAGTTGGATGAGAAGCCGGGTCTCGCCGCCGCTCGCCCGCCTCACGGTCTCGACCAGCGAACGCAAGCCGGCAACGAATCGCTCCTCGCTGATGCGCAGCAGCGGTCCGCTCGCCACATCGCGTATGCCCGTGGCCTCGACCACGATCGCGCCCGGCCGGCCGCGGGCGAAACGCTCGTACCAAGCCAGGACGTTGGGCGTCACCAGACCCTCCTCCGTCGCGCGCCAGGGCACCATCGCGGGGACCCAGGTACGCTGCCGCAGAGCGATCGCGCCCACCTGAATGGGTTGAAACAGCAGCGAACCGCCGATCTCCGCGGCGGACGGCCAGCTGCCCGGCTCGGCATCATGGCGTATGCGTTCCGGCGGTCTCCACATGGACATGACGGCCTGCCTCGCGCTAATCAGGTGTCCGGCAACACGGCGGTCGCCTCGATCTCGACCTTCGCCGCGGCCTCCATCAGAGCCGACACCTCGACGACGGACATCGCCGGATAATGCCGTCCCATGACGGCGCGATACGCGGCGCCGATCTCCGGTAATTCATCGATATACTCCTGACGGCTGGTGACATACCAAGTGAGGCGAACGATGTGCTCGGGCTCACCGCCCGCCTCCGCCAGCACGCGCACCACGTTGGCGAGCGCGGCGCGAACTTGCGGAGCGAGCTCCGGATCCGGGAATCTCTGCTGGGTGTCCCAGCCGATCTGACCGGCGATGAACACTTGCGTTCCGCGCGCCACGACACCGTTAGCATATCCCTTGGCGCGCGGCCACTCCGCCGGCTGCAACACTTGATGTTTCAACGAAGAACCTCCCGGCCGATGATGAGTTTTTGAACCTCGGTGGCGCCTTCATAGATGCGAAGGCTGCGAATCTCGCGATACAGCCGCTCGACGGCCGTGCCGCGCTCGACGCCGCGGCCGCCGAACATTTGCAGGGCGCGGTCGATGACGAGCTGCGCCGATTCCGTCGCCGTCATCTTCGCCATTGCGGCGGCGAGCGTCACCGGTTGAGCGGTGTCCCGCAGCCACGCCGCACGGTAGGTGAGAAGCGCGGCGGCGTCGATCGCCGTCGCCATGTCGGCGAACGCCGCCTGCGTCAATTGAAAATCCGCCAGCACTTTGCCGAACATGCGGCGCTGCCGCGCATGGTCGAGCGCTTCATCGAGGGCGCGGCGCGCGAAGCCGGTGGCAGCCGCCGCGACCGAGGCCCGGAACACATCGAGCGTGCGCATGGCGATCTTGAACCCTTCGCCCTCGGTCCCGATCAGGCGGTCCAGGGGAATCCGACAGCGATCGAATACGAGCTGCGCGAGCGGATGCGGGGCGTTGACCTCGATGCGTCGTTCGATGCAGAGCCCCGGATCGCCCGACTCTACGACGAATGCGCTGATGCCCTGTGCGCTCGTGGTCCCATCCGAACGCACGGTTCCCGTGCCGGTTCGCGCGAACACACAGTAAAACTCGGCGATTCCGCCATTCGATATCCAGGTCTTCGTTCCATCGAGCACGTAGTGATCGCCGGATCGCTCGGCGCGGCAGCTCATGGCGGCAACATCCGAGCCGGCCTCGGGTTCTGATAGCGCGAAAGCGGCAATCGCCTCGCCGCGGGCGACGGCGGGCAGATAGCGCCGTTGGAGTGCACCGCTGCCCGCGAGCGATATCGCGCCGCTGCCGAGCCCCTGCATGGCGAAGGCGAAATCGGCGAGGCCATCATGATAGGCGAGCGTCTCGCGGATGAGGCAAATTGCCCGCGCATCGAAGTCAGGTAAGGCGCCGCCGAATTCCCGGCGCACGCAATAACGCGTCAAGCCTGCTTCCCCGAGACGTGTTACGAGTTCCCGGCACCGGGCATCGACGGCCGCCGGCGATTCGTCATGATGAGTCGAATCGAGCGCCGCCGCCCAGGCGCACGCTTGATCGGCAACCGATCGATGCGCCGCCTCGAAGAAAGGCAGCGCCAGCAGCTCGCCGTGGTAGCGGGCCCGGCTCATCGACCGATGAACTCCGGTGTACCGCGCGCCGCGAAGGCCTCGAAGGCGCGTTTGAAATCCTCCGTCTTCATGCAAATCGCCTGGGCCTGCGCCTCCGCCTCAATGGCTTGATCGAGGCTCATGCTCCACTCCTGGTTCAGCATGTTCTTCGTCATGGCATGCGCAAACACGGGGCCGGCGGCACACTGCCTCGCCATCGTCTGCGCCGCGGCGAGCAGCTGATCGGATTCGAGCAATCGGTTGTAGAAGCCCCACGCCAAGCCCTCCTCGGCCGTCATCGCCCGTCCCGTGAACAACAATTCGGCGGCCCGTCCCTGACCGATGAGCCGCGGCAGGATGGCGCATGCACCCATGTCGCAGCCGGCGAGCCCCACGCGGGTGAACAAAAACGCGGTACGCGCGGCCTTGGTTGCGAGGCGGATATCGGAGGCCATGGCGATGATGGCGCCGGCGCCGGCGCACACGCCATCGACCGCGGCAACGACGACCTGCGGACAGGCGCGAATGGCCCGCACCAAATCGCCCGTCATACGCGTGAAATCGAGCAGCTCCGGCATCGCCATCGCCGTCAGGGGTCCGATGATTTCGTGCACGTCTCCACCCGAGCAGAAATTGCCGCCCGCACCCGAGAACACCACGGCACGCACGTCGCGGTCATACACGAGCGCCCGAAACAGATCGCGCAACTCGGCGTAGGAATCGAAGGTCAACGGATTCTTGCGCTCCGGGCGGTTGAGTTCGATGAATCCGACGCGATCGGCCACGCGCCACTGAAAGTGGGCGGCCGAGTAACTCGAGAGCGGCAGCATGGGCATGGGATTTCTCCTGGTTCTCTCGTCGGGTCAGGGCGCTCGCAGCGCAGCTACATCACCTCGCCGCCGGCGATTGCAACGCTCTGGCCGGTGATGGATTCGGTGCCGGGAAGACACAGCCACGCGACGGTGTGAGCCACTTCGTGCGGCTGAACGAGGCGGCCCTGGGGATTGCTCTTCGTCAAGGCAGAGCGCGCCGCCTCGGCGCTGCGGCCGGTGGCTTGTTGAATGTTGGCGATGGTCTCCTCGACCAGACGCGTCTCCGTGTAGCCGGGGCACACCGCATTGACCGTGATATTGAGTTGTACGACTTCGAGCGCCAGGGCCCGCGTGAGGCCGATGATCCCATGCTTCGCCGCACAGTATGCGGTTACGTACGGATAGCCGTGAATCCCCGCGGTGCTTGCCACGTTGACGATCCGGCCGAATCCCCGCTCGATCATGGCCGGCAGCACGGCACGAATGCCGTGATAGGTACCCGTGAGATTGACGGCGAGCATCGCATCCCACAAATCCTCGGGCGCCCGATGCAGAGCGGCGCTGCGCGCCTGGCCTGCATTGTTGATGAGAATATCGACCGAGCCGAAATTCTGCACCGCCTGCGCGAATGCCCGGCGTATGGACTGCGAATCGGTGATATCCGCCGGGAGCGCCTGGGCGGACGCGCCGAGCGGCGCCGCCACTTGATCGAGTTGACTCTGCGTGCGCGACATCAGCGTCACGCGCGCGCCCTCGGCGGCCAATCGCGCGGCAATCGCCGCGCCGATGCCGCGGCCGGCGCCCGTGACGACGGCATGGCGACCGGAGAGCGGCAGGGTCATCAGATGGCGCCCAGCGCAACGGCCGCGCGCTCGAGGTTGCGCTCCAACTGGCTCTTGCCGGCAAGGTAGGGTTGCGGCCACCACTGGGCGGAGTACTGTTGGCCGGCGGCCGCGTGCAGCGTCCACGCGGGATCCGCGAGGTGCGGCCGTGCGATGGCGCACAAATCCGCCCGTCCGGCGCCGATAATGGTGTTGACGTGGTCGGGTTCGAAGATATTGCCGACCGCGAGGGTGGGAATGCCGACGAGGTTGCGAACCATGTCGGCGAAGGGTGTCTGCCACATGCGCCCGTACACCGGACGCTGCTCCGGCACGGTTTGTCCGGTCGAGATGCTGAGCAGCGTCACGCCCGCCTCTTTGAATGCGCGCGCCACGGCGATCAGATCCTCCTCATCGAGGCCGCCCGGCGCCCAGTCGTGTGCCGAAATCCGCACCGACAAGGGCCTGCCGGCGGGCCATGCCGCGCGCACGGCTCGCAATACCTGCAGCGGGTAGCGCAGTCGATTCTCGACCCGACCACCGTACGCATCGCACCGCTGGTTGGTGAGCGGCGAGAGAAAGCTTGCAAGCAGGTATCCATGCGCCATATGCAGCTCGAGCATGTCGAATCCTGCGGCGGCACCGAGGGTCGCCGCCTTGACGTATTCGGCGGTGACGCGCTCGAAGTCCTCTTCCGCCATCGCACGCGGGGTCTGACTGATGCCCGCGAAATACGGGGCCGCGGAGGCGGAGATCAGCGGCCAATTGTCGGACGGCAGCGGATGATCCATCGCCTGCCAACCGAGCTGGGTGGAGCCCTTGCGTCCCGCATGGCCGAGCTGCAGGGCGATCTTCGCCGGTGTGTGGCCGTGCACGAAATCGACGATCCGCTTCCAGGCCGACTGATGAGCCTCGTTCCACATGCCGGTGCAGCCCGGTGTGATGCGTGCGTCAGGAGCCACGCAGGTCATTTCGGTCACGATCAAGCCCGCGCCTCCGGCGGCCCGCGCTCCGTAGTGCATCAAGTGCCAGTCGCCCGGCACACCATCCTCGGCGAGGTACTGCGCCATCGGGGAGACGACGACGCGATTGACCAGCTGCACGGATCCCAGGCGCAGCGGCAGGAACATCGGCGGTCGCGGCTCGCTCAGACCGCTGCGTCGCGCGAGATCGCGCTCGACGGAATCGACGTAGCGCGGATCGCGCAGGCGCAAATTCGCATGGCCGATGCGCTGGCTTGCAGTGAGCAGGCTGTAGGCGAATTGTTGCGGCTCGAGATGCGTGTATCTGGCAACGTTCTCGAACCATTCCATGCGGTTGCGCGCGGCGCTCTGCAGCTTGAGCGCTTCGAGGTTGCGTTCCGCCCGGTAGCGCTCGAGACCGGCGCCGACGTCCTCGGCGGTGGCGACCTGCGTGACGAGCGACATCGCATCTTCCATGGCGAGCTTCGTGCCGGAGCCGATGCCGAAGTGCGCGGTGTGCGCCGCATCGCCGATGAGGACGAGATTGCCGTGGTGCCAGCGTTCGCACAGCACGCGGTTGAAATTGAGCCATGCCGAACCGCGCAGGTGGCGCGCATTGCTCATCAGTCGGTGGCCGCCCAGGTACTTGCCGAACAGTTGCTCGCAAAACTCGATCGACTGCTCCGCGGAGTAGTGATCGAGGCCGTGCGCCTTCCACGTCTCTTCGCGCGTTTCGACGATGACGGTCGACAGATCGGTGCTGAATTGATAGGCGTGAATCTGAAACCAGCCGTGCTCGGTGTTCTCGAAGGCGAAGGTGAAGGCGGGAAACTTCTGTTCCGTGCCGAGCCAGATGAAGCGGCATTTTCGAACGTCGATGTGTGGCTTGAACGTATCGGCGTATCGGCTGCGCTGGATGCTGTTGACGCCGTCGGCCGCAACGATCAAGTCGGCATCCGCAAACTCGGCATTCGCGTCGACTTCGTGCCGAAAGAACTGCCGCACGCCCAGGGTCGCGGCGCGCTCCTGAAAGATGTTGAGCAACCGTTTGCGCGCAATGCCGCAAAATCCGTGACCGCCGCTGCGGATCAGTTGACCCTTGAAGTGCACGTCGATGTCGTCCCAGTGATAGAAGCTCTCCACGATGGCATCGTGGGTCGCCGTGTCCGCATCGCGAAAGCCCGCCATGGTCTTGTCGGAGAATACGACTCCCCATCCGAACGTATCGTCGGGGCGGTTGCGCTCGTAAATTTCGACCGCGGCGTCGGGCAACGCCTTCTTGAACAGTATCGCGGAATACAGGCCCGCCGGGCCGCCGCCGAGACAGACGATGCGTTTCACGGGCTCTCCATGGTCCGGCTAGTATGAGATAGATATTTTAAGTGTCAAGTATTATGATGACGCGCGCGTTTTGTTCAATTTCGGCGGTGCGAATCATGGCAAATTCGGGAGTATCGATGTTTTCCGACCGGCTCGGTGGCGCACCGCACTCGAAGCAATCGTTGCGCCTCTGGCTGAAGCTGCTGAGTTGCGCCATGGTGGTCGAGAAACGGCTGCGCGCACGGCTCGACGGGGACTTCGACACCACCCTGCCGCGCTTCGACGTACTGGCGGCGCTCGAGCGCCATGCGCAGGGTCTCAAGATGTCCGCCTTGTCCGAGTCGCTGATGGTCTCGAACGGCAACGTCACCGGAGTGGTGACCCGCCTGATCGAGGATGGCCTGGTGACGCGGACGGTCGATGAGGAGGACCGCCGCTCCGCCACGGTGCGTCTCACGCGCAAGGGCCGCGATGCCTTTCTCAAAATGGCGGCAGCACATGCGCAGTGGATGGATGCGATGTTTGCAGATCTCTCGGACCACCAGAGCGAGGATTTGATGCGCCTGCTGGTGCATTTGCGCCGCTCGATCGAAGCGCATCCTATTTGATCCAGCCTCACGCCGCGGCGGCGAGCTCCTTGAGCGCCGAGTCGAGCTCCCGACCATCTTCGTCGGCGAGCGCCGCCGCGCGCAGCCGGCGCACACGCGCCGCAAGCTCTGCCCGGGTACCGGCGGCATCGATGAAGCGCATGATATGGGTGAAATTTCGCCAGCCGCGCTCATGGGTGTCGCCGTAGCCCTTGACCAGGCGCTGACATTCGGCGACTTCCACCGCGAGCTCGTAGTCCGCCGCAACGCACTCGCCTATTCGCGCAAGCCAGTTGTCGATGCGCTCTTGTTCGACCCGATAGCGCAGCGTACCGCGCCGCCACCGGCGAAGTGCTGCGAGCGCATAAAGCGCGATGAAACCCGGGAGCTTTGCGGTGTGGAGGTGGCGGCCGCGCCGGAAGAACGGCGCCATGGCGCGTGCGGCAGTTGCACTTCGGGCGAGCCGCCGACCGACCGGCGCCGGCAGCGTGTCACAGAATTCCTGAAAGCGCGGATGCATGAACTCCGTCACGTAGACGATCTGGTCGGGCGCGGCGCGCACCTCCGCGCGAAAGCGCTCGAATCTCGAGCTGCGTGTCTTCAAATCGGCAACGCGAATGGTGTCTTCATACGACATCCAAAGCGCCAGATGGCGGGCGACCGCCGCGGTGAGCGCGAACCCACGGGCGATGCCGCCGGCGGCCTTGTCCCATTCGAGCGCCTCGATGAGCCGCGTCAAATAAAAATCCGCATAGGCGAAGTCCTGGTAATCCATCAACCGGCGCGCGCCCTCGACGATGAGCCCCTGAAGATGGGCCGGAAACGAGGTACGGATCTTCGCGTCGAGTCGTCGCCCCGCTTCGCTTTGGGGTGGCGCCCCCGGCGCAAGCACGCCCGGGGCCGGCGAACGCTTCAGCGCCTCATCGAAACCCGCCGCGAACCCGGCAAGATTCGCCGCCACGGCGACCGCGCCCTTGCGGATCGCCTGCTCATACAGATCGCGCGGAAACGGTAGTGCCCCCGATGCGGCGAGCGCGCCCAGCAGGACCGAGCTGATGACGCTGCCGGTGTCGCTTGCGATCGCCTCCATGTCGAAACACACGAGGCTGCGCGCTTCACTGCGCAGCGCCGACAACACGGCGTTCGCGTCGGCAACACCGTCGCCGAGAGCCGACTTCTCGGTAATGCCGTACACCCGATGACTCGAGGCCACCAGTGTGGTGCGATCCGGGGTCACGAACCCGCGCACTACCGCGCGCCCCGCTTCCATCAGTTCGGCGGCAACCACCACATCCACGTCGCCCGGCGAGGGACTCAACGCGAGGATCGGCTCGGCCCCTTGCGCCGGCCGCGGACAGCACTCGAGGTAGTACACCGTCGTTCCCGTTCGCTGTGCGACTCCGGGCACGGAGGTGAGCTGCACCAGCCAGCCGTAGCGTTCCGCGATCTCGATGATCCAGTCGGCAAGAACGCCACCGCCCTGGCCGCCGAGCGCCGCAATGGCGATCGACAGCGGCCGCTCAGTACCCATGGCGCGCCCGCCGCCCGTCCGCCACGCGCTGCAGGAAGCCGATGATCGCAGCGCGAAACGAGGCGAGCATCCGGTCCCAGGGGCTGGGATTGAACACGAGTTCCGCCCGATAGAACGAAGGACAGAGCACGGCGGCGTGTGCGACTTCGCCACACAGTCCGCAGCCGACGCATGAATTGTCGACGTGCGCGATCGGATCCTGCCGCAGAGGGTCCGGATTCGGGCGGATCGTCAGCGATGGGCACCCCGAGAGTCGGATGCAGGAGTGATCGCCCGTGCAGGTGTCCGCGTCGACTCCGAACCGCGTGCGCACCACCCGAAGACCGTCCGCGATGGCACGCTTTTGCACAGGACTCTCCCGGCGCTGGCGGTTGAGCATGCATTCGGAGGCGGCCACGATGACCTTGGGTCCCTTTTCGAGGGTCGTCATCGCTTCGCGCAGCGCATCGCGCATGCGCGTCAGATCGTAAGTGCGATCGATGACGCGCAGCCATTTGACGCCCACTCCTCTGACTGCCGCCGCAATCGGGTGTTTGGTGCTCTTCGAGCGGTTATCCGCGCGCGACGATAGAACGTCCTGGCCGCCGGTCGCCGCCGAGTAGCCGTTGTCGACGATGACGAGCACGTTGTCGGACTGGTTGAACACCGCATTGCCGACACCCGAGGTGAGACCGTTGTGCCAGAACCCGCCGTCTCCCATGACCGAGATGGCGCGCTTGCCGGACGCCGATTCGAACGCCGCAGCGCCCGCCGCGCCCAACCCGTAGCCCATGGTCGTGTTGCCGAGATTGAACGGCGGCAGGATCGAAAATAGATGACAGCCGATGTCACAGCTGATGTGCAGCGGCCCGAGCTCGCGCTCGATCAGCTTCATCGCCGTAAAGATCGGCCGTTCGGGGCAGCCGGTGCAGAATCCGGCGGGACGAGCCGGCAACAATGACGCCAACGCCTGAACCTCCTTGGAGGGTTCGCGCGGTGGGCGGCGTACCGGCCGCGGGCGAACGTCCTCGTCACGGAGCGCGGCTCCCTCGAGCATGCCCGGTGCGTGGCGCCGCAAAAACGACTCGACGCCGCGCTGCAGGACCGGACCGGTATATTCGCCCGCCCGCGGCAGCAGATCCTTGCCGATGAGTTTGGTCTGCAGGTCGGCCTTGCGCAGAATCATGTGCAGATTCTGCTCGATATATTCCGGCTGCCCTTCCTCGACGATCAATATGGCGCTTTTCCCCGCGCAGAAGCGGCTGATTTCATCATCGAGCAGCGGATAGGTGACGTTGAGGACATAGAGCGGCAGAGGCGTGTTGCCGAGCGAATCGGCCAGCCCGGCGAGCTCGAGAGCCCGCAACAGCGTGTTGTACAGGCCGCCCTGCACGATGATGCCGACATCACCGTCCGATCCGCCGAGAAACTCGTTCAAGCGATGCTCGCGGATGAAGTCCAGCGCGGCCGGCCAGCGCTTCTGAATTTTCTCCTGTTCGTGCAGGAAGCTCGCGGGCGGCAGGACGATCCGCGACACGTCGCGCACCGGATGATCGAGGGCATCTTGAACCGAGAAGGTGGACCGGCGGTTGTCCTTGGCGGTGAAGCGCCCGTAGACGTGACAGGCGCGAATGCGCAGCTCCAGCATGACCGGCGTGTTCGATGCCTCCGAGAGCTCGAATCCCCGCTCCACCATCTCGACGATGCTCTTGAGATTCGGACGCGGATCGAGCAGCCATATTTGCGACTTCATCGCAAATGCGTGCGAGCGCTCTTGCATGATCGAGGAGCCTTCCCCGTAGTCCTCGCCGATGACGATGAGCGCACCGCCGGTGACGCCGCCCGAGGCCACGTTGGCGAGGGCATCGGAGGCGACGTTGGTGCCGACGGTGGACTTCCAGGTCACCGCGCCGCGAATGGGATAGTTCACCGACGCGGCAAGCATCGCCGCCGCTGCGGCTTCGGAGGCACTCGCCTCGAAATGCACACCCAATTCCTTGAGCACGCCCTGCGCATCCGAGAGCACGTCCATCAAGTGAGAGATGGGGGCGCCCTGATAGCCCCCGACGTACCCCACGCCGGCCTGCAGCAGCGCCTTGGTCACCGCCAGAATCCCCTCGCCGCGAAACTCCTCGCCCTCCCCGATGCGGAGCTTGTCGACTTCCTGCGCGAACGAGCGTTCAGCCACGGCCGCTCAACCCGCTACCAGCGCAAGCGCGCGAATGGGACTGCCCGAGCCGTTCTCGATCTTGAGCGGGGCACAAAAAATCACCGCGCCGGTGGGCGGCAGAAGATCGAGATTCGTCAGGCACTGCAGCCCGTAGCGGCCCGCACCGTGCATGTAGTAATGGCAGGGGTATGGCGGTTTCAAGTGATACCCCTGTCCGGCATCGGTGCCGATCGATTCGGACCCGAAGCCGACGACGTCCCGCTCCTCGATCAGAAATTTCACCACATCGGTGGCGGGTCCGGGCGTGTGCTGGCCGGTCTCATCGTAGTTCTGGTAGGCCACGGGATCGGTGCGCTTGGACCAGTCGGTGCGCATGAGCACCCAGGCGCGTGGTGGGATGCGGCCGTGAACCGCTTCCCATCGCAGCACGTGATCCGTGGTGAGCAGGAAGTCCGCATCGGCGCCCGCCTCCTTGGAGCAATCGATCACGCAGGCGGCGCCGATGAGGTGCTGCACCGGGATGGTGTCGGTCGCGTTGTTCGGCAGATCGCGGCCCGATACCCAGTGGATGGGCGCATCGAAATGCGTGCCGGTGTGCTCGCCACAGGAAAAATTGTTCCAGTACCAGGAAGAGCCGCGCTCATCGTAGCGGGACACCTCCTCGATGCGGAACGGCCAGCACTGTCCGAACTCGGGCGGGAGCACGATTTGCGGGAATTCGGGCGACAAGGTTTGCGTCAGGTCGACGACCCGAACGCGCCCGGACAAGAGGTCAGCAGCCAGGGCAATCAGCGAATTGTCAGCCATCGCGTGCAGCTCCTCAATTGCTCAGTTCGCGCTCGAGCGTCTTCGGACTCTCTTCCCAGCGCGCGAGCCACTCTTGGGCCACGTCGCCGGGGTACACATCCTCGATGCCGTCCTTGAGCGCCTTGACGATGGCCCTTGCCAAGGCCTCGGGGCCGAGCTTCGGCGGCGGCAGCACCTGATTCCATTCATCATCGATCGGTCCGGGGAATACATTGACGACGCGAACCGCGCCGGGTCGCATCTCCGCGCGCAGGCACTGTGCCAGCGACAGGGCCGCCGCTTTCGAGGCCGAGAACGTACCGTGCGGCGGATAGTTGCTGAGCGCATAAATGGACAAGAGATTCACCCATGCGGCTGCGCTCGATTGACCGTCGGCACCCCGCGCGCGCATGACGGGCCCGAATTCCTGCGCCAAGCGCAACAGTCCGAAGTAGTTGACGTCCATCTCGGCGCGCGCCACCTCGACGCCGCTACGCGAGGCAATGCCATGCGCCCGATGCACCTCGGCGGTGTTGACGAGGATGTCGACCTTGCCGCCGATTTCCGCAGCCGTTTGCTTGACCGATCGCGAGTCCGTGAGATCCAGTGGCAGCAGCGTGACTTGCGGGAGGGCCTCGAGTTCCACGAGGCCGGGAAATTTCTTCCACGGCTCCGCATACCCCACCCACACGAGATCGGCGCCGGCAGCGATGAGGGCTCGCACCACGGCCTGACCGACGCCGGTCTTGCCGTCGGTCACCAGTATCTTGCGAAACTTCGGGTCGCAGGTCATTTCACGCAGCTGGCGATCATCGGCCATGTTCGGCACCTCATCGATGGGAAACGCCAGGAGCACTCCCTGGCCGGATTTGTCGAGTCGCGCTCCGACCCGCACGCGGCTCGGCGGCGGCGCGCAGCCGCCGTGCAGATGTGTAACGAGCGTGGGCCCGGCATCGAGCCGCACCAGCCCCAGGCGCCACGGAACGCGCTCGCGGAAAAACAAGTCGTGGCTGTGGTGCACCGTCGTCGTCGACAACAACTCCCCCAATCCCGACTGCTCGCGCCAACGCAACCGATCGGACAGGCAGCGCTGGCAGGCCTCCCGCGGAGGATATTGCACCGTGCCGCAATCGCCGCACACCTGCAACTCGAATCGGCCGAGGGCGGCGGCCGCAGTCAGGCCGAGCGCGGCACGCGAGCGCAACCACGGTGGCAGGAGCGGTTGCCGGGTCCGCAAAATGGGGTTCTTGCGCTTCGGTCGGGTGAGCGGCGGAATCATGCGGCCCGGCTGAGTATCGCCGCTCCCGAACAAAGACCTCGATCGTAGGTGATCATGCCGAATCCGACCGCCAATCCCAGGCGTGCATCCGGAACGGCGCGTGCCAGATTGCGGCCCGTCAGCTGTCGAATCGATTCGACCAGTCCGAGAAATCCGGCAGCGCAGCCCGCTTGCCCCACCGAGAGCTGCCCTCCACTGGTATTGATGGGAAACGAGCCCTCGGTGGTGAAGGTGTGGCGGCGGATGAACGCGGGACCTTCTCCTTTCTCGCAGAAGCCGAGGTCTTCGAGCTGGATGACGGACATGACCGGATAGTCGTCATAGGTTTGGACGAAATCAATGTCCGAGGGTTCGACACCGCCTGCACCGAACAGGTGATCACGGTCGAGCACCCAACCCCCGCGGGTCTGGATCGGATCATCGGGAAACGCGTTATGGCGTTCGCAGGTCGAGCGCACCGTCGCATACGGCAGGTCGAGGGACTCGGCTCGCTGCCGGGTCATGACCAGAAAACCCTCGGCGCCTGCACAGGGCATGACACAGTCGAACAACCGGATGGGATCGGCGATGAGCCGCGCGTCCAGGTATTCTTCGAGGGTGAGCTTTTTCTTGAACAGCGCATTCGGGTAGCCGAGCGCATTGTCGCGCTGCGCGACGCAAATCTTGCCGAAGTCCTCACGCGTGGCGCCAAAGGTTCGCATGTAGTACGAGGTCAAGAAAGCGAAGCTCGCATTCGGTCCGCCGGATCCGTACGGGAACACGGCATCGCGCGCAAACACGCTGAAGCTGCCGAGGCTCTGGCGAAATGAGTCGACATGGTTCGTATCGGCGCCGATGCACGCAACCACCTGCGCATCGCCGGCCTGCACGGCGCGCAACGCGCGCCGCAGCGCGACGATCCCGCAGGCGCCGCCGAGGGGGACATGATCGAGCCAGCGTACCGTGAGACCCAAATGTTGCGTGAGACCGATCGCGGTATCGGGGGACAGCATGAAGCTGCCCACGCTCAAACCGTCGATATCGGACTTGTCGAGCTTCGAGTCCTGCAGGAGCCGGGACAGTGCCCGAGCGACGAACCAATGCGAATTGCGGATGGAGTACCGCACGTAGGGCACGGTGACCGGCGCGACCAGCACGACGTCGCGGTAGTCTCGCGTATCACCGCGTGCGGGCTCTGAATCTTGTCGGTGCGTGGTCACAGGAAGTAGTTTAACCCTAAAACATAATCGCGGGCTACGCGCCGCGGGCTAACGCTCGTTCGAACTCACGGCGGCGCGACGCTTCAGATCCCGCAAATCAAAGGCTTGCCCGTTTTCGACGGCGTTTCTTCCCCGCGCTTTGATCGCGCCCCGCGCGAGTTTCTGCGAAGCGGTCTGCGGCAGCGCCTCGCAAAAGCCGATGTAGCCCGGCGCCTTGTAATAGGCGAGTGCCTGCTGGCAGTGCCGCTGCAGGTGCGCCGCGGTCTCTCTCGAGGCGGGCACCTGGGAGCGCAGCACGACGAAGGCGAAGACTTCCTCGCCCCGCACCTCATCCGGCACGGGACAGACGGCCGACGCGAGAACGTCGGGGTGAGCTTGCAGAGCGCTCTCGACTTCGACGGCGGCAATGTTCTCGCCGCTGCGCCGAACCACGTTTTTCGAGCGATCAACGAAGAAGAACGAACCATCCTCCCCGACGCGCACCAGGTCGCCGGTATGGAACCACCCGCCGGCCCAAGCCTGCTCCGTGGCGGGCGCATCCTTATAGTAGCCCGAGAAGAAGCCTTTGCGCGCATCGGCGCCGTCGCGTCGGACCAGCAGCTCGCCCACCGCGCCGGGCGCAACGTCTTGCTCCGCATCATCGACGATGCGGTACGCGAGGCTCCGGGGCGCTTTGCCGAAGCAGCGCTGTCCCACGTGCCGGGGCTCGTGATTGGCGCTGATCCACGCGCCCGCCCCCGTTTCGGTCATCGACCACGCCTCGATCAGCGGCACGCCGAAGCGCGCCTCGAAGGGCGCGTGATGGCGCGGATCGACGCCCGCACCGAAGCCGAAGCGCAGGACGGCGCGGAAATCATCGTCCGCGGATGGAGGCGCTTTCAGCAACATGGCCGGCATGACGCCGAGATAGTGGAACGCCGTCGCCCGGCTCGCTCGCAACGATCGCCACCACGTTGAGGGATGAAACCGGTCGAGCTGGATGAGGCACCCTCCGGTCATCAGCATGGCCATGAAGGATACCGCCAGCGCATTCATATGCGTGACGGGAAGGGGTGTCGCGAGCCGATCACCGCCCGCATCGAAGCGGCAATAGCCGCCGAGACCGGCGTAGAGCCGACCGATCTCCGCGAAGTACTCGTTCGTCAGAATGCAGCCCTTCGGCGTGCCCGTGGTTCCCGAGGTGTAGAGAAGCGCCGCCTCGTCGCGGCTCGCGGCCGGCGCTGCTGTGGCGCCTGGAATCGCTTCCCCCTCGTCTTCCGCGACGTACAGCGCGGCTGACGGTGCCGACGCCCGCCTCAGCGCCAGCGCTGCGCGTAGGTGCGCCGCGTGCCCAGGATGCGTCACGGCGAGCGCCACGTCGGCGTGCGCCAGAACGAACGAAAGCTCGGCGACGCTCATCGCCGCGTTCAGCGGTACCACGCTGACGCCGAGCGAATTCAAGGCCAGGAAGTGCAGGAAGAACTCGGGACGATTGTCGAGCGCGATACCGACTCGGTGGCCGGGGCCATATCCCGCGGCGTGAAACCGCGCAGCCACGGCTGCGACGCGGCGGCGAGCGACGCCATAGCCGATGGTGACTGCCGCAGTCCGAATAATCTCGGCAGGCCTCGTGGGGAGCGTGCAAGAACTCGCGCTGCTGCAATGTCGCGGCTGATCTGTCGAATATGGCCGACGACCGAATCGTTGCTGGAATTGGCTGTCATACGGGACGCCATCATACCCGTGCGGGCGGCGGCGAGACGCCCGAACTTGCGCACCGCTGGGGGCAACCCTCGGCGCGGTATCGTGTTAGCGCGGTTCCTGAAGTGAAATCATCACAGACTTCAATGTCGTGTGGTGTTTCACCGCCTCCTCGCCAAGCTCGTGGCCGACTCCCGATTGCTTCGTGCCGCCAAAGGGAACGGCGAGGTCCAGCACGCCGTGGGTGTTGACCCAAACCGTGCCCGCTTTGAATTTGCCGATAAACCAATGAGCCGCATCGAGGCTCTGCGTCCAAACGCTGGCACCGAGGCCGTACTGGGTGTCATTCGCGCGTGCAAGGACATCTCGAACATCGGTAAATCGCGACGCCGTAAGCACAGGACCGAAGATTTCTTCCTGCACGACGCGCATTTGCGGCGTCACATTGGTGAGCACCGTGGGCTGTACATAGGATCCGGGACCGGGTAGCGCCCCCCCGCCCACGAGCACCTCGGCCCCCTGTGCTCGGCCGGAACTGATATAGGCAAGCACTCGTTGCTGTTGCACCGTCGAGACGAGCGGACCCATTTCGGTATTGGCCGCCAGGGCCGGTCCAAGCCTGATCTCGGCGGCAATCTTGGCGATCCCCTGCGTCACCTGATCGAAGATGCGTTCATGCACGAATAGACGAGAACCGGCACAACAGTTTTGTCCGTGATTGGCGAAAATACCCATCGCCGTCCCGGGGATCGCGATATCGAGATTCGCATCCTCGAGGACGACCATCGGCGATTTGCCGCCAAGTTCGAGCGTGAACCGCTTCATCTGGCGCGCAGCAGCCTCGCCGATTTTTCGTCCGATCTCGGTCGATCCCGTGAAGCTGATTTTGTCGACTCCGGGATGTGCCACGAGCGCAGCTCCCGCCGCTTCGCCAAATCCGGAAACGACGTTGACCACCCCCTCGGGCACTCCTGCTTCGGCCAGCAATTGTGCAAAGCGGATCGCGGTCAGCGGCGTTTGCTCGGCGGGCTTGAGCACCAACGTACAGCCGGCAGCCAGCGCCGGCGCAATCTTCCAAATCGCTTGGCCGAGAGGAACATTCCACGGCGTGATGGCACCGATGACCCCGGCGGGCTCTCGCACCGTCATCGCAAAGAATTTACCGTTAGGGACATAAGGAACGGTCGGCGTCATCGTCTGGCCCGCGATCTTGGTCGCCCATCCCGCCATGTATCGCAAATAATCGACCGACAGGTTGACGTCGAACAGGCGAGTGCCCATCAACGTACGCCCGCTATTCACGCTCTCGATCTCGGCGAATTCGGTTGCATGACCTTCCAGCAGGTCCGCGAGCTTGAGCATGATGCGTTCGCGCTCCGATGGCCTCATCTTCGGCCACGGTCCCTCATCGAACGCAAGGCGGGCGGCGCGTACCGCGAGATCAATGTCGGAGGCATCTCCTGCCGGTACGCGGCCTAGTTCGATGCCGCTGGTTGGATCGATCACGGGAAGCGTCGCCCCGGCGACGGAATCGGTGAACCGCCCGCCTACGAACAATTGATGCCGCGCACCGAGAAAACTCCGGCTGGCAGAACCCAGCAAGGACAAATCGTTGGCTAGGGATTGCATGGTTGAACCCTCACTTACTTTCGATCAAGCACAATGCTTGTCGAGTTCTGAAAGCCCTTTGTCCAACGCTCGCAGGCCGACATCGATGTCTTGCTTGGTAGCGATGAAGGCGGTGGCGAGTCGAATGCTGTTCGGCAGGAACGCC
This sequence comes from uncultured Gammaproteobacteria bacterium, assembly GCA_963843295.1. Lineage (GTDB taxonomy): Bacteria > Pseudomonadota > Gammaproteobacteria > Steroidobacterales > Steroidobacteraceae > Bog-1198. Next base: position 112,688 of record CAWJJP010000011.1, on the reverse strand, counting down.
CCGATCGCCACTCCCTCCTCGAAAGCAATCTTTCCGACCACCTGACTCGCGGGGACCTGGTCGGTCTTCGCGTAGACCGAGAATCGGTCGACGGCCACGAACGGCTCGCGAGTCTCTTTATTTCGCACCAACTCGACAGCCCACATGAGACCGCGCCCGGACACGAGCCCGACGCACGGATGTCGTTCGTACAGATCTTGTAGACCGGCGCCGAGATGTTTGCCGAGGTCTCTGACTCGATCGAGGATGTTCTCTTCGAGCATGGCTTCCAGATTCGCGGCAACCGCCGCCATGGCAAGCGGATGCGAACCGAAGGTGCTCATCGTCGAGAAGCGCCAGTTGTCGAAGAATGCTGTCAGCTCCTTCGACAACACGACACCAGAGGCAGGCAGCGCCGAGGAACTCAGTCCTTTCGCAACCGACATGATGTCGGGCGTCACCTCGTAGACCTTGTACCCGAACCATTCCCCCAAGCGTCCGAAGCCCGTCATCACTTCGTCATCGAGCCACAAAATCCCCAATCGTTTGGTCATTTCGCGAATCTGAGGGAAATATTCCTTCGGGGGATGAATCATGCCGGCGCCTTGGGCAGGCTCTGTGAGAAATCCCGCGACGGTTTCCACGCCGATCAACTTGATCTGATGCTCCGTTGCCCGCACGCAAGCGAGCGTACCGGTCTTGTCCTTGCAGTTCGGATAGGTGTGTCCGATGGGGCAGCGGTAGCACTGCGGCGCGGGTGCATAGTGATAGTTGGGCGATGGCGCGTCCGGCACGTCGCGGACCGTGGGAGTTCCGCTTCCGGATGCGAGACTGCTGCGATATCCGCGCACTCCGTTGGCACCGGACAGGGCGTTCGTCCAGCCATGATAGTCATAGCCCCGAGTGACGATATTGCGACGGCCCGTGTAGAGCTTCGCGAATAGAACCATGTTCTCAACCGCCTCGGTACCCGTGGCGAGAAAGCGGATTCTTCCGGCCCAACTGCCGACGCCCATATCCTCCATGATCAACTTGGCGGCACGCGATCGGTACTCGGTGGTCATTCCTTCCCAAACGTAGCCGAACTTTTCGGTCGCATCGCGAATCGCTTTCTGGATTTTGGGATGCCGGTGTCCCATGTTCACGCACACCAGCTGATTGGCGAAATCGAAAATCTTGCGGCCGCCGGCAAGCGTCACATAGCAGCCCTCGGCGCTCTCGACGGGGGTGCTGTGGTACTCCTCCCGTGTGGCGAGCACGTGGTATACGTACCGTTCATCCCATTCGCGAACCTGATCCCAATTGGTTTCCGACATGGATTGGCGCTCCGGAAAGGTGACCAAAGGAGTTTGACGCTTTGAGCATGACACCAAGCGCAGGGTGCAGCTCATTGCAAAATCGGCCAACCTTATGGCATATTCGGCCATGCGTCGACCATGCCCGCTCCCATGACCTCTGAAGTGCCACGAGCGGCGCGCAAAACGCACCGCGGTGCAGCGTCGACCATCCGTGCGTTCTTCTTCTGGCCGCTGATCAAGGAACTGAACTCCAGCGGCGTCGATACCGCCGACCTCCTCCAAAGCCTCGGAATTTCCAACTTCGACATGCGGACTCCCTACGCGGCCCTGCCGCTCGCACAATTCGTCGCCCTGGCAGAGCGCATGTCTACGACGTTGAAGAGATCGTATCTGGGGCTCGAGATCGGGCAGAAGTTCACCCTCGCCGACCTCGGTCCGTTTTACGCGCTATTCACACTGGCGACAGACCTGAAAGCGGCGCTAGCCAACCTTGCGCGCTACGAGAGGGTTTGGCAGACGCACACGACCCTCGAGATCCGTCGCGGGCGCGAAACGAGCACCTGCAGCTACTCCATCGCGGATCCGAACATCTGGCCGCGGCGGCAGGATGCGGAGTTTGCGTTGGCGAGCTACAGCGCGATCATTCGTCACCTCACGAGCGCTCGCTGGACACCGCTGCGCGTTCAATTCGAACATTCCCTCGGAAATCGGGCGCAGCGCCTAAGGCGGTTTTTTCGCGCACCCGTTGTCGGCAATGCGCCGGCCAATATCCTCACGATCCGCAATCAGGACATGGATAGGCCGCTACGCTGGGGGATGGGTCCCCATGATGCGACACTTTTGCCGGTCCTGGAGCGCCATCTGCTTGATTTCAGTGAGCTCGGATACCACCGTAGCCGAGCAGCTTTCGGAACGCACCAGCGCGCACATCGCGCGCACCTTGGGCCACGCGGCGCTCAGTCTCGAGACGACTGCGGCTCGCTTTGGCATGTCGTCGAGGAATCTGCGTCGGCGTCTTGCCGACGAAGGGACCTCCTTCCGCAAACTCTTGCAAATTCAGCGCCGCACCAAGATCGAGGCCGTCCTCAGCGACGGACGGGTACCGCTGACCACTCTTGCCGCTTGGCTCAGTTATTCCGACGGGTCGGTGTTGTCGCGGGCGTTCAAGTCGTGGACCGGCCTATCGCCCGTGCATTATTCGAAGGCTCAGGCCGCCGGGACAACCGCGCTGCCCGATCTCAAGTGAGCATCTCACGATAATCCCGCGCGTAATCGGCAAGGCGGCGCGCCGGTCGCCCGGTAAGCAGTTCGACATGATTCGTCACACCGGCTGCAGCGCCTGCGCGTACGGCGGTGAACATATCCAAGACCGAGTGGACGTAATCCTCAGGCATGCCGGTTACGGTGCTCAGGGTTTTGGCGAACTCGCTCGAAGAGATATTCCGGTAGGCGATCTGGCGGCCGGTTGCGCTCGATAAAATCCTGGCAGCCTGGGTGTGATCGAGCGCCTCCGGGCCTGTGAGGACGAATGTCCCGCATGTCATTTCATCGGCGAGCAATTGTGCGGCCGCGGCCGCCGCGATGTCGCGTGCATCGATGAAGGCGATTTTTCCATCACCGGCGGGCAACGCCATGGTTCCGGAGCGACGGATCTCATCGCCCCAATAGGTGTGGAAATTCTGCATGAACCAGTTCGGCCGGATGATTGCGTGGGGAATTCCTGAGTCGATCAACTCGAGCTCTGCCCGCCGAAACGGACTTTGCTCGGCATCGTTGACTTCTTGTGCCGTCATCAGCACGATTCTCGCGACATTCGCGCGGGTCGCCGCTCGGATCCACGACGACAAGATGGCGTACTGATCCACGTAGCCTGAGGGCGCCATCAGAAAGAGGCCGGCCGCGCCGGCGAGGATCAGCGGATCGGCCCCGCCCGGTTGCGCCAGATGCACCCATTGCACGCCGTCCAACCGGGGGGCGCCCCCGGTGTCGCGCGTGGTCGCGCGCACGGCGACGCCGCGTTCCCTCAGCAGCTTGACGACCTCACGGCCGACGGTGCCGGTACCACCGAGGACGAGGATATGCGAGCCCATGTCGCTGGCCGCTCGAACTAAGCGGGCGAAGCCGCTTGTGCAACCACTACGCCGGCGTGGAGCAGCTCTTCGATTTCGGCACTGGCCAAGCCCGCTTCCTGCAGAATCGCCCGAGTATGCTCACCATAACGGGGAGCGAACGACAACTCGCGTGCACCTTCAGGTAGATCGACCGGCAATGGCTGTAAATTGAGGCGAGTTCCATCGGGCATGCGGGTCTGCGTTAGTTTGCTCTTGATGGCATCCAGTTCCGCGACCTGATACACATCGTGCACATGGGAATAGGGGATCTGCGCCAGCTTCAAATCCTCGATGAGCTGATCAGTCGGGTATCCGGCAAAAACGGCGCGCAGGTCATTGAACATCTGTTCACGTTCCGCATGCCGGCCGGCGTTCGCAAATCGCAACGGCGTTGAGCAGCCAGAGAACTTGTCGATGGCCACCAGCCGGCGCCACTGCAGATCATTACCGATCGCCATGTACAAATACCCATCCAATGTTTTGAAAACATCGGTCGGGATGAATTTTCGGTGCTGATTGCCGCAGCGACTTACCTCATCGGGGCTGTGCGGAAAATTTAGCAATGGCAAAGTCGTCACGAGCCAGGAAGCGGCCGCTTGCAGCATCGAGACATCGATGCGCGAACCCGCTCCCGTCTCCGCACGATCGACCAGCGCAGCCAACACACCGGCGTAGACTTCATCACCCGCCTTCAAGTCGGTCACGGGGATGCCGGCCAGCATGGGCGGCCCGGCCGGATCGCCCGTCAGTTCCATGATGCCGCTCATGGCCTGGATGACGGGGTCGTACCCCGGTACGGACGGATATTGCGGCCCCATGGCAGAAATTCCGGCCCAGATGATCTGTGGGTTGATCCGGTGCAGCGTCTCATAGTCCACCCCGAGAGCGCCGTACCGGGAAGGGAGCGTGTTGCAGCAGAAGATATCCACCTTGAGAGAACGGATCAGCCGGTGCAACAAGGCGCGGCCTGCCGGGTTCTTCAGATTCAGAACCAGACTCTCTTTGCCAACATTCTGTCCGATGAAATAGCTGCGTCGATCGGGCTCCGCCACCTGACGGCCGATATATCGATTCGGATCCCCCGGATCGTCCTGTCCGCTGGGCGTCGCCTCGATTCGAATGACCCGCCAGCCGAGGTGCGCGAAACGCCACGTCGCGTACGGAAGCGACAATGCCTGCTCGAGTGATACAACGACACGGGGCTTCAAGTGCTCTTTCCTTTGCTTCCAATCTGGCGGGACGCCAGAGATCTTCGACATGAACGCTTGCAGCGGCCCAACGACCTGCTCGAGGGCGCTCAAAATACTTTGTGCTTGAAACAGTTTCTTTGTACACTGTATACAATCACGATGCAACCAGCGACGGGACGCGCGGCGGCTGATCTCATCCGAACCGTACTTCGGTTTACACTGCAAACGGAATTCATGTCGTACCAAGTTATCCACAAGATGCCCGCCGCCGAATCTCACGTACAGACGAGCGCTCCCGACACGCTAAGCCGCGGAGTATTGAACACCGCCGAGTTGGTGTTCATGGTCATGGCGGCCGCCGCACCGATGGCCGTGGTCGTCGCACTGATGCCGATGGCCTTCGCCTTCGGCAACGGGCCCGGTGTCCCGGGCACTTATGCGTGCGCAGTCATCGCCATGCTGCTGTTCGCCGTCGGTTACGTTCGAATAATTCCGTACGTGCGCAACGCCGGCGCGTTTTATGCTTACATTTCAGCGAGCTTCGGCCGCTCCTTCGGATTGTCAGCGGCCTATGTTGCCGCCATTTCCTACTTCTCGCTGTGCTGCTCGACATTGGGCGCACTCGCTTATTTCAGCAGCGAGCTGTGCGCGCGCATCAGCGGTGTGAGCACCCGGTGGGAGTTGTGGGCGGCCGTCAGCGTGTTTCTAATTTCATACCTGGCCTATCGCAAAATCACACTCGCCGCCAAGATACTGTCCTTCGCGCTGGTCGCGGAAATCATTCTGCTGGCGCTGTTGGACGTCGCGATCGTTCATGAAAAGGGCTTTGCTCTGTTCAGTTTCCGATCCTTTTCGCCCACCGCCATCTTCGTCCCCGGGCTCGGAATCGCCGCGATCTATGCTTTCAACGGTCTCATCGGTATTGAAGGAACCGCGATCTATCAGGAGGAAGCTAAAGATCGCACCCGGACGATTCCGCGGGCCACTTATCTGTCCGTGCTGGCGATCGGCACCTTCTACGTGCTGACGGGCTGGTGTCTGGTTGTCGGAGTGGGCGACGATGCGGCCATTTCCGCAATCGCTAGGGCTGATCCGGGACATTTCGTGCTGGCCCAGATTACCCATTACATCGGAACATGGGCGGGCGATACGCTGAGCGTATTGGTCGTCACGAGCGCTTTTGCAGCAGTGCTCGCCCTGTTCAACAACGCGGCGCGGTATCTATTTGCGCTGGCTCGCGACGGGGTTCTTCCGGCGCGCCTCGCACACACCCATCCACGCTACCATTCCCCATTTGTTGCCTCCGGGGTGCTCGCCGCCTTTCTGATCGTGGTGTTTGCATTCGCATCGATTGCCGGCCTCGATCCGCTGACGACCATTGCCACCGCCTTGGTGGGCGTGGGATCGGTCGGACTCATGGCGCTTCTCGCTATTACCTCGCTCGGAATTCCCGTATTCTTTGCCCGTCGTCGCCTCTGGGGCTTCAGCTACACGCTGGCCCCCGCCATCGGTGGCTGCCTCATTGCCGTGGCTACGCTCGTCGCCGTTGAGAATTACACAGCAATCACCGGGGTCACCTCGCCGGCGATCAACAATCTGCCTTACGGTCTGCTCGCGGTCGCTGCAGCCGGCATCATCCAGGCAACTTGGTTGTTCAAAAATCGAATCGATGTATTCAATAGCATCGGATCTAACCGCGTAGACTAGGGAGCCGTGGCGATGGGGAAGATTTCCAAGGTGGAGCGCGTCGCACCTCTTCGCGAACAGGTGGCTGACGGCATGATGCGAGCGCTTCTCAACGGCCGCTTCCTGCCGGGCGAACGTCTGACGGAAGGACGCGTTGCAGAGGTGCTCGGTGTGTCCCGGACGCCTGTGCGGGAGGCCTTCGGCGTGTTGGAGCAGCGCGGAATCCTGATGCGCCGTGACGGTGGCGGCATCTTCGTCGTGAAGCCCAGTCTGCGCAGTCTCGAGGATGTGTTCGAACTGCGTCGCCTCCTGGAGCCTTACGCGGCACGGCTTGCGGCACGGCGCGTCAAAAGCACCGATCTTGCGCGGCTTCGCAAGGCGATGGCGAAGCTTCGCAAGCTTGTGCCGACAGGGAGCGCCGCCGCAATCGCCGAAGAAAACCGTGAGATTCGCCGGGTCCTGTTCGAGCTTTGCGGAAACGCAAGCCTTGTCCGGGCGATCGAGCAGAACAGCGATCATGTGTATCTCATCGGCATGCTGACCATGAGCAGCAAGCAGACGCGCGCGCTCGTGCTCGCGCGCCACGAACAGATACTAAAGGCTCTGGCGACGCAAGACGAGAAGGCCATCGAGCAGGCCGTCGTCGAGTACCTGGATGCTGCATACCAGTCCGTGGCGGCGGCGTTGACGGGCGATAGCAAGGCATAACGTCCACTGACGCAAGCGGGTCTTTCCCTTCCATTACCCTTCGGTCGTGCTCTTTGCAGAAAACTCGCAGTTGCTGCCTCCGCATGCCCCGCACGTATACTCTCGGGCGTGCACCTCTCCGCCGAGCACCAACTCGCCCATCGCGCGGACCATTCCCAGGATCGGAGCACAGACAGGAACTTCGGATTGTCCGGCCGCCTCAGCAAACGGGCTATGGCGCACGATGATTTTCAACTCATTCAGCGACGGCCGTCTCACGTCCCAGGCGCCCCATCCGAGCTGCGCGGCCACTCGTGCCACGGTTGCCATCAGCGTTGCCGGATCGGTTCCGTGCTCGCGCTGATACTGCATCAACGAGTGCTTGCCATGCGTGTACACAGACGCGCAGAGCGAGGGCAGGGCCGCGGGCGCACCGGATCGCAAGAATGCCCCCATGAGTCCATCGGCGCGAATCATTACGTAGCGGATTGCACCGTCCGACAGGGTGCCGGTGACGGCATCCAGGCGAATTCGGGAAGGGGAGTCTTCGTTGCGGTCGGTCATCGGGATCGCCAAGCCTTGGGGCATTGCATGAACAGGCTGCTTTCGCATGGAAGGATTGTGAAAGGAACGAAAAGGAAGCCCACGCCAAAGCCAATTCACGCTACTCATTCTGTATACCGTATCCTGGACTTTAGTTCAAGCTTCAAGTATTTTGTTGGTCGGTTCTTGGCGCTCGCCGCGCCCCGCACGTTCGGGAAGCACCATGATCGACTGCGAAAAATTTGAGTGCGAAGACCTCGTCCGGAGCGACCGTGTACACCGATCGGTGTACACGGATCCGCGAATATTCGATCTGGAGATGGAGCGCATCTTCGCGGCGTCATGGGTCTATCTGGCCCATGAGAGTCAGTTCCCCAGCAGCGGCTCTTTCCTTGCGACACGGATCGGGCGCGAGCCCGTTCTCGTTTTGCGCCACACGGACAATTCGATCCGTGCGGTGCTGAATCGCTGCGCCCACAAGGGCATGCAACTCTACCCGGAGGACACGACCGGTCAACGACGCGCATTGCGCTGCGGCTACCACGGCTGGATCTACGATACGGATGGGCGCCTGCGCACGATCCCCGCGGAGCAGGGCTACAGCGGCACCGCCATCTGCAAGTCGGCGGCCGGATCCGGGCTCGCCCCGATCGGTTCAATCGCCGTATACCGCGGTTTCATTTTCGGGCGGCTACGGGGGACGGGCCCGGACTTTCTCGATTGGCTCGGTCCGATGCGCTCGTCGCTCGACAACATGGTCGATCGATCTCCGGACGGGCGGATCGAGGTGGCGGGAGGGGTGTTTCGCTATCTTCATCACGCGAACTGGAAGTTCTTCCTCGAAAACACCCTGGACGCGTTGCACCCGATGGTCGTCCACCAATCTGTCACTCAGCCGGCGCGCCTGCTCGGTGCCGAGCGCTCTGCGGCCGGTCTCGAGGACGCGTTCGAGCTGCAGATGATTGCGCCCTTTGGGGCCTCATACGCCTTCTACGATGAGATGGGGCAGCGCAGCTGCACGTTTGGGCACGGCGACCTCGGCAACGCGAGCAGCCTGCATTCATCCTATGCGTCGGTTCCCGGATATCTGCAGGCGATGATAGCGAAACACGGCGAGGCCGAAGCTCGGCGGACCCTCGCAGTGAATCGCAATAACTCGGTGCTTTATCCATCCGTGATGTTCAAGGCGCCGATCTCGCTATTGCGAATCGTCAAACCACTCGCCGTGGACCGCACGATGATCGAGACCTGGCATTTCCGCCTTTGCGGCGCTCCGGACGACCTCTTTCATCGGACCATTCGCTATTCCAACGTCGTGAATTCGCCCGCCGGAGCGGTCGGTCCTGATGATCACGAAGCGTACCGCCGCCTGCAGGCGGGGCTCCAGGCCAAGGGCAGCCCGTGGGTATTGATGGCCCGGTATCCCGATCACGGAGAACCCTCTCCCGACGGCACTCGTGTCGCGCCCGGGACGAGCGACCTCGTGCACCGAAACCAATACCGCGCATGGTGCGATTACATGTCCGCGATCGGACCGCGACAATGAATGTCGACGACGGGAAATATCTGGGCGTACAGCAATTTCTGGCGCACGAGGCGCATCTCCTCGATGATGGCAATTGGAGCGACTGGCTCGAGTTGTACGCGCCGGGGGCGATCTACTGGATGCCCCTCGATGCGTCACAAATCGACCCCCTCGGGCATGCATCCCTGCTCTGCGACGACGCGATTCTGCGCGAGTTGCGGTGCCGCCGATGGGCAGAACGTACGACGGATTTGGGTGCATTGTCGCTGCAGCCCGCTCCTCGAACCGTTCGTCACCTGTCCAACCTTACGGTGACCACGGGGGCGAGCCACGAAGCACCAACGGCTCGCGCCGCCATCATGCTGGCCGAATATGCCCGCGGCGAAGTTCGAATGCATCATGCCCATGCACGATGGCGGCTGATGCGCACCGCCGGCGGGTTGCGCATTGCCGAGAAGCGGGTCGACCTGCTGAATGCGGGCGGAGCCCTCTCCGACATTCTCACCTATCTGTAGCCTGGTCGCCCGCTGCGACCCTTTATGCTTGAAATATATTGGCGTACACGGTATACCGTACCCAGAGAAATCCAAATGGAGAATTCCATGAGACAGATCCGATTCTCAGAATTGCTGCTACTCACCGGCCTCGGCGTCGGGATAGCATTTGCGCCGGTCGGAACTGCCTTTGCTCAGCAATTGGATGAAATCATCGTCACCGCACAGAAGCGCGAGCAGTCGCTCGAGGACGTGGGCATCTCGGTGACGGCGCTCACGGGCGCCGAGATCAAAGCATTCAACTTTCGCAGTCTCACGGACATCCAGCAGCAGACGCCGAATCTCGCCGTTGCAGAACCTCTGGGTGCGAGCGGCAATCAAAACTTTACGCTGCGCGGAGTCGGCCTGAATGACTTTTCCGAGCATAACGAGTCCCCGGTTGCCACCTATCAGGACGGTGTCTATCAGGCGACGATCGCCGGCATCAACAGCAGTATCTTCGATGTGAATCGAATTGAGGTTCTACGCGGTCCGCAGGGAACGCTGTACGGCCGCAACACGACCGGCGGACTGGTCCAGTTCATCAGCAATAAACCCAGTGCGGAACCGGAAGGGTATGCGGAGTATCAGGCCGGATCGTTCAGCGAGAATCGATTCGAGGGAGCTTACGGCGGACCGTTGACCGATACGCTGCGCGCGAGGGTATCGCTCCTCTACGATAATCATGACGGTTATCGTCCGGACGTCTACCACGGCGATGGGACCGCACTCTCGCCTCTCGGTGTCAAGGCCGCCGATGCGGCCGATTTACTCGCGGGACGCGTGCAACTGGAATACGTTGGAGCGGACGGTCTGCAAATCCTCCTCAGCGCGCACGCCCTGACGAACCACACCACCGGCCCGTCCTACCATCAGGTGTCGACCATGTATGCCCCGAACGGCATCACTCAAATCGAGACGCCGCCGAACGTGGTCAATCCGACCTGCGCAGGCGTTTTCGGGGCGACCGGTCCCGGCCAGGATTGTTTCGGCTATCGCAACACAAACCCAAATTGGCAGGTAACCGATACCAATCGTCAGCCGATCGAGGACCTCGATACGAACGGCACGTCCCTGACGGTTACCGACAAGTTCGGCGGCATGGATTTCACGTCGATCAGCGCCTATGAGCACGTGCATAAGTATTATGCCGAGGACACGGATGCCGGTCCGTATCCGGCAATCGCAGTCACGAATCCACTCCTAAGCAAGGAGATTACACAAGAGTTCCGGCTTGCAGGAAAGACCGACCGGACGTACTGGACGGGCGGTCTTTATTACTTCTATCGCGATATCAACACCGGCTCCGACACGGACGTCTCCGGGATCGGTTTCGTCAATGACTCCTTTACCGACGAATTGATCAGCCGGTCAGCGGCCGCATTCGGTCAACTCGAATACTCCCTGTCTCACGACTTCACCCTAATCGGCGGCCTGCGCTACTCGAATGACAACCAGAACTTCAGAATACTAAGCTCCGATCTCACCGGCCTCACACCGCAAATCCTCGGCATTACGGCGGCGCCCGTCCCGAATTACAATGTCTTTCCCTTCACCGGGGGGGCGACCACAAACTCGACCGCGTACACGGACAGGAGAACGGACAATCTAGTGACCTTCCGAACTGAGCTGGATTGGAAGCCGGTCGAGGGATTGTTGACCTACGCCTCGATCTCCAAAGGCACGAAGAGCGCGGGCTGGAACGCTGCGATCGATGGCTCGGGACTACTCGGTTCGAGCACTCCGCAAACTCTGCCTTACGCCCCGGAGAAGCTCTATGCATACGAACTGGGATTCAAAGATAACATTCAGAAATACCTGCGCCTGAATGGGGCCCTCTTCTACTACGACTACAAGGACTTTCAGGCATTTACATTTCAAGGTCTCACTCAACAAATCTCAAATCTGCCAGCGACGGTCAAAGGCGGGGAACTCGAACTCGTCGCCAGCCCGACGTCCAACTGGGATTTGACCATGGGAATGGGCGCGCTGGATTCGGCTGTGAAGGGGGTCACTGTGGCCGTTGCCGGCGCCAAACCGTTGGAGACCGTTGTTCTTCCCGATCGTGAGATGGTGCTGGCACCCAAGTATGAGCTCAACGGGTCCCTCCGCTATCATTTCCAGGTTGCCGCCGATAAGGAACTCGGGTTTCAAGTCGATACCCGCTACGTTTCGAAGGAATACTTCGATCTGACCAACGATCCGGTCGCGACCGAGGGCGGACATGCGGTATCGAACGCATCGACGACACTGACCGGACCCGATGGTCGCTGGACTCTGTCCTTCTGGGTAAAGAACATGTTTGCCCGCCAGTACGCCACCTACGTCATCCCGGTGACGAGTCTCGGCTACTCGCAATTAATGGTCGGGGACCCGCGCTGGTTCGGCGGGACGATACGCTATCGCTGGTAGTGCCTTATTCCTTTGTTCAGGGGGGCTCGTCACCCTGCAAGCGTCGCAGGTTCTACAGGTCCAGGGCGTTTACCGTGGTGGATGCGCCCGATTGAAGACGCCCCCGGCATCTTGTCCTCGCAAACCTTGATCGCATTTCGCGCGTACTCGCCGAGAGAGGTCAACGCGCTGTTCGACTTGGATTGATCGACGCCCATGACCGATCAAAATCAACTTCCGCCCGCGCAGACGTGGCCTCAATCGTTCAACTGCTCGAGAGCCACCCCGCGTGTCGTGGGGCCGAGGGCGGCGATCATCGCGATGCCGACGATCATTGCGCCGCCGATGAACATTGCGACTGCCGGCACGCCGCCCTCGGCCAGCAGCCAGCCGATGGCCAAGCCGGCGAAAGCGGCAGCGAGCCGGCTCCACGAATAGACGAAACCGATGGCTCGGGAGCGAATGCGGGTGGGGTACAGTTCGGCCTGATAGCCGTGATACGCAAACGACATGACATTCGCGGACAAGGTGAAGGCGATGCCGATCAGTATCAGCACGGGGGCCGAGGTCGCGAATGCAAATGAGGTCATGAGCACCGCCATACAGCCGAGACCGCCGACAATCAGGAATTTGCGTTCGATCCGGTCGGCAAACAAACTGCCGAGCAGCGGCCCGACGGGTTGCGAGATCGCGATGAAGAAGGCGTACTCCAGCCCATGCGTGACGTTGACCCCGCGCGCGATCAGCAGGGTCGGCACCCAGGAATTGAACCCGTAGAATCCGATGACCTGGGCGGCGTTGAACACCGACAGCATGAGGGTCCGGGCGCGATACTTGGCGGCGAATATGTCGGCAAGCCGCGCATGTCCACCCCGTTCGAGCGCCGCGGGCCGCGGCGTGGAGAGCGCACTGCCAAGTTCGGCTCTCGTTCTTCGCTCAATGTCGGACACGACTTGATCCGCTTCCGCGAGACGACCCTTTGCGGCCAGCCAGCGCGGGCTCTCCGGAATACCGGAGCGCAATTTCCAAACGACGATCGCGCCCACGGAGCCGATGAGTACGACCCAGCGCCAACCCTCGATGCCGAGCGGCCGCAACGGGACCAACAGCCAGGCGAGCAACGCTACGACGGGCACGACGCCGAAACAGATGCACTGGTTGACGGCGAACGCCCGGCCGCGAAGCGGCGGCGGTACGAGTTCGACGAGATAGGTATCCACGGTGACGAGCTGCACGCCGAAGCCCACGCCGGCGGCGAAGCGCCAGATGTTCAGCCACTCTCCCGTACGCTGGAACGCCATCACCGCGGTGCAGATCGCGTACCACACGAGAGACCACGTGAACACGAACTTGCGCCCGAAGCGATCCGCGGCGTTGCCGAGCACCACCACACCGAACCACAACCCGGCGAAGGTCGAGAAGACGAACGTGCCGAATCCCGCCACCCGGACCGCCCCCAGGGCGCCGAACACGCCCAAGGACTGCGGCGAGAACAAGCCGCTCTCGAGCATGCCGGGCGCCACATAGGCGGTGAAGAACAGATCGTAGAATTCGAACACGCCGCCGCAGGAAATCAGCACGACGATCGTCCACAAGGCGCGCGACGACGGCAAGCGGTCCAGGCGAGCGGCGATGTCTGCTTCGCCCGGAATACCTAATCGCCCTTGAAACCCGGTATGCCCTTCGCGATCGGGTTTCGTGCGAGGCGCTGCGCCTGCTTCACCGCCTTTTGAAAATCCGCAGCCACATCCTCGATGGAAATATTACGCCTGAAGAAGTCTGCCCAGATGAATTCCGCAAACGCGGTGCGCGTCTTCTCGAAGCCGCCGGCATCGCGCACGAAGCCCGCAAGCGAACGGTAGACATCGTCGATGAGCTGGCTCATGTGGTCTGGAAGGGACACATAGCGGTGCCGCACCCCGTTCTGGTCGAGCGGATGCACCCAGCTATTCTCGTTCATTTTCTCCCAGAACTCATCGGTGCCGAGCGAGCTCAGATCCGCTTCGACCTCGAAACAGGCGAGCTTCACACCGCTGTCCAACGCCGCCCGGGCCAAATGGTGATGATCGGTAATGTAGAGCTTCTTTCCCGGCCCGATCACCGCGGGCATGGGGTGCGCAGCCAAAAAATCTTCCTGCGCTTTGGACGATAGCGACGCGAGACGTTTTCGCTTCTCTTTGACCTCGAGCATTCCGACCGTGAGCTGGGTCGGATGCAGGCTGTCGATGGATGCTTGCTGGACTTTGGACATGGATTAATTATAAAGGTTGGGCCACGAGGAATAGTCCGCGATATTAATCGACAAAGGGGCGTATGGGGCCGTATATGTGCAAACGCCGCGTCGTGGTTCTGCTGGCCGTGATCAGCGCCGCCATCGCCGTGCTGGGAATGGGGATCTGGGCGGCACAGCGCAATGCCATTCGTGAGCGTTTGATGATCGCGAATCCGGATGGCATACCCGGCGATCCGGACCTGGACCGTTACGCGCTATCGGCGGGCCGGCGCGGCTTTGCGGCCCATTGCATATCCTGTCACGGCCGACACCTCGAGGGCGACCGGCGGCTCGGAATTCCCAATCTCGCCGACGGCGATTGGCTCTACGGTACCGGTCGGGTGAGCGAAATCGAACGAATCATCTTGTACGGAATTCGCTCCGGTCACCCCAAGGCCTGGAATCTGGCGAGCATGCCGGGCTACGCCACGCCGAACCCATACAAGACCTACAAGATCGAGCCTCTCACGCCGCGCGACCTCAACGACGTCGCCGCCTACCTGTATGCTTTCCAGCACCAGCCCGCAGATCCTGAGGCGGTGGCTCGAGGCGCGAAGGTCTTCTCCGGGGCCGGCCAGTGTTTCGATTGCCATGGCCCGGATGCGCGGGGCGATCCCGCCATCGGCGCACCGGATCTGACGGATGCGATCTGGCTGTACGGGGACGGGTCGCTGCCCGGCATTACGCTGTCGATCGCCTACGGCCGTGCCGGGGCATGTCCTCCTTGGATCGACCGTCTGGCCCCGGCGACGATCCGCGCGATTGCGGTCTATGTGCATGAGGCAGGAGCAGCAAAGGCGGGAAGATGACTGAAGTGAACTCGACCGCCGCGCCGTCGCAACGCGAGCCCCGGCTGCGCGGTTTCTGGCGCGCCTCGGAGGTGAACGCCACGCGCTCGATGACGCTGTATGCAATTGGCGCCCTGCTCGGACTGGGCATTGCCGGCTATGGGCTTTTCACCGCGGCCGGCACCTCGACGCACTCGGTACCGCCTGAGGACGTCGCTCTGGTCAATCAGCGCCCCATCCTGCGCAGCGATTTCATCGCCCAGCTGGAAAGCGAAACGGGCCTGAAGTTCGACGAAAGCAGCCAGGCCGACCGCGCAAAAGTACTCGACGAGATGGTGCGCGAAGAGCTTCTGGTGCAACGCGCCCTCGAGCTCGACTTCGCGGAGACCGACCAGGCGACTCGCAATGCGTTGGTGACGACCATTTCGCAGCAGGCGACGGTCGAGGTCACGACGAGTCAGCCCGCGGAGGCGCAATTGCGGGATTTCTACGAGCGTCACAAGGATCGCTACGCATCCGAGGGCACGATGCAGGTGCGCAGCTGGCTGTTGCCGCTCGACCCCGCAAAGCCGCTCGACGATCAGTTGAGAAGTGCCGGCGAAGCAGCGCGGGCGCTGCGCGCCGGCGAACCGGTCGAGGTGGTCACGCGCCGCTTCGGGCTGAGCGAGGAGCCGCGGCACGATCAAGACTATTATTTTGCGGTCAAATATCGGCTGGGCGATGCGCTCTTCGCCGCCGTCGAGGAGCTTCCAAGCGGCGCCGTTTCCGAACCGATCGCCGACAAGGCCGCCGTTCACGTGGTCCTGGTCGTCAACAACACCCGCCCCGTGCCCCTCGGATATGAGGCTTCCCGTCCGCGGGTGTTCACGGACTTCAAGGAAGCGGCGCAAATGCGGCTGCTCGAAGCAACCATGGCATTTTTGCGCAGCCGTGCGACCATTCTCATCGCCAAAGACTACGCAGGCATCTACAAGCCGTGAGGCGCACCGCCCGATTGCTCGCGCAAGCGCTCATCGTCGGCTCATGGAGCATGCCGGCCCTCGGCCACACCCTGAGCGAGAGCCATTCTTCCTGGCAGGTCGCGGGCGACAGCGTTCGTCTGGAGATGATCGTGCCGGAGCTCGAGGCCAGGCGCCTGTCGACGTCGGGAAAAGACCTTCCGACCAGTGCGGTGCTCGGCGCCTACCTCGCCGCCCACATGGGAGCAACGGCGGGGACTCGCAATTGTCCGCTCACCGAAGGACCGCGCAAACTGTCTGCGACGCCGGGGTTTTTCCGCGAGGAATTGCTTTTCAAATGCCCCGGCGGCGAGTCTTTGAAGATCAGCTCGTCCGCATTCTTCGATCTCGTCCCCTCGCACACCAATTTCGCGCGCATCGAGGATGGCTCGGGGCGCTTCTTCGAACAGCTGTTCACGCGCGATCATCAGCAAATCGAGCTTTCCGGCGGCGGCGCGAACACGCTGCAAAATGCCGGATTCCTCAAATTCGTCCGCATGGGCGTCACGCACATATTCACGGGCCTCGATCACATGTCCTTCATGTTGGGACTCGTGCTGATCTCGCGACGCGTACGCGATCTCTTGTTCGTCGTGACCGGGTTCACGCTCGGACACAGTCTGACGTTGGGCCTCGCGGTCACGGGCGTCCTTCGGCCGAACGCCCAATACATCGATGCGCTGGTCGCGCTCACGATTGCGCTGATCGGCGCGGAGAATATTGGCGACGCAACCCACCGCCCCGGGCCGGTGGCTCTGAGTCTGGCCGGTATGTTATTCCTGCTGGCGGCCTGCAAAGTGTTCGGACTCGGCGTCTCGCTGCCGACGACGATGCTGATCGGTGGCGGGATCTTCTCCGCGAGCTACTTGATGCTTACCGGCCGCATGCGCGACGCCGGGCGGGTCCGTCTGCTGGTGACTCTGGTGTTCGGGCTGATCCACGGGTTCGGATTCGCATCGAACCTATTGGAAATGCGTCTTCCCACCAACCGTTTGGCGGAGTTGCTGGTGGGGTTCAACTTGGGCGTCGAGATCGGCCAGGTCACCGTGGTGCTGGGCGCGCTCGCCGTCGTCTGGGCCATGACGAGACTTCGACTCAGCGCGCCGCGCCCGTTGTTCACGGACGTGGCCGCCGCGTTTCTCGTCGGCGAGGGACTCTACTGGTTCCTCGGGCGAACCATCGTGGTCGGGTGAGGCGACGATGCCGTGGAGCCCCGGACAATGGGCTATCGCCGCTCTCGGCGCCTTCATCGTGGGACTGTCGAAGACCGGTCTCGGTGGGCTGGGAATTCTATTCGCCGCCCTCTTTGTTCTGGTGTTTCCGAGCGCCAAGCAGGCCACCGGCTTCGTGGTGCCGCTTCTGATCTTCGGCGATGTGGTGGCGGTGCTTTCCTATCGAAGCCACGCGCAATGGCGCTTCGTGTGGAAGCTGTTTCCGTCGACCGCCGTCGGGGTGATCCTCGGCTTCCTCGCGCTCGGTCGCATCTCAAATCCGGCCGCGAGGACGCTGGTCGGAGTCATCATCTGCGCTCTTGCGGTCTTGAGCTTCTGGTTCAGGCATCGCCGCGGCTCGATGGATGAGCGCTCGCAGACCCTGCGCTGGCTGTTCGCGCCCCTGATCGGCACGATCGCAGGATTCCTCACGCTGATCGCGAACGCCGCGGGTCCCGTCATGGCGAGCTATTTCGTGTCGATGCGCCTGCCGAAAATGCAATATGCCGGTACGACCGCGGTCTTCTTTCTGCTGCTCAACCTCTTCAAGGTTCCTTTCATGGTGCAGCTCGGGCTCCTGACCGCGCACAGCTTTGCAATCAACCTCATCTTGCTGCCGATGGTGCTGCTCGGCGCCCTGCTCGGGCGGTGGTTCCTGGTCCGCGTCGATCAGGAGCTGTTCAACAATCTGGTGCTGGGGTTGAGCGCGCTCGCTGGAATCTTGATGCTGCTGTAGCGATGTACCGCTAGGCGCGCAGCCCGCGCAGCAGATCGAGGCACGCGGTCGCTAGCGTCCGGCGATCATCGGGCGTTCGCATCAAGATCGGGGCCGTCGCGATCGCGGGGTCGCCCGCCTCGCTCCCGCCCAGAAGGTGCGCATCCGTCTCGTCGATGAGCATCAAATCGAGAAAATCGCGGTAATGCCGGGCGATCTCCAGAGGCGAGACCGGCAGGTCGAGTTCCCGCATGATTTTTGCGGCGGGCCCTTTGACCGCGGCACCTCCGATGATCGGCGAGACCGCGATGATGGGAACGCGGGCATCGGCCAACAGGTCCCGCAAGCCGCGCACGGCGAGAATCGGTGCGACGCTCAGATACGGATTGGAAGGGCAGAGAATGATTCCATCGAGCAGGGGGTCGGTGAGCGCGCGGCGAACCTCGGGGGTCGGATCGGGCGGCGCACTGCTGCCGTAGCGGAAGCCGCGCACCACGGGTTCGCAGCGCAGTTTGACGAAATACTCCTGAAACGACATCTCTCCCTGATCGGTCTGCACGATGGTCGGCATCGGCGCGTCGCACATCGGCAGCAGATCGCTCGGCACTGCGAACGCCAGCGACAACGCGCGGGAAATTTGCGTCAGCGACATTCCTCGTGCCTGAAGTTCGCGCCGGTAAAGGTGCAGCGCAATGTCGCGATCGCCCAGTTGGAACCACGTGTCGATCCCCAGCTCGCGCCATTGCGATTGAACCTGCCACGTCTCGTTCTCGCGCCCCCAGCCCTGAACGGCATTGGCGACGCCGGCGAGCGTATAGAGGACCGTATCGAGGTCCGGACATATCGGCAATCCGCGGTGTTCGAAGTCATCTCCGGTGTTGACGATGAGGTGCAGGGCACCCGCCGGCAGGCACTGCTGCAACCCGTCCGCCAGCTTGGCCCCGCCGACGCCACCACAGAGCGCGACAATCTTCTGCATTGCGTACAGGCCTATCGAAACAGATCTTCGGCCACCGGCCGCACCAACTCGGCCGCCCGCGCCGAATCGTCCCGCCAAGGCCAGGGCAAACCGCGCGCCAGTACCACCGGGCGCCCTTCGCTGCCCTCCCCCATGAGCAGTGTCGCGGCGGCGGCGACTCCGTCGGCAATCGCAACCTGTGTGACTTTGAGTTTGCGGCCGAACCGATCGCTCTCGCCGCGGCGATCGAGCAGAGCCGCGATTCCTGACGCACCGATGGCGGTACCGCACACGCCCTGCCGCCACGGGCGGCCAAAGGTATCGGTGATCACGACGGCGGGGGACGAGCCGAGCGATTCCGACAGGGCCGCGCGCAGCGCCGCCGCCGATTCGTCGGGATTTACGGGCAGGAGCAGCACGCACGACTCCGCATTTGGAACATTCGATTGATCCACGCCCGCATTTGCCATCACGAAGCCCAACCGATGCCGCACGATCAGCACCTGCGGAACACAGCGAATGACCTCCGTGGATTCGCGCAAAATGACTTCCACGAGACGTGGGTCCTTGCCGCAACTCGCCGCCAGGTCTTGTGCGCGTTCGGATACTGGGACGGTGGCCAGATCCACGAACCGGCCTTCGGACTTCGAGACGATCTTCTGGCAAACGAGCACGACGTCATCACTCGTGACCCGACAAGCATGGCGCTCGAGCGCCGCGACGATCAAGGGCGCGAGCGCCATTCCGGCGGTCACTTCCGGAATCCCATCGAGTGCCAGCAAGGACAACGAGCCGGGGGTCACAGAGCGACCCCGCGAGACAGTTCCTTGCAGCATCGAAACGAGCGCGCCGGCATTCCCGTCAATTAGACCACAAGCGTCCCGTAAACTATATCGATGACACTGCTTTCGCCTGCCCACCTTGGGACGTGGATCATCGTCGGCATCGCCGTTTTCGGGGTCATCGTCCGGCCCGGGAAAATGCCCGAAGCGACCTGGGCGGTGCTGGGTGCGGCGATGCTCGTCCTACTTTCGCTGATTTCCGCGGCCGATGCTTGGGCGGCGATTCGCAAAGGAACGGACGTCTATCTGTTTCTGATCGGCATGATGGTGCTCGCCGAACTGGGCCGCCATGAGGGACTGTTCGACTGGCTCGCTGCCTATGCCGTCCTGCACTCCCGGGGGTCGGCCGCGCGATTATTCTCACTCATTTATCTGGTCGGCACACTCGTCACCGTGTTTCTGTCGAATGACGCGACCGCGGTGGTCCTGACCCCGGCTGTGTACGCCGCAACCCAACGCGCGCAAGCGCGGCCGCTCCCCTATTTGCTGATTTGCGCCTTCATCGCGAATGCAGCCAGTTTCGTTCTGCCGATTTCCAATCCGGCGAACCTCGTCGTCTATGGTGCGCACCTGCCATCCCTGTGGAAGTGGCTCGGCCTGTTCACCATACCTTCGATCGCGGCCATTGCACTCACCTTCATTGCGCTGCGCTTCACGCAGCGGACCGAGTTGACCGCAGAAGTCTCCGGCAATATCGCCCTGCCCGCGCTGGGCATCGGCGGCCGCATCACCGCCGGCGGAATTGCGGCAACCGCCCTCATTCTGCTGACCGCATCCGCTCTCGATTGGCGGTTGGGTCTGCCCACCTTTTCAGCCGGCGTGGGCACCGCCGTGGCCATTCTTGCGCTCAAAGCCGCGAGCCCCTGGGCCATCGTGAAGGACATCTCCTGGAGCGTCCTTCCCCTGGTCGCGGGTCTCTTCGTACTCGTTGCGGGCATCGAGAGCACGGGTGTCCTCGCGTCGCTCACGGCCTTGATCTCGACCGCATCGGACACGCACCCGCAGATTACCGCGCTCGCCGCCGGCAGCAGCGTCGCCGTTGCGAGCAATGCGGTGAATAATTTGCCGCTCGGCCTCGTTGCCGGCACCATCGTCAGCGCCGCTCACCTCCCGCCGCACGTTGCGGGCGCGCTATTGATCGGCGTCGATCTCGGCCCGAATCTGTCGGTCACCGGCTCCCTCGCGACCATCCTGTGGCTGGTTGCCTTGCGACGCGAGGGCGAGAACATCAGTGCATGGAAATTCCTCATGCTGGGCGTCGTGGTGATGCCCCCCGCGCTGATCGGCTCGCTGGGAAGTTTCGTCTGGCTCGCGACGCGATGAATGTCCTCGAGCCGCCCTTACCCCCCTGGCTTCTTGATCGGCGGCTCGTTGGCCGCGTCCACCGCGACGAAAATGCAGCATTTGGCACGCTCGGCCAAGGTCGTGCGCTGCGCGCTCGACCACCAGAATCCGCCCGATGGCCGCGGGTAATGCCCCAACACGATCAGATCGATTGCCAGCCTTTCGCAAAACGCCAGGATTTGTTCAATCGTGTTGCCGGTCGCCAAAAACCCTTCCGCCGCCACGCCGCGCTCCGTCAGCCAGCGGACGGACTCGTCGAGCATCTTGCGAAACCCATGATCGTTGTCGACCAGACAGGCATGTCCGCTCGCACCGGCGAGCACCACGGGATCGACCAGCCCCTCGGGAATGATGGATAGCACATACACCTGTGCATTCAAAAGAACGGCGAGCTCCGCGCCTCGTCGCAGAGCGCGACGTCCTGCCGTGGAGCCGTCGTAGCACAACAGCACGCGCTTAAACATGGGCAGCCCGCCCATCGGTTCGTGTCAATGCGGCATAACGCTGCAGGTGGGTATCGCCGTCGCGGCGCTGCCACTCAACATAATCGTCGCGGCTCAACTCGAAGCCGTTCAGTACCTTGCCGCTGATTTCACGCGGCAGGGACTCGCGCAGGAAGGTTCGGACCTCCTCGCGGAATGCCTGTTCCTCCTGCGTGAATTCGAGCTGCATGAATGCTTTCGCCCCGCCGCGGTTGATTCTACTATAGCGCGGATACGGGTACGCTAGGCGCATACAGCATGTCGGACCACCATCTCAAGCATTGGCCGGCACATGCCGCGCAGCGTCCGAGCGCGAGCGCCACAACGTTGTTCGAGTATGACGAGACCCCGCTGCGTCCGTTTCATTTGCGGATCGCCGTCGCCAGTACCGGCGGCGTATTCAGCGACGGCTTTGGACTTGGGATCATCGGCATCGCTCTCAGCCGGGCAGCGCCGCTGGCCTTGAGCCCGGTCTGGATGGGGCTCCTCGGCGGCGCGTCGCTGTTCGGTCTGTTTGCGGGGGCGCTGCTCACCGGACCGGTGGCGGATCGCTTCGGACGACGGCCGATATTCTCCTTCAATATGGCGATTCTCGGCGTGCTGTCTCTGCTTCAGGGCTTGATCGGCTCCGCCGTGACGCTGCTGTTGTTGCGTCTCGCGATTGGGTTTCTCCTCGGCACCGACTACGTCGTCAGCAAGGCGCTGTTGACGGAGTTCATCCCGCGACGCTTACGAGGCCGCGTTCTTGGGTTTCTCTCGATCGCGTGGGCCGGCGGGTACGCGTGTGCGTATGCGGTGGGCTTTGCCCTGGGCGCAGCCGACCCGGACTCCTGGCGCTGGATGTTGATCTCGAGCGCCGTGCCGTGTTTGCTCGTGCTTCCGCTCAGAATCACGATGCCGGAATCGCCGCTCTGGCTCATGAACCATGGCCGGGCCGAGGCGGCGGCGCGCGTCGTTCAGCGCAAGTTGGGAGCGGATGTCGCGCCTCCGCAGCAGACGCTCGAGGCACCCAACCAGCACGGCCGCTGGCATCAACTGCTGGCGCCCGCCTGGCGCCGACGCACCTTCGTCGGCTGCGCGTTCTTCACCTGCCAGGTGATCCCCTACTTTGCGGTGGGCACCTTCGTCGCGCAGGTGATGTCCGCGATGAATCTCAAGAACGGTTACCTCGGCGGGCTCATTTACAATCTCTCGCTCCTCGGGGGCGCCATCGTCGGATTGATGGTGGTGGACCGGATCTCGCGCAGAGCTTTCTTGATCGGCAGCTTCAGCATCGCGGCGGCCAGCCTGTTCATCTTGACCGCATGGTCGGGCGTCCCCGCAATCCCGCTCATCGCGCTGTTCGCCATATTCGCCGGCGTGATATCGGGAGCTTCGAACCTCTGTTATGTGTATCTGCCCGAGCTTTTTCCGACAGATCTACGGGCTTCGGGCATCGGCGTTGCCATCGCCGCCAGCCGTACGGGATCGGCGGTGAGCACGTTCCTGCTGCCCGTGGTTGTTGCAGCGTACGGAGTTCGCACGGCGCTGGGGGCATGCGTCGCCGTGCTGGCGGCCGGCGCGCTCATCTGCTATCGCTGGGCTCCGGAGACCCGGCATGTTCGCCTCGGGGTACTCGATCAGATGGCAGCGTAAATCACGGCGAACGCCTGTCCGACAACCGGTCCTGCAGTGCGAGCAACAGATCGTGGCGCGAGATCACGCCGAGCAGCCTTGCCCGCCAGCGTCCGGAGACCACCGGCAGCGTGGTGACGTTGTCGCGGAGGAAAAGCTCCAGCGCAGCCGTCAAACTGAGATCGGGCGTCAGCGCAGTCTGCATGGGGGTGGACACCGCGAGCACCGGCGTATCCGCATCGAGTTCTCGACGTTCCACCTTGGCGAAAATCTCCCGGGGATCCACCGAGGCGACGAGTTCCTCATCGGCGTTCACGATATATACGGCCTGAGCGGGCCGCGGCGGCAGCGTCTCGAGCATTTGCCGCACGCTCGTGGATTCGCCGACCACCGCTCCCGCCGGCTTGATGAGTTCGGCCACGGTGCGCAACTGCCAGGCCACCGATGAACCATCCGCCGCCGCCGGCTCGAGCGACTCCCGATAAATCGATGCGCCGCCACGATAGACCTTGGCGACGTAGTGAGCCGTGACGCAGGCGAGGATCAGCGGCAGAACCACCTGGTGATCGAGCGTCATCTCGAAGATCATCAGAACGGAGGTGAGCGGAGCGTGAGTGGTGGCCGCAAGAAAGCCGCCCATCCCAACGACGGCGAAGGCCCCCGCGCTCGATTGCATGTGCGGCATCGCCAGGCGGAGCAATGCGCCGATCAGGGCACCGATGGCCGCACCGATGAACAGGGTCGGCGTGAACACGCCTCCCACGGCGCCCGACCCGACGGTCGAGGCGGTACTGGCAACCTTGGCCAGCAGCACGGCGAGCAAAAGCCAGCCCGTGAGACGATCGTGCAAAATCGCATCCACGACGCTGTAGCCGTTGCCCCACACTTGCGGAAAGGCGACCGAGATCAGGCCGACGATGAGCCCGCCGGCGGCGAACTTCGCGTACAAGGGACCGGGGAGCGATCCGAAGCGTGCTTTGCTCCAGTCCAGCAATGCGAGAAACGGCGGCGACAAGTGACCGAGCAGCACACCGAATATTGCGTACAGGATGAGTTCCCAGTTCTCGCCGAAATGAAACGCGGGCACGTCGAAGACCGGTCCATATCCGAGCACCCGATGGATCGTCGCATCGGCACTCACCGAAGCGACCAGCAGCGGGCCGAAACTCTCCATGGCAAAGGAACCCATGACGATTTCGGCCACGAATAGCGCGCCGGCGATCGGCGCGTTGTAGGCCGACGCGATGCCGGCGGCGGCGCCGCAGGCGACGAGCAATCGCCTTCTCGGTGTCGGCGCCTTGCGAAGCCGTCCGACCTTGGAGCCGATCAACGCGGCGAGCTGCACCATCGGACCCTCGCGGCCGATCGAGCCGCCGGAGGCGATGGTCAAAAGCGAGGAGATGCTGCGAATGAGCGTGGGACGCGCAGCAATCACGCCATCGCCGACCGCCACCGCTTCCATGTAATCGACCGATCGTTTCGCATAGAACCAGGCGGAGCCCAGCTGAATCACGAGCCCGGCGGCGACGCCTCCGAGCACCGGCACGAGGACGCGGTGGATGCGATCGAGGCTGCTCGCCGCCGCGACGAGTCCGCCAGAATGGCCCGTGATGGCCCATTCCAAGGCGCGGATCAGCTCGCGAAACGCCACGCTTGCAAGCGCTCCGCCGATCCCGATGAGGGCGGCCCAGAACACGATCGCGGTGAGTTCCTCATGCCCCACCAGGAGCCTGAGTTTCGTCAGCCATCGCCGGACCCGCTGCGCCAGTCCCATCGTCATCCCTCAAAAAATGCCCAGCGCAATCCCTGCCGCCAATGTGGCGCCGAGCTCTTCGCAGCGTCGCAAGTCCGCCGCTGGTATTTGTTTCTCGCGCAGGATCTGCTCGGGTGACTGCGCGTGCGTGCACACGATCAACGGATCGGCGATCGCGCGCAGGCGCCACCCGGTCGCGATCCGCTGTATCTGCTCCGCCGCATTGCGGCCATCGCTGCCGGCGCAAATCAGCACCGCGTAGGGCCTGCCATTCAGCCGCTCCAACGCCGCGTAATAGGTACGGTCGAAGAAATCCTTCATCCGGCCGGACATGGCGGCGAGATTTTCCGGCGTCGCGAATACATAGCCGTCGGCCGCGAGCACCTCCGAGGCGTTCGCCTCCGAGGCCCGCAGCATCGAAACGTTGCATGCGCGCTCAGCGCGGGCACCCGCCGCCGCGGCCTGCGCCATTTGCAGCGTGCCGCCGGTCATTGAGTGATACACGATGAGCATCGTCTTCATGAATCCACCCCCGGCTCGCGCGGCCATCCGAGCCGCGGCGCCCTGCGCAAGGCCGGGAGCCTATGGTGCGGGGTCTCGCGCTTGCTGCTCTTCGAGCGTGTAAATCGCCTCCGGTACGGCATTGAGCCTTTCGATGGGAATCAATTCCCCACTGGCATCCGACAGTCCGTAGGTGCCATCGTCGATTTTTTGCAGCGCGCGATCAATGTGCGTAAGACGCGATGCGGTGCGCTTCGCCAGATTCTGGTCGAGTTCCAGCATCGCCAGTTTTTGCGCCTCCTCCTCATACTCATGCGCTTCGCTCGACTCATCCTCGATCGCCGTCTCCTCCTTCGCCTGCGAGTCGAGCGCACGCTTCAGCACGGCGCGCAAGGCGGTCAATTGCCGGCGCTTTTGTTCGAGAAACGATTTTGTGAGTCTTGTTGAGTTGCTATTCACGGTTGCCCCCGCTGGTGTGCGTCCAGTGCTGGCATCATACCGGCCGTCTCCCTTAAGATCCTAATATCTTCTGATTGCGAGTATCGACCATGAAGTACCGCAAACTGGGTGGCAGCGACCTCGTCGTTTCGGAAATCGCGTTCGGGTCGTGGTTGACGTTTTCAACCGCCGAGCAGAAAAAGAGCGCCATCGCGTGCGTGCACCGCGCGCTCGACCGGGGCATCACGCTCATCGACACGGCGAACATCTATGGCCGCGGCGCAGCGGAGCGCGTGCTCGGCGAAGCACTGGCGGGAATCCGACGCGACAGCTACGTGCTCGCCACCAAGCTCTTCTTCCCGATGAGCGAGACCGACCGCGGCCTGTCCCGGGTGCAAGTCCTCAAACAGATCGATGCCTCGCTCGAGCGTCTCAGAGTCCCTTATGTGGATCTCTATCAGTGTCATCGCTACGACGCCGATACACCGTTGGAGGAGACGATGGAAGCGCTCACCGAGGTGGTCCGCGCCGGCAAGGCGCGCTATATCGGCTTCTCCGAGTGGCCTGTCGATCGCGTCGAAGCCGCGCTGCGGATGCCGCGTGTGGAGAATTTCGTCTCGAGCCAGCCGCAGTATTCGCTCCTGCATCGTGACCCCGAGCGCGCGCTCATCCCGCTCTGCACGCGAGCGGGCATTTCGCAAATCGTGTGGTCGCCGCTCGCGCAGGGCGTTTTGACGGGTAAATACCTGCCGGCCAAGCCGGTGCCGGCCGCCAGCCGTGCGGCCAGCGATTCGATGAAGGGATTTTTCAATCCGACCTGGCTCAAAATCCCGCTGCTCCAGGCCGTCCAGTCCCTCAAGCCTCTCGCCGCCCAGGCAGGTCTCTCATTGGCGCAATTTGCGCTGGCCTGGGTCCTTCGCGAGCCCAACGTGGCCGCCGCCATCACCGGGGCCTCGCGTCCGGAACAAATCGATGAGAATGTCGCCGCTTCCGGACACATCGTGCCCGGCGAGCTTTTCGGGCGGGCCGAGCGCATCCTGGATGAGGCGCTCGCCTCCGTATAGGCCTGAACTCAATGCCAATCCGCGACTCTAAGCGGGGTTCGGATCGAACAAGAGGTTTTTAACGATATCCATGCTGTCACGCTGTGCTCCCATGCTTCTCCTCGTTGGCGCGCTCTGTGGGAAGGCCCATGCTGGCGCTGCTCCGTTCGACCTCGCCGGGCCCGTGCTCGAGGTGAAAATCACCCGCGGAACGACGACGCTGCCTGCCGCCGAAGTTCCCAACCTGGCCGCCGGCGATCAACTTTGGATCAAGGCGGACCTGCCGGCCTCGCAGTCCGCGCATTATTTGATGGTCGCGGCATTTTTGCGCGGCTCGACCAACCCGCCTCCGCGAGGCGTGGTTTTCTTCGTGCAAGACCTGGACCGGCAAATGCGCGCACGATGGACTCACCGTCACCGTGCCGCAGGAGGCGCAGCAGATGCTGGTATTTCTGGCGCCGGAAACCGGCGGCGATTTCAAAACGCTGATGGGCGCGGTGCGCGGGCGGCCCGGGGCATTCGTGCGCACCTCGCAGGACCTGAACCAGGCCGCGTTGGACCGGTCGCGGCTGGAGCACTATCTCTCGGCGATTCGCGCATTGAACGATGCGGAGCCCGCGAAGCTGCAAAGTCGGCGCCGCTGCTCGCGCGCAGCCTCGCGATCAAGGTCGACGAGAAGTGTCTGGACCGGATTCCCGAGCTGCAGGCGCCTTGCCTGATGATGGGTCAGGAATCGCTCATTCTGAACGATGGTCACAGCACATCGATCGTCGAGGCGCTGACCTCGGGCCCCGGCAGCGATCTGGCGATGGAAGCGAGCTACACCCCGCAGTTGAGCTACGGCTACTACAGCCCATATATCGCATCGGTGCTCGACATCGCGCGCATCATGGACTCGTTTCATACCGCGCAGTATCAGTACATTCCGGCGCTCGCCTCTGCGCGCGGCGACAGGCTGCTGCTGACCCTGAATACCGCCGCCGTCGTTCCATAATCCGAAATCCGTGCTGGTGGTGGCGCTTCCCGCGATTGAACAGGCGCAGCTTCCGCCGCTGCACGCGGTCGATCCGAAGGAGATTTATTGCGCGAGAAAGACCACGCTGGTGCTGCCGGTCGAGGGGGCGCCGCTGGTATTTTCCACCGCGTATGCGCACGACATGAGCTTGAGCTTGACCGGAAGCGACGGGAAGAGCGTGGAGCTGCCGGCGACCGCCGATGCGACCCAGGGCGGCTTCGTAGTCGACACGGCGGATTTGCGCTCGGCCGTGCTCGGCGACACGGTTCAGGCTTCGCTGCACGGCCATTGGGGATTCGAGTCTTATCGCGGCCCCAGCTTTCGTTTGATGAACGCTCATGCCTCCTCCTGGCAGCTGACGGCCGGCGACGAAGCGGCGCTCATCGTGGGCCGTCAGGACACCGTGCACTTGCGCGCCGACAGTGTCAGCTGCGTCGACGCGATCATGCTGAAGGATCCGGACGGCAAGGAATTGAAGACCGAGTGGAAGCGCCTGAAACCCGATGAAGTCGAGGTGAAACTGCCGCTGCAGGAATCGCAGCCGGGGGCGATGACGCTCTTGGTGACGCAATACGGCGTCGGTCAAGCGCAGCCGATCACCGTACAGGGCTACTCGGAGGCCGGCCGATTCGACGGCTTCGCCATCCATGCCGGGGATGCGCAAGGCACGTTGAAAGGCAGTCGTCTCGATGAGGTTGAAAGTATCGCGGTCAAGAACGTCCTCTTCAGGCCCGGCGAGTTGTCGAGCCGGCAGGGCACCGATGAGCTCCCGATGGTGGCGGTGGACGCTCAAGCCGCAGCGGCTTTGAAGCCCGAACGGCCGGTTGCCGCCAAGCTCACGCTCAAGGACGGGCGTGTGCTGCCGCTCACCGCCTCGATCGATGCGCCGCGTCCGCGCGTGACACTGATTGGCAAGAGCGTGCAGCTCGCACCCGGGAGCAACGACGGCCACATTCAACTGAGCGATGCCGGCGAGGTCCCGCAGGATGCGACGCTGGTGTTCTCCATCCGCACGCAGTCGCCGGCCGCCTTTGTCCCCGATGAGTCGGTGGAGGTCGCCACCGCCGATGAATCCTCGACTGCGGTCTTGAGTGCTTCGGGCGGCAGCCTCTCGCTGGAGAATGCGCATGTGGCGGTGGCCACCCTCAATCCCTCGAAGACCTTCGGGCCCTCGGCTTTCGGCCCGATCAAATTTCGAGTTTTGTCAAAAGCCGTACCGAGCGATTGGCAACCTTTGGCCAATCTCGTGCGTCTTCCGGTTCTGCGAACGCTCGAGTGCCCTTCCACCCCCGAGACCGCGTGCAAGCTCTCCGGGACGAGTCTCTATTTGATCGACTCGGTATCGGGCAATTCGCAGTTTGCCGATGCGGTGCAAGTGCCCGAAGGATTCCTGGGGCAGGCCCTACCGGTACCGCATCCGAGTGCCGGCTCGCTCTACATCAAGCTGCGCGACAACCCGCAGATCATCAATCCCATCACGCTGACCGCGCAAGAGCTGCCCGCTCCCGCGCTCGATCCCGAGCGGGCGCAAGCGCGGCGCTCGGCGCACGTCGACCCCAACCAGGGCTCAGCTCAACGGGAGAATCAACCGCCGCCTCCACCATAGGCGCCGCCCCTGCGGGCAAATGAGGCGTTCCATGCCGTCGGCGCATGCGCCTCGCGGGTCACGCGCCAGACCGTGTTTCCGACGTCGTCCGCCACGAGCAGCGCGCCGCGCTTGTCCACGGCGACGCCCACGGGCCGCCCGAATGCCCGATCATGCGCATCGAGGAATCCCGTCAGCACGTCGACCGGCGGTCCGCTCGGCTTGCCGTGAGCGAAGGGCACGAAGATGACTTTGTAGCCGCTGTGAGTCTTTCGATTCCACGAGCCGTGTTGACCCACGAACATTCCGTGCCGAAATTCCGTGAGTTGCGTGTTCGCGGACCAGCACAGGCCGAGCGAGGCGGTGTGTGCACCGAGCGCGTAGTCCGGCATCTTCGCGGTCGCCACCAAGGCAGGGTCCTGGGGCTTTACTCGATCATCGACGTGCTGACCGTAGTAGCTGAAGGGCCATCCGTAAAACTCGTTCTCGTGCAGGGCCGTCATGTAGTCCGCAGGCACGTGATCGCCCAGTTCATCGCGCTCGTTCACCGCGACCCAAAGCGCCCCGCTCTCCGGTTCCCACGCGAGACCCACCGGATTGCGCAATCCGGAGGCGAACACCCGATGCGTGCCCGTCTTCGCATCGATCTGCCACACCGCCGCGCGTCCCTGCTCGACGTCGAGTCCATTTTCCGCCGCGTTGCTGTTGGAGCCGACGCCGACGTAGAGTTCGCGGCCGTCGGGGCTCGCGATGAGACTCTTGGTCCAATGATGATTGATGTCCCCCGCTGGCAGAGCGGTGAGCTGCGTCGGCGCGGCGCGTATTTCGGTATCTCCCGTGTGATAGGGAAAACTCAACACCGCATCGGTATCGGCCACGTAGAACGTATCGCCGATGAGCGCCATGCCGATCGGCGCATTCAAGCCCGCGAGAAACACATGCCGCTCCGCAACGCTCCCGTCGGCGTGCGTATCGCGCAGAAGCGTAATGCGATTGGCGCTCGGCTTGGCGCCGGAGCCGGCCCGCTTCATCACCAATTTGTGCACCTCGCCGCTGACGCCTTTGTTGTCGGCGGGGCGCGATGGCGCTTCGGTTTCGGCAACCAGAACGTCACCGTTCGGCAGCACGTACAGCCATCGCGGATGCTGCAGATCCGTTGCAAACGAATCGACGACCGTGCCCTTGGCGGCGTGCGGCATCATGCCGTTCGGCCAGCCGATCGCCTTGGCGATGTTGGTCGTGGGAATCAGTGATTTCTTCGGCGGCGGGATGACAGGCGATGTTCCGTACTCGCCGGTTGCTTTCTGGTCGGCCGATGCGATCTGAGGGAGCGCCGCGCGGGCGGCGAACAGCGCGAACATCGGGACGAGCAGAAGAGCGGGGTGCACGCGCATCACACCCACCAGCATGACCGGACGCTTTGCCGTCGCGAAGCGGAGCACAGCCCTATGGCGTGTCGGAGATTCACCGACACGTTCGATCTATCGCCGGCGATCCGTGACCCGCGCCGCCTTGCCCGTCGATCGCGCTATCGAACCGGTGGCGACGACTTGAATTTCCGCCGAAATCCCGATGATCGATTTGAGCTTGTGCGCAAGCAGCGCGGCTTCGGCGGGATGCTCATGAGAGGCGAGTTCGGGGCGCGCTTCGACCATCACGCGCACCTCATCGAGCCGGTGGGGCCGCGTAATTTCGATCTCGTAGTGGGGAGCCAATCCCCGGCAGTGCAGGATCAACTCTTCGATCTGCGATGGGAATACATTGACGCCGCGGATGATGAGCATGTCGTCGGAGCGGCCGGTGATCTTCGCGAAACGGCGCATCGCCGTCATGGTGCCGGGCAGCAGGCGCGTGAGATCGCGCGTGCGGTACCGGATCACGGGCATTCCCTCCTTCGTCAGCGATGTGAATGTCAGTTCCCCGGCCTCGCCCTCGGCAACCACCTCGCCGCTCTGCGGATCCACCACTTCGGGCAGAAAATGATCTTCCCAGATCGTGGGCCCCTGCTTGGTCCTCGCAATTTCCTGGGCCACACCGGGACCCATCACTTCCGATAGACCGTAGATGTCGCAGGCATCGAGTCCGAATGCAGCTTCGATCTCATTGCGGATGCCCTCGCCCCACGGCTCCGCGCCGAAGATGCCGATGCGCAGCGAGCTTGCGCGCGGATCGATTCCCTGGCGGCGGAATTCATCCAAGATCGCGAGCATGTAGCTCGGCGTCATCATGATGATGTCGGGACGAAAATCCATGATCAGCTGCACTTGCCGTTCGGTCTGGCCGCCCGACATCGGTATGACGGTGCAGCCCGCGGCTTCGGCGCCGTAGTGCGCGCCGAGGCCGCCGGTGAACAATCCATAGCCATATCCGACGTGAACCTTCATCCCGCGCCGACCGCCGGCGGCGCGGATCGAGCGGGCGACGAGGCTGCTCCAGGTCGTGATGTCTTTGGCGGTATAGCCGACCACCGTCGGTTTACCGGTGGTACCGGAGGAGGCATGCACCCGCGCGATACGCTCCATCGGAACGGCGAAGAAACCGAAGGGATATGCCTCGCGCAGATCCGCCTTGGTGGTGAAGGGGAAGCGCGCCAAGTCGGACAAAGTCCGCAGATCGTTGGGATGCACGCCGGCAGAATCGAAGCTGCGCCGATAGCAGGCATTGTTTGCATACGCGTGCTGCAGCGTCCAGCGCAGACGCTCGAGCTGAAGGGCCTCGAGTTCGCGGCGTCCGGCCCCGAGAATCGGGTCGGCCGCCGCGGCCTCGGCGATATCGGGCCGATCGCTCATGACCTCTCGCCGAAGTTCGCGGGGCGCTTCTCACGCGCCGCGGCCAACCCTTCGCGCACGTCCCCCAGCCTGAAACCCAAAAACTCGAGCGCGAGCGAGGCATCGAAACTCGGACCGGCGAGGCGCAGCCAGTTGTTGAGTGCGTGCTTGGTCCAGCGCACGGCGGTCGGGCTGCCGGCGGCGAGCGTTCGCGCCACCTCGAAGGCCGAGGCGATCACCTGATCATCGGGGACGCACAACGCCACGAGTCCGATGCGTTCGGCCTCGCGCCCCGACAGCGGCTTGTTGGTGAGAAGATGGTAGCGGGCCTTGGCGAGGCCGCACAGCAGCGGCCAGATGATGACGGCATGATCCCCCGCCGCGACGCCGAGGCGCGTGTGGCCGTCGAGAATTTTCGCATCCTCGGCCGCCACCGACACATCGGCGAGCAGCGCGATTGCAAGACCGGCGCCGACTGCGACGCCGCGAATCGCCGAGACCACCGGCTTCGAACAATTGATCAGGTTGTAGACGAGGTCGCTCGCCTCCTTCCACACCTGGATCAGCGTCGCCTCGTCGGCGATCATGCGTTCGATCATGTCGAAATCGCCGCCCGAGGAGAAGTTCGATCCCTCCCCGCGCACGAGGACCGCACGCACCGCGGCATCGGCGTCGACGGCGCGCCACACGCCTGCCAGGTCGCGGTGCATGTCCGCGGTGGCGGCGTTCAGGCGGGATTTATTGGCGATGATGAGCTCGAGGACACCTTCCTCCGGGGCGAGAAATTGAAGGCTGGGGAAGCCGCGCGTATAGGGAGCGAGATCAATTTGCATGGTCGGGAATCGCGTGAATACTCACCATCGTCAGGACGTCGTAGGCGGCCACGGTTTCACCGTTCTGATTGGTGATTTCGGTATCCCAAGCGACTTCTCCCCATCCTTTGTCGGCGCGAAGGCTCTTTTGCGCACAAGTCAGGCGCACTTTGATTCGATCGCCGGGTTTCGCCGGCTTGACGAATCGCAGCTGCTCCAAGCCATAGTTGCCCAGCACGGGGCCGTACTCGGGATCGACGAACAGGCCTGCGGCCGCGGAAATCAAGAAATAGCCGTGCGCGACGCGCCCGCCGAACAGCGGATTTCGCGCCGCCTCGCGCTCGTCCATATGAGCGTAGAAGTTGTCGCCCGTGAGCGCCGCAAACTGCTCGATGTCCTCGACCGTGACCTCACGCTCGCCGGACTTGAACGTGTCTCCCAATTGCAGCTCGTGGAACGGAATTCGAAACGGATGCCTGCCGGGATCGCGTGTGCGGCTGCCGCGCACCCAGCGCCCCCCGAGTGCCGTGATCGTATCCGGCGACCCTTGAACCGCCGTGCGCTGCATGTAATGCAAGACGCCGCGTATGCCGCCGAGCTCCTCCCCGCCCCCCGCCCGGCCCGGACCGCCATGCACCAATGGAGCGAGCGGCGAACCGTGCCCCGTCGATTCCCTGGCGCAGCGGCCGTTCACCACGAGAAGCCGCCCGTGGTAGGGAGCGAGCCCGAGAACGAAGCGGCTCGCGAGTGCGTCGTCGGCTGAGAACACCGATGCGACCAGACTCCCGCCGCTCAAGCGCGCGAGCGCAATCGCATCCGCCGTATCCCGGTACGGCACTACCGTTGCAACCGGCCCGAAAGCCTCGACTTGATGGATTGCGCGCGCGGCATGCGGCGCCCGGCAGAGCAGGAGCACCGGCGGCACGAACGCACCGTGTTCGCGATCCGCGCCGCGCACCTCAAAGTCCTCCAACCGCCCGGCGACGAGATCGCTCTCGCGGCGCAATTCGGCGAGGCTCGCGAGCACATCGGCGCGCTGTTCGAGACTCACCAACGGTCCCATGCGCACGCCCTCCACCCGCGGATCGCCGACCACGATCGTGCGCAAGGCAGCCTGCAAGGCGCCGACCACATCGTCGCAAAACTCGGCCGGCACCACCGCCTTGCGAATGGCGGTGCACTTCTGGCCGGCCTTGACCGTCATCTCGCGCACCACTTCCTTGATGAAGAGGTCGAATTCCGGCGAGCCGGGCACGGCATCCGCGGCGAGAATGCTCGAATTCAAGGAATCGGTCTCGGCGGTGAACGGAACGGAGTGCCGAACGACGCTCGGATGCACCCGCAGCTGCGCAGCGGTCTGCGCGGAGCCGGTAAATGAGACGCTGTCCTGGCACATCAGATGCTCGAACGTGTTGCCGAGGCTGCCGCACACCAGTTGCAGCGCCCCCTCGGGCAGGATGCCCGATTCGATGATGCGACGCACGACGAGCGCCGTGAGGTACGCCGTCGTCGTGGCCGGCTTGACGACGGACGGAACGCCCGCCAGAAAGGCCGGCGCGAGCTTCTCCAGCATGCCCCACACTGGAAAATTGAACGCATTGATGTGGATCGCCGCACCTTCGCGCGGTAGATACACGTGTTGCCCGACGAATCCGCCGCTCTTCGAGAGGTTCTCGAGCCCACCGTCGAGAACCACTTTGCCGTTCGGCAATTCACGCGCCGCTTTGCCGGCAAATGCGAAGACCGTGCCGATGCCGCCGTCGATATCGATCCAAGAATCGTCCTTCGTCGCGCCCGTCCGGTAGGAGAGCGCGTAGAACTCTTCCTTGAGCTCCGAGAGGCGCTTCGCGAGCGTCCGCAGCAGCCCGGCCCGCTCGTGAAAGGTCATCGCACGCAGTTCCGGGCCGCCGCGGGTGCGGGCGTAGTCGAGCACCGCGCCGAAGTTGATGCCGTCGGAGGACGCCTCGCCGATGGTCTCGCCGGTCGTCGCGTCCCGCATCGCGACGCCGCGCGCGCCGCCGCTCCGCCAGCTTCCGCACACGTAGCTCTGCAGCGTCATGTCAGCTGCGCTCGAGCATCACGGCGATGCCCTGCCCCACACCGATACACATCGTGCACAGCGCGCGCCGCTTCCCCGTTCGTTCCAGCTGGTAGAGCGCCGTGGCCGCGAGCCGTGCGCCGCTCGCGCCCAGAGGGTGACCGAGCGCGATGGCGCCCCCCTGCGGGTTCACATGCGCCGCATCGTCCGGAATCTTCAGATCCCGCAGCACGGCGAGCGCCTGCGCGGCAAAGGCTTCATTGAGTTCGATCAGATCGATCTCCTCGAGCCCGATGCCGAGCCGCGCGAGGAGCTTGCGCGTGGCGGCTACCGGGCCCATCCCCATGATGCGCGGCGGCACACCCATGACTGCGGCCCCCACGACGCGAGCGCGAGCCATGAGGCCGTAGCGCTCGATCGCGCCGCGCGAAGCCAACAGGAGAGCGCACGCACCGTCGTTGACTCCGGACGAGTTGCCGGCGGTGACCGTGCCGCCTGCCCGGAAAGGCGTCGGTAATTTTGCCAGCGCTTCCAGGCTGGTTTCGCGCGGATGCTCGTCGATGCTGACCAGCGTGGGCTCGCCGCGTTTGGAGGGAACCGCCACGGCGACGATCTCCTTCGCGAAAAGGCCCGCAGCCTGGGCCGCCAGCGCACGCTGCTGACTGCGCAGCGCGAAGCGGTCCTGGTCCACGCGCGACACGCCGAATTCCGCAGCGACGTTCTCGCCGGTCTCCGGCATCGAATCGACGCCGTATTGCTGTTTGAGGAGCGGATTGACGAAGCGCCATCCAATGGTCGTGTCGTACATCTGCACATCGCGCGCAAAGGCCGCGGTGCTCTTCGACATCACGTACGGCGCGCGGCTCATGCTCTCGACGCCGCCCGCAATCACGACTTCCGCATCGCCGACCTCGATCATCCGCGATGCGCTCGCCACCGCATCGAGCCCCGAGCCGCATAGACGGTTGAGCGTGGCCCCCGGTACGTCCACGGGAAGGCCGGCCAGCAAGGCGCTCATGCGGGCGACGTTGCGGTTATCTTCACCGGCCTGATTGGCGCAGCCCAGAATCACATCATCCACCGCGGTGGGAGCGAGCCGCGCATTGCGCCGCATGAGTTCGCGCAGTACGACGGCGGCGAGATCGTCCGGACGCACGGCGGAAAGCGCACCGCCATAGCGGCCGATCGGCGTACGGATGGCGTCGCAGATGAATGCCTCACTCATCGGTTGGGATCCTTCGTTTCAGGGAGTGATGGAGGTACGCGAAGCCGGGCGCAACGGCCGCGAAAGTGCGCCAGCGATTCACCGGAAGAATGGCGGGTGACGGCGACGTCGTAGATACCATGGCGCCCACTGCGCGAAGTCTCGCCGGCGGTCGCGATCAGCCGTTCGCCGCCGACCGCGGGAGCGAGAAACTCGATGCTGGCACCGGCAGCCACCATGGCTTGGCCATGAGAATTGCAGGCGTAGGCGAACGCTGTGTCGGCGAGTGCGAAGATGATGCCCCCGTGGCAGGTGCGATGACCGTTCAGCATGTGTTCGCGCACCGTCATCGCCACCCGGACATGGCCGGGTTGAACCTCCAAGATCTCGATGCCGAGCGCTTGGGCGGCCAAATCCCCCGCGTACAGGCTCTGCACGGCAGTGCGGGCACTGACGGCCGAGGTCTCGGGAGAGTCCTCGCGCGGGGTGCGGGGAACGTTGCTCATGTTCCGTTGCTCGTCATCATTGGCCTTTGAACAGCGGTGTGCGCTTCTCGGTGAACGCGGCGACACCTTCCGCATAATCGGCCGAGCGTCCGAGCTCGCGCTGTACATCCCGCTCGATATCGAGCTGTTCGGCGAGGCTGTGCTGCCACCCCCCTCGAATGGCGGCTTTGGTTGCAGCCAACCCGCGCGTGGGAGCGACGGCCAACTGCAGTGCGAGCGTATCGACGGTCGCGGAGAGTTCCGCGTCCTCCACGCATTGCCAGATCATTCCCCACGCGGCCGCCTGCTCGGCCGGCAGCTTCTGACCGAGCAGCGTCAGGCCGAGGGCCCGCGCATTGCCGATGAGCCGCGGCAGAGTCCACGTGCCGCCCGAATCGGGGACCAGACCGAGTTTCGAGAACGCCTGCACGAAGCTCGCCGAGCGCGCCGCAATGACGAGATCACAGGCGAGCGCGATATTGGCGCCGGCGCCCGCGGCCACGCCGTTGACCGCCGCGATGACGGGCATCGGCAGTCGATGCAAGGCGAGAATCAAAGGCTTGTAGTGCTTCTCGATGGACTCGCCGAGATCGAGGCCTTGCGCACCGGGCGCAACGGCCCGGTCGCCGAGATCCTGGCCGGCGCAAAAGGCGCGTCCGGCGCCGCTGAGGACCAATACCCGGGCGTCGCCGCGGTTGAGGTTCTCGCAGCGCATGGCGCACTTCCTCGTGCATCTGCGTATTGAAGCTGTTGAGTTTTTCCGGGCGGTTCAAGGTGAGGCGTGCGACGCCGCGATCGACCGAGAACAGAATCGTTTCGTAGGACATGGTCGCTCCGCGCGATGACTTAATACCGACTATTTCTCGTCGTAGCTCAGTTCAAGCGTAGCGGTGGTCGGCCGCGCCTGGCAACACAGGACGAAGCCCGCCTCGATCTCCCACGGCTGCAACGCAATGTTGTGAGCCATGACGGCCGCGCCGGCGACAATTCTGGCGCGGCACGTGGCGCAGATGCCGGAACGACACGAAAACGGCAGTTCGAGGCCCGCGCGTTCGGCCGCCTCGAGTACCGAGCCATCGGTTGCCGCCATCGGGAAACTGCGGCGCCTGCCGTCCATGAGGATCTCGACCGTCGCGAGGATTTCCGCCGCCGGCCGGGCGGCGGCGCTGGACTCCGCTCCGTTAACCGGCACCGGTGTCGGTCGGGCGGCCGCGTCCGCCGCGAAGCGTTCGATGCGCACCGGCGCGCTGCCATTCAGCAGCTTGATCGCTTCGCGCACCTCATCGACCATGCGTCCCGGACCGCACACGAAGTACTCGTCCGCCGAGCCAATACCCGGCATCTCTCGCGCGAGCTCTCGCACCTTGTGCGCGTCGATACGGCCATTGAGCAGCGCGGTATGCTGCGGCTCGCGGCTCATGACGAAGTGCACTGCGAACCTGCCGAGATGGCGATTCTTCAATGCGAGCGTGTCCTCGAGAAACATCGTTCGCGCCATGCTGCGGTTGCCGTAGATCAGCGTGAAGCGGCTGTTGGGCTCGCGGGCGAGGATATCCGTCGCGAGCGACAATATCGGGGTGATGCCGCTGCCGGCTGCGAACGCGACATAGGATCGGCTTCGGGCCGGATCGACCGATGTACGGAATCGTCCCACCGGCGTACCGACCTCGAGCACATCGCCAGGCTTTACCCGGTTGGTCAATTCCCTCGACATGCGTCCGCCAAATTGTTCGCGCACGCCGATGCGCAGCGCAGAGCATCCCGGAGGGGCGACGATCGAGTACGTTCGGCGCTCCTCGCGCCCATCGATCACCCGGCGCACCGTCACGTATTGTCCGGCGTCGAAGTGAAACTTCTCGCGCAGCGGGTCCGGTATCGCGAGCGTCATGCACACCGCGTCCTCCGCGATGTGCTCGACCGCCGCGACTTTCAGTGGGTGAAAACTCAGCATGCGAGGCCCGCTAAATGCATTTGAAGTATTCGAAAGGCTCCAGACACTCACGGCAGCGATGCAGTGCTTTGCAGGGCGTCGAGCCAAATTGGCTGATGCATTCCGTATCGACCGAACTGCAGCGTGGGCAGGCGATGGGGCGGGTCTCCCGCAACACCTGCCGTGTCGAGGAAACGGCCTCCACCGGCGGCACGATGCCGTACGCGGCAAGCTTGCGTCGCCCCTCAGCCGTGATCCAGTCGCTGGTCCATGCGGGCGACAGGACGGCCGTGACCGTAAACTCCCCGACTTGCGCCGCCGCGAGCGCCTCCTGCACCAACTGCCGGATGACTTCCGTCGCCGGACATCCCGTGTAGGTGGGCGAGAGTCCGACCTTGAGCACACCGTCGGCCTGCGTCTCGACGAAACGGATGATTCCGAGATCGATGAGGCTCAAAGCCGGGATTTCCGGGTCCTCGACCGCATTCAACGCGCGCCACGCCGCCACAACGCGATCGTCCTGCCTGGCGCCGGCCCGATCGCGCGGCATTGCCAGGACGGTCACCAGCGGGCTCCCGGATAGGCTCGCTGCAGGTATTGCATGTCGGCGAGCATGTAGCCGAGATGCTCGCTATGTTGACCGCGCTTGCCGAACCACGAATACGGCCGGTCGCGCGGCCTCTCCAGGGTCGCCTCGGTTAGCACCGCATCGATGCGGCTCGACCACGCGCCACGCACGTCCGCGAGCCGCGGAGCGATGCCGCAATCCGCCATTTCCCGATCCAGGTCATCTTCCTCGAACAATTCCAGCGTAAACGGCCAGAGGCGCTCGAGCGCCGACTGCACGCGCGAGTGGCTCTCCTGCGTGCCGTCGCCGAGACGCACGAGCCAGTCGCTGCTGTAGCGCAGATGGTACCGAGTCTCTTTCACCGCCTTCGCGGCGATCTCGCACAGTCGCTCGTCGGCTGAGTTCGTCAAGCGCTCGTAGAGTTCGAGCTGAAAGGCATCGATGAGCACCTGGCGTACGATGGTGTGACCGAAGTCGCCGTTCGGCTGCTCCACCAGAGTCGGGTTCAAGTACTCGCCCTGTTCGCGCAAGAACGCGATCTCGTCCTCGCCTCGACCGCGGCCTTCGAGTTCACCGGCGTAGGTGAGCAGCAATCGCGCCTGGCCGATCAGGTCGAGCGCGACGTTGGCGAGTCCCAGATCCTCCTCGAGCGCCGGTGCATGGCCGACCCACTCCCCCAAACGCTGACCGAGGACCAGGCTCAGGTCTCCGATGCGCAAAACGTAGCGGTACAAGAGCGGAGCGACGTTGGTAGCCGCTGCATTCATAAGGTTTTCACCTCGGCGCGGAATTTCATAGAACGTGGGATGCCGATAGATCTTGTCGCGCGCCGGCTCGAACAGGGCCTCCGCTTCGCCGGGGTCCGAGGCCGTGATGTCGACGGAGCGCACGACCCAGATGCTGACGCCCTCCTGACGGCGGGTGTAGAGGTCGCGCGCATGATCGATCGCCATGCGGGCATCGCTCGCGTGCAAGCTGCCGACGTGTTTGTGATCAAGACCGCCTCGTGCACGGATGAAGACCTCGTACAACGGCCATTGCCCTTTATCTTCCATTCGAATGCTCCGCTCGGGTGTTTCTCAAGGAATCAAGCCGCGCGGCTCGCGCCGTGCTCCCGCTGCTTCTCGGCGTAGCGCACCGCCGCCTCGCGCACCCAGGCACCCTCGGCGTGGGCGCTGCGCCGTTCGGCCAGCCGTTCGGCGTTGCACGGACCGTTGCCCTTGAGCACCTGATCGAACTCGCTCCAGTCGATCGCTCCGAATTCGTGGCGCTGCTCCGCCTCGTTCCAGCGCAGCAGGGGGTCCGGCACGGCAAGCCCCAGAAACTTCGCCTGCGGCACCGTGAAATCGACGAATTTTTGCCGCAGCTCATCGTTCGAGAAGCGCTTGATCTTCCAGCGCTGCGAGTCCGCGCTGTGCGTCGATCGCGCGTCGGACGGTCCAAACATCATCAGCGCGGGCCACCACCACCGGGTGAGCGCTTCCTGCGCCATCCGCCGCTGCGAAGGGTGGCCCTGGCTAAGGCGCAGCATGATGTCGTAGCCCTGCCGCTGATGGAAACTCTCCTCGCGACAGACGCGCACCATCGCGCGCGCGTAGGGGCCGAAGGAGCAGCGGCACAGCGGGATCTGATTCATGATCGCAGCGCCGTCGACCAGCCAGCCGATTGCTCCGACATCAGCCCAGGTCGGGGTCGGATAATTGAATATGCTGGAGTACTTCGCCTTGCCCGACAGCAATTGATCGATCATCTGATCACGGCTGATGCCCAGGGTCTCGGCGGCGCTGTACAGATAGGCGCCGTGGCCCCCTTCATCCTGGACCTTCGCGATCAGAATGGATTTGCGCAGCAACGTCGGCGCGCGGGTGATCCAATTGCCCTCCGGCAGCATGCCGACGATCTCGGAATGGGCGTGCTGGGAGATTTGGCGAATGAGCGTGGTGCGGTAGCGCGCAGGCATCCAGTCCTTCGGCTCGATCTTCTCTTCCGAATCGATGCGTGCCTGAAAACGCCGCTCGAGCGCCGCCTCGTCCGCAGGGGCCGCTTCCGTGCCCAGACCATCCAGCCCTTGCGTATACATGGCAGCTCCTCGAAGTCGAACCCGGCTGAAATAGTGACACAAAAAATGAATGAATTACAATTTTTTCCGTGTCACGATTGCGTTTACGCGTTTACAATGCGAGGTACCTATGCCCTCCACCCTCGCCAGCGTTGCGGGCCGCCTCGTCGCACGCTTCCGCCATCAGCGGCCGCTGCGCGCCGGCTCGCTGCATCGTGACCATCTTCGGCGACTGCATCATGCCGCGGGGCGGCGCGATTTCGCTTCGCAGCCTCATTCGCGTTGCCGCGCCCTTTGGTCTCAACGAGCGCCTGGTCCGCACTGCCACAGCGCGTCTTGCGCAGGAGGGGTGGCTCGATTCGCGGCGCGTCGGAAACTCGAGCGAGTACCGGCTCTCGCCCGACGGGCGCGAGCGCTTCGCCGAAGCCGCGGTGCGGATTTACGGTGACCCGGCAACGGAATGGTCGGGCCGCTGGAGACTGGTGGTCCTGCCTCCGATGCCTGCCGCGGAACGGCAAACACTGCGACGCGACCTCACGTGGCGCGGGTTCGGGGAAATCGGCAACGGAGTCTTCGCGCATCCCGAGTACCCGGCGGACGAGCGGCGCCCATCGGCACCAGCGGGGCAATTGGCGGCGAATGCACTGGTTTTCGACGCCGAATTGCCCGATGCCGCCGCCGCGGCGCGGCTCGTCACGCTCGGCTGGGATATCAAGGCGTTGGGCAAGCGCTATCGGGCATTCGTCGAGCGTTTCGAGGATGCTCGAGCGGCCTGCCGCGCTCGCGCGCCGCTGGAGCCCCAGGCCGCCTTCATCGTCCGAACGTTGCTGATCCACGAGTATCGCCGCCTGCATTTGCGGGACCCGTTGCTGCCCGCGCGCTTGTTGCGCCCCGACTGGCCCGGAACGCGCGCCGCCGTGCTCTGTCGGGACGTCTATGCGTGCGTATTCGGCACTTCCGAAGCGTACCTGTCCGGGGTCGCATCGCAATTGGACGGCAGGCTGCCCGCACCGGATGCTTCGATCATGAGCCGGTTCGGCGGTATCGGCGCTGATCAGGCCAACGCAACGGCAACGGGCCTCTCCATCAGCGAGACCCGCTGAGACGTCGCGCAACCCGCTGGGGCGCCAAGAGAGCGGCGCTTTCAGCCGCCCGAGCTCGCGCGCGCGGCCTCCAGATGCTTGCGCAAATTGTCGGCCCAACTCTTCAGGATGAAATCGGCCGCCATGGTGTTCGTTACGCTGTTCGCGGCCTGGGCCCAGGCCTGTTGATCGGCCTGCGAATTCATCGCGCGGGCCAGGAGGGTATTGGTCACGGAATCGTAGAGTTCGATATAGAGCGTCGCCGAGCCCGCGGAACTCACCACCGTCGCGTTGATACCCGGCGTCATCAGGTCCGGCGCGGTCACTCGCAGGTTGATGATGGCCGGACGCAGGATCAGCACGTCCGAACCGCCCATGGTCACCACTTGATAGCCGCCAGCCTGCAGCTCCTTGGTAAATACCCTTTTGAATTCCGCAGCGAGCTCCTTTTTGATCCGATCCATGTCATTGCTGGTGACGAATGTCGAGGGGTCGATTTGGTTCGAGTTGTAATTGTTCTGCCAGTTCTTGTCGAACTGGACAAAGCAGTCGAGGATCGCGACTTTGTCGTATTTGCCGAACGTCGCTCCCGGCTTCACGTAGACAATGGACGAGCCGGTATTTGTCCGCAGACGCAGGCCGTCCGAGACGGTGGGTGGCGAATCCTGAGCGCGGAGCGCCGAGGAACAAGCCAGTCCCAGTGCGACCGCCATGCAAACTAGCCCGGCTAACCGTCCTACCGCTCTGCTGTGACTCATGGGTGCCCTCCTCTCGCCTGCCGTCATCCTGACAGAGGCTCGGACCGGAGCAATTGGCACAAGGTCCTACAATCGGCACCAGGTCCCACGAGGCCGATGCACCGGACTCAATCCTGCGGCCACTCCTGGAGATGGCTGACGATTTTCGACAGGAACGCATTGGCCTGAAACGCATCGAGTGCCCGGTGGTCGATCGTGAGTGTGAGGTAGCACATCGAACGGATGGCGATCGCCTCCGCCCCCTCCGTGTCGACGACCCGCACGCGCCGCTGCACCTTGCCGACGCCGAGTATTGCCACCTGCGGCTGATTGATGACGACGGGCGACGCCAGCAGACTGCCGCTGACGCCGTGATTGGATATCGTGAACGTCCCGCCGCGCACATCCTCGGGCGCGAGCTTGCCATCGCGCGCGGCGACGACGAGCCGGCCGAGCCGTCGTGCGATTTCC
Source organism: uncultured Gammaproteobacteria bacterium (assembly GCA_963843295.1). Classification (GTDB taxonomy): domain Bacteria; phylum Pseudomonadota; class Gammaproteobacteria; order Steroidobacterales; family Steroidobacteraceae; genus Bog-1198. The sequence goes on along the minus strand of CAWJJP010000011.1, from coordinate 69,032 downwards.
AACAAGCTCAACCCCTGCGCACCGTGCACGACGGGCACGATGAGCCCCTCGGTCCCGAGCGCCGTACCGACTCCAACGTTACATTCCGGATGCAGCACGAGCGCGTCCGCCTCGAAACTTGCATTGACTTCCGGATGCTCTCGCAAGGCGCGTGCGCATGCCGCGATGAAATAGGCGGTAAGCGTCAGCCGCACTCCCTGCCGCTCGAACTCCTTCGCATGTCGCTTGCGGTGCGCGAGCACCCGCGTCACATCCGCTTCGAACAGGGTCGTGACGTGCGGCGCGGCCGCGACGCTGCGCACCATGTGCTCGGCGATGCGGCGGCGCATGGCCGAATGTGGGCGCCGTGCATCTTCCGCGGTTGAATTGACGCGCGCCGCGCCGGCGACGTGGCGTTCGATGTCGGCGGCCGTGATGCGCCCCTGGCGTCCGCTGCCCTGGATGTCCGATGGAGCGAGCGCATGGTCGCGAAGCAGCCGACGCACCGCCGGGCTCAATGTGCCCTGTGCGGCGGCCTGTTCGGCAGAGGCCGCGACGGCGGTGGGCGCCGCGCCACCCGCAGCCGGCGTTGCCGGCGCAGCCGACGAGGCAGGGGCGCCCCCACCGCTATCGGCCCGTTCGGCGAGCCGTAATCGGGCGAGCACGTCGTCGGGACTGACCTCGGCATCGACCGGCTTCAGGATCTCGATCAGCGTGCCGTGGGCGGGCGATGGGACCTCCACGGTCACCTTGTCGGTCTCGAGCTCGACCAGGGCTTCATCCTTCGCCACCGTGTCCCCGACGGCTTTGCACCAGCGCAGGATCGTAGCCCGAGTCCCTTCCTCGTTCGCCGGAACGAGCACCTCCGCGATGTCGGGCATGTTCAAATCTCGGCCAGGTTGGTCAACGCCCGCGAAATCGACTCGATATTCGGCAACACAGCCTCCAGAAGACTCGGGCTGTGCGGGCTCGGCACGTCGGGAACAGCCAGCCGATCGAGCGGTGCGTCGAGGTCGAAGAACGCCTCCTTCGCCACAGTTGCCGCAATCTCCGCGCCGAAACCTGCCGTGATCGTATCCTCGTGCACGATGAGGCAGCGCCGCGTCTTGCGCACCGAGGCAAGGACCGCCTCGCGATCCCACGGCGAAAGGGTTCGCAGGTCGATCAGCTCCGCGTCGATCCCGGTGCGCTCGATCGCCTGCTCGCAGCGCTCGACCATCGCACCCCAGCTCACCACGGTCATCGCGCCGCCCGCGCGCAACACGCTGGCCCTGCCGAAGGGCACGACGTACTCATCGCCGGGGTAGGGGCGCCTCGCCCAGGCGCCATCGAGCAGCGCGCGGTGCTCGAAGAAGATGGTCGGATCGTTGCCGCGCAATGCCGAGCGCAGCAGGCCGACCGCGTCCTGCGCATTCGAGGGCATGGCCACCCGCCAGCCGAGGCCGTGAATCCACTGCACTTCGTTCGATTGGCTATGCCACGGATCGCCGCACTTGAAGAAACCTCCGGGGATGCGCACGACCATGGGCGCCGCGAATCGATTGGCGGTACGCCAGCGCATCGTGCCGCAGTCATTGAGTTGCTCCGCGGCTGGATCCGCATATTTTCGGAATTGAATCTCGGGAACCGGCATCAGTCCGGCGGCGGACATGCCCACAGCGCGGCCGATGATGCCTTCCTCGGACAAGCTGGTGTCGAAGACTCTTGCAGCGCCGAACTTCTCCTGCAGTCCCAAGGTGGCGGCGTGGACGCCGCCCTTGCGTCCAACGTCCTCGCCGAAGATGAGAAGTCGCGGATTGACTTCGAGCTCGTGCTGCAGAGTGCGCCGCACCGCCGTGACGAGATTGATGCGTGGACCCTGCGGATCCGCCTGCGCAGTACCGGGCAGAGGCACGAATCCGTCGGGGAGCACGCCACCCTGTTGCTGCAGGTCGATGCTGCCATCGGGGCGGAACTCGGAAAACAGAAACCGCCTGACCCGCGCCGGATCGGGGGCGGCGCCGGCCTCGACAGTCTCGAGTGCCGAGGTTGCCATCCTGCGGCCCCGGGACATTTCAAATTCCCAAACCTCGCGTGACATGACCGCCGGCACGAGCTGCGCGCGAAGCCTCTGCAGCGGGTCGCGCTCGCGCTCGGCCGCGATTTCCGCTGCACTTTTGTATGCCTGTGTGTCCTGACCGGAGTGACCCGACAAGCGCGGCACGGTCAGTCTGAGCAGCGCCGGACCGTCACCGGATCTCACGCCGGCCACCGCATCCTCGATGAGAGCCGCAGCAGCCAGCGGGTCGGATCCGTCGCCATCGAGCACCCGCAGGCCGCCGAACGCCGCGAGGTTTCGGGCGATATTGCCGCCCGGCGTCTGCTGCTGCGACGGCACCGAGATTCCATATCCGTTGTCCTCGATGAAAAACAAATATGGCAGCCGCTCGGTCGTCACGATATTGAGTGCGGCCCAGAATCCGTTGGTCGCGGTCGATGCATCGCCGCCGTGCGCCACCGCAATGCTGCCGGCGAAATCCGCATCGCCGAGCGTGAGTGAGCGGTAGCGCAGGGCCTGAGCCCAGCCCACCGCGGGCGTGTATTGCGTACCCACACCGCCGCACACGGGCAGGACGCAGGCGCCCTGGCGGCGCGGAAGATTGAAGACAACGCCGATATCGCGGCCTTCACTCATGCCGCCTGCGCGCATCATGGTCGAGGCGAGGGCTTCCTGGGGTGACAAACCCAACGCGAGCAGGAGCGGCCGGGAGCGGTAGTAGGCCCCGACTCCATCGCGAGGCCCGGTGAGAAACGTACCGAGCACCACTTGACTGACCTCGTGCCCGCGCGCCGAAAACTGATACAGCACCTTGCGCTGCGGCACGAGTTTCGCTTCCTCGAGCTCATCGAGCGCCCGGGATGCCGCCGCCTGGCGCACCACCGCGAGCCAATCGACCGACCCCGCCCGGGCCGGGCCGGAGGTCGGCTCGTGTAGCATCTTCTGCGGGTTTGCCACCATGCAGCTGAGCCTAGTCCAGGGTTCGGGACCGAAATCGCCAAAAAGATCCCAAAATTGCATAATTTTTAGTGATAATCGCCAATCGGTACTGCAACGAGAGTGAGATTATGGATCTCGATCGATTCGACGTTCGTATCCTGTCGGCCCTCCAGCGCGACGGGCGCTTGTCGGTGGTTGAACTCGCCGAATCCATCGGCCTCTCGCCAACCCCCTGCGCGCGTCGGATCAAAGCGCTGGAAACCAACGGAGTGATCGAGGGCTATGCGGCGCAGTTGAATCCCGCCCGTATCGGATTGGAAGTGCTGGCGATCGTGCAGGTCAAATTGACCGAGCACACCGACGAGACGGTGGCACGATTCGAAAAGGAAATCGCCCTGCTCGACGAGGTCACGAACTGCTATGCCATGACGGGGAGCTACGATTTCATCCTCGAGGTGTATGGCAGGGATCTGGAGTCGCTGAGCAATGTCGTGCTGAAAAAGCTGATTCGCATTCCGAATGTGCGCGATCTCCACTCGAGTGTCGTACTGGCAACGGTCAAGCGCTCGACGCGGATTCCGCTTGCTCATTTGCAGCTGTGAGGCGAGGGAAAGATGCAGGAAACACCAGGTCCCGACTCCATCCACGACGTTGCATTCATTGGCACCGGTCTGATGGGCGTGCCGATGGTGCATCGGTTGCTCGGCTCCGGATTCGCCATGCGCGTCTGGAACCGCACCCCGGCCAAGCTCGAGCCGCTTCTAGCGGCGGGAGCCGTTCGCGCCGCCTCGCCGGCCGAAGCGGTGGAGGGTGCGCATGCCATTTGCTTATGTCTCGCCAACGCCTCCGCAACGGAGGTCGTGCTGTTCGGCGAAAGCGGGGTCGCATCAGCGCGCAATCCGGCACCTCTGCTGGTCGATTTCTCGACCATCGGACCGGGCCGGACATTGGAATTTGCCCGGCGGTTGCAGGAGCACCGGCGCATCGACTGGGTGGACGCTCCGGTTTCCGGAGGCGCCACCGGCGCCGCGCAAGGCAAGCTCGTCATATTCTGCGGCGGGTCGGCTGCCGACCTCGATCGACTGGCGCCGCTGTTTACCGCCCTCGCTCAACGCATCACGCGGGTCGGCGAGTTGGGTTCGGGACAAACGGTGAAGTTGTGCAACCAGCTCATCGTCGCCAGCAACCTCGTCGCCATCGCGGAGGCACTGACGCTCGCCGCCGACAATGGCCTCGATCCCGGCATACTGCCGGATGCGCTCACCGGCGGCTTCGCCGACTCGATCCCCCTGCAGATATTCGGGCGCAGAATGGCCGCGCACGTTACGGATCCCAAACTTGGTGAATTGGCGCTCATGCTGAAAGATCTGACCGCAGTCGAGACGCTCGCGCGAGCGCGGCGGGTGCAATTGCCGCTGGCCGCCGCGGCGTTGCGGGTGTATGAACAGGCCGCCGGCGAGGGGCTCATTGAGGAGGACCTGGGCGCATTGATATCGCTGTATGAGCGTCAAATCGCCCGCTCCCGAACCACCGCAGACGAACCGACGATTGCAGCGAACGTCAGGAATCTCACGTGATCCAAACCGACATCGTCGTGATCGGCGCCGGCATGGCCGGTGCTTCTGTGGCGGCGCATCTTGCCGAAACGCAGCGGGTGGTTCTCGTCGAGCGCGAGGAACGCGCCGGTTATCACGCCACCGGGCGGTCGGCGGCGTTGTTTACGGAAATCTACGGCAATGCCGTGATTCGCGCCCTGACGCGCGCCAGCCGTTCCTTTCTCTTCGACCCGGTACCGGGATTCGCCGAGAGCGCCCTGACTCACCCGCGCGGCTGTCTATACATTGCCACGTCGCAGCAGCTCGAAACGCTGCATCGCTTTGCCGCGCTGCCGGATATCGCACCCGCGACGCGCTGGCTAAGTACTGCCGAGGCGCAACGCCGCTGCCCCATTTTGCGAGAGGGGTACGTGGCGGGCGCCTTGTTGGAGCCTGATTCGAGCGATATCGAGGTGCACGGCCTGCACCACGGCTATCTACGCCTGTTCCGGCAGCGCGGCGGCCGGTTCATCAACAACGCCGCGGTGGAATCGCTCGAGCGCGATGCCAGAGGGTGGACTGTCCGCGCAGGCGCCGAATCTCTGCAGGCGCCGATTGTCATCAATGCCGCTGGCGCGTGGGCGGACGAGATTGCCCGATTGGGTAGTATCGCGCCGATCGGCCTCGTGCCTTGCCGGCGCACTGCGGTGCTCGTCGATTCGCCCCCCGGCGTGACGGTCGACGAGTGGCCGTTCGTCAACGACATCGACGAGCAATTTTATTTCAAACCGGACGCGGGTTCGCTGTTCATCTCGCCGGCCGACGAAACTGCCACCGTACCGGGGGACGCCCAGCCCGATGAGTGGGATATCGCGGTTGCGGTGGATCGAGTCCAGGCCGCAACGACGCTGCAGATTCACCGTCTCAAGGCGCGTTGGGCGGGTTTGCGGACCTTCGCGCCGGATCGCTCGCCGGTGGTCGGCTTCTCGCCGGAAGCCGATGGCTTCTTCTGGCTTGCCGGACAAGGTGGTTATGGAATTCAAACGGCGCCGGCCTTATCCCGGGCGGCAGCGGCCCTCGTGCGCGGGCTGCCTCTACCGCAGGATCTCCTCGCGGCGGGGGTCGTCGTCGCCGACATGTCGCCGCTTCGCTTTCGAACGGCGCGTGTGTGAACCCGGTGCCCGCAAAACGTGGGCGATATCCTACGGTACCCCGGCCCGGGCACCGACTGCTTACCCGAGAGCGCTCATGCACAGTACCTGCCCGGGTCGGATCGTAATTTCTCATTAAATAGGTGCGCACATGCTTCATTATGCTGTTGTGTTTTTCGTCATCGCCCTCATCGCGGCGTTTTTCGGATTCGGCGGCATTGCGGTAGGCGCTGCCGGAATCGCAAAAGTCCTGTTCGTCATTTTTCTGATCGGCGCGATCGTGAGCTTCTTGATGAGCTTGGGTCGACGCGTTTGAGAGGCGTGCCTGAGCACCCTCACCTGAGATAACACAGGAGTACACCGTGAATACTCACTCGGAGGCTACCCAGCTTCGCAAAGGAAGAAATATGGTGACAGGGAACATCAACGACTTTCTCGCCAACGTGGAAGACTTGACGAACGCCATCAAGAACGTCGAGACGCCGGAAATCGCCCGGGTTCGGGCCAAGGTGAAGATCGCGTTGGCTGCCGCGAAGAGCGCCCTGAGCGATGGCGCGCAACAGGTCCGCGGCCAGGCCCAACAGGTGACCCGGACCACCGACAGCTATGTGCGCGACAACCCCTGGCAGGTGGTCGGGATTGCCGCCGTGGTCGGCATCGTCCTCGGCGTGATGATGACGCGAAATTCTTCCGACTGAAGTCTCACACCGCTATCGAAAGGCGCGCGGTCCTCAGGACCGCCGCCATTCGGTAACTCCGCCGGTCTTGTCTTCCAGCACGATTCCCTCGGCCGCAAGTTCGTCGCGAATTCGATCCGCTTCCTTGAAATCACCCGCCGCCCGCGCCGCGCGGCGCATCGCGAGCCGCCGCTCGATCTCCGCGTCCGTCGCGCTCGCCCCGCCAACACCGCGCTTGAGGTAGGCATCCGGATCCTGCTGCAGGATTCCGAGCGTCTTGCCCATCGAGAGCAGGGCTGCGGCGGCGCGCTCGACCTCGGCTGAATTCCCCGCTGTCTTCGCACTGTTCAGCTCGCGCGCCACCCCCTGCATGACGCCGAGCGCCTCCGGGGTGTTGAAGTCATCGTCCATGGCGTCATGAAAGCGTCGGAGTTCGGGCGGGTAGTCGCTCTCGGTGACCGGCCGGCTGGAAACGGCGCCTTTGAGCGAACGATACAAACCGTTCAGCGTTTCATCCGCCTGCGCGAGCTGATCGGCCGAATAGTTGATCGGCCCGCGGTAGTGGCTGCTGAGCAAAAAGAAGCGCAAAACCTCCGGATCGCGCAATGTCTTCAGCACGTCGCGCACCGTGAAGAAGTTTCCCAGGGACTTCGACATCTTCTCATCGTCGATGCGTACGAATCCGTTGTGCATCCAGACATTCACGAACGGGGTGCCGCAGGCGGCGCAGGACTGGGCAATCTCATTCTCGTGGTGTGGGAATTTCAAATCCAAGCCGCCGCCGTGCAGGTCAAAATAGTCGCCGAGCAGGCTCGTCGACATTGCCGAGCACTCGATGTGCCAGCCGGGACGCCCCGCGCCCCAGGGCGAGGGCCACGACGGCTCGCCCGTTTTGGCGTGCTTCCACAGCACGAAATCGAGTGGATCGAGCTTGAACTCGTCGACCGGCACGCGCGAGCCGGCGCGCAGCTCGTCGATCTTCTTGCCGGACAGCGCTCCGTAGTTCTCGAATTTTCGCACCGAATACATCACATCGCCGTTCGGCGCGAGATAGGCGTAGCCCTTGTCGATGAGCGTCTGCGTCATGGCGATGATGGGGGCGATGAACTCGGTCGCGCGCGGCTCGACATCCGGGACTTGCAGCCCGAGCGTCGCACAATCCTCCTGCATGGCGACCGTGAAGCGCCGCGCGAGTTCGGACCAATCCTCGCCGTTCTGCGCCGCGCGCTGAATGATCTTGTCATCGATGTCGGTGATGTTGCGAACATAGGTGACCTTGAAGCCGCGCGAGCGCAGGTAGCGCTGCACCAGATCGAATACCGTCAGCATCCGCGCGTGACCGAGGTGAATGTAGTCGTACACGGTCATGCCGCATACGTACATGCGCACCTCGTCACCGCGCAGCGGTTTGAATTGCTCCTTTCGGCCCGTCAGTGAATTATGGATTTCGAGCATGGAACTCCAGTCGGCGCCGCGCCGTTTCCGGCGACATCAACTTCAGCAGCGGCGCAAGCTCCGGACCGTGTGCCCGGCCGGTGAGCGCGACGCGCAGCGGCATGAACAGCTCCGCGCCCTTGCGCCCGGTACGCTCCTTCAATACTTTCGTGAGCATATTCAGGTCCGGGCCCGCCTCATCGAGAGCTTGGACGGCTGCCGCGAAAAATTCGCGGCCCGCAGCGCAGACGATGCGTCGCTCGTCGGGCTCCAGCGGCGGCAGTTCGCCGCGCACCACGGCCGTCCAGGGAGCGGCGTCCGCCGGCAACACCACGTTGTGCCGTATCAACTCGACGAAGGCGGTCGACTCGACGAAGGCGGTCGACACCTCGCCGCCCAACCAGGCGCCGATCTCGGCGGCCGACATCCGCTGCAACGCCTCCTTCTGCCAATGGATGAGCTGCGACTCCTCGAACCGCGCCGGTGCCCGGCCGAGATGTTCGGGCCGGAAATGTGCCGGCATCTCGGGCGCCGGCAGCCAGCCCCCGACGTCGCTCGTGTGCCCCAGGCGGAACAGATGATTGAGCAGGGCGTCGCGCAGGAAGCCGCGCTCGCGAAATTCCTGCACGCTGGTGCTGCCGTGGCGCTTCGACAGCGGTGCGCCGTCCTCGCCCACCAGCAGCCCGACGTGCCCATAACCGGGGCGCCGCATCTTCAAGGCATCGAGCAGCATCAACTGTCGCGGAGTGTTCGTGAGATGGTCGTCGCCGCGCAAAACCTGCGTCACCCCCATGTCCGAGTCGTCGACGGCGTTGGAAAAAAAGAATGCCGAGGTTCCATCCTCGCGCCGAATGATGAAATCGCCGATGTCGCTGGACGTGAATGACTGAGGTCCGTGCACGGCATCGGTGAATTCGATCACTGCGCCCGGGGGAACCGCGAAGCGCAGCGTCGGCCTCGAGCCCCGCGACGCGCGCTCGGCACGTTGTGCCGCCGTCAACTCCCGGCAGGTACCCGCATAGCGGGGAGGCCTGCCGGCCATGCGCTGGAGTTTTCGCGACAGTTCCAGTTCCTCAGCGGTGCAAAAGCAGGGATAGGCCCGGCCCTGCGACTCCAGGCGGGCGAACAATTCCCGATAAAAGGCACCCCGCTCCGACTGCGAATACGGCGCGGACGGACCCCCGATGTCGGGGCCTTCGTCCCAGTCGAATCCCAACCAGCGCAATTCCGCCATCAGCGCCACCCGGTGACGTGATTCGCTGCGCTCGACATCCGTATCCTCGATCCTCAAAATGAACCGACCGCCGCTCTTGCGAGCCCACAAGTGGCTGAAAAAAGCGGTGCGCGCATTTCCCAAGTGCAAAGAGCCCGTCGGACTGGGCGCGAAACGGGTGACGACCGGTGAGGACATGCTCAAGATTGTACCCATTCGAGTAGAATCGCGGCGCATGAAACATCCATTCCTCCATGCCGGGCTGCTGACCGTGGCCCTTTTGACCTCGAGCCATGCCGCCGAACCGCCAGCCGAGGCGAGCAAGCCCGCTCCGACCGTCGCCAGCACCCAGGTGCAGGTGGTCACTTCGATGGGCAATTTCACCATCGAATTGAACGCCGAGCGCGCTCCTCTCACGGTCGCGCAGTTCCTGAAATACGTCGATCAAGGCTTTTACTCCGGCACCATCTTTCATCGCGCCATCCCGAATTTCGTCATTCAAGGTGGCGGCTATGATCCCGACTACAAACTCAAGGGCACTCCCGCCAAGGTGGTCAACGAATCCGGCAACGGTCTGAGCAACACGCGCGGAACCGTCGGGCTCGCCCGCCCGTCGGATCCGCACGGCGGAGACGTGCAGTTCTACGTGAACCTTGCGGACAATGCGGCGCTCGATCCGAATCAAAATCGTTGGGGCTATGCGGTGTTCGGCAAAGTGGTGCAGGGCATGGATGTGGCGGACCGGATCAGCACGGTTCCCACCGGCGCCAAGGGTCCCTTCAAAGAGGATGCGCCCACCAAGCCGGTCATCATCGAGCGGATCGAGCGCGTACCCGCTCCATGATTGCGTGACGACGCTCGGCGTGGCCGTCCTGTTCATTTCGGATCTGCACATCGATGCGTCTCATCCTGAGATAACCGGGCAATTCCTCGATTTCCTTCGCACGCAGGCGCGCGCCGCGGATGCGCTGTACATCCTGGGTGATCTGTTCGAATCATGGGTGGGCGATGACGCGGCGGACCCCGCGCAGATCGCCGTTGTCGCCGGACTGAGGTCGCTCACGGCCGCGGGTGTGCCCTGCTTCGTGATGCACGGCAATCGCGACTTTTTACTCGGCCCCCAATTCTGCTCGAGCTCAGGCGCGCAGTTGCTGGCGGATCCGCTGATCGTGACGCTCTACGGCGAACCGGTGCTGGTCATGCACGGCGATGCCCTGTGTACCGATGATCGAGCCTACCAGCGCTTGCGCGCGACGGTGCGCGACGCGGATTGGCAGCGACGATTTCTAGGCCTGTCGGTGGCGGCCCGTCGCGCGCTCGCCGGGGCCGCCCGGGTCGGCAGTCAGGCGCACACGGCGGCCGTTGAATATGCCATTACCGACGTCAATGCCGGGAGCGTGGCCGCCGCGCTGCGCGCCGCCGGCGCCGCCACCTTGCTGCACGGGCACACGCACCGGCCCGCCATTCATCCCCTCGAAGTCGATGGCCGCAGCTGCACCCGGATCGTGCTCGGCGACTGGTACACCCAGGGCAGCGTATTGCGGTGGGATGAAAGTGGCCCGGAGTTGACGCCCCTGCCGCGGTGACGCTTTGACGTTATGACGCCCGTCAAACGGACGGCACCAAAACGTCATAACGTTGCTTTTTTTAGCGTCACACCCTGGGGTCCGCCGCTGCGGGACACTTCAAGGAACTCCGGAATGAAAGCGAAACAGCTCATCGCGGCTCGTGATCAGGTCGGCTTCGAGCGCTGCAAATTCCTCGATCCGCGCCGTCGGCTCGATGCCGGCGCGCAGGGCGGCGCGGCGCGCGAGATCGAGGTACACCTTGAAATGGCGGGCTTCGGCCGCGTGCAGGGCGGCGAACAGCTCGCCCAGCGGACCGCCGATCGCGGGACCCAGCACCATGAAGCGCTCGCAAGAGCGCGCCTCGATCAACGCGCCGCAGATCATCAGATCGACCTCGCGCCGCGGCTCGGTCCTCGCGACCAGCCGACGCAGGCGCTCGGCATAGCGTCCCGGCGCCAGGCGCTGCGGGACGACCCGCAACTTCTTCATGAGCGCGGCGACCTGCTCGTAATGCCGCAATTCCTCGCGGGCGAGCCGCGACATCTTGTCGGTGAGCTCCAAATCCTCGGCGTAGGCGAACATCAGTGCGATCGCGGTCGAAGCCGCCTTTTTTTCGCAGTTGGCGTGATCGATCAGCAGCACGTCGCAGGACTGCCGAGCCCGCTCGATCCAGGCAGCCGGGGTCGGCGCCCGCAGCAGCGGATGCATGACACCCTGCTTCACGCCGGGATCTTCAACTCGGCAACGGCGTCGAGGACCGAGCGCGCCGTCTGAAATCGATCGTCCGGGGACTTCGCAAGCAAGCGGCGCAATAAAGGCTCATACGTTGCGAACTGCGGTGGAATGGCGGGCAGCTCGGTGCGCTTGTGCTTGTAGATGACTTCCATCGCGGACGCGCCCGTGTAGGGCTTGCGGCCGATCAGCATCTCGAAGAATACGACGCCCAGGCTGTAGAGGTCGCTGCGTGCGTCGATCAGCTCGGCATGCCCCTGCTCCGGACTCATGTAATACGGGGTGCCGAATATCTCCCGCGTACCGGTCAAATCAGCGTCGAGCTCGTTGGCTTTCGCCAGGCCGAAATCGATCAAACAAAGCGAGCCGTCGGTCCGCAGCATTACGTTGGCGGGCTTGAGGTCCCGGTGCAGCACACCTACCGCATGGATGGCGTCGAGGGCGCTCGCCATCTGCTCGAGAAAATGCAGCGCTGTCGCCGGCTCGAGCGGCAACTTCATCCGCTGCCGCAAGTCGCCGGCCGGAAAGTGCTCCATGGCGATGTAGGCATGATCATCGGCAACGCCCAAATCGTAAATGCGCACGATGTTCCGATGCTTCAGGCCCGCGACGATTTGGTATTCCTGGAGGAATCGATCGAAGCCGATGATGCGTTCGGAGACATCGGGAACCTGGCTGAACACCTTGAGCACCACCAGAGTTCCCGCGCGTTCGCTCTCCGCCAGGTAGATCTTGCACATGCCGCCGCTGCCCACCTGCCGGATGCAGCGGTGGCCGCGGATCATCACCGATCCGAAGCGGTAGCGTTGATCGAAGTCCGGATTTGCACGCGACAGGACCAGGGTCTGACGGTGCTCGCGTGAGGCGTTGTTGAGGGCTCGAATGAGCTGGTCGCGATCGATCTTGCGGCCGTACAGCCGGTGCAATCCGGCGACCGCGAGCGGCGGCGCAGGCGGCGCGTCCTGCAGCAGGATCAGCACCACCGGCGCGAATTCGGGTTTCGCCAACTGTCTGGCAGCCAGCTGCTCTGCGTTGTCGGTGGGCGGCGCCGCGACGATGATGACGGCATCGAACCCGGCCGCGGCGAATTTGTCGTCCAACGGCTCGTCCTCGCCCAGACGGTGGTCGAGGACGGTGGCGGTGGGCCACTCGATCTCCACGTGTTTTTTGACCAGGAGTCGGTACTCGGGCCGATCCGCGATCACCAACAGACGCAGGCTCAAGACCGAGCCGCCCGGAGCGCAGCTCTACAGAACTCGAACTGACTTGAGCCCACGACCGGCACCCTCTCGACGCAGCTGCTTGGCTTCGTCGGAACGCTCTCCCTGCAGGCGCTTCAAGTACTCGGGAGTCACGTCGCCCGTGACGTACTCGCCCGAAAAGCATGAGGTATCGAAATCGATGATCTTCGCGTTGTCGTGGCGCACTGCGTGGACCAGATCTTCCAATTCCTGGTAGATCAGCCAATCGGCGCCGATGATGTCGCGGACCTCCGCATCGGTATGTCCGGCGGCTACGAGCTCCGATGCGTCGGGCATGTCGATGCCGTACACATTCGGGTAACGCACCGGCGGCGCGGCCGAGGCGAAATACACCTTTTTGGCACCCGCCTCGCGGGCCATGTCGATGATCTGCGCCGAGGTGGTGCCGCGCACGATGGAGTCATCCACCAGCAGCACCGTCTTGCCGCGAAATTCCAGATCGATGGCATTCAATTTGCTGCGGACCGATTTCGATCGCTGTTCCTGCCCCGGCATGATGAAGGTCCGGCCGATGTAGCGGTTTTTGATGAAGCCCTCGCGATACTTGACACCGAGGAGCTGGGCGACCTGAACGGCGCTGGTCCGGCTGGTATCGGGGATCGGAATGACCACGTCGATGTCGTGATCAGGCCGTTCGCGTTTGATTTTCTCCGCGAGGCGCTCGCCCATGCGCAGACGCGCCTTGTAGACGGAAATGTTGTCGATGATCGAGTCGGGCCGCGCGAAATAAACGTATTCGAAGATGCACGGAGTGTGGCGCGCCATCGCCACGCATTGCTGCGCGTAGAACCGTCCCTGCTCGTCGATGAACACCGCCTCGCCGGGCGCCACGTCGCGCAGCATGTCGAAACCCAGCATATCGAGCGCGACGCTCTCGGAGGCGAGCATCCACTCGGTGCCCTTCTTGGTGTCGCGCTTGCCGATCACCAGGGGGCGGATGCCGTTTGGGTCGCGGAAGCCGAGAATGCCGTGGCCGATCACCATCGCAACGACGGCGTAGCCGCCGCGACAGCGCCGGTAAACGGCGTTGGCCGCCGCAAAAATGTCTGCGGGCGTGACGCGCGGCGTGCCGACGCGCTGCAGTTCCGAGGCCAGCACGTTCAGCAGCACTTCGGAATCGGAGGTGGTGTTCAGGTGCCGGCGGTCTTCCCGCACCAGCACTTCGGTGAGTTCGCGAGCGTTGGTCAGATTGCCGTTGTGGCCGAGACAGAGGCCGTAGGGAGAATTCACGTAGAACGGCTGCGCATCGTGCGCGCTGTCGGCACCGGCAGTCGGATAGCGGACGTGGCCGATGCCGACGTTGCCCTTGAGCTTGACCATGTGCTTTTGCTGAAAGACATCGCGCACCAGCCCCGAGTCCTTGCGCATGAAGAGCTCGCCCGACTCGGTGGTCATGATGCCGGCGGCATCCTGGCCGCGGTGTTGCAGCACCGTGAGTGCGTCATAGATCCGTTGATTGACGGCGCTCACACCCACCATTCCGACGATTCCGCACATGAAGGACCTCCTGGTCTACTTGACTCGCTCTTTGACCCCGGTGAGTCGCTCGAGTTTGGCCCAAGGATCGCCGCGCTCGCCGACCATGGCTCGCAACCAATCCCCGACGGTCTCACCGTAGGGCACGAGCTTCGAGCGATTCCACCACTCCTCGTGGTTCAGATGCAGCAGTTCGCCGCCGATGATCATGAGGCCCATCAGCACCATGCCGCGCACGATGCCGAACAGCAGCCCGATGACCCGATCCAAGGGTCCGAGCCCGGCGCTGCGCGTGATGTAGCTGAGCAGCATGCCGATCACCCACCCGATCAAGAGGACGAGCACCAGAACGACCAACCGCCCCACCCAGGGGGCCACGCTCGGATCGGCCAGGAGGCCGCCCAGGTGCGGCTCGACCGAGGGGAGCGAATTTCCATGCCGCCCAGATGGCGAGCACCCAAAATGCCAGGGACACCGCTTCGCGTACGAAACCGCGCAGTAATCCGATCAAGGTCGAGCCCAACAGAACCAGCAAAATTAGAACATCGGCTCCGGTCAAACGCACACCTTTAGCTTTGCATCCCCAAATCGCGGGCCGGCTCACGACCAGGGCGCATTCTACCGGAGCCTGGGCCTGGGTGGCGTGAAACCATTGGCATAAATGACAATCATGGAGTGACGAGGGTCGCCGGATGACCTTCGCGCCTTGAGCTTGGCGATCGTACGTTCGGCCGCCTCGCGGTCGCCATCGGCCCCATTCGCACGCGATATCGCAGCGACGGTCCCGAACCGCTCGAAATGACGTACACCGAGCGCCTCTCGCCCTCAGTTGATGCACCAGTTTCTCCGCATTCGCCTTGCTCGCAAAGCTGCCGAACTGCACCGCCCACGCGTGGTGCGACGACGACGCGACAGCCTCCGCGGCATCGGCGGCGCTCGATTTTCGTGACTCTGCCGCGGATTTGGGGGCCGATTCGCGGCTTTCAACCGCCGCCGCTGGCGCCTGGGCACGCAGTGTCGTCACGGTGGGAGCATCCGTGGGCGCGCTGCCCGGCCGGTGCTCCGGCGCGGCCGCGGCATCGGTGCGGAGAGCGCCGCCGTTGCGGCGGAGTCGGCGCTTGGCACGGCGGCGCCGGCAAGCCATCGGCGCCCCGTGCAGTCGTCGCTTTGCTCGTCGCCAAATCCACGGAACGCTGCGCGTCGGAACGGGCAGGCTCAGTCGCGCCAGCGGCGGCGCCGGCCGCTTCGGTCCCGACAAGCAATTCGGGCACGATCAGCACGATCAGCACGACCAAAATCGTGGCGCCGATCAGGCGCTCCTTGACGCGACGATCCATGGACCCTCGAGTTCAGGTTCGCACGGGCGCGCGCAGTATATTCGGGAACGCTCTCCGGCGGCAGCAAGCCGCGGTGCTCGAGCCAATCGAGCGCAGGTCCCACGGTGTGGAACGAACCGAACACGACGATGCGGTCGCGTGGTCCCGCCGCCCGCAACGCCGCCGCGCATGCCGCCGCGATGCCGTGCGCTCGCGGCAGTCGGCGCTCCGCAATATCGGCGCGATCCGAGCCGCGAACGTCGCGCCGCTGGTGCCGCGTGCGACCCTCCGTCGAGGCAAACCACCACGCATCGATGCAGTCGCGCAGCTGCGCGGCGACGCCAGGCGCATCCTTGTCCGCAAGGATTCCACACACCGCGAGCGTCCTGCCCGCGCTCGGCAACGCGCGCAAATTCTGCGCGAGCACTCGCGCGGCATCGGGATTGTGGGCCACGTCCAGTATCCACGTCGGCCGTGCGGTGACCCGGCGCGCCGCCATCCGCGCGGCGCCCGGATCGATCACTTGAAATCGTCCGACCAGCCGCACGGCGGCTCAACCCGCGCGCAACCGCCGCCGCCGGCAGGTCGAGACGCGCATCGAGCTCCTCGAAAGCGGCGATGGCAGCCGCGGCGTTGCGCGAACTGGATGTCGCCGAGGAGCGCCGGCGAAGGCAGATCCGGCAGCTCCCAGCGCGTGCCCCGGTAGCTCCAGTGGCTCGCGTGTCGCGTATAGCCGTATTCGACTCCAAAACGCTTCAGCGGCGCACCGATCGCTTGCGCGATGCAGTCGAGAACCGGCGGCATATCGCGGCTGCCGAGCACTGCCGGAATGCCGGCACGAAAGATCCCCGCCTTTTCCCGCGCGATGGCCTCGAGGGTCGATCCCAGAAACTCCTGGTGATCGAAACCGATGCTCACCACCACCGCGACGCCCGGATCGACGACGTTGACCGCGTCCAAGCGTCCGCCCATGCCGACTTCGAGCACCCAGGCATCGAGCCGCGCGGACTCGAAAATCAGGATGGCGGCGAGCGCGTTGTATTCGAAGAAGGTCAACGACACCTCGCCGCGGCGCCTCGCCGGGCGGCGCGCCCTCGCCGGCCCCGCCCAGACAGGCCGCTTCAATTTTCTCGAATGCCCCGCGCAGCGCATCGCCGCTCGCATACGCACCGTCGATGCGGATGCGCTCGCGATAGTCGCGCAGGTGTGGCGAGGTGAACGTGCCGACGCGATAGCCCGCCGACGCGAGTATCGAGGTGCAGAAGGCGCTCACGGAGCCCTTGCCGTTGGTGCCCGGCGACGGTGATGACGGGCACCCGCGGCTGGCGCCAGTGCGAGGCGCTCGAGCACGCGCTGAAGGCGCTCCAGTCCTAGATCGATCGACTGCGGATGCGCCTGTGCTTGGTGGGCCAGCCACTGCTCGAGGCTCCGCTTGCGCGAACCGTCCCTCAAGAGCCTGTCTGAAGACACGCTCTCAAGCCGCGGCGGGCTCTTTACCGGACAACAATCGCAACATGGCGCCGATCCGATCGCGCAGCTCGCGCCGATCGACGATCATATCGAGCGCGCCATGCTCGAGCAGAAACTCGCTGCGCTGGAAACCTTCGGGCAGTGTCTCGCGCACGGTTTGTTGAATGACGCGCGGCCCAGCGAAACCGATCAGCGCCTTGGGTTCGCCGATATTGATGTCGCCCAGCATCGCAAGACTCGCCGAGACGCCCCCGGTGGTGGGATCGGTCATGACCGAAATGAAAGGCAGTCGCGCTTCGGACAAGCGCTTCAGGGCCGCGCTGGTCTTGGCCATTTGCAGCAACGAGTAGAGCGCCTCCTGCATGCGGGCGCCGCCGCTCGCCGAGAAGCACACCAAGGGGGTGCGGTGTTCCAGGCAATGTTCGACCGCACGGACGAATTTCTCGCCGACGACCGACCCCATGGAGCCGCCCAGGAAACGGAATTCGAATGCGCAGGCCACGACGTCGAGTCCGGCGAGCTGACCCGACATCACGATCAAGGCATCGCGCTCGCCGGTCTGCTTCTGCGCCTGCACGATGCGGTCCTTGTAGCGCTTCGAGTCCTTGAATTTGAGCGGATCTTCCGCCTCGACCTTGGCGGCGATCTCCTTCGTGGATCCGGTATCGAGGAACTTGAGCAGGCGCTCGCGGCCGTTGATCCGCATATGGTGGCTGCACTTGGGACACACGTGCAGATTGCGCTCGATTTCAGCGCGGTAGAGAACCGCATCGCAGGCGGGACACTTGGTCCACAGGCCTTCCGGAACGGAGCGCGTGCGGCGCTCGGTTTTGATGCGCGAGGGGACGATTCGCTCGAACCAGGACATGCCGTAGTCTAACAAAACCTCCGCTCGAGCGCTGGAATGCCGTGGACGGAAGGATATTCCACGCGCCACAGGTACAGGCCCGCTGCCGGTGCGGTAGCGCCCGCCAGCCGTCGCTCGCCCCCCGAAAGAATGCGCCCCATGGCGGCGAACGGATCCGCCGCGCGCTGCACCTCGAGCAGCGTTCCGACGATATTTCGCACCATGTGGTGCAGATACGCGTTCGCCACGATTTCCATCCAGACGCTGTCGCCGGCCCGCTGCACCACGCACGCTCTCGACGCGCCTGACGCTGCTCTTGGATTGGCATTCCATCGAACGAAAGGCTGAAAAATCATGCTCACCGAGCAGCGCTTGCGCGCCGCGGTGCATCGCCTCGGTGTCGAGCACCCGGTGAATCCATGCGGTGCGCATCCTATGCAGTGCCGGGCGGGCGCTGCAATTCAAAATATAATACCGATAGACGCGGCGCACGGCGGTGTGGCGCGCATGGAATCCCGGCGCGACCTCGCCCGCCCACTGCAGGGCGATGGCGGGGGGTAGTTTGGTGTTGGTGCCGAGCACCCATGCGCGCGGCGTGCGCTCGGCAGAGGTGTCGAAGTGGATGACCTGGCCGGTCGCGTGAACGCCGGCATCGGTGCGGCCGGCGCAAATCGCCACGACCGGGTGGCCGGCGACGAATGCAACCGCATGCTCGACGGCGTCCTGTATCGACGCCGCGTGTGCTTGCGACTGCCAGCCGGCATAGTCGCTGCCGTCATACTCCACGATGGCCGCGATTCGCCGGGCATCGCCACGCATAGAAAGCCCTTACCCGGGCAGCGATTCGATCAGGCGCGACGCCTCTTGCTTCTGACTGGCGGAGCCTTCCTGCACGACTTCTTCAAGAATGCTGCGGGCTCCTTCGGGATCGCCCATGTCCATGTAGGCGCGGGCGAGGTCGAGCTTGGTGCCGACCTCGCTCATGGTCACCGGCTCCAATTCCGGCATCGCCAGATCGACCGGCTTGAGCTTGTTGGTCTGCGCCTGCAGCTTATTGGTCGGGTGATCCGCGCCGTTCATCGCCTCCCCGACGTCGAGATCGACGCGTCGGCTGCGCTGGCTGGCCTCGAACACTTCGGTCGAGAACACTTCCTCGGCCGCCCGCGGCTGCTCGCGTGTATCGCCATCGCCCGTGCCGAGCGCGGTCGCCAGTCGGTCCAAATCCAAATCGATGCTGTCCGCGTTGATACCACGCAGTCTGGAGGTCGAATCGAGATCGACGCGCTCGGGATCTCGAATGTCGGAGAACTCGGGCGACTTCATTTGCGAGGTCGGGCTGCTATCGGGGGTCTCCCGCGGCATCAACACCGTGGGGGCAGACTCGGGTCCGAGCACCGCGGTCTTGATCTCCTCCTGATGCGCGTCGAGATCGGCGATGAACGAGGCTTCGAGCTCGCGCTCCAGCTCGGTCAGATCGCGGTCGCGCGAATTCTTGGCAGCATCTTCCATTATGCGGCGTGAGCGCTCATCCAGGCCGGCCACCATGGTCGGCGCGTCGGCGGGATGATCGGTTTCCGCGAGCTGCGAAATGCTGTCGGCGGACGAACCGGTCTGTTCCAGGTGATCGAGGTCCAATCCGAGATCGTCGATCGACACTTCGGCCGTCTGGTCCGCCTTCGCCGGCAGCTTCGAGGAGATGCGATCGCGCATCTCCGCCGTCTTCAGCGCCGGAGACTCGGTCGTCGGAGCATCGGCGAAGTTCAGCAGCTCCGACTCGACAGTGGGCTCATCGCGCGGCGGCATCTCGCGTGTCGGCGAATCGTCCGCACCGCGCTCGGGCGCATCCAGAGTGAAGTCGAGCCCCGACTGCGAGCGCACTCCCGGCGATTCGCCGGTCGCCGCCGTATCGTCGGCCTCCTTGGCGAGCGGATGATCGAGGCTGCTGCGTTCGCCGTCCGGATCGCCGAACAAATCGATGTCGACGCGGTTCTCGCCGCCTTCCAGGTTGAGGTCGACGAGGGCGCCTGCGCCGCGGCCGCTGCCGGCAGTCGAGGCAAACAGCGGTTCCTCCGGGCAGATCTGCTTGCCCATGATGACGATCTTGTCCCACTCGCCGGCCGGCGCACGATCGCGCGTGGCCTCCAGCCCTTTGGCCGTCTGCAGGAAGGCGTCCTTGTTGCCCCAGACGAAATAAATCTCCAGCAGTTTGAGGCGCAAGTCGCGTCGTTCGGGCTCGCGCTCGAGCGCGATGCGCACAAGATCGGCGGCCTGATCGTACAGGCCGTACGCCATGTGAAAATCGGCCTCGGCAAGAGGATCGCCCTGATCGAGATTGACGGCGCTTTCGCTCGACAGGGTGTCATCCGCGGATTTGAGTTCGCCCGTATCACCGAACCGTCCGGTCTCGGCCGCGAAGTCCGGCGCCTGATGCGGGCCCGATTCCTCGACGACGAACGAATCGTTCCCCCTGTGCGCCGTGCTGAGCTTGGTGGAGGCTTCCTCCAGATCGGAAACGTGGGTCTCGTCCATCAGCGAACCGAGGTCACCGCCGCCGGAGCTCTCCCGGCGCTTTTTGATGGCGGAAAACCCGAGCGCACCCAGTATCAAAAGGAGCAGTGCGGCCGGCAGCCACCAGTTGGCGGCAACCCAATCGATCCACGATCCGGACTCGCTCGGCGGCGCAGCCACCGGCTTCTTCTTCGCTGGCGGCGCAACTGGCGCCGGTGTGGGAAGCGGAGCCACGCTCGCTGCAGGCGGTGGGACCGGCTGAGTGGCCGCATTGGGTGCTACCGGCGTCGGCGCGGCCGGCGCCACCGCGGCGGGCGGTACGGCTGCGGGCGGCGCGACCGGCTTCGGCGCAGGCACGGCGGCGACGGGCGGCGGCGCGGCGGTCTGCGCCGGCGGCGTTGAGGCCGCGGGCACGCCGAGTTTGTGCTGTAGAGCGGCCAGCTCGGAATTGCGGACGTCGATCAAACGCTTCGATTCCGCAAGCTGCCCTTCCAAATCCTTGACGCGATCCTTGAGGGCCTGAGCCTCAGCATTCGCTGCGCTCGAATTGCCGCTCCCCGCGCTCTCGCCCCCGCTGCCCGGTGTCACCAAACGCAAATGGCCGCTTGATGCCGCGGCGGTGCCGCCGGCGCTGCGCCAGGCGTCCATCTGCCGATGTACTTCGCTCATCGCCTCTTTTTGATTCAGGGCGGCGATCTGGTCGGCGTCGGGGACGCGCAGTACGGCGCCACGGCGCAATACATTGATGTTGCCGCCGAAGGCATCGGGGTTCGATCGATACAGCGCGATCATGGTTTGATCGATGTTTGCCGGGGTGTCGGCATGCAGGCTGCGGGCAATCTTGGTCAGCGTATCGCCCTTGGCGACCTGCACGGTGGCGGGGTTCGAGCCGCCACCCGCGGACTCCGGCAGCGGCGCGGCGGAAGACACCGCGGGCGCCGTCGCTTGGGGCGCGGGACTCTCGGCCGGCGCAGGCGCACTCCGCGGCGCGGGCGATTTGCGGGCCGGCGGCGCGCTGGCGGCCGGCGCCAACGGCGTCGTGCTCGGTGCAGTCACGGGAGCCGTCGTGCTGGCATTCTCACCAGGTGTGTACACGGGAGGATCGAGAAGCACGGTGTACTCGCGCATCAACCGGCCGCGCGCCCAATTTACCTCGACCAGGAACGTCACGAACGGTTCGGGAATTGCGTCGGTCGAGCGCACCAACAGAACGTCGTGGCCATCCTTGCTTTTGCCGACTTTGAACGTGAGCGTCGAGAGAAACGGCGGACGGTCGATCCCGTAGCGCGTGAAGGACTCCCGGTTGGCCAGGGCTGCCCGCAACGCCGTCAATTCGTCTGGCGTCGCGGCCACGAGGTCAATCTCGGCGTTCATGGGCTCGTTCAGTGCCGAGTGCAGGTGGATCTCACCCAGTCCCAACGCGTGCGACAAGGACGGCGCCAAAGAGGCCAGAGATAGCAGGCACGCCATCAGCATCATGCGCGGCATCGTCACTGACATTTCTACTCCCAGAATTCTGGTGGGCAAGCGGATAAAGTTCATTGTGCGATAAGAGGTTGGAAGCGAATTCTCACTTGCCTTTTACATAAGCGGTTTACTATATCTTACCGGGCACTATTTACCAAAATCTGGGCCACCGAAACTGCGTTATGTGCCGCACATTTCCGAACATTATCGGCAACGATCCAAAAATTTAGAGCCCGGTCACGGGTCAAATCGGCGCGCAAGCGGCCTACATATACCTTATCCGGGGCCGTGGCCAGTGTGGCCGGCGTCGGGAATTCCGAACTTGACTCGACGTCGATGACGCTCAATCCCGTACCGCGCTGCAGCACCGCGACCGCCTCGAGGGCGCTCAGCGGACGCTCGAAGACGGCGTGCACCGCGAGGCTGTGGCCGAAGAATACCGGAACGCGCACCGCCGTGGCATTGATTTGCAGATGCGGCAACTCGAGCACGCGGCGCGTTTCCTCCCAGAGTCGGCGCTCTTCCCGGGTCGCGCCGTCCGCTTCGATCTCATCGACCTGCGGAATGACATTGAAGGCGATCTGCCGCCCGAAGGCACGGCCGCGAGCCTGCTTGCCGCTCAACATCGCAACGGTCTCGCCGGCGAGTTCATCCATCGCCGCACGTCCGCTGCCCGATACCGCCTGATAGGTCGCGACCTCCGCGCGCACGAGTCCGGCGGCCGCGTGCAGCGGCGCGAGCGCAGTGGCGAGTGCAACGCTGGCGCTGCCCGGCAGGGCGATGAGGCCGCGCGCCCCGACCGCATCGAGCGTCGCTGCGTTGACATCGGCGATGACGAGCGGCACATCGTCGCGCGTTCGAAACGTCGATGAACCGTCGATGACCCAGCCGTGACCCGCCGCCCCCTCCGCAAAGCGCTCGCTGAGCGCGGTGCGCCCGCAAAAGAACGCGAGGTTCACGCGGGAGAAATCGAAATCGGCGACGTCGGAGATTTGAAGCTTGGGGTCGCGTTCGCCCGCTTCGTCCTCCGTCAACGGCCGGCCGACGTTGCGACTCATCGTCGAGCGCATGCAGCTCGGTGAAGCGAAATTTGCGTGCCGCGCAGCTCCGCGATCAGCGCCTCGCCGATGAGGCTCGACGCCCCGACCACGGCGATGCGCGGCGCCGCCCCCGTCACGAGCGATCCCGCGTGATCACCGGCGTGGTTTCGACGACATCGGCGCACTGCGCGCGAAATCGCAGGTAATGATCCATCAACACGAGCGCCATCATCGCCTCCGCGATCGGCGTCGCGCGCATGCCGACACACGGATCATGGCGGCCCGTCGTCGAGATCTCCGCCGCGCGGCCCTCGATGTCGATGGTCGCTCCCGGCAGCGTGATGCTGGAGGTGGGTTTGAGCGCAAGACTCACAACGATCTCCTGGCCCGAGGAGATACCGCCGAGAACCCCGCCGGCGTGATTGCTCTTGAAGCCCGTCGGCGTGAGCTCATCGCGATGTTCGGAACCGCGCTGCTCGACGCACCTGAAGCCGGCGCCGATCTCCACCGCCTTGACGGCATTGATGCCCATCATGGCGCTCGCCAGATCCGCATCGAGACGTTCGAACACCGGCTCGCCCAATCCGGGCGGCACGCCCTTGGCGGTGACGGTGACGCGCGCGCCGATCGAATCGCCCGCTTCGCGCAGCCGCCAGATCAGATCCTCCAGCTCCTTGATCGCGACTCGGGTCCGGGCAGAAGAATGGATTGTCGTAAGCACTCCCCGGCTCCTTCGGCTCGAGCACCAGCGTGCCCATCTGAGCCAGGTACCCCTGAATGGTCACCCCGCAAGCGCTCGCGCAGGTACTTTCGAGCAATGGCACCGGCGGCGACGCGCATCACCGTCTCGCGCGCCGAGGAGCGGCCGCCGCCGCGGTAATCGCGGAATCCGTACTTCTGCTGGTAGGTGTAGTCCGCATGTCCGGGACGAAAGCGATCCTTGGTCTTCTCGTAGTCGCGCGAGCGCTGATCCTCGTTCTTCACGAGGATCCCGATCGGCGTGCCCGTGGTCCTGCCGGCGAACACGCCGGAGAGGATTTGCACGAGATCAGGCTCCCGACGTTGGCTGGTGAACTGCGAGGTTCCGGGGCGGCGGCGATCCACATCCGTTTGCAGATCGGCCTCCGTCAGAGCGAGCCCGGGCGGGCAGCCATCCACCACGCAGCCGAGCGCGGGTCCGTGACTCTCCCCGAACGTCGTCACCGTGAATACCCTTCCGAATGTATTACCCGCCAAGCGCTGCTTCTCCCTCAAGATCCGCCGCCCGCAACACGAAAACGCCGCCGCCGCCCATCGCGATGTCGGGCCAGATGAACGGCAGCCGCGGAAACGCCCGCATCAGCGCGCGCTCGGTGTTGCCGACCTCGACGACCAAAATCCCATCATCGACCAGATGCTGTCGCGCCCCCGAAAATATCGCTCTCACCGAGTCCAGACCGTCGACACCTGCAGCCAGTCCCATCTCGGGCTCATGGCGGTATTCGCGCGGCAAGGCACGCATTTCCGCGCGCCCGACATAGGGCGGGTTGCTCACGATGATATCGTAACGGCAGCCGCCCACCGCGGCGAAATGATCCGATTTGAGTACTCGAACCCGCCTGCCGAGCCCCAACCGCCGCACGTTGCGGCGGCACACCGCGAGCGCGTCGGCGGACATATCGAGCGCGTCCACCCGCGCGCGAGGAAAGGCTTTGGCGCTTGCCAGTGCGATCGCGCCGGAGCCGGTGCCGAGATCCAGAATGCGCCGTACGCGGCGACCCGACGCCCAAGGGGCGAAGCGCCTGAGAATGAGTTCCGCGATGGGAGAGCGTGGCACGAGGACGCGCTCGTCCACGTACAGCTCGAGTCCCGCGAAGAAAGCCCGCTGCGTCAGGTAGGCAAGCGGCGCGCGCAGAGAGATTCTCCGGCGCAGCAGCTCATCGATGCGCGGCCGTTGCCGCGGCGTGAGTGTTTTGCCGTAAGCCGCGCGACCGCGCGAGTGCGCAATCCCCGCCGCGTAGAACACGAGTTCAGCCGCCTCGTCGCGCGCATTGTCCGTTCCGTGCCCGAAATGTACGCGTGCGCGGCCGAGCGTCTGTGCACACCGGTCGATGGCCTCGCCGACCGTTTCCGGCGCCGTATGGGATAATCGGCGCATGGCACCTCAATCGAAATTCCTGACCATTGCGCTCATTTGCATCGCCGGTATCTCAGGGGTCGGGGCCGCACTGTTTCTGCGCCATTCCGCCTCGCCGGTCGAGCTCACTACCGGCACCTATTTGTCGCCCCGGCGCGCGCTGCCGGATTTTAGCCTGATCGATCAGCAGGGCCGGCCTTTCGGTCCCGCAAATTTACGCGGCCACTGGTCCATGATGTTCTTCGGCTACACGAATTGCCCGGATTTTTGCCCGACGACTCTCACGACGCTCGCCGCGCTCGAAAAGCGCCTCAGGGCGGTCAGCGGAGCCGTGCGGCCGCAGGTGATCTTCGTCTCGGTCGATGCGAAACGCGACACGCCGCAGCAGCTCGCGAAGTACGTTCCGTATTTCGATCCCGAATTTCTCGGCGTGACTGCCGCCGATCAGCCGGCCATCCAGACAATCGCCCGCAAGCTCGGGGTCGGCGTCATCATCACTCCGGCCGCCGATGGCGGCTACACGGTCGATCATTCGGGCGCGATCTTCGTACTCGACCCGGAAGGCAGGCTTGCGGCGATCCTGACCGGACCCTTCACGGTCGACGCTCTGCAGGCGGATCTCGAGCGTATCGTGGCCGCACGGGCATGAGAGGCCGCCTGTTCGTCTGGCTGCAGCACGTCCTGCCGCAACGCCTGCT
This sequence comes from uncultured Gammaproteobacteria bacterium, assembly GCA_963843295.1. Taxonomy (GTDB): domain Bacteria; phylum Pseudomonadota; class Gammaproteobacteria; order Steroidobacterales; family Steroidobacteraceae; genus Bog-1198. The sequence continues at coordinate 43,566 of CAWJJP010000011.1, read as the reverse complement.
GTCGCGATTGGTTCTTGCCGCCACCCGGGTACGGAGCCGCTGGTTCAAGGATCTGCTGACCCGCGCGTTTCTGGCCTTGTTCGCCGTCGACATGGCCGAAGCGATCGAAGTCGACCCGTACCGCTACGCAAGCTTCAACGAATTCTTCACCCGCGCGTTGCGCCCCGAGGCGCGCCCGGTCGCCCCCGGTGCCACCGCGGTCGCAGCTCCGGTCGACGGCACCGTGAGCGAATGCGGCAGCATCGAGCGCGATTCTCTGCTGCAAGCCAAGGGCAGGCGCTATACGCTCGGGGAATTGCTGGCTGGGCAGCCATGGGCGCGGCGTTTCGAAGACGGTTCCTTCGCGACGCTGTATCTCGCGCCGTACGACTATCACCGCATCCACATGCCGCTGCGGGGACGTCTGATCGATACGGTGTACGTGCCGGGTCGCTTGTTCAGCGTGAACAGCGTGACGGCGCAGCATGTCCCGCGCCTCTTTGCGAGAAACGAGCGCGTGTTGCTCCTGTTCGAGGGCGACTTCGGGCACTTCGCCGTCGTGCTGGTCGGAGCGCTTAACGTCGGCAGCATCGCGACCGTCTGGGCGGGCGACATCACCCCGGCGGCGCGGCGCGCGTTGACCCATATCCCCGCCCCCGATGTAGTGCTCGAGAAGGGTGCCGAGCTCGGACGCTTCAACATGGGCTCGACGGTGATCTTGTTGTTCGAGACCAACCGGGTCCGCTGGGTTCCGCTGCTGCGGGCGGGTGCGGCGGTGCAGTGGGGTCAAATCCTGGGCGTCGCATCGTGAGCGGCGCATCCGGCGGCGGCGAGGACTGGCGGCCGACTGCGACGCCGGCGGCGTTGCGGCAGCGCGCCGCGCTCCTGGCCCGGACGCGGGAGTTCTTCGCCGAGCGCGGCGTGCTCGAGGTCGAAACCCCCGCCCTGAGCTGCGCGGGTGTGAGCGACCCGCACATCGAATCCCTCGTCACCCGCCGTGCCGGCGTGCACCGACCCCTCTACCTGCACACCTCGCCGGAATTCCCGATGAAACGCCTGCTCGCCGCTGGCAGCGGCGACATCTATCAATTGTGCAGGGTGTTTCGGGACGGCGAGCATGGCCGCTGGCACAACCCGGAGTTCACCCTGCTCGAGTGGTATCGGGTGGGATTCGACGAGGCGCGCTTGATGTCGGAGGTCGAGGCGCTCGCCGCGCGCCTGCTCGCGCCGCAACACCGACTGGGCCCGGCCGAACGCCTGACGTACTCAGAGGCACTGCACCGGTACGCCGGAGTCGATGCGCACGGCGCCACCGAGCGGGATCTCGAACGGGCGGCCGCTGCACAGGGCATCGACTGCAAGGCCGATCTCGATCGCGACGCCAAACTCGATCTGTTGATGGGACTCGTGGTCGGACCGCAGCTCGGCCGGGAGCGGCCCTGTTTCATCGTCGACTATCCGGCCTCGCAGGCCTCGCTCGCTCGTCTCAAACCGGGGCTGCCGCGGGTGGCGGCGCGCTTCGAGTTCTATCTGGACGGCCTCGAGCTTGCGAACGGCTTTCACGAGCTGAGCGATGCCGCCGAGCAGCGCAGCCGATTCACCCGCGACCTCGAGCTGCGCCGCGCCCGTGGGCAGCCCCAGCCGCCGCTCGACGAGCGCTTGCTCGCGGCGCTCGAGGCCGGGATTCCCGACTGTGCGGGAGTGGCGCTCGGCTTCGATCGGCTGGTCGCGATCGCCATCGGCGCGACGCACCTGTCGCAGGCCATCGCGTTTCCGATCGAGAATGCCTAGCCTAGCCCTTGCCGCGCGACAGATACTCGCCGCTGCGGGTGTCGATGCGCAGGATCTCGCCCTCGTTGATGAACAGCGGCACACGCACCATGGCTCCGGTCTCGAGTTTCGCGGGCTTCGAGCCGCCCGTGGCGGTGTCGCCGCGCACGCCGGGGTCGGTCTCGATCACCTTCAGCTCCATGTGCGCGGGCGGAGTGACCTGCAGCGGCACGCCGTTCCACAGCGTGATGATGCAAATCGTGCCGTCCTTGAGCCACTGCGCCCCCTCGCCGACCGCCTGTTTCGAGGCTGTGACCTGCTCGAACGTATCGGGCTTCATGAAATGAAAAAAATCACCGTCGCTGTACAAGTACTGCATCTCGGTGTCGACGACGTCTGCTGCCTCGACGGTGTCGCCCGACTTCCAGGTACGTTCGATGGTGCGGCCGGTCTTCAGGTTGCGCACCCGGACCCGGTTGAAGGCCTGACCCTTGCCTGGTTTGACCATCTCGTTCTCGACGATCGTGTACGGGTCGCCGTCGATCAAGATTTTCAGACCGGACTTGAATTCGTTCGTGCTGTAGTTCGCCATCGAAGGCCTCGCGTGGAAGGGCGCGTATGATAGCCGCAACGTCCAGTCGACGCCAATTCGGCGCAAATCCCGGCCGGGCAAGACGCCCATCCCAGAAATCAACGAAAACCTGATGTTACACTCCGCACCCAATTCTCGAGGAATCTGACCAGTGAGCGAACAGGGCGCCGTTCCAATGATCGTCATGACGCGGTCTCAGGACCACGTCGAGGCCATCAACAGCACGCTGCGCAAGGGCGGACATCCGGTGCACTGCACCTGGCTGACCGATGCCCGCGACCTTGGAGACGCTCTGACGCAGCTCAATCCCGAGATGCTGATCGCCTTCATCGACGAGCTCGGCATCGACCTCGCCTCGATCATGAAGGTGAAGCAGCAGACCGCCCCCGAGATGCCGGTATTGATCGTGAAAGAGAACGTCGATGAGGGTGCCATTGCCGATGCGATGCGCCTCGGCGCGCAGGACGTCGTCACGCTCGCAAACCGCAGCCGCTTATCCTCCGTGGTCACCCGGGAGCTGCGCGCTTATCGGTTGGAACGCGCGTTGTCGACCACGCTCTCCTCGGCGCGCGAGTACCGCGAGCAGTTGCAAAACTTCCTCGAGGGCTCGGCCGACGCCATCACGCACGTGCAGGAGGGCATCATCGTCGACGCCAACCGCGCGTGGCTGGAGCTGTTCGGTTACTCGGGCGACGATGCGCTCACCGGCACACCACTGATGGATTTGTTCGAGCAGGAAACCCATCCGGCGCTCAAGGGCGCGCTCGTCGCCTGCCTGCAGGGCAAATGGACGGATCATGGACTGAAGGTTCAGGCGCTTCTATCCGACGGCTCGAGCCTGCCGCTGATGGTGACGCTGACGCGCGCCGACTACGAGAACGAACCGGCCACGCGCATCAGCATTCCGGCGCGCAACAAGGAAGATCTCGATCTCGAGGTGCAGCTCGCCGATGCGGTCAAGAACGACGCCTCGACGCGCTTTTTGCAGCAGCGCTATCTGATCGGCGCAGTGCACGCGCGCTGCGCGCACCCGATGAAGGGCGGAGTACGCCAGTTTGCCTACGTCAAGCCCGACCGCTTCCTCGAAATCCAGAATGCGATCGGCGTCCTCGCGAGCGAGGACTTCATGGCGCAGTTCGCGGAACTGCTGCGCATGCAGCTGACCCCGTCGGATCTGTGCGGCCGGTTCGGCGGCAACGGCTTTTTGGTCATGCTCGAGCGCGGTACCGAGCGCGACGTCGAGACGTGGGCCGAAAACGTCGTCAAGCGGGTCAACGAGCACACGTTCGTGTTCGACGAGAAGAATCTGTCGGCAACCGTCACCGTCGGCCTGGGGCTGCTGCCCGCCGCCAACCCCGACGTCTCGGGCGCCATCACCGATGCGGTCAATGCCACACGGCGCGGACGGGAGCTCGGCGGCAACCAAATGTACGCGGTCGACAAGGCCGACACCGACACGCGGGTGCAGGCCTACGACAAGATCTGGGTCAAGCACATCAAGAGCGCCCTGATGGAAAACCGCTTCCGGCTCGTGCAGCAGCCGATTGCGAGCCTGCTCGGCGAGGACAAGGGCATGTTCGACGTGCTGGTTCGCATGCTCGACGAACAGGGCAATGAGGTGCTGCCGGCGGAATTCATCGCCGCCGCCGAGCGCAACGATTTGATGAAGAACATCGACCGTTGGGTCATCGGCGCCTCGATGTCGTTCGCCGCCAACCGCAAGGCGACCTGCATTTTCGTGCGCGTTTCGAAGGACACCATCCTCGACAAAAGCCTGGTGGGCTGGCTCGAGACCCAGCTCAAATCCCTCAAGATCGAGCCGAAGCGCCTCTGCGTTCAGGTCACCGAGGAGTTGGCGACACAATACGTTCGGCAAACCAAGGAGCTGACCGAGAGCCTGCGCAAGCTCGGCTTTCGCTTCGCGATCGAGCACTTCGGTACCGGCCGCGATCCGCTGAAACTGCTCGCCGACATCGCCATGAACTTCATCAAGGTCGACGGCTCGCTGATGCAGGGTCTGTCGACCAACCAGCTGCAGCAGCAGCGCGTCAAGGGGCTGGTGGAGGCGGCGAAACGCAAGGGCGTGGAGACCGTCGCCGAGCGCGTCGAGGATGCGAACACCATGGCCGTGCTGTGGCAGCTCGGCATCGAGTTCATCCAAGGCTACTTCGTCAACGCACCCGAGGACGTGACGATGTCCGGCGAGCGGTAGCCGCGCAGCGGCTCACGCCGGCGCGGGTGTGACCTCGAGCCGATCGACCTGCTTGTAGGCCCTCGAGAACCGCTGCCGGCGCTGTCCCTTCTTGTCCTCGAATTGCTTGAGATCCTCGTACCTCAGCTTCATTGGCGCGCTGTTGCCGCTGTGCACGGTCAGGGTTTCCCCCGGGGCGACCACCGCCATCGCGACCAGGTACTCGTCGCGATCCGCGGATTTCTTGCCGGGAATTGCAAACAGATTCTGACCCTTGCCGGCGCTCATTTCCTCGATCTGCGCGGCCGGCAGCGCGAGCACTTCGCCGTCGTTGTTGACGAAAATGCCGAGGGCGGCGGGATTCGCGACCGGCTGCGCGGGCAGGACTCGCGCGTTCTCGGGAACCTTGATGACGGATTTGCCTTTCTTGTTGCGGGCGTACAGCTCGCGCAATTTCACGCGGAAACCGTAACCCGCATCGCTCGCGAGCAGCCATAGATCATCCGGTTCGCCGATCAGCACCGCCGCGAACGTGGCGCCGTCGGGCGGATCGACGGTGCCCGACAGCGGCTCACCGTAGCCGCGCGCCGCCGGCAATTGGTGCGCATCGAGGCTGTAGGCGCGGCCCGTCGAATCGATGAAAACCGCCTGCTGCAAATTGCGGCCCTTCGCCGCCGCCTGAAATTCATCCCCGGTTTTGTACGAGAGCGCGCGCGCATCGATGTCGTGTCCCTTGGCTGCGCGCACCCAGCCCAGGCGCGACAGGACCACCGTGGCCGGCTCGCTGGTCAACAGCTCCGTCTCCGATATGGCCTGGGCCGCTTCGCGCTCCACCAGCCGCGTGCGCCGCTCATCGCCGTACTCTTCGGCATCGCTCAGCAGTTCGTCGCGCACGAGCTTCGTCAGGCGCGCCTTGCTCTTGAGGATCTTGTCGATTTCATCGCGCTCCTCGGCCAGTTCCTTCTGCTCGGCGCGGATTTTCATCTCCTCGAGGCGCGCGAGATGCCGCAGCTTGGTCTCGAGGATGGCCTCGGCCTGCTCGTCGGAGAGCTTGAAACGCTTGATCAATGCCGGCTTCGGCTGCTCCTCGGTGCGCACGATGCGGATCACTTCGTCCAGATTCAAATAGGCGATGAGCAGGCCGTCGAGGATGTGCAGCCGCGCGTTCACCTTGTCGAGGCGGTGGCGCAGCCGCCGGGTGACCGTCGATTTGCGGAACTGCAGCCACTCCAGCAGCAGCTCCTTCAACCCCATCACACGCGGCCGCCCGTCGAGCGCGATGACGTTGAGATTCACCCGATAGTTGCGTTCAAGATCGGTGGTGGCAAAGAGATGCGCCATGAGGGCTTGGGTGTCGACGCGGTTGGACTTGGGCACGATCACGAGCCTGATCGGCTTCTCGTGGTCCGATTCGTCGCGCAGATCCTCGACCATCGGCAGCTTCTTCTGCCGCATCTGATTGGCGATCTGCTCCAGCACCTTGCTGCCGGAGACCTGGAACGGCAGCGCCTCGATGACGATTTCGCCCTCTTCGAGCACGTAGGTCGCACGCGCCTTGAAGCTGCCTGAACCGGTGTCGTACATCCGCACCAGCTCGTCGCGCGGCGAGACGATCTCCGCACCGGTCGGCAGATCGGGGCCCTTGACGTACGCCATGATTTTGCGCGTGCTGAGATCCGGGTCCTCGAGCAGTGCGACACAGGCCTTCACCACTTCGCGCAGATTGTGCGGCGGGATGTCGGTGGCCATGCCGACGGCGATCCCGGAGCCGCCGTTCAGCAGCAGATTCGGCACGCGCGCCGGCAGCATCGTCGGCTCGTCGAGCGAGCCGTCGAAATTCGGCACCCAATCGACCGTGCTCGAGCCGAGTTCCTCCAGGAGCAACTCGGCATAGCGCGTCAGCCGCGATTCGGTATAGCGCATGGCGGCGAAGGACTTCGGGTCGTCGGTCGATCCCCAGTTTCCCTGGCCATCGACGATCGGGTAGCGGTAGGCGAAGTCCTGCGCCATGTGCACCATGGCCTCGTAACAGGCCGAATCCCCGTGGGGATGAAACTTGCCGATGACGTCCCCGACCGTGCGCGCGGATTTCTTGTGCTTGGAACCGGCGGCCAGACCCAATTCGCTCATCGCGTAGACGATGCGCCGCTGCACGGGCTTGAGCCCATCGCCGATGTGCGGCAGCGCGCGATCGAGGATCACGTACATGGAGTAATCGAGGTAGGCCCGCTCGGCGAAGGACTTCAGCGGCTCCCTCTCGATGCCCTCAAAGTTGAGTTCTTGTTCCTTCATCGCTCCGAGTCCGTCCTAGATGCGTGCCAGATTGCCCTTGCTTTCGAGCCACTCGCGCCGGTCGCCGGCGCGCTTCTTCGCCAGCAGCATGTCGAGCATCTGATCGGGACTGTCCTTGGCATCGATGGTCAGCTGCACCAGGCGGCGCGTTTGCGGCGCCATGGTGGTCTCACGCAACTGCGAAGGACTCATTTCCCCGAGACCCTTGAAGCGCGTCACCACCGTTTTCACGCGGGCATTCTCCGCCGCGATGCGCGCGAGCGCCTTTTCCCGCTCCGCCTGATCGAGCGCGTAGATCACCTGCTTGCCCGCGTCGATCCGAAACAGCGGGGGCATGCAGACGTAGACGTGGCCGGCCTGCACCAGCGGGCGATAATGGCGCAAAAACAAGGCGCACAGGAGCGTCGCGATGTGCTGTCCGTCGCTGTCCGCATCCGCGAGGATGCAAATCTTGTGGTAGCGCAGACCCGACAGATCCGTGGCCGCGGGATCGACCCCGATGGCGATGCTGATGTCGTGAACTTCCTGCGAGAGCAGCACCTCCCGCGCGTCGGACTCCCAGGTATTCAGGATCTTGCCGCGCAGCGGCATGATTGCCTGCGTGTTGCGGTCGCGCGCCTGTTTCGCCGAACCGCCGGCCGAATCACCCTCCACCAAAAACAGCTCGCCGCGCGCGGGATCCTGGCTGACGCAGTCCGCGAGCTTGCCCGGCAGCGCAGGTCCCGCCACCACCCGCTTGCGGGCGATCTTTTGACTGTCCTTGAAGCGCTGCTGTGCATTGTCGATCGCCAGCATGGCGATCTTCTCGCCCTGATCCGGGTGTTGGTTGAGCCACAGGGCAAAGGCGTCCTTGATGACGCCCTGGACGATGCCGGCCGACTCGCGCGAGGAGAGACGCTCCTTGGTCTGTCCGGCGAATTGCGGATCGCGCATCTTCATCGACAGCACGAAGCTCACACCGTCCCAAACATCCTCGGGCGTCACCTTCAGGCCACGCGGCACGATATTGCGGAATTCGCAAAATTCGCGCACCGCATCGGCGACGCCGGCGCGCAAGCCGTTGACGTGCGTGCCGCCCTCGACCGTCGGAATGAGGTTCACATAGCTCTCGGTGATCCGATGCTCGGACTGCAGCACCCAGGCGAATGCCCAGTCGAGCGTACCGCCATCGATGTCGCGCTTGCCGTAAAAGGTCTCCGCGGGGAGCCACTCGCCCTTGCCGAGCTCCTCGGCCAAATACTCGTGCAGGCCGCCGGTGTAGAACCATTCGTCGCGTTCGCCGCTTGCCTCGTTGAAGAGGGTCACCCGCAAGTTCGGGCACAGCACCGCTTTGGCGCGCAGCACCTGCTTGAGGCTCGCGGTGGCGAACTTGTCCGTATCGAAGTATTTCGGGTCCGGCCAGAATCGCAGCGTCGTTCCGGTCTTGGACTTCGCAACGTCGCCCACCACCTCGAGCTTCGAGGTGGCTCTGCCGCCCGCGAAGCTCAGGTTGTACTCCTTGCCGCCGCGCCGCACCCAGACCTCGAGATGCTTGGACAAGGCGTTGACCACCGACACACCCACGCCGTGCAGGCCGCCGGCATGTTGATAGGTACGGTCGTTGAATTTTCCTCCGGCATGCAGGCGCGTCAGGATCAGCTCGACGCCGCTGATCTTCTCCTTGGGATGAATGTCCACCGGCATGCCGCGGCCGTCATCCTCGACTTGCAGCGATCCGTCCTTGAAGACGGTGACATCGATGTTTTCGCAATACCCGGCGAGCGCCTCATCGACGCTGTTGTCGATGACTTCGTGAGCCAGGTGATTGGGGCGCGTCGTGTCGGTATACATGCCCGGACGCCGGCGCACCGGATCCAAGCCGCTCAGCACCTCGATGTCGGAGGCCGTGTATGACGATGCCATGGTTACCTCTTCGGAAGGCGGCGGAGTCTAGCATGCGAATCCGCCGCTGATCAGCTGGCGGCGCGGGATCCATTCGGCTAGTCTTTCCGCCATGGGAATTGCGAATGCTCAAAATCTGGTGCGGGGAGTGCCGGTGCTGCCCCGACCATTCGGTATCCGCGTGCGATTGCGTCCCGGCGACCCGTTCTCGAGGCTGCTCGGTACCGACTGGCAGAAGACCCACTGGTTCTTCACGGCACCGGAGCGCGACCGCGTCCTTGAAGACATGTCGCGCAAGCACGAATATTCGCGCATCGGCGACAAGCCGGCGCTGGTGTTCGAGAAAGTCGAGAAGCTCGCCGAGAGCCGCGGGCTCTGAGTTGCGCTTCGCCCGACATTCGCCTGTCGTTCCGCTCCGAACCTTCAAGGTCGGGGTCGCCTCGACCCCGTTAGTCCGGCGCGCGCAAGCGCGCCTTAAAAAGTCCGGCCCAGGAACAAGTAGTAGCCGGCATTGCCCGTTTGCCCGTCGTAGCCCGAGCCGAGGTAAACCGGTCCGAGGAAGGTGTCGAAGGCCAGGAACAGCGATCCGTCCTTGTGGGCCGATGCCCAGCTCATGTCGCCGCGATGCGCCCAGGTATTGCCCGCCTCCAGCGACATGCCGACGTAGACCGGAAACTCGAAGAAACCCTCCCCGCCTCGGCTGATCTTGCGAAAGTAGATGGCGCGCGCGATCGCATAGTTGGGACCGAGCAAGGACGAGGGTGCGAGCCCCGAGAGATTGAAGAAGCCGCCCAACGAATAGAAGTCCTGCACGTCGGTCGGCTTGAAGTCGCCATCCAGCGCCGTGCCGCCCGATACCCACAAGAGCAGCGTATTGCGGCCGCGGGAGCTCGCCATCAGCCAGTCCGCGGTCACACGGTCCGAGGAGATGTCCGAGCCCAAATTGGTGCGGTCGGCATCCCACTGCAGCGTGAAGCTCTGGCCCTCGCGCGGGAAATGCACGTTGTCGAGCCGATCGTACGAGAACTTGAAGAAGTACCCGCCGTTGTTGTACTGCGGCGTCACGAGATCCGGATTGCCCCAGCGGTTGTATTCCAAGCCGTTGATTCGGTGCCATCCGACGCGAATCTCACCCCAGTTGCCGAGGTTGCGGCCGAAATCGATATCGCCCTCCACCTCGCGATCGCGAAAATCCGCGATTTGCAGATTGTTCTGGTAAATCGGCAAATCGCGCCCTTCGACACGCGCACTCGGCGCCACGAACCACGTCTGCAGCGCGTCGAGGGGCTGATAGAACTCGCTGGTCACTTTCGGATCACTTCCGATCTGCACGACCGTCAACAGTTCCGCCCCCAGATCGTCGATCTCCGTCTGCAGGAATCGCGCCGCCGCGTTGTACTGGCTGTTGCCCTGGAAATCGTCCTGCAGGTTCAATCCGAAGCGCACATAGTTCGGTCCCCAGGACTTGCGCCGTGCGCGCACCTCGATGCCGGTCTGCTCTTCGGCGCCGGCGCCTTGCGTGACCAGCGTGTAATCCAGGGTCTCGAAGTAGCCGAGCCCATAGAGCTCCGTGATACGGGCGCCGATTGCATCCACATCGAGCGGCTTGCCGACGAGGGGCTGCATCTCGGCCAGGATGGTCCTTTCATAACGCCTCGATTCGGCATCCACGCGCACGAAACGGATGGTCGGCAGTTCGGGTTGCCGCGTCGCGCGCCGCGCCGCGTACGCTCCATACGCGCCGTCCTCGACGCTCAAGGCGGCAAGCCGGGGAATCGCGCCGCGCGCCGCGACTTCGCCCTGCTCGATGCTGCTCGCGGCCGCCGTGAAATCCGTCGGCGTGGTGGTCCCCAGGTCCGGCTCGATCAGAATATCGTGCGCCGACAAACCTGCCTTTTGGCGGTCCGAGTCCTTGCGCACGAGAATCGCGAGCATCTGATTGGAGATGGAGAGCGCCGAATCGAGCCGCTTGCGCGACTGCAGCGGGAAGCTCACATCGGACACGATCAGGATGTCCGGGTTCATGGCACGCGCGATGTCGATGGGCAGATTCTCCGCAAGACCGCCGTCGACCAGCAATCGTCCCTGGTAGTCCACCGGCGCAAACACCCCCGGAGCCGAGATGCTCGCGCGCATCACGATCGACAGGTCTCCCCTGTCCAACACCACGGCCTTGCCGGTCTCGAGGTCCGTGGCCACGGCTCGAAACGGCGTCGGCAGCCGGTCGAATTCGGTGGTGTTGCCGAACGGCAGGGTCAGCTGACGCAGTGTTTCCTGTAATTTCTGACCTTGAATGAACCCCTTGGGCAGCAGGATGTGAAAGTGCTTCAGTCCCAGCGGCAGGCGCACCAAAAAGTTGCGATCGTCCTGTTTGCGCCTGAAGGCGAGATCGCGGCGCGGCGGGTCGTCGCGAAACGCCTCCTGCCAATCGACGGAACGCATGGTGGCGTCGATTTCGCTTGCGGTCATCCCGCTCGCGTACAACCCTCCGACCACCGCACCCATGCTGCTGCCGGCGATGCAATCGATGGGAATCTTCAACTGCTCGATGACCTTGAGCACGCCGATGTGCGCCATGCCGCGAGCGCCGCCCCCGGACAATACCAGGCAGACGCGGGGGCGGATCGCATTGGCCGCCGACGCTCCTGCTGTCGACCCGGGTTCCGCCGTCGCGGGTTCCGCCGTCGCGCGCTCCGCCGGCGGCGCCGCAGTACCGGCGGCGGCGCCCGCGCTGCACACGCCACTTGCGATCAGCGCTAGGGCCAACCCAAGACGTGACGATCGCTTCCCCATCCCCATAGTGGGGAGCTAGTTTAGAGCACGAAGTTGATGCTGGTCGCGGTAAAGGTGTTGGTAGTGCGATTGTAGATGCCGCGGGCTTCCAATTGCCGCGCCGGATTCGCCGCCCCGATCGTGGCGTTGAGCTTGGTCTCGAAGCTCGCATAGCTGCTGTACTGATACAAAGCCGTGGTCGGAGGGGTGCTGCTGCCGGCAGGCGTGGTGGCAGTCGCGGGATTGCCGATCATGTAGAGAGGCGCAAAGGTCGAGGTCACGGGAACCGTCGTGGGGACGATCAGTGGGCTCGCCGGCAACGATTTCACATCAATGCTTTCCGGGCCGATTCTGATGACCGCCGATGAAAGGTTCGGATCGCTGAGATTGAGGGAGAAGCCGCTCGCAGAATTGGTTGTGAATGGCGCGGCGGTTCCGTCGTACCACAGAACTTGGTAACTGGCCGGATCGCACACCTGACTGGCGAGCCCGCAGATGCCTGTTCCCGGGAGTGTGGAGGCGCCACCGCCCACCTGCCCACCGGCCACCTGAACCGACGCTTCGTTGTTGACCGCGACGGCGCCGAGATCCGGCGGCGCCGAACCGAAGCGGGTCATGAAGCCGTCGACCCAGACTGGATTCCCGGCCACCGTTCCGGCGGGCACGGACAGCGCTCCCGTACTGACTGAAAAGGCTGCGGGCACGGGATTCTCGGCCGCGGTCGCGCCGTTGCCGGCAAAGTGGTAGTCGCTGACCGGCCAGTCGTTGATGGCCTGCAGATTCATGACGAGGCTGCCGGCGCTCGATGAAACCAGCGGACCCCAAAATTCCGTGGCTTGCAAACGCACCGAGCCCGTGTTCGTGCTCGAGGTACCGGTTGCATCGAGGATCACGGTGGTGCCGTCCGCCGCCAGACTGTAGATGCCGCGCGCCGAGATGTGCTGGCCGACCGCGATGGAGTTCGCGTTCAGGCCGGTCAGCGTCGAATTATCATCCGCCGTCACGATGGTCCCGGCGCCCAACCGCACCAGGGCGGGTGCGATATTGTAGGAATAGGTATTGTTGGTGGTCAGAATCAGTGTCGAGCCGAGCACGGTCAGCGTGTCGCCGGTGCGCGCGATCACATCGCCGCTCAGACCCTCGGTGTATTGATCCTCCAAGGTGCTCGCGCCGACGACGTACACCATGTTGAACCGGCCGGCGTAGGCGGCATTGGCCGGGTTGTAGTCCGGCTCGAACGTCGTCCAGGCCGCGGCGATGGTACTGCCGGCCGACAATAGCGCGAGAGCCTGCAGACCCGGCTGGCCGACATAGGTATTGCCGTTGACGGTGTAGACGGTGTTCGGCTGGCTGAACAGCGTGAGAGTCCCGATGTTGTTCGCCTCGTCATAGAACGGCCGCACGTACACCGTATAGGTGCCCACTCCGATGCTCGAGTTGATCAAGGGGCCGCGCACGCGCGTGGGTTTGGTATCCGCGGGCAAGACAGTCGCGGTCACGATCGGCCGCACGAAAACAACCGGCGTGGGACCTGCCGAATACACGTAGCCCGAGGCCGCCAGATCGAAATCCAGGGCGAGCCGCACGGCACTCGTCGAGGCGTACGTTGGCGTGATGGTTGGTTGATTCGCGGGGTCGAAATCCACCGTGATGGCATAAGTCGTCGGTGGAGTTCGCGTCCCAAAATCGTATATATCCGCCTTCTGCGGCAGGCCGTTGATCTGGGCCGCGATATACGCATTGGTGTAATCGAGGGTGATGGTGGCGGATACGTAGGTGCCGGTCGGAATCGCCGACGACCCCCACATCTCGTAGATGCGACTGAGCTGCGCGAAATCGATGATTTCCGGCGTCGCGACGGCGGTGACCACCGCGCCGTCGCTGCGCGTCAGGGTGATCGAATCAATCGTGACGATATAGGAGGAGTAATCGCCCGGCTCATCGGTGAAGGTGACCCACGCGATGCCATAGCCGCTCGTGAGGTTGTTGTTGTGGCAGCCGGCGAGAATGGCGACGGCGCACATCAGGGCGCTCAGGGCTTTGCGCGCGGTTTTGATTGAGCGTCGGTACACGAGTCTCCCAATGGGGTGAAGGAACGAGGGTGCGTAGAATAATGGCTTTCGAGACCGCGCGCGCAGCAAAGTTCCATCGGCGGCCTTGAACGGGCGTTCGAGGAAGCCTCAGCGGGCTGCCGGACGGGGTACCTGCTGGGTGATGCAATGGATATTGCCGCCGCCGAGCAGCACTTCGCGCGTCGCAATACCGACGAGCTGGCGGCCGGGGAACAGGCGCCTCAGCGTGCGCATCGCCGCCGCATCCCGGCGCTTATCGTACAAAGGCATCACGACCGACTTGTTCGTCACGTAAAAATTGATGTAGGAAGCCGGCAAGCGGTCGCCGGCGCGGCGCGGATGCGTGCCCGCGCGCACATCGACCCCCGCAGCCTCCTCCGCCGTCAGGTAGAGGGGCCCCGGTTGATGGATCTTGTGAATGGTCAGTCGGCGGCCGCGCGCATCGCGCGCATGTCGCAGACGCTTAAGGGCATCGCAGGAAATTTCGTATTGCGGGTCCTTGCGGTCTTCAGTCCAGGTGAGAGCCACGTGCCCGGGACTGGTGAAACAGGCAAGTTCGTCGATGTGGCCGCCGGTCTCATCGAGGTAGACTCCGGCGCCCAGCCAAATCACCGTGGTCACGCCGAGATAGCGCCTCAAGGTCTCCTCGATCTCGGCGCGCGTCAGGTTGCCGTTGCGATTCGGATTGAGCAGGCATTCCTCGGTGGTCAGGCAGGTGCCCTGGCCATCGACGTGAATGGCTCCGCCCTCCAGGATGAACGGCGTGCGGTAGCGGTCCGCGCCTTCGAGCTCGAGCACCTTGTGTGCGACTTCGTCGTCCCGATCCCAGGGAAAGTACAGTCCGCCCGCGAGGCCGCCCCAGGCGTTGAAGGTCCAGTCCACTCCGCGGCGCCGACCCTTCGAGTCGATGACGAACGTCGGCCCGCTGTCCCTGATCCAGGCGTCGTTGCTGCTCATCTCGACCACACGCACCTGCGGCGGCAGCCGCGCGCGCGCGTTCTGAAACTGCGAGGCGGAAACACCGACGGTAACCGGCTCTCCGCCGGCGATCGCGGTGGCAATCGCGGCGAACGTTGCCTGTGCGGGTTTGCCGCCGTCGCGCCAATTATCCGGACGCTCCGGCCACAGCATCCAGCATCCGGAGTGCCGTTCGAACTCGGCGGGCATCCGAAAGCCGTCTCGCGTGGGTGTCGATGTCAATGTGCGCAATGCGTGTCTCCGGGCGCGCATGCTAGCATTGGCGCCGAATTTATAGGAGCCGACGAATGTCCGAAGCGAAGCCGATGAAACTGCAGGTCCCTGCCGGAGGCGAGAAGATTACGATCGCGAACGGCAAGCTGCGCGTCCCCGACCATCCCATCGTGCCTTTCATCGAGGGCGACGGCACCGGCCCCGACATCTGGCGCGCGAGCGTGCGGGTATTCGACGCGGCGGTAAAAAAGGCCTACGGTGGAAAACGCAAGATTCACTGGATGGAAGTGTTCGCGGGCGAGAAGGCCAACAAGGCATACAACACCTGGCTGCCCGATGAGACGGTGACCGCTTGCCGCGACTTCCTGGTGTCGATCAAAGGACCGCTCACGACGCCGGTCGGCGGCGGCATCCGCTCGCTCAACGTCGCCTTGCGCCAATTGCTGGATCTATATGTCTGCCTGCGCCCCGTGCGTTGGTTCAAAGGCGTGCCCTCGCCCGTCAAGGCCCCGGAAAAGGTCGACATGGTCATCTTCCGGGAGAACACCGAGGACATCTACGCCGGCATCGAGTTCGAAGCGGGCAGTGCCGACGTCAAAAAATTCCTCGACTCCTTCAAGCAGAACTTCCCCAAGCAGTTCGCGAAGATTCGCTTCCCCGACAGTTCCGGGATCGGCATCAAGCCGGTCTCCAAGGAAGGCACCGATCGGCTGTTCCGCGCTGCCGTTGAGTACGCGATCGCGAACAAACGCAAGAGCGTGACGGTCGTGCACAAGGGCAACATCATGAAGTTCACCGAGGGCGCGTTTCGCAATTGGTCCTATCAATTGGCTGAGCGCGAGTTCCCGGATCAGGTCTTCACGTGGGAGCAGTGGGAGCGCATCAAGAACACACAGGGTGAATCGGCGGCGACTCAACAAATGGACGCCGCCAGGAAAGCCGGCAAGGTCATCATCAAGGACGCCATCGCGGACATCACCCTGCAACAGGTGTTGACCCGTCCGGATGAGTTCGACGTGGTCGCGACCCTGAATCTCAACGGCGATTATCTGTCGGACGCGCTCGCGGCGCAGGTGGGAGGCATCGGGATCGCTCCGGGCGGCAACGTCAACTACATGACCGGCCATGCCGTGTTCGAAGCGACACACGGCACCGCGCCGAAATATGCGGACCTCGACAAGGTCAATCCGGGCTCGCTCGTCTTGTCGGGCGAGATGATGCTGCGTTACATGGGCTGGACCGAAGCGGCGGACGCCATCATCGGAGCGATGGACAAGGCGATTGGACAGAAGACCGTGACCTACGACTTCGCGCGGCTGATGCAGGGCGCGACCGAGGTCAAGACCAGCGAGTTCGGCGACATCTTGATACGCAATTTGTAGGCGTGCTGCTTCATGATGTCGAAGGCTGCAATCCGGTACGCCTCGGTCATGGTGGGAAAATTGAATATCTGCTCGATGAAGAAATCCGCGGTGGCGCCTGACGCCACGGCGGACTGGCCGAGGTGGACGAGTTCGGTGGCTCCTTCGCCGAGCACCTGAACGCCGAGCACGCGCGCCGAAGCGCGTTCGCAGATGAGCGTCAAGAACCCCGCCGCTTCTCCCACGATGTGCGCTCGCGCAACCTCGCCGAAGTCGGCGCGCCCGACGATGACGTCGATTTTTTTCGCGGCAGCCTCCGCTTGCGACATCCCGACGCAGGCGATCTCCGGAATTGTGTACACGCCGGTCGGCACCAGACTGGTTGCGGGAGGCGGGGGCAACCCGAAGGCCGCGAGCGCCGCGCGACGGCCTTGATCGGCGGCCGCGCATGCCAGCGCCGGCGGCCCGATTGCGTCACCCGCGGCAAACACCCCCGGAATGTTGGTCTCGAAGGATTCGTCGACCTGCACGTGACCCCGTGAGCTGATACCGAGCCCGAGGCGATCGAGACCGATGCCGTCGAGGTTGGCCACGCGGCCGAAGGCGGCGAAGACGATGTCCGCCTTCAATGCATCACCACCCTTGAAGGAGACCTCCACCTGGGAGAATCCGTCGAAGCGCGCCCCGCTCACCTCGACACCGCCGCGGTATTCCCCGCCCATTGCACGGAAACCCGCCAGAAAGCCCGTGCGCAGTGCAGCATCCAGGAAACCCAAAGGCTCATCTGCTTTGTCGAGCAGCGTGACCGCGCAACCCAACGCGGCAAATATTGATGCGTACTCACAGGCGATCACGCCGCTGCCGAGGACGATGAGGCTGCGCGGAATATAGGACAAACTCAAAATGGAGTCGCTGTCGAGCACGTGCTCGTGATCGACCTGGATTGCAGACACATGACGCGGCCGGGAGCCCGTGGCGAGGAGCACGCGCGGCGCGTGCAGCACACTGCGCGAACCGTCGACCCGCTGTACTTCGACGCGGGCGGCATCGAGCAGCACACCCCGGCCGCGGATCAATTCCACCTGATTGCGCGCGAGCTGCGCCTGCAGGTAGCGATCCTGCGCAGCAATGACCGCATCGACGCCTTGCAACAATGCCGACAGGGGCGCATCGCCGCGCAGCTCGACCGCGAGCGACGAAGCGCTACCGCGCATGCGGCGATAGCGCAGCGCCTGTTCGCGCAGGGCCTTGCTCGGAATGGTGCCGGACAGCAGGCACGAGCCGCCGACCTGGGGCTCCCGCTCGACCACCGCGGCACGGAAGCCCGCTTTTGCCGCTTGGATCGCCGCTTTCTGACCCGCCGGGCCGGATCCGAGACAGATCAGATCGAACTCCGCGTGCGGCTGCATGCTTTAAACGCCTGCGAGGTTGCGCACGGCGT
The DNA here is from genome assembly GCA_963843295.1 of uncultured Gammaproteobacteria bacterium. Taxonomy (GTDB): domain Bacteria; phylum Pseudomonadota; class Gammaproteobacteria; order Steroidobacterales; family Steroidobacteraceae; genus Bog-1198. Next base: position 26,024 of record CAWJJP010000011.1, on the reverse strand, counting down.
CGCGTTTGGCGAGCATCGCCATGCGATCGTCGGGGAAAACACCGAGCTGCTCGAACACGGGGCTCTCGGCCACGACCTCCTCGCTCAGGAGCTGAGGGTGCAGGGTGTGGGTCGCCAGCAGGTGCGCCGCATGGACGGTGCCGGCCAGATCGCTGTGGGGCGACTCGCGGTAATTGCGCCAGTCGCTCGCACCGTCCTGAACGTCCCCCGGCAAGCGCCAGGCGCTCATCAAAAGGCGCCCGAACGCGGGCTCGAATTCGACCACGAGCTCGGCGAACGTGCGGGCATCCATGACCGTGCGCTGCTCCACCTCGAACTGCGACAGGATCTTGAGCGCCAGCGCCGCACCGGTCCGGTGCATCAAGGCTGCCAAAAATGCGCTCTCCACATGCTTGCGCCGGCCGCGTGCAATTTCCTTGGCCCACAAGCCCGCCAGCCACGCCTCCCGCCACAACTCTTCGGATTCGGGCTCATGACCGGGAGCCACGAAAACCTCCCCCTTCAACATCACGGCCATGCCGATGTTGCGCACTTCCGCCACGCCGAGCCACGACACGGCCTGCTGCAGCGAGACGATCGCGGCGCGCGGCCGCAAGGCGGGAGAATTGGCGACGCGCATGATTTCCCCGGCAAGGACCGGATCCGATTGAATCAAGCGGGAGAGCTGCGCGGCATCGGTCGCCTGTTGGGCCGTAAGTTCGGCGAGCTGAGCACAGACCCGCGGCAGCGGGGCAATCGTTTGTGGAGCGGTCAGGGATTCGCTCAAATACGTGCGCGCGGTCTGGCTGTGGAGTGCTGACAGAACAACGGCGGATTCGGGACTCACAAGAAATACCCCTGGCAAGGCGATTGCCCAAACCCATACATCGGCAATCCGCGCCGATGCTTGAGCCGTCGGGGGCGGGTGATCGGTACAATAAGTTAAACGAACGCCTTGTCGAGCGCCTGCCCGAGATCTTGCCGCAGATCCTCGACATCCTCGATGCCGATCGAGAGCCGCACCGTACCGCGCGTGATGAGCGATGCCGCGCGCTGCTCGGGTGTGTATTCCTGTCCGCTCATCAGCTGCGGCGGCATCACCAGAGACTCGGTGGACCCCAAACTCGCCGCGATCGAGAAGAACCGCAGCGCTTCTGCGAAAAGGTTGCCCTGCTCGAAGCCACCGTCCAATTCGAAGCTCACCACGGTACCGAAATCGCTCATCTGCCGCTTCGCCAGGGCGTGTTGCGGGTGGCTCTCGAGCCCGGGATAGAACACACGCTTGATGCGTGCGTGGCCCTGCAAGAAACGACTCACCGCGAGTGCGTTGGCACACTGGCGCTCGTAGCGCAGAAAATACGTCTTCATGCCGCGCTGGATCAGAAAGGCCGCGTGCGGATCGAGCGTCGGACCGAGCGACACGAGGTCCTTGCGCATCTCTGCAATCAGCTCGTGGCGGGCGATGATCGCCCCTCCCATCACGTCCCCATGGCCCGATGCATACTTGGTCAAACTGTGCAGGAAAATATCGACCTCGAAACCGCCATGGTTGTGGAAGCCCGCAAAGGTGTTGTCCATGACGGTGAGGCATCCCGTGCGCCGCGCATGGGTGGTGAGGTGCTCGATATCCGCAATCTTGGTCACGGGGTTGGTCGGACTTTCGAAGAGCGCCAGCCGCGTGGGCTTTTCACCGAGCACCCGCTCAATGGCATCGCGATCCTCGATCGACAACAGGGTGTGCGTGACGCCATATTTCGCGAGCAGGTGCTGCACGATGTAGCGTGTCGGACCGTAGGACTCGATGAACGCGAGGACGTGGTCCCCCTGCTTGCACAGAGCCAGCGCCGTGGCGGCGATGGTCGCCACTCCCGAACCCACCAGCAGACACTCCTCGCGGCCCTGCAGCCGCGCGAGCAGAAGTTCCAGCTGTCTCAGCGTCGGATTCGACGTGCGGGAGTAGAAGAACCCCTCGCGCTCGCCGTGCAGATAGCGCAGGGTTTCGCCCACGTCATCGAACGAGAACTTGACCGACTGATAGATCGGAGCCACCAGCGGGCGATTATCCGATGGCACCTCCACTTCGGGGGGATGATTCACGAACGTGTTGTGCTTCATGAACCGGCACGATAATCGAGGTGCGCCCGCTTTGAAAGCGTGCCGGCGGTCGTGCGTCCGCGTTTTACGGCGCGAGATAGCGGGACAATTCGGCGGTGATGTCCGCGGCGGAGTCGAACAGCGGAATGCCGTCTTCGGGCGCCAATCCGAGGTTTCGATACGCCGGCTCGCGAACCAGCAACTCGCGCGAAAGCCGCGTCGGTTCGAGCAACGTGCAGTCGGCGAGCCGGTGGGCCACATTCACGATATCGCATTCCACCTGCACGTCGCCCACCATCGGAGCGCTGGTTTGTCCCGGCGTGCGCACGGCATCTGCATTCTCGGCCTCCCAATGGGTGACGACGCTGAGAATGGGGGGCGGGAGGTGCCAGGTCCTTACCACACAGGCGGTCACTTCCCGATGGAAAGTCCCGACCAGCCGGTCGTAGTCCTCGCCCGAGAGAGGCGCGGCCGATTTTCTCGCCAGGTCGTGGGCGGCGCCGAGCGTCACCGCTTTGCCGATGTTGTGCAGTAATCCGCACAGATAGCTCAAACCCGCCTCACGTTCCACGGTGAGCGCGACTTGGCGCGACCACAGGGCGCTCGCCAGTGAATGCCGCCACAATCGCCGGGCTCTGCGCTGCTGGCCGGGGACATCGAGCATCTTGCCCTGCAGGGCCAGGGTGAAGGCGATGTTCGCCACTTCATCGAATCCCAGCCACGCCACGGCGTGCGGCAGCGAAGTGATGGGAGTGGCGGCGCGATTGGCGGCCGAGGCGGCAATGCGCAGCACGTACATGGTGAGCGTCGGATCGGAGGCGATGATGTCCGACAGTTGTTGAGCGTTGATGGAGTCGCGGGTTCCGCTGCGAACGACCTTGACGGCCACTTCCGGTAGCATCGGTACCGCAAAGTCGCCGCGCGCCAGGTGCTCCTCCAATAGGCCATGCACGGTGTCGGTGTTCGTGATGTCGTGGCACGAGGTTTGCGCGAGACTCGCCATAGACGTAAATAGCGGCCACGCACTGAGCGGATAAACCCCGGGAACATGACCGCCGTCCCAGAATCGCACGAAACTAGAATTTCAGGACCTTCACGTACCGCACCTGGGGTAGCGCCCGCAGCTTTTGCTGAATGCCCTCGGGCACGACCTGATCAACGCCCACGATCGCAATGGCATCCTGTTCCGCAGCCTGGCGGCCGAGGTGGAGCGTTGCAATATTGATGTTCGCCTCCCCCAACAGGGTACCCAGCGCACCGATGAAACCAGGCTTGTCGACATTGTTGATGAGCAGCATCACCGGATGGAAATCGGCTTCCAAGGCCATGCCCTTGACCTCGACGATCTTCGCGCTTCCCATGTTGACCACGCCGGCGAGCGTGCGCCAACGTCCACCCGTAAGGACTTTGATCCGGATCAGCGATCCGTAGATCGGCGAGGTATCGCGCCGGGACTCGGTCAATGGCGTGCCCTTTTGCTTCAGCACCATGGGTGCCGACACCAGATTCACGTCAGGCATGAGCGGTCGCATCAACGCAGCCAACGCCGTCGCCGTCAGCGGCTGGGTATTGAGCTGCGCGACTTCCCCTTCGTATTCGATCTCGACTGCCTCGAGACCGTCATCGGCAATTTGCCCGGCAAAGGCACCAAGCTTATCGATGAGCCCCAGGAAGGGTTTTAGGCGGGACGCCTCTTCCGCGCTGATCGAGGCCATGTTGAGTGCATTGGTGACCGCCCCGGCCAGCAGATAGTCCGACATCTGCTCAGCCACTTGCAGTGCGACATTCTCCTGCGCCTCGTTGGTGCTGGCGCCGAGATGGGGAGTTGCAACGAAATTCGGTGCGCCAAAGAGCACGCTCTCTTTGGCGGGTTCGATAACGAAGACGTCGAAGGCGGCGGCTGCCACCTGACCGCTGTCGAGAGCCGTACGCAATGCCGCCTCGTCGACCAGGCCGCCGCGCGCCGCATTGACGATGATGACACCTCTTTTGGCGCTCGCGATTGCCTCTGCCGACAGGATGTTCTTGGTCTTATCGGTCAACGGGGTGTGCAGCGAAATCACATCGGCGCGCGACAGCAAGTCGTGCATTTCGACCTTCTCCACCCCGAGTTTGACCGCACGCTCGGGCGAGAGGAAGGGATCGTAGGCGATGACCTTCATTTTGAGGGCCAGCGCCCGCTCCGCAACGAGGGCACCGATGTTGCCGCAGCCAATGAGTCCCAGGGTCTTGGCATAGAGCTCCACCCCCATGAAGCGGTTCTTTTCCCATTTTCCCGCCTGGGTGGAGACATCCGCTGCTGCTATCTGGCGCGCCGCGGCAAACAACAGGGCAATTGCGTGCTCGGCGGTCGTGATCGAGTTGCCGAACGGGGTGTTCATGACCACGATGCCGCGCGCAGTGGCTGACGGGATGTCGATGTTGTCGACGCCAATACCGGCGCGACCGATCACCTTGAGTTTCCTGGCGGCGGCGATGACGTCCTTGTCCGCCTTCGTCGCGGACCGCACGGCCAGTCCATCGTAGTCCGCGATGATGTCCAAGAGTTCGGGTTTCTTGAGCCCGATGCGTACATCGGCTTGCACGCCATGTCCACGAAAGATGTCGAGCGCTTTCGGGCTCAACTCATCGGCAATGAGAACTTTGAACATCGTGCACCCTCATCCAGTGGTTTCAAGCACCGCGAGGCAGCTGGCGAATCCCCAGTCGAGCCATGGTGTCAGGGCTTGTAGATCGCTTTGCTCGATCGTGGCTCCGCACCAGAGCCGAAGTCCGGGAGGCGCGGATCGATACGACGCCGCATCGAGCGCGACACCCTCGTTCTCGAGGATGGCGGCCAGGCTCCTGGCAAACTCCGCCTGGGCCGCGTCCGGGAGCGAGGTCACTCGTTCATCGACCACCTTCAGGCAAACGCTCGTGTTACTGCGAATCGCCGCGTCGGACACGAGGAAGTCGACCCAGGACGTCCGCGCAACCCATTCCGACAGTACGCCGGCATTGGCGTTCGCGCGCGCTTGAAGTGCAGCGAGACCGCCGATGCGATCGCCCCATTTCAGCGCGTCGAGATAGTCTTCGGCGGCGAGCAGCGACGGCGTATTGATCGTCGCGCCTTCGAACAACTCCTGATCGAGCTTGCCCTTCTTGGTCATGCGAAAGATCTTGGGCAGCGGCCTGGGAGGTACGTAGCTTTCCAAGCGAGCTGCTGCACGGGGGGAAAGGATCAACATGCCGTGGGCGGCTTCGCCTCCGAGGACCTTCTGCCAGGAGAAGGTCACCACGTCGCACTTGGACCATTCGATCGGCTGTGCGAATGCGGCACTGGTCGCATCATTGATGGTAATGCCTGTGCGATCCGCGGATATCCAGTCGAAATTCGGAATCTTGGCCCCGGAGGTCGTGCCATTCTGGGTGAAGACCAGGTCCGCCGTCGCTCGCGCGAGAGCGAGATCCGGCAGCGCCCCATAGGGTCGTCCGACGTGAATGCGGCAATCGGCAAGCTTCAATTGCTCCACCGCGTCGGTCACCCACTCCTCACCGAAGCTTTCCCAGGCAAACACATCGACCGGACGGGCGCCCAGCATGGACCACAGCGCCATTTCCACGGCACCCGTGTCCGACGCGGGTACGATCGCAATCTTGTATTCGACCGGGACGCCCAACAGCGCTCGCGTGCGGTCGATCGCCTCTTTGAGCTTCGCTTTCCCGGATTTGGAACGGTGCGAACGGCCGAGCAACGCACCCTCGAGGGCTTGCAGACTCCAGCCTGGACGCTTTTTGGTCGGACCCGAAGAGAATCGGGCATCAACCGGACGGATGCCCGGCGGCGGTATGCGTGTCATCAATGTACTCCCATCCTTACAGATGAGCGTCCGCCGTTGGGAGCGGATGGCCCGCCGCGAAGGATAGCGACACTTACCGATCTGTCAATGGCATGCGGTCACTTTCTTTACCCGCGCTTGCGGCGCAGCGCCTGCGCCATGCAGTGAATTCCTCCGCCCGTCTTGGAAATCTCGCTCATGTCGACCTCCGCGACCTCAAATCCATGCGCGCGCAATTGGTCGATGAGCGTGCGGCTCGACTTCGGTACGATGACCCGATCCCGGCCGAGCGACATGAAATTGCAGCCGAGATTGATCGTATCCTCGAACGGTACATCGATGATTTGATGACCCTTGGCTTTGAGCCACGCCACGATCGCAGGTTCGGTGCAGGCGAGGCACACGGCCGTGAGTTGCTTCGCGATGGGTACGACCATCAGATCGATGTGCACGTAATATTCGTCGAAGAACGCGAGACGGGTCTCCCAGCCCTCCTTCTTGAACCAAGCTTCGACCTGCCGGGCGCCCTCCTCCTGCGTACGGCCGCCGCCGCAGCCGATCAACACGCATCCCTCTTCGATCACATTGAAGTCGCCGCCCTCGAAGGTGCCGGCCGTCACCATGTCGTAGATTGGAATACCGAGACGTTCGTAGGTGCGGATCGCGGCAAAATTCTCGCCGCGGCGCCACCAATTGGCCATCGCCGTGATGATGGCGCCATAGGGCGTCATCACACTCGAATCGCGCGCATAGACCTGCATGGGCAGTTCCGGCTCGGCCAGGTGCCAATGGATTCGCACGTCGAAGTGCGCATAGGCGCTCTGCAGTTCCTTATGCTGCGCCTTGGCGACCCGGATATCGGCCGGATGTTCGCGCAACGTCTTGCGCGACAGGGAACTCGTCGCCATGTGGCGCAAGTGATCGGCCGGACCCAGCAGTACATCGGTCAGGGGATCGGTCTCGTTGCGAAATCCCCAATTGCCGAGCACCGCGGTGCGGCCGTCCGCGCGGCGCCGCTGCAGCACGAAGGCGTCGGGCGCTGCACTATTCTTTTCCGCTGACATGGTTTCTCCTTGCTCGCTCACAGAAACGGCAGTTCCGTGAGCATACCCCGAAGCATGCGATTCTCCTTGAGGATTTCAATCTGCTCGCCGGCGCGACATCTCGCTGAAATCAGCGCAAAGCCGATGTTCTTCTTCAGGCGATATGACCACACGCAGTTCGTCAGGCTTCCCACCTGCAGGCCGTCTTTCAAAATCGCATGCCAGTGAAAGCCGAGAGCGGTCGGGTCCTCGCCCTCGAGCACCACTCCGAGCTGATGGCGCCGCGGCCCGGCTGCGTGGATTCGCCGCAATGCCTCGATGCCGATTACATCGTCCGGCAGCTCGAGATCCACGTACTTGCCCAGACGCACTTCGAAGGGATTGGTGCTGCCGTCGGTATCGCCGCCGTAGGAGAGAAGGCCGCTCTCGACCCGCTCGCAGAAGTTCGGATTTCCGGGGCCGATAGCCCAGGGCTTGCCGGCCTCTTTGACGACATTCCAAAGCTTGGTGCCTTGAGTTCCGTCCCGCAGATACAGCTCGAAGCCGCCCTGCTTCGACCAGCCCGATCGCGCCACCGTCACCGGAATACCTGAAACGGTCGCATCGCGGAACGAAAAGTACTTCAGCCTGCGCACCCAATCGCCGAACATCGCGGCGATCACATCCTCGGCCTTCGGCCCCTGCACGGCGAGCGGCGATACGTCCGGTTCGCTGACCTCGACGTCGAGGCCGCGCTCGGCGGCGATCGCGCGCGCCCAGAACCAGATATTCGAATCCGCGATCGAGAACCAGTAGCTATGATCGTCGAGCTTCAACAGGATCGGATCGTTGATGAGCACGCCGGCATGATTGCAGAGCGCGACGTATTTGCCTTGCCCCACCTGGATGCGGCCGAGGTCGCGCGGACTCAGGATCTGCACCAACCGGGCCGCATCCGGCCCCTTGATCTGCACCTGGCGCTCGCAAGCGACATCCCACTGCGAAACCCCGTTCAGGAGCCGCCAGTACTCCTCCTCCGGCCGCCCAAAACTGGTCGGCATCAGCATGTGATTGTAGGTCGTAAAGGCCGTTACGCCGGCGGCGAGCGTCGCCTCGTAGAAGGGAGACGGACGCAGGCGCGCGGAGGGGGTGATGCCGAACACGTGAATCATTTCTCCGTGGTGGGACGCCCCGCGAGGCGCCCCTGATCGATCGGGGATCTCGTTATTTCACAATCGTTCAACAAATGCTAGCGTTGGCAACCCCCACCCAGTATAAAAAAGGGACCGTCATTCACGATGACAAGCTGGCAGGTCGCGATGAGCTGGTATCGATTTCCATCGTCGCTCGTCGCGTCCGCCGCCGCGGGGTTGCTCCTCGCGCTCGGGTCGGCGGCCTACGGACAGGAGCCGCGCTTCGGCCCCGCGGATCCCGTCGTCAAGAGCAATGCGCAGTTCGATCCGAAACGTCCGATGGCGCAGGAACTGCGAACCCGGGTGCCCGATGGGTTCGTGATCAGCGCGGTGGGCGATCTGATCATTTCGCGTCCGCTGTCTCAATACGCGAAGACGCTGCCGGCGTTCAAGTCCGTGCTCGACCTGCTGCAGCGGTCGACCGTCGTATACGGCAACATGGAGACCACGATCTTCGATTCCCGCTCGTTCAAGGGCTCGCCGTTCTCCTGGGACGGGGACTGGACGAATGCGGCGCTGCCCGCCGCCGCCCGGGATCTGAAGAGCATGGGCTTTTCAATCGTGTCGCGGGCCAACAACCATGCGCTCGATTGGGGGCCGGAGGGCATGCGCGAGACAAGCCGCTGGCTGGACGAGGCCGGCATCGTGCACGCCGGGGTCGGCGAAACTCGCGGGCTGGCGCGCGCACCCCAGTACTTCGAGACCAGCGCCGGACGCGTGGCACTCATCTCTCTCGCCTCGACCTTTCGCCCCACCACCGACGCGCTGCCTGGCGAGGGCGCTTCGCCCGGGCGCGCCGGCGTCAATGCGCTTCACCTGACGATGACCGTCGCGGTGCCCCCGCCTGCGATGCAGGCGCTCGCACAACTCGACTGTGCCCTGTACTCCAAGCACTGCCTCGGCCCGGCGCCTGCCGACATCGAGCTGTTCAACACGAAATATCGACAGGCGGCCGGCTTTTCCTATGAATACGCCATGGATCCGGAGGATCTCGCCGAGATCTACAAGAGCATCCGTGCCGCGCGGGAGAATGCGGATTTCGTCATCGTGTCGATTCATTCGCACGAGTGCTCCGTCGGCTGCGACGACGATGCCATGCCGCGCGGCGCGCCTAGTTTCCTCAAGCAACTCGCGCACCAGGCCATCGATTCCGGCGCCGATATCTTCGTGACCACCGGCAATCACAACCTCGGTCCGATCGAGCTGTACAAGTCTGCGGCGCGAGGAGTCCGGCCGATCTTCTACGGACTCGGAAATTTCATCTGGAGCGACGTTCAGGAACTGCTGCCGCACGATTTATTCCAAGGCAACCGCTCGCTGCTCGCACAAGCATGGGCGGATCCCGGCAAAGCGACCGAGTACGACCTCACGGCGCCGTTGAACAAGGCGAGCTTCGCTCACGCATTCATCTTCCAAAGCGTCGTCGCGGAATCCCGGTTCGACGGCAACCAGCTCTCGGAAATCAGGCTGCATCCGATCGAGCAAGGGTACGGCAGCAAGCTGACGATGAGCGGCATTCCCCGCCTCGTCACCGATCCGAAGGTCGCGGCCGGTATTCTCGATCAAATCACCGAGCAGACGGCGCAATTCGAGCTGCCGAAGCTCAACATCACGCGCACCGCGCAGGGCGGCGCCGTGGTGCGGCCGTAATTCGAGGCGCGCTTGAGCAGGATCCGCCGACTCATCGACGTGCTTATCGCAGTCATCGCGGCTGCCGGCGTCGCTTCCGGCAGCGTCACGACGGGTGGCGTCGCCGCAGGAGGCATCGCGCGAGCCAATGTCGCGTCACAGCGCACCTTTCCGCCAAATTCGCTCGCAAAGGTGGACGCGTTCATCCGGGCGGAAATGCAGCGCGAGCACATACCGGGCGTCGCCCTCGGCATCTTCGTCAAGGGTGATCCCGTGGTGGCCAAGGGCTATGGCTATGCCAATGTCGAGCATCGGGTGCCCGTGACCCCTCGGACGATCTTCCAGAGCGCGTCCGTCGGCAAGCAGTTCACGGCCGTGGCGGTGATGCTCCTGGTGCAGGACGGCAAGCTGGCGCTCGACGATTCCATCACGCGGTATTTTCCCGACGCTCCCGCGAGCTGGAAGCCGATTTCGATTCGCCATCTGCTGACGCACACTTCGGGCCTTCCCGACTACGGCAACGGCCTGGGTCACGGCGGCACGGAGCCCTTCGACAGCCGGCGCGACTACACCGAGGAGGATTTGACCAAGGCTTTCTATGGCCTCCCGCTGTTGTTCGAACCGGGAACACGCTGGCAATACAGCAACACGGGCTACGCGCTGCTGGGCTTCCTGATACATCGAGTATCCGGACGGTTTTACGGCGATGTGCTTAAGGACCGCGTCTTCACGCCCCTCGGAATGAGAACCGCGCGGATCATCAGTGAGGAGGACATCGTTGCGAATCGAGCCGCCGGCTACCGCCTGGTGAATGCTCAATTGAAGAATCAGGAATGGTATTCCCCCTCGGTGAACACCACCGCGGACGGCTCCCTGTACCTCACGCTGCTCGACTACCTGGCCTGGGAGCGCGGCCTGCGGGCTCACGCGATTCTGACTCCCAACAGCTGGGAGCAGGTCTACACACCGATCGAATTGCGGAGCGGCAAGATATATCCCTATGGCTTTGGTTGGTCCATTGATGAGTCGAAGCATCGGCCTTGGTACCACCATGCCGGAGATTCCCAAGGATTTGCGACGTACATTTCCCGCTACACTGCGGACGATCTGACCATCGTGGCACTGACGAATCTCGCCTATGCGGATACAGCGCGCATCATCGATGGAGTCGCGTCCAACCTCGATCCGGGACTCGCGAAGATTCAGCCTTCCCGGTCCATTCCCGATGTCGATCCGGCCATGACCGAACGGGTGCGCGCACTGCTCGAAGCCGCCGCGGCGGGCGCCGTACCCAAGCGGGATTTGCTCTTCGACGGGCGCGAACTCGCGGACGAGCTAAAGGACTACGTGCGCTTGTTGCAGCCGCTCGGCGCGCCGCTGACTCTCACCGCCGTCGATCATCGCCCGCTGGGCGATGACGAGGGATGGGCATTCGACGCCGGCTACCGAGCAGCGACGCTGCGCGTGCAGATCGTCCTCGCGCCCGACGGCCGGTTCGCGGACGTCGACATCCGCCGGCAGTAGCGCGCAGGGCCGCCGCGACCGGAGCGGCGCTTGAGTTCGCACTGCTACGCCGCGGGCTTCTGCAGTTTGCTCGTGCGGGACATCCAGAAACCCACCGCGACGATCATCGAGGTGACCACGGCAATGGTGAGGGTCGCCAAGACGTTGATCTCGGGGCTGACGCCGAGCCGCACTTTCGAGAACACCACCATCGGCAGGGTGCTGCTGCCGGGACCGGAGGTGAAGCTCGAGATCACCAGATCGTCCCACGACAAGGTGAATGCCAGCAGCCAGCCCGACAGGATGGCGGGGAAGATGATCGGCAGCGTGATGACGAAGAACACCTTGAGCGGGCGCGCGCCCAGATCCATCGCGGCTTCCTCGAGGGCTGTGTCGAAGGTTGCGAGCCGCGACTGCACGACCACCGTCACGTAGGCCATGGAGAACGTCATGTGGCCGATGGTCATGGTGGTGATGCCGCGGCCGGCGGGCCAACCGATCGTCTGCTCGAGCGCAACGAACAGCAGCAAGAGCGACAGGCCGGTGATTACCTCGGGCATCACCAGGGGCGCGGTGGTCATCGCATTGAGGGTGAAGCGTCCCCTGAACTGCGTGAACCGTGCGAGTCCGAAGCCGGCGAGAGTACCCAGGATCACCGCGCCCGATGCGTTGATGACCGCGACTTTGAGCGAAATCCACGCGGCGTCCAGGATCTCTTCGTTGTGCAGCAGCGAGTAGTACCACTTGAGCGTCGGAGAGTTCGCCGCATCCCACACCGTCACCAGCCTGGAAGCGTTGAACGAAAACACCACCATGGACAGGATCGGAATGTATAGAAAGGCGAAGCCGAAGGCGAGGCAGGTCAAAATGAAGAACGAGCGTCGGTAGTTCATCGCGCTGCCGCCGACTCGCGCGCCTGCACGCTTTGGTACCACATCATGAACGGCACCAGCAGCAGGAGCAGCAGAATCGCCACGGCGCTCGCGACCGGCCAGGCACGATTCGAGAAGAATTCATCCCACAGAACCCGCCCGATCATCAAGGCATTCGGACCGCCGAGCAGCGCCGGTATCACGAACTCGCCCACCGCCGGTATGAACACCAGCATGGAACCGGCCAGGACGCCGTTGCGCGACAACGGCAGCGTGATTTTGTAGAACGCCTGCCAGGGTCTGCATCCCAGATCCTCGGCCGCCTCGAGCAGTTCCCAGTCCATCTTCTCGAGATTGGCGTACATCGGCAGGATGAAGAACGGCAGGTACGAGTACACGATACCGACGTACATGGCGAACGGCGTGTACAGCATCGTGAGCGGCTCGTGAATCACGCCCAGCCATATCAGCACGTTGTTGATGACCCCATTGGCCTTCAGCAATCCGATCCATGCATAGACCCGCAGCAACAGCGACGTCCAGAACGGCAGCACCACCAGCAGCAGGAGAAAGCTGCGCGACTTGGCCGGGGAACGGGCGATGCCGTAGGCCATGGGATACCCGATCAACAGGCACAGCAGCGTCGAGATGAACGCCACCTTGATCGAGTTCAGGAATGCGTGGATGTAGAGCGCATCGGTGAACAGAAACGCGTAGTTGTTGAAATTCAACTTGATCGCGAGCGAATTGCGGCCGATCCATTCGAGCAGCGGCTTGTAGGGGGGAATCGCCAGATCGATGTCGGAGAAGGAAATCTTCAGGACGATGATGAACGGAACGACCAGGAAGAGCAGCAGCCACAGGTAGGGCAGGATCACGACGAGGCCGCGACCCGTCACACCCACCCTGCGCAATGTGCCCGCACGTTTCATGCGGCTATCGGGTCACGACCACCGGGCTCGAGGCATCCCAACACAGATACACCTGCTGGTCCCAGGTGATCGCCTCCGCGTGGCGCGACGTGTTCGGCTGGGTGACGCGCACGACCTTGCCGGTCGGCAACTTGACCAGATAGATCGACAAATCCCCCAGATAGGCGATGTCCTGAACCGCGCCACGCACGACATTGTCGCCGCCCTCGGGCGGCGCGGTCGACATGAAGATCTTTTCCGGCCGGACTGCGGCCCAGACGATGGCCTCCGGAGCCGCGCTGATGCCATGGCTCACGTAGATGGTGCCACCAAGTTCTTCCGATGCGATGCGCACGTGTTCCGGCTCATCCTCGATGAGCTTGCCCTCGAAAATATTCACGGTGCCGACGAAATCGGCGACAAATTTCGAGGCGGGAAATTCGTAAATCTCGGTCGGCGTGCCGGCTTGCACGATTTCGCCGTGGTCCATGACGCCGATGCGGCTCGCCAGAGTCATGGCCTCCTCCTGATCGTGCGTGACGACCAGAAAGGTCACGCCGAGCTTGTCCTGCAGGCCGATCAACTCGAATTGCGTGTGCTCGCGCAGCTTCTTATCGAGCGCGCCCAGCGGCTCATCGAGCAGCAACAACTTGGGCCGTTTGACCAGCGAGCGCGCGAGCGCGACCCGCTGGCGCTGGCCGCCGGACAACTGGTGCGGTTTGCGCTTGGCGAAGCTGCCGAGCTTCACGAGATCGAGCATGGTGGCGACGCGTTCGGCGATCTCGCCCTTCGGCAGCCGGTCCTGCTTGAGCCCGAAGGCGACGTTCTGTTCGACGGTCATGTGCGGGAACAATGCGTAGGACTGGAACATCATGTTCACAGGCCGCTCGTATGGGGGCACCCCCGTCATGTCCTCCCCATCGATGAAGATGCGACCGGATGTCGGAGTCTCGAAGCCGCCGAGCATGCGCAACAGGGTGGTCTTGCCGCAGCCTGAAGCGCCGAGCAAGCAGAAGATCTCGCCCTTGTAGATGTTCAGACTGACGTCATCGACCGCCTTGAAATCGCCGAAGGACTTGGTGACGCGCTCGATGCGCACGTAGGGTGTCGCCTGAGGATCCCTCCACGGGGCGGCTTTGACGGCTCCGGCGGATGCAGCCACCGCTATAGGCCCGTCTTGAATTTTTGCCATACGCGGGTGATGGCCCGGGTCTGCTCGGGAGTATCGGCCAGCTGCACGGCCAGTTTCGCGCGCAGCTCCGGCGGCGGGTAAATCGCCGGATCGTCCTTGACCGAGGGCAGCAACAACGGTTGCGCCGCCAGATTGGCGTTGGCGAAGCGCTTGAAATTCGAAATGTCGGCGATCACTTGCGGAGTCATGATGTAGTTCAGGAACTGATACGCGCTGTCCGGATCCGGCGCATCCTTCGGGATGGCCATCATGTCGAACCACAGTATGGAGCCCTCCTTGGGCACGACGTACTTGACCTCGACGCCTTTGTTGGCTTCGCGGGCGCGATCGCGCGCCTGCAAGACATCGCCGTTGTAGCCGACGGCAATGCAGAGGTCTCCGTTTGCGAGCGCCTCGATGTACTCCGATGAATTGATGTTGCGGACATAGGGCCGGATTTTCAGGAGCGTTGCCTCCGCCGCCGCGAGGTCGTCCGGCTTTTGGGAGTTCGGATCGCGTCCAAGGTAGCTCAGCACCGCACGGATCATCTCCGCCGGCGAATCGAGCACGCTGATCCCGCACTTGGCGACTTTCGAGGCGACCGCAGGATCGAATACCAGCCGCCAGCTGTCGAGCGGCGCATCGGGCATCAGCGCCTGGATCATTTTCTCGTTGTAGCCGATGCCGTTCGTGCCCCACATGTAGATGATCCCGTGGGCGTTGCCCGGATCGTGCATGGCGACGCGGGCCATCAGCTGCGGGTCGAGATTCGTGAGATTCGGCAGCTTCGGTTTGTCGAGTGTCAGATAGACCCCGGCCTTGATCTGCCGCTCGAAGAACGAGGCGGTGGGCACGACGATGTCATAGCCGCTGCTGCCCGCGAGCAGCTTGGTCTCCAAAGTCTCGTTGGTGTCGAAGTAGGCGACATTCACCTTGATGCCGGTCTGCTTCTCGAAATCGGAGAGCGTGTTCGGCGCGAGATAATCGGACCAGATGTACAGATTCAGCACCTTCCCACCGGCGGCGGCGCCCGCGCCGGCCGCCTGGTCCTTGGGGGAGGACCCGCCCGCGGAAGATGTGCCCGTCTTGCTGCCGCAGGCGCTCAACAACACACAGCCAAGCGCCACTATCGCCGCCCGACGAACGCTGAACATCGATCGTTTCCCCTAATGCTCTCGAGAGCGCTAGTTATATCCCAGCCGGCGCCCGGGCGACAGGGCCCGGGAACCGATGGCACTCGCTTGGAATTTCCGGGCGGGCCCTAAACGTTCAACAGAAGATGCTCACGCTCCCAGGAGCTGATGACTTGCGCGAAGGTTTCGTATTCGGCGTCCTTGACCGCCGTATAGGCGAGAACGAATCGATCGCCGAACACGTCCACCAGCGGCTTCGACTCGCGCAGCAACCGCAGCGACTCGGCCAACGTGCGCGGCAACGCAATGGCGAGGTCATAGGCGCTGCCGGCGATCGGTTCGGAGGGCTTCAGCCCCTCGATCATGCCAAGGTAGCCGCACGCGAGAGAGGCGGCGATGGCCAGGTACGGATTCGCATCCGCCCCGCCCACGCGGTTCTCGACGCGCCTCGCCTCGGCCCCCGACATCGGCACCCGCAGTCCGGCGGTTCGGTTGTCGTATCCCCAATGCACGTTGATCGGTGCCGAGGAATAGCGGCTGATGCGCCGATAGCTGTTCACATTCGGCGCGAACAGCGACATCGCTCCCGGCAGATATTTCTGCAACCCGGCGATGTGTCCGAAAAACAGCGCGGATGGCGAGCCATCGGCATTGCTGAAGATGTTCTTGCGGGTTTTCGCATCCACGATGCTCTGGTGAAGATGCATGGCGCTGCCCGGTTCCTTGGCCATCGGCTTGGCCATGAAGGTGGCATACATCTTGTGGCGCATCGCGGCCTCGCGCGCGGTGCGTTTGAAGAGAAATGCCTGGTCGGCGAGGCTCATCGGGTAGCCATGCAGCAGGTTGATCTCCATCTGCGCGGCGCCCGATTCATGGATCAGGGTGTCGATTTCGATGTCCTGGGCCTCACAGAAGGAATACATGTCGTCGAACAGGGGATCGAACTCGTTGACCGCGGCAATGCTATAGGCCTGGCGGCCGATCTCCGGACGCCCGGAGCGTCCCACCGGCGGCTTGAGCGGATAGTCCGAGTCGATGTTGGGCTCCACCAGAAAGAACTCGAGCTCCGGCGCCACCACCGGCTCCCAACCCTGCGCCTCGTAGAGCTCCAGCACCCGGCGCAGCACGTAACGCGGCGCCATGGTGACCGGCCGGCCATCGCCGTAGAAGCAATCGTGAATCACCTGTGCGGTCGGCTCGGCGGCCCACGGCACCACGCGAACGGTCTTCGGATCGGCTTTCAACACGATGTCGATGTCCGAAGGATTCATCGCACTCTGGTCATCCGGGTAGTCGCCGGTGACGGTCTGCAGAAAAATCGCCTCGGGCAGGCGCATGCCCTCTTCTTCGGCAAATTTTTCCGCGGGCATGAGTTTGCCCCGGGCGACGCCCGCCATGTCCGGAATGATCGCTTCGACCTCCGAAATCCCGTGTTCCTTCAGGAACTGCTTGATCGAACTAGCCATAAATCACCTTGAGCCCGTTGCGCGCCGTCGACTGGCCGCCCCGAATGCGGCGAACAGCGCGCTGGAAAATGGATTCGTCGCAAACTGCCATTCGGGATGCCATTGCACGGCGAGCGCGAAGGTCGGCGCATCGGCAACGCGGAAGGCCTCGATGACGCCGTCCGGCGCGCGTGCCTCCACCGTAAGATCGCCGCCGAGCGTCTGCACGCCCTGCCAATGCAAGGAGTTGACCTGCAGGCGATCCCGTCCCGCTATTTTTTCCAGGGTCCCTCCAGGCTCCAACAGGACCTCGTGCGCCGGTCCGTATTGCACGTCGAGTTCGGTCGATTCGTCCTCGCGGTGATCCGAGAACCCTTCGACCTCGTGCAGGCGTTGATACAAAGTGCCTCCGTAGGCAACGTTCATCTCCTGAAAGCCGCGACAGATCGCGAGCACCGGCAAGCCGGCGGCGACTGCCTGCGGAATCAGCGGAAGCGTCGTAGCATCCCGATTTGGGTCATGTAGCGTTCCCGGCGCACTAGCCGGTCCTCCGTAATGGTGCGGTTCGACATTCGATTCGCTTCCGGTCAAGAGCAATCCATCGCAGGAATCGAGCAGCGACTGCAAATCGAGCTCCGGCCCGAGAGCAGGCACCAGCACCGGCAGCGCATTCGCTCCAGCGGCGACGGCTTCGATGTACTTCTCGCCGACCATGTGGAAGTAATGCTTCCTCAACAGCCGGCGGTCGGCGGGAATTCCGATGAGCGGCAAGCGAGACATTGTTTAATATATTAAACGCCTAGATGGATAACTAGGCTTCTTTAACGATCGTATTACACCACACCGATGCGGACTCGTCCCGGCCGCACCGCTAAAATCGCCTAAGATTTAGGCATTTCCAATACTTAGGCGCGATTGGTGCATCGCGACATTCTTGCCGGAGACCCCTTGAACCCGGTAGGCTCACAGGTGCCCAATCCTGTCAATAGCAACAACATTTTAAACACCCCAAACGTTTCGAGTTGTCAAGTGCGCCTGGATTTCCCATCTGCCTCTTCGTACTACGCCGCGTCGAGCCTGGCGGGCGACCGCCCGCAGCGCGAGAGCCTGCGAGGTGACGTGCAGGCGGACGTATGCGTCATCGGCGGCGGCATCGCCGGCTGTTCGGCCGCGCTGCACCTTGCTGCCCGCGGCTACAAGGTCGTCTTGCTCGAGGCGCGCTTCGTTGGCTACGGCGCCTCGGGACGCAGCGGCGGACAGACCATTTTTGGTCTCGCGGTGGGGCAAAAGTCCCTCGCCGCGCAGGTGGGCGCGGCCGACGCGCGCCGCTTGTTCGATATGTCGATCGAAGCGCTCGATGTCACTCAAGCATTGATTCGTGAGCACTCGATCGACTGCGACTACCGGCCCAATCATGTGCACGTCGCCACCAAGCCGCGGCATCTACGGGAACTGCGCGACTGGCAGCGGGAATTGCACGATGACTACCGCTACCATTCGGTGCGCCTCCTCGATCGCGCTGAACTGCAGGCGCACGTGCGCAGCGAGCGCTTTCTCGGCGGGCTGATCGACTCGCGCAGCGGACACCTTCACCCTCTCAAGTACACCGAGGGCTTGGCGCGTGCAGCCGAAGCGGCGGGAGCGCGTATCTTCGAAAGCACCCAGGCGCTCTCCTATGTGGAGGGCGCAACCGTGCGCATCCGCACGGCGCAGGGCGGCGTAAGCTGCCGGCAGCTGGTGCTCTGCGGCAACGCCTATCTGGGGCCGCTCGCCCCGGCGTTGGCGCGGCGCATTCTCGCCGTCGGCACCTACATCATCGCGACCCAGCCGCTCGATCCCGCGCGCGCCCGCGCGCTCCTCCCGAGCAACGCCGCCATCGCCGACATCAACTGGATTCTCGATTACTTCCGCCTGTCGGCCGATCATCGCATCCTGTTCGGCGGGCGCGTGAGCTACAGCGCGCTCGAGCCGAAGCGCTTGGCGGAATCGATGCGCCTGCGCATGGTGCAGGTATTTCCGCAGGTCGCCGACGTGAAGGTCGAGTACACGTGGGGCGGCTATCTGGACATTTCGCTCAGCCGTGCGCCTGATTTCGGGCGGCTCGCGCCGAACGTATTCTATCTACAGGGGTTCTCCGGCCACGGCATGACGCTGACCGGACTCGCCGGAAAATTGATTGCCGAGGCGGTCGCCGGGACGGCGGAGCGATTCGATGTGTTCGCGCGCCTTCCGCATCGCGATTTCCCCGGCGGCCGATGGCTGCGGCGGCCTTTGCTGGTGTTGGCGATGCTCTACTACCGGATACGCGACCTGCTCTAGGAGCCTGGCCCCGAGCATTCCGCTCAGACAGGCTGCTGTCACTGCAGCCCGGGCTTCTCCTGCGCGGCAAAATTGGCCTGCAGCTTCTGCCCGGTGGCGAGCAGCGTCACGGAGTTGAGGCCGCCGCCGCGCGACCCGTCGCGCAACGGACTGAATTCGACGGATACCTTATCCCCCGGATTCAGCGAATGGCGCGTCCAGCCGGAGCGGGTGAGCACGCCCGGGCTGGTCGTTTCTATCGACCATTCCTGCGGCGCGCCGCCGCCTTCCGGCTCGATCAGCACCCAGATGACGCAGTGTGGATTGGTCCACTGAAACGTCTTGACCGTGCCCTTGAGGTTCAAGGTCTTGGTGCGGTCATAGGCGGCGAAGGAGTGGTGCGCCAGGGCGGGCAGCGCTGCAGCAGCGATGCTTGCGCCCAGGGTGATCGTGATGAGGGCACGCTTCACGAGTGCTCGGTTCATTTGGAATTGGGACCTACGGGTACGTAATTGTGGAACGTGATCGGGGCGAAAATGTCGTTGCCGTTGCTGTCTTTCGCTTCCGTGAAGCCGCCCTGCTCGCAAACACCCTCGACGATGTCGTATTTACGGGCACGCTGCCGATAGTACTTGCGCGTCGTGTGCCACGTGCCGGTCAGCAATTTGGAGGCGCTGATGTCCAGATCGTCATGCAACGTGTCCGGCCCCTTGAGGTGCATACGCTCGACGACGTGCATGTCGCCGTTATTGGGCACTCCCACCGCCTCGTTGACGGCGAGGTAGGACTGGGGCAGCACGGCAATCGTATCGATCACGAGCGTGCCGCCTTCCCAATGACCGATCGAGTGGCCGTGAAAGCTCGGGTCCGGATCCGGGGGATGGGGGCGGCCGTCGGTGTAGATGCGCCGCATCCGATTGCCGTCGCCCTCGCCCAGAATGGTGACGCGGCCCGGGGTGAACAGCACTTCGAACGCGTTGTGAGTGATCAGCATCCAGCTCGGCATCCCGGTCGGAAAGCAATGATCGATGATTTCGAACGGATGGCCGGCTTGTTCGTCCGCGTACATTTTTGCGATCTGCCTGGCAACCGCCGGCTTCCAGGGCGGCGGGTTGCTCTTCTCCTGCGCGATTTGGTCGCTCATGTCCGGCGTCCAGACACCGCTCCAATCGGGGAGTTTCGCCAGCGCCTGGTAATCCTCGAGCGTGGCCGGTGCATTAATCGGCTCGTTGCCGGCGGCGCGCAGCTGCGGGGAGAATTGCAGGGCGGCGAGGCCCGTGGCCGCGGCGAATGCGGCAATCCGTAGCTTGTGCATCATGGTGCGATAGTTTCTCACGAGGCGGGCGAATCGAGAACGCCCGCATCGGGGTGGGGCCGCAGAAAGCGCCCGACGCCCGCCGGGTTCACGACCACGCGGCCGTTGAAGGCCAATCGCCCGCGCAGGAAGGTCGAGCGGACGCGAACACGCATTTCGCGCCCGTCGAATGAACTCCACTGCACCGCGGAGACGCTTTTAGAGGCGTCGAATTTGAAGCGGCCCGGCTCGACCACTGCAATATCTCCATCGGCTCCGATATCGAACGATCCCTTGCGATCCCGGAGGTGAAAATGACGCGCCGGTCCGTCGCAGAGCATTCGCACCACCATCGTCGGCTCGATCCCGCGCTCCTCGCAGCCGGTCCAAAACGCCGGAAGGAGCGATTCGAGTCCCGGTCCGCCGGAAGCGTTCTTGAAGATGTTCGGATGGGATTTGCGCTCGAGACCCCAGGACACGTGATCCGATGAGACGAAGTCGCAATGTCCCGCTGCGAGGTGTGCCCAGAGCAGGTCGACCTCCGACTGCGGCCGCACCGGCGGGTAATGCTTGAGTTTCGCGCCCAGGCGTTTCATGTCCGATTCGTTCAGCATCAGGTACTGCACGCAGGTCTCGATGCTCGCCTTGTGGCCCGCGGCTCGATACATTCTGCACAGATCGAAGCCGCGCCCCAGCGAGCAGTGCACGACGTGCGCGCGGGCGCCCGTCAGCGCTCCAAGTTCATAGATTTCCGCGCTGGCCAGATGCTCAACCAGCGGCGGATGCGCGCGGCAGTAGGCTTCCCAACCCGTGTCCTGCGCCTCGGTGAGCCGCGCGATGTTCTTGCGCGTGAGCTCCTGATTCTGATTGTGCACGCCGCACGCCAGGCCGCTCGTGGCTATCGATGAGAAGGCCTCGTACAGCAGATCTTCCGGGATGCGCGGAAAGCGCCTGGGCGACGCCTCGAACGTCGAGAACTTGAAGGCACACACGCCCGCGTCGATCAATCCGGCGATCGTCGCGGTCCCATAGGCTTCGGAAATAGTGCCGTAAAGGGCGACATCGACGTGAGAGTCGCGCTCCACCAGCGCGATCTTTGCACGCAGCAGTTCGGGGTGCCAGACCGGTTCGGGATCGTCGTACGGCATGTCGACCATGGTGGTCACACCACCCGCAGCGGCGGCGCGTGACGCCCGCCCGATGCCTTCCTGGTTGGCCTGGCTGCCGGCGTGCACTTGACCGTCGATGATGCCGGGCAGAACCCACAGCCCCCGCGCGTCGAAGTGCTCGCGCGCCGCAGGCGGCGCACCCGTTCCCACCAGGGCGATCTTCCCATCGCGCACCGCCACGAAGCCGTCCTCGAGGATCCGATCGGTGAACACCAGGTTGCCGTCGACGACGAGATCGAAGTCCGCCATGTGTTACTCCGCTTCTACCGGCCAGCGTTTGAGCGCCGGCACCGAAATGCCGAGCACATCGAGCGCACGCGCCACCGTCTGCATCGCGATGTCATCGACCGTGGCGGGTCGGGTGTAGAACGCGGGCACCGGCGGCATGACGATCGCACCGAAACGGGTGACGTTCGCCATCAGCTCGATATGACCAAGATGCAGTGGCGTCTCGCGAAACAGCAAAACCAGACGCCGCCGCTCCTTCAGACAGACGTCGGCCGCGCGCACCAGCAGATTGTCGCCGAGAGACACGGCAATGCCGCCGAGGGTGCGCGCGGAACACGGCGCGACCAGCATGCCGTCGACCGCGAACGAACCGCTCGCGAGCGGCGCGGCAATGTCGCGATAGGCGTGGCACACATCGCTCATGCCCTCGACCTGAGCCGGAGTGAATTCGGTCTCCTCGAGGACGGTGCGCGCACCCGCCGGCGACATCACCAGATGGGTCTCGACGGTACCGAGCTCGCGCAGCATCCCGAGTGCCTTGATGCCGTAGATCGCGCCCGAGGCTCCGGAGATGGCGATGATGACGCGCCGCTTGCTCATTTGAGCCACCGACGACGCTCGGCGGGAACATGCGCGATGAGCCACTGCCTTGCCGACTCGCGCGCCTCGGCCGGCGGGCGTGCCCGGTCATTCCCTTCGCTGCGATCGTGGGCCTTCGCGGTGGCATCGAAGCCGACCTTGGTAACCAGGCCGCCCTCCTCCATCGGTTCGGAGCGATCGGCGCCCGCCTGCGGAATCAGCAGGAGGTCCCGCTCGAGCTTCATCCGGTTGGTGCGCGCCCAGTCGACTGCAACGGGATTCCACGGATCGACATCATCGTCGACCACGGTGACGCGTTTGACGATGCTCACCGCCGCGAACGCTGCGAACATCACGCGGCGAGCCTGTCCGGGACGAGGCGCCGCGATTTGTACCACCACGTCCGTGCGGCCGGCGCCCGATTCGGTGACGGCAACATCGCGCACGTTCGGTGCCACCGCGGCGATGGCACTCTGCAGGCCGGCGGCGATCGGCAGTGCCGCGAGGTACATGTGCTCGCGGTGATAGCCGGGTTCGATGACCTGCAGGATCGCATCGTCGCGACGGGTCAAGGCGCTGAAGGTGGCGAGACAGCCGCTGCCATAGTCCTCGTACATCCCGTGATATTCCGATACCAAGCCCTCCTCGATGGTGCGGCCCGGATCGATGCGCCCCTCCAGGACCAGCTCCGCCTCGGCCGGCACCGTCAGATCGACCGTGCGCGATTTCACCAGCCGGATGGGCTCGCCGAGCAGCCGGCCGGCGCAGTGCATCTCATCGTCCCCCACGCCCAGATACAGACACGCGGCGAGTTGGATGGCCGGATGCGCGCCCACCACCACCGCGATCTCGAGCGAGCGTCCCGAGGCGGCCGCCCGTCGCGCGAACAGCGCCAGATGATGGTTGGGGGCGATGCCGATCATCGCCTGCGCGCCATCGAGGACGGCGAGCCGAGCGAAGGACAGGTTCCCGCGCCCCGTCTCCGGATCACGTGCGATGACCGCGCCGGCGGTGATGTAGGGCCAGCGTTCCTGTTCGAAGAACCGTGGCACCGGCAGCGCGGCGAGCGGATTATCCGTGATTACCACCGTTTGCACGGGTGCATCCGCCACCTCGACCGGCGCCAGCGGCGCGCGGATCGCGGCGCGCAGCCGCGGCAGAATCTCCTCCACCCCGATTCCCAATGCCGCTGCGATCCGCTCGCGGCCATTGAACAGATTGCCGGCGATCCGTAGCTTGGAGCCGAGCAGCCGCTCGAAATGCAGTGCCGGCCCCGCATCGGCCGCCGACAGGAACGCGGAGAGCTCGAAACACGGATCGATGAGCTTGTCGATCCGCAGCAGGGCGCCTTGCCGCTCGAGGGCGGCCAGAAACGGACGTATCGACTGCCCTTCGCTCAACGACTCGCGCTCCCCGACAAGATTCGCGTAACATCGCACGCCGTAACATCACACGTAAAGGTTCGAACCTGACCGTTACCCTCAATCGTCGCTCGGACGTCGATCTAAACGCCTTTTATCGGGTGGCCTGGCAGCGCGAGGATGTGCGTATCGGCGAGATCGCCCTGCAGCGAATTGCCGCCAGCCGTGCCTCGTTTCTCGATCTGATCGAAAAGGATCCTACGGTGGTGATCTACGGGGTCACGACCGCCATGGGCGAGCGCGCCAGCCACCGGTTGACGCGCGAGGAACGCGACCAGCACGCCCGCCTCAAACCCTTCGCCGCGGCCACCTCCTTCGGCGACTACCTGCCCGATCGGGTGGTACGCGGCATCGTCCTGGCCCGCCTCACGAACTTCATCGAAGGACACTCCGCCACCACCCCACGCATCGCGCAAGCCGTCGCGCACATGCTCGACGGGCCACCCATGCCGCAAGTCGCCGCGGCCGGCCAGGGGGGCGCGGGTGAAATCACGGCGCTCTATCCACTGTTTGCCGAGCTATCGACTCATTTCGAGCTCGAAGTGAAGGAACGCGGCTCCCTCATCAACGGCTCTCCCTGCGCCGCGGCACTGATTGCGGATGCGGCGATCGCGGCCCGCCGCCGGCTGCAACTCGCGATCGAGACCTTTGCGCTGTCGATCGAGGCGTTTCGCGCGCCGCTCGAGCACTATGACGAGGCGCTCGAATCGCTGTGGGGCGACAAGGACGAAGCCGCCGTGCTGCGCGCGCTGCGCTGTTACCTGGGCGCAGGCGGCGGGCGCCGCAACTACCAGGCACCCGTGAGCTACCGGATCGTACCGCGCATCTTGGGCCACGCACATCGCGCGGTCGGCGCGGCCGAGCGCGCCGCCACCACATCGCTCTCCTCGATTTCGGACAATCCCGTCTACCTTGCCCCGGATGCCACGCATCCGTATGGCCGCTGCATCAGCACCGGGGGCTATCACAACGCGATGGCGGCGCCGGCGCTCGATGACCTGGCGGGTATCTGGGCCGACATCTGCCTGCTCTGCGACCGGCACAGCGCCAAGCTGCTGAACGGTCACGTCTCGCACTTGCCGGACCAGTTGCTGATCGGCCGACAGCCGGGCCAGAGCGATGGCCGCGGGAATATCGGCTACGTGACAATGGCGGCAAACGCCTACATCGAACTCGCCAAAGGGGCGGCGCAGCGCACGTTCATTCCCGCCAACGACAGCGGTGCGGGCCAGGACGATGTCGCGACGCCCGCCTTTCTCGCCTGGAGCAAGGAGGTGCGTGCGGGCCAATGTCTCGATGCC
Organism: uncultured Gammaproteobacteria bacterium; assembly: GCA_963843295.1. Taxonomy (GTDB): domain Bacteria; phylum Pseudomonadota; class Gammaproteobacteria; order Steroidobacterales; family Steroidobacteraceae; genus Bog-1198. The sequence continues at coordinate 964 of CAWJJP010000011.1, read as the reverse complement.
TCGCTTGCCATGCTGGCGCTCGTGGCATCGCAGGCGCTGTTCATCACCGACCGCGAGGCGCCGCCGGCACTGCGGTCATTCATGGATCTCATTCGCTCCTACGTGGCGCCGGTGACCGATGACCGCATGCTCGGCCCCGAACTCGGCCGGCTCGCCGACGCCATCACCGCGAAAGTCTTCGCCCCCCAGGAGAACGTCGACTCCCTCGGGCCCTGAGCGCCGTCACGCCTCTATTTGAAGCGGATCACGAAGCAGCGGTGGATGCGCGGGTTGCGCTCGAAATCCTTCGGTATGGTCGCTGCACTGATGTCCTCGACGCGCAGGTCCGCGAGCGCCCCGGCATCGAGCTGGAAGCGCGTGTAATTCGTCGAGAACACCAGCCGGCCGCCCGGACGCAGCACCCGCAAGGTACGGCGGATCATCCCGACATGATCGCGCTGCACGTCGAGCACCCCCTCCATGCGCTTGGAATTCGAGAACGTCGGCGGATCGACGAATGCCAGATCGAAGCGCGGCCCCCACACCGCCTGACTCTCCAGCCATTGCAGGCAGTCGGCGCGCTCGAGCTCGTGCTCTGGGCCCCCGAAGCCGTTCAACACCAGATTGTCGTGCGCCCAGTCGAGATAGGTGTTGGACATATCGACGCTGACGCTCGAGCGGGCGCCTCCGGCCGCGGCGTACACCGTGGCGCTTTCCGTGTAGCAAAACAAATTCAGGAAATCCGTATCTTTGGCCCAGTCGCGCAGCATCTGCCGGATGAGGCGGTGGTCGAGAAAAAGACCCGTATCCAGATAGTCGCGGAAGTTGACCCAGAACTTGAGCCCTCCCTCCTGCACGGCGTGCCGCTCGGCGGTCAGTTCGCGCCTCTCGTACTGCTTGCCCGCCCGCTGCGGTTTGCGTACCCGGGAATGCACGCGGGCGAGCGGCACCGAGAGAGCCTCGGGCACGACCGACAACACTTCCC
>CAWJJP010000010.1:0-406631 GCA_963843295.1 uncultured Gammaproteobacteria bacterium | reverse complement strand
TCCATACCGCGTTCTTTTCCCCGTTACCGGTTTGCACCGGGCGGGCGGCGAGCGCTTTCCCGTACCCTCGCTCGACCCAATTCGCGAGCCTGCGCCACAAAAAGGCGGCACGCTGCCTTGCGCGGAGGCTGCGAACGGCCTCGATCTCCCAGCGCACCGCATCGGTGACGCTGCGCCCCCAGCTGCGCGTGCGTGCGTCGGCTTCGAGGATCGCGAGAAGCGCAACCTCCGCGCCCGCGGAGCGCAACTGTTGAGCCATTTCGAACGCGATATGTGCCCCGGCGGAATGCCCTCCGAGCAGATATGGTCCCTGCGGCTGCAGCGCACGGATCTCCCCGACATATCTCGCTGCCATCGCCTCGACACGATCCAAAGGCGCCCCGTTGCCGTCGAGTTCGGGGACTCGAACACCATAGATGCTGCGCGCGGTGCCGAGATGGTTGGCGAGATCCCGGTACGCGGTGATATCGCCGCTCACGTGGTGCACGAGGAACAGCGCTGCGCCGGATTGGCCTCGCGACAGCAACACGAGCGCTTGGTGGCCCTCGCCGGACGAGGTCGCCGATAAGCGGCTCGAGAGCAGTTCGATCGTGGGGGCTTCGAACAGCAGGCCCGGTGAGAGCGCGCGGCCGAGCGCCCTTTCCATGGCCACCGCAACCTGCACCGCGGAGAGTGAATGGCCGCCGAGGGCAAAAAAATCATCTCGGATACCGATCGGACGGGCCTGCAACACATCCTCCCAGATGCCGGCGAGGCGGGCCTCGAACTCGTTGCGCGGCGGAAGGAAACTGCTGTGTTCCTCGGCCTCGGACACCGCCGGCAACGAGCGCCGATCGAGCTTGCCGCTTGGCGTCATGGGAAGAGAGGCGATCGACTCGAAGCGATTCGGAATGAGTCCCGCGGGAATGCGATCTCGGACGAATGAGCGCAGTTCGGCGGCGACCATCGGTTCCGAGCCGCGCGGCACGACATAGGCGATCAAACGCGCACCCGATGGTCTCTCATCGCACACCACGGCTGCTGCGCGGACGCCCGGATGATCCGCGATCGCGGCTTCTATCTCGCCGAGTTCGACACGGACACCGCGAATCTTGATCTGATCGTCCATCCGGCCCGCGAATTCGAATACGCCGTCGGCTCGCAAGCGTCCGAGATCGCCCGTGCGGTACAACGTCGTCGTTTCGCCGTCTGTGAGGTGATCCTCCACAAATCGCTCCGCGGTCAATTCGGGGCGATTCAGATAACCCCGGGCAACCCCGGCTCCGCCGATGTAGATTTCGCCCACAACACCCCACGGGACGAGCTGACGCTCGCGATCGAGCACGTACACCCGCGTATTGGCGATGGGACGTCCGATTGGCACCACGGCTTGACCGGGAACATCCACGCACTTCCAATACACCGAGGCGATCGTCGCTTCGGTTGTACCGTAGCCATTGAAAAATTCTGCCGGGGGAAGCCGCTCGCGAACGCGCCGCTGCAGCGAGACGGACAGACCTTCGCCGCCCGTGGTCAGGCGACGCAGCGAACTGCAGGAGGGGATCTGCCCCTCCTCGATGATCGCTCGCAGCAGCGACGGTACGAAGCAGGCAACCGATATACGCTGCTCCGCCATCAGCTTCACCAGGTACCTGCTGTCGTATTCGAAGCGGGGCCGCGTCAACACCAGACACGCTCCGGCGCTCAGCGGCTCGAGAATTTCCCACACCGAGTCGTCGAAGCTCAACGATGCCGACTGCAGGCAGCGGTCCGAGTCCTTGAGCGGAAAGTAGCTGCTTCGCCAGGCGAGGTGATTGCATACACCCCCGTGGGTGACGAGCACTCCTTTCGGCGTGCCGGTCGAGCCGGACGTGTAAATGACATAGGCGATGTCCGCGGGGCTCGTGGGCAAATCCAAGTTCTCGTTCGCGGTGTCCGAAGAGGCAACCCCTTCATCGACGTGTAGTACCCGGGCGGCACAAGGCGGGAGCGTGGCGGCGATAACCCCAGTCGTCACCAGGACGACGGGATCGGCATCGATCAGCATCGTGGCCAGCCGCGTGCCCGGATACGCGGGATCGAGCGGGACATAGGCCGCGCCGGACTTCAGCACGGCGAGCACGGCAATGATCATCTCGGGAGAGCGTTCGAGACAAATTCCCACCCGCTTGCCGCGCTTCGCGCCGAGGGTTCTGAGCTTGCGGGCCAGCCGATTCGCGCGGCGGTTGAGCTCGTCATAGCTGACTTGAGCGTCCCCGGAGACGAGCCCGGACGCGTTCGGGTTCTTGCGCGCCTGCCTCTCGAAGGCCGCGTGACAACCACCATCCGCAGAGAAACTCAAGGTCGGACCGCTGCAGGCCGCAAGCAGAGTTGCCGCTTCGGGAGTCGGAAGCAGCGGCAGACTCGCAAGCGGACGATCGGGCCGCTGAACCGCCGCCACCAGCAGCGTTCGCAGCTGCTCCGCCAGCCGTCGAGCGTCCGCAACGGCGGCCACCTCGGCGTTGACATCGAACCACAGATCATAGGTTTCGCCGCGCGGCTCAACGCTGAGGGAGATGGCATTGGAGCCATGGCCGGGATGAATCCGGCGAACTTCAAGAGAGCCGAGCGGTTCGACCAACGGGCGCATGTAGTTGAATAGAGCGCTGAAGGCCGGAGAGCGCGCCGAATGACCGACGCTGTACTGCCGATGCTCGAGCGCCCGGCCGGCACACTCGGCGACCTGCCGCATGAGTGCTATGAGACTGTCGTGCGGCCCGACGTGCAGCACGAGCGGCGCCACCTCCATGAACAAGCCGATCGTCCGTCGGTCGCTTTGCTTGCTCCGATTGTGAAATGTAACGCCGATCGAGATCCGCTCAGTCCCGCCGACCCTGCCGAGATAAGCGGCGAAGGCTGCACTGAAGAGATTCGCGGCAGTCGCATGCTCGCTCATCGCCGGCGTGCAGAGCGAGCGTGCAAGAGCGGCGAGCGATTTGCCGGTGGAGGTGTCGAGCCTCAGGATCACCCGCTCTTGTCGCGTGGTTCGAGACGCATCGACGCCGTAGAAGCGGGGCGTTGCATGAACCTCCGCGAGCAGTTCGCTCCAGTAATTTCTCGCGGCCCGGTACTGCGCCGTGCGGCGCAAAGCGCACACCGCCGAAACGTGATCAGCAAACTGCGGTGGTGTGGCCGAAGCGTCGAACTGACCCGAGTAAAGCTCGGTCATGCGGCGAAGCAGGATTTGAATTCCCGCGCCGTCGGTGACGATGTGATGAACGTGCAGAAACCAGACGTGCTCGCCCCCGGCGACCCTGATCAAGGCTGTGTCGAATACCCGCTCCTCGAGCCGCAAGGGGCGGCCCAACCGCGCGTCGATCCACTCCTGGAGCGCACTCTCCGAGGCGGCGTTTCGATCGAGAACGACGCAATCGAGCCCGGCCTCAAACGGCGCCAGCACGCGCTGCCGGGGAACTCCATCCACCTCCTCGACGACAGTCCGCAGCGCATCGCAAGAGTTTACGAGCGCTTGCCAGGCGCTCTGGAACTGCTGTGGATCCAGGCCAGGCCATCGAATGGCGTATGCGGAATTATAGAGCGCCAACCCGGGATGCAGCCGTTGACCGGCATAAATCAGCAGCTGGCGGCCGGTCAGGTTTGAGCGGTCCAGAATCTCATCGAACGCAGAGGCCGCCGGCACGAGTAGAATCGCCTGTCAGGCGCAGGCTTCGCGCTCTGCCGCTGCGTCGGTCAAGCGAGTGGCACAATGGATGGGCCGTCGCAGGCTTTCGAGAGAAATTCCCTGACGGAGCGCAAGAATCACCCCGGCTGCTTCGAGATACGAGTGCACGGGAATCACGTTGCGCATCTGCATTTTGTCGTTGGTCACAGCCAGCAGCGTTTGATTCTCCTCGACCGCAATCAGAGGAATGTCGTTGAATTCGGCGGCAAGGGCGGGAATCCCACCCAGACAACTCGCCGGCGCGACGATCGCACCGACAGCGTTGAGACTGGTCAGGTGCGGGGCTACGTGGTCGAGCCTCTCGATCGACACCAGGCGGGGGGCCCGTGCCAGCCCCTTGAGGACCGACAAATAGTGCGGTGTGGAAATGAATTCGGCGGATGCCCGTGGATTGTGGGTTCCGCGCTCCTTCACGTCCTGATAGTAGGGAAGGGGCGCATGCGCCGTCGGAACCCGGAATACTTTGGAGATCAAATGCGTGATGATGGCTTCGACGCCGCCGGACGGGTTCGGGATCTTGCCGGACAGATGTCGCGAGAACTCGGCGGCGGTCACTCCATGGATGACGGAGACGCCGCCGATCGCGTGCACGCCCTCACCGAGCAGGCGCTCGCAGGTTTCCAGAATGGCGACGGGGTTGAGCACGGTGCCCACGGCGCACCCGCTCTGCGACCAGACCGTACGCGCGCCGATTTCCTGCGAGGCGACCGAGTAGAGCCCGCAATCGATGCCGGCGGCGGCCCGTGCGGCATTCAGGACCTGTATCACATCGTCGAGATATCCCTTACCCGTTGGATCGACGAACGTCCCGATGCGATTACCGCGGCTCGGCGCCAGCGCGAGGTGTCCGAGCAGAAAGTCGTCCAGACTTTTGCCCTCGACGTAGAGGACGTTGCCCGCCATTTCGTTGATATCCGAGGCATTCACGGCATTCGGGTGTGTGATCAGAACGTCCGCCGCCGCGGCCAGCAGATTCGTCGCCGGACACGCATCGCCCGCAAAGCCCCCCATCTCGCATCGGACTCCCGTCGGGACGACCTGAACGACTGCGAATTGCGCGTCCTGATGGTCTTTCCTGCGTGGGGACGTCAGCTCGACTTCGGCGAAGTGTTTCCGGTAGGAGCTCCTCGAGTCGACCTCCACGAAGGTTGACTCAACGATCGCCTCGCTCTCGGTGATTGCGGTGATGGCAGCGCGCAACGGATAGCGCTGCGCTCCCAAGTGATCGGATAGGACAGATGCAACGCGCTCGAGCCAGCGCCGTGAATCATTCCTGGGTACGGACAGCACCGCGTTTGTAATCTTCATTGTCGCTGCGGATCATAGCATCGGTGTGCATGGCCCCCAATGCAGATCCGTGCGTTGCTACTTAATGCAACGCCCCATCGACATATGTCGAATGCGCGAGAGACTGCCACTCGAGCTGCGGATGGCGCGCGAGGTAGCGCACCAGTATCCGGTAAACAGACGAATCGAAGGCGGCCGGCGCCGATGCCCGCGCGAGTGTGGCCAGTTCCTCCTCGCAGCGCGCGCAGCCGAGATACGTCCAATGATCGAGCACGTGCCATTCATCGGCGCCGAATGGATCGCGCTCACGCAGCGCCACCCGGCCGGGAAAGGGCCAGGGTTTCAATTTCAGGGAAGACAGGGCCACCTGCACACGCACGTGGTGCAGGGCGGGCGGTTCCTTGCCAGAGCAGGCGCCCTTGCACTTTCCGATCTGGTGGGCGAAGCAGGAACCCTCGCTCTCCTCCAGCCCCAGGACCTTCAGGCACAAGAGGTGCGCGCGCGCGATGTCGGCCAACGCCTTGCGCGCATCCTTGCTCGAATGAAAGATGCCGAAGCACCGGGTTAGCTGCGAGGGCGCCACCGCATCGATGCCGAGTACTTCGACGGCGCCCGGCTCCTCGGCGATGCGCACGGTGACATTCCCGGCGTCGGATCTTCGGTGCCGGTTGTGGAGGGGGCGCTGCGTCCTGATCCACTCCGCCTCGCGGAGCAACGCGCCGAGTTCACCGGCCGTCTCCAGCCAATCGACCCGGCGCACCTGACGTGCGAGGGATTGCTCACCGCCGTTGTCGTGTTCGCCGGCGAAGTGCTCGAGAATACGGGTGCGCAGCGTACCGCTTCTGCCGACGTAGAGGAGCACGCCCTCCGCCCCGAAGAACCGGTATACCCCCGGGCCTTCGGGCAATTCGTCTGCCAAATCCGCCGGCAGGTGGGCCGGCAGGGTGCTGTGCCCGAGCACCGTCTGCGCCGCTGCCGCAAGCGCGGTTTCGGGCAGGTCGCGGCGCAGCTTGAACCAGAAATCGCTCAGCACGCGTGCATCGCCGAGCGCGCGATGACGCGCGCTGCAAACCAGCGCGTGCCGCTCCATGACGGCATCCAAGCTGTGCCGGGGGTGCTCGGGGAACAGGCGCCGTGATAATTTCACGGTGCACAATACCTTCGCGGAGAAATCCATATCGAGACGCCGGAACTCGGCGCGCAGGAACGCATAGTCGAAGCGCGCGTTGTGTGCCACGAATATCGGTGCCGGCGCCCCCGGGGAGCGCAGTTTCTCCAGCACGAGCGGCGCGATATCGGCGAAGCGCGGCGCCTGTGCCACCATCTCGTTGCTGATGCCCGTGAATCGTTCGATGTAAGCAGGAATGGGGCACTCGGGGTTCACGAGCGAGCTCCATTCCTCGACTGCCGCGCCCTTCTGCACCCGCACGATGCCGATCTCGGTGATGCGATGGAGGGCTGCATTACCACCGGTCGTCTCCAAGTCGACGAATACCAAGTCCTGCGGAAGCCCGGCCAAATCCAGCGGAGGGCGGGCAGGGTCTTGCGGAGCGGCGACAGCGGGTTCCAAGGCCTCGGCCGCGTCAGAAGCCTCAGCTGCGCCCATCGAGCGACAGAAGCGGATAGTAAAGATCGGGACGCCGGTCGCGGAACACCCCCCAACTGCGCCGATAGCGGCGCACGGCGTCCAAATCGAATGTTGCGGTGAGAACGGTCTCGCTCTCCCGATCCGCTTCGGCCACTTTCTCGCCGGTGTGCGAGGCGATGAACGACGAGCCGTAGAAGGTCATGGTGTACTTGTCGCCCTTTTCGGTGCCGATGCGATTCGAGGCCACCAGCGGCATGATGTTGGCAGCTGCGTGACCCTGCATCGTGCGCTGCCAGTGCGCGCTGGAATCCAACTCCGCATCCTGCGGCTCCGAGCCGATCGCGGTGGGATAGAGCAGAATCTCCGCGCCCATCAATGCCATCGAGCGCGCGGTCTCGGGAAACCACTGATCCCAGCAGATGGCGGCGCCGATCTTCGCATAGCGGGTATCGAACACTTTGAAGCCGCTGTCGCCGGGCGAGAAGTAGAACTTCTCGTGGTATCCCGGACCTTCCGGAATATGCGATTTGCGGTAACTGCCGAGCACGGTACCGTCGGCGTCGACCATTACCAGGGAGTTGTAGAAGACATTGTTCGAGCGCTCGAACACGCTGACGGGCAGAACCACTGCGAGCTCGCGCGCCAGGCCGCGAAAATGTTCCACCGCAGGATGATCCTCGAGAGGCCTGGCCAGATCGAAATGCCGTCCGGAATGATCCTTGCAGAAATACGGCGTCTCGAACAGCTCCTGAATCAGGACCACGTTGGCGCCGCGGCGCGCCGCTTCGCGGATCAATTTTTCGGCGCGGCCCACATTGGCATCGCGATCCCAACTGCACGCCATTTGTGTGGCGGCGACAGTTATCTTGCTCATGACCGCTATGCTACCTGAAGGTCCGTCAAAAGGTTGGCGGTGAGCTCGCGCTCACGATCTCGCATTCCTCGCGTCCGAGATTGCGGAAGCGATGTGGAATGGAGCTCTTGAAGTAATACGCATCGCCGACGCCGAGCAGCCGCGATTCACCGCCGACGGTGAGCTCGATTTTGCCCTTGACGATGACGCCCCCCTCCTCGCCGGGATGCGCCAGCATCTCCTCGCCGGTATCGGCGTTTGGCGGGTAGCGCTCATGCAAGATCGCCATGCTGCGCTTCCCGAGCCGGCCGCCAACGAGGCGCAACTCCACGGCGCCCGTCCCGATGTCCGCGAGCGTCTCGCGCGGAAAGAACACTTCGGTCTTGCCCTCGAGATCGAGGGTGAAAAAATCGGCCAGTGCCATTGGAATCCCGTCGAGAACCTTCTTGAGCGAGCTCACGGAGGGACTGACGCGGTTCTGTTCGATCAGGGAGATGAGCCCATTGGTCACGCCGGCGCGCTTCGCCAATTCGCGCTGCGACAGGCCGTACATCTGTCGGACGGATTTCAAATGGGCGCCCACATCAAGGCTCATGGTGTCCATTATATTAAACAGAACAGGCGAATTTGGCAGCCGAAATTGAGGAATGTGTTGAATTTATTTATCATTGGCCCGCGGTTGACCGAAAAACCGCGTTCCTCACACTCCGAAGGATGCCTATGAACGCCCAAATCACTCCTGCACTCGCGCAAGGCGACCTCGACGCTTTTTGGATGCCGTTCACGGCCAATCGCCAATTCAAGGCCAATCCGCGGCTTCTGACCCGCGCGGAGGGCATGCATTACTGGACTGCGGATGGCCGCCAGGTGATCGACGGGGTCGCTGGCCTCTGGTGCGTGAACGCGGGGCACGGCCGCCGCGAAATCAGCGAGGCGGTCGCGCGGCAGCTCAACACCATGGAATATGCCCCGGCGTTCCAGATGGGACACCCGATTGCATTCGAGCTGGCTAATCGACTCGCCGCGCTCGCCCCGGCGGGGCTGGATCGCGTATTTTTTACGAACTCCGGGTCCGAGTCCGTCGACACGGCGCTGAAAATCGCCGTGGCCTATCACCGTGCCCGCGGCCAGGGGCAACGCACCCGCTTCATCGGCCGCGAGAGGGGCTATCACGGCGTCGGCTTCGGCGGTACCTCGGTCGGGGGCATGGTCAACAATCGCAAGTTTTTCTCGGGCTCGATGCTGCCGGGTGTGGATCATCTGCCGCACACGCTCGACATCGCGCACAACGCGTTCTCGCGCGGCCTGCCTCACTGGGGTATGCATCTCGCGAACGAACTCGAGCGCCTGATCGCATTGCACGACGCCTCGACCATTGCGGCCGTCATCGTCGAGCCGATTTCCGGATCCGCCGGCGTGATCCTGCCGCCCACCGGCTATTTGAAGCGGCTGCGTGAGATCTGCGACAAGCACGACATTCTGCTGATTTTCGATGAGGTGATTACCGGTTTCGGCCGGGTCGGCAAACCCTTCGCCGCCCTGGCCTTCGACGTGACACCCGACTTGATGACCACGGCCAAGGGACTCACCAACGGCGCCATCCCCATGGGTGCCGTGTTCTCGCATCGCAAAATCTACGATGCCTTCATGCAGGGACCGGAGACCGTGATCGAGCTATTTCATGGCTATACGTATTCGGCGCATCCGGCCGCCTGCGCTGCCGCGCTGGCGACCCTCGACATCTATGCGAAGGAAGGATTGCTGACGCGCGCGACGACATTGAGCCCGCAGTGGGAAGACGCGGTGCATTCGCTGCGGGGTGTGCCCAACGTGATCGATGTGCGCAACTACGGCTTGATTGCCGGCATCGAATTGGAACCGCGGGCCGGCAAACCGGGCGCGCGAGCGTTCGAAGTGTTTCTTAAATGTTTCGAGCGCGGTGTGATGGTTCGGCAGACCGGGGATGTGATTGCTCTGTCACCGCCGTTGATCATTGAACCGAAGCAGATCGCGCAAATCATCGAGACCCTGACCGGCGTGATTCGCGAGACCGCCTAGATTTTGGCTTCGAAGACCGCGTACCACTTCTTGCAAGGCTCGGCGACTTCCCACGTGCCTTCGAACCCGGCGGGCACCACGAAGGCGTCTCCCGCCCGCATTTCATACCGTTCGCCCGTGACCGACTCGATCCGCACGCGACCCTCGATCAAGACGCAGAATTCATGTTCCGTGTAGCTCACGCGCCATTTGCCGCTGGTACTGCTCCATAGCCCGCAGAAGAATTGCTGAGTTGCATCGGTGAATTGATTCGATACTCGGGTGCGCGGAATGCCCGCGAGAATCTTCTCGGGCGAGGGGTTCGCGGATTCGCCCGTTTGCAGGCGATCGAGCAGCACGATCTTGGGGTGGGACATACCCTATCGTAGGCGCGTGGCGCGGGCGGAAACAAGAGCGGCTCGGCACATCCCCGGCGCCGAGCCGCCCACAGGTCACTGATTTGCACTCGTCTGGACCGTTTCCGCGGTCGGTCCGGCGGTTGGCGCCGCGGCACCCATTTGGGCGACCGGGGCGCCGCCTGCGGCCTCGAGCGTAAGTCGCACGCGACGCTCCAGCGCGTAGCCGTCACTGTCCTCTGCCACGCTGCGGCTCTTGCCGTACGCATTGACCTCCAGCGCCTCCTCGTTCACGCCGGCAGCGAGAAACAGGTCGCGCACCGCGTTGGCCCGTGCTGCGGAGAGCTCGAGATTGGTTTCGATGGTGCCGCGCGGATCGGCGTAGCCGTCCACCCGGACCTTGAGCGCCGAGGACTTGGCGACAGCCTCCGCCAAGGCCTGAATTTCATGCGCCATCTCCGGCGTAATGTCCGCGCTGCCGGTGCGGAACAAGACGTCACCCTGCAAGCCATCGAGGACCTTGGCGGCATCGTCACGCGCCGCCTCACGGTCGGCAGTCTGCGCCGCCTCGACACGATGGGACAGTTCGTCGAGCCGCGCGGTAAGCGCGCGATTGGTTTCAGCGAGATCGCTCCTGGCGCTTTCAAGGGTCGCCACACTGCCCTGAAGGCGCATTTTCTCGTTCTCGAGGGCGGCCGCTTGGGCTTCTGCTTTGGCCGCTTCGCCCGCGCGGTGTACCCGGTTTCCAAGCCACGTGCCCAGTCCTGCACCGATGACGGCGCCGACCGGCCCCGCCGCGAAACCGCCAATCACTCCGCCTGCGATGAATCCGGCGGGCTCCTGCGGCGGTGCGCTCTTCGGAGTGTCCGCCAACGCCGCCGCGCTGACGCCCATCAATCCCACGGTCCATACGACCTTGCCACATGCAGTTTTCATAACAGCTCCTCACTTCTCGATCGCCACATCCGGCGACGACCTTCGCCGCCTTGTGGAGCTATTTCGCACGGCTATTCGGGCGGCTGACTGCGCAGATGGTGGCAAATGATGGCGAATCGGCGGCCAATTGCGGACCGACGCTTCGGAGCTGCCCGACCAGGAACCTCGAGGCGGCTTGGACGGCGTTGCCCTCGCTCAGGGCTCCAACGAGAAGGGTGTGAAGTTCGTCCCAATGTCGTAATAATCCTCCTTTTCCGCCTTCTTCAGGAACGCCACCACACCATAGGTGAGCGGCGTCGCGATGATCTCCCAGCCGCTCTTGAGCGCATATTGTGTGAACATGATCACCACGAGATGGGCCTGCGGCATGCGGCCGTAGAACGCGACGAAATAGAAAATCACCGAGTCGACGAGTTCACCGCACAACGTCGAGCCGACGATGCGCGTCCAGAGCCAACGGCCCCGGGTAAAGATCTTCATCTTCGCCAGCACGTAACTGTTGACGAAGGTTCCGCAGAGGAACGCGCTGATCGATGCTCCGATGATGCGCGGCGTATTGCCGAATATGGCTTCCACGGCGGGCTGATTGGCTCGCGAGCTTGCCGACGGCGGTAGGTGCACGATCACGGTGGCCATGAGGGTGGCAAATGCCAGCGCCCCGAACCCCGCCCACACCACCCGGCGGTCGCGGCCATAGCCATAAACCTCGGTCAAGATATCGCCGAAAATATAGGAGATCGGGAAGAACAGCACGCCGGCGAGAAATGTGACCGTGCCGAAGATCGGCACTTGGACGGAGGTTTCCTTGGCAGGGCCGATCAAGTTCGAGCACAGCAGCACGCAGACATAGGCCGCCATCACAAAATCGTAATAGCGATATTGACGAGATTCCGGTGCACGAGCCATGGTTACCCACGTGTAGTCGCAAATGGAAAGGACGCCGATGATATGTCATACCGGCTGCGCACCGAGGCATTTCCGGCCGGCGGCACACGGCTGAGGTGCTGCGGCCGTTTGGCGAAGACCATCACATCAAGAATGATGCCGGTACGGTAGATATGGAGGCTCACCCCAGAAGTACCGGATCTATGGAGCAGGGCAAGCCCTTCAGAACAACGCAAAGTCCGCTCGTCGATTTCGATGCCGTTTGTCAAAAGGTACGGGCGGCCATCGAGCCGGCGCGCGCCCATGCCATATCCCTGCACGATGAGCGGGGAGACGTGCTCTGGTTGAGCGAAAGCACGATGGGGCCGGACGAGCATAATGCGGTCCGCGAGGCGCTCGACGCATTCTCGAAAAACGGCGGACCGCCGGTTCTGGCCTTCGATCTGGGCGACTCTCGCTCGGCGGTACTGCTGCGCGCCATCAACGGGCGTCGCGCCTTGGTCGGAGCCATCATGATCATCATGGATACCCGCGTCATCAAGCAGGACGACCGGGGCACGATCACATTGATGACGTCCAAGTTGCAGCGCGCGCTCGCCGATTTTGCGGGCATGCGGCCGGACATCGAGCCCGCGCCAGACGCTCCCCCGGCGAGTGGATCCGCATCGATTTCCGCCACTGCCAAGAATCGCGCACTCGCGAGCGTGAAGAGTGCCAAAACATCGCCCGCCCCCGCCGTCGCCGCACCGCCCCCGCAGCGACCGGCGGCACCGCAGCGCCCAGCGACCGCTCAACGCCCCGCGCCGCCGCAGCGCTCAGCGGCGCCGCCGGCCCACTCACCCTCCAAGGCGCCGACCGAACTCTCGCTTGAGGATTCGATGCGTCGTCCCGCCTCGAAGCCACCCGCGGCACAAGCGCCTGCCGTCAAGTCCGCGGCGCCGGCCTCCTCGGGTGCGGCGCCCGCATCGCTCAGTCCGGACAAACGCGCTGCCGCCCCTGCGGTGAGTCCGGAGATCGATCGTCTGCATGCGGCCTTGCGCCGCAGCCCCATCGCACTGCACGTACAGCGCCTGGTGCCACTGGTCAAAGGCAGCCAACTGAAGCGCTACGAGGTGCTGCTGCGCTCCAAATCCGACGATGCGCCCAACGCCGCGCCGCAGGCGATGCTGAAGGCCGCGGTTGATAATGGGTTGGGATCGATGATCGATCGGCGCGTCGTGACCGAGCTCATCGGCTGGCTGGTCCATCACCCGGACGTGTGGCAGACCAATGCGGTGATGTTTTCGGTGAATCTCACCACCACCGCTCTGCACGACGAGCATTTCATCAAATTCGTCGGTCTGTGTCTGGCGAAATCCTCGCTGCCGAAGGCGATGATCGCTTTTGAAATCGATGTGCCGACAGCGATCAAACTCGGGAGCAAGGTGACCGAAGTGGCGGCGGCCCTTCATCGTCTCGGATGCCCGATGATATTGGATGACTTTGCGCTGCGTACGGAGTGCTTCGACTTGCTGCGTCTGCCGGGCGTTCGCTACATCAAGCTCGCACCTGAGATCACCGCGAAGATGCGCACTGATAAACTGGCGCAAGCGGCGATCACGGCGGTCGTGCAAATGGCTCGTGTCCTCGGGATGCACACCGTGGCGAAGCGTACCGAGTCGCCCGCCGAGCAGGAATGGCTCACGGCGCTCGGCGTCGACTTCATTCAGTCGCACGCGATGTCACCCCCTGCGGCGATCGAATCGCTGTCGAAGGGACACAAACCGAAGAGCTAGCCGTCGCTGCGCGCGGCCCTCGCAGTTGCTTCCCCCGGCTGCGTCGCGCTTAAGTTTGTGTCATCTGTGAGACGCCGCACTTGCAAATCCAAGCGATCGCGGCAAAGAATAGGCGTCTGCAACGAGACACCGGGACCGAGCTAAGTGTTTTTGTTAGTCCCATGAGGTTCGGTTCCGGTTCCCGTTAGAGTCATCGCCCCATGACATTCACCGCACTGATCGCCTTCTTCGGGCTCGCGGGCATCCTCTTTCTCGCCATCGGCATGCGTCGCTTGCGCCGCCGGCGCGTTCTCAGCGGGCTGTTCAGCAGCATCACGGCACTCGGCCTGTTCCTGCTCGCAGCGTGCGCCCTGTTGGTTGCCGCCAACTTTGGAACCTATCAGCGCTTGACTGCGGAGCAGGCAGCCGGCGAACTGCAGTTCTCGGGCATGGGTGCGCATCAATTCAACGCCGTCCTCACCTATCCGACGGGCGAGCGCGCCTCCTTTTCGTTGCGCGGCGATGAGTGGCAGGTCGATGCGCGGATACTCAAATGGCAGGCATTCGCCGAACTGGTCGGCTTCGACAGCGCCTACCGGCTCGAGCGAATCAGCGGCCGATACTCGAGTATTGAGGATGAGCGCAATCTGCCGCGCACCGTCTATCCCTTGAATCCGCCCAATCGCGTCGATTTGTGGGACGTGGTGCATCGTTACCATGCGTGGCTGCCATGGCTCGATGCCTTGTACGGCAGCGCGACCTATCTGCCGATGGCCGATGGGGCGCTGTACGACATCAAGGTCTCGCCCAGCGGCCTCGTGGCGCGGCCGCTCAATCAGGCCGCGCGCGATGCCGTCGGTAGTTGGCACTAGCTCGTGGCCGGACGTATCGCACGTCTCGCGTTGATCTGCATCGTGGCGCTTCTGTTGATCGAAGCGGGCGCCCTCGGGTGGCTGAAGCTGCACGAGAACGAGCTGGTATTTGCCGGGGCACGCAGCCGACTGCACATGCTGAAGGACCTGCCGGTCGAAGCCGAGCGGATCAGCATACCCACCGCCGGCGGCAATGGCCTTGCGGGTGTCCTGTTTCACGCGAATCGCGCCAACGATACGGGCTACTGGATCCTCCATCTGCATGGCAATGCCGATTCGGCCTTCTCCGCCTGGCAGGTGCGGCATTGCCAGGCGCTGCGCAGGATGGGCTTCAGCGTCCTGGACATCGATTATCGCGGCTTCGGCATGACGCTCGGCACCGCATCCGAGCCAGGCATGTACGAGGACGCCGAGGCCGCCTACAAAGCGCTGTTGGCCCGCGGCGTCCCGCCGCATCAGATCATCGTGCTCGGACATTCCTTGGGTAGCGGACCTGCCGTCGATCTGGCGATGCGTCACCAGGCGGCGGCGCTGGTTCTGTTCGGCGCCTTCACCTCGATTCCCGCTGCAGCCGCCGACAAGTACCCCTGGCTTCCGGTACGCTACGTTGCCTCGGTTCAGTTCGATTCCCTCGACAAAATCCGCGATGTACACATGCCCGTCATCATCACCCACAGCCGAGCCGATACGCTCATCCCCTATTCGCACGCGCTCCGTCTGTTCGGCGCGGCCAATGAGCCCAAGCGGTTGATCACGTTCGACTCCCCTGCCGAAGACGGCTTCGGCGGCCACGTCGACACCCTCTTCGAACATCTGGACGAGCTCAAGGCCGCGCTCGCCGACGAGCTGCCGCAGCCGGCTCCGCCAAGCGCGTTATGAGAGGGCACAAGGTGTGGATGGCGGCGCTTGTGCTGCTGCTCGTCGCCGCGATGCTCGGATGGTGGCACACGAAGCCGCCCTCCGCCGCGATCGTCAAGCGTTCCGTCGTCGCCATGACGTCCGCCGCCCTGGTCGATGAGAGCACCTACGCGACGGCGTTGCGGCTCTCACGTCTCGCAACGAGCGCCGAGGAGCAGTCCCTGAGCCTTTCGGCGCTGCGGATAGCGGACCATGAACTTGCGCTTGCATTCAACGCGGCGCTGCGCGACGTGGAAGCGCATCCGCCCGCTTTGAGCCCCGAAGCAGTGGAGATTCAGGCGCGTCTGCAGAAATCACAAATGCTTCTCGACGGTGACCAGCAGCGCGTGACGCAGCTCGGCACTGCGCTTGCGAACGCCCCGGTTTCCCAAAAAGATGCGCTCAACGACGAGTTGCAGCTCGCGCAATCCCAGCTCGACCTGGACAAGGACGAAGTGGAGGAAGCCAACCAGGATCTGCTCGCCGCCGGGGGCAATCCACAGCAACGCATCGAAACCATGGTTCAGGAGCACGACGCCCAGGTCAAAGCGCGGGCGACGGCATCGCCCCCCCCTGCGAGCACTCCCACCGCGCGTCGGGGCTCGTTGGGCAAATTCCGCAGCTGGCTGCAACTGCGGGAGGAATCGCAGCAGTTAGCCGCCGCCGCGGACATCGCCCAGCAGAAGGCGCAAGCCCTGAGCTCGCAACGCGCAACGCTTGGGGCAAGCCTCGAGGACACCAAGGGCGGAATCGCCGAGCTGTCGCATCACACCAAGAGCGCCAAGCTCGCCGCCCCGACCGCGGCTTCTGCCCCATCGGCCCAGCACAGCCACGCAGACGCGGCCACGCTGCTCAATCAGACCAAGCTCATCACGGCGAACCAAAGATTACTGACGCTGCTCGAGCGCCAGGGCGCCGACGAGCGCCAGCTGGCGGGCGTGTATCAGCAGTGGTCCGCCCTCGTCTCGGCGCAGGCGAACACGCTCGCCCATGGGCTGCTGCTCGACACCGTCATCGTCAGCATGATTCTGCTGGCGTTGGTGCTCGTCGATATATGGGCGGAGCGTCTCCTCAACAGGCCCAAGCTCGACCGCCGCCAGGTCGAAACGCTGCGCAGCATTACGCGTATCAGTCTTCGTGTGCTCGCCGTGGTAATCGTGCTGTTGACCCTGATCGGCGCGCCGACGCAATTCGGCACCATGATCGGCATCGTCGGTGCCGGCCTCACGGTCGCATTGAAGGATTTCATCGTGGCATTCTTCGGCTGGTTGGTCCTGATGGGGCGGAACGGCATCCGCCTCGGAGACTGGGTGGAGATCAACGGCGTGAGCGGCGAAGTAACCGAGCTCGGCATGTTCCACACGGTGTTGCTCGAGACCGGCAATTGGAGCGACGCGGGACATCCCACTGGCCGCCGTGTGACCTTCACCAACAGCTTTGCCATCGAGGGCCACTACTTCAATTTTTCAACGTCCGGTCAATGGCTCTGGGATGAACTGCACGTGGTGGTGCCCGCCGGCCAGGATCCTTATCCGATCGTCGATGCCATCACCAAGCAGGTCGCCGAGGCAACCGCCGAGGGCGCACGCCAAGCCGAACAGGAGTGGCAGCGCGCAGTGACCCCCCAGCGTGGTCAGCCTTTCTCCGGCGCTCCGGGAGTCAACATCAAACCCGTCGTGGGCGGCGTGGAGATCGACATCCGCTACATCACGCGCGCCAACGAGCGATTTCTGTTGCGCGCCAAGCTGTATCAATCCGCGGTGGAGCTGCTGGGCCGCAAGCAGGATGCGGCCGCGGCAGGTTGAATCGAGGCGACAACTTCCCGGGTAGGCTCTTCATGCGTGCGCTTGCTCCGAGAGGTTCAGCGCATTCCGCAGGTGTTCGCGGATCAGGTACTTCTGCACCTTGCCGCTGATCGTGAGCGGGAAGCTGTCCACGAAGCGAACGTAGGCGGGAACCTTGAAATGCGCGATGCGGCCGCGACAGAACTCCCTGATTTCCTCCTCCGTGGCCGTCGTCCCGTCACGCAGCCGGATACAGGCGCAAACGGCCTCGCCGTACTTTGCGTCAGGAACGCCGACCACCGCAACGTCGATCACCGCCGGATGCCGGTAGAGAAATTCCTCGAGTTCGCGCGGCGAGATGTTCTCCCCGCCGCGGATAATCATGTCCTTCAGTCGCCCGACAATGTTGCAATATCCCTCCTCGTCGATCACCGCGAGATCGCCGGTGTGCATCCAGCCGCTTTCATCAATGGCCTCTCGGGTGCGCTCGACATCGTCCCAATAACCGCGCATGACGTTATAGCCCCGCGTCAAGAGCTCACCCGCGACGCCGCGCGGCGTTACCCGCCCTTGCGAGTCGACGATCTTCACCTGAACATGGGGGTGCACGCGGCCGACGGTGCTAACACGCCGCTCGAACGGGTCGTCGGGCTCGCTTTGAAAGCTGACAGGGCTGGTCTCGGTCATCCCATAGGCAATCGTCACCTCAGGCATGTGCATTTCGGCGACGACCCGGCGCATCACCGCGATCGGGCACGGCGATCCCGCCATGATCCCGGTGCGCAACGACGAAAGATCGAATTCTCCGAAGCGCGGGTGTTCCAACTCGGCGATGAACATCGTCGGCACGCCGTGGAGCACCGTGCACCTCTCACTCGCAACCGTCTGCAGCACGGCCAGCGGCTCGAACACCTCACCCGAGAGAACGCTCGCCGCGCCATGTGTCATCGCCGCCAGGACACCGAGGACCATGCCGAAACAGTGATATAGCGGCACGGGTATGCACACACGGTCATCAGCGGTAAGCCGCAGGGCTTCTCCGACAAAGAATCCATTGTTGACGATGTTGAAATGCGTGAGCGCCGCACCCTTCGGCGTACCCGTGGTTCCGCTCGTGAATTGGACGTTGAAGATTTGATCCGCATCGTGCGCAGTCTCGAGGGCCGCCAGCAAGGCCGCATCGAAATCATGGCCCACCGAGATGACATCGTCGAATGAGAGGCTGCCTCGGGGCGCCGGTAGCGCACCCAACTGGACCAGTAGACGAAGCTCGGGAAACGCCGCGCACAACAATTGTCCGGGTGCGGCAGTGCGCAGTTCGGGGATCAGCGTGGCCAGCATGGCTGCGTAGTCGCTGCTCTTGAACTGCGGCGCGAAAACAAGCGCACGACAGCCCACGAGTTGAAGCGCAAATTCGAGTTCGGTAATTCGATAGGCGGGATTGATGTTGACCAATATCAGACCTGCTCGTGCCGCGGCGAACATCGTCAGCAACCATTCCGAGCAGTTAGGTGCCCAGATTCCGATGCGATCGCCCGGCTCGAGCCCGCACGCCAGCAGGCCGCGCGCGGCCCGGTCGACCTCCCGATCAAGGTCCGCGAAGGTCCATCGCACCCCCTGGTAGGGCACGATGAGCGCAAGGCTATCGGGCATTTGCGCCGCGATGGACTTCAGCACCCCGTCGACCGTACGGTACAGAAGCGGCTGGGCCGAGGTGCCCGAAACGAAACTCTCCCTTGGGGTTTTCTTGACCTGGACCATGCACTTGGACGTATATACCCGCGAAGCCCCGGTCGTCCATGCCTGCCGGGCACTTCCGCGTGCCGGGGGCGCCTCCACCTCGTGATGAAGAGGTTGATCATCCCGCCGTCCGGCACGATAGAATTGGATGTCGTCAAACGAATGCCGGCTTAGCACAGTGGTAGTGCAACGGTTTTGTAAACCGTAGGTCGGGGGTTCGAATCCCTCAGCCGGCAAACCCCGTCAGGCAATAAAATAACGCAGCCTCGCATTTGCTGCTAATCGTCCGCAATTCGAACCCCCGACATAAAAATGAGACGGGTTCGACAACTTCGCCGCCAGGCGAAGTTGAACCCCGGCGTCCTCGACGGCGGCCCCGAGCGGAAGCGAGTGGGCGAGGCGCGCAGCGCCGAGTAATCCCTCAGCCGGCAAACCCCGTTCGAAAATCCGAGAACCGCAAAATTACGTTCCGCCGTATGTCGGCCTCAATTCGAACCCCCGATGTAAAACCTGAAATGGCAGGTTGCCCCTCAGATTAAATATAACTACAATAAATCTGTGTGGATTACTTTTGACCGGAGCAAGCGCGAGAAGACTTTGAAAGAACGAGGTCTGGACTTTCGCCGGTCCCGCGAGGTATTTGCGACTACACATCTGACGCGCCCAGACGACAGGCGTGAGTATGGCGAGCACCGTTTCATCACGGCTGGGCGACTTGATGATCGAATTGTCGTCATAGTTTGGACACCCCGCGGCCGTGCCCGACGTGTTATATCGATGAGGAAGGCCAATGAACGTGAAATCAAAGCGCTCGCGCCGCACCTGGCGTGATCCGGACGACGCTCCGGAGATTACCGCGGAGTGGGCTGCCAAGGCGGACCTCTACGACGGCAAGAAACTCGTCCGACGCGGTCGGCCCCCCGGCTCTGGCAAGAAGACACAGACGACCGTGCGGATCTCGAACGAGGTACTGGCATTTTTTCGGGCATCGGGACCCGGCTGGCAGACGCGGATGGACGCGGCCCTCAGGAAATACGTAGCTGCTCGGCAGCGACAGTGAAGGAGACGGTAATGCCGATCGACATCGACCATTTAACGGAGTCCGAACTAATCGACCTCAACCACCGCATCGTGGCACGGCTCCGGTTCTTGCGACAGCTGGACGCACACTCGAGCATGCTCGAATTCCGCATTGGCGAGCGGGTTACGTTTAATCCAGACGGCCGTCCGCCGGTGACGGGCATGATTACGCGCTATAACAAAAAAACTGTCAGCATCGTCACAGATGATGGCCAACGCTGGAACGTGGCACCACAGTTTCTCGAAAAGGCGGGGGCGCGAGGAGGGCCTGTAGGAGGCGACAAAGGCAATGTCATCGCTTTTGCTCGGGGCGATAAACACTCATAAGACGCGTCGGTGCCAATGCACGCCTTTGGGAAAGCCCGCGATTTTTCTTGCTCGGCAGGCCGTCCGCCAACGGCAGAGATTGGTGGACGTCCTCAGTCGAGTTGTTAGAATCGCGTCTATCTCGGTCCCCATCACCGAAGATTCGCCTGTCGCCGTGGGTGGTACTAATTGGGGTACCAATCGACTTTACAGATCGAAACTACATCAATTTCAGATTGTTATCGGCGAAATCGAATCCCTCAGCCGCAAACCCCGTCAGGCAATAAAATAACGCAGCCTCGTATTTGCTGTTAATCGTCCGCAATTCGAACCCCCGACAGCGGCCTTCGCGACCGGTGGTAGGCTAGTTGTCGACAACATCGAACGCTAACCGGAGGGAGCCGATGCGCAAGCTAACTCGACGCGATGCCGTATTGGGTATTTCAGCTGCCGCAGTGACGATGGCGGGTGGAAAATCGTTTGCCGACACGCTCGATGTTTCATCTCTGCGATCGCGCTTTTCTGGAGAATTGATCACTCCCGGGAACGCGGGCTACGAGAAGCTTAGGCGCACAGACAACCTTGCCTTCGATCGCCATCCGGTCCTCATCGCGGGCTGCACCAAGACGAGCGATGTCGTGCAGATCTTGGGTTTCGCTCGATCTCACAATCTACCATTGGCCATTCGCGGCGGCGGCCATAGCTTGGCTGGATACTCGAGTTGCGATGGCGGAGTGATTGTCGACCTTGCGCATATGGATGCAGTCTCGGTGGATGCACGTGCGCTCACGATAACTTGCGGAGGTGGAGTTCGCGTGTGGCAGGCGAATGAGGCGGGCGCAAAACATGGATTAGCGCTGCCGCTTGGAATTTGCCCCGATGTCGGCGTATCGGGATTGACGCTGGGCGGTGGGGTCGGTTACCTAATGGGCGTAGCAGGCGCGGCGTGTGATACGTTGACTGGTGCCGAAGTGGTCATGGCCGATGGAAGAGTCCTCAACGTAACGGCTGATCGCGACGCCGATCTCATGTGGGCTCTGCGGGGTGCAGGAGCGAACTTCGGCATCATCACCCGTCTGACGTACCGCGCTTACCCGCTCGATCGTGTGTTTGGAGGTAACCTCACTTTTCCCAGCGCCGCGGCAGGCGAGGTATTGTCCCTGCTGAATACTTTATCTGCCTCGATCCCGGACGAACTCAGCTTATTCGGACAAATCGTCTATGAACCGACCCAGGACGCTCTCGTGAGCCTCGCCCTGTGCTGGGCTGGCGACTCGGCTCATGGACGCGAGGTGATCGCGCAGCAGATTACCTCCAAAATTCGTCCTATCAAAGATTCAATGAAGGAAACAACGCTTGCGCAACTCACGGGCAACGAGATGAGTCCTCCCGAACTTCAATGCACTCGTTATGGCAACGTGGCGGGTCAATTGCCGCAAAGCGCACTCGATCGACTCATCGACGGCAGCGGCGCGCCCGCCGCGGTGCGCGTCATTTTTTTTGACCCAGTCCATGGCGCGATCACCCGTGTCAGTTCGGAAGCAACTTCGTTTCCTCATCGGCCCCAGGGAGCCGGAGTTGGAATTATTCTGAGCTGGCGTGATCCTGCCGAAACCGCGGAGGCAAGAGTTTGGGCGGACAAGTCATGGGCGAAATTACACCCATATATTCCGCATGCATATGTCAATATGCTGGAAGATGAGGGAGTTGCCAGGGTGCGCGAATCCTACGGAGGAAACTATGAAAGACTGCGCAGGCTGAAGACCAAGTACGATCCGCAAAACATCTTCCGATCCAATCAGAATATTTTGCCTGTTTGAAGCGCAGAAGCCGACTCGGACCATCAGGGTTGCGTTTGCGCTTCATACTGCTTTACCTCACTTTTGCTGGCCCTGCGAAGACTGCACATCGGTAACCATGTGCCCGAAAGCACATCACCCTTTGCTGGTGCCGCCGGACTGACCAAGTTTATCGGCAAGCCACAGCTTGATCAGCGACTGTCGCGTCACGCCGAGACGGCGCGCCTCACGGTCGGGGGAAACCACCATCCAAGCGGGGAAATCCACGTTGACCCCGCTTCGCATTGGTGCCAATGCGCCGGGTGATGATCACGGACCAATGCTTCTCGTCGATCTTCCCGATCAGCAACCAACGCGGCTCATCCGCCGTGCGAGCGGAGTTCCCACGTGGGCGCGGCGCTCATTTTGAAACCTCGAGAATCTTTGCGAGTCGCGTTTCGGCATCTGTTCGCACTCGAAATTCCACGCGCCGTGACCGCGCCGGATCTTCCACGCCGCTCGCATCAAATACCGGATGAGATGAAGATAGTCCGTTGGCAGTCAAATACTGTCTGAGCCAAGCGCGCTCGGCGTTGACCTCCGGAAGACTGAGTGCGAATACCAGGGCGGATCTCGTGCGGGCCTGCGAGAGCTCCATATTTCGAAAGTACGCGTCCTCCGGCGTCGTTACACTGGTCCAGTCCGATGATGTGTGACCTTCGATGCGCACCTCGCTGATGGCCCCTCTGTACTTCGGGGACGTGAGAATGCGAACGTAGCGTGGAAAGAAGTTGCTGAGGATCGCGCGGAATTCCGGCTTCAGATCGCTGCTTCCTTCCGCGAAAAGCACGTCCGGCTCGGTAAAACGGATCGAGAGATCCTCCTTGATCAGTTGTGCTTTCCAGTTTTTCAGGTCGAGTTCAAATTCCCGTTTCAGATCGTCGTATAGTGCATCCTTGATTTCGCTGTATGCGATTGCCACCTCCTTCACTCGGTCGGCGTCCGCCTCAACGCGTATCATGTACGAGACGGCGATCAGTAGAAAAAGAACCATAAGTCCGGTCATCAGATCACTCAATGGAATCCAGTGAGTTTCCTGTGCGGAACCGGCGTCGGGATCAAGTTGATTGGCGGCCAATTTCAAATCCTCATTCTTTGCAGGGGTTGCTGTCGGCGTGCCTGAGCAGCGCGTCGTCTCGCGAGAGCCCCAGGGGTTGCGTCGATGCTTTTACGACGATACCGAGCGTGACTTGCCCACTCGCGCACCTGGTTCAACCTGTTTGTTCATTTCCGAGATTTTCTCCTCCAACTGCGAAAGACTCGCCGCCGTCTTGGTTACCACTTCCGCGAGGCTCCATAGCGAGGAATAGAGTTGCTGCGACCGCGCCTCATTGGCGGACAACAGGTCACGTAACGACTCCGCGGTCGTGGTAAAGACCATCGATTTGTTGACCAAGTCGGCATAGCGACGAGATGCCTCTGTCATCGACATTCGCGTCTTTGTTTCCTGTTCTATGAGTGCTTCCAGCTGTTGCTCGTACTGCTTCTGCCAAATCACCAGCTTCTCCACTCCAGCATTGAGGTGTCGGAAATTGTCGCCGAATTGCTCGTTGAGTTTTGCGTTGAAATCCCTGATGACTTCGAAAATTGCCGCGACCAGGGCCCTGGAGTTCACCTCCACGATCTTTTCGGCGTAACCGTCGAATGACTGGTTTAGACGGTCGAGACGCTCATTGACATCCACGCGCAGAAGCTTCACCTGACCAACCAATGTCGATTCGTCGGTCCCGGCAATGGATCGATTGAGCCGGTTGAGTTGCTCTGCTAAATCGTCCACGGTTGCGCCGGGTGTTGCACCGACTCTCGCCAAGGGAGGAGTACCAAGAAGGAGGACGCGGAACTTGATGGTGAGGGCCCACCCGATGCCGAATACCGACGCCCAAAATGAGGTCCGAATGCCCCGCAACAAGTCAGGCACGCTGCCCTTGATGTCATTGGGATTAAAGCCCAAGAGTCCCCAGGCGATCCCGGCGAAGCAGAAGAAGATTCCGAGTGTGGTCAGCAGCGTCGGGCCGAGGGACGCCGACCCACGACTCCACCGCAGGTGCAACACAATACCGATGAGTGAGATGCTCAGGATGGCCGCTTGGGTAAAGACACCAAGACTTAGAAGGATATGGATCATGTACCCGCCCAGGTTGCCCGATTTTCAGTATGAGGCGCCTCAGGAAAAAAACGAAGCGGCATGGGTATGTCTGTCGGACAGGGCCGCCCTAATCCGCCCTTCGGCTACAATCGCAACAAGACGAAACGAGGGCGCTGATTGGGGGCGGAACGGCTGCGAGTGAGGCAATCGTTGGAACAGGAACTTCACGGGCCACTCTACGACATGCGCGGTCTCGGGTTCACCGCCGGCGACGTCGTCGTCGTGACGGGGGCGGGCAGCGGCATTGGCAAAGCCACGGCCTTGGCGGCGGCGCGCTCGGGTCTTTCCGTGGCTGCATGGGATATCTGCGCTGAGGCGTGTCGTACCACCTACGCAGAGCTCGAGGGCACGGGAGCCAGGGCTCTGGCGGTCACAGTCGACGTGGGCGACGATGCGGCGGTGGAGAGAGCCTGGGATCCTACCTTGCAGCTTGGACCTTGCCGGTATCTCGTCAACAACGCCGGTCCGGCGAGCAATTCCGCGGCCTCGTTCAATGACAATCTGACGATTTCGGTCGGCAGCGTGCATCGCGTCACCACGAGCTGGATCGAGCATTGCCCGACAGTGGCGACGGCCCTCGTCAATATTTCCTCGATAGCCGGAAACTTTCAGGGCGGCGGTCAGGCAATCCAACCGTTCTATCCCGCCTCGAAAGCGGCAATCACTGGCTATACGCGCTATCTTGCCACCCGCTACCGGGGTTCGCCGCGCGCCAATGCGGTGGCGCCCGGGCTGATCATCACCCCGCGCACGATACCGTATCTCGATATGCCCGTGATCGCCGAAACTGCCGCGCGCATCCCGATGGGACGCCTTGGATTCCCCGAGGAGATCGCAGGCGCCATACTGTTCCTGCTGTCACCCGCCGCCGCCTATGTCAACGGCGTACTGCTGCCTGTCGACGGCGCCTGGGCTCTCGCGTAGCCTGGGACCGCAACAATAGACAACGACACAGCGGGGAGCGTCGTGGAAGCAACTGCTACACTGCAGCCGACAGTCGCCAACGACTTCGTCCGGCATTCCAGCGGGCGCCATTTCTACGTGTGGATGGCCGGCGTCTTCGTGCTGATCGCCTTCGGCGGCTTCGCGCCTACCTACTGGGCCCCCATTGCCCGCGGCACCTTCCATGGGCCGCCAATACTTCACATTCACGGCGCGCTGCTTTTCACCTGGGTACTGTTCTATTTCATGCAAACCGCATGGGTCGCATCGGGGCACACGCCCACCCACCGCGGGTGGGGCCTGGCGGGGATAGCCCTGTTCAGCGTCATGATGTGTTCGATCCTGGTCACGAAGATCACGGTCATGCGCCTGGACGACGCGCACGGGTATGGAGATGCGGCACGCCGATTCGCTGCCGTCCCGCTGTTCGCTTTGCCGGTGCTGATCGCACTATTTTCCCTGGCGATCGCAAATGTGCGACGACCCGAAACGCACAAGCGCCTGATGTACCTCGTCATGGTAGGGTTCATGCATCCGGCCATCGCGCGCGTGGCGCTGACCCTGTTCGCACCGCCTGGGGCGCAAGGACCGCCACCGGCGTTCGTTGCGGTGCCCCCGGCCTTGATCGCCGATCTGCTGATCGTCGTAGCCATGATCTACGACTGGCGGACACGGCGACGGCCGCATCACGTGTACGTCTACGGCGGTCTGACTCTCCTCGCCGACCAGTTGTTGACGGTCCCGGTTTCAACGACTCAAACCTGGATGAGCATCGCCAGGTTCCTCGAGGGGCTCGCGGGCTGAGCCAACAGACACGCGCCGCGGTCGAACGGGCCGATGATGTGAGCCGCGGGCCCCATGCTCATGACACCAACCGGTCGGTCTCTCTCTTGATCGCCGTGTAACACTCGCAACTTTCACGTTCCAACCTGGCGCGGTCGACTATGGTGATTTGGCCGCGGGAGTAACGGATCGCTCCGACGTGCTGCAATTTTGTGGCCGCCAGGTTGACCCCTTCCCGACGCACTCCAAGCATGTTGGAAATGATCTCCTGGGTCAGATGAAGCTGGTTGGATGGCACTCGATCCAGATACGCCAGCAACGAGCGACACAGTTGTTGGTCCACCGTGTGATGCCGGTTACAGGCCGCCGTTTGGGCAATTTGCGTGATCAATGCATGGGTATAGCGCAGCAGCACGGCGTGCAGTTCAGCGCCCCGATGAACTTCCTCCTTGAGCCGATTTCCGGCCAGCCGATATGCGCCACCGGCGCTTTGCACCACCGCCCTGCTCGGGCTTCTTTCACCGCCCGTGAAAAGTGCGAGACCGACCAGACCCTCGTTACCCACGACGGCGACCTCCGTCGAGGCGCCGTCTTTCAACAGATACGAGAAGGATATGATGCAGTCGGTGGGGAAGTAGACGTAGTGCTGAGCATGTCCGGGCTCTGACACGACTTCCCCTGGCGGCATGGAGACGAGTTGCAGGTGCGGACAAATGCGTGCGAACTGCGCCGCTGGCAGTGCTGCGAGCAACCGATTTTGGCGCGGTTTGGCGAGCATCCTTACCCTGCATCCAATATCCTGGAATATGTCAAATTAGCCTACAACGAAATGGCCGATGTGTCTGTCAGCCGCGCCGAGTTAGGGATTTCCCTCACGCGTCATACCTCGCATAGATCGACTTTCGACGAATCAGCTGCATCCGGTGCGCCCGCGGATTCGAATCTCAGCAGTACCGCTTCAATTTCGCTGGAGCCTGTCCTCATGCAAGTACTCCTGAGTCGGGTGCGTTACAAAGCGATCGCGATCGTCGTGGCTCTGCTGCAGATCCATGCCGCTGCGGCCGCGCCGCACATTCCGGCGAGCGATACGCAGGTGCTGGCGGAACTGCCGGCGGGAGCGCGGCATACGAGCGTCGCTTCGCGGACGATAACCGCGGCCCGCCTCGACGTCGCGCTGCCGCTGGCGCAATTCGATATCTCCAGTGCGCGGGCCACGGGGGATTTGCGCTTTCTAGGATATGCGGAGGCGATTCTCGCACCCTGGATGAGGCAATCGGCCGTGGAGCCGCAGGTTCTCGTCCTCCACGCGACCATACTGCAGAGCCGGCATTCTTTCGACGCCGCTCTCGCCGAGCTCGATCGTGCCCTTGGTGCCAGTCCGCATGACACCGCCCATCCCGCGAGCGCTCAAGCGTGGCTCATTCGTGCGACGGTGCTGCGAGTTCTTGGCCGTTACGACGAAGCAATGCGCTCGTGCAAGCACCTGGCCGAGGTTGCCGATCCCGCCGTCACGAGTCTGTGCGTCCAGGGCGTGCGCGGACTCACGGGCCACTTGCGCAATGCGTACGAGGCGATCTCGTCGTTATCGACGCAGGGCCTGCCTCCGCAGTTGCGGGCATGGCGTTATTCGGAACTCGGCGAAATGGCGGAGAGATTGGGCGACGATGAAGAGGCCGAACACTGGTTTCGAGAAGGGCTGCAAGTGGCGCCGGAGGATCTTTACATGCGCACCGCATGCGCGGATCTCCTTCTGCGCCACGGCCATGCCACCGAGACGCTGCAATTGTTGAACGGCTACGAATCCATGGAGCCCATGCTGCTGCGCGTTGCCATCGCCCATGATCAGCTTCGCGACGGCGCCGGATCACTCGCCGATCGCCAATTGTCCGCCGCCTTCACGGTCGAAGAACGTCGGGGAGAGGCCGTGCATCGCCGTGAGCAAGCGCGGTTCTTCCTCGATGTCGACCGCAAGCCGGAGTCCGCTCTCGCGGCAGCACGAGAGAATTGGCGCGTACAGCGGGAGCCTGACGATATCTTGATCTTGCTGCGCGCCGCTCGGGCCGCCCAGCAACCGCAGGCCGCCGCGGACGCTCTGGAATTTCTGAGACGGACCGGTCTCGAGGATTCTCGTCTCGACGTCTTTCGCCCGATATGAGGGGTCCGCTCTTCAGCCGGGTATCGGCGGCATCGCTGGTCGCGCTCACCTTCGTGTGTTCGGCGTACGCACATGTTGCGAGCAATGGCTTTGTGGTCGCGCACGTGACAGGAAATGACATCGCTGGGTCAGTGGAAATCTCGATCCGGGACGTCGAACTGGCGGTGGGCATCGACGCCGATCACGACGGCAAGGTCACTTGGGGCGAATTGCGGACGGCGGGGCCGCAGGTGACGCATTACATCGAAGAACACCTGGAGTTCGTTGCGCAACATAGCCCATGCGTTCTGACTTTCGAGCCGCTTCAAGTCAACGACCGGGTGGATGGCAACTATGCATGGTTGCCGTTCAAGGCGCACTGCGCTGAGGCGGTCAGGGATCTCAACATCCACTACACCGTGATGGACGGCCTGGACCCTTCGCATCGCGGCTTGCTGACGTTAACTGCCGGCGAGATGACGCAGACCGCTCTTCTCGGCGGCGATACACCGCACGCCGCATTCCCGGTCTACGCCTCCTCGCATTGGCGAGCGTTCGTGGAATATTTTCAGGCCGGCGTCTGGCATATCTTGAGCGGAATCGATCATCTTCTATTCCTGCTCTCGCTGCTGCTTCCGGCCGTCCTGCTGCGCAGCGGCGGTCATTGGGAGCCGGTCGCGCAGGTACGTCCGGCTTTCGTCAGCATCGTGAAGGTGGTGACTGCATTTACCCTGGCTCACTCGTTGACGCTGACGCTCGCCGCATTGGACATTGTGAGGTTGCCAAGCCGATTGACCGAGTCCGTCATCGCCGCATCCATCATCGTTGCGGCATTGAATAACATCTTTCCCGTCGTGACGGAAAGCCGCGCCCGAATCGCGTTCGCATTTGGTTTGCTGCACGGATTCGGCTTTGCTTCCGTCTTGGCGGATATGGGATTGCCGCAGGGTGCGCGCCTGATTTCCCTGCTGGCGTTCAACTCGGGGATTGAAGCCGGACAGATGGCCGTAGTGCTTGCGGTGATGCCGATCATGTACGGCTTGCGCTCCGGCGCTTTCTATCGACGCGCCGTCATGCCGTGGGGATCCGCCGCGATCGCAGCTCTCGCTCTCCTCTGGTTGATCCAGCGCGCGACGCAAACCTGATACGGGGTCTATGGCTTCGCGGGATGATGCGCGTGCCAGTGCCTGGCAATCGCCGCTCGACTGCACAGCCAGATGGAGTCATGGCGCAGGATGTGATCGAGCGTGCGCGCCAGCGCTCCGATGCGTCCTGGGCGGCCGATGATCCGGCCATGCAGGCCGATCGTCATCATGCGCGGCTGGCCCTCGGTACCCTTCCGGTACAGCCAGTCGAATGCATCGCGGCAATAGACGAAGAAGTCCTCGCCGGTGCCGAAGTCGCCGCCGCGCTGCAGGCGGCTGTCGTTCACATCGAAGCTGTACGGGATCACGAGGTGCTGACGGCCGGAGACCTGTGTCCAATAAGGCAGATCGTCGTTGTAGGCATCGCTGTCATATAGAAAGCCGCCGATCTCCACCACCAGCCGGCGAGTATTGGGGCTCGGCCTGCCGGTATACCAGCCCTGCGGGCGCCGGCCGATCATGCGCGTGATGATCTCGACGTTGCGCAGCATGTCCGCACGTTCCACCTCCTCCGGTACGAACTGATAGTCGATCCAGCGCTGGCCGTGACAGGCTACTTCGAATCCGCTGCGAACGATCTCTGCCGCGGCCTCGGGATTGCGCTCCAATGCCATACCCACCGCGTAAACCGTTGCGTCGAGGCCATATTCCCGCAGGAGCCGGCTGATTTCCCAAAATCCCACGCGACTGCCGTATTCGAAATTGGACTCCACATTGAGATTGCGGGCGCTCTGCAGCGGTTCGGCGCCGACGTCAGTCAGGACCGATTCGGAGCACGCGTCGCCGTGCAGTACGCACGATTCTCCGCCCTCCTCATAGTTCAGCACCAGCGAGACGGCAACCTTGGCGTCGTTCGGCCAATGAGGATGCGGCGGGCTTGCGCCATAGCCGACGAGGTCGCGGGGATACGGGCCGGACGAATTCATTTCTGGAAC
The DNA here is from genome assembly GCA_963843295.1 of uncultured Gammaproteobacteria bacterium. Lineage (GTDB taxonomy): Bacteria > Pseudomonadota > Gammaproteobacteria > Steroidobacterales > Steroidobacteraceae > Bog-1198. The sequence goes on along the minus strand of CAWJJP010000010.1, from coordinate 376,633 downwards.
CCTCGAGTAGCTAAAATCCCGAGCGACGCTCGGCCGCTATCCAGCCCATGTACGCATGCAGGGCCTCGCGAACCGGCCGGGGCGTCCAACCGGTTTCGGCCTTGATGCGCGAGATGTCGTAAGCACCCCACATGCCGCTGTCGAGGGATGCATCCTGCAGGATATCCGCCTCCTCGGGACTGGTAATCTCGGCATGGAAGCCGGGCACTTTTTCTGCGATCCATCCGACCATGTCTCGGATGGTCGCGGTCGCTCCAATCGCAAGGTTGTAGGCACTGTAGCGCAAAGAACGAGCGTGCAGCAGCGAGACGATGCCGACAGCCACATCTTCGGCATGGATGTAGTCGCCAACGGCATCGAGCGTATTCACGCGCACCCGCCGCACGCCGTCGAGCGCCATATGGACAAGGCGATTGGGTACATGCCGGAAGTTTCGGCTGGCCGTCACGCGATCCATGGTTCCGTACACCGACGATGGGCGGACCGAGGCCGTCGAGAGGCCGAACAGTTCACCGTATCGCTCGGCGATCAGTTCCGAAGCCAGTTTCGAGATGCCATAAAGCCGGCGCGGCATCACGTAGCCATCCTCCGGCAGCGGCTCTCCAGGGTGGTCCGGACCGTGGTGCTTGTACACGGCACCCGAACTGACGTAGATGAACCGCTGAAGCCGCGGCAGAGCACGCGCCCAATCAAGGATCGCGACCGTGCCCATGGCGTTGACTTCGATGATGCGCCCCGGGTTTTCGGACTCGGGCTCCCGCTTCTCCTCGAGCGCCGTACCGCGCGATAAGGGCGTGATCGTGGCGCCGTGAACGACGTGCGTGAAGTCCGCGCCGGCGAGTGCGTCGCGCCACGTCTCGGGCCGCGTCACATCCGCGACCACCACGCTGAGCCGCCCGGCCACCGGAGCGAAGTAGCGCGCGGCAGCTGCATCGAGCGGCGCGGCATCAAGGATCACCAGCGTTGCTGCGGGATCGGCCTCCAGCCAATGTCGCCCCAACACGCTCATGACGAACCCGGTTCCCCCGGTTACCAGCAATTTCAAAATCGCTTCTCCCGGGTGAATCGTTAGAGAGGGAAATTCAACAGCAAACGCAGCAGCGCGTCCGTCCCGACCGCGAAGTCATCCATTGCCATGGCTTCGTCCGGGTTATGGCTGCCGCAATCGTTGCGCACGAATATCATCGCGGTGGGGATTCCCTGTGTGGCGAACACCGCCGCATCGTGACCGGCACCGCTCGGCATCTCGAAGGGCTCATCGAGCAGGCCCATCAATCTGGCGCGCAACCGTGTATCCATCACCGCGGGGGGCGAATAGCTGGTGGCGCCCAGATCGAAAGCGACGCGGTAGTCGCCCCCGATGCGTGCGGCCGCCTGCCGCGCCTCGGCCGCCACGAGATCCATCGTCGCGTCCGACACGCTGCGCATGTCGATGACGAAATGGGTCTCGCCCGCGATCTTGCTCGGTCCATGCATGACAGGATCGGTGAACAACTCTCCCGCGGTGAAGACGAGGTCCGCTCCCGCCGCCTCCTGATGCAGCCAGACCGATTCCAAATGGTGCAGGAGCGCCACCGTTGCGGCGACCGCGTCGTGGCGATACGGGCGGTTGACCGCCCCAGAGTGGGCGTACTTGCCGACGCAGCGCGCGTTGCGAAAACGCCTGCAACCGCGGATGCCGGTGACGACGGCGGCCGGCAGCCCCTTCGCGGTGAGAGTGGGCCCCTGCTCGATGTGAAGCTCCAAGTAGGCGCGAACCTGCGAGGGATCGAGCAGACAGCGCCGCTCGCGAATCGCCTGCGGATCGAAGCCGCGCCCGATGAGTGTGGCTTCAAGGCTCTGCCCATTGTCCGATCGCGGTATCGACAAGCAGGCGGGGTCGAGCAATCCGAATGCACCGGCACTGCCAATATACGCGGCGTCGAACCAGGCGGACTCTTCCGCCCGGATACCCATCACCGAGATATCCCAGGGCGGTATGACAGCCGCCCTCTTGAGCCCGGACACCGCGCAAAGGCCGGCGACCACACCCGCTGCGCCGTCGTAGTTGCCCCCCTGAGGCACGCTGTCGAGATGGGAGCCAATGATGATGCGTTGGGCGCTGCGGTCGCGCCCCGGCAACGTCATCGTCAAGTTGCCGATGGCGTCGACCGAAATCTCGAGTCCGATCGTCTCGGCCGCGGAGCGCACGAGATCGTGTGCCGCCTGCTCCCCCGCACCGTAACTGTCGCGCACGATGCCTCGCCCGCGACGGGTTGCACGACTCAGGTCATCGAATAGCGAGGCCGCCAGGCCGAGATCGAGTTGAACTTGGGCAGCCATCGGACTCAACCTCAGGCCGCCAGCCATCCGCCGTCCACGACGAGGTTCGCACCCGTGATGAAGGTTGCGCGATCACTCGCCAGAAATACGGCCGCATTGGCGACGTCTTGAGGACGCCCCAATCGTGGCCACGGTGTGCGCTGCCGGGCAAGCTCGAGCCGCGCCGGATCCATCGCCAAGCCCGGTTTGCCCGTCACGATCTTTCCGGGCGAAATGCAATTACACACAATGAGGTGCTTTGCGTAGTCCACCGCGATCTGCTTCGTCAAATAGATCGCTCCCGCTTTGCTGACGCCGTACGGAGAATCGCTCTGCGCCGCCACGATGCCGTGCTGCGATCCCAGATTGATGACGCGCCCTCTGGCTTCTTGATGAGGCTCCTGAGTGACCATCTGCTGCACCGCACGCTTGCAGCCGTAGAACATGCCGGTCAGATTGACGGTCATGACCTGTTCCCACTGCTCCGCACGGGTATCGAGCAGCGCCGTGCCGGAATACGTCGCTGCATTATTCACCATGATGTCGAGCCGGCCGTGACGGGCGACGGTGCTGCTGATCAGCGCATCGACATCATCCCAGCGGCTGACATCGACGGTTTCGAAGGACGCCGCGCCGCCGGCGCGCGCGATGAGTTCCACCGTCGGTTCGCCACCCTCGATAGGCGCATCAGTGACATCGGCAACCACGACGTTGGCGCCTTCGGCCGCAAAACTGAGGGCGATCGCGCGACCAATTCCCGAGCTTGCGCCCGTGATCACCGCAGTTCTTCCGGCGAGTAAGCTGGTCATCGAGGCGCGTGCCTGCCGAGGTTGCCCGTCAATTGTTTGCAATGGCGTAGATCTTGCCTTGATAAGGAGACTTGTCGAGCTGATCGAGCGCCGTCACGTAGACCGTCTTCTCGTCAGGGCTGAACGCGAGGTTCGGCACACCCGGCGAGGGCAGCGTCAACTTGCGAAGCAACTGCCCGTCGCTATTGAGCACGAAGATCGTACCCGCGAGAGGAGCGTGGACGTCGCGCGGATTCTGGCCGATGTAGATCTGGCCTTTCGAATCGATCTTGACGCCATCCGGGTAGAGATGCACGACGTTGTGCGTGAGATCGTCGAGGTTCACGAACACGCGCCGGTCGGACAGTGAGGGCCCCGGTCCGATTTTGAATTGCAGCAGGCGGTGACCCTCGGTTTCGATCACGTATAGAATTTTGCCGTCCTTCGAGACCGCCACGCCGTTGGCACTGTGCACATCGCTTGCTTTCTGCGAGATCGTGCCATCCGCCGCCAGGTAGAAGACTTTGCCGTTGATCACCGGACCGGGATCTCCCGATGCCGTGAAATACATGCCCCCCTGGGCATCGGGGGCGAAGTCGTTCGGGCCGATGAACGGATTGCCGTCCTTATCGTGCGTGTACGGCGGGAGCGTTTTGCCGTCGGCCGAAATCCGGCCGAGCGTGCCGTTGTCATAGCAGGTCGTGAGAAACTCGCCATGCGCGGTGGCTATGACCGCCGAGGGCCCGCAGCCCTTCTGCGACCAGAATATCGTGTTCTTCTGACCGTCCCACATCGTCACGGAATTGCGGTCATACTCCACGTAATACAACTTGCCGTGGTACCAGACGGGGCCTTCGGGAAAATGCACGTCCGCGTTCAGGACCTTGACTTCCCCGGCATGAGCGTCAAAAGCGATGCCAGCGACAAGCAGGGTGCTGAGTAGAAACTGTTTCATGGAAATTTCCTCCCGTTCCCGCAGCGCGGTCGACCGACTCACAGCGCCGCGCGGCCGATGGCGCGCTTCTGATCCTCGACGACCGTCTTGGCGGCCGCCCAAAAATGCCAAACCGCCCAGAATCCGGTCGGCGCCAGCACCAGCAACGCCAGGCGCAGTGATGCAGCGTCCGCGCCGTGACCGCGGGCAAACCAGTCGCTCATGATCCCGACCGCTTGCGGGGCGACGATCAGGTTGAACACGTTCCCGACCAGCACGGACCATGCAGTGAACATGGAGCGCATGTTGCTCGGCGCCACGTTCAATACCAATGCCATGCACGGTCCGATGAAGAAATAGATGGCGGGAATGTAAATCCAGAACATCAATTTCGCCACCCACAGTGTCTGCGTCCAGTACGCGAAAAACGACGGGATCGTGGTGAAGCCAATGACAGCCCCGAGCGCCCACAGGACCCGGCGCGGGTTGACCATGGAGGGGCGTGCCATGAACCAGGCCGTGCCGGCCGTGGCGAGTATGCCCCCGACCAGGTGAACATGACCCGTGACGGCTCCCGCTTGGGCCACGTTGAGGCTGTAGGTACGCATGAGAAAAGTCGGCGTCCACCACACCAGACCCCAACCCCATAGAGAACATACGCCGCTCGCCATGATCACGTGGAAGGCCGCCTTTTGCCGCCAGAGGAATCGCAGCGACTGCAGGAACGAGGGCTTGCCTTCCCCGCCGATCGCATCGAGCCGTCCGCGCTTGGGTTCGCGTACCGTCAAGAAGACGAGTAAACCCAGCAGCACTCCGGGGGCTCCGAGGGCAAAGAAGGCCGCGCGCCAGCCGAACGCCTGCGCGACGGCGCCCGCCAGGTCAGCGCCCAGCCATGCGCCGATCGGTGCACCCAGGGCCAGGATGGACAACGCCATGGGCCGCCGTTCCGCCGGAAAGTAATCCGACACGATGGACGTGGACGGTGGCGTAGCCCCTGCTTCGCCGAAGCCCACGCCGATGCGCCCCAACAGCAGTTGCCAGTAGGTCTGCGACAGGCCGCAAAACACCGTGAAACCGGACCAAATAATCAGCGATGCCGCCACGATGTTGCGTCGATTCGAGCGGTCGGCGAGCCAGGCAATGGGAATTCCGAAGGCCACGTAAAATAAGGCGAGCGGCACGCCGGTCAGAAAGGCCGCGCCGGCGTCCGTGAGATGCAACTCGAGGCGGATCGGCTCGAACACGGTGGTCACCACGTAGCGGGCGGCGATGTTGATCGCATACACCAGGCACATGACGATCAGCACGTACCATCGCTCGACGGCCGAGGGCGCCGCAGAGCGGGGTAGCGAGATGGCATCGATGCTCAAAATTTGTACCCAAACCGCACGCCGAGGACCCGCGGACGCGTGATGGCCTCCGCCTGAACGAACTGCGTGCTCGAGGTGAATACGCTCTTGATCACATTCGTCAGGTTTTGGGCGTACAGCTCGGTCGTCCAGGCATCCTTGGCGATGCCCATGGACGCGTCGTACTGAGAGTACGCGGGATTCTCAAACCGCAGGTTCGTCGTGCTGATCGCACCGGTGGCGGAGATGGGGGGGTTACTGCCGGACTGGGTGAAAGAATGCGCGGTATGTGTGACGCCGGCTTGCGCGAAGGCATGGTAAGAATCCACCGCCCACTCGTAGCGCAAACGCATATTGAACTGCATCGGCGGCGAATTGGCGCTGGGACTGCCGGGAGGACCGTACGGATTCGGGACACTAAGGATGGGTTTTCCGTATTCGGCCTTGGTCGTCGGATCCGTTAACAGCGCCGGATTGTTGGCAATCAGATAAGGCGAATTGGTCTGTTCGCTGCTGTTCCAGGCAATCCCTCCCTGCGCGGTCAGACCCTGGGTGATCAGGGCAACCAAGGAAGTCTCCACACCGCGAATCCGGTAGTTCGGTCCATTCGTGCCGAAGCCGACATTACCGAGCTCGCCCGGGTCGAAGAAATTGACCTGCACGTTGTTCCAGTCCTCTTGATACACAGCTCCATTCCACTGCAGGCGGTGGTCGAAGAATTCTGTTTTCCAGCCGAGTTCATTGTTGGTCAGATTGTCGGAGGTGAACGCCAACGGCGAGCAGTACTGTGGGGTACCTTTGGAGTCAGGGAGGTAGCAGCCAAAATTCCGATTGAAGGCGCCGGGGCGGAAACCCTGCGACCAGGTATAGTAAACCAGGGCATCCGGCATGAAATGCCAGGTCAGATTGGCGCGGCTCTTGAATCCCTTCTGGGTCGTGTTCAAGTTTTCAGCGTCGATGTTGGTTGTCGAGGCGGCTGTAAAACACGGCCCGGGACCCGCCTCGTAACAGCTGAAGCTGCCGGCAACCGTACCCTTTTCCGTGTTGACGAAACGGTAATAGCGCGTCCCCGCGGTCACCGTCAGCACTTTCGGGATGAGGTCGAAATCGAGCGACGTGAAAAATGCCGTCTGCCGGTAGCCGCGCTGAATATCGTTGAAAAACGCCACATTGTCATTGCGTGTACCCGGATTGTTGACGCTCGTGCCGGGTATGGTCGCCACATCCGTCAAACACCCAACCGTCACGGTCGTCGTGCACGCGGGTAAGGTTTTGTAGAGCCAATTCAGCTGGTCGTAAATGTTGAGCTCTTCCCAAAAAGCCCCGACGATGCCGCGAAAGCGCCAATCATCCGGAGTGCTCACTCGAATCTCATGGCTCTGATGGGTGTTGCGCTCGGTCTCGTTCCACGTGGTGCTCGGCGAATAACACTTCGCGGCTAATCCGTTCGCAGGCTCCGCGCCATGGCACTGATAGTAGTCCGCATAAAAGCCCCGCGCATAATTCGTGTAGTCCTGGACCTGGCTCACGTTGCGCACCAGATACGCGCCCGTATAGACGGCTTTGAGGTCGCCGAGCCGCCCGTTGATCGTCAAGGCCGTATTTTCGAACTTGTCCTTGTTGTAAGAGTCGTTGAACAGCGTGACCGACTGTTGGGGTAGGGGTTGCCCGTCGGAGGAAAAGGGCATCTGGTAGAACACGCCTTGGGCGTCGATATCCTGGTAACTCTGGCTCAGTAGCGCGTTCCAATCGGGTTTGATATCCCAAAGCGCCGAGACGCGAATCCCCTGATAGGTGACCGGGTTGATCGCGTTTGCCACAGTGCTGTTGTTGTTGATGACTTGGCTGTCAGGCGGAACCTGGCAGGAGCCGGTAGCCCCGCAACCCGTCGGGTAATTGGCGTAGCCGATGCCCAGATCGCTCGCCTTGCGTGTAAACGTGGACGGTACGTTGTTGATGTAACCGCCCCGTCGATCGTTGTAAATAACGCCGCGAACTGCGAGGGTATCCGCAATCAGCGGTAGATTGATGACCGCGGTCACATCGCTATTGGGGTCGCCGCCCGCGGTCGTGCTGTAAGCGGCGGAGACGTTCCCCTCGGTCACGTTCATCTTCGGTTTGTTGGTGATATAGCGGATGACCCCCGCTTGAGCGCCGGCTCCGAACAGGGTTCCCTGCGGCCCTTCGAGAACTTCGACGCGCTCCAGGTCTGCCGCGTAAACATCGAGGTTGCGGCCCGGTAGTTGGCCCGACTGGTCATCCAGATAGATGGCGACATTTGGAAACCCGTTGATCGAACCCCCGGATTGGGTACCGTTGCTCCCGGCACTCAGGCCTCGCATGAATATTTGGGCCTGGCCCGGCCCTGCGGTCGGCGCCGTCACGTTGGGAAGATACTTGATGAGATCGTCGAACGTCGTGACGTTCAATTGTGTCAGGGTCTCCCCGGTGAGCGCCTGGATCGCGATCGGCACATTCTGGATGTTTTCGCTGCGACGCTGCGCAGTGACCGTAATTTCTTGAATTTGATCGACGGGCGCATTCGCATCCGCCGAATTGGCCGCAATTACATGACCTGATGCGCCGGCGCCGAGCACGGCGGCGATGGCACAAGACAACCTCGAGCGTGGGTGCATGATGTATCCCGTTTTATATGTATCGCCATTCGATCAGCACAGCTCCCTGAAGATACCGTCGCGGGCTCCATCCGATGCGATCTTCAGCCGCTAGTCCCGTCCCATGCGGTCCACGGACGGTCGATCGACACGCTCTCTTGTTACCATAGATCCAACCGACAGGGCAGATTTTTGTGCGCATTGGCTGCCTTCCACTCGACTACAAAATCCGGCGGCGGCGGGATACAGTGAGTGGACATGGACCTAGGACTTGAAAATCGCCGCGCCTTGGTGACGGGCGCCTCGCGGGGGCTGGGCCGGGCAATCGCCCTGGGCCTCGCGGGCGAGGGCGCAGACGTCGTCGCCGTCGCGCGCGATCCCGGCCGGCTGAGCGCGCTCGCCTCCGACGCTGCGGCAGGCAGGGGGAAGATCACTCCCCGTGTCTGCAACCTCAGCGATGCTTCCGCCATCGATGCTCTGCGCGATGTTCTGCAACGGACGGACGTGCTGGTTCTCAATACCGGCGGCCCACCGCCGGGTGCGGCGGCCGAGATTCCGGATACGACCTGGACCACGCAATTCGAGGCGATGTTTCTGAGCATCGTGCGCCTTTCGCGATTGGCGCTCCCGGGGATGCGCAAGCGCGGCTTCGGCCGCATCCTCGCCGTCGTGTCATCCGGCGTGCTGCAGCCGATCCCGAATCTCGCCATCTCGAACGCGCTGCGCATGGCGGTGGTCGGTTGGGCGAAAACGTTGGCGGGCGAAGTGGCCGGCGATGGCGTCACCGTCAACTGTCTTGCTCCGGGGCGCATCGCGACCGACCGGGTTGCGGAGCTCGATCTGGGGCGCGCGCAGCGCGAGGGACTCAGCGTGGCGGAAGTCGAGCAGCAGTCGCGTTCTGCCATTCCCGCCGGGCGCTACGGTGAGGCCGCCGAATTCGCCGCCATTGCGACGTTCCTCGCGAGTCCGCGTGCCTCCTATATGACCGGCGGCATCATCCGCGTCGACGGCGGCATGGTCCGCAGCGTATAGCCGCGCGCTATGGCACTTTGGCCCAATTTACCCAGTCACGAACGCCGAGGACGCTAGGGGGATAAACGCCACCCCTATTACGAGGCTCGATGCCATGAGCGACAACGACAGCAAGCACCGTTCTCATCTCCCCATTCCGACTCCGGATCGAACCGGTCTTATTACCTACGACGCGAAAGCCATCCGCATCGCGATGGCGCGACAGTCGGCCCCCGGGGAGATGCTTTGGACGCATTGTTGATGACTCGCATCGTGCGCGCTGCGGCCGTCTTGGCGGCCATTTTGGCAGCGCCCCATGCGCGCGCCGAGTTGAGTGCGGAGGATCTGGCGAAGATTGCGCAGAATCCCGTGGGGAATCTCATCAGTGTGCCGTTTCAGGAGAACGCCTACTTCAATGTGGGTCCTCTGAATGGCACACAAAACGTCCTCAACATCCAGCCGGTGATCCCGATATCGCTCAATGATGACTGGAACATCATCACGCGCACCATCCTGCCCATCATCTCGCTGCCCGGATTCGTACCGGGCCAGGGGAGCACGAGCGGCATTGGCGATGTGCAAATCTCCGCATTTCTCTCGCCTGCGAAGCCTGGCGCTTGGATCTGGGGCGTGGGCGCCATCACCCAGCTGCCGACGCACAGCAATAATTCGCTCGGCAACAACAACGCGGGACTCGGACCCACGGTGGTGCTCCTGCACCTGGAGCATGGCAGCCCGTGGGTGTACGGGGTGCTTGCCAACAATGTCTGGTCGGTAGGCAACACCGGCAACCCTTTTAGCGCGAACGCACCGAAGTACAGCAACGGGTTGGTGCAGCCTTTCCTCAATTACAACTTCGAGGGTGGCGCGTATCTCACGAGCTCGCCGATCATCACGGCCAACTGGGAGGCAAGGGGCTCGCAGGTGTGGACCGTGCCGATGGGCGGCGGCGTGGGCAAGCTCTTCAAGATCGGCAGGCTCCCGGTGAATACCCAAATCGGTGGGTACTACAACGTGGTGCGCCCCGACTTCGCATCGAATTGGTCGATCCGCGCCCAGGTGCAATTCATGTTCCCCAAATAGGGGGCGCCAGGGTTCGCCGGCGTCCGACGCACCACCTTCACGGCGAGCGTTCTGCGCCTCCAGACCGGGCGGGTAGCATATAACCGAACGGCACCACAACATGCCGAATTGCTATTCGACGCGCCGAAGCGCCTTCGCTAGCGTGATCGATCTCGTAATGCGCCCCAGGAGTAGGTCATGGCGGAAGCTCTCGTGCAAAGCCGGCATCGAAGATCCGAGCGAGGGTCACACTGGCTCGAACTGATCCGTAAGGAGGATTGGTGGGCCATCTGGATCGGCCTCGGGCTGATCGCGGTTGCCGTTGGAGTATTCGCTGCCGGTGGGTCGGTCAAGTGGCTCGCGGTCGCGCCGCAAAAATGGAGCCGGCTCGCCGATCTCGCGGACCAACTACGCGACAACGGCCTGCGGTACGGCTCGCTGTTTCTTTTGTGGGCGGTGCTGTTCGGAGTGGCGGCAGCCGCGCTCGGAATCCGCTTGTCCAGATTCCTGGCGGCATTTCTCCCGCTCTATGCAGCGACCACGGCCATCTATTTTCTTGGATTATGGGATCAGGCCGCGCACTACAATTTGGAGCCGCCGTTGGTGGCGCTCGGTCTGGGACTGCTGATCTCCAATGTGGTCGGCGCGCCACGCTGGCTGCAGCCGGCACTGCGTGTGGAGTTCTACATCAAGACCGGCATCGTGCTGCTCGGCGCGAGTTTGCCGCTCACCCTGCTGGCGTGGGCGGGGCCGGTGGCGATGTTGCAAGCCGCAATCGTCTCGCTCGCAACCTTCGGCGTCATCTACTTCAGCGCGGTGCGTCTTGGTTTGGATCGGCGCCTCGCCGCCACGCTCGGCACCGGCGGCGCGGTCTGCGGCGTATCGGGCGCCATCGCGATCGGCGGCGCGGTCGGCGCCAAGAAACAAGACGTATCCGTGGCCATTTCGCTGGTGGTCGTCTGGGCCATCGTCATGATTTTCGTGCTGCCGCTGATCTCGCGTGCACTTGGCCTCTCCACCGGAGTGGCGGGCGCCTGGATCGGCACTTCGGAATTCGCCGATGCTGCCGGACTGGCCGCCGCTCAAACCTACGGGGGTTACGCCGGCAGCGTGGCCGGAATTTCTGGACACGGCGATGCGGCGATCGCAGCGTTCACTTTGATGAAGGTGATCGGGCGCGACGTGTGGATCGGCGTGTGGGCGTTCGTGCTCTCGTTGATCGCGACAACTCGTTGGGAACGCACCGGTATCCAGACGCAGACCGGCGCCGGCGAGATCTGGCGGCGCTTTCCGAAGTTCGTGCTCGGGTTTCTCGCCGCCTCGCTCATCCTCACTCTGGTATCGAGGGGGTACACCTACGTGGAGTATAAGAAGGAACTTGTCCCGGGATTGGTCGCGCCGCTCCAGTCGCTTCGGACTTGGGCATTCACCTTCGCCTTCTTGAGCATCGGGCTCACCACCCGCCTGAGGGAATTCGCGTCGGTGGGCGCGCGGCCGTTCTATGCCTTCACGATCGGGGTACTGGTCAACGTCGTTCTCGGATTCGTTTTATCCACCCAGGTATTTGCCGGGTTCTGGAACCGCCTCGGACAATGAGCGCGGACATCGCCAAGGAGTGCCGAACCTGCCGGCATTTCCTGTCGGTTCCCATTGCCATCGAGGCCGCGGTGCCCGGGCTCGCCAGCCTGAGTTCGGGTTACGCCTCGGTGCGCGCGGACGATGGCTTATGCGCCTTGCACGATCGCTACGTGGCCGCGCGCAGCGTATGCGACTGCTACTCCGATGTTACGCGCCGATCATTGGGAGGCGACCGCCGTGGGTGAACTTCGAATCCATGCGGAGCGGCTGGCGGCTGCTTTGCTCGAGTCCCCAGCGCCTAGCGCCGTAGGCGGTTGAGCAGTTCTTTGATCCGCGATTCCATTTGATTGAGATCGGGCTCCCCCTCGTAGCGCGCAACGATACGGCCCGAGGCATCGATGAGATAGCTCTGCGGAAGACCGAGCACGCCGCCGTAGAGCTCTCCGAGGGGCGCATCACCCATCACGACGGGGTAGACGATGGCGTACTTGCGTAGCGTGCGCTTGACCGGCGCGGAATCGTCGTCCATCGACACGCCGAGCACCTGCAACCCCTCGCCTCCATAGGTCTGCTGCCAGAGCGAAAACCGGGGAATCTCCGCAAGACAGGGCGCGCACCAGGTCGCCCAAAAGTTGAGCAGCACGATCTTGCCGCGATAGCGGCCAAGGCTCAGCGGGTTGCCGCTAAAGTCGTTGCGGGTAAAGTCGGGAGCAGGTTCTCCGGGAGCACCGCCCTTCGCAACCGCGCCGGATTTCGCCGTGGTCGGTGCCAGGGTCTGCGCGTCGATGCGAAGGACGGGTACGGCCAGAGCGAGGGTGAGGCACGCGAAGAACGGTGCGGCGCGGCAACGACGCACCTGTCACTCGCCCTTGGCAACGGGGTAGCCCTGATCGACCCAGTTGGCGCCGAAGTTGTCCGCGATGTAGAGAACCTTCAACTGCTTAAAGCCGAGCGTGCGCAACTGATCGTACGCCGGGGCGATGTTGGGGCAGCGACTCCAAGGACAGCAGCCGCAATAGATCACGATGGGGGTGTCCTTCGGGAGGTCGGCGACCCGGGAGCGTAGCACTTGCAACCCCTCCACTTGCCCGCCCGGGCCGGCGTATTCGGCGTCCGGGATATGAGCCTCGGCGAACAGGACATGCGAGCCGACTTGGAGAATGAGGGGTTTCCGTGTGGACCCATTTTGCAGGCCAGCGGCGAGATCCGCGGGTTGAATCAGCGCTGCAGCGGGGATGGCCGCAGCCGGTTTGTGCTCGGCCAACACGAGCCCTGTCGCCGAGAGGACGATGAGAACGAGCCCGCACGCACGCAAAGCTTTCATGGCGTTGTGTTTCATGGTGAAGGTTTCCGGTTGAACGAGCCATCTCAGCTGCGGGCTGCAGCGCCGAGCCGAAGCAGACCTCTAGCATAGACCATCCCGGGAATCGATGGGTTCTGAGCCGACAATCGCCGGCAGCACCCTGCTGCTCGGCACATGCAATTGTTACAAGCCGTCGATTGTTACAAGCCGTCGATCGAGCTACGAACAAAGCCTCGCTTCGCTGGCGCCGGGGAATTCCGCCGCTTTTCTCCAAAATGTCACATTGCCCCTCTAAGGTGCCGCTCGGCGACTAACTCAAACCACCAACGACAGAAAGGGGAATCACCATGCTACGTAGTTTACTGCGCGCGGTTTGTATAGGCCTGCTCGCCGCCACGGCCGCGCACGCCTGGGGCGACGGATCGGATGATGGATTGCTGAAATCGCACGTCAAGCATGTGCTTCTGATTAGCGTCGATGGATTGCACGCCATCGATTTGTCGAATTACATCGCTTCGCACCCCGACTCCACGCTCGCGGACCTGAGTCGCCACGGCGTGACGTATTCGAACAATTCGACGTCGACACCCTCCGACTCATTTCCAGGGCTGGCGTCCCTGGTGACTGGCGGGTCGCCGGTCACGGCCGGCCTGTGGTACGACGATACGTATAACCGCGTGCTGTCGCCCCCGGAGCAAACCGACGGACTCGGAAATCCGGGCGGCCATTGTCCGGGAACTATCGGCACCAACGTCGCCTGGGATGAGGCGATCGACAAGGATCTCACGCGCCTTGACGGCGGCGGGGGCATCAACCCGAAATACCTGGTGCGCGATCCGAAGAAGAACTGCAAAATCATTCTGCCGCACGAATACCTGCGGGTGAACACCATATTCGAGGTGATCAAAAAAAGCGGCGGCCGCACCGCCTGGACCGACAAGCACCCCTCTTATGAATGGACGAATGGTCCGAGCGGTGCAGGCGTCGATGATTTCTACGGGCCGGAGATCAACTCCATCCCGGTCGCACTGCCGCAGTTTCCCGGGTGTTCACCGGTCCCGTATGCGGATCCGACACCCGACGATGGTTGGACGACGAGTTTCGAGAATATCAAGTGCTACGACTCGATTCATGTACAAGCGGTCCTGAATCAAATCGACGGCTACAATCACGATCGCACGCAGAAAGTCGGCGTACCAGCGCTGTTCGGAACGAATTTTCAGGCTGTGAGCGTCGGCGAGAAGCTGCCGGTCGATCCGGTGACCGGCGTCAAGGGCGGCTATACGGACGTGTTGGGTACGCCGAGCAAGGGCCTCGAGCTCGAACTCGACTTCGTCGATCACTCTCTCGGCCGGTTCGTGCAGGAGCTCAAGTCGCAGCACCTCTATGATACGACGTTGATCATCGTCAGCGCGAAACATGGGCAGTCCCCCATCGACCTCACCAAGCGCCGTCCTATCGGCGGAGGTCAGCCGGGAGCGACCATCGGCTCAGCGGACGCGTTCGATATCTCCGACGATGGTTCGCTCATCTGGCTCAAGAGCCCGTCGCTGACGAAGGGTGTCGTTGCAAACTTGAGCAAGCCCGCCAACCAACAGGCCCTCGGCATTCAAGAAATCTTTGCGGAAGGATCGCTGATCAATAAGTTCGATGATCCCAGAAAGGACCCGCGAACACCGGACATCATCCTCAAGGTCGATACCGGCGTGATATTCACCGGCGGCCCGAAGATCGCCGAACATGGCGGCTTCAACGAGGACGACGTACATACGGCGTTGCTCTTCTCCATCGAGGACATGGAACCTGCGGTCGTCAGGAGTGCGACATTGAATCAGCAGGTGGCCCCGACGATCGTCAGGGCGCTGGGATCCGACCCGAAGGATCTGCAGGCGGTCGTGAAAGAGCAAATTCACGTATTGCCGTTTTTATTCGGCGGTGAAGTGGACAACGAGGTGCCGGGAGATTTCTAGAGCAGGCATCGGATAGATGTAGCCCCCGGGACGCGATCCCTCGAAGATCGTGCCCCGGGGGCGGCGATCGGATGTTCAGTAGACCAATACCGTTGCTGTAACGCGCGCGCTCTGGCATCGTTGCCCAGCCGTATGCGCGCTTTAGGTCATCACCCCTCCCGTCATCATCGGCGTACCCTCGGCACCGGCCTGGTGCTTGCCGTCCTATTGTTTCGGGCCCATGTGCCGCTCGGGTTCATGCCGGCGAGCGGCGCACCATTCCTGCTGCAACTCTGCCCCGCCGGACCCTACGCGCAACAGTCGGCGCACCTGCACCCCCATGCCGGTGGGGATCAGCATCGAGGCGGTCATACGCATTTCGAGAATTGTCCGTATGGGAGCGCTCCGACCGCAGCGCCCGTTTCTCAGTTCGTCGCGTTCGCTCTTCCCGGCCCGTCTGTTTCATCGTCGCCGGCCCCCTTCTTGCCACCCCCCGCACGCGCGCAGTTCCCGCGCGCCCATCGCGCCCGCGCTCCGCCCTCGCTCGCTTGAATTGATCTGAAGGTTGCTGACCGCGCGTGGCTGTTTCGGGGCCGAGCGCATTCAGTTGCTGTAACTCTCCGATGCGACGCCCGCCACGGCGGGCGCGGGAATGAGGCCGTGATTCACTCCAAGGGCCGCGCTAAGCGCCGCGCTAAGGGCCGCGCCAAGAGACGGGCAATGGTCGCGGCCGTTGCCGCTTGCGCGATGCCCGCTCCGTCATGGGCGTGCGCGACCTGCGGCTGCACCGTCAATTCCGATGCCGCGATGGGTTATTCGGTGGCTTCCGGGTGGCGCGTGAATCTCGAGTACACGTATATCGATCAGGATCAGCTGCGTACCGGCACCCGCACGGCGAGCGCTGCCGAGGCGGTGAACAATCCGTCGAACCCGGCGCTCGGCGGGGGCGAAATTGAAAAGCAGACAATCGACCGCTACCTGACCTTGGGGGTGAGTTATCGACCCACGGCGGACTGGAGCCTCAATCTGCTCGCCCCGTATGTCTCCCGGGACCACACGACCTACGGGCAACAGCAGCAGCCCTACACGCCCTCTGAGTCGGCTCCCGATCAGATCAGCGGCGCGCACGTATCCCATCTCGGCGATGTCAAGCTGATCGCGAATTACCAAGGGCTGCTGCCCACGCACAATTTGGGCATCCAGTTGGGCGTGAAACTGCCGACGGGCCAATATGGCACCGCGGTCACCTTCTCGAATGGCCCCAACGCCGGAACCCCGCTCGACGCGAGCCTGCAGGCAGGCACTGGCAGCACCGATGTCGTCCTCGGTGTGTATTACTTTCAAGCCGTGAGTCAGGACTTCGACGCGTTCGCGAGCGCCCAATTCCAGTCCGCGGTATCGCACCGTCCAGATCAGCCGGGCAATGACTTCCGGCCGGGGAATTCCGTCGCCGTAAGCGCCGGCCTGCGCTACGCGACCAACCCGAAGTGGCTACCGCAATTGCAGATCAATGTACTTCACCGCGACGCCGACCAAGGAGCGCTCGCGGACACGCCCGATACCGCAGGGACAGTCGCTTATGTGAGCCCTGGCATCACCACACTCGTCGCGCGCAAACTCTATGTCTACGGCGTCCTGCAAGTGCCGGTATACAGCAATTTGAGCGGCTATCAGTTGTTTCCTCGCTGGACGGGAACGGTGGGAGTGAGCTATGCGTTTTGAACTGGACGACGCCACGCGAACGAGTCGCCCGCTCGGCGCCATCACGGTATTCCTCGTGCTAACCGCCGCGCCGGCACTGATTGCCACATCGGTTCCCGCTGGCGCGCAGGCTCCTACCACCACGCCGGCCCCCACTGCCACGCCGGTCCCCACTGCCACGCCGAGGATACGGGTCGACGTTGCGTGGATTCGCTGGCTTCCCGCGGGGCTTCCGGCGGGCGGCTACATGAGCCTGACGAACATGGGCGACACCGCTGTGAATCTGGTCGCAGCCTCGAGTCCTGCCTATGCGGAGGTGTCGATCCATCGCAGCGTCGAGAATGGCGGCACCATCGTCATGCAACCGGTCGCGCAGATCACCATCGAGCCGCATTCTGGCGTCGATTTCTCCGCTGCAGGATATCACTTCATGCTCATGCAGCCGACGAAGCCGCTGGAACCCGGAGGCCGCGTTCCGATCAGCCTGCGCTTCGCCGACGGCTCGTCGCTCGAGGTGCAGTTCGAGGTGCGCAAGTGAAGGCCGGCGCCGCGACTCGTACGACGCGGCGCGCGCTGCTGCGCGGTGTTGCGGCACTGGCCGCTGCGGGTATGCACATGTTGTATGCGCCGCGCGCCCGGTCGAACGCCTTGCGCGTTGGTTTGCCGGCGCCGCCGGCGACGCTCGTGACATTGGACGGCCAACACATCGCCACTTCGGAGTTACTGGGCCGGGTGGTCATTCTCACGTTCTGGGCGACCTGGTGCGGGCCGTGCCGCCAGGAGCTGCCCCTCCTTTCGAGGTACGCGAGCGAACACTCCGACGGTTTGTCCGTACTGGGATTCAGTCTCGATGGCCCGGAGGATGTGCACAAAGTGCAGGCCGTGGCTCAGTCGCTGCATTTTCCCGTCGGATTTCTTGCCAATGCAAGCTTGCCGGGGTACGGACGCATCTGGCGCATTCCCGTGAACTTCACTATCGATCGACGAGGACGGTTGGTCGATGACGGCTGGAAGGACAAAGAGGCGACGTGGACGGCGGAGCGCTTGGACAGCATCGTCACGCCGCTGTTCGCGCGCTGAGCTAGAGCGGGTATGCGTATTGCGCGGCGATGCTCTGAACTATAATGCAGGAAACGGAGTTTCTCGCCGCGAAAAAACAACTCGACGTGCGGCGTAACGCGGGGGACCGGACATGTTTCTGAAAAACTGCTGGTATGTCGCTGCCTTGGCTCACGAGCTGATCGATGGCAGGCTGTTGAGCCGCATGGTGCTCGGCGAGCATGTGCTGCTGTACCGTGGCGAGAGCGGGAACGTGACGGCCCTGAACGATCGTTGTCCGCATCGCGGCGCACTGCTCTCCAAGGGGCGGCTGGAAGGCGATGCCGTGCGCTGCATGTATCACGGCATCAAGTACGATGGCTCCGGCAAGTGCATACAGATTCCAGGTCAGGAGATGATTCCACCGAAGTTGAGGGTGCGCAGTTATCCCGTGATCGAACGCAGCCACTTCATCTGGGTGTGGATGGGTGAGACTGCAAAGGCGGATCCTGCGCTGATCGTCGACCTCCCCTACCTGCATGATCCGAGCTGGAAAGGCATCCCGGCTTATCTGCACTACAACGCCAACTACTTGCTTATCGTCGACAACCTGAGCGACTTCTCGCATCTTGCCTTCGTACACACGAAGACTCTCGGCGGATCGGAGGAGTATGCATTTGTCACCAAGCCGGCCGCCATCGAGCGACTGGAGCGCGGGTTTCGCGTCGAGCGGTGGCACTGCAACAGCGACTCACCTCCGTTTCACAAGAAAGTCATTCGCCCCAAGGGCGCGAAGGTCGACCGCCGCAACATCGCCACGATGCTCATACCCGGCATCTTCACCATGGAGACGCTGTTCGTCGCCGCCGGCCAGGGCGCCCAATCGGGCAACCTTGCCGGCGCCAAGGAATATCGCAACTGTCAGTTCATGACGCCCGAAACGGAGCGGACGACTCACTTCTTCTGGTCGTACCTCAACAACTTCGAGGGTGACGACTCCACGATTTCTCGTTCGCTGCTGGACAGCCTCGTCGAGGGCTTCATGGAAGACAAGGAAATCATCGAACGCCAGCAACGCACGCTCGATGAGGACCCGAGCTTTCAAATGCTCGGGATCTTGGCCGATGCACCGCTCGCCCATTTCCGGCGCGTGCTCGGTCGCCTCATCGATGCCGAGCAAGTTGGCACCGTAAATCGTCCCGCCGAGGAGCAGCCGCCCGGCAACCTGGCATCGGTGTGATCACGACGTCAGCGGGCTCCTACCGGTCGTTCGGTGAGGTGGCACTCCCAATGGCCGGTGCATTCGTCCAATATTTCGATGACCGCGCGCCGTCGCCGCCCCGAGAGTTGCGTCGTGTTGAACCATCTCGATCCCGCCTCCTCCCTTGCGATCGCGTTGCTCGTGTTTGCGCTCGTCATGGTCATCATGTTCGAAGCGACCAACGGTTTTCACGATGCGGCGAACGCGGTAGCAACCGTGATCTACACGAAGTCTCTTAAGCCGGGTTCGACAAGGTCTATCGCGTGATCTCACAACTGGAGCACGTCGAGAGCGCCCAAGGAGCGAGCCACGAGGAGAATCCGAGATTCTAGAGTGTTTCAGGACGACACTTGTTCAGCCCCCGGTCAAGGCTGGTAGAGTAGCGTCCCATGCGTGGTGCATTTTTAATGGCCGCCGCCGCTCTGCTCATTTTCGCGGGCTGCGGATATTCGGAAAGGGATGAGTCCCACAAGGTCAACGGCTCGGTGCACATCGTCGCCGGGAGAGCGCCCGTCGAGGCGAAAACCGTCAATGGCGGCATCGACATCGACGCCAACGCGAGCGTAACCGCCGCCGAAACCGTCAACGGCAGCGTGCATCTCGGTGCCCATGCGAAGGCGGATTCGCTGACCACCGTCAATGGACCGATCACGCTCGATGCTGGCGCACAAGCGACCGGCACGGTCAAATCGGTCAACGGCGCCTTCACCCTGCGCGAAGGCGCGGAGGTCGGCGGGTCGCTCGAGAACGTCAACGGCAAGATCGAGCTGAACTCGGCGAACGTGACCGGGGGAATCCGGACCATCAATGGCAGCATCGACATCACCGGCAACTCACACGTGCAACGCGGAATTCTGCTGCAGAAGTCCGCCACCGACGTGGTCAGCTTCGGCAATGACCCGCCGCGCATCGTCATCGGACCCGGCGCAACTGTCGAAGGCGAACTGCGCTTCGAACGGGTCGTGCAGCTCTACGTAAGCGATCGGGCAACCATCGGCCCGGTGGTGGGCGCAACGGCGATTCGATTCACCGGTGATACGCCGCCGGGCTGACATGATGATGACTTACCAACAAGACAGCGGCAAAAAAGGATAGGTTCATGAGTGAAACACCCTCTCGTCTCGCACGCTTCGCGACCGCCTTCTTGGGGATGAGCGCGGCATTGACCGCGATCTCCGCCTCACCCGATCCGCAATTGACCGCGGCTGTCGCCTCTCCCGCGCGCACGGCGAGTTTTGTCGCGCGCGACAAGGCCCGCCATCCTGTCGAGGAATTGTCGTTCTTCGGAATCGCGCCGACCATGACCGTGGTCGAATTGTGGCCGGGTGGCGGTTATTGGACCGAGATTCTGGGCCCTTATCTGGCCAAAGGCGGAACCTACTATGTCGCGCTGCCTGCACGGGGCAATGCCGAAGAGGATAAATCGGTCGAACGATGGCGCTCGCGGCTGAGCGCTCAGAAAGATCGCATGGGCACCATTCACGAAACGACCCTCGGCGTCGGTCACTTCGACATCGCCCCCCCCGGTTCCGTGGACCTCGTGCTGACGTTCCGCAACTTGCACAATTGGATGGACGATGGGTATGCCGATCAGGCGTTGGCGGCATGTTTCAAGGCGCTCAAGCCCGGCGGTATTCTCGGCATCGAGGAGCATCGCGGACCGAACGACAAGCCGCAGGACCCGAAGGCCACCAACGGCTATGTGCGCCAGGATTACACGATCGCGCTCGCGAAGAAGGCGGGCTTCGTGCTGGTGGCTTCCTCCGAGATCAACGCCAACCCGAAGGATACGAAGGACTGGGTCGACGGGGTATGGACACTGCCGCCCACCTTGTCGCAAGGCGAGAAGGATAAGGCGCGGTATCTGGCTGTCGGCGAAGCGGATAACTTCGTGCTCACGTTTCGCAAACCCAAGCAGTAGATTGGAGTTCCGCGGGTCGGGCTACAACTCGAGCCCGATGAAGATCGGCGAGCCGTCGCTGAAGCGTGAAAGGCGAAACGGCGACGCGTCAACCGATGGCGTCCGACCGGTTGCGATTTCTGCCGCAAGCCGTCCGGCTGCAGGGCCGATGCCGAATCCATGGCCGCAGAATCCCGTTGCGACAGTCAAGCCGGGAATCGCGCTCGCGCTCCCGATGTAGGGCACCACATCCGGCGTGACATCGATGTAGCCGGCCCATTCCTGCACGATCGCGACATCGCGAAATTGCGGGAATAGCTCGATCATTGCGTCCCTTGCCTCGCGATTCATGGATTTGCTGGGGGCGGGATCGAGCACCCGTGTCTTTTCGAAAGGACTCGGCCGATCGAGCGGCCAGCGTCGTGGCTCGCTCAGCTCGCGCAACGATTGGGCATTGATCCGGAAGCGCAGCGCCGAGTGGTCGCGGCGAATCGAGGGCAGAAACTCGCGCAGATAGCGCAGCGAATCGGGTGCGAGCGGAACGATGGCGCCGGTGCCTCGGGCGATGGTGTACCCGTCATCGAGCCGCCTGCGGTAGCCCAAGCCATTCAAATGGGTGCAGATATCGGGACCGGCAACCGGGGCGGTACGCAACACCGAGGACAACACTTTCACCTGCGGCAAGCGGATCCCGAGATTGCGCAAAACAGGCTTGACCATGCGCCGCCGGCGAGAATCACGGCGTCGCAGCGAATGCGGCCTCGTTCGGTAACGACCGCGCTGACCCTTCCGGCTGTGCGCTCGAGGCCGCGCGCCGCACAAGGCGCGAGCAGGATCGCGCCCTGACGCTGCGCGGCCCGGGCGATTGCCGGCGTCGCCTTGTGCGGTTCCGCGCAGCCGTCGGTCGGTACATGCAGGGCGCAGCGGTATGACTTGCGCACGCCGGGCATCAATTCCTGCAGCTCTGCACGCGCACGATGCGGGCGCCGATGTCATAGGCACGGGCCATGTCGAGCCACTCGAGGTAGCGCGCTTCATCCTCCTGCGATTCGCCTGCGTACATCACCCCGCACTGGCGAAAGCCGGTCGCGCTGCCGGTCAGCCGATCCATGTCGCGCCACAGGCGCAGGCTTTCGACGATCAGCGGCATCTCGCGGGCATCGCGCCCGGCCTGGCGGCACCAGCCCCAATTGCGGCTGGATTGTTCACAGGCCACATAGCCTTTCTCGCACAGCGCGACAGAGACGCCGCCCGCGGCCAACGTCAACGCCGCGGAGGCACCGATGATGCCGCCCCCGATGACGACGACGCTCGCGGCAGCAGGGAACGATTCATCCGTTGTGACCGAGTCGACGTAAGGGCCCATGAGCTCGCTTTGCCAAAACGGCAGAGAATACCAGCCCCGGCAGGCGGCAATGTTATTCTCCACCCCGCCATGGCGAGGGACCCCTGCATACCGAGCATCGATGTGTCGGCCCTGTTCGGCGCGCCGTCCGCGGCGCGCGACCGAACCGACCAGGCGATCATGGACGCCGCGGCGAGCTCTGGATTCTTCGTGGCGCGGGGCTTCCCGCCGAATATCCCCGTCGGTCGCGATACGCTGCGAAATCTGCTGCGCCTCTTCGAATTGCCGCAGAGCGAGATCCGCCGGCTGTGGCGCCAAAAATTCGACCCTTCGCATCCGAACGTATACCGCGGATGGTTTCCCCCGCAAAAGGGATTCCTCACCAGCAAGGAGGGGATCGATCTCGGCCCGGACGTGGCTTACGGGGCATCGGTCGTGCGCGAGGATGATCCCCTTCGAGAGGCGACACCCTTGCCGTCGCCGGCGCTGCTGCCCGGGTGGCGCGAGGCGGTTGCGCTTTATTATCTCGGCATGGTGCATGCCAGCGTGACGCTCATGCGTTCCATTGCGCGCGGCCTGGGCCTGCGGGAGCAGTTCTTCGACCATGCCTTCGAGAGAGGGCTGTCGACGCTGCGCCTGCTGCGTTATCCCGTGCGCACCGATGCTGCGCAGGCCGCCGAGGCAAATCCGGATGTTTGGGTGACCCACCGGGGCGAGCGGTACTACGTCACGGGCGCTCCGCACGTCGATAGCGGGTTCCTTACTTTGCTCGCGCAGGAGGGTGTCTCCGGCCTGCAGGCGCGGCACCGAAACGGCCAATGGGTGGATGTGGAACCGACGCAAGATGCGCTGGCGGTGAACTTCGGCAGGGTCTTGGAGCGATGGAGCGGCGGAAGAATCAAAGCCACGGAGCACCGGGTCATCGGCACCGGGCTTGAGAGGATGTCCATTCCCTTTTTTTACGAAGCGCGCGCGGATGCCGAGATCCGGCCGCTGCCGACGGATGCGGGTGGCTTTGCGCCATTCTTGTATGGGGACTATTTGTGGGCTACGACGACCCAATTCGTCGAATTCAAGGGTATGGAGTCTTTGCGTCCGCCACGGGCGGCCGCCTTGAACTGCCCCTCGGCGCCCCCATAGCGCAGACTTGGACCCTGCACATCTTCACCAATGTCCGTTCGCCGCCGCTTTCTGCATCCGATTTGGCTGATTGCATCCCTGCCGGGTTATGCCGGTTGGCGATTGCTGCCCGCATTGGGAGTCGGTTCTTTCGGTGTTGTCGGCGGCGTCGTGCTGTTGATCGCTGCATGCATCGTCATTCGGTGGGCGGTCCGTATTCGCGCCTCACAGCATCAGAAATTTGCCGACCGGATCGCGTGGGTTGGCTTCATCACCATGGGCTTTTTATCATCGCTGTTCGTGGCGACGCTGTTGCGGGATCTGTTCCTGCTGGGCGCTCACGTTGCACTCCCCGCCGGCCACGCGGCCGCTCTCGACACACCGTCGGCGCGGTGGACGGTGGCGCTCACACTGATGGCCACGGCGGTGGGGCTGGTCATCGCTCGTCGACCGCGCCTGGTCGACGTGGATATTCCCATCGCGCAGCTGCCTGCAGCCCTGCACGGGTTCTCGATCGCCCAAATCACCGATGTGCATGTCGGTCGCACCATCAAGCGCGGCTTCGTCGAACGCATCGTTGAACGTGTCAATGACTTGAACGCCGACTTGATCGCAGTGACCGGGGACCTGGTCGACGGGTCCGTGCCCCAATTGTCGGCGCACACCGCGCCGCTCGCAAAGCTCAGTGCGCGCCATGGCGCCTACTTCGTCACCGGCAATCATGAGTATTACTCAGGCGAGGGTGCTTGGACGCGCGAGCTCGGCAGGCTCGGCTTGATCGTTCTCAAGAACGAGCACGTCGTGCTCCGACATGGCGGTGCGTTGCTCGTGCTGGCGGGCGTGAACGATTTCGGCGCGCATCACTTCGATCCGGCGCAACGCAGCGATCCGGCGGCAGCCATGCACGGCGCGCCGCAGAACGCCGGCGCAAGGATACTGTTGGCACACCAGCCGCGATCGGCGCCCGATGCCTCCGATGCCGGATTCGACCTGCAAATCTCCGGCCACACTCACGGCGGGCAATTCTGGCCGTGGAATTTTTTCGTGCGTTATTTTCAGCCATTCACGGCCGGCCTTCATCGGCTGAAGAATCTGTGGGTCTACGTCAGCCGGGGCACCGGCTACTGGGGCCCACCCAATCGCTTCGGCGTTCCCTCTGAAATCACCAGGTTACGATTGGTGCCCGCGCCGGGGTAAGGCCTGTTTCCGGCCCCGGCCCCCAGGCCCCAGATTGCGTTTATCGGTGCTGCGGGAAGGCACCTGTCGCGCCCGGGCGACATTCCTGAAAAGCCCGTTTTGTCCGTACACTGCGTTCTGTTCAATGAAGAATGGGGCGGCGAAGCGATGCCGTTTTTGATGGGCAAATGGCGGAGAGGGTGGGATTCGAACCCACGTGCCGGAATTACCCGACCATCCGATTTCGAGTCGGCGCCGTTATGACCACTTCGGTACCTCTCCGTTAACTTAAGGCCCAATCGCGTTAACTTAAGGATTTTCGGCATTTAACCTTAGTTTTTCGCATTGTGACGCGATAGACGACAGGATCAGAAAAGCATTTGTCAAGGGTCCGCTGAGGGCAATAAAGGGCTATTCTAGCGTATCGGCATAGGGCCCGCTCTAGAACAGAACCGGCCCGCCACACGGACTATATACAGCTCACGACCGTGCGTAATTTCAAGCTCTCAACATCGTTCCTGAAGTGGTCAAAGTGCAGCGTCGCGGCGTCCGCGATACTGCTGCTGGGCACCTGCTCGCCGCTGCCGAGCTTGATCGATCAAATCAAGACCCTCGGGGAGCTGCGCGTCGTGACGCGCGTTGGGCCGCTGGCGTACTACCGGGGTGTGGACAACAGGCCGGAGGGCCCGGAGTACGAATTGGCGCAGCGCTTCGCCGACGAACTCGGCGTGAAGCTGCGCATGACGCCGGTGGGGAGTTATGCGGCCATCTATGCGGCCCTGAACTCCGGCCAGGCTCACTTGGCGGCGGCGGGATTGAAGGTTCCCGTGCAGTCGATCGCCGGCATCGAATTTGGTCCCGCCTACCAGCGCGTCCGCGAGCATCTGATTTACCGCCGCGGCGCGACGCGACCGGGGTCGCTCTCCGAAATCGGCAATGGCGATTTGGAGATTGCCGCCGGCAGCTCCCACGCAAAGGCGCTGTATGCGGCCCGCGATACCGTGCCCGCCCTGGTATGGGTGGAGAATGCCAGTACCGATTCCCAGGCGCTTCTCGACGGCGTGGCGGATGGCACCATTGATTACACGATCGCGGATTCCACGGAATTCGCGCTGGCTCATGACGCACATCCGGACCTCCGGATTGCCTTCGATTTTCCGGGCCCGCAGTCCGTGGCGTGGGCAGCGAGCACGCGCTACCCCGAATTTCTGCTCGACATGAGCGTCTACTTTGCGGACCTGAATCGCAACGGCGAGCTGGCGTCGATCGTCAATCGCTACTACGACCGGTCGGAGGACTTGGAGCTGGTTGGAGAGCGCGGATTCATCCAACATTTGCAGAGCCGGTTACCGCTTTATAAGAAATGGTTCGAAGAAGCGGCTGAGCAAAGCAGCCAGGACTGGCGTTTGCTCGCGGCGATCGGGTATCAAGAGTCCAAATGGAATCCGAGTGCTGCATCGGCCGCAGGTGCCCGAGGTCTGATGCAGCTGACGTTGGAATCGGCAACCGCGGTCAAGGTGGCGAATCCCACGGACCCGAGGCAGAGCATCTTCGGCGGCGCCCGCTACTTCAGGCAGGTGTACGAAAAGATACCGACGCACGTGCCGGAACCGGACCGCACGTGGTTTGCGCTCGCCGCCTACAACATAGGATACGGCCATCTCGAGGACGCGCGAGTGCTGGCGCAAAAGGCCGGTCGCGACCCGGATTCGTGGCAGGATGTGCGCGAATTCCTGCCGCTTCTGGCCGAGGAGTATTGGTATTCGCAAACCGAGAACGGCTACGCGCGCGGTTCGGAACCGGTGCGCTACGTCGAGAACGTGCGCAGCTACCGCGATCTGCTCGAATGGGTGTGGGGTGGCAGCACCGGCGGGGCCGCCACGATCGCCTTGAACTAGCGCCGCGCCTCGAAGAATCGGCGCAACAGTGCGCTGCAATCCTCG
The DNA here is from genome assembly GCA_963843295.1 of uncultured Gammaproteobacteria bacterium. Taxonomy (GTDB): domain Bacteria; phylum Pseudomonadota; class Gammaproteobacteria; order Steroidobacterales; family Steroidobacteraceae; genus Bog-1198. Next base: position 350,260 of record CAWJJP010000010.1, on the reverse strand, counting down.
GCGCATACACCGCCGAATACGTCGACCCGATGCGTCAAGCGCCGCTCGCGGCATAGGTCGAAGACACTGCCGCAAGCACCGGCCTTCGGATCCCAGGCACCGAAAACCACCCGCGCTACCCGCGCACTGAGCGCCGCGCCGATGCACATGGCGCACGGCTCCAACGTCACGTACAACGTCGTCTTTGCGAGACGGTAGTTCTCTACCCTCAGGGCCGCGGCGCGCAGCGCGATGATCTCCGCATGGGCCGTCGGATCATGCGTGCCAATCGGACAATTCCAACCCTCGCCGATCACCTCGTTGCCGAGTACCAGCACGGCCCCCACTGGAACCTCGCCCACCTCGAGGGCGCGATGCGCCAGCGCGAGCGCGCGGCGCATGAAATCGGAGTCCGTGGGCAGGTCACCGGGCGGCATCGATCAGGAACCCCGCCGGTAGCGCAGCGCGAACAGCGAGCCAAACAGGGCCAACAACGCCGCGGCACTCAGCGCCAAGGAATTGTGAATGCCGATGCGAGCGCCGAGCAGCCCCACGGAAAGGCCGCTGAACGTCCGAAGGCCCGACGCCGACATCGAGAACACACCGATCACGCCGCCGCGAATTTCGCCCGGGGCGTTGATTTGTACCAATGCCTGCGCCATCGAATTGAATGCGAGTTCCATGAAGCCAGCCAAAAACAGCAGCCCGATCGCCACCCCATAGACATTGGTGCGCGCAAAGCCGATCAGCGCGCAGCACCATATTATGGCCAAGAGAAACGCGGTGCGCGCTCGCGGCTTGAGCAAGCCGCGCGTCTCCAACAACAATCCCCCGACCAACCCGCCGGCCGCATCGGCCGCGAGCAACATCCGGTACGCAAAATCCGCCCGGCCGTGGCCCAGGTCGCGCGCAAATTCGGGCATTTGCGCCTGATAGGCGTTGCCGACAAAGAACGAGGCCGCACCAATGAGGACGGTCATGGACAGCAGTATTCGATTACGCGCCACCACCTGCATGGTCGACCAAACGTCGGCGAGACCGCCGATGGCCGGGCGGGGCGGCCGCCAGCCTGGGGCTGCGAATCCATACGGCGCACGGATCAACCACACGAACAGAGGTGCGTAAATCAACGCGTTGACGAAAATCCCATAAGCCGGCCCCAACCCGACCAGCAATGCCCCACCGAGTGCAGGGCCGACCACGAATCCGAGGTATCTCCCGGTCGCATTCAGACGTACCGCACTCGGCAACTGTTCCACGGTAACGATCTGGTGAATCAACACCTGCGAGGCGGGGAGCCAGATCACACCCGCGAGGCCGTGAATGACGAGCAGCAGCATCGCCATCGGGAGCGTCAACGAATTGGTCAAGAACATGACGCCCCAACTGACCGACACGCCCATGAACAGCAGCATGCCGACTTGAATGAGGCGGCGGATGTCGAAACGATCGGCCAGCCCGCCGGTGAATCCGGCAAAAAGCAGATAGGGAACCCAGTGTGAAATCACGGCGAAACCGCCGAGCGCAGGCGACTGGAATCGCTGAAACATCACCCAGTAGCTGATCACATGCTCTACGTTGTCGGCCATCATCGCCGCGGTGGCGCCGAAGACGTACATCCGAAAATCACCGTTTGCGAACGAAGCGAAGGCGCGGTGCTCGGGTACGGGTGAGTGCGGGGTGCTGATTTCCGAATTCAATTTCTATCCACGGCCTCGCTGCGCATGCTCCCTGGGATAGTAGCGGATTCCGAGTTCACCGCTACACCCGCCGGACGCCCGCCCCCCAATTCAGTAGAATCGCCGTTTGACGGATGACAACATGGCGGACAACGAGAACGGAATGCGCATAGTAATTCTGGTATTGGCCCTTGCCGGGTGGCTGCCCGCGCATGCCGATGAGGGCATGTGGACCTTCGACAACTTTCCCTCCCGAAGCGTACAGCAGACCTACGGCATCGAGGTGACCGCGGCGTGGCTGGATAGGGTTCGGCTCGCGACGATTCGGCTCACGAATTGTACGGCCTCCTTCGTCTCGCCCAACGGCCTGATGCTGACCAATCACCACTGCGTCGAATCGTGTCTCGGAGAGCTCTCCTCCAAGGACAACAGCTTGTTGCAACTCGGCTTCGCGGCCGCAGAGCCGCGCACCGAGCGGCGCTGCGCCACGCAGCTCGCGGATGTCCTGGTGGGGATGGAAAACGTAACGGCGGCGGTCGCAAAGGCAAGCGCCGGTCTCAGCGACAAGGCGGCCAATGATGTCCGCAAGAAGGAATTGACCACTCTGGAACAGGCCTGCGAACAGGCGAGCGCGAAGGCCAGATCCGGGAAGCTCAAATGCCAGGCGGTCAGCCTGTATGCAGGCGGCCAATATTTTCTCTACAAGTACAAGCGCTATGACGACGTGCGCCTGGTGTTCGCACCCGAATCGGATATCGCTGCATTCGGCGGCGATCCCGACAATTTCCAATATCCGCGCTGGTCTCTCGATTTCTCGGTGCTGCGCGCGTACGAGCACGGTAAGCCTGCCAGGACACCGTACTACCTGAAGATTAATTTTGCCGGGCCGCACGCCAACGAACCGGTCTTCGTATCCGGTCATCCCGGATCGACTTCCCGCCTGGAGACTCCGGCGCAACTGGAGTTTGAGCGCGATCTCGTGCTGCCGAGTTCGCTGCTGCGCTCCTCGGAGCTGCGCGGCGGCTATATTCAATTCGGGCGGAGCAATCCGGCGGACCAGCTGCTGGTTGAGGGGCCGCTCAACAGTCTTGAAAACGGCATCAAAGTCCGCCGTAAGCTGCTCGACGCGCTGCTCGACGATGCGCTGATGGCGCGCAAGAGGGAGGAGGAGAGCGCTCTGCGCGCGCGCGCGCGTCTCGCCGCTCCCGATCCCTGGGAGCAAATCGCCGCCGCGTCCACCCGCGAGCGGACCCTTTATTTGCCCTACAACTTCATCGAGGGCGCCGCGGGATTCAACAGCATCCTGTTCCGCTACGCGCGCTTGCTGGTACGGGGAGCGGACGAGAGGGCGAAGCCCAACACCGAGCGGCTGAGGGAATTCACCGAGGCCGCGCTACCGCGCATCGAGCAACAGCTCGGCGCTTCGGTACCCATCTATGCCGAGGTCGAAGCGCTAACGCTGTCGTTCTCGCTGGCGCGCATGCGCGAGTGGCTGGGGCCGGATTATCCACTGGTGCGACGCCTGTTCTCCCATCAATCGCCCGATGCGCTTGCAACTCAGGTGGTTGCGGAAACCAAGCTCGATGACGCCGTTGTGCGCAGACAGCTGTGGGAAGGTGGCAAGGCCGCAGTCGATGCGTCGCGCGATCCCATGATCGAGCTGGCGCGCTCGCTCGACGGCGATTCGCGCCTGCTTCGCAAGCGCTTCGAGGACGAGGTCGAAGCGCCGATGACGGCCGCGGAGGAGAGAATTTCCGCGGCGAGATTCAAGACCTACGGCACCCAGGTGTACCCCGACGCGACTTTCACCCTGCGCCTGAACTACGGCACGGTGCAAGGATGGGTGGAAAACGGCAGGCCGGTGGAACCCTTCACGTACCTGCAAGGCGCGTTCGATCGCGCCACCGGCGCATCGCCGTTCAAGATCCCAGACACCTGGATCAAAGCGAAGGACCGGCTCGACATGCGCACGCCGTTCTGCCTGTCCACGAGCAACGACATTGTGGGCGGGAACTCCGGCAGCCCGCTGATCGACGCACAGGGCAGCATCGTCGGGATCATGTTCGACGGTAACATTCACTCGATCGCCGGCGCCTACTGGTTTGACGCCGCGAGAAATCGCGCGATTGCGGTGCACCCGGCGATCATTCATGAGGCTCTTCAGAAAGTCTACGCGGCAAAATCGCTGTTGGCGGAGCTCGAAGGACCATGAGCGACGGCAAGGCCCCCAAATTGGGCCAGGCGAGCGAGCCCGGCGAATACGATGCGGCCATGCTGACATTGCTCCAGATCATCTGGGGCGAGGGGTTTTTGTCGCCGGGCGGTGCCGAGGAGGTCGCACGCGTGTTGGAGGACAGCGACATCGGCGACTGCGAGGTGCTCGATATCGGCTGCGGGCTGGGAATCATCGACGAATTGCTCGTTACGCAGTACCGGGCACGCTCGGTGGTCGGAATCGACATCGACCCGGCGCTGCTCGGCCTCATGCAGCAGCGCATCGAGCGGGCGGGCCTTGCCGGCCGAATTCGCACGCGACGAGTGCAGCCGGGTCCGTTGCCCTTCGCCGCAGCGAGCTTCGATGTCGTGTTTTCCAAGGATTCCATGGTGCAGATTCCCGACAAGGCGGCGATCTTTGCGGAAGTCCTGCGGGTGTTGCGGCCGGGCGGGCGCTTCGTTGCGAGCGATTGGCTGCGTGGCGAACCGGCCCGGTATTCGCCCGAGATGATGGAATTCTTCCGCCTCGAAGGCATCGCATACAACATGGCGAGTCTCGAGGAGAGCGCGGCGGCGCTGCGCGCCGCGGGCTTCGTCGAGGTCGAGGTTCGCGACCGTCACAGCTGGTATCTGCCCCTGGCGCAGCGTGAGCTCGAGGCCATGGAGGGAGCGCTGAAACCGACCATCGTCGGCAAGATCGGGGCCGAGCGAGCGCAGCACTTCATCGACAATTGGCGACAGCTCGTGGTGGTGCTGAGGCGCGGCGAATTGCGCCCGGGTCACATCAGGGCAGTCAAAGCCACCTAGTCCCAGTCGAGCCCGGCCACCCACTGCGGCGAACCGCCCGGTCAAACTCTCACGTGCAGGGTATTCAGGCCGCGAAACGCAAAGTTGGGCCCCCAGTCAGGCTGTTCGTCCGCCAGCCGCATGCCGGGAAACCGGCGGATGAGCGCACTGATCGACAACCGCCCCTCCAACCTGGCGAGCGTGCTGCCGAGACACACATGAGCGTCGCCTCCGAAGGCGAGGTGCCGCGGCGCGTCCCGTAGCAGCAGCCAGCGCTGCATGTGCTCGACCAGATCGTCGAACTCGGCCAAGGCATCACCGGAAACGGCGACCATCACGGATGCGGGGCGCACTGAGGACAGCCGCGGATCGCGCATGACCGTGGCGCATGGCTGGTAGCCGAAAAGCAGCCACATGCCGGGCCGGCCGACGAAGGGCTGCAGCGCTGCTACAGCGAGATGGTGCCGATAGTCGGATAGGGGTCGCGCTGAAATTCTGGTGTAAACAGCGCGGCGGGAGTTGTCAGGTGATTCGCGGTCGTTTCCATCGGTTCTCCTTTGACGTACGTTGAGGCTTCCTGTGCCCGGTTCCTCTCACTGCCGCGCAATGGCCGACCGCCGCCCGCGCAACACGAACTTCTGAATCTTCCCGGTCGCGGTCTTCGGCAGCTCGCTCACGAAATGAAAGACGCGCGGAACCTTGAAGTGCGCGAGCGCTCCACGCGAGAAGTCATGCAGCTCCGCCTCGGTCACCTCGACCTCCGGACGCAGCACGACGAATGCGTGAGGAGTCTCGCCCCATTTTTCGTGCGGCATGCCGACCACCGCAACTTCGAGCACTGCAGGGTGGCGCAGCAGAGCGCCCTCGACCTCGATCGATGAAATGTTCTCCCCGCCGCTGATGATGACGTCCTTGTAACGGTCGCGGACTTCCACATAGCCATCCGGATGGACTACGGCGGCATCGCCGGAGTGAAACCAGCCGCCTGCGAGGGCGGCCGCCGTGGCTTCGGGGTCGTTGTAATAGCCGCGCATCACGGCGTTGCCCCGTGAGATGATTTCGCCGAGCGTCGCGCCGTCTCGGGGCACATCGTGCATGTCGCCATCGACGACACGCAGTTCACCGGAAGTGATGAGCTCGACTCCTTGACGAGCCTTGATGACGGCACGTTCGGCGCCGGAAAATGGCGCATGCTCGGGCAGCGACTCGCAGATGGAGATGAACGGCGAGGTCTCGGTCAGGCCGTAGACATGGATGATCTCCCAACCGAGTTCCGCCTCCATGCGCTCGATCGTCGCGGCCGCCGGCGGCGCGCCGGCAGCGAACACGCGCACCCCGCGCCGCACCTGCCGGCGCATCGGCTCCGGGCCATTCGCGATGCCGATGAGAACGGTCGGTGCCGCGCACAGATACGTGACGCGCTCGCGATTGATGTGCTCATAGATCGCGAGTGGCTCGACTTTGCGCAGGCACACATGGCACGCGCCGGCCGCCGTGACTGTCCACGTGAACGTCCAGCCGTTGGCATGGAACATCGGCAGCGTCCACAGATAGCGGTCCGACGGAGTCATCGGAGCATGCACCAGGGTGCCCACCGAGTTTATCCAGGCGTTGCGGTGCGTGATCATCACGCCTTTCGGCTGCGAAGTCGTACCGCTGGTGTAATTGATCGACAGGAGATCCGTCTCCGCGATATCGACGACCGGCCCGGGATGCGAACTGTCTCGAAGCAGCGCCTCGTACTCGAGCCAGCCCGGGCTTTCGCCTTCGAGGGCGACGAAATGGCGCACCCCGGGCATGCGCTCGCGAACGCTGTCGATCAGATCGAGGTAGTCCGAATGAACGCAGAGTACTGTTGCACCGCTGTGGGCCGCCATATAGACGAAGTCGTCGGCCGCGAGCCGGTAGTTCATCGGCACGATCACGGCGCCGCGCTGCGGAATTGCATAGAATTGCTCGAGGTGTTGGTGAGTATTGGGTGCGATGGTCGCGACCCGATCGCCCTTCCCGACCCCGAGTTCCGCGAGCGCGTTACTCCACCGGACGCAGCGCTCGCCGAACTGGCCGTACGTGAGCCGGACGTCGCCGTCGATGACGGCTTCGCGTCCGGAATACAATTTGCGCGCGCGGCGCGCGAATTCCAGTGGCGTGAGCGGCGTTTCCATCGGTGGTTCACTCCCCCTCGATCATTGTCTACGCGGGCAACATATTGAAAATACTATGTTTTTTTCGACTGGGACATCGCCGAGGTTTTGATGTCTGCGGCTAGATCATATGACAATCAATCTGCGTATATTGAGAAAGTGATCGCCAGCTTCGGCAGATGGAGAATACTTCGATGGACAGCCCGTGCGCACCCCGCTCCAAACTGCCTGACGTCGGCGTCACCATCTTCACGGTGATCGCACAGCTCGCCGCGGAACACAACGCCCTCAACCTGTCTCAGGGCGCTCCCAATTTTCCCTGCGACCCCCGGCTCGTCGATGCGGCGGCACGCGCGATGCGCGCGGGCTATAACCAGTACGCTCCGATGGCGGGCATCCCCGCTCTGCGCGAAGCGCTCGGCGACAAGGTCGCCCGGCTCGGCGGAACGCGCTACCACGCCGAGGACGAAATCACGGTGATGGGGAGCGCGAGCGAAGGGCTGTACGCATCGATCAGCGCGCTCGTGCATGCGGGCGACGAGGTCCTCTACTTCGAACCTGCATTCGACAGCTACGCGCCAATCGTGCGGTTGCAAGGCGGTCTGCCGCTCGCGATCAAGCTGTCGCATCCCGGCTTCCGGGTGGATTGGGACGAAGTGGCCGCGGCACTCTCGCCACGCACCCGGATGATCATCATCAATACCCCACACAATCCGACCGCGACCGTATTCGGCGCCGATGACATCTCGCGCCTCGCCGCATTGACCCGCGGCACCGGCATCGTGATTCTGTCCGACGAGGTCTACGAACATGTGATATTCGACGGCGCCCTGCATCACAGCATGGCGCGCCACCCCTCGCTCGCCGAGCGCAGCGTAATCGTGTCCTCCTTCGGCAAGTCGTACCACGTCACCGGATGGCGCGTCGGCTACTGTCTCGCACCCGCCGCATTGATGGGCGAGATTCGCAAGGTTCACCAGTTCATGATGTTCGCGGCCGACACCCCGATGCAGTACGCTTTCGTCGAGGCGCTGGCAGATGAGCGAAGTTACCGCGGCTTGTCCGGGTTCTACCAGAAGAAGCGCGATCTGTTGGCCGGTGCGCTCGCCGGGTCGCGTTTCGAATTGCTGCCGAGCGAAGGCAGTTTCTTCATGCTGGCGCGCTTTCGCGGCTTCTCGGACGAGAGCGACGGCGATTTCGTGCTGCGACTGATCCGCGATGCCGCCGTCGCGACGATTCCCCTCTCGGCGTTCTACAGCGACGGTACCGATCACGGCTTGATCCGCCTGAGCTTTGCGAAGGACGATGCGACGCTGCTCGAGGGAGCCCGCCGCCTGTGCTCGGTTTGAGCACGCCTTTTCGCAAATCGCCGACATTTCTTGCGGTTTTCTCAATTCGGCTATCCTGTATGCATGCGCCCGCGTAGTGGATGCACGGTATTCATTCTCGTCGGACTCGCCCTCCTGATGGGCGGCGCCACGTCGCCGGGTGCCGCGGCGCAGAGCGCTGCGATCGTCCCGACCGGTCAACAAGGCGCTTTTGAACTCGTGAAGAATTGGACCTTCGGGGTGCATCGCGCCGACGCAACGGTTCGCAGCAGGAAAGACTTGGAACGGGAGTTCTACTACCGCTATATCTACGCGGGCGGCAAACTCGATGGAATTCCGACCTACTGGTCGTATCATCGCGACTATCCGGAAGGCGATTCGCGTTCGTTGCACGTCTTGGGCGACGATACGCTCACGCTCAAGGGCCGGATTCCCCCCGGTGGAGGCTTGTGGCCGCGCGGCATCGAATCCGGCATGTTGCGAGCCAAACAGCCCATTACGCCGGGCATGTACATCGAAATGCGCGCCAAACTGCCACGTGGTTTGGGCGCATGGCCCGCGTTCTGGTTGAACGCCGGCGTCCAATACGACAACGGCACGTTCTCGGCGTTGCCCTGGCCGCCCGAGATCGACATCTTCGAGTTCTTCAATTGGCAGGGGCGCGACCAGACTCGCGTAATGACCGGCAATGTGCAGACGAACGGCAAACCGGCAAACTTCGGCAATCCGCACGACATCTGGACGAAATTCGCTAGGGGCGAGTACGCACCCGGTATCGATTTCTCCACGGACTTCCACATTTTTGCTCTCGACTGGCGAAAAGACGAGCCGATCTGGCTGCTTGACGGCGTTGCGGTCAAGCAAACGCACTACGAGTGGAACGGTCCGCCAGCCCATCTCTTGATCACCGATCAGATAGGTATGACGCTTCCGGGCGCCAACCTTGCCGGCATGAAGGCCGACGAATCGCAGTGGAATTACGTTATTGACTACATTCGGATCTGGCAGCGTCCGAACGGGTCACTCCCGCCTGACGATGCAAAGCCTCGATGAGACGCGACACGGCGAAAGGACCTCCCGTCGGTCATCGAGCCTTGGGCGGCGGCGTCAGCGTGGAGAGCAGTTTTCGAATCCCCTTCGCCAACAAGGGCGGCGTCACCTCTCGTGCCATCGATCGCAGAGCCATCCGCTTCGCCCCGTAAAGGCGTGGCGCGAACAAAGAAGTGTGCGGTCTCACGGTCTGCTTCCCGTCAATTCCGACGGTATGATAGTAAACGATGAACGACTGACGAGTGCGGTCTGCGGGGCATGCCAGAGGCGCCGGAACTCCATGATAGTTCGGATCCGCCACTTCAAAGATCACGGTCTTGTTGAACAGCGGATCGATGGACACGGCACAACGTGTGGCATCGGAGTTCCACAGCTCGAGCTGACCACCATATTCCGGAATCCACGACTTGTTCAAATAGATGATCATCGCCAGTCGGCGCGTCAGCCCCGTCTCGTACGCAACGCTGCGATCCGAATGAACGCCGAAATAGTCGCCGCGCCGCATCAACGCGTATCCGCTTCCCTGCAGGTAGGGGTCAGGCAACAGTTGCCAGATTCCGGTGATCTCCGAGAGCAGGTACAGAAATTCCCGCGAATGCACCATGCGTAGGAGCTCGCCGCCCGCCGCACCCAGTTCCGTGCCCGGGCGCATCCTGACGGTCCTCTCCAGTCCCTTGTGCTCCAAGATCGACCACCGATCGGGCGCCATCCCGGCTATCTCGGGCAGCAACGCCTCCAATACCTGGTCCGAAAACATGTTGTCGATTACAACGTGAGGAAAGGGCTTGGAGTTCTCATAAACCGCATGCAGCGCCCCAATCCGATCGGGTAGATGGATCTTATCCGTCAACAGCCCGGTGTAATCAACCGGAAAATCCTCGAGCATTTTACTTCCTCGCTTGCGGCATTCCGTCTGCCTTGACGCAGTCCCCGCTTTCGAGCCATCGTCCAAAGGTTCTGCGCTTGAATTCAGGCAGCTTTAGAAAGATTCCGAGATCCAGCATTTGCGAGCGCATCAGCCACCGGGCCATTGCGCCATAGAAGCTCGCTCCCAGAAAGGTGAGGAGCGCCAGTTGCACGCGTTGGTCGACCATGTACATGGAGGTGGAGCGAAGCGCGAGCGACAAGAGTCCCGCCATGACCAGCGCCAGCGTCATCGCCGGCGCAACGCGGCGCACGAGCATCATCACGGTCACGCCGATGAGACGTCCGGTGAAATGGAGCGCCGGTACGGCGTTGAGGACGCTGGCGCACAAATAACCGGCGGCGACCCCTTCGATTCCCCAGTTCGAACCGATCAAAAATCCGGAGATTTGCAGCAGCGAGCCGAGTACACCAAGGCGCAGCAGCAAATCCGTCCGACCTCTCGCCATCGAAACGGACCCGGTTGTGCTCACCAATGATTGGATGACACCGACAGGTGCCAGCCAGGCAAGAAGCGTGGCGGAGGAATGCCATTTTTCGCCCAATACCACATCCACGAAGGGTTCGCGCAATGCAAATAGGCCGGCCATCATCGGGGCCGAGAGAAACGCGATGAGCCCGACGGCCTTTAAATACAGCGCCGCTATATCCGCCAATTGATCTCGCCGACGGCTCATGATGGGGAAAAGCGCGCGCGTCGCGACAGAGGTCAAATTTTGGACCGGAAGGAGCATGATGCGGTAAGCAATCGAATAGATCCCCAAGGCCGTCGCACCCAGCAATCTTCCAATGACAATGCTGTCCGTATTTCTAGCCAGATAAGCCAAGAAGTTAAATACCGATAGGTTGCCCCCGAATGCCCGTATGCTGTTTAAATCGCGACGGTTCCAATTCCAAGATGGCCGAAAATCAGAAAGTAACACGATGGCAATCGTCGAAATGAGCATCGATGTGAATACCTGAAGGACGAGGCTGTACACACCGGCCCCGAGCAGCGCGGCCAAGATGGCGAGCGTCAGTCCCGCGAGGGCGGCGATGACCTCAGCCGTGACGACAAGACGGAAGCGTGACTCGCGTTCAAGCAGAGCCTGGTGCACGATGCTGAAGCTGCCGATAGGGAACACGAAGGCCAGTAAATAGAGGATCTTCGCCAGCGCTGGCTCGTGAAACGCGGAAGCCATGAAGGGCCCGCTGATTGCGACCACCGCGCCGATGCTGAGACCCAACGCGAGGTTCGCCCAATGGACGGTGGCCTTCAACGTTTGAGTCAGAACATTTGCCTGGATGATGGCGGCGGAGCTGCCCATGTCACGGAACAACAGGGCAAGATTGGTCACGATGGTTGCCAGCGCCATCACCCCGTATGACCTGGGCGGCAACAAGCGTGCCAGGACCGTCAAGCCGATCAGCTGCGCGAGCACCCTTGCGCTCTGCGACAGCAGAATCCAACGAACATTCGAGGCGGCGGAAGCGATGGCGGCTACCTCATTGGTGTAGTTTGAACGCAATCGAGAGTGCGGATTTCACCGCCCCATCACCAAACTCGGCCTCGATGAGGTGTCGGCTGGTGGCTGACATCGGCGTATCCCGGACTGCGCCGATCAACCGGCACAGATCGGGAATATCCTCTCCGAGGACCAACACGTCGGACGGAAGTCGCGTGGAAATCCATTGCAAAAATGGGGTTCTAACGGCAAACACGCGGCATTGCAGTGACAATGCGTAGAAGAACGCACCACTTGCCACCACGTTGGACTCCGCATGGCCGATGACGGCAGCCTGGGCTCCGGCCACCATTGTCTGTGCGACATCTTCCGGCATGTGTCCCGGCGAAAATATGACATTTGGGCGACGTATCTGCGCCAGCTTCGCGGCATATCCGGCATCGTCGACGGCGCCGCAAACGATCAAAGTCTGATCAGCCGGGAAATGCTCGATTAGATTTTCAATTCGCTTGTAAGGAACAATGCGCCCGAACGCCAGGAAGTACCGTTCCGGGCAATTGCGCGGCCGAACTTGGCGCCCAACGTCGATGGCCTGGCTGTAAAGCGGATGAGGCACGTAATGACGATGCCGATTGCTTTCAGCGGTCATGATGTGCACGCCGGAATGAATGAAAACCATGTCGAATAATTCCTCATAGCGGTCGACAAGCCACCGCGCCGTGCGCGCGCTTTCCGCGGAGGCCGCGTGCGGATAAAGATTGTGACGGACAAAAACGGTCTGCCTGGCGGTCAGCTTGAGGAAAACAGCTTTAATCAGCAGCTTGACCGTGCCCCGCCACGACACCCTGCCTGAATTTCTGTCGATCAATTCGTTTTCAATCCAATTGACGAAGGCGACGTCAATACGCCGGAAATCACCCTTCAACAATCTCATCAGCCGCGCCTTGAAAAAGAACTTCTCCAAATGTCCGAATGCGGAAAGAAGTTCGCGCATACGGGTCGTATACGCGTTCGTGAGATCGTCAGCCGGAATATAGGCGATCCTCGGCCGGGTGCGACTTGCGCTCATGACCCGCTCAAGAGCGCGCCTCAAGGGTGAATTGACGTATACGGGATGGCGCCACGGAGTTATCCCGATGAATGAAAATGAAGTTATTCACGTAATCGGTTGAGCGCATGCCCCCGGGCGGTTTTGCGTCGTGTGCCGCCTGAAAGCGGGCAACATCGAATTCCTCGCCGTGCCGAAGCTCGCCCCCATGAATGAAGTAAGGTCGATAACCCAAGTCCCCAAAGAACCGGAAAGCGCGCTCAACGCCGCCCCGGTTGTGCCGCTCCTCGCACTCGACGATTGCAACCGGGCGGCACCGCTCGAGCGTTCGCCGCGCGCCCTGCAGAGCGGCGAGCTCGTGCCCCTCGACATCGATCTTCACGACTCCCACTCGGTCCAGACCGAGACCGTCGATTGGCGCTATCGCAATATCGATTTTTCGCGATTCGAAGTCCGGGTTGGCGTCTTCCTGTAGTGAGGAGCGGGTGTGCACATCATTTCCGTTGCGAACTGGAATACAGAACGGAGCGGTCGCAACGTGGTCCGATGCTCCCATGGTCAGCACGGTGCCTTTTTTTCCCAAGACGGCGCGCAGGTGGAGAGTCAGCGCTGGATTGGGCTCGATGGCGTACACGTGCCGCGAGTGAGACTTCGCATAGAATGAATAAGCGCCGATATTTGCGCCGACATCGAGAAAGTCGGCATCCGGTGCGCAAAGAATGGGTAGCAATGCGATTTCGGGCTCTCCGTGGGCCAGCTCATGGGCGAGATGCCGTCGGACCGCCCGCCGCACCGCGTAATTGGGTCCCAGCATTTTTTTGAGCAAGAGCTTTCCCTTGTCGCGGAATCCCATGCCACCTCCCATCGTTCGCGTGCGCTCGGAGGGCGTCCTAGACATCTTCGTGCGCCTTGAGCAAACGTTGCAGCGTACGCGCCGAAGCGGGCGAAAAACCGTGAATCGCCCACTTGAGCTGCAGCCTCCGGCATGCGCGAACCCAGAGATTGCCAGGCGACAACCGGCCCCGCCGCGAAGCTGGTGCCGAGAACCGGCCTTCACCGATCGAGGATCGCTGATGCCGCTCGTACACCGGGAACGGATAGACGGCGAGATTCAGCAATCCATGCTCCCAGGTGCGATCCATGTAGACATCCACCGGCGCTTCGATGTTCGAACCGTGACGGATGAGGCGCTCTGCTCCGGCTTTGGAGAGGACGTAAGCTTGCGTGCCCAGTGCATATCCCGTAAAGCGGATGAGGTGGCGGTACCTGTCGAAATATGGCGAGGCCACGAATCTCCATGGGGCAGGCATCTTCGCAAATAGCCGCAGATACTCGATGCCGCGGGCCGCCAGTCGGAGCGCGCCAATCTCGCGAATGAATTCCCAGTCGGCGACCACGTCGTCCTCGAGCACGATCAGCTGCTCGTAGTCGGCTTCCACCAGCCGCCGCCACAGCTCGAAATGGCTCGAGTAGCAACCGAGTTCACCCGGGTGCAGCCTGCGGCCGTAAATGCCCGCCACGCGCCTCTCGTCATAGCCGAGCCCGGAGACCGGTGCTGCGTGAGCGTCGAAGAACTCCCATTCGCAGCCCGCCGCCGCCGCCGCGCGCGTAAATGCCTGGCGCCGCTCCACCGCCGCCGGCAGGCTGATGACTCTGATCGCCGTCTGCGGTCGCGTCGACATCGTGCTCAGGCCTTCCGCACGTAGATGCCGGCGAGAGTCTTGAGAGTCCGCGGATGCAACCCCATGCGCACGAACGTCAACAGGTCGAAGGGTCCCGGCTTGATCCCATAATGGCGGAAAGTCTGAAGATACAGCGCCTGTCGCATGACTCGCGGACAGTCCTGCCATTTGGCGGCGAGCGTGCGATAGGCGCGGAAAATCCTGGCATTCGACAGGGAAATCCGGTCGAGACGTGGATCCAGATTCATGTAGTAGAGACCGGCATCGACCACTTTCGCGGGGCCTGAGTGCCTCAGAACGCGGATGAACAGGTCGAGGTCCTGCCAGGCCGGCATCTCCTGATCGAACAGTCCGGCGGCGATCAGCGTCTCGCGGCGCGTGAAGATCTGATTGCCAATGACGTTGCAGAAGAACAGATCCTCCCAGCGCACCGAACCTGGCCGGGCGCTCGCGAACTGCTGGTAGCCGCGCTCCGTCACGTCCTGGGAGAACAGGCAGGAAAATGGCTCGCCGATCTGCTCGTGCATCCGCCACTGGGCAACAAAGGCCGCGATGCGCTGAGGATGGAAGTAATCATCGTCGTCGAGTCCGGTGACGAATTCACCCCGCGCGGCGCGAATCGCCAGATTGCGCGAAAGCGGTGCGCCGAGCGACGTCTCGTTGCGGATGATCCGGATGCGACTGTCCCCCGTTCGGACAGCTTCGAGATACGCGGGTGTACCGTCGCTTGAACCGTCATCGACGACGATGAGTTCGAGCGTTGTATGCGTCTGCCTCAGCACCGAATTAACGGCACGCCGCAGCAACGCTTCGCGATTCTTCGTCGGCAGATAGATGCTCACCAGCATGCGGCGCCCTCCTGTGCGGCTATCTCGTCGCGGAAACGGGTCCCGCAAACCGCCGCCTTCGTCGCAGCGCCGCCTTGGCGACGGCAAACAGCGGCGGTCGCAGAGTCTCCCGGTAGACCGCGAAAGCCGCGAAGGCGGTCAACGCGAGCCAGCGGGGGGCTATGAGGCCCTGCTTGCGCGCATAGCCGGAATAATATTTGGAGAAGAAGTACCGGGTGTAGCGCACCGACCAGTACAGTCGCCGCCAGCGGCTCGTGCGCTGCCCCCCCGTGACGATCTGCGACATCGGCAAATGAAAACTGTGGCGGTCGTTGGTGACGTAGACGTCGTGGCCGTTCAGGAACAGATTCATTTGGTAATCCGACTCCTCGCGGTAGCCGTTCCCGTGGGCATAGGTCGAATCGAAGGGGAACCGGCGCAGCAGCGCCGTGCGCGTCAGGATAATCGCATTCGTCAACGGCAGTCTGATGTCTCCTGCGAAGCGTGCTGCATTGACATACTCGCAGATGAGGGCGCGAAACGGCGCGGTGTTCCGCATCCCCGAACCGAACCGCTCGAGAGCATCCCCGGGAGTCTCTCCCGGTTCGAGATAGATCCGTCGTCCCGATACCGCGCCGGCGTCCAACCGGACGAGTTTTTCAAGGCAGATCCGTGCATAACCGGGTTCGAGGCTCTCGTCGTCATCGCAGAAAAGGACGTAGTCGTTGGTTGCCAGCTGCACGCCGACATTGCGCGACGCCGATGCTCCGAGACGCGAAGGATTGCAGACAAATCGGGTGCGGATCTGCGGCCACGCCGCCGCCAGCCGCCCGATCAACGCGGGCGTGTCGTCCGCACCCGCATCGCTCACGAAGATGATTTCGGTCACCTGCTCTTGCTGAAAATAGCTCGGCGCCACCAGCCCGAGGGTGTGGGCGCGATTGCGGGTGGGCACGATCAGCGTGATCATTGACTCACGCCCCGATCATCCGGATCGATCCGCTCGGCCTGGTTCATCGCCATTGCCTTGCCGTCCATGTTCATCGGTTCTTCAACTCGATGAGGCAATACCACGCGTACCGGTTCAGACCCGGTACGCTGCATAGGACCCGATCGAGCCACCACGTGCAGCGGGTCATCCATGATTCGGCATTCGCTTCGGGGAAAAAGAGGCCGAGAATCGGAGCGACCAAACCGAAGTAAGTCAACTTCGTCGACGAGAAGCCGAACGCCATGGCGCGCAGGTCCGCAACGGTCAGAGGATGCTCATCCGCGGACCTCAACTCCGGCGTTCGACTCCGGTACCAATTGAGCACCGGGTTGTGTGCCAGGGGTTCTGCGAAGATCGCAACGCCGCCGCCTCTGAGGACACGACGCACCTCCGACATCGATTTGGGGATGTCGAGATGATGGACGATCCCGCTGCCCACCACGACATCGACATGTTTTTCCGGTAACCGCATCGCTTCTGCGTTATCGACCACGAATTCCACGTTCTTCAATCCCCGGCGTCCGGATGCACGCCGCGCCTGCTGGATGGCCACATCCGAGATGTCGATACCGATTACATGCCCGGCCTGATCCGCCAGACCGAACGCGAGGCTGCCCGTTCCGCAACCGTACTCGAGCACGCGACGGCCGCGCGCTTCCTCGCTCACCCGTCTTCGATACAATTCGAAGCCGTAGCGGATCGCGGAATAATATCGCCCGACCCGGCTTTCCCGCGCCGAGTCGTCGGCAAACCTCTGATTGTGATATTCGCGTTCGCGTCTGATCCTCTCCGAGTCGTCCATGGATTTCCCGTTCACAGGTGTCAACTGGTGGACGCTCAACGCCTGCCGAAGCCGCTCGCCTCTGGCGCTCCATTCGTATCCCGCTTTGGCGATTGCAAATGCGCGCTCCTGCAGTTGGTTGAGCGTATCGGGACGATCCATGTGGGACACGATGCTCTCGACCAATCCCACAAGACTGCTGCTCGAGAGCATCGCGCCCTGGAGATCCTTCGGCAGACCTGCGACGGCCTGCGACACCGTCGCGACGGGTACGCGTCCAAAAATGTAATCGAGAAATTTGAGCTTGAATCCGCCGCCAATCGACTCGGAAACGACCCCGATGCGGGCGCGAGCGAGAAATGGGGCGACGTCTCTTGCGAATCCATGAAAGCAGGTCGATCGACAGCGAGCCTGCAGCGTGCAGAGGAGCTCCCGCGGAACGTCTCCGACGATATCCAGTGTGATTCCGTGTTCGTGAAAGATCGGGTCGGCGATCTCGACGAAGCGGGTGAGGTTTTCCTGCTTCACCACCCACTGGAACGATCCCATCATTATCACCCGCCGGGGCGTTGCCGCGGTTATGCGGCGCTCGCCGGCAACCCACCCCACGTATCCCGGGGTAAGGGAAAGCGTGTGATCCGGATCCATGCCGGCGCCGAGGGACCGCCGGTCCTCGTCGGTAATGGTCGTCAGGAAGTCGACGTTGCGCACGATCCGGCGCTCGAGCCTGCCCACCTTGCTCGCGTTGCGACGCAGGGTGAACCGCTTGAGCGCCGAGCCGCGGGCCTCGCGTGCCAACGTGGACCACAGGAGTTCCTCGTGATTGTGCGAGACATGCACGAGAACCGGCCGATGCAGCCGAGATTCGTCGCGATGCGAGAGGCATCGGTCCAGCGCCCACCCTGCTCCGTAACCGTCCAGCACGATCGCATCCCATCGCTCACACAACTGTGCATCGAGGAGCCGGCGGTACGCGTTGGTCGAGTCGATTGCAGCCGCAATCGGGAAGCGGCTGCACGCGGCGAAGGCCCTGCCTCGCTTCCTCCCCGGTACCGCGAGCCACTCGACGCGTGGGGCACCGTCCGGCACCGCGCGCATGTCGCCGAAGCCCATGAAGCGAACGAGCGCCCCGGCCCCGGCCAGCGATTCGGCAAGCATCGCCGAGTATACTTTCGCGCCCGCATCCAGCGGGTACGGAATATAACGGGCGATCCACAGGCACCGCATTCGATGGCCGACCGAACCGGACGTTGGCGCGGGGTCAGGCTGCACGGATGGGACGCCGGAGAGGTGGACTCGGAACGAAGGCTTTGCGCAGGAGCTTTGCAAACTTGACTTCAAAAATCGCCCACGACGCCCAGGAAACCAACAGCCCGAACGCAAGACTTGAGAGTAGAAAGAACACGAAGCCGACTCCAACCCCGAATTGCGGGACGACGTAACCATTGGCCACGCGTTTCGTAGCGGACATGACCAATGCATGCCAAAGATAGAAGCTGTAGCTGATCGTCCCCAACCATTGGAATACACGGCCGCCGAGGAACGCAAACTGCCGGCTGGTATTCAGCGTAATGCTGGCGAACATGTGCAGCGAAGCGGCGAATGCAACCGACGCCGCGACCCATCGACCGCTTCGGAGCCAATCGAACAGCGTCTCGCTCAATTCCGCCTTGTCGACCCCGGTCAGATGCCACGCAACGAGAAACACCACCAGGCTGAGCAACGGGAACTTGAGCCAGCGTTCCCGATGGCGAAACCAAGCCTGGCCGGCGAACACGATCACGCCGGTCGAGAAAAACAGCGAGCGCGGATACAGACAGATGAACAGGCCGCTGAAAGCGACCCAGGCCCACACCGCCCAGGACCGCCGCTCCCCCTTGCGCAGCAGCCACGCCCCGGTGGCGGCTGAAATGTAGAAGATCCACTCGTACGAGAGGCTCCATGATCCTTGATGAACCAGCGGCAAAGGCAGCAGCGGCGGCAGCAGAATTAGATTGCCCGCAAAGATTCCCAGATCCTCCAGCGCACTGGTGCCGGTGAACATCTTCATCTTGAGGACGATGCACACACTCGCCACCGCCACGAGCGCCGGCACCCAGGCGGAATAGATCCGAATGAATCTGTCCTGGAGAAAGCCTCTGAGCGTCGAATGGCGTAGCAGGCTTCCCAGGATCACGAAGCCGCTGATCATGAAGAACATTTCCACGCCGTACGCCAGGGAGACCCAAAGATACGCGGCCGCGTCCTTGACGAGCGCTCCTTTCGGCCATGACACGACACCGGCGCTCCCCAGGTGAAACAGGAACACCGCCAGGGCGCAGAAGCCTCGGAAGCCGTTGAGCGCCGGGTTGAAGTCCCGTTTGTTGCCAACCGATGTGTCGCGTCGCATGGATTGAGTCCGTTGTGCAAGGATGGCCCAAACATCATTTCCGAATCGACGCGGCGGGGATCCATGTCTGATAGCGCTTCCCACGCAGGGAGTGCCATACGCCCAACCCGGTGCCCGCAAATGCAGAAATAGTCCCGGCAATCTGTGCAAACGGCCTGATCGATGAGAAGTGGCCGAGCAACAGCGCAGCCGAGGCGCAGATCGTCAGTGCAATGGCGATGCCGGCGTGTCCCGCGACAACCAATGCCGCGCCGAAAGCAATTGCGGCAATTGCCAGAAAATAGATAGTGAACCAGCGGATCAATTTGTGCGAAACGTACTTGTAAACCGTGACTGCATCGAGTTCGCGCAGCCGCGGCCAGATCAAGCGGTGGACATTGAACGCCTGGCACGCGATGCGTATTTTTCGCGTGAATTCCTCGCGTGCAGACACCACCGACTCCTCGTAGGCAAATGCGTCGCTCGCCTGGATGACCCGGTGACCGGCGCACAAAATCGCCAGCGAAACGTACATGTCGTCGATGATGTGTTCCGGCGGCGGATTGTGCAGCGAGCGTCTGATGGCGAACACCGATCCGTCGGCACCCATCACGGAGCCGCTCTCCATCTCCAGCTTCTTGATGGCTTCTTCGAAGCGCCAGTAGGCGGATCCGGACGAGGCCGTCGGCGAGGCGTCCCCATTCGTATAGACGAGGCTGCCGCAAACGCAGCCGACCTGCGGGTCTGCGAAGTGGCGTTGGAAATCGCGGACGCATTCCGGGTCCATCGTGACGTTCGCGTCCGTGAAAATCAGTATCGGCGCGCTGGCCACGGATGCGAGAATGTTCATCCCGTGTGTCTTGCCGTGGCGTTCGCTCGCCACGTGCAGGTCGATCTGCGATCCGTAGGCACGCAGAATTTCGGCGGTCCGATCGCTTGCGCCGTCCACGTAGACGAGTATCTCCAGGCCTGGCTCCCGTGCGCGCAACTGCAGCAAGTTGTCGATTTTTCGCCCGATCACGCGCTCCTCGTTGTACGCGCAGACACACACGGCACAATTCAGTTGCGCGGTCGGAATGGGGGTCGAGGCCGGTCGCCTGTGAGGGCGCAGCGCCTGAATGAGGATCAGGGACCACGGATAAGTGACGAACGGATGGCTCGCCGCGAGCAAGCATAGAACCCCGAGAATTGACAGCGCCGTCGTCATGATGCTGCCGCCGGCACCGGCAACGGCGCCGGTGCGGTCCCCGCTCGCGACCCGCCGCGCTTGGCCACCGGCATCGAGTTCCACAGGAGCAGCCCGAGGGCCAATCCATGCGCAAATGGTGTGTACATCCCGTTCAACAAATAGGTGATTCCCACTGCGAGGGTCAGCAATGGTGGCGTCCTGGAACTGAGCAGGCAGAAAAACAGGAAGCCGAAGTACGCCAGGGCGCCGATCAGCCCGAATTCGAACACGATCTTGAACAGCGCCATTTCGGCGACGGCATAATGCGTGTGCGAGGCGTAGGTTGAGAACGCGCCCGCGCCGTAGCCGAACAACGTGCGCCACGGGTCGCTCCACAGGAATTGGTCGAAAAGCACGAATCCGCCGACGAATCGGGCGAAACCGCTGGAGTGCGCAGAGCCCAACTCGCCGATTCTCGACAACAGGCGGACCGCGTGAAAGTGCTCCAGCAGCGGCACCATCACCACCAATACGGATGCGCCGAGCAGCAGCAGACCCCAGCGGCGCCTCGTGACGATGTACGCCGGCAGACAAATCGCAAGCACCAGCATTCCCGTGCCTGAATACGAAACGACCAAGGCCGCGCCGAAGACTGCGAGCCGGGTCACCCTGGCGAGCGTGCACAGCTCTGCAACGATGGCAACGGCGAGCACTTGACTGAAGAACGACGGTTCGAGCAGGAAGACTCCGTTCGCACGGTACAGCTCCGAACCGTACGCCAGAGCCGCCTGCTTGTTGAAGTGTTGCACGATGAATGCGCCGGGGACAAAATTCTCGATGGGGAACAGATAGCGTGCATTCACGATGGATTGAAGAGCGAATTGCGCAATGCCGCAGCACGCAAAAATGGTGACGATCGCAAGAAAGAATTTGACGATGCGCCCGCCATCATCGTCTTGTGGCACGGTAAAGACGTACGGGAGATGCAATGCGACCAGCAACAGCATCGACGAGAAGGAAAACAGGTCCGGTTGCAGCATCTGCATGATGCCCAGAATTCCCATGAGCATGACGTAGAGCGTCAAACGCCTCGGTTCGAAGCGGATGCAACCGCCGACCGAGCCCACCAGAAGCGCTGCCAGCAAAAACAGGAGCGACAGATCGATTCCCTGCTCTCCAAGGGGCGGCACCGTGAACTTGGACAGGAACGTGACGCCGACGAGCGGAGTGGCAAGTACCGCGAAACGCACGGACATCATGTGCCGGTTACTCATCGATCACGGCGCCGAGCAGCACAGCCCCGGCCGGTTGAAGATGCGACTTGACGCGCATGGCATCCCCCAGCCGGGTTCGATGACGCCTGGTCGCGAGCACCACGCCTCTCGCCCGCGCAGCAATGAGACGCGCGTCGGCACACTCGAGCAGCGGCGGGGTATCGACCAGTACGACGTCAAATTTCGTGGCCGCCGTTTCCAGCAGATAGCCGAAGGAAACCTGGCCGAGCAGTTCCTGCGGGTTCGCCGGCAGGGCCCCCGCGCACATCACCGACAAACAGCTGAATCCCGGCACATCGGTGACCACCCTGTCGAAACCCTCACGGCCCTCGATGAAATCGACCAGACCATACCTCGCGGTAAGTCCGAAAAGCCTGTGCTGCTTCGGCGCGCGAAGATTCGCATCGACGAGCAGCGTTCGCTCGCCGAGCTGCGCCATGGTCACGGCCAGATTGGCGGCCAGCACGTTGCAGCCGTGACCCTGCCTGGCCTCCACCACCGCGAGCGCGGGATTGCCGCGTCCGAACCAGCGCAATACCAACTCGCTGCGCAGGGTCCGCAACTCTTCCGCACGCCTGCTGTGGGGCTGATAAGCAGCGGTCAACTCCGCGCTCAACGCGGACTCGCCGAAGGTGAGCAGAGGAAATTCGGTATGCCGTGCAAGCGCCCGCTGCACATCCTGCTCGCTCAGCAACCCGAGGCGGGATGCGGCTTCTCCAAAGCGCTCGCCGCTCTCGAGCTGTGCGGCAAAAATCAGTTGAATGTCCTGCTCAGTGAGCGTTCCGTCGCCATGCAATAGCTCGCCAAGCTGGGTGTCGACCGGACTTGGAGCCACCAGACTTATGCTTGCCGGCGCACGCCGGCCGAGAATCTTCGTCGAAGCCATTGGCATTCTCTTTGCTACGTCGGTTCGGCGGGAGATTGCTTGGCTACCGCCGCCAGAGCAAGCCGCTGCTTGCGCGGCAAAGCGCGCACACGCGGCAGCTCGGCGAGTACGGCGATATCCGCCCCGTCCAGCAGGTCATCGCACGATCGGATGCGCCGATCCAGCCCCTCCCTGATCAGGCTCACGCCGGCGCCCAACATGGATCCCAGAACCACCGCCAAGCGCGAGATTTAGAATCAACAGCGGCCATGCGGGATCGAGGGGCGGAAACGCATAGTTCAAAATTGCGATGGTGGTGTGATCGAGCCGGCTTTCCAGTCGTGTTTGGCTGCCGCGCTGCAGGGCCGAGTCGTACGCCGCACGGGCGCTCTCCGCATCGCGCTTCAGTACCGAGAACTCGTCCTGAGTGTGCTGGAGCTCGAGAATTCGCTTGCGCTGCTGCTCCATCGCGAGTTGTAGATCCGCCGTGTTTTGCCGCGCGATCTGCGCTTCCCTCGAGACACTTTCATTGGCATTATCGACTTCGGTCTGCACTTTTCTGCGCAGCGACTCCAGTTCCGCCTGCGCGCTCATGTATTGAGGATGATTTCGGTCGTAGCGCTGCGACACGTTGGCAAACCTGGCTTCGGAGCGTGCCAGCTCGGTCTTTAGATTCTGCAGCAGCGGATTGCCGAGGACGTTGACTGTCGCATCGGCGAGGTCCTTCGCCAATGCATCCTTCATTTTCCGCTGCCGCGTCTCGGCATCGAACATGGCCGTCTGCGCGCTCACCAGATGATTGGCGATTTCGGTCAGCCGCGCATTCTCGACGTCGAGCCGCGCATCCTCGGTGCCGATCACTTCATGTTCGCCCTGATAGGCCGACAGCTTGTGCTGCGCATTTTCGAACGCCACACGCAGATCGCCCACCTGTTCGTCGAACCAACCCGCCTGGCGCCGGGCGGGATCGACTTTGAGCTCGAGACTGGTCTGCAGGTAGCAATCGGCGAACGCGTTGGCGATTTCGGCCGCCGCCCCCGGGCTGTTGCCGGTAAACTGCATGTAGATCACGTTGCTGTCGCGCGACGGCCGCACCTTGAGATGCTTGAGGAGCTCATCCGCCCCCCAATCGCGAATGGCACCGATGTCCGCGGTGGGCTCTGCATCGCTGAAACTTGTCGATGAACTTCGGATCACTCGTCAGCTTCATCCGATCGATCACCTTCAAGGCGACATTGTGACTCGCGATCACGTCCACTTGAGTCGCAAGATATGCCGACGCCAACTGCGCCGGCATGGCGTCCTGCGGCGTGAGCGGATCGCTTCCGCGCACGTCCACGACGATCGCGGACTCGGCTTTATATTTCTTCGGCAGCAGTAGGCTCGCTGCGACGGCGGCCGCCAATACGGCCGCCAGAATGCACAGGGAGGTCCACCGGTGGGCCCAGAGAATCCGAATCAATTGTGAGGAGCGCATGATCGAGCTCGGGTGCGTTTGACTTTCAGAAAAAGCTTTCCTTGATCAACAACACGTCGTTCGGCTGCAGTACGTCCTCGTCCCTCACCGAGTACTTGCGCTCCTTGCCTAGCGCATCGACACGCTTGACGATCGCGCCGCGCTGCGTACCGCGCAGAGTGAGTCCACCGCCGATGGAGATCGCCTGCGAAATGGTGGTATTGCGCGTCAAACGGTACTCGCCGGGATGCTGTACCTGCCCGTAAATGTAGAACTGCGGCGCGCGCCGCACGAATACGGTGTCGCCATCGTGAACTTCGAGGTTCATTTTCGGATCGCCGTCGAAGAGCTTCTGCAGGTCGATCTCCGTGCGGCTGCCATCGGCTCGCACCAGCGTCGCGTCATCCGCGGCGGTATCGTTGAGCACGCCGCCCGCCATCGCGAGCACGTCTATGACCCTCTTCGAGGCATCCAGCGGGTACTGACCCGCCTTCGCCACCTGGCCCATTACGGATACCTTCTGGCTTTGATACTCCGCGACGAGCACCGAGATCTGCGGCTGTTTTACGAAGCCGCCGTCAATCAGGTCCCGCGCCAGAAGCAATTCCGCATCACGCGTGGACAGCCCGGCCACCGGCACCTGCCCCACCAACGGAAATGTAATGTTGCCCGTCTGACTGACGCGCGCATCGACGCTGAACTCATCGTGATCGAACACCACGATCTTGAGCAAATCGCCCGCTCCGAGCCGATAGTCCTCGGAGTTCGTGCCTGCCTGCGTCCACCCGGCCAGGACCGTCGTCAATGCCAGGAAAGATGCGCGTGCAAAATGACCGGCGCCCGGTTGCCGGCGGCGACCGCGGTTAGTAGGCATCGCTATCGCCCCATAGCAGAGAAAAGTTCGCAGGATGATGCGTAAGTCGAACCAGATCGACCAATTCTTCAGATAATCCAGATCGAACTCGATGCGCTTGGTCATGGTGCGCAAATCATCGCCGCCGCGAAAGCCGTTGACCTGCGCCCAACCCGTGATTCCCGGTTTGACCTTGTGACGGAACATGTAGCTCGGAATCAGGCTTCGATAGTGTTCGTTCACCGCGATGGCGTGCGGGCGCGGACCCACCAGGCTCATGGTTCCCTCCAGCACGTTGAACAGTTGCGGCAGTTCGTCGAGCGATGTTCGACGGATGAAGGCTCCGAAGCGCGTCACGCGGCTGTCGGTGCGGGTCACCTGGGTATAATTGCTGGCACCATCCTCGGTTACGGTCATGGATCGAAACTTGTAGACGATGATCTCGCGGCCGTCGAGACCGTAGCGGCGCTGCCTGAAGATGACCGGCCCCCTCGACGTACACTTCACGCCGGTGGCCACCGCGATGAGGACCGGTAACAGCAACAGCAGGAGCAGCCCGGACAGGAGCATGTCGCTTGCGCGTTTAGCAAGGGACCGCACTCCGAAGAATGGCGATGCATACACCGCGAACATGGGTATGCCGTGCACCACATCGACACGCGCCTGAATGTCGTGCAAGGCATGCAGGTCCGGAACGAAGTAAACCGATGCGACCGAGTCACGCAATGCATTGAGTAATTTCGCTAGACCAGGACGCGGCGAAATCCGCAGAGTGATGTAAACCACGTTCACACCGTGCTCGCTCACGAATGCGGCCGCATCGCCTATCCGTCCCAGTAGACACCGCGGTGTCTGCGGAAGCCGGCTCACGCGTCGATCTTCGAAGAAGCCCAGCAATTTGATGCCGAGGAGGGGTTGCTCCTCGAGCATCTTGCTCAGCAGCAGCCCCTGTTTATTGACCCCGATGATGACGGCGGTGCGCGGCCGCCTGTGACCACCGGCCACATGCAGCAGGAGGCATCGCACGCTGATGGCGCCACTCCACAGCACGAGCGGCGTGAACAGGAACCATGTGATCAGGACACCGTCGGTCAGTTCGACTCTCAAGCCGGAAAGATAAAGCACCAGGGCGACGCACGCACAGATGGCGATCCACCGCACGGCGATATCCAGCAGGCCGCCGATTTCCTGCGATGCCGGCGCCTCGCGATCCACCCGCGCATCGCCCAGCAGTTCCGCCGTTCCGGCGAACGTCAGCACTGCAATCAGAAAGTGAGCTCCGCTGAATGGGCGCTTTCCAACCCACAGGCACACCGCGAACAGCGCAACGGTCGTCACGGGGTAGAACAAGGCCTTGACCAGGAATACCGCGCCGGAATCAAACGACGTCACATCGTGCGACATGTCGTGCATCGTCCACCTGCGCGCAATCCGCGCGCCCGGTAGATCCTCGGTCGCTGTCGCCGCGCCACTCGAAGGAGATTTCATATGAAGGCAATCGGGCTAAATCGGACGAATCCGGTTGCTGTCGACCGTCAGGCGTAAGGGACGATTCGTCTCTGCGGCAGCGACTTGTGCTTGCGCCGCAACTGAAGAACGACCAATCCGCATGCAGCCAGCGCAATCAACCAGCCGTTGGGAGTCCCCGCGTTGATGGCTTGCTCCTGAACGAGGACCGTAGCCCTTATATCCCTGAGCACATCTCCGCTGAAGTCGGAGAAATTGACTTGAGTCCCCATCGCGCCCCGCAGCCTGCCCGCCGTGAGCGCGGCTTCCCCGGATAGGTCCAGCGCCGCCATGGTCGATGGATTCGCCGCAAAAGACGGGGGGAAAAGTCCTGTGTCGGCACTCTTCGCACTGGCGCTGAATGTTACCAGCGCGCAAATCAGCAGCGATTGGCAGCGTTTCATTACGATATCCTCCTTGGTGAACAGCTCACCGCGCGCAAATCGATCCGCGCCCGGCCCCAGCAAACACCAACTCCCTCGAACACGCACTCAGTTCTTTTTCGCACACCCGTCGAGCGAACTTCACTGCGCACTCGGCCCACCGGCCCCGGCTGCGACCGATCGAAAAAAACACTCGAGTACGCACAAGCAAATCCGTCACGGGCAGTTATAGCAAACTTCTTCGCAGCAAAAGCAGCGTCGCAGATTGGAGACTACACTGTTAAATTGCCGGCGCTTTTTGAGCGCATCTTGTCGCGTGCACAGATGCACGCGAGCCTGCGTCGGAGCGGCCGACGCGAAAGCCGGTGCCGCGGACAAACGTTGCCGTCGACCTATCGGCGCATCTCAATTAAGCTCTGAGCCATGTTGCACGGCCCCGCCGCCCATGTCGACGATGTCATTCTCCGCTGGCTCACTTCGCTGGTCGGACGGTCCCCCGCGTTCGACAACACGATCAGGATTCTGTCCCACGGCGGTGAAACGAGAACGGCGCTGATCATGTCGATCTTCTGGTGGTACTGGTTCCGCCAAACCGACACTGCAACCACGCAACGCACGCGCGAGCATCTGCTGGCCACGATGTTCGCCGCTCTCGGCGGTTTGTTTGCGGCCAGGATTTTGGCGCTGACGTTGCCCTTCCGATTGCGGCCGCGGTTCGATCCCGCTTTGCATCTGGTTTTTCCGGATGCACCGACCTCGTTGATGTTCATGGATTGGAGTGCGTTTCCGAGCGATCACGCGGTGATGTTCTCCGCCCTTGCGGCGGGACTTTGCTTTCTTTCGTGGCGCGTGGGATTGGCGGTCTTGTGTTTCGCCGTCCTCATCGTCAGCTTTCCGCGGGTCTATTTTGGACTCCATTACCCGACGGACATCCTCGCCGGCGTGGCGCTCGGCCTGCTGTTTGGATATTGCATGAACGGTGTGGCGGTGCGCCGCCACTTCATCAGCCGCGTGTTGCTCTGCGAGCGAAAATCACCGCCCGCTTTCTACGCGGCGTTGTTTCTCATCGCTCTTCAATTCGCGACCATGTTCAACGCCCTGCGACAGGGCGCGCAGGCCGCTTTCGGTGTCGGCGGCGCGCTGCTCGCCGCCCTGACGAACGTGTCGGGCCACTGATCCGCTGGTCTGCCGCGGCTGGATGCCGACGATCGACGATCGCGGAGGTTTCTACCAGATCTGGACGCGCTGATCGGGATCGAGGAAGTAGGCTGCTCCCGGCGCCACCTCGAAAGCGGAGTACCAGTCGCTCATGTTGCGCGTCGGTCCGTCCACCCGAAATGCGCGCGGCGAGTGCGGATCGCTCACCACCTGCTTGCGAAGATAGTCCTCCCTTGCCTTGCCGCGCCACGCTTGGGCCCAACCGAGGAAGAACCGTTGGTCCCCGCCGTTATTGCGCGGCCAATTTCCTGGCGCGGGCATCGAACGCGGCGGCATCTTGCGCCGTCCACCAGTCGCGAAGTTCACCCTTCGCATCGAGCCTGCGGCCCTGATCGTCGAAGCCGTGCGTCAACTCGTGTCCGATGATGGCGCCAATCGCACCGTAGTTTACGGCCGGATCCGCTTCAGGATCGAAAATCGGCGGCTGCAGTATTCCGGCCGGAAACACGATGTCCCGAAGGGTTCCGTTGTAGGCATCGTTGGTTTGCGGCGTCATGGTCCAATCGGACCGGTCGACCGGTCGACTCGTTGAGACGGGCGATCTGGAAACGCCAGTCCCACTGCGCCGAGCGAAGCACGTCTCCGACGAGGTCATTCGCACTCATGGTCAAACCGGCGAAGTCGCGCGGATGCTCGGGATAACCGACCTTGATCTGATAGGTATCCAGCTTTTGGAGCGCCTCGCGCTTGGTCGCCGGGCTCATCCGTCCAGTCGTTCCAACCGCGACCTCATCGCCGCTTTCACGTTGGCAACCAAAACTTTGATCTTGGCTTTCGACTCGGCCGAAAAATAATGCGCCGTGTAGAGCTGGCCCACCGCGAAACCGATATTTCCGAAGCAGTCGATGCGGTCGTCGCCCGTGCAGTCGCCACCGCCCACGGCGCGCAGTGCACGCTTCCAGCGTACCGACTCGACGGGCTGTCCGGAGAGGGTGCGATTGCGGAACTGAAAGCGTGCGCTCGAGAACGGCTCCGACAGATAAAAGGCGGCGTTGTCGGCGACGGTAAAGGCCTGCCATGCTTTCAACACCGCCAGCGGCGTAGATCGGTAGATGGCCGCGATCCGGGGGAATGCGGAATCTTCCGCCACGACGACGCGGCTGACCGATCCCAATCCGGCCGCATTCAGAAAGGAATCCCAGTCGAAGCCCGGCGCGAAGGCGTTGAGCCCGGCTCGCAGCTTCGGGTTGTAGGTCTTGGTCAGATCGCGTTGCTCCACCTTGCTCCAGCCCACCTCGGCGATGCGGGTCTCGAAGTTGACCACTGCGGCGGCATTCGCCTGCGGTTCATTCCAGCCTAGAAGGGACAATAGTTGAGCGGCGTACTTCTCATAGGCGGCCTTCTGGGAGGCAAACCCGGGCTGCAGATAGTAATCGCGATCCGGCATGCCCAATCCAGCCTGCCCAAGATAGACGGCGTACGCGTCGATGTTCCTCAAGTCCGCGTCCACCGTGATGCCGTAGAGTGACGCATAAAAATCCGTTGTGTTCTTACCCATCAAATGTGCCAATGCCTTGTGGTCGCGCGCGTCTCTGATGGCCGCGATTTTCGCGGCAATGGGTTTCATCCCAGCAGCCTGCACGCGGCCCTCGTCCATGAACGCCAGGTAGAATGCCCCGACCTTGCCCTCCAACGTCGGCGCTCGTGCATTGACCGTCGCGGCTTCCATCAGATCGTGCAGCCGTGCCTCGATCGCGTCGCTCATCATCCATCGCAGCGAGATGATGGACTTGTCCGGCGGGATCGCCGTTCGTTCGAGCCACGCGCCTGAAGCGTATCGATTGAAGTCATCGCCGGGCTTCATGCCCAAGTCCATCGCCGTCAGGTCGAACCCCCAAGGCCCATATTGCGGACCGGCAGAAGCGGGGCGGGCGCCGACGAGCAGGCAGAGTGCGAACACTGCGCTCCAGCACGCACGCTTGCCGTCCATCGCCGCGCGCTCGAAGAACGTCGATCGCGCGCCGCGTTCACTCATCGATTGATCATTGGCGGTCGCAAACGTAATGATATTTCCACGCACCGTGGGCGTCCTTCCCGGAAAGCGGGCCCTGCATGGTCTTGCCGTCCCTGGAAACGCTGAACGTGCCCGTCTCCACCCACTTCCCGGATTTCTTGAAGACATACTTGATGGTCCTGGGGCTGAGGTACGTCGCGATTACGGAGTCGGCTTCGGCGCCCCCGCTCACCGGCACCGACTTGCCGTCGACCGCCGTCGTGAATTCCAAGTGATTGACCGCGCCGGATCCGCTTCCTTCCACGTAATCGATCACCTCATGGAGCGCGCCGTCGCCCGTCTCGGTGACGGTCATCGTGAGGCTCTTCAGCGCGGGACCAGGATCGAACGCGGACTTCTCGACGTTGAGCGCCCACTTTCCCGCGAATGGGTTCGAAGCAGCCGAGGCCGTCAGATTCAATATCGTCAGTGCCGTCGCGGCCGTGAACGCCAGTGCCATCGTCAATGTTCTTCGTACCATGAAAATCCTCCTCCCTATCGTGGATTCAAGTTCTGCGATTTCACCCGCTAGTACCGGCAGGTGCTCTCTTTGGTGGATATGTCGAATTGAATCGGTTTGTCGGTCTGCGGGATGAGCGCCATCGCGGCGTAATGCCCCGGCTCCGGCGAGGAGGGGCAGCTTGCGGGTCCGGCGACGGAGACATGGACTCGAATTTCATTGCCCATGTCGGTCACGGAATCGAATTTTACGGCGACCGGACCGTGAGGCTTGTAGCCGGCGTTGGCAACGAGCAACGTATAGCGATCAAAATCGACGGTCGGCAAAGGCTCGACCACGTCCGTCAACTTGTCCAGCCATGCATTCCAATCCTGCGCCGATCGAATCACGAAGTTGGATCGCGCATCGGGCAGTCCGAGCGTGGGCGGCACGGGCAGAACTTGAAAATCGATTTTTCCGTCATCGGCGCCCGCGCTCGCCCCGAGCATCGACATGATCAAGACGATGGCAATCGACCCAAGCGCGTTGTGCTGTTCGATGCGCCGCATGGCTCCGGTACTGATCCCCATGACTCCCCCTGACCTCTTCAGTTTGGCATTCACCGGCCTGCGCGGTCAAAGCGCCGGCCGGCGACCGATCCGCTCCGCGCTCACCGCGCCGTGCTCGGCGCCTGATGGCACGCTGCGCAGCCGGCGACCGGCCCATGGCGCGTCAGAGTCGCTTCTGGATTGCGATGGCACTCGAAACAGAAGCCGTGGAATCGCGCCTCGACACCCGCCTTGAGGTCCGTTCGCGTGACGCTGCGATGACACCGCACGCACGAATCCCAGCCGGTGCCGTCGGCGTAGTTGTGGTGACACTTGAGACAGTTGATCGCGCCGTGCTTGCCATGAGGAAAATCGAGCGGGATCGCGTTGGCGCGGAGCAGAAGCGGCTCGCGGAGCGCTGAACTCGCCGCGCGCGGGAGAAGTCCCGCGAGGGCGACCGCCGTCAACGCAACCACGGCTACGACGAATGCCGAATGGCGCCCGAACACGAACTGCCTACGCAGGGCGGATCGGCGGGCGTCATCGCTGCGGCGGCGGCCACGCAGCAACATCAGCATCGCACCGATCGCAACCGCAAGGAACAAGGCGCGCCCACCACGACCGTTGATGTACCTGTCCGTCGTGACGACATGAATGGCGATCAGAAGGGCGGCCAGGCAGCCGAGGACCACATGCGTCGCCTGAAACCCCCGGTGGCTCGCCCAGAGACGCCGGCGCACACCGGCAACCGAACCGAGCGCCAGGATCAGGAGTGCGAGCATCGCGGCAATTCCCGAGAACTGGTAAAGGGGCGTCGTCGGCTTCAGGTACTCGATCACGGTGTGATCGACGAGAACGAGCCCGGCAACATGCAGGATAGCCGCTGCCAGCGCCGCCCAGCCGATGAATTGGTGCAAATCCAACGACAGCAGGGTCGGCGGTACCGAATCCCTGGGACGGACCGGCGCTCCACAGAGTGCGATGCAGGCAAGTCCGCTCGCAAGTCCCGCCATCTGCGAAAGCTCCCAGCCCAGGCCGGCCCAGCCGCCGAGTACCGGCATCGCCGCGACCAGGAGAACGCCGACCCCCCAAAGAGCATAGCGGCGATCTAAATCTGTTACGCGCATCGCACCGATACGGTCAGTCCCTGAGGACCGTTACGCGCAAGTAAGTCGCTGGAATGGACGTTGCGTCCCTGCGGGAACTCTTGTTCTGGCCATCGAACAATTTTCCCAGCTCCCCTTGCAGATCGCCGGCCCGGCCGCTCTTTTCTGCGGCTTCATAGGCATTCATGGTTGGTCCGTAGAATTTCCTGAATATATCCAGGAACTTCGCGGGCGAATCGGGAAATTCAAAGGTGTAGGTGTCTCGAGTGAAGGAAATATTCTCCGTTGGTATTCCCGCGCCTGAAAATCGCTCGATCACGCTGCTTTCGATTCCCCACGTCATGGGGCTGATGAAACCCTCCGGCGGCGGTGGCGAGTAGGCGGAACTTATCCTCAATATTTGAGCCACCAACGTCGGGTCATTGGGAATCCAGTTCCCCATGACGATCCGACCGCCGGTTCGAGTGACCCGCACCATCTCCTTGGCCACCTCGAATGGCTTCGGTGCAAACATCGCACCAAAGATGCTCACGACCAAGTCGAAGGATTCGTCCTTGATCTCGTGAAGATCGCAGGCATCGCCCTGTTGAAACCTGCAATTCGTCAAGCCCGCTTCACGGGCGCGTCTGTTTCCAGCGTCAACGAGATTGCCGGCGATATCGACGCCGAGCACGTCGGCTCCAAGAATTGCCTCGGGAACGGCGGTCGTACCATCGCCACATCCCAAATCCAGGACCTTGAGACCTTTGGTGATTCCAAGCCCCTTGACGAGTGACTCGCCGCTCTTTCTCATACTCTGCGCGAGCCGCGTAAAATCGCCCTTTTCCCAGAGAGCTTTGTTTGGATTCATCGCCGAACTCCTGAATTGTAAGATTTGTCATGACCTCGACGTGCTGGGGGCCGGGGCAAAACTCCTCGGGAGCAGCCCGTTTTCGCGGGCTTCGCGCTCGAGCCCATCGCGAAAATCGGGATGCGCAAGGGAGATCATGGCCTTTGCCCGTTCCGGGACCGACCTGCCCTTCAGGTTGGCGATGCCGAACTCCGTAACGACATACATCATGTCCGATCGCGGTGTCGTTACCACGTTGCCCCGTGTCAGCTCGAGCACGATACGGCTCTTGCGAACGCCATGACGTTCGTAGGTCGATGACAGACAGACAAACGATTTTCCGCCATTTGATGCATAGGCGGCACGAACGAATTGCAACTGGCCGCCGGTCCCGCTGATATGGCGGTGTCCGCAGCATTCGGACGCGGCCTGCCCTTGCAGGTCCATCTCAGTCGTATTGTTGATCGCAACCACCCGGTCGTTTCGCATTACGACATGCGGCAGATTCGTATACTCCACCGGGCAGCACATGAAGTCGGCGTTGCGATCGATCGCGCGATAAAGCTTTTTCGATCCGAGCGCGAAGCTGAATACGATCTTGCCGGGGTCCAGAGTCTTGGCGGTGCCGGTGATGAACCCGCCCTCATAGAGGTCGATGATGCCATCGGTCAACATTTCGGTATGGACGCCGAGATTGCGGATGCCGCTCTCCAGCAGCAGCGAACACACGGCATTCGGCATGGCACCGATTCCGACTTGCAGACACGCTCCATCTCCAACCTCGGCGGCGATCAATCGCGCGACGGCACGGTCGGCCTCGCAGGGGGATGGGTGGGGCAGCTCCGGCGGCGCCCCGTGATCGCCTTCGATCACATGGTCGACTTCGCTCATATGAAGACCGTTGTCCACTCCCTCCACGTACGGCAGGCCTGCGTCGACCTCCACGACGACGAGCCTCGCTCGGGATGCAATGGCCCGGTGCCACAGGTTGGTGGCGCTTAGGTTGAAGAATCCACCGGCATCGACGGCACATGTCTTGATGACGACCATGTCCGGCGGCTCGATGAACCGGCGGTAATAGTCGGGAATTTCGCCGAGATTGCACGGAATATAGTGGCAAAGCCCGGCGTCGTGCTTTTTGCGATCGTAGCCGCCGAAATGCCAGTTGTACCACTGGAAGTGCTCTCGCTGCGGGTCCGCCTCGAGCACCGCGCGCGGCCGCATGCTCAGGCAGGCGCGGATCTTCACGTCCCGAAGTTCCGCCTTGCGATCGGCCAAAGCCCGGTCGAACGCATCCGGTTGCGCAAGTACGGCGCCGTAGTCCACCCAGTCGCCGGACTTCACGAGACCGGCGGCCTCCGCTGCAGTGATTGGACGAAGCATTACCGGCTAACCTTCAAAGGCACATGAACGCGCCATGATCCTCCATCCCGTGGGCTCTGCCTCATTGTCCCCCCTCAACGCCATGCGTGTCGCCTATCATCATGATCAACCGCCGCCATCTACGATAGAGTAGCCCGAACCATCGGTTCATCCTAAAGAGCGGCGACGGCATGAGCGAGACCTTTCCCACTGGCGTTCCCGCCCCTGCCGACAACCTGGATCGACGAAGGCGTCTGCGCACCCGATTAGGCCGCATCGGCATCTGGTCGCTGGAGCTGCGGTTTGGAGATCGCGGACAG
This sequence comes from uncultured Gammaproteobacteria bacterium, assembly GCA_963843295.1. Lineage (GTDB taxonomy): Bacteria > Pseudomonadota > Gammaproteobacteria > Steroidobacterales > Steroidobacteraceae > Bog-1198. Next base: position 315,694 of record CAWJJP010000010.1, on the reverse strand, counting down.
GCGATGGATGCGGCGGCTGAACTCGATGAGCTTGGCTTCGGGGCGCTTTGGATGCCGGGCGGGGTCGGCGGTGATGTATTGGGAGATGTCGGCCGGCTGCTCTCCGCCACGAGGAACACGGTGATCGCAACCGGTATCCTCAATATCTGGAAGCACGAGCCACGCGAGGTCGGGCACTGGTGGAGCGCCCTACCCACCCACCTCGAGGAGCGGGTGCTGCTCGGTCTTGGGGTTAGTCACGGTCCCCTCATTGGCGAGACCTATCGCAAACCCCTCGCGGTCATGGGCGCATATCTCGCGCAATTGTCCGCGGAGGGCCTGCCCGCGACGAGGCTGTGTCTCGCCGCCCTGGGGCCCAAGATGCTGGAGCTGTCGCGCGATCGGACTGCCGGGGCGCATCCCTATCTCGTGACGCCCGAACATAGCGCCATGGCTCGAGAGCTGCTCGGGCCCGATGCTTTGCTCGCTCCCGAGCAGGGGGTCGTACTCGAGACGGACCCGGGGCGCGCGCGTGAACTCGCACGGCAAGCCATGGCGCGTTACGTGCTCCTTCCCAACTATGTGAACAGTTGGCGGCGGCTGGGATTTGCCGAGGATGAGATATCGGGTGTCAGCGACCGGCTGATCGACGCGCTTTTCGCTTGGGGCGGAATGCAGCGGATAGCCGACAGAGTGAATGCCCATCTTGCGGCGGGCGCAGACCACGTCTGCCTGCAGGTGATCGGCGGCGCGGGCGCTCCCGATGTCGGCGTCATGCGCCCGGCATGGCGCGAATTGGCTGCCGCGTTGTTGGTCCGCTGACACACACGCTTGATCGGGTAATCCACACGGGAGAGATTACAGATGCGCTTGCAAAACAAGATCGCCGTCATCACCGGGGCAGGTTCAGGCATGGGCAGGGCCATGGCCCAGATGTTCGCCGCCGAAGGCGCCAGGCTCGTCTGCGCCGACATCAGCGGCCAGCAGAATGCGGTCGCGGCGGCCCTGGGAGACGCGGCGATTGGCGTTCATGCCGATGTCGCGAAAGAAGCCGACGTGCAGAACATGATTGCCGTCGCCGAGCAGAAATTCGGGCGCATCGACATCCTTTGCAACAACGCCGGCTTCGGAGGCAGCATGGCGCCGCTCCACGAGCAGACCGCCGAGAGCTGGGACCGCGTCCATTCGGTGAACCTGCGGGGCGTGTTTTTCGGCATGAAGTACGGCGTGATTTCGATGCTGAAGACGGGCGGCGGCGCCATCGTCAACACCACTTCAGCAGCCGGCATGATCGGCTGGAAGCACCATAGCATCTATGGCGCCGCAAAAGCCGGAGTGAACCAGATGACCAAGACGGCCGCGCTGGACTATGCCGACAGCAATATTCGCGTGAACGCAGTCGCCCCCGGCACGATCTGGACCGGCCTCGTCCCGGCATCGAAGGAGAACCCCGTCCCGCCGTCCGGCATCCGCAGACTGCCCGGGATTCCGATCGACCGCTGGGGTCTGGCGAGCGAGATCGCCGCCGCGGCACTGTTTCTGGCAAGCGACGAGGCTTCTTACATCACCGGCGTGATCCTGCCGGTGGATGGCGGCTATACGATCGGTTTTTCCGGCATGGGCGCGGAGCATTCGGGCGCGCCGAACACCTGACCCGGCAGCGTCTCCAGCGCGTGTAAGCGAGCGATCGCCGCCAAAAACATCAATCGAGGTCGACTGCGAAGCGCTTGAGGTCCGCGAGCGAGCAGTAGCTCAGCGCACTTTCATGCGTGGCGCGCAGGACGACGCGCGGCGCGCGCTCCTCTTGCAGCGCTTCCTGCCAGCGAGGTGCGCACAGACACCAGCGATCGCCGGGCTTCAGTCCCGCAAAGCCGAATTCGGGCAGCGGCGTCGAGAGGTCATTGCCGCAGGACTTCGAGAACTCGAGAAACCCCGCGGTCATGACGACGCACACGGTGTGGCTGCCGATGTCCTCGCGGCTGGTGTCGCAGCAGCCGTCGCGAAAGAATCCCGTCATCGGACTCAATGAGCAGACTTCGAGCCGATCGCCGAGCACGTTCTTGGGTTCGTTGCGCCGGCCGCCGCCCTTGCCGGCGTCATCTCTCAACATCGGGATTCTTTGCATCGTCACTCCCTCGCCCGTTGGCATCTACTCCCACTCGATGGTCGCCGGTGGCTTGCCGGAAATGTCGTACACGACACGCGAAATTCCGCGCACCTCGTTGATGATCCGGTGCGCGACGCGGTCCAAAAACTCATAGGGTAATCGCGCCCAGCGCGCCGTCATGAAATCGATGGTCTCCACCGCGCGCAGCGCGATCACATGATCGTAGCGCCGGCCGTCACCCATCACACCGACCGATCGCACCGGCAGGAAGACCGCAAACGCCTGGCTCACCTTGTCATACAGATCATGTCGCCGCAGCTCTTCGATGAAAATCGCGTCTGCGCGGCGCAGCAGATCGGCGTGGGACTTGTGGATTTCGCCGAGGATGCGCACCCCGAGTCCGGGGCCGGGAAAAGGGTGGCGGCTCACCATCTCCGACGGCAGATCGAGTGCCAGGCCCAATTTGCGCACCTCGTCCTTGAACAACTCGCGCAGCGGCTCCAACAGCTTGAGCTTCATCTCGCGCGGCAGTCCGCCCACGTTATGGTGCGATTTGATCACATGCGCCTTTCCCGTCTTTGCGCCCGCGGACTCGATCACGTCCGGGTAAATCGTTCCCTGAGCCAGCCACTTCACGTCGCGGAGCTTTGCCGCCTCCTCATCGAACACTTCGATGAAAACGCGGCCGATGATCTTGCGCTTCGATTCGGGATCCGTCTCGCCCGCGAGCGCTTCGAGAAAGCGCCGTTCCGCATCGACGCGAATCACGCGCACCCCCATGTGCTCCGCAAAAGTCGCCATCACCTGGTCGGCTTCGCCGAGGCGCAGCAGCCCGTGATCCACGAACACACAGGTGAGCTGAGCGCCGATGGCGCGATGCAGGAGCGCCGCCAGCACCGAGGAGTCGACGCCCCCGGACAACCCCAACAGCACGCGGTCGGAGCCCACCTGGGCGCGAATGCGCGCCACGCTGTCCTCGATGATGTTGCCCGTCGCCCACGTGGCGGCGCAGCCGGCGATCTCCCGTACGAACCGCCGCAAGATTTCCCCGCCCTGCAAGGTATGGGTCACCTCGGGATGAAATTGCAGGGCGTACAAGCCTCGTGACTCATCCGCCATCGCGGCGAGCGGCGCGTTATCGCTCGCAGCGATGATGTTGAATCCGGGCGGTACTGCGACCACGCGATCGCCGTGACTCATCCACACATCGAGCACGCGCCGGCCGGCCGCATCGCGATTATCCTCGAGGCCGTCGAACAGGCGCGAGTGCCCGACGGGTCGCACCTGTGCCGCACCGAATTCACGGTGCGCGGATAGCTCAACCTGGCCGCCGAGCTGCGCCGCCATGGTTTGCATGCCGTAGCAGATGCCGAGCACCGGGACGCCCAACTCGAACACTTCGGGCGGCGCGGCCGCACTTTTGACCTCGTAAACCGATTCCGGGCCGCCCGAGAGGATCACCGCCTTGGGTTTGAAGCGCGCAATTTCCGCCGCATCGGCATCGCAGGCGTAAATCTCCGAATACACACCCAGTTCCCGTACGCGACGGGCGATCAACTGCGTGTACTGCGCGCCGAAATCGAGGATCAGAACCCGGTCCGCATGAATGTCGGGCATCAACCGATCCGGTAATTCGGCGCTTCTTTGGTGATCGTGACATCGTGGACGTGGCTTTCCCGCACGCCCGCGGTGGTGACGCGGACGAATTGCGGGCGGGTGCGCATCTCCTCGATGCTGCCGCTGCCGGTATAGCCCATGGCGGCGCGCAAGCCGCCCGCCAACTGGTGCAGAATCGCCACCAGGCTGCCCTTGTAGGGCACGCGGCCCTCGATTCCTTCCGGTACGAGCTTCTCCAGTTCGGTGGTCGTATCCTGAAAGTAGCGATCACTCGAGCCATGTGCCTGGGCCATGGCCCCCAACGAGCCCATCCCGCGGTACGCCTTGTACGAGGCGCCCTGGTACAGTTCCACTTCTCCCGGGGACTCCTCGGTACCGGCGAACATGCCGCCGATCATCACACAATGCGCGCCGGCGGCGAGCGCCTTGGCGATATCGCCGGAGTAGCGAATGCCGCCGTCGCCAATGACCGGAACACCGGTGCCCTCGAGCGCCTTGGCAACGCGCGATATCGCGCTCACCTGCGGCACGCCGACTCCGGCGACGATTCGCGTCGTGCAGATCGAGCCGGGCCCGATTCCCACTTTGACGGCATCCGCCCCATATTTGACGAGGTCGAGTGCGGCTTCGGCGGTCACGATGTTGCCGCCGATCACCTGAATATCGGGATATTTCTTCTTGATCTTCGCGACCGTCTCCAGCACTCCCCGCGAGTGCCCGTGCGAGGTATCGACCACGACCACGTCGACGCCGGCCTCCCGCAGTGCCGCCACACGCGTCAAGGTGTCCGGTGCCGTGCCCACTGCAGCGCCGACGCGCAAGCTTCCGACGCTGTCCTTGCATGCACTCGGAAACTCGGTGGCCTTTTGAAAATCCTTGACGGTGATCATGCCCTTCAATTCATGGTCCCCGTCCACCACCAATACCTTCTCGATGCGATGCCTGTGCAGCAGGGCGAGCACTTCATCCTTGGGCGCGTTCTCGCGCACCGTGATCAGGCGCTCCTTGGGGGTCATCACCGAGGAGACCGGGGCGTCGAGTTTGGTCTCGAATCGCAGGTCGCGGTGCGTCACGATGCCGACCACCTTGGTGCCGAGAACCACCGGCACGCCGGAGATATTCTTCGCACGCGTCAGTTCGATGACTTCGCGAATGGTCATGTCCGGTTTGACGCTGATCGGATCGCTGATGACGCCGCTCTCGAACTTCTTGACGCGATCGACCTGCCGGGCCTGATTCTCGATCGACATGTTCTTGTGAATGATGCCGATTCCGCCCTCTTGGGCAATGGTAATGGCGAGGCGGGCCTCGGTAACCGTATCCATGGCGGCCGACACGACCGGCAAATTGACTCGAATTTCGCGGGTCAAGGAACTCGCAAGCGACACTTCGCCCGGCAGCACTTCAGAATATGCCGGCACAAGCAGGACGTCGTCGAAGGTGAGTGCCTCTTCCAGAATACGCATGAGCGTTCACTTAAGGTTCGTCTAAGAGGCGGCGCATTGTACCTTGCGCTTGCGGCGCGGTAAACCGCTATCATTTGCGCATGGAGAGCGCCCAAATCGCCGGTTCCTTCACGCGTCCCGAGCGCGACATCTACACCGTTTCGCGCCTCAATCGCGAGGTGCGGGCGCTGCTCGAGCGCGGTTTCGGCAGCCTGTGGCTCGAGGCGGAGATTTCCAATTTCGCGAAGCCGAGTTCCGGACATTGGTATTTTTCGCTGAAAGACGCCGGGGCGCAGGTGCGCTGCTGCATGTTTCGGCAGCGAAACATGTTGTGCTCCTTCGCCGCGCGCGACGGCCAAAAGGTGCTGGTACGGGCGCGTATCGGATTGTATGAGCCGCGCGGCGAATACCAACTCGTCATCGACCACATGGAGGATGCAGGCCTCGGCGCCTTGAAGCGGCAATTCGAGGAATTGAGCGCCAAACTGGCCGCGGAAGGACTGTTCGCAGCCGAACGCAAACGCCCGCTGCCGGCGCTTCCGCGCCGTATCGGGGTGATCACTTCGCCCACCGGAGCGGCGGTCCGCGACATCTTGCATGTATTGGCGCGGCGCTTCCCCGCCGTGGCGGTTCTGATCTACCCCGTTGCCGTGCAAGGTGCGCAGGCGGCCGCGGAGCTCATCGCCGCTGTCGGTCTGGCCGGACGGCGCGCCGAGTGCGATGTACTGATCCTCGCGCGCGGCGGCGGCTCCCTGGAGGATCTGTGGGCCTTCAACGATGAGCGGTTGGCGCGCGCGATCGTCGCCTCGCCGATTCCGGTGGTGAGCGGCATCGGCCACGAAATCGATTTTACGATCGCCGATTTTGCCGCGGACGTGCGCGCTCCCACGCCCTCCGCGGCCGCAGAATTGGTGGTTCCCGATGCCGGGGAATGGCTGAGTGCGTGGCTGCGTCTGGGCACGCGGCTGCAGCGCGGCATGCGCCGGCGCCTCGACGAGAGCCGCGAACGGCTGCGATTGCTCGCACGGCGTGCGGCACTCGTCAGCCCCGCCGCGCACTGCGCGCAGCAGGTACAGCGCCTGGACGAAATGGAGGTGCGGCTCTCGCGCGCCATGAGCCGCCGCCTCGCGGGCCACCGCGAACGGCTCGGCTGGCTGGCCGGCCGCGCCGCCCTGGTGAGCCCGGGTGCACGGCTCATCCAGCAATCGACGCGCGTGGAGCAACTCGCGCAGCGCATCCGTCGAGCGCTTCGACACACGCTCAACGAGCGCCGATCCGGACTCAGCGACGTCGAGCGGCGGCTTTGGGCTGCAAGCCCGGTGCTGCGGGTGCAAGAGGCCGTGGCACGGCACGGCGCACTCCTCGCCCGTTTGCGAACGGCGGGACCCGACCGGGTGCGCCGTGCGCGCGAGCGCCTGCTGCCGCTCGAACGGACCTTGAACGCCGTCAGCCCGCTCGCGACTCTCGGGCGGGGATACGCGATCGTCAGCAGCGAACAAGGCAAAATTCTGCGCGATGCGGCGCAGAGCGCCCCGGGCATGATCATCGAAGCGCGGCTCGCAAGGGGACGGATTCGCGCCAAAGTGGAGAAATCGTGACGGCGATGCCCGGCCGCATCGCCGTCGTGTTGATGATTGCGGCAACTTTCGTGCTATCGCCGCGCCGCGCCGACTCCATGGACCTGCCGCTCGAGAGTGCCGTCCCCGGCGGAGTGAAGCTCATCCGGCTCGTCTCCGGCGGCGATACGCCCCCCTACGTCGAATCGGACGGCCACCGCGCTCTGGTCGTGCAAGAGGGCGCCTCTTGGATCGCCGTCGTCGGCATTCCGCTTGCAGCGCCGCTCGGTCCGCGAACGGTCACGGTGCGGGAGGCCGGCGGGCCGCATGAGATCGACTTCGAGGTGGGCGAGAAACGCTACGCCAGCCAATCGCTCAAGGTCGCGCCGCGCCAGGTGAATCTATCGGCCGCCGATCTGGCGCGGGCCAACCGCGAACGAGAACGCGTCGAGCAGGCCACCAGCCATTGGAGCGAGCCGCCGCCTGATACGCTGCGCTGGGCGCCGCCCGTGCCGGGCGTGCGCAGCAGTTCTTTCGGTATGCGCCGCATATTCAACGGCGAGTCGCGCAACCCGCACAGCGGGATGGACATTGCGGCCGCTATCGGCACCCCGATCTCGTTGCCGGTCGCCGGAACGGTCCTCGATACGGGTGAGTTCTTCTTCACCGGCAACACGGTGTTCGTCGATCACGGCCGCGGGCTCATCAGCATGTACTGCCATTTGAGCACCATCGACGTGCGGCCGGGAGAACGCCTCGCTGCTGGCGCGCGAATCGGGGCGGTCGGCATGACGGGGCGCGCAACCGGTCCCCACCTGCACTGGGCTCTGAGCCTCAACCGCGCTTGGGTCGATCCGGAGCTCTTCCTCCGCTGAGAGCCTAGCTGGCGCTCAGGATCTGATCGACAGCGGCGCCGTCCGCGGGAGGGGTGGTCAAGGCGGCCTGGCGCAAGCGCGCGCTGTGCTCCTGCACCGCCGCACCTGAAGGTTGCATTTCGACCTGGCCCTGAAAGAACGCCCCTTCCGTAATGCCGACGCGAGGCGCGAATACGTTGCCCTTGACCTTGGCGGTCGCCCGAATGCTCACCGATTCGGTGGCATACAGATCGCCCTCGACTTTGCCGTCGATGACGATGACGCGCGCACGAATATCGCCTTTCATGGTGCCGTCGGTGCCGACGGTAAGGCTTTGCGTGTGCGTGATCGAGCCCTCGACGCTGCCCTGGATGATCAAGTCCTCTTGCGCGGAGAGCTCGCCGCGAAAGCGCAGCGTCGGGCCGAGCACCGAGGCGCGCGGTGCACTCTCGATCACCCGCGCTTCCGGCGCGCGTGCTTCCGGTGCACGCGGCTCAGCGGGACGCATTTGCGGGGTGCGGGGGTCGATGCGGGGCTCGATGCGCGGCTCGCGCGGTTCGGGGCGCGCCGTGGAGGGTTCTTGCGCGCTCGGGCGGCCGCTTGAATTGGCATTGATCATGTCGTTATCTCCGTCGTCCGATTTCTTGAACCAGGCCATTGTTACGCCGCGCTGCCGGATGTTCTGACCATGCGCCCGGGCGCGATCTCTTGCTTGCCGAGCGATTGACCGGACTTCTTGCCGTCCATGTCGATGCTGCCGCTGAAACTTGCGCCCTCGAGAATGCTGACGGTGGGGGCGTAGATGTTGCCGCAAATCTTCGCGGTTTCCTTCACGAAGACGGATTTTTCCGCCTGCAGATCCCCCTCGACCGTGCCCTCGACGATGATGAGTTGAGCGCGAATATTCGCCTTTACGGTACCCTGCGCGCCGACCGTCAAGCGTTGGGTATGCGTAATCGATCCCTCCACGCGCCCCTGGATCAACAAATCCTCTTCGGCGCTCAAGTCACCCTTGAAATACAAGGTCGGGCCGAGAACGGACGCACGCTCCGTAGCGCTGTTGTAGGGGTTGCTCATGAGCGGTTTCTCCAGGTGTCGACGAGGTCGGACGGGTGCGAGGAGACTACCTGGCATAATCGCCGCTTGAGTGCGATCTGGATCACGAAATCTCGCACTGGATCGCGCCGGGATCGGCCAACTGTCGCCGATTAGTGACGGCCCGCCCCGCTCGCATTGGAGGCTGGATACCGCCCGGCGCGCTGACGTTTTGACGTCTCCGCGCCCATCCCCCCGGCGTCAGGAGGCCAGCTTGGCCTATTCGATACTTTCCCCGTGCAGCGAGATGTCGAGCCCCTCGCGCTCCTGTTCTTCCGTCACGCGCAGCCCAATCGTCTTATCGATGATCTGCAGGATCGCGTAACTGACGACGAAGGCGTACACCACGGTGGTGCCCACGCCTTTCAGCTGAGCCAGGACGGAGCCGTCGACACCGCTGATTTCCTTGCTGGCGAATACTCCGGTGAGAAGTGCTCCGATGATTCCGCCGATCCCGTGCACGCCGAACGCGTCGAGCGAATCGTCATAGCCGAACGCGTGCTTCAACGAAGTGGCCGCAAGGTAGCAGAGAACGCCGGCGACGATGCCAATGACCACGGCGGCCGAGGGGCCCACGAACCCGGAAGCGGGCGTGATGGCGACCAGGCCGGCGACGGCCCCGGAGGCGATGCCGAGGACGCTCGGTTTTCCCTTGCCGACCCACTCGGCGAACATCCACGCGAGCGCCGCAGCGCCGGTGGCCATCTGGGTGGCCAACATGGCCATGCCCGCGCGGCCGTCTGCGGCGGTCGCGGAGCCGGCATTGAAACCGAACCACCCTACCCAGAGGAGCGATGCGCCGATGAGCGTCAAGGTCAAATTATGGGGGGGCATTGCTTCCCGGCCGTAACCGAGGCGCTTGCCGAGCACCAGGCAGCTGGCGAGACCGGCGATTCCCGCATTGATGTGCACCACGGTACCGCCTGCAAAATCGAGGACGCCGGCTGCATTCAGCCAGCCCGTGGGTTCCCACACCATGTGCGCGATCGGTACATACACCAGCAACGACCAGGCGCTGAGAAACAGCAGCATCGCCGAGAATTTCATGCGATCCGCAAATGCGCCCGCGATCAGCGCCGGCGTGATGATCGCAAAGGTCATCTGGAACATCGCATACACGGTTTCCGGGATGGTGGGGGCCAGATGGGAAACGCTGAGCTTGCTGTCGGCATCGCCGTGGATGTAGCTCATGCCGTTGAACAGCGCGCGTGTCGATCCCCCAATGAAGCCGTTGCCCGGCGTGAACGCCCACGAGTAGCCGAGGAGCCACCACAGAATCGTGACCAGGCACGTACACGCAAAGCTTTGCATGAGCGTCGCGAGCACATTCTTCTTGCGAACCATCCCGCCGTAAAACAGCGCGAGGCCGGGAACGCACATCATGAGCACGAGTGCCGTCGAAGTCAGCATCCAGGCGGTGTCGCCGGCACTGATCTTATCCGCGCCGATGACGGTGGGGTGCGTCATGGCGGGGGCGGCGGCGGGAGGACCCGCCGGGGCCGTCGGGGCTGCTGTAGCGCTCGAGGGTTCCGCAGCCGCCGCCGGAGACGCGACCGATGAGGCCGCCGCAGGCACACTGGCGGCCGGGGCATCGTCCGCCCACGCGCAGGAGATCGACAGCATCACCATGCTCACGAACGCCAATTGACATAGCTTGAACATCTTCTTCTCCCTGGAAGGCTACAAGGCGCTGGCGTCCCGCTCGCCCGTTCGAACCCGAACGACCTGCGTGAGCGCAAAAACAAAAATCTTACCGTCTCCCACTTTGCCGGTCTGCGCGGCTTTGTGGATGGCCTCGACCACCTGATCCACCTGCGAATTCTCCACCGCAATTTCAATCTTCGTCTTCGGCACAAATTCGACGGCATACTCCGCGCCGCGGTAAATCTCGGTATGACCGCGCTGCCTCCCGAACCCCCGCACCTCCGTCACGGTGAGGCCGTGCACACCCATATCGCCGACCGCCTTGCGCACGTCATCCAACTTGAAGGGTTTGATGATTGCCATCACAAGTCTCATGGAGGACCTTTCGAAAGCTGAGAGGACGCGCGACGGTAAGCACCGGTTGTGCCATCCCGAAAGATTCGAGTCTGATCATGGCGTTACCGGCTGCCCGCCCGAGCGCTGGACAATATTTGCACTATTTCGGGGCGCAACTTACCGGGCCCGTGCATTCTCATGAAGCGCGCCGCCCCGACTTGAGGCGTCATGCTCGGAGCTTGGGCGCGTTTTGCGTCGCAGCTCTCAGCGCAGGGATAATTCCAGGCGGACCATTCCGTCCTTGCTGCTTGCCTTGTCGTTCGCCACCAGGAACACCCGAGCCGGGTCGATTTGCGTGTCGCCGAGCAGGGCTTGTTCGAGCACCATGGCGCGCTGCTGACCGAGCGTGTTGAGATCGGCATCGCCGACGACGAGGTGCTCGCGAATTCCTTGAGTCAAGAAATCGATCTTGGCCGACAGGAGCTCTGGCTTCGACTTGAGATCCGTCACCACCTGCGGATATTTGGGCTCGCCACCCACGTCCTTCACATAGAGCGCGGTCAAGAGCTCCAGCTTGGCGCCGGGATCCAGCTGATCGTAGGGGGTCGGAGCAGCACCGGCGGACTTCTTGCGGGTCGCCTTGAGAGTCTGCAGCTCATTCAGCTGGGCATTGAATTGCGCCGCCGCCAAAGCCGGACGATCGATGTCGGGCACGACCGCGATCGGCACCTCGATTTTCAGCTGCGGCCGCTCCGCCAGGGCCTTGGCCACGGCCTTGACCTTATCGACGGCAGCCGGTTCCAGCACACTGGTGCCGGGGTGAAATTCGACGAACTGGATGTCGGCTCCGCCGCCAAACAGCGCCCCGAGCAGCGCGAAGGGCGCCGTGACTGCTTTTTCCAGGATGTTGACGATGACCTTCCAGATGATCGGTCCGATGCGAAATTTCGGATCGTCGAGCGATCCGGTGACTGGAAGATTCAGATCGATGACACCGTTGCGATCCTTGAGCAGGGCAACTCCCAGCTTGATCGGCAGCGATACCGCGTCCTTGCTCGCCGTCTTGTCACCGAACTCGAGCTGATCGATGACGATGTGATGCTGGGCATCGAGCTTGCGACTGTCGACCTTGTAGTGCAGTTCCGTGGTGAGCTTGCCCTTGGCGATGTTGTAGCCCGCAAACTTGCCTGAGTACGGATTGAAGATGCTCAGCTCGATGTTGCGAAAACTCATCGCCAGATCGGTGTACAGCGCCGCACTCAGCACGTTGACCTCACCGGTAATCGACACCGGCGAGAACGCATCGACGCTGCCGTGCAAATCCACCTTCGCTCGCGAGCTGGGCTTCGAAGAAAGACCGAGCACCGTCCCATGGAGATTCTGAATGCCGGCTGAGAAATTCGGGGCAACCGAAAGATCCGTGAAATTTGCGACCCCATTCTCGATCGCGACCTTCTTGATCGCCATCGGCATGGGCTGGCTCGCTCGGGGCGCCGGGCCGGCAGGGGCGCTTTGCGCCGATGAAGATCCGCGCCCACTCCCCTTCGCAGCAGCCTTGGCCGGGGGTCGCTGGTCGGCCGGAGGGGGCGGGGTCGAGCCGGGCGCGGTCAAGACACGCTTTACGTTCAAACTGGTGTCGGTCTCGATGATGATGCGCGCGTAGGGTTTACGCGCGACGATCTGGGCGATGTCGAGCCGATCGGGCGCCTGCTGGTAATTGAGACCGAGGATATCCAGTCGCTGCCAATTGACGAAATCGTCGTGCAGGGTGTCATCGACGGAGTGAACGCCGTCGACATGGATGTCGCCCGCGAAGAGCAGAACGGGCTTTTGGTTCGCGCCGTAGCGAAACTTCGCATCGGCGCCCAGCCGGCCGCTGCGCAGCGTCATGGAGGTATATTGCCCGATATAAGGCTGGAGCGCGGTCAGGTCGATATCGGCGATCTTGAGGGTCCATGAAGCGGCTGCCGGTTGCGGCGTCACCTCGCCGTTCGCGGTCAACGAACCGGACTCGTTGATGCGCGTCTCGAGCGCCACCCTCACCGGCTTCGCCAGATCGAGGCTCGCGCCGGTGACGTGCAGCGACAAGGGCGCCAGCAATATCTTGGCGGTCGGATGAGTCATCCGATCCTCGGCCGAGATGTGTGCATCGGTGAGATTGAATTCATGCAATTCGACTTGCCACGGCGGGCTCGCAGGGGCCGCGCTCGCAGGCGGGGCTGGGCTCGCAGCGGCCGCGGCGCCCGGACCGCCGCCCGTGGCCGCCTGCGCTTTGGCCGAGGCAATCCGGGCGGCCATGAGGTTGCGCAAGTTGAACGAGCCGTCCGGCTCGATCCACGTCGACACCTTCACGCCGGTCAACGACACCGAATCCACTTGGGCGCGGCGCGGCGCCAGATCGAGGGTGGTTCCAAGCACCGTCAATCCAGGTATCGTGACCAGGTCCACTTCCGAGTCCTTCGGCCGCACGGCGATGTCGGTCGCCGCGAGCTTCGCGATGTTCAATTGCAGATCCACCGCATCCTTCAGTGAAAACTTGTATGTGGCCGCCAAATCGATCTGCCCGGAGCGGATCACGAAATTCAGCTGATCTTCCAGATATTCCCAGATCGTATGCGCGCGCAGCGCGTCGATCCGCAGCTCACCGTCCGATTCGATCGGCTGCACCGATAAATGGCCATGCCACTCGATGCGCTCGCCGAGATTCGAGGAGCCGGTGAACGTGAAGAGGCCGCCCGCCACCCCGGTGGTGAAATCGCGCAGCTCGAAGTTGATTGGCTGCAGATGCGCCGTGAATTCGGAGGGACGGCTGCGATCCTCGTAGGACACCGAGCCCTGCGTGACTTTGAAGGAACCCACGCGCAGCGGCGGCAGCGGTTCGTTCTTCGCCTCGGGCGGCTTGGGGGGCGGCGGGGAGGCCGGATGCAGCTTCGCGAGATTCAACGTTCCATCCTTGGCAACCGATGCATTGACGAATGGCGCATCGATGTCGATGACAGCGAACGAATACGCACGCCGCCACAGCGAAGAGACCTGAAAATCGATGAACAACCGCTCGAATCCGAGCAGCTTCCGCCCCTCCCGGTCGGCGAGCGCAAAGTTCTTGACCGTCACCTGTAGCAAGAACGGGTTGATGCGGATCTCTCCCACGGTGGGAACCGCCCCGATCGCTTTGGGGATGTCCTCGATGAGCGCCGAGCGGACCAATCTCGGCGCGAGCCAGAAACCCGCAGCCGCGTACAGGGCAACGAGCAGGGCCAGCACTCCGAGAATGCGCGCCGTTTTCGTTTTGATTAATTCGCGGCCACTGAGAATTCTCACACGGGCTCCTCGACCTCCCGCCTCTCAGTCTCGCGGCGGCGATCGCTGCCTAGTCTACCAAAACCGCGCTCAACGCTTGTTGCGTTGGATCAGCCGCTTGCGTTTGCGAACCTGGCGGGGGGTCAAGGGATTGCGCTTGCCGGCGAAGGGATTCTCCTCGCCGCGGAAGGCGACCCGCACGGGGGTGCCCATCAGATCGAAGGCCTTTCGGTACACGTTCACGAGGTAGCGGCGATAGGCGTCCGGCACGTGATCGGTTTGGTTGCCGTGGATCACGATGACCGGCGGATTCCGGCCACCCTGGTGAGCATAGCGCAGCTTGATGCGCCGACCGCTCACCAACGGCGGTTGATGGCTCTCGATCGCCGCCTCCAGCACGCGAGTCAACTCCGGAGTGCCCATGTCGCGCATCGCGGCGGCGTACACCTTGCGAACGGACGCGAACAATTCCCCGACACCGCTGCCGTGGCGCGCGGAAATGAAATGCAGCGGCGCAAAGTCCGCGAACTGCAGCCGCTGTTCGATTTGACCGCGAATGAGGTCGCGCTGCTCGGGCGCAATGTTGTCCCATTTGTTGACGGCGAGCACGAGGGCGCGGCCTTGTTCTATAACCGTCCCCAAGAGGCTCGCGTCCTGCTCGGCCACGTTGTCCTGCGCATCCATGACCACGACGACCACATGCGCACTCTCGATCGCCTGCAGCGTCTTGATCACGCTGAATTTTTCGACCGCTTCTTCCACCCGCGCCCTGCGCCGAACCCCGGCCGTATCGATCAACGTATAGCGCTCACCATCGCGCTCGAACGGCACCAGCACCGCATCGCGGGTCGTGCCGGGTTGATCGAATGCGACCATGCGATCCTCACCGAGCAAGCGATTGATCAGCGTGCTCTTCCCCACGTTGGGGCGGCCGATAACCGCGACTTTGATACCGGTCATCTCCGGGCCATCCGCAGGGTCGGCGGTGAGACCCTGGAGCGTCGCCTCGAGCAATGACACCACGCCTTGATCGTGAGCGGCCGCAACTGGATGCGGCTCTCCGAGCGCCAATTGGTGAAAGTCGGCGACGGCGATGTCGTGGTCGAAGCCTTCGGTCTTATTGACCGCCAGCAGCACCGGTTTGCCGCTGCGGCGCGCCAACCGCGCCACGAACTCGTCCTGCGGGGTCACGCCCGCGCGACCGTCCACGACCACGATCAATCGATCGGCTTCGGCGATGGCGCGTTCGGTCTGGGCAATCATCAGACTTTCGATGACGCCGGCGTTTTCGACGAGACCACCCGTATCGACGACGATGCACGGCACCTCGGTGCGCCGCGAAAATCCATACTGCCGATCGCGAGTGAGGCCCGGTAAATCCGCCACCAGCGCGTCGCGGGTGCCGGTCATGGCGTTGAACAGGGTCGACTTGCCTACGTTCGGTCGGCCAATCAGTGCGACTACCGGGAGCACGTTCTTCGCATATGCGCAGCGCTTATGGCTTCGGCGGTGGCGTCGCGCGGAAAGCGGCCAGGTTGCCCCCGTCGGTGAGGACGACCACGGTGTCCTGCACCGCCACCGGGGGGTTGCTGACGCGAAACTTCGCCACCCGTTGCCGGGCCACCAATTGACCCGTGCCCTTGTCGAGCCAGTGCAGGTAGCCCTGATAGTCGGCAACTGCGATGGCTGTGCTCGTCACCGCCGGCGTGCTCAAGCCCCGCCGCTTCAACTTATCGTTATGCCACAACTCCGACCCGTCGCGCTGGCGCAGTGCCACGACGACCCCGTCGGACTGCGTCACGTATAGATTCTCCGCGTCCACCGCCAGACCGCGATAGCTCGACATGTCGTGCGCCCACCAGATCTGTCCGGAGTCGAGAGCAAGCATGGCTGTGCGGCCTTGAAATCCCGCGGCAAAGACGTTTTCTCCGACCACCCGTACCGCCGAATCGATGTCGACCAGACGGTCCAGTTCCGTTCTGCCATGCGGCGAAGCGAGCGCCGTATCCCACACCGTGTCGCCCGTGCTCAAGCTCACCGCCATCACCTTGCCGTTGTCGAAGCCGCTCACGGCTTCTTCCTTAGCGATGATCGGAATCGCCGTCCCGCGCAGGCTCAAGCGCGGCACCTGCTGTTCGACCGACCAGAGTTCCTTGCCGGTCTTGGAATCAAAGCCATGCAGGCGGCCGTCGACCGAGCGCATCACCACCACTTTCTCGCTGATCGCCGGCGCCGAGAGCAGCTCGGAATTGACCCTGGTGTGCCACAACTCGCGCCCCGTCGCCCCGTCGAGGGCGATCACCGTACCCTTGCTCGAACCGACCACCACCATCCCTGAGCCGGCGCCCGGCCCGGCGGATATAGGCACTTTGAGCTTCTTGAGCCATACCTTACGGCCGGTATTCAAATTGACCGCGAGCAGTTCGCCCCTGTCCGAGGCCGCGTACACCATGTCGTTGTCGACCGCCGGACCCAAGCCGAGGCGCAGCTTCACCTGCTTCTTGCCGCCGCCGACATTGTCGCCCCACAGATGCTTCACCGGCAGTGTGGCGGGAAATTTGACCAGTGCGGCCGGTGGCTCGACGTCCTTGTCCTTGCTGCAGCCGGCGGCGATGAGAAGCGCCGCGAACACCAACGGGATCAGACGCATCAGGGTTTGGCCTGGTTCGAAGCGTCGGCGGTCGGCGCGGCCGGTGCCGCGGGCAGGCCGAGATCGGCGATCTTCAGGTTCAGTAGGGCGGAATCCATGCCGCCCTGCGCGCCGCTTCGGCCGAGCGCCGCCTTGTATTCCGTCGAGCGCCCGCTGCAAGTCCTTCTTGGCATAGTAGGCGTCGCCGCGCACTTCGTGGTAGCGCGCCGCGAAAGCACCGGGCTCATCGGAGAGCGTCCTGATGGCATCGTCCGGCTTGCCTTGATCGATCAACACTCGCGCGAGCCGCAGGCGGGCAATGTGCCTGAGCTCGGAATCCTTCGAATTGTCCATGACCTGCGTGAGAGGAGGAATCGCATTCGCATCCTGGCCATCGTCAACGGCGAGCCGCGCCAGAGTCATTTTTGCCTGGTCCGCATACGGCGACGTCGGATAGTCCTTGATCAGGCCGTCGGCAATCTGCCGCGCCTGGGCGCGATCGTTGTGCTGAAGCGCGGCGGTCATGTTGTTGAACCGCGAAGCCGCCTGCATCGCGCGCTCATTTCGATACCCCTCGTAATAGCGAAAACCGAACACGAAAGCCAGGCCGAGGACGACCGCGCCGAGCATCCATGGGCCGTACTCCGCCGTCAATCGCTTGACGTGCTCCAGCTGTTCGTCGTCCGTCAAATACTCTTCTGGCATGATCTCTCCGCTTCCCCTAAGCCCCTTTCAGACCCAACAACGCCCCCAAGCGTTCACTGATTTGGTCCACCGGGCATTCCTCTTGTGCCAATTCCTGGCGCAAGGCCTTCAGCGCCACGACCCCGCGCGCCACTTCATCGTCCCCTAAAATGAGTGCAACCTGCGCGCCGCTCTTATCGGCACGCTTGAATTGCGTCTTGAAATTGCCGCCACCCAGATTGACCTGCAACTTGAGGTCCGGCCACGCCTCGCGCAACCGCTCCGCCAGTTGGAAGCCCTGCAGCTCGGTCCGTTCCCCGACCAACACCAAATAGACCTGCGGCCGATCCCGCGCCGGCACCAGCCCCTGCTTCTCGAGGAGCATGACGATGCGCTCCTGCCCCATCGCCCAACCGATGCCGGGCGTACTCGGGCCGCCCAATTGGCCCACCAGGCCATCGTAGCGGCCGCCGGCGCAGACCGTGCTTTGCGAGCCGAGCGCATCGGTGGTCCATTCGAACACCGTGCGGGTGTAGTAATCCAGCCCGCGGACCAGGCGCGGCTCGACATCATACTCGATGCCGGCGCTTCGCAGGTGAGCGCACAGCGACTCGAAGTGTTGCCTCGATTCGGCATCGAGCGTCTCGAGCAATAGCGGCGCGCCGGCGACGAGGCGCTGCATCTGCGGATTCTTGCTATCGAGAATGCGCAGCGGATTACCGCGCAGACGCCGCTTGCTGTCCTCATCGAGCGCCGCTTCGTGAGCGCCGAAATAGGTGGTCAGCCGGTCTCGATAAGCGGCGCGCGAGGCGGGTGTTCCCAGCGAATTCACCAGCAGTTTGATGCGCGACAATCCGAGCCGCCGCAGCAGGCGCGCCGACAGGAGGATGATTTCCGCATCGATGTCGGGCCCGCGAAAGCCGAACGCTTCGGCATCGATTTGATGGAACTGCCGGTAGCGTCCCGCCTGCGGCCGTTCGCGCCTGAACATCGGCCCCATGCACCAAACCCGCAGCCGGCCCTCGCGCAGCAATCCGTTCGAGATCATCGCGCGAGCGATGCCGGCCGTCGCTTCGGGCCGCAGCGTGATGTGATCCTCGCCCTGATCGATGAAGCTGAACATCTCCTTCTCGACGATGTCGGTGAAATCGCCGATGGAGCGCTTGAACAACTGGGTTTGCTCGATGACGGGTACGCGAAATTCCTCGTAGCCGTAGCCCGCGAAGACTTCGCGGGCGATGCGCTCCAGGAACTGCCACGCCGGTGCCGCGTCAGGCAGCACGTCGTGAACGCCGCGCAGGGGCTCAATGATCTTGCCCACGGGACCTCGCTCAGCCGTGCGGAGGGGCAGCGTGCGCCGCTACGCCGTTGGCAGGCACACCGTTCGCCGGGACGCCATTGGCAGGCACCGGGTGCGTATCGCGCCGCAGTACCCCGTCGGCTCCCGCTTCGAAGCGCGCCACATCCCCGGTGACGAATTGGGGCCCGATCGCGACGGCGCGGCCGTTCAGCTCGAAGCTGCACGCCGCTTGCAAAGCCCAGGTACACGCGCAGCGGCGCGATGCCGGCGATCGTCTTCACGCTGTTGGCACGGCCGTTCCCGGCATAACACGCGCCGGCCCGCCGCGTCGTGCACGTCAACCCAAGAGTCCGCCGAAAAGCTCAGGCGCAGCCGCGCCCGGCCGGCGCCGCGCGCCGCGTCCGTCTCGCCCGCAGCGGATTTCGACGCCACCGGGGCCGAGGACGCCAGCGCGCCGGACGCGGTTGCGGGCGCACCGGCCCCGGCGGCCGGTGCATGTGCGGGCATTTCGGGTGCCGCGGAGGTGCTCGAAACGGGGCCGCCGGTCGCACCGGCCACCTCGTCCGCACGCGCACCGGCGGCGGCGCTGGGCTCGGTAGAATTCGCCACCTCGTCCGGCGATTCGGCCGCGGGCTGGGACTGCGTCCCCGCCACGACGGGCCATCGGCCGTGCGCTGCTCGCGGTGCGGCTGGGCGGCACCGCGGAGCGCTGGTGCCACAGCCGCCACCAAAAAACGCCACCGACCAGCAATGCGATCAGCCGCGGCAGCCGCCATTCTGCGGCCACGGCCAGTCTTTGGCCGCGGCGCAGCGGTCGCAGCCTGACCTCGGGCGGCAGCGAGCTGCGCTCGCCGCCGGGGCGGCGCGTCGGCGTAGCCGGCGCAGAATGTCCGCGGCGGCCAATCCCAAAATACTCGCGTATTTCTTCAAGTGCCCTTTGGCATACACCGGCGGACCGATGCGCTGTAATCGCCCGCCTCGAGCGCCTCGATCACCCAGCGAGTCCAGATGCATTTCGTCGGCTGCCTTTTGCGTGGTCATGCCGCGCCGCTCACGCTCCGCCTTGAGCCGCTGGCTCCGAGCGTGCTTGCGCCCCCTCGCTCATCGCTCGACGCCGGAGCGCATGGTCTGTGCCTGGTCGGAATTCGGGAAATTCGGTCTGCGACGCGCCGCGCATAGCCCGCGGCCGCCGTGCTATCGCCGAGCTTGCGTTCCGCACGAAAGCCCAGCCAGAGGATCTCGGGGCTCGGCGGATTCACCGCCAGATATCGCTGCACGATTTCGAGCGCCTGCGCGCCATCGCCGCGATCGTACGCAAGATTGCCCAGCTGCAGCAGCGCCTCCGGCATGTTGGGGCGAATGGCGAGCGCGCGATTGAAATAACGCTCCGCATCCGACGACATCGCCCGCGGCACCGACGCATACACCGGCGTTGAGCAGCGCCACCTCCGGCGTCGGGTAGATCGGATTTCGCGCCACCTCAAGGAAGAGCTTTTCGCCCGCGGCGGCTTTGCCCGTACGGCACAAAAAGCCGGCATAGCTGTTCTGAATGGCCGGATCCTGCTTGCCCAGACGCGCGGCGGCTGAGAATGCCCGCTGGGCCTTCGACATTCTCATTGAGGCGCTCGTAGACGAGACCCGCAGTTTCCTGCACGTTCGGATTCTCGGGAGCTTCCGCGAGCGCTCGTTCGATGCGTTCGCTGCGCCCTCGCCAGGTTGTTGATCCTCATGTACTCGAGGGCCATCTGCATATTGGCGACCGCAGCTTGTGCGGGCTCGGGCTTCCTGCCGCCGCGATCGGGCTGCTGATAGGCCGGGGGCGAGCTGTGGCAGGCCGACAGGACCGAAATCATCAACACGAATAACGCGGGCAGCGCCGCAAGCCGCATCGCGCCGCGCCTCACTGAAGTCTCCGCCGCGCGGCGTGCGCGTCGTCAATTTGCTACCGAGCCGCACCAGGGTGCGATCGGTGACCCGCCCCGCCAGCTGGCCGCATGCCGCATCGATATCGTCCCCGCGCGTTCGGCGCGTCGTCGCGATCACACCGTGCTCGTTCAGGATGTCGCGAAACCGCAAAATCGTCGCTGCGGGCGAACATCGGTAGCGCGTGCCCGGAAACGCGTTGAAGGGGATCAAATTGAGTTTCGCCGGCCGGCCGCGCAACAGGCGCGCCAACGCCTTCGCGTGTTCCGGCTTGTCGTTCACGCCGTCGAGCATGACGTATTCGAACGTGACGCTGCGGCCGTTCTGGTGGTCGATGTAGTGCCAGCAGGCCGCGAGCAATTCATCGATCGGGTGTTTGCGATTGATCGGCACCAGTTCGTTGCGCAGGGCGTCGTTCGGAGCATGCAGCGACACCGCCAGCGCGACGTTGCACTCCTCGGCCAGTTTGTAGATCTGCGGCACCAGTCCCGAGGTGCTCAAGGTCACACGGCGGCGCGACAAGTCGTAGCCCAGATCGTCCATGAAAATGCGCATGGCCGGAACGACGTTGCGGTAGTTCGCGAGCGGCTCGCCCATTCCCATGAATACGATGTTGGTGATGGTTCGTCCATCGGCGCGCGTCTCGCGCCGAGCTCGCGGTGTGCCAGCCAGACCTGGCCGACGATTTCCGCGACGCTCAAGTTGCGATTGAAACCCTGCTGCGCGGTAGCGCAGAAACTGCAGTCCATGGCGCAGCCCACCTGGCTCGAGATGCACAGCGTGCCTCGATCGGGCTCGGGGATGTACACCGTCTCGATCCCCTGCACCTCGTCCATGCGCAGCATCCATTTGCGCGTGCCGTCCGCGGAAATCTGCTCGGTGACGATCTCCGGGACGGAGATCCTGGCCACCTCCGCGAGCCGGCGCGCGAAATTCCTGCGCGAGATCGGTCATGGCCGAGAATTCCGCCGGCACCGCGCCGATAGATCCATTTCATCAGCTGGCGGGCGCGAAACGGCTTCGCATCGAGCCGCTGCGGCCACGAACGCCTCGAGTTCCGCGCGCGGCAAGCCGAGAAGATTCACGCGATCGCCGGCCATTGGTTCGATGCTCCCGATGGTCCTGCCTGCATACGCTAGCGCGTACGCGGACAGACCTCAATTTCGCGAAAGAAATACGCGATCTCGCGCGCCGCTGTCTCGGGCGCATCCGAGCCGTGAACGATGTTCTCATCGATGCTGGTCGCAAGGTCTGCGCGAATCGTGCCCTTGCCCGCCTTCTTCGGATCGGTGGCGCCCATCACCTCACGGTTCCTCGCGATCGCATTCTCGCCCTTCCAGCACTTGCACCATGCACGGGCCGGAGGTCATGAATCGCACCAGATCCTTGAAGAACGGCCGCTCGCGATGGACGGCGTAAAAGCCCTCCGCCTCGGACGGCGACAGGTGCATCATGCGCGCAGCGACCACCCGCAAGCCCGCCTGCTCGAGGCGACGATAGACCTCGCCGATCAGGTTCCGCGCGACGCCGTCCGGCTTGACGATGGAAAGAGTGCGCTCGATGGGCATGATGACCTCGGGTAGGGTTGCGGGTGTCCCTTGGAAGGGCCGGCAAAGACCGCGAAGTGTACTGGAGCGGCCGCCGCGAGGCAATCCGGACGGACGCCGAAGTGCCTGTATTACTTGGAAAAAGCGCGTAACCCGCGACGCGCGGCAGCACACCACGCACAGGCCGCGTTACGCCCTCGGCCGTTAGACGCTGAAGCTCTCCCCGCAGCCGCATTCGCCCTTGGCTTTGGGATTCTGAAATTTGAACGCTTCGTTGAGCCCCTGTTTGACGAAATCCACCACCGTGCCGTCAATGAGGGGCAGGCTCGCGGAATCCACGACGACCTTGACCCCGCGGGCCTCGAAAACCGCATCGCCGGGACGGATTTCATCCGCATAGTTCACGACATACGCGAAACCGGAACAGCCGGTCTTCTTGATGCCGACGCGCAGCCCGACACCGGCGCCACGCTTTACCAAATGCGAGCGAACTCGATCTGCCGCCGATTCCGTCAAGATATCGCCATGCCAGTTGATCCTCTCCGTCCGCCGTTACCAATAACTCATACATAACACGCACCCGCCTCCCGTGCTAAGGAACGAGTGCACTATTTGCTCGAGATACCCCACATGTGGCGCTGCGCAGCAAAAAAACGCCCGGTGCATCGATTATTCCGATATGGGGTGCGAGCGCGGTGGAACAATGACCGCGGCCGCATTCGCGGCGGATATCCACGCATCTTCGACCGTCAATAGCCGACCGAGTTTCTCGACGGGCACGCCAAAGCGCTCGCCGCAGCGAGGACAGGCTCTCCGGCAATCGGGCAATGAGTTCGCGGCCGGCGGCCTGTTCGGCCAGCCAGGCCCAGACGGCGATGACGTGGGGACAGCCGAAGGCGAGGAAGCGCACCGCACTGGATCACGCCCGGGGCTCGAGCGGCATCAACTTGCACAGTCGAACTGCACCCAGGTACCTCGCGCACGGCTGCCGGCCGAACCGCGAAAGCCTCCCGCCAGCACCCCCGCACAGGGAGCCGCGTGAAAATAGCGGCGCGTCAATTCGTTGTATTTCATGCGACCGCCGATCGTGCGCAGCCGCCTCACGGCTCGTGAAACGACCTGCGACCGCGGTATCGACGTCGGCCGCGTTCGAGTAGCGGCCGAGACTGAAACGCAGGCTGCTTTCGGCAAGCCGATCGTCGCGGCCGAGGGCGCGCAGCACGATAGGAAGGTTCCTGACTGGACGGAGGTGCAGGCCGATCCTGTCGACACGGCGATGGTGCGGCCGGACCGCGGCGAGCAGGCTCTCGCCTTCGACGCCATCGAAGGAGACGTTGAGCAGATGCGGCACGCGAGCGGGCGGGATCGCCGTTGCGCAGCACACCGCCGAGCGCACCGAGTCCCCGCCACAACCTCTCCTGCAGCTCTGCGATTCGCTCGCCTCTCCGCCGCGGCTGCCGCCGCTCGCGAGCGCGAAGGCCTCTCCCATGCCCACCACTTGATGCGTCGCCACAGTGCCCGAGCGCAGCCCAGCTCCTGGCCGCCCCCGTACTGCAGCGGTTGCAGCTGCACACCGCGCCTGCGCGCGACACGACCAGAGCTCCGACCCCTTTCGGCCCGTAGACCTTGTGCGCCGACAGCGACACGAGATCGATGCCCCAGCGCGGCGAAATCCAACGGCGCATTTGCCGACGCTCTGAGCCGCATCGACATGCAGGCGCGCTGCGCTGGATTCGGCGCAGAACGCGCCGCAATCGCAGCGATGTCCTGAATCACGCCGATCTCATTGTTGACGTGCATGATCGACACCAGCACCGTGTCCGGCCGCAGCGCCGCCGCCACCTGCGCCGGGCTCCACCACACCGCCGCGCATCGGGGGTGAGATAGGTCGACCCGCCAGCCGCTGCGCTCGAGTTCGCGGCACGGGATCGAGCACCGCCTTGTGCTCGGTGCGCGCGGTGACGATGTGCCGCCCGCTGTCGCGGTAGTAATTGGCGACGCCGAAGATCGCGAGGTTGTTCGCCTCGGTCGCGCCCGAGGTCCAAATGACTTCGGCGGCTTCCGCACCCACCGCCGCCGCCACCTCGGCGCGCGCCGCTTCGACCAGCACACTCGCCGCCTCGCCGTAATCATGGCTGACGGACCCGGGATTGCCGAACGCGCCCTCGCGGGTCAGGCACTCGGCCATGCGCGCGGCGACCTCGCGCGTCCACCGGCGTGGTCGCCGCATAGTCCAGATACACGCCCGGCGCGATCATTCGCGCGGGCGGCGCGCGGACTGGCCCCGCCGCCCCTGCACGGCGCTCAGGATGCCGCGCATGATGTTGAGTTCGTTGCGATCGAGCTGCGCGCGATTGAAGAGGCGCCGCAGCCGCTGCATCAGGTGCCCGGTACGATCTTCGAAATCGATCTCGTTGAGCACCTGATGCAGGTGCGCATAGAAATGCTCGACATCGCTCGAGGCGCCAGCGGCAGCTCGAGCTGCACGTGCGATTGGGGCTGCTCGCGCGCCATGAAGATCTCGTACGCCAGCAGCTGCACCGACATCGCGAGGTTCAGCGAGCAATAGTCGGGATTGGCGGGTATGCGGACCAATACGTTGCAATACTGCAAGTCCTCGGTGCCGAGTCCGTAGCGCTCGGAACCGAACAGCAGCACCGCGCGATTCTCGGCCGGCGAGATCGACGATGCGGCTCGCGACGTCGCGCGGGGTGGTGAATTCCCAATAGTAGGACCGCGGACGCGACGTCGTGCCGGCGATGAAGCCGCAATCGGTGATCGCTTCCGCCGTCGTTCCGACGACGCGCGCGCTCGACAGGATGTCATCGGCACCGGCGGCGAGTGCGTTGGCCTCGGCATGAGGGAACGAGCGCGGTCTCACCAGCACCAGATTCGCCGAGCGCCATGTTCTTCATGGCGCGTGCGACCGAGCCGATGTTGCCCGGGATGGCTCGGATCGATCAGGACGATGCGAACGAGGGCAGTCATGCTCTGCTATTCTACTGCAACCTTATGCAACCACTGCTCAATATCGGCATGCGCGCCGCGCGGCGCGCCGGCGATTTGATCGTGCGCAGCCTGTCGCGTCTCGATTCCCTCAAAATCGACAGCAAGGGCCGCAACGACTTCGTCACGGACATCGACCGCAAGGCCGAGGCGGAGATCATCGCCGTCGATCCGCCGCAGCCACCCGGATCATGCGTTTCTCGCCGAGGAGAGCGGCCGCAGCGGCGACGGCGAATACCGTGTGGATCATCGACCCTCTCGACGGCACGACGAATTTCCTGCACGGCTTTCCGACCTTCGCCGTTTCGATCGCGGTCGAACACCGCGGGCGCCTGCAGCACGCGGTGATCTACGATCCCATGCGTCAGGAGTTCTTCACCGCCTCGCGCGGCGACGGCGCGCAGCTCGAGGGCAAGAAGATACGCGTCAGCACCCAGCGCACGCTCGAAGGATCGCTGATCGGAACCGGCTTTCCCTATCGCATGAACGCGGCGCACGTCGATGACTACCTCGCGATCCTCAAGGTCATCATGGGGACCGCGGCGGGCGTGCGCCGGCCGGGCGCCGCCTCGCTCGACCTCGCCTATGTTGCGGCGGGCCGGATCGACGGCTTTTGGGAATTCGGCTTGTCGCCGTGGGATACGGCCGCCGGCACCTTGCTGATCCAGGAGGCGGGCGGGCGCGTCGGCACGCCGGCAGGCGCCGAGTACGCGCTCGGCCCCAACATCGTGGCCGGCAATCCCAAGGTATACGAGGGCCTGCTCGAGGCCATCGGTCCCCTCACGCCCGCGGCCCTGCGCGCTTAGACCGCGGTCGACGCGGACCTCCCGGCGCGGGGTGCCTCAGGGCGATCGGGCGGGCGCCGGTGCCGCCTGACCGGCATCCTCGGGCGTGCGCAGCCGGCTGTTTCTGTAGCCGTAGACGAAATACATGACGATGCCGATCGCGCTCCACAGCACCAACCGCGACCCAGGTCGCGGTGGGGAGCGATGCGGCCATGCCGGCGCAGAACAGCACGCCCATGAGTGAGGTGAACCACACCGCGGGCACTCGGAACGGGCGCGGCAAATCGGGACGCGTATAGCGCAGCACCAACACCCCCAGACACACGACGATGAAGGCGATCGAGCGTACCGATCGACACCAGCTCGCCGAGGATGCCGATCGGCAGCAGTCCCGCGAACGTTGCCGCCAGCACGCCGGTGATCAGCGTCGCAGATGTGCGGAGTTCGAAACTTCGGATGCACCGCGCCGAAGAACTTCGGCAGCAGGCCGTCCTGCGACATGGTCAGCCAGATGCGCGCCTGCGGGATGATCATCGTGATGATCACCGAGGTGAGTCCGAACAGCGCACCCCAGATGACCCAGCTCGACAGCCAGAACAGCTGCGGATGCGACTCGAGGGCGACCGCCACCGGCGCGGCGTCGTTGAGCTGCTTGAAGGGCACCAGCCCGGTCATGCACGCTCGACATGAGGATGTAGAGCACGGTGCAGATCGCGAGGCTCCCGAGCATGCCGATCGGCATGCCGCGCTGCGGATCCTTCGCTTCCTGCGCCACGGTCGAGACTCCGTCGAAGCCGATATAGGCGAAGAAGATGATGGCCGAGGCCTGAAGAATTCCGCTCCAGCCAAACTCGCCGAAATTGCCGGTGTTCTCCGGTATGAAGGGCACCCAGTTGGCGCTATTGACGTACACCGCGCCGAATGCGATCACGGCGATGACGATGCCGACCTTGATCATGACGATGATGGTATTGACCAGCGCCGACTCCTTGATGCCCTTGTAGCAAAGCGCGGTGGCGGCGGCGATGATCGCGATCGCCGGCAAGTTCAAGTACGCGCTGGTGCCGATGCACTTGAAAGCCGACCTCGGCCGCCTCGAACGGCGCCGAACTGAGCCAGTCGGGAATGAAATTGATCCCGAAGTGATCGAGCAGTTTCACGAAATAGCGGCTCCAACCGACCGCCACCGTCGAGCAGGCCATCATGTATTCGAGGATCAGGTTCCAGCCCACGAACCACGCCACGAATTCCCCCAGGGTCGCGTAGCTATAGGCATAGGCGCTGCCGGCGACCGGCACCATGGTCGCAAATTCCGAATAACACAGCCCGGCGAACATGCAACCGATCCCGGCGATGATGAAGGAGATCACGATGGCGGGGCCTGCGTGCTGCGCGGCGGCGAGCCCCGTGAGGACGAAGATGCCCGTGCCGATGATGCCGCCGATGCCGAAGGTGATCAGGGACGGAATGCCCAACGCCCGCTACCAGGGTCTTGTCCGCCGACCTCCTTGTGATAGGCGTAATCGGCTTAGTTGCAAACATCCCCTTCAGATTCATGTCATGCAGCCCAACGTGGCTCTAAGGTACCCCGCACTACATTTTTTTTTTTTTTTTTTCTACTCTTTACGCGCCTGCAAACGCATATTGATCCACTTCCACGGCGGCCGAGAACGCCATCGCAAAATACAGATAGCTGCGCGGTATCTCGACATCCACGGATTCCGCCACCAGCGAGAATCCCACCAGCACCATGAAAACGAGGGCCAGGCCTTTGATGGTCGGGTGCCGCTCGATGATGCCGCCGACCGCGGAGGACACCATCATCATCACCAGCACCGAGACGACGATCGCGGCGATCATCACCTCGACGCGGTTCGCAAGCCCCACCGCGGTGAACACCGTGTCGAGCGAGAATACGATATCGATGATGCCGATCTGCAGGATGATCAGCCAGAAGTTGTCCATCAGTCCGGTTGTTCGCCTCGACTTCTTGCCGCTCAACATATCGCGAATTTCCATGAGGCTCTTGACCACCAGGAATGCGCCACCGGTGAACAGGATCAGATTGCGGCCCGAGATCCCGACACCCGCGATCGCAAACAGCGGCTCGCGCAGGTTCGCCAGCCAGATGACCGAAAACAGCAGCGCGATGCGCGTGAGCATCGCAAAGCCCAGTCCGACCACGCGCGCGCTGCGGCGCTGCGCCGGCGGCAGTCGGTCGACCAGCAGGGAGAGGAAGATGATGTTGTCGATGCCGAGAACGATCTCGAGAACCGCCAGCGTGAGGAAGGACAACCACGTTTGCGGCTCGGAGAGTAGTTCCATCGGGCGACTCTATTGTCGGGCGCGAGCCATGGCAACCTGCGGCGCGCCAGGAACCTGTCCGAGGCTCCTATGGCAATCCATCCACTTCCTCGGGTTTGGTGAGCTTTCGCTCCAGCAGATCGTCGGTCCGCAGCCCCAGATCCAGGGCGAGCGCGGCGGAGATGTAGATCGACGAATAGGTTCCCGCGAGAATGCCGATGACCAGCGCCGCTGAAAATCCGTGCAGAGTTTCCCCGCCGAAGATCAGCAGAGCGACGACGACCAGCAGCGTCACCAGCTTGGTCATCAAGGTTCGCGACAGGGTTTGATTGATCGATTCGTCGATCACCTGCGCGATCGGCAGCTTGCGGGCGTTACGCGCGCGCTCGCGGACCCGGTCGAACACGATGACCGTGTCGTTCAGCGAATAGCCGATCACCGCCAGGATGGCCGAGACCGCCGTGAGATCGAAGGTGATCTGCGTCAAGGCGAAGAATCCCACCACGCAGATCGGGTCGTGCAACACGGCGAAAATCGCGCCGAGCGCGAGTTTCGGCGTGAACCGCAGCAGCACGTAGATCAAGATGAGCAGGAGGGTCGCCACCAGCGCCCACGCTCCTTTGACGAACAGTTCCTGTCCCACCTGGGGCCCGACGACTTCCGTGCGCTGCAGCTTCACGCCGGGATCGACCGTCTTGAAGATCTCGAGAATCCGCGCTCCGATCTGCTCGCCCTTCACGTTCGGGTCGGGCGGCAGGCGCACCAGGATGTCCCGCGAACTACCGAAGGCCTGGACCTGCGCCGCCGGAACGGCGGCCTTCGCCAATGCGCTGCGCAGGTTCTCGATATTCGGCGCCTGCGGAAAATTCGTCTCGACCACCACGCCGCCGGTGAAATCGACGCCGAGATTCAGCCCGCGCAGCACCACCAGTCCGAGCGAGGAGACAATCAAGATCGCGGACAACCCGTACCACACCTTGCGGGTGCGCATGAACGGGAAGCGGGTTACCTTGTGAAAAAATTCCATCGCCTTGAACCTCGGGTCGCGCCTAAATGGACAGGCGTTCGACCTTGCGCCTTCCACCGTAGATGACTTGAACCAATGCACGGCTCCCCATGAGCGAGGTGAACATCGAGGTTGCAATGCCGAGCACCAGCACGACGGCGAAGCCACGGACCGCGCCGGCGCCGAACAACCATAGGACCAGGCCCGCGATCAGCGCCGTGACATTCGAGTCGGCGATCGCCGAGAACGCCCGCTCGAAGCCTGCCGTGATGGCGGCTCGCGGCGAGACGCCGTTGCGCAGTTCCTCGCGGATGCGCTCGTAGATCAAGATGTTGGCATCCACCGCCATGCCGACGGTCAATACCAGCGCCGCGATGCCGGGCAGGGTGAGCGCGGCCCCCACCAGCGACAATAACGCCGTGAGCAGCACCACGTTCGCCGCGAGCACCACATCGGCGATCAAGCCGAACACCTTGTAGTAGATCGCCATGAACACGAAGGCCGCCAGCATGCCGAACACCATGGCATGGACGCCCTTGTCGATGTTGTCCTGGCCCAAGCTCGGGCCGATCGCCCGCTCCTCGACCGCGGACAGCGGCGCCGCCAGGCCGCCGGCGCGCAGCAGCAGCGCGAGCTCGCGCCCCTCGATCGGGTTGACTCCGGTGATCTGGAAATTGTTGCTGAACACGCCGCGAATGGTCGCGCGGTTGATGACCTCTTCGGTCGTGCGGTCGACGTCGACCCCTTGCGCATTTTTCTCACGCGAGCGATCGATGAACACCACCGCCATCAAATGGCCGATGTTCTCCTGGGTGTTCTTCAGCATCTTCGAGGCGCCGCGGCTGTCCAGGCTCACCGATACCGCCGGGCCGTCCTGCGTGTTCGGCTGGAACGATGCGTCGGTGAGCTGGTCGCCGGTGACGACCACCTCGCGCTTGAGCAGCACCGGCTGCTTCTCGCGGGTGTAGTAGAGCTTGGAACCGAGAGGCACGCGGCCGGTGCCGACCGCCTCGAGCGGATTGTTGGCCTCATCGACCATGCGAAATTCCAGCGTCGCCGTCTTGCCGAGAATCTTCTTTACCTCGGCGGAGTTCTGCAGTCCGGGCAGTTGAATGGCGATCCGGTCGACGCCCTCGCGCGCGACCTGCGGCTCGGACACCGCGAGTTCGGGACTGTTGAGGCGGTTGCGCAGGATGATGATGTTCTGCTGGACCGCGTAGTCCTGGCGCTCCTTGATTTCCTGCGGAGTCAGCGTGAGTTCGAGGGCCGGCGTACCGTTCACGGTGATGTCGGTCAGACGCAGATTGCGGTTGTCCGCGAGAATCGCCGCCTTGCCCTTCGCGAAGCTATCGGCATCGCGAAACAGCACGCGCACGCGGTTCGCCGCATAATCCACCTGGACGTCCTGATAGGGGACCCGCGCCGTTCGCAGCGAGGAGCGAAAGTCCTGCTCGCGGTGGTCGAGCTGCTGCTTCACGGCCCCCTGCACGTCCACTTGATACACGAGGTACACACCGCCACGCAGGTCGAGGCCGAGCTTGAGCGGACTCAACCCGAGCTTGCGCATCCATTCGGGTACCCGCGAAGCCTGCGACAGCGCGATGGTGAACTGGTTGGGCCGCGCTTCGGCGATCAAGTCGCGCGCCTGCAGCTGATCTTGCTTGCTGCTGAATCGCAGCGTCAGGCGGCCCTGCTCCAGGAAGGAGCCCGTCGGCATGACGCCCTTGGTCTTCAGAAGCTGCTCGATGCTGGTCCGGTCGCTCTCCTGGACGACGGCGCGATCACGCGCCAGTTGCAGCGCATTCTCCTCGCCGAACAAGTTCGGCAGCGCCAGAAAGATCGCGATCAGGACGACGATCGCCACCAGCACGATCTTCCACCGCGGGTATGCAATCATGCGCTCTTGACCGTGCCTTTGGGCAACAGCTGCGCCACCTGGAATTTCTGCAGTTTGACGCTCACGCCGCTCGCAATCTCCAAGGTCAGGAATTGTTCGCCGACCTCGACGACCTTGCCGATGATGCCGCCGGTGGTGGCCACTTCGTCCCCCGCCGCGATTTTCGACAGCATCTCGCGCTGGTCTTTGGCGCGCTTGTTTTGTGGCCGGATCAAGAGAAAGTAAAAGACCACCAACAGCAGCACGGGCAGCAACATGGCGCTCATGATGCCTTGTCCGCCGGCCCCGCCGGCGGCCTGCGCATGGGCCGTATTAATGAAGAAATCCATAGTGTTACACCCATTTTTTGCGGCGGACGCCGCGACAGAAAGCCGCGTAGTATACAGCAGGCGGCGCAAAACTTAACGCGCGGGAGCCATTCCCTCGCCGAGCAATGCGTGGAACTCCGCCGCATAGGCGGCGAACCGCCCCGCCTCGATCGCCGCTCGAATCTCTCCCATGAGCCGCTCGTAGAAAAACAGGTTATGGACGGTGTTCAGGTGGGAACCGAGGATCTCCCCGCACTTGTCGAGATGCCGCAGGTAGCTGCGGCTGTAATTGCGGCAGGTATAGCATGCGCAGCCCGGCTCGATCGGCCCGGTGTCCTTCCGATGCGCCGCATTGCGGATGTTGAGGACCCCCCGCCGCGTGAACAAATGCGCATTCCTCGCATGCCGCGTCGGCATGACGCAGTCGAACATGTCGATGCCGCGCCTCACCGCCTCGACGATGTCTTCCGGCCGGCCGACGCCCATCAGGTAGCGAGGCTTGTGCCGCGGCATCTGCGGCATCAACTCATCGAGCACCTGCGTGCGTTCGGCCTCGCTCTCGCCGACCGCGAGGCCGCCGATGGCGAGACCCGCGAAGCCGATATCCTCGAGCGCCGCGAGCGAGCCGGAGCGCAGGCCCGCGTGCACTCCGCCCTGCACGATGCCGAACAGCGTTCCCGGCGGCTCGTCGCGGTAGTACTCGCGATGCCCCCGCAGCGCCCAGCGCATCGACAACTCCATCGACGCCCGCGCCTCGCTCTCCGCGGCCGGGTATGGTGTGCATTCATCGAAGCACATGGCGATGTCCGAGCCGAGGACGCGCTGAATGCGCATCGACTCCTCGGGCGAGAGGAATACCGGCGCGCCGTCGACCGGTGAGCGAAAGCTCGCACCCTGCTCGGTGATCTTGCGCATCTCCTTGAGGCTCCACACCTGGAAGCCGCCGGAGTCGGTGAGCACGGGTCGCCGCCAATGCATGAAGCCGTGCAATCCTCCATGCGCCTCGATGACCTCGAGCCCCGGCCGCAGGTAGAGATGGAACGTGTTCCCGAGCACGATTTGAACACCGATGCCTTCGAGCTGTTCCGGCGTCATCGCCTTGACGGTGCCATAGGTTCCAACCGGCATGAATGCCGGCGTCTCGACGCTGCCGCGACTGAAATCGAGCCGCCCGCGCCGCGCCGCGCCGTCCTGGTGCAGCAACTCGAACCCCATCCGCGGCGAAGCGTTCACGCGCGCCCGACCATCGCTGTCGGGGGGTTGAGGAACATCGCATCACCGTAGCTGAAAAACCGATACCGCGCCTCGATCGCGTGCGCGTACGCCGCGAGCAGCCGGTCTTTCCCGACGAACGCCGAGCAGAGCATCATCAAGGTGGACTCGGGCAGGTGAAAATTGGTCACCATGGCGTCCACGACCCGAAATCTATAACCGGGCTTGATGAAAATGCGCGTCGCTCCCCGATAGGGCCGCAGCGGCACTCCCTCCGCGGCCGCGGTCTCCAGGCTCCTTACCACCGTGGTTCCGACCGCGATCACGCGGCCGCCGGCGGCGCGCGCGGCGTTCACGGCGGCACACGCGGACGCCGGCACCTCGAGATATTCCGCGTGCATCTCGTGCTCCTCGATGTCATCCACACGCACCGGCTGGAACGTGCCGGCGCCCACATGCAGGGTGAGGAACGCGTGCCGCACCCCCCGCTTTTCGAGCGCAGCGAAGATCCCCGCATCGAAGTGCAATCCGGCGGTGGGTGCCGCCACGGCCCCGGGGGCCCTCGCGTACACCGTCTGGTAGCTTTCACGATCGGCCGATTCGGGCGCACGCCCGATATACGGCGGCAGCGGAACTTCACCCTGGGCTTCGAAGAAAGCGAGCACGTCGCCCGAGAATTCGAGGAGAAACAACTCTCCGTCGCGCTCGAGCATGCGCGCCGTGTGGCCGCCGGGCAGCTTGACCACCGCCTGCGGCTTCAGACCCTTGCTGGCGCGGGCATGCACCAGTGCGCGACGCGAGCTGAGCACGCGCTCGAGGAGCAGTTCGATCCTGCCGCCGCTCTCCTTGGTCGCATGCACGCGGGCGGGCACCACCCGCGTGTCGTTGAACACCAGGAGATCGGCCGCGGTAAGAAGCTCCGGCAAGTCGCTGAAATGCAGGTCCCGCAGCGTTTTGCCGTCGCTTTCCAATTGCAGCAGCCGGCTCGCCGAACGCGGAATCGCGGGCCGCTGGGCAATGAGGTCCTTCGGGAGGTGGAAATGAAAATCCGTGCGCTGCATTCCCGGGCAATACTACCAAGTGCCCCGATCGCATATACTGTGGGATCTGGCATGCCCGGATGGCGGAACTGGTAGACGCGCCGGACTCAAAATCCGGTGGTGGTGACACCGTGTGGGTTCGATTCCCTCTCCGGGCACCAGAATTTTAACCATGGACACCCTTTGAATTTCTGCAGTCACTGCGGCTCACGCGTTACATCGAAGATTCCCGACGGCGACCACCTGCCGCGCTTCGTGTGTACGAGCTGC
Source organism: uncultured Gammaproteobacteria bacterium (assembly GCA_963843295.1). Taxonomy (GTDB): domain Bacteria; phylum Pseudomonadota; class Gammaproteobacteria; order Steroidobacterales; family Steroidobacteraceae; genus Bog-1198. Next base: position 281,850 of record CAWJJP010000010.1, on the reverse strand, counting down.
GGCACGATTCACTACAAGAATCCGCTGCTGGTGCTCGGTTGCGTGCCCGAATGGCAGGGCAAGATTCTGCTCTGCCGCCGCGCCATCGAACCGCGCCTCGGATTCTGGACGGTGCCCGCCGGATTCATGGAAAACGGCGAGACCATGCAGCATGCGGCTGCGCGCGAGTGCTACGAGGAGGCCTTGGCCACGGTCGAGGTCGGCTCGCTGCTGGCGGTGGTCAACGTGACTCACGCCGGGCAGGTGCACGTGATGTTTCGCGCCCGGCTGGCGGAGCCCCGATTCGCCCCGGGGCCCGAGAGCCTGGAAGTGGGACTCTATGGCGAGGAGGAAATTCCGTGGGATCAGCTGGCCTTTCCGAGCGGCGAGTTCACCTTACGGAAGTATTTCTCGGACCGCGCCGCCGGTCGCGAGGATCATCATTTCACGGAACTCACGCGTCCGCTCCGGGCCTAGCCGGACAGGGCGAGGGTCGCCCAGCGGAATACTGAGCCAAGCTCCCGGCTGTGGCAGAATAGCCGTTCATTCAACTCGATCAAGAAGGGTAAGTCATGGCGTTCGTGGTCACCGAAAGCTGCATCAAGTGCAAATACATGGACTGCGTGGAGGTCTGCCCGGTGGACTGCTTCCATGAGGGTCCAAATTTTCTCGTGATCGACCCGGACGAGTGCATCGACTGCACGCTGTGCGAACCCGAATGCCCGGTTGAGGCCATCTTCTCGGAAGAGGAAATTCCCGACGGCCAGCAGAACTTCAAGCAATTGAACGCGGAACTCGCGAAGAAGTGGCCGGTGATCAGCGAGAAGGGCGAAGCCCCGGCCGACGCCAAGCAGTGGGATACGGTCAAGGACAAGCTCAAGCTGCTGGAGCAGTGAGCGACGGGGCGGACGCCCGGCGACCGCGCGGTTGCGGCGGTTTGCCGCCCGGCGGTTCGCCGCGCTAGCGGCGCGCTAGCGGTTCGCGAACTGCAGCTGCTTGAGCTCCTGAACGAGGTCGTGCGGCGGCATGTACCCGCTGATGTAATCCCCCTTCTCGGTGAGAATGGCGGGTGTGCCGCGCACCCCGATGCTCTGGCCGAGCGCATATTCGCGGGCCACGGGCGTCGGCGCGCAGGTCTTGTTCATGTCGAGCTGCGCTCCCGTCTTGGCACGGGTGAGCGCTTCATTGCGGTCGGGCGAGCACCACACCACTTCCGCCTTGCGCCAGCTCTCTGTGTTGGGCCCCGAGCGCGGAAAGAACATGTAGCGCACGCGCACACCGAGCTTGTTGAGTTCCGCGATTTCGCTGTGCAGCTTGCGGCAGTACTGGCAATCCACGTCGGTGAAGACGGTAATGGTGTAGAGCGGATTCTTCGGCGAGAAGATGATCATCTGCGATTCCGGCACCTCGCTGATCAATGCGAGCCGGGCGTGCGTTCGAAGCACCTCGGTCAGATTCTCGCGCGTCTTCATGTCGTAGACATTGCCGTCGAGGAAATACTTGCCGTCGGCCGTGATGTAGCTCACGTCCGCGCCCTGCACGAATTCGTAGATGCCGGCGATCGGCGAAGGCTTCAAATCCTCGACTTTCGCGCCGGCAGGCAGGAGTTTCACCAGTGCTGCGCGCGGGTCCGGGGCTTGCTCGGCAGACGACGCCTCGCTCACCCAGAGCGCCGAAGCGGCCGCGACGGCGGCTAGGACGGCAAGGCTTTTGAACATGGTGCACTCCAAGGGATCAGGCGAAATTGGACTCCACCGCTTGCGAGTGGTTCACCAAATTCTATCAGAGGGCGCTCGGCCCCGCGGCGGGCGCTCAGCTTCACGGCGGACACCAGGAGCCTGTCTGAATATTGCGCGTGGCACTAGCCCCGCGGATGGTGCTGCGAGTGCAGTTCTTTGAGCCGCTCGCGCGCGACGTGCGTGTAGATTTGCGTCGTCGAGAGGTCGCTGTGGCCGAGGAGCATCTGCACCACGCGCAGATCCGCCCCGTGATTCAACAAATGCGTGGCGAACGCGTGACGCAACGTGTGCGGCGAGAGTTCTTTCTCGACGCCTGCCTTCTTGGAGTAGCGCTTGATGATGTGCCAGAACGCCTGGCGCGTCATGCGGTCGCCGCGGCGGGTGGGGAACAAGTAATCCGTCTGGCGTTCCAAGAGGATTTCCACACGCGGACCTTGCATGAATTGCTGCAGCCACCTGACCGCTTCATCGCCGAGCGGAATCAGGCGCTCGCGGTTTCCCTTACCGACCACACGCATCACGCCTTGATTCAAATTGACTTGATTGTGCTTGAGGCTCACCAGCTCCGAGACGCGCAGGCCCGTGGCGTACAGCACTTCGAGCATGGTGCGGTCGCGGTGACCGAGAGGATCGGTGACGGTCGGCGCCTCGAGCAGGGAATCGACCTCGGCCTCGGTGAGGGACTTGGGGAGCGAGCGGCCGATTTTCGGCATGGCGATTTGCGCGGTCGGATCGATCGCGATCAAATTCTCGCGCACCATGAAGCGGAAGAAACGACGGAAGCTCGACAGCTGCCTCGCCGTCGATCGCGGCCGCGATCCGCCCTCGACTCGCGCGGCGATGAAACCGAGCAGTTCCATGCGCGTCGCCTTCAACAGTGCGCTGTCGCGCTCTTCCAGCCAGCGCGCCAGTGCGGTTAAATCGGCGCGGTAGGCGGCGAGGGTGTTGGCCGACAAGCCGCGCTCCATCCACACGGCGTCGAGGAATCGCTGCAGGGCAGGATCCGCCGCATCGCGGGCCGGTGGTATTCCTGCGCCCGAGGTGCGTGTATAAACCGTCCGTTTCAATGCCGTCGCCATAATTTCCCGCGTGGAACCCGCACGAAATGGTGCTTACGCGCTATTGGTGTCCAGTATGCGAGGGGTGCTGGCGGGTCGGCGTGACCAGTCTCACAGTAACTGCAAGTATTAACATAAGGTGAACCAGATCACAGATCTTCAACGAAAAGTTAACTCCGTGGGCTTAACACAGCGTCTGTACGCGGTTTATTGCGTTGCGCTCTTCACGGTCATGGCGGTCACCGCCCTGGCCCTCAGTCTGGTACTCCCGACCGTGCGGGCGCGCCGCCACGCGGCGGGCGTATTTTCGCGCGGCTTCTTCCGCGCCGCCGGTATCCCCCTGCGGGTCCAAGGGATCGAGCATTTACCGCGGGTCCCATGCGTGGTGGTGGCCAACCACGCCAGCTACATCGACGGGATCGTGGCCGTGGCGGCTCTGCCCCCCGAATTTGCCTTCGTCATCAAGAAGGAGATGGTACGCGTGCCGCTCGCGAGCCTCTTGCTGCGGCGCCTCGGCTCTGAGTTCGTCGAGCGCTTCGACCGGCACAAAGGCGCCTCGGACGCGCGGCGAGTATGGAAGCTCGCGGCCACCGGCCAGTCCCTGGTGTTCTTTCCGGAGGGCACCTTCGATGCGACCCGCCAGATCGGCAAGTTTCTCGGCGGTGCATTCGCGACCGCAGAACGCTCGCAAATGCACATCGTCGCCGTGGCCATCCACGGCACCAGGGAGGTGTTGCCGTCGGGGAGCGTCATGCTGCGCCGCAAACCCATCCGCTTCGAAATCCTGGCCGTCCTCCACCCCGAAGGTGCGCGACAGCGCAGCCGCGAACTGATTGCGCAGGCGGTCGGCGAGCCGCTGGCGCCTTGACCCCGCTATACTTCGACCCCATTAACACCGTTCGAACTCTTAACACCACCTTTACGGAATGCGCTTCCTATGAACTCGGATCCCATCGTCATACTGGCCGCACGTCGCACCCCGGTAGGTGCATTTCAGGGCGCTTTTTCGGGCGTTACTGGACCGCAACTCGGCGCCGCCGCCATCAAGGCAGCGCTTGCAGATTCGGGGGTGGCGGCCTCGGAGGTCGATGAAACGATCATGGGCTGCGTACTGTCGGCCGGTCTCGGCCAGGCGCCGGCCCGCCAGGCAGCCCTGGGCGCCGGCATCCCGGCGAGCGTTCCCGCCACCACGGTCAACAAAATGTGCGGCTCCGCGATGCGTGCCGTGATGCTGGCTGCAGATCAGCTCCTTGCCGGGTCTGCCCGCATCCTGGTGGCCGGGGGGCTCGAGTCGATGACCAACGCACCGTATCTGCTGCCGAAGGCGCGGGCCGGGTATCGCATGGGTCACCAGGAGGTGCTCGATCACATGTACTTCGACGGCCTGCAGAGCCCGTGGGATGGTCAGCTCATGGGTTGCTTCGCCGAGACGACCGCCGGGCGGTACGAGTTCACACGCCGGGCGCAGGACGAGTTCGCGGCGGAGTCCGTGCGGCGGGCCCAAGCCGCGGTCGCTAGCGGCGCGTTCGCCTCCGAAGTGACGCCCGTGACGGCCAGGACGCGCAAAGGCGAGACGGTCATCGACAAGGACGAGACGCCTGGCACGCTCGATGCGTCGAAAATCCCCTCGCTCAAGCCCGCGTTCAAGAAGGACGGCACCGTGACCGCGGCCAGTTCGGCGAGTATTTCCGATGGCGCGGCCGCCCTGGTCCTGACGCGCGAATCCCTGGCCAGGGAGCGGGGCCTGAAGCCCTTGGCGCGCATCTTGGGCTATACGAGTTTCGCGAGGGAACCGGAATGGTTCACGCTGGCGCCCGTCGGGGCGATCCAAAAGCTGCTGGCCCGGTTGGAGTGGAGGGCTGCGGACGTCGATCTGTACGAGGTGAACGAGGCGTTTGCGGTGGTGGCCATGGCGGCCATGAAGGACTTGGGGCTCGATCACGAGAAGGTGAACGTAAACGGCGGCGCCTGTGCGCTCGGACATCCGATCGGTGCGACCGGTGCGCGCATCTTGACCACGTTGATCCACGCGATGCGCGCCCGCGGCAAGAAGCGCGGCATTGCGAGCCTATGCATCGGCGGAGGCGAAGCCACGGCCATGGGCATCGAGCTTCCGTAGCACCCGCGATACTGCATCGCAAGGTTAATAGGGGTGGGCGTCCCTGCCCTAACCATGCCCGATCCCTTCGGCCATCCTGGTTGGCGGCATCCGTGGCCTGTCAACATGGTGATCCCCACCTGATAAAGCGCCGGCTCTGCGCAAATCCCCTCATGGAGTGTCCACCTGGTGGATGTCTCGTTCAGATTCGCCGTTTGTGGTCTACTACGGCGCCGTTTTGGACCCGCCAGGTGTGAATGCGATGCCCGAAAACCAGCGAGATGTCATGGAGTATGAGGTCGCGATCGTAGGTGCCGGCCCTGCCGGCCTCGCCTGCGCCATCCGCCTCAAACAGCTGAAGCCGTCTCTGAGCGTGTGCGTTCTCGAGAAGGCCGCAAGCTTGGGAGCACACTCCCTGTCGGGCGCGGTACTGGAGCCGGGGCCTCTCGATGAGTTGCTGCCGCAGTGGCGCGAGCACCCGCCCGCGATCTGCGTGCCCGCGGCGCGCGACGAATTCTTCATGATGACCCGTCGCAAGCGCTACAAGCTTCCGGTCACCCCGCCGCAGATGGAGAACCACGGCAATTTCATCATCTCGCTCGGCCAATTGATCCCGATCCTGGGCGCGGAGGCGGAGAAGTTGGGTGTGGATGTATTCGCCGGTTTTGCCGCCGCCGAGGCACTCTTCGATGACAGTGGCGCCGTCAAGGGCGTACGCATCGGCGACATGGGGCTGGAAAAGAGCGGTGAGCCCGGGCCGAACTATGCGCTGGGTCCCGAGATCCACGCGAAGGTGACCATGTTTTGCGAGGGCTGCCGCGGTAGCACCTCCAAGCAGTTGATCAAGCGTTTCAAGCTCGATGCGGGAAAGTCTCCGCAGACCTACGGCCTGGGATTCAAGGAACTCTGGCAGCTGCCGCCCAACCGCGTGCAGCCCGGGCTCATTCAACACTCCATCGGCTGGCCGCTCGACAACCGCACGTACGGTGGCAGCTTTCTATATCACCTCGACCATGATCGCGTGTACGTCGGCTTCGTGGTGGGATTGGATTACGAAGATCCGCGGCTCAAACCCTTCGAGGCCTTCCAGCAATTCAAGAATCATGCTGCCATCAAGGACCTCTTGAAAGGCGGGGAGATCATTGCGGGCGGCGCCCGCACCGTGATCGAAGGTGGCTATCAGTCGATGCCGACCTTGGAGATGCCCGGAGCGATGCTGGTGGGCGACGCCGGGGGCACCCTCAACACACCGAAGATCAAGGGCATTCATCAGGCGATTCGCTCGGGCATGACCGCGGCGGCACACTATGTCGAGACCGGCACGAGCATAGGGTTCGATGCGCGCTGGCGCGCGGCGCCAGGCGGACGAGAACTCTACAAAGTGCGCAACATCCGTCCCGGGTTCAACCGCGGCCTGTGGTTCGGCCTCGCCAATGCGGCCTTTGAGACCTATGTGACGCGCGGCCACTCGCCCTGGACGCTCGCCAACCACGCCGACGACAAGGCCTTGAGGCACCTGGACTACGCCTCGCCCGAGCGTGACTGGGGCGAGCGCGAATTGCCGCCGCGCGACCGGCTGGCGTTCGTGTTCTTCGCCTCCACCACGCACGATGAGAATCAGCCCGTGCATCTGCACGTGGCCGATACCACGCTCTGCGCGACGCGCTGCGTGACCGAGTTCGGCAATCCCTGCACCAACTTCTGTCCCGCGAACGTGTATGAAATGATTGCCGACGGCAGCGGCGGCAGGAAGCTGCAAATCAATGCGTCGAACTGCGTGCACTGCAAAGCTTGCGACATCAAGGAACCGTATACGGATCAAATCACCTGGGTCACCCCCGAGGGTGGTTCAGGTCCGAACTACCAGAGCCTGTAGGCGGGGTGGCACAGTGACGGTCGGAGCGCGCCTGCAACAAGAGGTGGCGGCTCATCGACTGCAGTTCGACGCGGCTCAGGTCGGAGCGGCCGCGCGCCTCGATGCCCTGAGCGAGGAGCTGCGCCGCCATCCGCCGTCCATCGTACAAACGCTGCGTTCGTGGCTGCCGTGGCCGGCACTCGCCGCCGCCGCGGGCCCGCGCGGCATGTACCTTTGGGGGGGCGTTGGTCGTGGCAAGACGCTGCTGATGGACTTGTTCTTCGCTTCGTTGCAGTCACCGCAGGGTTCCGGGCGACTCCGCCGGCGCGGCGTCCGCGCCGAGCGCAGCCATTTCTACCGCTTCATGCGCCAGGTGCATGCCGAACTCGCCGGCATCGAGGGGCGCATCGAGCCGCTCGATGCGGTCGCAGAGCGGATCGCCGCGCGCACCCAAGTGCTGTGCCTCGATGAATTCTTCGTCTCCGACATCGCCGACGCGATGATTCTCGGCGGGCTCTTCGCGGGCCTGTTTCGCCGCGGCGTGACGCTCATCGCAACCTCCAACATCGCGCCGCGATCCTTGTACGAGGATGGCTTGCAGCGCCAGCGGTTCCTACCCGCCATCGAGCTCATTGAAGCGTATCTCGATGTGCGGCATCTGGACGGCGACATCGACTACCGGTTGCGCCGGCTCGAGCAGGCGCCCACCTATCTGGACGCCACGCGACCCGACTCGCAAGTCGCGCTCGAGGAGCGATTCGCGGCGCTTGCCGGCGGCTCGGCAACAGGTCCGCAAACGCTTACCGTCGAGGGCCGTACTATTCGTGCCCGCGCACTGGGTCCCGGGATGGTGTGGTTCGAATTCAGCGAATTGTGCGAGGGCCCGCGCAGCCAGAACGACTACATCGAGCTCGCCCGCTCCTATGGCACCATCTTCATCGCCAACGTCCCGCTGTTCACGCCCGAACACGAGGATGCGGCGCGGCGCTTCATCATGCTGATCGACGAGCTCTACGATCGCGGCGTCAAGATCGTGGTATCGGCCGCGGCACCGCCGGCCTCGCTGTATCGGGGAGAGCGATTACGAGTGGAGTTTCAGCGCGCCGCCAGCCGCCTCGTGGAAATGCAGACCCAGCACTATCTCGCGGGCCGGCACCGTGTCTGAAGCGCCGCTCCCACAGCCCTGGCATAATTCGCCGATGCCGACGGTCGCCTCGTTCAAGATCGAATACAAACAAATCCTCAACTCCCGGAGTGACCTCGTCGCGCCGCTGCCGCAGTTTGCCGCCGACATCGACCAGGTGCTGCGCATGTATCGGGCCATGACGTGCGTGCGGGTGTTCGACGCCAAGGCCGTCAACTTGCAGCGCACCGGGCAGCTCGGCACGTACCCTTCCTGTCTCGGGCACGAGGCCGCGCACATCGGAGTCGGCGCCGCCATGCGGCCGGAGGATGTGCTGGCGCCCGTGTACCGCGAGTTCGGCACGCAGCTGTGGCGCGGCGTGAGCATGGTCGAGATCCTGCTGAACTGGGGGGGCGATGAGCGCGGCAGCAACTTTGCGGGGCCGCGCGGCGATTTTGCCTGGTGCGTGCCGATCGCCACTCAGACCTTGCATGCGGCCGGCGCGGCGATGGCCTTCAAGCTGCGTGGGGAACCGCGCTGCGCACTGAGCTTCATCGGCGACGGCGGTACTTCCGAAGGCGCATTCTATGAAGCGATCAATCTGGCGGGAGCGCGCGCGCTGCCGGTGGTGTTCGTGATCGTGAACAACGGTTGGGCGATCTCCGTGCCCGTGGCGGCGCAAACGGCGGCGCAAACCCTGGCGCAGAAGGCGGTGGCGGCGGGAATCCCGGGGGTGCAGGTGGACGGTAACGATGTCTTCGCCGTGCGGCAGGTGGTGGGCGAGGCGTTGGAAACGGCGCGGCGCGGCGGCGGCCCCTGCGTAATCGAAGCGCTCACCTATCGGTTGAGCGATCACACCACGGCGGATGACGCGAGCCGCTATCGGCAGGCCGCGGAGGTCAAGGAGGCCTGGAGCGTCGAGCCCCTCACCCGCATCCGCGAGTACCTCTTCAGGTCCGGCGCCTGGAGCGAGGCGCAGGAGCAAGCGCTGCTGAAGGACTGCACGCAGCAGGTCGATGCCGCCGTGGGCGAGTATCTGCATACGGCCAAGCAGTCGACCGACGCAATGTTCGATTACCTGTTCGCTGAATTGCCGCTGCACTTGCGCGAGCAGCGTGCGATTGCGCATAAGTACGGCACGAAACCCAGCGGGACGTGAGTTGGCAAAAATAACCATGGTCGAAGCCATCGCGATGGCGCATGGCTGGGAAATGCAGCATGACGACAGCGTCGTGGTGATAGGGCAGGATGTCGGCGCGAACGGCGGCGTGTTTCGAGCGACGGCGGGACTGCAGGCCCGATTCGGCCAGGATCGTGTTCAAGACACGCCGCTGGCGGAAGCGACCATCGCCGGGATGTCGGTGGGCATGGCGACGCACGGGCTCAAGCCCGTGGCGGAAATTCAGTTCATGGGATTCATGTATCCGGCGCTCGATCAAATCGTGAACCACATGTCGCGCATGCGCTACCGCACGCGCGGCCGCTTGACCTGTCCGGTCGTCATTCGCACGCCGCACGGCGGGGGAATCCACGCGCCCGAGCATCATTCGGAAAGCACCGAGACTCTGCTGTGCCACATTCCCGGGATTCGCGTCGTCTGCCCCTCCTCGCCGGCACGCGCCTACGGCCTGCTGCTGGCCGCGATCCGCGACCCGGACCCGGTGATGTTCCTCGAGCCCGTGCGCCTCTACCGGGCCATGCGCCAGGAAGTGCCCGACGATGGCCAGGCGCTGCCGCTGGACCATTGCTTCATCTTGCGCGAGGGCAGCGATGTCAGCATCGTGACCTGGGGAGCCATGACCATCGAAACACTGCGCGCCGTCGCCGAACTCGACAGCCAGGGAATCAGCTGCGAAGTCATCGATCTTGCGACCTTGAGCCCGATCGACAGCGAAACCATCCTCGCTTCCGTGGCGAAGACCGGGCGTCTCGTGATCGTGCACGAGGCGGCGCGCAACGTCGGAGTCGGCGCGGAGATAGCGGCCATCATCGCCGAGCACGGGCTGTATGATCTGCACGCCCCGATCCAGCGGGTCACCGGATTCGACACGGTGATGCCGCTGTTCCGGCTCGAGCATGACTATATTCCCGGTGTGCAGCGGATCGTGGATGCCGTCCAAGTCGCGATGGCCGGATGAGCGCGCCATGAACCAATCTCCATGAGCACATTCAGGCTTCCCGATTTGGGCGAGGGTCTGGCCGAGGCCGAGATCCTCGAATGGCACGTCAGGGCGGGCGAGCAGGTGCTCGTGGATCAGCCGATGGTATCGGTGGAGACCGCCAAGGCGGTCGTGGAAGTTCCTGTGCCCTACAGCGGCACCATCAAGGCACTCCACGGCGCGGTGGGAGACATCATCGCGACCGGGGCGCCGCTCATCGAATTCGATTCCGGCACCGTCGTCGGCAGCATGCCGGCGGTGAGCGAGGAGGAATTCGTCGAGTCCGCCGTCATCGGGCGCTCGCGCGCCAACGGCGCCGCCCGCAACCGCGCCCTGCCCATGGCGCGCGCCCTTGCCAAGCGCCTTGGGCTCGACCTCGAGACTCTCCCCGGCAGCGGGCCGGGCGGCGTGATCAAACTCGATGACGTCCTGGTGCACGCACAAATGACGGCGCCGGCCGCCTCGCCAGCCGACGGGCGCGCCGTCGACGGAGGCGCCGCAAATGGCAGCGGATTGGAAGGCCGCGGCTCGAACGGCCGCACCATCACCGTGCCTGCCGGCGCCGCCGCCGAACCGTTGCGCGGCGCACGGCGCGCGATGGCGCGCACCATGTCGCTGTCCCGGGATCAGGTCCCCTTGAGCACGGTTTGCGACGACGCGGATATTCATGCCTGGAGCCGGCGCGGCGACTACATGCTGCGGCTGATACGCGCCATGATCAGCGCCGCCCGCGCCGAACCGGCCTTGAACGCCTGGTACGATGCTGCGAGCAATACGCGCATCCTGCTCAGGCACATCGACCTCGCGATCGCCGTCGATACGCCGGGCGGGCTGATCGTGCCGGTGCTGCGCAAAATCGAGACCAAAACGCCGCAGGAGCTGCGCGCCGACATCGCGGCGCAGAAGACCGCGGCACATGAGCGCAGCACCACTCCGGAGGACCTGCGCGACTTCACGCTGATGTTGTCGAATTTCGGCACCCTTGCCGGTCGTTACGGCATTCCCCGCGTCGTGCCTCCCGCGGTGGCGATTCTCGGCGCGGGCAAGGTGCGCCCGGAACCGGTGGTCATCGGCGACACCGTGGCGGCGCACCGGCGCATGCCGCTGTCGCTGAGCTTCGATCACCGCTGCATCACCGGCGGCGAGGCATGCCGCTTTCTGGCGGCCGCCATCGGCGATCTGGAACGGCCGGACTGACGTCAGGACACGCGTATGCATCAATCGAGCGCAGAGCAGTATCGAAAAATGGTCGCATCCGTCATGGCGGCGGCGGCGCGGCTGCCCCGCTCGCTTCGCGTCGTGGATGCGAAGCACTTCCTGCAGGGGTATTACGCCAACGTGGACCCCGAGGATATCGCCATGCGCGATCCGGCATTGCTCGCCGCCGCGGCGCTGTCGCATCTTCAGTTCGCGCGCCAGCGTCGCGGCCGGGCTCTGGTGCGCGTATTCAATCCCACGCTGCGCGAACACGGCTACAGCTCCCCGCACACGGTCATCGAGATGGTGAACGACGACATGCCGTTCCTCGTCGATTCAATCGGCGTCGCCCTGGCACAGCGCAGCCTCACGCTGCATTTCCTGGCGCATCCGGTCTTCGCGGTCACCCGCGACACCACCGGCGTGCTGCGCTCGGTCGATGAGCGCAGTGCGGCGGCCGCCAAACATCAGCGGCTCGAATCGTTCCAGCACATCGAGGTCGACCGAATCGTCGATCCGGCGATGCTGCAATCCTTGTGTGCGGAGATCGAGCGCAGCATGCGCGACGTGCGGGTTTGCTGCGCGGATTGGGGCAAAATGCGCGCCGCCGCCCGCCAATGCGCGGACGACCTGACTTCGCTCAGCACGCGCCTCGATCCGCGCGATGTGAGCGAGACGCAGGCTTTGCTCGCGTGGATGGAAAACCGGCACTTCACCTTCCTGGGCTACAAGGAATACCGCCTGCGCCGGCGCAAGGGGCGGGACAGCCTCGAATCCGTCGACAGCACCGGCTTGGGCCTTCTGCGCAAGGGCCACAAGCGCGCGCAGAGCTCCAGCCGCACTCTGCCTGCCGATATTCGTCGCCAGAGCCGCTCCCGCGAACTGGTCTTGGTGACCAAGGCGAATCTGCAATCGACGGTGCACCGCTCGGGCTACCTCGACTACGTCGGCATCAAGCATTTCGATGCGAAGGGCCGGCTGATCGGAGAGCGGCGCTTCCTGGGACTCTGGACGTCGGCGGCGTACAGCACCAACCCGCGCGAGATTCCGGTGGTGCGGCACAAAGTGGCCCAGGTGGTCCTGCACTTCGCACTCGCGCCCGACAGCCATGACGGCAAGGCGCTGCAGCACATTCTCGAGTCCTTTCCGCGCGACGAACTGTTCCAGGCAAACGTGCCCGAACTCATCCGCATCGTCACCGGGATCTTCGGTCTGCAGGAGCGGCCGCGCGTGCGTCTCCTGCTGCGGCGCGACGCGTTCCGGCGGTTCTATTCCTGCCTCATCTACGTACCCCGCGAGAGATACAACACGCAGGTCCGGCAACGCATCGAACGCGTCATCGGCGACGCTTTCTCCGCGGTCAGCATGGAGTCGCAGGTGCAGATCGCCGAGTCCAACCTGGCGCGGATTCACGTCGTGGCGCGCACCCTGCCGAACGAAGCGGTACACATCGGCACGGAGATTCTCGAGCGGCGCATCGCGCAGGCCGTGCATTCATGGTTCGATGACTTCAAGACGGCGCTGTTGGCACGCTTCGACGAGGCGTATGCACTGCAGCTGTTCGCGACCTATGCGCAGGCGTTTCCCGCCGCCTACACCGAGGATTTTGCGGGGGACGCGGCCGCGCACGACGTGAGCTTTCTCGAGGCGGCGGAGAAGGATCCCGAGCGTCTGCATCTCGATATCTACCGCACCGAGCCGCGCCGCAAAGATAAACTCTTCCTGAAGATTTTTCGTCTCCGCGAGGCCATCCCGATATCCGATCTGTTGCCCATGCTCGAGAACATGGGACTCAAGGTGATCGCCGAGCGACCGTACGGATTGGAGTTTCCGGACGGACGCCGCGCCTGGATTCAAGACCTCGAACTGCTCATCCAAGGCACCGCGGAAAGCACGTTCGAGGAGCTGGCGGCGGAAATCAAGAGCGCGTTTACCGCCGTTTGGACCGGCCGCATGGACAGCGACAGCTTCAATCAGCTCACCCTCGCCGCCGGCGTGCCCTGGCGCCTGGTCACGGTGCTGCGCGCCTATTGCCGCTACCTGCTGCAGACCGGTCTGCCCTTCAGTCAGGGGTACATCGCTCAGGTGCTGGTGAACAATTCCACCGTCACCCGCAACCTCGCGGACCTCTTCGTTGCGCGCTTCGACCCGGACTTGTCCGATGCAGCGCGGCGCGCCGCGCTTGCGCGTCTCGAACAGCAGATCCGCTCCAGGCTCGAAGAAGTCACCCGCTCCGACGAGGACCGGATCCTGCGCGCGTTGTGGAATGCGCTGTCGGCGACCGTGCGCACGAACGCATATCAAACCTCGAGCAGCGGCCAGTCAAAGGATTACCTGTCTTTCAAGCTCGAGAGCCAGAAAATTCGTGAATTGCCGCTGCCGAAGCCGATGTTCGAGGTGTTCGTGTTCTCGACGCGGATGGAGGGCGTGCACCTGCGCATGGGGTACGTGGCCCGCGGCGGCATTCGCTGGTCCGACCGGCGCGAGGACTTTCGCACCGAGATCCTCGGGCTTATGAAGGCGCAGCACGTCAAGAATACGGTCATCGTGCCGGTGGGCGCCAAGGGCGGCTTCGTCGTCAGACGCATGATGTCGGCCGACCGGGAAAGCCAGCAGGCCGAGGTGATCGCGTGCTATCAGACGCTCATTCGCGGGTTGCTCGATGTCACGGACAACATCATCGACGAGAAGATCGTGCCGCCGCCACGGGTCGTACGGCACGACGGCGGTGATGCGTATCTCGTCGTCGCGGCGGACAAGGGAACCGCGACCTTCTCGGACATCGCGAATGCGATTTCCGAGCAGTACAACTTCTGGCTCGGGGATGCGTTCGCCTCCGGCGGCTCGGCCGGCTACGACCACAAGAAAATGGCCATCACGGCGCGCGGGGCATGGGAATGCGTCAAACGGCATTTTCGCGAAATGGGCGTCGACATCCAAAGCCAGGATTTCTCGGTCGCGGGTATCGGCGACATGGCCGGCGACGTGTTCGGCAACGGCATGCTGCAATCGCCGCACATTCGCCTGATTGCCGCCTTCAATCATCAGCACATTTTCATCGATCCGCAGCCCGACGCGGCGCGCTCGTTCCGCGAGCGGCAGCGGATGTTCCGGCTGCCCCGCTCCTCGTGGGAGGATTACTCGAAGAGCACGATCTCGAAGGGCGGCGGCGTGTACTCGCGCGGCGCCAAGAACCTGACCTTGTCGCGTGAAGCGCAGAGCCTGCTCGAACTGCCCGCGCAAGCCACCCCGAACGAAGTCATCAAGGCGATACTCAAATCCCACGTGGACCTGCTGTGGAACGGGGGCATCGGCACCTACGTGAAGGCGAGCAGCGAAAGCCACAGTGACGTCGGCGACCGCAGCAACGATGCGGTGCGCATCGACGCCACCGAGCTGAACTGCAAGGTCGTCGGCGAAGGCGGCAACCTCGGCCTTTCGCAGCTCGGGCGCGTGGAGTTCGCGCGCCGCGGCGGCCGCCTGAATACGGACTTCATCGACAATTCCGCCGGGGTGAATTGTTCGGACGTCGAAGTGAACTTGAAGATCCTGCTGAACGGCGCCGTTCGCTCGCGCGAAATCACGCGGGCGGCGCGCGATCGGCTGCTGGTGCAGATGACCGACGAAGTGGCGGCACTGGTGTTGCGCAACAACTATCTGCAAGGTCAGGCGATCAGCAGCAGCGAATTCCACGCCAAGGAGCGCTTGAGCGAGAATGCATTCGTCATCCGTGCGCTCGAGCGCTCCGGCGATCTGAATCGTGCCCTGGAGTTCCTGCCCTCGGATGAGGAAATCGCGGAGCGGCGCAAGGCGGGCGAAGGGCTGACGCGTCCCGAACTCGCGATCCTCCTGGCCTATGGCAAGATTTGGCTGTACCGGGCGTTGATCAATTCCAACGTACCGGAGGATCGCTATCTCTCGACCGAACTGAATCGATATTTTCCCGGACCCGTGCGACAGCGCTTCGCCGTGCGCTTGAAGCGCCATCGTTTGCGCCGCGAAATCATCGCCACCGCCATCACCAACAGTCTCATCAACCGCATGGGGCCGGTCTTCCCGGTCCGGGCGCAGGACGACACCGGCGCGGATCCGGCGGCCATCGCGCGGGCGTACACGATCGCGCGCGAAGTGTTCGCGATCCGCGGCATCTGGGCGCAGATAGAAGGCCTCGACAACCGCATTCCGGCGGTCGTGCAGTACACCGCCATGTTCCAAACCACGCTGTTGCTGCGCCACTCGAGCTATTGGCTGCTCGAGAACCGTCTCGAGAATCTCGATATCGAGCGCGCCGTGAGGCGCTACGCCGCGCCGGTGGCGCAGCTGTGGCGCGAACTCGACTCGCTGCTGAGCGCGACCAGCCGTTCCCGACTGAGCACCCAGCGCTCGCACCTCATCGAACAGCGCGTGCCGGATCAGCTCGCCGCTCGCATCGCTTCGTTGGAAACGATGCACTGCGCGCTCGACCTGGTGGAAGTCGCGATGCAGGCGCGCGTAAAAATCGAGTATGCGGCCCGATCTTATTTCGAACTGGGGGAACGCATCGGCCTCACCTGGATCAAAGAGCAAATCGACGGCCTACCCGCCGAAGGGCACTGGCAGGCGGTCGCGCGGCACACGGTGCGCGAGGACCTGTACGCCCTGCAGCGCAAGATCACCGGTGCGGTGCTCAAATGCAGAGGTCGCGATCCAGGGGCCCGAGTCGACCAATGGAGCCGCCGCCACACCGCCGGCGTGGATGCGTTGAAGCGAATCGTCATCGATCTGCGCACCGGTTCGGCGCCGGATTTCGCGACGCTCTCGGTCGCCCTACAGGCCGTGCGACGATTGGCGCAGAATTGAGAGAGGCCAGTGCCATGCGGGCAGAAGCGCTCTTCGGCAGGGATTACCTGCAAAGTCGAATCGCCGGCGAGTTTCCGCTCGCGCGGCACATCGGGATCGTGGTCGAATCCGCCGGCGACAGCGGCCTGGTGCTCACCGCGCCGCTCGCCGCGAACGCCAATTTCAAGGGCACGGCCTTCGGCGGCAGCCAGTTCTGCATCGCCGTGCTTGCCGGCTGGGCCTGGGCCACCCGCTACCTGGCGACGCAGCAGATCGCCGCCGACGCGGTCGTTCAAGAATCCACCATTCGCTATCTGGCGCCCGTGCAGGGCGTGCTGTGCGCCTCCCTGAGCACGCCTCCCGCCGAGCATGTCGAAAAATTCCGCAAGATGCTGCTGAAGGCGGGGCGGGGGCGCATTCGCCTGCACGTCGACATACACTACAAGCGCTCCGTCGCCACCCAATTCGACGGCACGTTCGTGGCGGCCGTTCGCCAGCAGCCGGCAGCCGCATCCTAGCGCCGATCCCTCAAAGCCCAAGGAGAACTGCAAAGTGCCCGGAAAGTTGATCCTGGTCCGCCATGGCCAAAGCACCTGGAACGTCGAGAACCTGTTCACCGGCTGGCATGACGTGGACTTGAGCGATCTCGGGCGCGAAGAGGCGGTGTTCGCGGGGCGCGAATTGCTGCGCGAGAAGATCGAGCCGCACATCGCTCTCACTTCGGTGTTGAAGCGCGCGATCCGCACGCTGTGGCTGATGCTCGATACCACCGATCGGATGTGGATTCCGGTCGAGCGCAGCTGGCGCCTCAACGAGCGACACTACGGCGCGCTGCAGGGACTCAACAAGGCTCAGACGGTCGCCGAGCACGGGGAGGACCAGGTCAAGATCTGGCGCCGCAGCTACGACGTGCCGCCGCCCGCTCTCGACTGGGATGATCCGCGCCACCCGCGCTTCGATCCGCGCTACGCCGATCTCGATCCGAAGCTGCTGCCGACGGCGGAATCGCTCAAAGACACGCTGGCGCGTGTTCTACCCTTCTGGGAAACCCGAATCGTTCCGGAGCTTCGAGCCAACAAAAACGTGCTCGTGGTCGCGCATGGCAACTCGCTGCGGGCATTGGTCAAGATGCTCGATCTCATGTCCGAAAGCGCCATCGTCGAATTCAACATCCCAACCGGCATTCCGATGCTTTACGAGCTGGACGAACAGATCCAACCGATGAGCCGCCGATTTCTCGGCGATCCCGCCGCAATCGCCGCGGCGCAGGAAGCAGTGCGTCGTCAAACGGAGAAAAAATGACGGGAGCGCGGGGCCTGTCTGAGGCTCCTAGGTATCCGGAGCGATCGCGACCTTGATGCCGCTGAGTGCCTCGGTGAATTCGACCTGGCAGGATAGCCGGGATGCGCCATCCCGAAAATCGGTCAGTTCCTTGAGCAGTTCCACCTCATCGCTCTGCGGCTTCGGCAGGCGGGAGGCCCAGCTCGGATCGACGTATACATGGCAGGTCGCGCAAGAGCAAAGACCCCCGCAAATCGCAGCGACGCCGTAGTCGAGTTCACGCAGAATTTCCATGATCTTGAGGCCGGGCTTGGCCTCGATCTCGTGCTCCTTTCCATCACGGTCCACCACGATCATCTGCGCCATTGAACTCTCCGTCGCGTCGAAGTTGAGCGAACCCCCTCGGCAGAGGGTCGTTGCAAGACCGCCTAGTGTGCCGGAACTTCCCCGGCGCGACCACCGGACTCGCATGCCAGGCGCTGGGCGAGCAGTCGTGCCCGGTCGGCCATTCCGTTCGCGGCATCGGCCGGCCGTAGCCTCGAATAAAGCTCGCTCCACAGCAAGCAGACATAGTCGTACAGCCACACGAGCAGTCCGAGACGCTCCGCCTCGAACGCCGTCGCGCGCCGGTCGAGGTAGCCGGTCAACAGCCTTTGCGCGGAATCCGGCCCCAAATCATTGTTGCAGATCCAGCCGGCCAGGTCCCACCACGGCTCCGAGACGTGGGCGTACTCCCAATCGAGCAGGATCAGCCCGCGGTCGCCCTCGATCAGGTTCTGCGGGTGCAAATCGCTGTGACACAGCACCGCTGCGGGCGGGTTCAGCTTCCCGAGGGCGGCCAGGTGACGTCGCACCAGGGGTTGCAGCTCGAGCGCCTCGATTCCCCCATGACGCTCGAGCGCAGCGCAATAGTGCGCAATCCAGTCCGCCGGACTCATCCGGCGCGGGCCGTGCAGTGCCGTCAGAGCGTGGATACGCCGCATCAGCGTCGCAATGCGATCGATATTCTGCCCACGTCGCACTTCCTCGGGCGTCCACGACCGGCCTTGCACCCAACGTGCCACCAGGATTCCCTCGTGCGGCGCGCAGCGCTCGATGACCGGAGCCAGTCCTGCCGCCGCCGCACTTTGGAGCACCCGGCATTCCCATTCGCGATCGAGGCCGAGCTCCGCAGCGTGGGCAGTCGGAACACGCAACGAATACGAGCGCCCGCCGCGGTCCACACGATAGCTTTCGTTGACGAGGCCGGCGCCCATCGCTTGGATCACGGGTGTACCGGACCCGGGGACGTGGCGAAGTGCGAGGTCCTCGAGTTCGCTAGACCGCATGCGCCGCGGCCGGCAGACTGCGGCGCCACTCGCGCATGCCGATCACGATCATGACCAGATAGAGCGCGAACAACAGCACGGTGAGATAAAGGCGCCGCGTGAAGTACAGGCAAAGACTGAGCGAATCGATCACCAGCCACCAGTGCCAGTTCTCATACACCTTGCGGGCCACGAGAAAGGTCGCAAATACGCTCGCCCAGGCGACCGCCGAATCCATGAAAGGCCACGCGGCAGGGGTGAAGCGGCGCAAAAAATATGCGCTCACCGCCGCGAGTCCCATCACTCCCGCCAGGCCCAGCGCATTGCGCTCCCAGCTCCAGCGATGAACGCGCAGGACCGCCCCACCGCCTCCTTCCTTCCACTGCCAATACCCGTAAGCGGCCATCGCCGCATAGAAACCGTTCAGGAGCGACTCCATGTACAGCCGCGCCCCGAACAGCACCCACACGTACAGGCAGGAACTCAGGAATGCCGCGGCCCAACAACCGATGGACTGGCGAATTGCCAGCAGCAGGTAGACCACCGCGAGCACGGCGGCGAGGATTTCGATCCAGCCCGTCGTGCGCCATGCACTCTGAAGCTGGATCGAAAGCTCTTCGATCACGGCGGCGCCAAACCCGGCAACACCTTCATGACGAAGATCAACTGCGGGCCGCCCGATGCGGAGCGCTCGATCTCCTCGGCCAGAATCGCCATGACCCGATCGAGACTGCCCCAGACTTGGGTGCTCAACTCATTGGTTCGCACGATCAGGCCTTCGTGCGTGTTCAGCCGGTCGATGAAAGCCTGAATGGGCGGCCGGTAGTCACCGGTCAACGGGTACATGCTGATTTCGACGGCACTGCGGATTGACACTGAGTCACCTGCTCCCTACGCCGGTACTAACCGGGTCAGGTTCAACGGGTTCGCGAGGGTCGGATAGTCGACTTCCCGCATCTCAGGTCCTGCTACGGACCACCCCAAGGTTTGTAAGAAGTGTAGCCTGCTGCGCCGATGCGTGCAAAACTCCCTCATCGGCTGGGGAGGGCTGTATTGCGAATCTTTCAAGTTGACGCATTCACTCGCACGCGATTCACCGGAAATCCTGCGACCGTGATCCTGGACGCGGATGGTCAGAGCGATGCCACGATGATGTCCATCGCGCGCGAATTCGCCCATGCCGAAGTGGCCTTCGTCCTGGCCGCGACGAGCCCCGGCCATGATATCCGGTTGCGCTTTTTCAATTCGCGCAAGGAAATGCCATTCGTCGGACACGCCACCATCGCCGCCCACGCCGTGCTGGTCGCCCTGGGACGCCGCGCACTCGGTGTGCTGCGCCAGAGTTCGGGAACCGGCGTGCTGGAAGTTGGCGTCGAGGAATCGGCATCCGGCGCCGGACACGAAATGATCATCGAATTTCGTCAGACCGTGCCCGAACTGGACAACCCGTTGCCGTTCAAAACCACGTTGCGCGTCGCCGAAGCGCTGCGCCTGCCCGCCACCCAATTGCACGAGGTGATGCCCGCGCGGCTCGCTCACAAGGGCAGCACCCGGCTGCTCATCCCCGTCGCGGATACCCGAGTCTTGGATACGATCGTGCCGAACTTCGACACCCTGGTCTCGATCGGCACCGAACTGGGCACCGACGGCTTCTTCGTGTTCGCACTGAACCGCGGGTCGAACTCGGATGAGCTCTCGACCGAGTCGCGCATGTTCTGCCCCGCGCTCGGCATTCCCGAAGACCCCGTCAGCGGCAACGCTCATGCCATGCTCGCCTCGTATCTGTTCGAACTCGGCCAGTTCGGCAAACACGCCACCGGCTTCGTCGGATACCAGGGCAGGCAGCTGAAGCGGCCCGGGCAGGTCAGCGTCAAGCTCGAGACGGATCAGGGCAGCCTGGTGGCTACCCGAATCGGCGGCAGCGCCGTCATCGTCAGCGAGGGCAGGCTCGCCCTGTAGTGAGGTCCGCCTCTACAAAGGATGACGTTTTGACGTCAGACGTCAAAACGTCGGATTCCAAAGAGGGATCGGCTAGGGGGCCGCGGCCGGCACCGCCAAGTCCATCTTCAAACTTGTCGCCAAATCAGCAAGTTTGGCCTTCACCTCTTTCGCCGCCGTCACCGCTTCGTCCATATTTCCATTGCCGAACGCGCCTTGCGCCTTCGACCAAAGCGAGCTCGCATCGCCCAAGGTGGATTTCGCGGCATCCAGATCGATTCCCTTGGCAAGTTTTCGGTTCGACTTCTTGCCCAGCAGGTCGATCCGGTTCTGAATCGCGATCATGAGCCCCGGCATGACGGTGGAGAGGGAGGTCCACTGATCGTTCAGCTCCCTGGCCACTTCGGCCTTCTTGGCTGCGATGGCGCTCGCCAGTCCTTGCGCCTCGCCCATCACGGCCGGTGCTGCCTGGACCACGTATTTGTAATCGCCTCGCGCAAACGATGCTTTCAAGTCGCCGAGTTTGGTCTGTACGCCGATGAGCTGGTCGGGTACATATCTGGCGGCGTCCGCCGATGCGGTATTCACCACCGCTTCGATGTCGTTGATCATCTTCTGCGCCGGCTCACGCTGGTTCGCGCAGGCTGCGAGCATCGCGCCCGCGAGAAAGATCATGGCGTACCGTGTCGCTATTTTTGTGGATGGCATGTGTATCTCCTTCGCCCGGAAATCGGCTGATTTATGCTCTATTCTAGCTCAATTCGCGCCGCGCACGGTCGAGCCACTGCGCCTGGGCCCTGCGGTAATGGGCCGGACCCAACTTCGCCCCATCCAGCAAGTCCTTGAGGATCCGCTGCGCTTCCTCGAGCTTGCCGCGGCGCTTCAGCAGCAGGGCATAGCGGAGCCGCGCCTCCGCCCCGGGGTAACCGGGTGCAGTGGCGGCGTATTCGCGTTCGGCTTCCTCGAGCGCACCGAGAGCATCGAGTGTCCGGGCGTACAGAAGATTCGTTTCCGCCGATTTGAAGTCCGGGTTGTTGTGCATCAGGCGCTCGAGCGCGGCGCGAGCAGCGGCGTGGTCCTCCATGGCGAACCGCGCACGCGCCAGACACAGCAGCAGTGTAGGTTCGTGCTCGAAGACGCCTTTGAGGCCGCCTTCGCAGGTGGTCGCGGCCTCTTCGTGCTGACCGCGGTCGAGAAGCTCCTCTGCCAATCGCCGGCGGGCATCGACATTGCCGGAGATCTCCACCTCCGCGCTCGCGCGGCGCAAATCGCGATTGGGATCGATCATGCGCTGCATGCCTGCCCTGGCACGCCGTGCAGTCCGGCCGCCAATGAGGTCCGGCAATAGCTCCACGACGACGTAGGCAATCGGTCCCGCCGGCGGCAATAGGGCAATGGCCCAAATCCACAGTGAATTGCGCCCGGTTTTGATCACGTGCACGATCAAACCGGCTTGCACGGCGATGGAGAGGATCGAAACGGCGATCAAGGGCACTTGCGGGCTCCGGCTTCGCGGCCTGGCGGGGCTAGGGCCCTATTGTAGAAGGGATTGGCGGCGCGGGAGCTTGGCCGCGGATTCTAGCGCTCGGCAATGCGTATTTTGCGCTCCACTTCGCGGCATTTGGACCAGCCGATGTTCGACAGCGAATAGCCGAGCACATGCTCCGAGCGGGGGTCGACCGTCACTTCCATTTCGCACCCATGAAAACCCGGGGGCGCGCCCGCCGGCGTTTGCGGTACGAACCACACGTAGACCTGTTTCGTCGGCGTCGAATCGATTTTGCGCGGTTGGCCAAAGGCTTCCTGCAGACGGCCGACCGGCTTGCCCACGCTATCGGCCACAATGCGCGGTATGGGGCGAACGGCATAGGCGGAGCTGTGGCATCCCGCCAGCGCGAGCACGCACAGACCGAGGGCTCTTCCAAGGACACGCGACATAATCCGTCCCCACGCCGAGAGTAAGTGTCAAAGTGTTACTCATCGGGCGGTATCTGCCGCCGACTCAGTTCGCAGAATACCCAACCGTGGGCTCTGCCCGTCGCCGCCGCAAGTGCAAACCGTGCGTCATTCCGCGCGGCAGATCCTCCGCGTGGTGCACGGCGATGATCACCGTCACCCGCCGCCGCATCAGACGCTCGAGCAACGTCTTCATCCCGGCACGCTGACGCGCGTCGAGGCCGGTGAGCGGCTCATCGAGGAGTAGAACGCGAGCCCCCCCGGCCATCGCCCGTGCGATGAGCGCGCGCCGCAGCTGCCCATAGGACAGTTCACGGGGCTTGAGCCGGGCGACCGTCAGGAGACGGAAGAACTTCAGCTGACGACGTGCGGCCCTTCGATCAGCGGCGGTGGGACTTTGCGCAAGCCCAATGCTCGCGTAGCGTCCGCTGGTCACCAAGTCGCGGACGGTCACGTCAACCGCATAGTCGGTTTGCAACTCCGGCGACACATAGCCTACGTGCCGTTTCCACTCGGCGATGGGTGTTCCCGGCGGAAACCCGGTGCGCTCGATGCCTCCACCCATCGCCGGCGCAAGATCGCCATAGAGCAGTTTCAGAAAACTCGTTTTCCCGGCCCCATTCGCGCCGAACACCGCCCAGTGCTCGCCTTTGCGAAGCTCCCAATCGAGGTTGCGCAGCACCGGACGATAATCAACATACAGGTTGGCTCGGGAAAGGCGCAGCAGCACGGGTCGATCGGCGGCCGGGCGCCCCCCGCGGCCCGGGGCGCTCTCCATCTGGTGCCGGGCACGATGACGCCCGAGGGGTGCAGCGCCATCCCCCGCCAGATGGGTCAATCGGGTGAGGTCTGTGCGGTGGAGCTCCCGTATCGAGTGTACCCGCCCCTCGCGCAACTCGATGATGCCGTGCGTGCCTCGTGGGATGTCGCAGGCGCGATGGGCCGCTGCGATCCAAGAGCGGCCAGCCGTCCGCGCCGCGGCCAGCACCCGATCGATGCGGCGCCTGAAGCGCGGGTCCAAGCCGTTGTAGAACTCATCCAAGCACAACCAGTCCGGGGCCCCCACCAGCGCGCGCGCGAGCAGCGCAAGCCGTTTCTGCCCATAGGACAGCGACAAGAAGCGGCGTTGAGCCAATGGTTCGAGACCGCAGGCACGCAGAGTCGCTTCGATCCGGTTGCGTTCCGCACGGGTGACGGGGCTCAGCAGGAGATCCGTGCCGTGCAACCCGGTTGCCAGCAGATCCTGAACGGGGAGGTTCCAGCCGTAGCGCGCATATTTGTCCTGCAACTCGGCACCGACGTAGGCCACGCGGGGTTTCGCCTCCGCAAGATCGACTCTGCGGCGGCCAATGCGGTAAATCCGCTCTTCGCGACCGGTGGGCGTCGGCCACACATCGGTGCACAGCAGCTTGAGCAGCTGCGTTTTTCCCGCGCCGTTCTCCCCGACGAGCGCCCAATGCTCGCCCGCGTTGAGGGTCAGCGTGATGTCCCGCAGCACCCATTTGCCACTGCGCCGCACGCTCACATCGTGCAGCGACACGCTCAAGCGAGCTTTCATCCGCGGGAAATTCGCCACTGGCCGCCGTGCTCGACGACTCGGCCCTCGCGTTGCAGTTTGATCAGATGCGCCACCAGCGTGAGTTTCGCCCATCCATGGCGCTCCGCGGCGACATCGTCGTATACATCCGGCGTCAACCCGTCGAGCGTCGATGCGGCGCCGGCGGCAGCGCGCCGCTCGAGACAGCGCAGCACCTTCGCCTCGCGCGCGAGCCGGTGAGCGCGCAACATTTGAATGACTCTCTTGCCTGCATCGATGAGGCCGCCGTGACCCGGAGCAATGTGCTCGAAATCGTAGCCATCGAGCTTCTCGAGAGAGCGCAGGTACTGCGCCATATCGCCGTCGGGCGCCAGGATGACCGGTGAGACGCCTTCGAGCACGTGATCTCCGGTGAACAGCAGCCGCTCGCTTTCCAAGTGGTAGCACACGCAATTGGAGGCGTGACCCGGCGTATGAATCGCCGTCAGGACGATTTCGCCGAGCCGCATCCGCTCACCATCGAGCGGTGTTTGCCCGGGATGGAAACTCTCGTCCTGCCGCCCGTCGCCGGGAGGTGGCAAACCGATCAGGCGCGCGCCCGTCGCACGCGCGAGCTCGGACGCGAGCGGTGAATGATCGGGATGCGTATGGGTCACCAGAATCCAGCGAATGTGTGCGGCGGCGGCCAGGATGCTCTGCAGATGTTCCGGGTGCACGGGACCGGGATCCACCACGGCTATCTCGCGATCTCCCAGCAGATAGGTATTGGTGCCGGGGCCGGTCATGAGGCCTGCGTTGCCGGCAACAATTCGGCGCACCCCCGGCGCCACGAATTCAGGCTTCCCCCGAATCATGCTGCTGGCCTCCAGCCGCCATCCGCGCGTATCAGTGAACTTCGTCCCATTTTGACACAGTTGCGATGAGCCGCAGAGCCGCTACACTGGGGGCATGTCGAACTCTCCTAATGCCAGGCGACTCGGCGGCCCAAAGCTCTGGGCTGAATTGTCGCGGCCCGACGCGGAGCAGAGCCAGCGGTTCCTGGCCGAAGCGTTGGCACTGCTGCTTGCGGACCTGCTGCGTTCCGTGTTGTCCGATGCGAGTCCGGCTCTGCCTGCCGAAGAATCAGCAATCGAGCGCTATCGCAACCTGGCGGACTCGCTTGCGGAGGGAGAGACGCGGCGGCGCACAAGTTTGGGCATCACCCGCGCGGGTCTTGCCAAGCGCTGCGTAACCTGGCTCAAGCTCCTGCTGACACCGCCGCCCAACGTACAAAGCAGTGCACCAATGCGCGAATTCGTCGACGCCTTGGGGTTGTTCCCCGCACTGTTCGACAGCGAACCCTCCGCACGCTCGCGACGCGCGCGCCTCACGTGGCTGCTCACTCATGACCGGCGTCTCGACGCCAGCACGCGTGAGGCCGCCACCGCGCTGATCGAGGCGTGCGAGCATTTAGGGGTTTTGCTCTGGCCGGACGCCGAAACTGCCTGACGCAGTTCCCATCTGAGCGCCCCTAATTCGGGGTATAATAGTCTGTTTGCCTCGTCTCGTGCCGCCCGGAGTTTCTCATGCGCGTCCCTTCCCCGCCCAATGCCGATGACGCTGAGGCGCCGCCGGCGGACAAGTCCCGTTTCACGTTCCAGAAATTGTTGCAGCCCTTTGCGCTCGACCGCGGCATCGCAACCCCGATCGTATGGTTTCTGCTCGACTGGCTGGTGCTCGGCGTCGCCATCGCGAGCCTGCTGGTCGTCGATGCGTGGTGGGTCAAGGTATTTGCCTCGCTGGTCGCCGCCCTGTGGATCGCGCGGCTGTTCGTGATCGGGCATGACGCCTGCCACGGCTCTTACACGCCCAACAAGATTCTCAACAAGTGGATCGGCAGGATCGCATTCCTCCCCTCCCTCACCCCCTACAGCCTGTGGGAGATCGGCCACAACCTCGCGCATCACGGCTTCACCAACCTCAAGGGTCGCGACTACGTGTGGACGCCGTATTCACCGAATGAGTTCGCCCGGCTGTCGTGGATACGGCGGCAAATGGAACGCCTCTACCGCAGCGGCGTTGGTCAGGGCATCTATTACATGATCGAGATGTGGTGGAAGAAGCTGTTCTTCCCGGGCCGCAAGCACGTGGCCACCCGTCGCCAGAGCTACACATGGGATAGTCTGCTGGTTTCCGTGTTCGGTGTCGCTTGGATCGGCGGTCTCACGGCCTGGGGCCTGTACAGCGGCAAGTCGATCTGGTCGCTGTTGATCTTCGGATTCGCGGTACCGTTCTTCTTTTGGAACTGCCTGATGGGATTCGTGATCTACGTGCAGCACACGCATCCGCGCGTGGCATGGTACGAGAGGCGCGACGAATGGAGCGCAAATGCCGGCTACGCCACCACGACCGTGCACGTCAAACTCATGCGTCCGCTCGACGGCTTGATTCACTACATTCTCGAGCACGGCGCGCATCACGTGAACATGGGAGTGCCCTTGTACCGTCTCAAGGAGGCTCAGGCACGGCTCAGCGCGACCCTCGACGAGCGGTTGAATTCCGAGGTGTTCACCTGGCGCTACTACTGGAACACCGTGCGCCGCTGCAAGCTGTATGATTTTGCGCGGCACGTTTGGACCGACTTCGACGGCCACATCACCTCGGAGCCGCTCGTCCTCACGCGCTGAGACGGTTCGTCAGCGCAGCCTCGGTGCGAATCGCACCGTCAGCAGATAATTGCGCCCGTCTTGAGGATAATAGTAGGCGGTCTCGTAGCGGCGATCGGTGAGGTTGGCGAGTTTCCCCTCCAGCATCACGGCCGAAGTGATCCGCCACGTCGCGAGCAGATCCACCGTGGAGTATCCGCCGAGACGGATCGTATTCGCCGCGTCATCATAGCGTTTGCCCTCGATGTTGAGTCTCGCCGTGGCAGTGGTGCGGGCCCACGTGCGCGCGACTTCCAGGCGCCCCAGTGCCTGCGCGCGACGCGGCAGCAGATTGCCTTCATTCGCATCGCCCGATCGATTACGCGGGTCGAGCCAGGTCGCCGTCGCCCCGACCGCCCAGGAGTCGAGTCTGCGCTGGATCTGTGCTTCGACGCCCTTGATCACGCTCTTGTCGATGTTTTCGGCCGTGAAATTGTTTGGATTCGTCTCGATGAGATCGTCGATGTGCGTTTCATAGGCGTGCAGCGACCACATGCCCCACGCGCCCCGCTGGTCCGCGCCGATCTCGACCGAATGCGAGGTTTCCGGCTGCAGCGTCGGGGTACCGTAGTCCGGATAGTACAGTTCATTGAAGGTCGGCGCCTTGAATGCCGTGGCGTACGAGGCGCTCAACTGCACGTCGTTCACCAGCCGGTAGCCCCAGGCCGCTCCGCCCGTCGTCTTGCCGCCGAACTGTTCGTTGTCGTCGTGCCGCACGCTCAGCAGCACGTGCTGCGCGGCGACTTCGGTTTCGTACTGGCCGAAATATCCGGTGTCGCGGCGCGCATCGACGTTATAGGCAGTGTTGCTGTCGATCCTGTCGCGCAGGTAATCGGCTCCCGCGGTCAGCGTATCGCGAGGAGTCGGCTTCCAATCCGCCTGCAGTGTGCCGGTCATGCGAACGGTGTCGAAGATGCTCGGCGGGACTGGAAATTGCGGTACCACGGCGAGGCCCACGGCGGCATCCGTCGCCTCGTCACGCGCCTGCCCTCCGCGCAGCGTCAGGCGAAGCTCCTGCCACGGTGACCAGTGGGCGGCGATGCCGGCCACCTGCTGGACGAAATTCTCGCGATTCTGATAGTCGCTGTGAAAGTCGGTCATGCCGCTCGCGCGCAGCGCAAACGCCTCCACCTCCGCCTCATCGGAAGGGCGATAGGCGACGCGACCCGACACCGATGAATTGCGGTACCGGTCATCGTAGGGCACGAAGGTGTAGCAACCGCCGCCCGGCGAACTCGGCGATACATAGGGCGCGCCCAAACACGAGTCGTAGCCGTTCGAGGTGAGGTAGCTGCCGGCCACGCTGTAGGAGATCCGATCCGTGCTGCCCTGCGCACTGGCCACGGCCTGATCGAGGGCATGGCTCCCCCCCGACAGCGTGAGCTCGGGAGCGAACGGGCCGTCGCCGCGCCGCGTGAATATCTGGATCACGCCGCCGAGCGCATCCGAGCCGTACAAGCTCGAGCGCGGCCCGCGCACGATCTCGATGTGATCGATTTCGGACACCGGCAGATATTGCAGCGGCGTGCTGCCCACCGTCGCGGAACTCAACGGTATGCCGTCGACGAGTATCAGCACATGGTCCGATTCGGTGCCCCGCAAGAACATGGTGCTGACCTTGCCGAGACCGCCGTCATTGGAGATCTCGATGCCCGCTTCGCCGCGCAGCAGCTCCTGCAGCGAGGTGGCCTGGCGCGCTTCGATCGTGGGGTGATCGAGGAGGGTGACGGAGGCGAGGACATCGCTGATTTGTTCGGGAGTACGCGTCGCCGTGACGACGATCTTGTCGAGTTCCGCATCATCTGCGGCAAGAGCGGGTGCGGCGAGCGATATCAACATCAAACCGAACACAAACACGAGCGCCCAGCGCGCCCGATCCATGACATCCATAACATCCCCTCCACGCACCCGCCGTGCATGACTCACGTAGAATCCAGGAGCGAGATGAGAGACGACACGAAAGAGGATTTCGTATCGATGCCGCCCACCGCAACACCTGCCGCTGCAATGAGGCCGGTCTACGGGCTCGTGAGCCGGGGCATGCAGCCCGAACGAGTCGCCTTCCCATGCCCGTGCACAGTGGCGTACCGACTCGTCTTAACTCACTTACCGTTGCGGGGGCAGCGCCGGGATCACGCGTGATGCGTACACCGGCTTCCCGTTTAACTCGCGCCGACGATTTCGCGTCGCGAGCACCTCAAGGCCGCCGCAGTTTGCCGAGGAAATCGCCGGAGGTCAAATCCGCTCATTTTTTCAGAAGGGCGGCATGGTGCCGCAGATGATCGGCCATGAAGGTCTGAATGAAATAATAGCCGTGATCGTAGCCCGGCTGCATCCGCAAGGTGAGCTTCTGGCCGGTCTTCGCGGCCGCGGCGGCGAACTTTTCCGGCAACAACTGCTCGGTCAGGAATTGGTCCGCCGTGCCCTGATCAATGAGGATGGGCGCGGCAAAGGCATTACGGGCCACCAGTTCGCTCGCGTCATATTCGCGCCAGGTGGCGGTGTCGGTGCCGAGATAATTCGTGAACGCCTTGCGTCCCCAGGGGCATTGCATCGGTGCGGCAATGGGCGCGAAGGCGGAAACCGATTTGTAGCGCGACGGATTGCGCAGGGCGCACACCAGGGCGCCGTGACCGCCCATCGAATGGCCGAAGATCCCCCGCACCTCGGCCAGTGCCGGCAGATGCTCCGCCACCAGCTCGGGCAGCTCTCGCGTCACATAACTGTACATTCGATAGTGCGCCGACCATGGCGCTTGAGTTGCGTCCACATAGAACCCTGCCGCCTGGCCGAAATCCCAGCTGTCGGCGTCCCCGGGCAGGCGCGGCTCGCGCGGACTGGTATCGGGTGCGACCAGCATGAGTCCCAGCTCCGCGGCCGTCTGCTGTGCGTGCGCCTTGATGGCGAACGTCTCCTCGGTGCAGGTGAGCCCGGACAGGTAGTAGAGCACCGGCACTTTGCCCAGCCGCGACTGTGGCGGCAGGTAGGCGGAGAACTTCATCGGCCCGCGGGTTTCGCGCGAATCGTGTTTGTAGAATCGCTGCGTGCCGCCGAAGCAGACGTGCTCGGATAACAATTGAATCGTGCTCATGAGTACACCGTCGCGCCGCCGTTTATACTGACCGCCAGGGGCTTACCCTAGAACATCCCGGGACGTCTTGGAAGCATGATATGAACATTGAACTCTCCGCGAACGAGGCGCGCGTGATCGGCTGCCTGATCGAAAAGGAAATCACCACCCCGGATCAATATCCGCTGTCGCTGAACGCGCTCACCAACGCCTGCAACCAGAAGACGAACCGCGAACCGGTGCTCGAGCTGCCCGAGGCCGTGGTGCAGCAAGCGGTCGATTCGCTGATGAGGAAGTACCTGGTCAGCGACAAGTCCGCAGGCTACGGCGGCCGGGTCACGAAGTACAAGCATCGCTTTTGCAATACCGAATTCGGCTCGCTGAAGTTTTCCAAACAGGAAATCGGAATCCTATGCGTGCTGCTGCTGCGCGGCCCACAGACACCCGGGGAGTTGCGGGCGCGCACCAGCCGGCTGTGCGAGTTTGCCGATGCCGAGGCGGTGGAATCGGCTCTCAAGGCCCTGATGTCGCGCGAGGACGGTCCTTTCATCGCCCGTCTGCCCCGCGCGGCGGGTGCCCGTGAATCCCGCTATGCGCACCTATTTTCCGGACCAATCGAGTCGGTGCCGGAGCTCCCGGATCCGCTGGAAGAACCGGCTGCCGCGGCCGGCAACCTGTCCCAGCGCGTCACGCAGCTGGAAGAGTTGGTTGCGCAGCTGCGCTCGGAACTCGATGCACTGAAGGGCGCCGCCGGCCGCTAGTGCGGCAGCGAAGCGGTTTGTTTGGCGATGCCGTCACGCTCCTGGAGCCATTTGTCGAACGCCTCGACGTCCGCCGCGCGCATGCCGTGCGCGTCGGTGCGGTGATCGGCGAGCCACTTCTGCATCGACTGCATCAGCTGGGCGGCAAGCGGCGGCGAATGGTTGTAAAGATCCATGTACGCGATTTTGGCATCGTCCAGCCGGTCGATCGCAAGATAGGCCTCGCCGCGATGCTCTATCGCCTCCTGCAGGTCGGGCTTCAGCATGAGCACATGATTGTAATCGTCGATCGCTTCCCGGTAGGCGCCGAGGTGCAGATGCACATATCCGACGTTATTCCACGCGTCGACCATGTCGCTCTTGTTGCTCAATGCTTCCGTGAATTCATCGAGCGCCTTGCTGTAGGCGTCATTCATCTTTCCAATGGCATTGGTCTTCTTGTCCCCATTCGGCGCCCTGTCGGCCGCCGCCTCGTACTCCTTCGCCTTGTCGAGCGACTTCATGCCCGCCTTGAAGGCCTTTTTGGCGGCGACATCCGGTTTTTCGCTCGATGACGAGCTGCTGGTCGAATCACCCGAAGGGTCGATCGATTGCGTAGGCCCACGGCCGGGCATCTGCCCCCCGCCGCCGGGCATCATCTGCGCAAGCGCACTGTTCGCTCCGAGCCCCGCCGCGGCAGCGATCACCGCGATGCAGCTCACTATCACTCGACGCATGGCACCCTCCAGCGGCTGTTCCGATCGTGCAATAACGGCCGAATCATACACTCCTTTGAGATGCCGGCGGGACGCATCGACCTGCGCAACGTGCCCTTGCCGCAGCGCCGGCGTCTCAATCGTGGCGCGACGCCTCCGCGATTCCAATTCGCAACGTGATGGTCGCAATGCGTACCTCGATGAGAAAGGCAAGCAGCGCCGCCGCGAGCGACAGCATCGACAGAATGAACATGCAGGCGATGAACGCCGACAAATCCCAGCGCAGGAACGCATTGACGAACAGCATCACGACCACCAGCGCGATGAACAGCGCCGATAGCGTGATCAGCGTAATCGCGGCATTGATCCAGCTCGCGCGGCGGGCCAGCACGCCGAGCTGCCCCGACAGCTCCGCTTCGGGCGAGCGATGCTCCGGCAAGTGTGCTTGTGCTTCCATCACCCGGGCCCGATCGACGATGCGCGCGAGCCTGCTGGTGAGGACGTTGAGGGTTACACCGATCGCTGAGATGAGGAATATCGGCGTCAGCGCAACTTGGATCAGATGCGCGATATCGATCGATTGGATCGATGAGGCCACCTCGAAATGCCCCGGCCGCCGTACGGCGGCCGGGGAGCATCACCGAAGAAGATTACTTGGTCGAGGGGGCGGGAGCCGTCGACTTCTTCTTCTTGCTGTGCTTCTTGCCGCTGGTCGACTTTCCGCTGCTCGTCGTCGACGGGGTCGAAGAGGCGGGGGCGCCCGCAGCAGGCGTATCGGCGGCCATCGGCGCGGCGGACTTCGGCATGTCGGCGGCCATCGCGGCAGCGGCGATGCCAAAGCTCAACAAGGCAGAAGTAATCAGGGTTCCGGACTTGGTCATGGGGTCTCCAGCAGTGATATGAACGGCGTTGCGAAGAATACGCCGGATCGGCGAAATTCATCCGAGATGAAGATCATTTCACAAACCCCCGAAAGCCGTTCCGCACCCCTCTTCGCCCCTAGCGGTGAGGCGTCCTGCGGTGGGTCGATACGTGCCAGTACAGATACCCGGCTATCGCAATGTTGGCCAGCAATACCGCAGCCTTGCCGATGGTGGGTCGGTGAATCAGTTCCCAGACTTCGAGGGGAACGAGAGACGCGGTAATGATCGTCGTCAACCACTCCGCCCAACGCCGCCGCATCCAAAGACCCACCCCCTCGACCGCGAATACGCCGGCATACGCGAGGGTGACCACCCGCAGCGCATGGATCCTGGAATCGCTCAAACCACTGAACCACACCAGCGCCTGCTTCACCACGTCGTGCTCCAATCCTGAGGGCCGGTCCGCGGCCCAGGACAGCAGCTTCGCGGTGAGCGAGGGGTCATGCAGGCGAAGTTCACCATACGCCACCAGCAGCAGCAGCAGCACCTTCACGAGCTTGTACACGGCGATGGTGCGCAGCATCCCAAAGCGCGGCAGGTGCGCCGGGTCCTCGGCGGTACTCATAGAAGCGCTAGGCTCCTACGCCTGACCCGCGGGGGGTTGGAATTCCAACGTGGCGTCGAGCAGGGCTGGTATGTCGAATACCGCCCGTTCGTTGTCGATGATCAGCGGCGCGATCCCCGCCGCCGCGACCAGCGCCGCTGGCACCTGGATGCGGTCGCGTTCGCGCGCGACCGTCCACGTCTCCAAGCGCTTGTCCCGAAACGCGAGATTCAACGCTCCCCAGCGCAGCAGTGCGGCCCGCGCCAGCGGCGTGTCGCCGCCCCATTGGCGCTGGGCCAGGGTCATCGCCGAACCGGCCGCTATCTCGCCTTGCGGCAGCGTCATCAGATCCTGAATGTATTTCACCATCTCATCCGGCGGAACATGCAGGTTCAGGTAGCGCGAAACCGGGTCAGTCATGATCCCGTTAGTCTATGACGGATTCTCGAGGCTGAACATGGCATTCTCATCGTCATAGGCAAATCCCTCCGCATAGCGGGCCCAGCTCACGATGGCGCGCAATGTCTGCTCCGCGGAGTCTTCACTCATGAAGTCTTCCAATTCATCGATGAAGCGGCTTTTGCGAGCCGAATGGCTGGCGCGCTCATCGAGGACGCGCCGAATGTGCGCCGCCAGGGGTACGTAGGTGAGCAGGTGGCGCAGGAAGATGCGCTTGCGCTCGTCGATTGCGGCATGGGCGAAGGCCAGCCCATCCTCGGTGAGCTTCAGATCACCGCCCTCGAGTTCGGCGAACCGCAGCAACTGCAGGGTTTCAGCGACCGGAAACAGCTCGTCGATCTCCATTTGCAGATCGGAGGCAATTTCAGGCAAATCCGCCTTGCCGTTGAAAGGCGCTGCAGCAATCGCTTCCATGAGGCCGGCGAGCAAATTGGACGAGACGTGGGGCAATACGCTGCCGATCCCGAGCCCCGGAAATCGCTCCTGGCGGCCCCCGGCCGCGCCGCCCTTGGGCCGCGCCGTCATCTCCACATAAATGCGTTCAACCAATTCGCGAAAACTGGGATCCAGGCGATTGCGCGGCTGCGGTAGAGAGACCTTGATTTC
Organism: uncultured Gammaproteobacteria bacterium; assembly: GCA_963843295.1. GTDB lineage: Bacteria > Pseudomonadota > Gammaproteobacteria > Steroidobacterales > Steroidobacteraceae > Bog-1198. The sequence goes on along the minus strand of CAWJJP010000010.1, from coordinate 248,063 downwards.
GCTCAGAATCCGGCCCGGATTGCTCCCGAAGACGAGGATGCGATCGCACATCAGCACCGCTTCTTCGATGTTGTGAGTGACGAGGATCACGCCCTTGATGGGCATCCGCCCCTCGGCCCACAGATCCAGGAAATCCGTGCGCAAAGTCTCCGCGGTCAGCACGTCGAGGGCGGAAAACGGCTCGTCCATCAGCAAGATGTTGGGGTGCACGACCAAAGCGCGCGCAAAGCCGACGCGTTGCCGCATGCCGCCCGACAGCTCGCGAGGGTACGCGGACTCGAAACCGTCGAGCCCGATCAGATCGATGGCGGCCAGCGAGCGCTTGCGAATTTCCGCGCGTGGCATGCGCTGCGCTTCCAACCCCAACGCAACGTTCTCGAACACCGTCAGCCAGGGAAACAAGGCGAAGCTCTGAAACACCATCGCGATCCCGGGAGCGGGCCCGGAAATCGGCTGCCCGAGGTAGGTGAGGTGTCCGTCGCTCGGCTCCGCGAGACCCGCGATCAGGCGCAATAGCGTCGATTTGCCCGAACCCGACCGGCCGAGCAGCCCGACGATCTGCCCCTCGCGAAGCTCCAGATTCATGCCTTCGAGCACGAGCAGGTCTGCGCCGTCGGGCTTCGGAAAGGCTTTGCGTACTTCGGTACATTGAAGCAATGGAGAGTCGTTCATTCCACCCTCACGTGAGGCGATATTTACGCTCGGCGTAATAGTACAGGGGACGCCAGAAGAGCCGATTGATGATGACGACGAAAAGGCTCATGACACCGACACCGAGGACGATGCGGTGAAAGTTGTCGGCCGCGGCGGCGTCGGCGATATAGGAACCGAGGCCTCGCGCCCGCACCTCCGTGTTGCCCCACGTCGCCAGCTCGGCAACCTGGGCGGCATTCCACGACCCACCGGACGCGGTGATGGCGCCCGTGACATAAAACGGTAACACCGCCGGCAGCGCCACTTTGCGCCACCACAACCAGCCTTTGACGCCCAGATTCGCTGCGGCGTAGCGCATTTCCGCGGGAATCGCGGATGCGCCGGCAATGATGTTGAACAGAATGTACCACTGCGTGCCCAATATCATGAGCGGGCTCAGGTACACGTCCGGGTTGAGCTTCCATTCGACGATGGCGTAGACCGCGATGGGAAACAGCAGGTTCGCCGGAAAAGCCGCCATGAACTGCGCAACCGGTTGCACGATTTGCGCCGCGCGCGGCCGCATGCCCACCCAGATGCCGATCGGCACCCAGACGATGCTCGCGAGGGCGATCAAGATGAATACGCGCAACATCGTAATGATCGCGAGACCGCAGACGTGCAGTGCCTCCTGCAAAGGGGTGTTCGCGATCAAAACCGCGACGAGGTGCCATAAGCCGAGTACCACCGCAACGATGATGAGCGACACCCACAACAGATCCAGGCTGCGCTTCGGCCCGGCCGGCTCGCGCACCGGCTTGTCGGTGCGCCGCACCGCCCGGCTGGTCCAAAGCACGGCGGTATGAAACGCGAGCGTCGCCGCGGTAATCAAGCGTGAGCGGCGCATCATGGTGAGCGCCCAGGAATCCGGCACACGCTCGCCGGGTTCCTGCTCCACGCGGAAGCGGTCGACCCAGGCGACGAGAGGGCGGAACAACAATTGGTCGTAGAGCAGGATCACGATCAGCATGGTGGCGATCGCCCAGCCGATGGCGCGCAGGTTCTTATGTTCGATGGCAAGGGCGATGTACGAGCCTATGCCGGGCAGCGCAACCGCCGAGTGACCCACGCTGATCGATTCGGAAGCGACCACGAAGAACCAGCCCCCCGACATCGACAGCATCATGTTCCAGACCAATGCCGGCATGCCGAAGGGAACTTCAAGCTGCCAGAACCGCATCCAAGGCGACAACCGGAAGGATTCGGCCGCCTCGATGAGTTCGGTCGGCACCGTGCGCAGGGATTGATAGAAGCTGAACGCCATATTCCAGGCCTGACTGGTGAATATCGCAAAGATCGCCGCGAATTCCGCACCGAGCACGCGCCCGGGCGCCAGTGACAGGAAAAAGACGCTTGTAATCGATATGAAACCTAGAATGGGTACGGACTGCAAAATGTCGAGAATCGGCACCAGCAGCTTGCCTGCACGCTCGCTCTTGGCGGCCCAGGTCGCGTATGTGAGAGTAAAGACCAGCGACAGGAAGAGCGCCGCGAGCATGCGCAGTGTGGTGCGTGCGGCATACTCCGGCAAATGCACAGGGTCCAGCGACAGCGGCGTGACTTCCAGCTGGGTCAACGGTACGAACAAGCCCCGCGCGGCCTCGCCCAGGAAGGCGATCAGGCCGATTACGACGATGAAGGCGAGCACGTCCCAGCGCGAGATGAACTCGCTCAGAAAGACATATGGCTCGAAACGTTTCATCGACGCATTCTCGCAGGACAGGCAACGAACTAGCTAGTTTTCCATAGCACTGCGCGCGACCCCGAGACATGAAGCGTAAGAGCGGTAGTTTCGGCGCTGCGGTTTTGGGTTAGGATCAACTCGGCGTCGGGACCGAGGTCGGTTTTCTCTTGGTGCTTTGAGCCCGTTAGCTAGTTGGACCGGAGACCCTGCGAGCACCCCGAATTGTTGCCACGAGCGCTTGCGCTCCGGAGCACGAATATTAGATTTTGATACCAAGGGTCTCTCCTGACGCCGCCTGAGCGTAGCGATCATTCTGGAGGCTGTATGGAAGTGTTGTATCCGCGCTGTGCGGGGCTCGATGTGCATAAGGACAGCGTCGTTGCACGTATTCGCTGTGTGTCTGAGCCTGTGCACGATGAGGTGAAGACTTTTGCGACGACCACCTCGGCGCTGCTTGAGCTCAACGAGTTCTTGAGCGCGCAGGGAGTGACGCATGTGGCGATGGAGGCCACGGGTGTCTACTGGAAACCGGTCCGACGGATCAATGACCTGGGTTGCCAGGTCCAACTGGTCCCGCAGGCCGCCTGATAGACTCTCAGGAAGAAAGGCAAAAAGAGAACGCTTCATATTAGTAGGCACACGATGCAAGAGAGTCTCACCGCCGCTTCGGGGGCAGGCGTCCAAGGCGCGCAAACCCGATTCAAAGTCCTGGGCGCGATCAGCTTTTCGCACTTTCTCAACGACATGATTCAGTCGCTGATCGTTGCGATCTATCCTTTGATAAAAGGCGAATTCGATTTGAACTTCGTCCAGATCGGAGCGATCACGCTGACCTATCAGGTATGCGCATCGGTGCTGCAGCCGCTGATCGGCATCTACACGGACAAGCATCCGACGCCCCATTCGTTGAGCGTCGGCATGGGCTTCACGCTCATCGGCATCGTTACCCTGGCACTGGCGCCGAACTACGCAAGCATTCTGGTCGCCGCCGCGTTCGTCGGTGCGGGATCCTCGATATTTCATCCGGAGTCCTCGCGGATCGCCCGTCTGGCATCGGGCGGCCGTCACGGGCTGGCCCAGTCGATATTTCAGGTGGGAGGGAACACCGGCAGCGCGGTCGGGCCGCTGCTCGCCGCCTGGATCATCATTCCCCACGGTCAGACGAGTCTCGCCTGGTTTGCGCTGGCCGCCATTCTCGCGATCACCGTGCTATGGAACGTGAGCGTGTGGTACAAGCGCCAACACCTCGACCGGCCCTCCCCGTCCCGGGTCCGCGCGCCGGTATCGAGCCCGGTGTCGTCCCGGCGAATCGCATGGTCGGTATTCATTCTGATCGTGCTCATCTTCTCCAAGTACTTCTATCTGGCGAGCATCAGCAGCTATTACAGCTTCTACCTGATCGAGAAATTCCACCTTCCCGTGCAGACGGCGCAGCTCTACCTGTTCGTATTTCTGCTTGCGGCCGCGCTCGGCGGTTTGATCGGCGGCCCGCTGGGCGACCGCATCGGCCGCAAGCGCGTGATCTGGTTCTCCATCCTCGGCGTTGCGCCCTTTACGATGGCGCTGCCCTATGTCGGATTGCTGTGGACCGGGATCCTGAGCTTCCTCATCGGATTGATCCTGGCGTCCGCCTTCTCGGCCATCCTCGTGTTTGCCCAGGAACTCATGCCGGGTAGAATCGGTGCCGTGTCCGGGCTTTTCTTCGGCTTCGCGTTCGGAATGGGCGGCATCGGCGCCGCGGTGCTCGGCTCGGTGGCGGACCGGTACGGCATCGAGTTCGTGTATCGGCTGTGCGCATTTTTACCGCTGCTCGGCATGGTTGCAGCGTTTCTGCCGGACATCGAACGCCGCTCGTCCCGCCTTCGGACAGCTTGACGCACCATCTCATCCTGCTCGTCACGCAATACGGGTTGCTGATCGTGGGCATCAACGTACTGCTCGATCAAATCGGCCTGCCGGTGCCGGCCGTGCCCACGCTGGTCATCGCCGGTGCCGTCGGTGCCGATGGCACCCTGGCTCTCGGCCCGATCTTCGCCTGGTCGGTGTGCGCCTGCGTGGCGGCCGACATCGGCTGGTTCCTGATTGGCCAACGCTACGGCATCGGTGTCCTGAAAACTCTGTGCCGGATCTCCCTCGAGCCCGATTCCTGCGTCAGTCAAACGCAGACGCGCTTCGAGCAGTGGGGAATCAACTCCTTGGTGATCGCCAAGTTCGTACCGGGTCTGGCGATCATCGCGCCTCCGCTTGCCGGGGCGCTGCGCATCGGTTGGCTGCGATTCATGGTCTTGAGCACCTTGGGCGCGATGCTTTGGGTGGGCTGCTGGCTCGCGGCCGGCGTGCTGTTCAAATCACAGGTCGGCGCTCTGCTCGAGCGCCTGGATCGCATCGGTGGCATCGCGGGACTCATCGCCGCGGGACTGCTGGCGATGTACATCGCGTACAAGTGGTGGGAGCGCAGGCGGTTTTTCAAGACGCTGCGCATGGCGCGCATCCGCGTCGAGGATCTGTATGAGCTCATGCAGGCGGGCGCCGCGCCCATCATCATCGACGTCCGATCGGCCACCGCCCGCGCGCTCGAGCCGCGCTGGATACCGGGAGCGCTGCACGTTCCAATCCAGGAGATCGGCCGCCACCTGCAGGACTTGCCGCGCGACCGCGACATCATCTTGTATTGCGCCTGTCCGAGCGAGGCCTCGGCCGCGCGGGTCGCCAGGCTGTTGATGAATCATGGCTTCATGAAGGTGCGTCCCCTGTATGGCGGCCTCGACGCCTGGGTCGCCGCGGGGTACGCGGTGACCACGCTCGCCACTCCCGCTTCGGGCGGCGGCACCCCGCCGTGAGCGACGCCCGGCCGCACCACGTCGTCATCGTCGGCGCAGGGTTCGGCGGTCTGGCCGTCGCGCACGGTTTGGCCGGCGCCGATGTGCGCATCACCATCATCGATCAGCGCAATCACCATCTGTTCCAACCGCTGCTCTACCAGGTGGGCACGGCGACCCTGGCAACTTCGGAAATCGCGTGGCCGGTTCGGCAGCTGCTGCGCAGGCGCAAAGAAATCACGACCTTGCTCGCCGCCGTGACCGGCATCGACAGCAAGGAACGCCGCGTGATGCTCGCCGAAGGCGGTACGTTGAATTACGACACCTTGGTGCTGGCCACGGGCGCCCGACACGCATATTTCGGCCACGACGAGTGGGAGCCGTATGCTCCGGGACTGAAAACGCTGGAGGACGCAACCTCCATCCGGCGGCGCATCTTGCTCTCCTTCGAGCGCGCCGAGCGTGAGACGGATCCGGCGCGTCGCAGCGCCTTGCTCACGTTCGTCATCATCGGGGGCGGCCCGACGGGTGTCGAGCTCGCGGGCGCCATCGCTGAACTCGCTCATGTGACCCTGCCGGACGAGTTTCGTCACATCGACACGCGTAAAACCCGGGTGCTGTTGATCGAGGCCGGGCCACGTTTGCTGCCGAGTTTCGTGCCGGAACTATCCGCGTACGCACGATCGGCGCTCGAACGACTCGGCGTGGAGGTGGAACTCGGATCGGCCGTGAGCGAGTGCTCCGACTTCGGCGTCGTCTTCGGCGGCAGGGCTCTGGCGGCGAAAGTCATTCTTTGGGCCGCCGGCGTCCGCGCATCGCCCGCCGCAACCTGGCTGGGTACGCCTGCCGACGCCGCTGGCCGGTTGAAAGTGGACGCGGACCTGCGTGCTCCGGGGCATGCGGACATTTATGTCATCGGCGATACGGCGACGATCGATGCGTGGCACGGGAAAGCCGTGCCCGGAATTGCGCCGGCCGCCAAACAGCAGGGCATGCATGTCGCGGCCGCGATCAAGCGCCAATTGGCGGGTGATCGCACGCCCCGTGCTTTCCGTTACCGGCACTCGGGAAGTCTCGCCACCATCGGCAAGCGCTCGGCCGTGATCGATTTCGGATGGATCAAGATCCGTGGCTGGATCGCGTGGTGGCTTTGGGGGCTCGCCCACATCTATTTCTTGATCGGCGTGCGCAACCGGTTGGCGGTCGCATTGAGCTGGTTATGGATTTACGTCACCGGCAGCCGCAGCGCCTGCCTCATCACCCAGGGCGAGCAAGGCCCGAGGGCGCCGTAGGAGTCCCCATGCAGCGCCGTATCGCCGTGATCACCGGCACGACTCATGGCATCGGTCGCGTCACTGCGCAAGAACTCGCGAGGTGTGGCATGACCGTCGTCATGCTGTGCCGGAATGCCGGGGCGGGAGCGGTCGTCCGGGATGAAATGCTCTCCGCAATTCCGTCGGCGGCGGTTCACGTGGTTCATTGCGATCTCTCTTCCCTTGCCTCGGTGCGCGAGGCCGCAAACTGCGTGCTGCAAAATTTTGCGCCCCTTGGGCTTCTGATCAACAACGCCGGTTTGGTGAGCACGCGGCAGCGCATGTCCGCGGATGGCTATGAGCTCACGTTTGCCGCCAATCATCTCGGCCCATTCCTGCTGACAAGTCTGCTCCTCCCCGCACTCGCCGATAATGGCCGCATCATCAACGTCGCCTCGCAAGCCCACTACCGCGGCATCATGGACCTGCAAAACATCGACACCGCCCCTGCGCATTACAGTGCCCGAGCGGCCTATGCGCGGTCGAAGCTCGCCAACGTGCTGCATACTTTTGCGCTGGCGCGCCGATTGGCCGGCAGCCGGATCACCGCCAACTGCCTGCACCCGGGCGTCGTGGCGACGAACTTGCTGCCGCGGTGGCTGCGCCCCGTGCAGCGCATGCTCAAGCGTGTCATCTTCGACCCACCCCGCGGTGCGCGTACCACGTTGCACCTCGCCCTGGCCGATGAGGTTGCTCTCACCAGCGGGCGCTACTTCGATGAGCATCAGCGCATCCAACCGGCCTCGCCGCTCGCGAACGATGCCGCGCTGCAGGAGCTTCTCTGGACGGTGAGCGAGCGATGGACGGGGCTCGCCATGCACCCCACGGCTCAGCAGAATGCCTGAATGCCGGTTTGCGCCCTGCCGAGGATGAGCGCGTGAATGTCGTGCGTTCCCTCGTAGGTGTTGACCACCTCGAGGTTGACCATGTGGCGAATCACGCCGAACTCGTCCGAAATACCGTTGCCGCCGAGCATGTCGCGCGCGGCGCGGGCGACGTCGAGCGCCTTGCCGCAGGAATTGCGTTTGAGCATGGAAGTGATCTCGACGGCGGCGATGCCTTGATCTCTCATGCGCCCGAGTCGCAGGCAGGCTTGCAGCGCCAGCGTGATCTCGGTTTGCATGTCGACCAGTTTCTTTTGAACGAGTTGGTTGGCGGCAAGAGGACGACCGAATTGGCTGCGATCGAGCACGTATTGCCGCGCGGTGTGCCAGCAGCTCTCGGCCGCGCCGAGCGCTCCCCATGAGATGCCGTAGCGTGCGGAATCCAGGCACGTGAACGGCCCCTTGAGGCCGCTCACTCCGGGGAGGAGATTCTCCTGCGGGACGAAGACATCGTCCATGACGATTTGTCCGGTCGGCGAGGCACGCAGGCCGACCTTACCGTGCAGCGGCGGCGTCGACAGCCCCTTCCAGCCTTTCTCGAGAACGAAGCCGCGAATGACGTCATCCTCGGTCTTCGCCCACACGACGAATACGTCCGCGAATGGGCTGTTCGAAATCCACGTCTTGGAACCGCTCAGACGGAAACCACCGTTCGCGGCCCGGGCGCGCGTGACCATGCTGCCCGGATCCGAGCCGTGATTGGGTTCGGTCAGGCCGAAGCATCCGATCGATTCGCCGCGCGCGAGGGCCGGTAAGAAGCGGCGCTTTTGCGCCTCGCTGCCGAACGCATGGATGGGCAGCATCACGAGCGATGACTGCACGCTCATCATGGATCGGTATCCCGAATCGACCCTTTCAACTTCGCGCGCGATGAGTCCGTAACTGACGTAATTGAGGCCGCCCCCGCCATACTCCTCGGGTATGGTCGCTCCCAAAAGACCCAGAGCGCCCATTTCCTGGAATATCGACGGATCCGTCCTCTCCTGTCGAAACGCCTCCACGATGCGCGGCGCCAGCTGCCCTTGGGAGTACTCGCGCGCCGCATCGCGCACCATTTTTTCTTCCATCGTCAGCTGCTCTTCGAGCAACAGCGGATCGTCCCAGTGAAAGTTCGCGCGCGCCATGTTCGCCCTTCGGATTTCCCACAATCGCCGGAGCATCGCATAAACCGGCGCCGGTGTCCTCAGGAGCCTGGTGCGCACGCCCCTATGCTTCGCGATGCCCCTGCGCCCCATCGGCGGCCAGTACCGACTCGATACGGCGGTCGGGTATCAACCACAACGCCGCCACCAGAAAGTAGAGCCCCTGCGATACCCGCGGTGACCAAAACGCGACTGCGATCCCGAGCAGGTAGAGCGCGGGCGAGAGCTTCCCCTTCCAGTCGCTGCCGATCGCCTGCTTCAGCAGCGAGCCCGACCCCTGTGAGGCGATGATGAGTTGTTGCAGGATGAAGTAAGCGATGGCCGCCATCAGCAGCACCACTCCGTAGAGCGCGCACGGCGCCGTGGCAGATTGGTTTTCGCCCATCCATGCGGTTGTGAGCGGAAACAAGGAGAGCCAGAAGAGCAGGTGCAAATTGGCCCACAGAATGCGGCCGGTGACCTTTTTACTGGCGTGCAGCATATGATGGTGGTTGTTCCAGTAGATGCCGACATACACGAAGCTCAGCACGTAACTCAGGAATACCGGCAGCAGCGGCAGCAGCGCGGCGAGATCCTTTCCATGGGGGACCTTCAGTTCCAGCACCATGATGGTGATGATGATGGCTATGACGCCATCGCTGAACGCCTCCAGCCTACCGGTGTTCACGATTCACGCACCCGACGCACCTCGCTCCGTTATGCTGGCGTTCACCGCTGGTCGGTCGGCACTTCGCCGTCAATGGGGATGATCCGCATGGGCAAAGCTTACCTTACGTCGCTCGCCGCTTCGGCGCTAGCATGTATGCACGTGCTGTGCGCCTCGGCGGCGGCGCCACTGCCGCCGGACGTCGACCGGCAGCTCGCGCGCGACATGCTCAAGGGTCTGGTGGAGATCAACACCACGCACGCGTATGGCTCGACCGCTGCGGCACAGGCGATCCAGAGCTGGCTGTTGAGCGCGGGATTCCTGCCCGCCGATGTGCTGCTCCTGGCGCCCGCCGATCATCCCACGAAGGGCAGTGTCGTGGTTCGCTACCGCGGCCGGCATCCGGCACATCCGGTGCTGTTCCTGGGACACCTCGACGTCGTGGAGGCGAGGGCCGACGACTGGTCGGTCGATCCGTTCAAACTGACGCAGCAGGACGGCTGGTTTTACGGACGCGGCACCATCGATATGAAGGATGGCGACGCGGCCATGACCGAATCGCTCATCAGACTGAAGCGGGAACGATACGTGCCCGATCGGGATCTCATCTTCGCTTTCACGGCGGACGAAGAGGCGGGGGGCGATGCGAACGGACCGGCCTTTTTGCTCAAGGAGCATCGAGATTTGATCGACGCCGATCTGGTCATCAATCTCGACGGCGGGGGCGGCAACTTGAGGGACGGCCGTCCGCTTTACTTCGAAGTGGGCACCAGCGAAAAAACCTACGTGACCTACAGTCTCGAAACGAGGAGTCCCGGCGGCCACGGATCGCTGCCCGGCCCGGACAATGCGATCTATCACCTCGCAGCGGGCTTGGGTGGCATCGGGGCGTTCAAGTTTCCAGTCACGCTGACGGCAACGACGCGGGCCAGCTTCGAGAAGCTCGCCGCGCTGGATCCCGGGCCCACGGGTGCCGATATGCGTGCGGTGGCGCAAACCCCGCCCGATTCCGCGGCGGCGCAGCGATTGAGCGAGAACGTACGCTTCAACGCGCAGCTGCGCACGACTTGCGTGCCCACGCTGATCTCGGGTGGCCACGCCGAAAACGCGCTGCCTCAGCGCGCGAAGGCGACCATTCAGTGCCGAATGATGCCGGGCGACTCGGCCGAGAACGTTCAATCGCAGCTCATCAAGGCGTTGAACGATACTGAGATCAAGGTCACTCTCGACGCACCGCCGATCGTGAGTCCGGAATCCCCCCCGACGCCGCAAATCATGAACAAGGTGGGCGGCGTGGCCCATTCCATGTGGCCGGGCGTGCCGATCATTCCCACGATGGCGACCGGCTTCAGCGACGACCGGCAAACCCGCAATGCGGGGATTCCGAGCTATGACGTCAGCGGTGTGTGGATGGATGCCGATGAGAATCGCGCTCACGGCCGCGACGAGCGCATCGGTGTGCAGGCGTTCGACGAGAGTGTGGAATTCACCTATCGGCTGATCAAGGCGATGGGACAGGCACCCTGACCACGCGGCGAGCGGCTGCGGTGGCGCTCAGCGCTCTGGTTGCTCCGTGCGCCCCGCTCTCGACCCGTGGCCGTAGGTGTATTCGCAAGTGAATTCCGCGCCGAGCAGAAATATTTGCGCCGCATAGTAGACCCATAAGAGCAGCACCAGGAAGGATCCGGCGATCCCGTACACCGAGGTCACCGCCATTCGTCCGAGATAGACCACGATGATGAATTTGCCGGCGGAGAAGAGCAGCGCCGTCACCAGACTGCCCACCCACACATCGCTCCATGCAATCTCCTCATGGGGAACGTACTTGTAGATCATCGCAAACAGCACGGTCGTCATGGCGAAGCCGAGCAGCACGTACAGCGCAAACACCACGCCATACCACTCGGAAGTAAATCTGCCCAGCCAGTTGCCGAGCCCTTCCAGACCCGCAGTCACGAGCAGCGACACCAGCAACAGGAATCCGACCCCGAGGATCAGACCGAACGACAGGAGCCGCGCGCGCAGGAGGTGCCAAAGTCCCTGCACGGCGTCGCGAGGCGGTGTGCGCCAGATTCGACTGAGCGCATTCTGCAATTCGGCGAACACGCTGGTCGCACCGATCAAGAGGGTGATGAAGGCAGCCGCCGCCGAATAGCCGCTGCGCGGGCTGTGTCTGACACTCGCGAGCAACGCGCCAACGGCGGCCGTGCCGGATGCGCCCAGCAGATTGCGCAGCTGCGCGAGAACGTGTTCCTGCACGACGTCGGGTCCGATGAACGCCCCGGCCGCCCATATGACGGCGAGCAATATGGGGGCGATCGCGAAGAGCGTGTAGAACGCCAGCGCCGCTCCCATGCTGGGGGCATCGTCCTTGAACCACGAAACGAGCGACCGGCGGGTGATCTCGCCCAAGCGCAGAGAGTTACGACTGGACACCACGGCATTATGTACAGCGCGGCATCGGAGCGCAGCGGCTATTGACGTCAGCAGCCTCCTACACGTCACAGGCAAACGCGCCCGCTATATAATGCGCGGGACTCCCACTAGTCTGCTTGGTGGACAAAGACAAACGGAACCCGATGAACAGGGATGCGGAATCAGGGGAAGATCGCGCGTTGCCGCAGACGCGCAGCAGCGAGCGCAGACCACCGCGCAAAATTACGGGGGTTCGCATCCTGACGGTGCTCGGCGTCGGAGCTCTGCTCTACTTCGCCCATGTGGCGTTCGTGCCTCTCGCCCTTGCGGCGCTGTTTGCTCTGGTACTATCAGGGCCGGTCGAACTGCTGCGATGCGTGGGCGTACCCCGCGGCGTGAGCGCGGCGCTGATCATGCTGGTCATCCTCGGCCTCGTCGTAGGCATGGCGGATCTGCTCTCTGAGCCGGCACAGCATTGGTTTGCCGAGGCGCCGCACACCGTTCGGGTGATCGCGCGAAAGATCCGGCCCGTGGCGCAATTCATAAGCCGGATCGACGAATTGCGCAGTTCCGCAGGCAATATCGGCGCCGCTTCCCATGCACCCCAGTCCCAGCCGGCGGCAAGTGCTCCCCAGGAAAGTGCCCCGGCGCTGCTGTTCGACGTCACGCTCGGCGTCGGCATCAGCACCCTCACGGTGCTCATTCTCACCCTGTTTCTTCTCGCAGGCGGACCGCCGATGCTCGCGCGCATGACCTCCGCGCTGGTGAGCGACTTGAAATCGGCGCGCGTGATCAACCTCATCGACAAGGTGCGACGGGAGGTCGGTCGTTTTTACGTGACCACTGCGCTGATCAACGTGGGACTGGCGCTCGCCACCGGGTGCGCGATGATGTGGTGCGGGATGCCCAATCCGTTTCTCTGGGGCACGGTGGCGGGGGTGCTGAATTTCATTCCCTATGCGGGACCAACGACGACCCTCGTGCTGTTGTCATCGGTGGCTTTCGTGTCCTTCGATGGTTTTGCGCACGTCGCCGCGGTCGCTGGAAGTTTCCTGGCGCTCACCGCCCTCGAAGGTCAGGTGGTGCAGCCGCTCCTGGTCGGTCGACGCCTGCAACTCAATCCCATGCTGGTTTTCTTGGCCTTGTGGTTCGGCGGCATGTTCTGGGGCATCGCAGGAATCGTGCTGGCCACGCCCACCTTGGTCGCCCTGAAAGTGCTTGCACAGCATTCCGCTCACGGGAAGCCGCTGGCGCTGTTCCTGAGTCCCCAAGCAGGCAACGCCGACGATGGCGTCGGGCAGCCTGCAGATGCCGAACCCCAGCTCGCCCCTCTCAAGCCTCCCGCGACCGACCTCGATCTGACCACGTCGGTAGTTCCATAAGCCCACGGGCGCTGCCCGCGGGAGAACCGCCATTACCTTGTAATCTTTGGCGCTAGAATATGCCGATGGAGCAAATCAGTGAACCGGCGCGAGACGTCGATGTAGTTGCGGAAACCGAGGTGTTGGTGGTCGGCAGCGGCCCGGCCGGGCTTGCGGCGGCGCTGGCGTCCGCGCGCGCCGGTGCGCACACGACACTGCTCGACCGCTACGGCTGCTTTGGCGGCAATATGACCCAGGTCGGCGTGGAAGGATTGGCCTGGTATCGCCACCCCGGCACCATCGACAGCGAAGGCATCGGCATCGAATTCGAGGAGCGCGCGAAGGCGATGGGCGCGGCGCTGCCGGAGCCGCAGTCGATCAGCTACGCGCTCGACGCCGAGATGTTCAAGTACGTCGCCGATGTGCTCGTCCAAGAGGCAAAGATCCAGCCCATGCTGCACCGTCTATTCGTGGCGCCGATCATGCGCGATGGGAGCATCCGGGGGGTGATCACCGAAAGCAAATCCGGGCGTGAGGCGATACTCGCCAAACGGGTCATCGACGCCACCGGAGATGCCGACGTCGCCGTGCGTGCCGGCGCCCCGACCCGCAAGACGCCGCGCGAGGAAATGATGGCGACTTCCGTGATGTTCTCGATGACGGGGGTCAATAAGCGGCGCTTCATCGAGCAGGTCAAGGCCGATCCGCAGACTTACAAGGACTGGACCGGGAATGGCGAGTGGGACATCGAGACCTCCGGCAAGGAGGACAATTTGTTTTCGCCCTTCCTGCGCAAGCCCTTCAAGCAGGCGGTTGCGGCAGGCCTCATTCCCGCCAATCTCAGCACCATTGCCGGCACCTGGGGGACGGTTTCGGATCAAGGCGATCTCACTTATCTGAATCTCGTGCATTTGCCTCGATGCGACGGTACCGACGTACGCGATCTGACGACGGGTGAAATCGACGGGCGGCATCAGGCGATCATGGCCGTTCAGGCGTTGCGCCGTTTCATGCCCGGATGCGAAGAGGCAAAACTGCGCAATTTCGGCATGACGCTCGGCGTTCGCGATACGCGCAAAATCGACGCGCTGTACAACCTCACCGATGCGGATGTGCGGCAACAGGGCAGATTCGATGATGCCGTCGGCATCTTTCCCGAATTCGTCGATGGCTACGGCATCTTGCTGCTGCCGACCACCGGGCGGTATTTCCACGTCCCGTACCGCTCGCTGGTGCCGAAAGGCGTCGACGGATTGATCGTCGCGGGGCGCTGCATCGGCGGCGACAAGGTCTCGCATGCGGCGGTCCGCAACATGATGTGCTGCGCGGTCAGCGGCCAGGGAGCCGGTGTCGCCGCCGCGATCTCCTTGCGCAGGCAGGAATCCTTCGAACGGCTCGACGTTGCCGAGGTGCAGAAGGAGCTGCGCCGTCAAGGGGCGCGCGTCGCCTAGTCCATGACGCTCCCCGATTCACCTCGATATCAATCGGGATTCGGCAACGAATTCGCCACCGAGGCGTTGCCGGGCGCGCTGCCGCAGGGCCGGAACTCGCCGCAGCGGTGTCCGTACGGACTCTACGCCGAGCAATTTTCCGGCACCTCTTTCACCGCGCCGCGGCATGCGAACCGGCGCACGTGGATGTACCGGATCCGTCCCTCGGTGAGCCACGGCCCTTTCCAAGCGCTGGCAGGCGATGCGTTTGCCGTGCAGGCGATCGACGCACCGCTTCCGCCGAACCAGCTGCGCTGGGATCCGCTGCCGCTACCCGACACGCCGACGGATTTCGTCGACGGGCTCGTACCGGTCGCCGGAAACGGCTCGCCTGAGGCACACGCCGGCTGCGGCATCTATCTCTACGCCGCCAACCGCTCGATGCACAATCGCTTTTTGTACAGCGCCGATGGCGAATGGCTGATCGTGCCCCAATTGGGGACGCTCACTCTCGATACAGAGCTCGGCCGCATCAGCCTCGAACCGCAGGAAATCGCGGTCCTTCCCCGCGGCCTGCGCTTTCGCGTCGACCTCGAGGCGGCCGCGGTTCGCGGCTACATCTGTGAGAATTTCGGCGCCCCGTTCAAGCTGCCCGATCTCGGGCCGATCGGTTCCAACGGTCTGGCGAATCCCCGCGATTTTTCGACTCCTCAGGCGCGCTACGAAGATCGCGAAGGTCGGCACGAGTTGATCGGAAAGTTTCTCGGCCGCTTGTGGGTTGCGCAGATGGATCATTCGCCGCTCGATGTGGTCGCCTGGCACGGCAACAACGCGCCGTATAAATATGACTTGCGCCGCTTCAATGCGATCGGTTCGATTTCCTATGACCATCCCGACCCCTCCATATTCCTGGTGCTGCACTCGCCGAGCGACACCGCTGGCACCAGCAACCTCGATTTCGTCGTGTTCCCGCCGCGTTGGCTCGCCATGGAAAATACCTTCAGGCCGCCCTGGTTCCATCGCAACGTGGCGAGCGAATACATGGGATTGATCACCGGCGTTTACGACGCCAAGAGCACCGGCTTCGTCCCCGGCGGCGCGTCGCTGCACAACAGTATGAGCGCGCATGGTCCGGATGCGGCGACGTTCGAAAAGGCGGTTGCCGCCGATACCACGCGGCCGGCGCATATCACCGACACGATGGCATTCATGTTCGAGAGCCGCACCGTCATCCGGCCCACTCCCCAGGCGCTCAATGGTCGTCCTGCGTTGCAAAGAGATTACGCGGACTGCTGGCGCGACCTGAAAAAGCACTTCGACCCGAGCCGGCGCTGAAGTCATGATGGATGCGGCCAGGCCTGATGACACGAACGACCCGAGTCGCGGCAGCTGGGTGTCCTCTGCAAACAATCCACACGGCGATTTTCCGATTCAAAATCTTCCCTTCGGCGTGTTCCGCAGGCGCAACTCTTGCGAAGCATTTCGCGGCGGAGTTGCAATCGGCGATCAGATCCTCGACCTGGCTGCGCTGGCAACCTCCCGAACACTTCACGGCGCCGCCGCCATCGCGCTTGAGGCAGGCGCACGTTCGACGCTCAACGACCTGATGCAGCTCGGTCCGGGCAGTTGGAGTGCCTTGCGCGGAGCCCTGTTCGAGGGGTTGCTCGAAGGCTCGACGCTGCAGCCGGCATTTCGCGACTGTCTCGTTCCTCAAGCGGAAGCGGAATACACCGTGCCCGCGAACATCGGCGATTTCACCGACTTCTACTCCTCCATCCATCACGCCACGGCCGTCGGCAGACTGTTTCGCCCCGACAACCCCCTGACGCCGAATTATCGGTGGATGCCGATCGGATACCACGGCCGCAGCTCATCGATCGGCGTATCGGGGCAACGTTTCCACAGACCTCTCGGGCAGCGGTTGGAAGCGGGACAGTCGCAACCGGCTCTCGGTCCGAGCACGCGGCTCGACTACGAACTCGAGTTGGGCGTGTTCCTGGGTACCGGCAACGCAGCCGGAAGCCCGGTCTCGATCACCGCTGCGGAGTCGCACGTGTTTGGTCTGTGTTTGCTCAACGATTGGTCGGCGCGCGATATTCAGGCGTGGGAATACCAGCCGCTCGGCCCTTTTCTGGCGAAGAACTTTGCGACCACGATTTCGCCTTGGATCGTTTCCTTGCAGGCATTGGCGCCCTTTCGGGTTCCTTTCAGGCGTGGCGCGGGCGAGCCCGAACCGCTCGGCTATCTCGCGGGGGAGTCGAACAGTCGCGCCGGCGGCATCGATATTCGGCTCGAGGTGTATTTGCAGAGCGCGCTGATGCGGGAGCGCCACGAAGCCCCGCAACGGTTATCGACGACGAGTTTTCGCCATTCTTATTGGACGCTCGCGCAACTGATCGCGCACCACACCATCAACGGCTGCAATCTGCGTGCGGGCGACCTCCTCGGCACTGGAACTCAGTCCGGCCCGACGCCGGCAGAAGCCGGCTCATTGCTGGAGTTGACCAACAGCGGCAAGCAGCCCATCCGCGTCGGTTCGAGCGAAAGACGGATGTTTCTGGAAGACGGGGACAGCGTGACGCTGCGCGGCTGGTGCGAAAATGCGGGAGCTGCCCGGATCGGCTTCGGCGAGGCGAGCGGCGAAGTTCTTCCCGCCGATGGCGGAAGTTGATCGCGCGCACGGCAGATTTCCTAGATCTCGATCTGCCTCGCCATCTCGATCACCCGGTCGGGTGGGAGATCGAAGCGATCGACGATCTTGGCCGAGTTGCGGTACATGAAGGCGAAGAGCGCAACGCGCCAACCCGCCAGCGCCGATCCCTGCGGCTTGCGCACCACGAGATCCCGGGCAGCGACGAACACCGCCCGGTCCAAATCGATGCCAACCTCGTGACAGCGAAGTTGTTTGAGCGCCGAGCGTAAGTCCGGGATCTCGAAGAAGCCGAAACGCACCAGGAGGTGCCACAGACCTTCGCCCACCGTGTCGATGACCGTACACTTCGGCTCGCTGATGCGCGGTGTGTTCTCGAACACGACACTGAGGGCGATCGCCTTGCGCGGGAGGACCCCTGCGAAATGCGCGTGGTCCATGATGAGCCGCGGGACCTTCTGTCTGCTGCGGGTCAGAAACACGATCGTGCCATCGACACGGGGAATCGCGCCGGATCTCAAATCGGACAAGAAACGCTCCGCGGCCTCGGGGGTGCGCTGCAGTTCCGCATGCATCGCTTCGGTGCCGGTGCGCCACGTGATCATGATCGAGAAAAGCACCGCAGCCAAACTCAACGGCAACCAACCGCCCTCCACGATCTTCAGAAGGTTCGCGCAAAAAAAGCCGGCGTCCACCACCAGGAAAATGCCGAGCACCGCGGCCGCGACGGCGAAAGGCCAGTGCCACACATCGCGCATCGCCTTGTAGAGCAGCAAGGTCGTGAGCAGCATGGTGGTCGATACCGCGGTACCGTAAGCACCCGCCAGCCGGTCCGAACTCCCGAACGCGATGGTCGTCGCGACCGTGGCGGCCATCAGCAGCCAGTTGACCACCGGAACATAGATCTGCCCATAGGTGCGGTCCGAGGTCTGGCGAATCGACACGCCCGGAAGCCATCCAAGCTGCATGGCCTGGCGCGTCATCGAAAATGATCCGGTGATGATCGCCTGGCTCGCAATGATGGTGGCGACGGTCGCGAGGGCCACCAGTGGATAGACCGACCATGCGGGCGCAATTCGAAAAAATGGATTCCCCGACACCGTACCATTTTCCATGATGAACGCGGTTTGTCCCGCGTAGCTGAGCAAAAGCGCCGGCAACACGATCGCGTACCACGACCAGCGGATCGACCCCTTGCCGAAGTGGCCCATGTCGGCGTACAACGCCTCTCCCCCGGTGATGCACAGGAATACCCCGCCGAGCACGAAGAAACCGCGTCCGCCGGAGTGAACGAGGAAATCGATTGCGTCCCGGGGATCGATTGCCGCAATCACTTCCGGGTGATGCGCAACGGCAACGGCCCCCAGGATCGCGATGACGACGAACCACAGGAGCATTACCGGCCCGAACATTCGTCCGATTCGCTCGCTGCCGAAACGTTGCGTTGCGAATAACACGATCAGGATCAGCACCGCCGCGGGCATCACGAACGGCTTGAGCGTATCGGTGGCGACGTTGACGCCCTCCAGTGCGCTGAGCACGGAGATCGCGGGTGTGATGACGCCGTCGCCGTAGATCAGGGCGGCGCCGAGCAGGCCCATCGCGGTCAGGACCTTGAAGCCGGACACGAAACCGTTCGCGCCGACAAGCGACATCAATGCCAGGATGCCGCCTTCGCCGTGGTTGTCCGCGCGCATCACGAACAGGCAATATTTGATCGAGATCGTGATGACCAAGGTCCAAAAAATGAGCGAAAGGACACCGAGCGCACTGCTCGGCGTGAACTGACCGCCGGTCGCTTGAACCACCGTCTGCAGCGTGTACAGCGGGCTCGTTCCCAAGTCGCCGAAGACTATTCCGAGTGCTGCCAGCTTGGTCGCCTGCGCGGGCCGCCCGGCGGCGGCCGAAGCCGGCGTCGAATCGTCAATCGCCGCAGAATCGATGTGCATGGGTGCGCGCGAGGTCGCAAGAGTTGCCCCCACCTTATCTGCAAACGCCGCCCTCGGGAACCTTCCTGGAGCGTCGCCGACAGGGGTTGGCGCCCGAGTCCTACATCAGGTGCACTGCACGAGAGGTGAGAGTGGGAGGTGCTTGCGGCAAGCACAGCATGCCAAGGAGAGAATTCATGCAACCCAATGTCCACAAGATGATGCTGCTCGGCTGCCTGCCCCTGCTGCTGATCGGTGGCAGTGCCTTCGGCGGCCTTGGAGGCGTCGACGTCAAGATCGTCAATGACGGAACCGAGGATGTGATCGTGACCGTGTACGACATGAGCACCGAACCGCGCAGCGTGGTTCTGGCGCATGAACGCATCAACGGCTTCACCACCGTCCCGTTGTCCCTCGCGGCCGACGAATCGGGTCGCGCCAATATCGTTTGGACCGCGGTCAGCGCGGACTCGATCCGGCGCAAATGCGGTCACGACAGCAGGGGCGGTCTCGACGATACCGCCGCGGTGACGGTGCACGCCGACTCGGAGTGCAACGCTTAGCCTAAGTATCCGGGCCCAGATTCCCGGGCCCAAATTCCCGGGACTACGTTCCCGGGCCAAGCGATTTCGAGAGGCCGAAGAACACGCCGCGTCGTGGCCCATACTGAGGTGCCCCTACGCCCACCCCCGTTCCGTTGCGGATCTCGTACTCCTTGTCGAACAGGTTGATGACATCGAAGCGCGCAGTCAGTGAGCCGGCACCCGGCAGCTGGAAGGCGTGTGATACGCCTGCATTGATCTGCGTGTAATACGGAAGATGCTCGCCGTTGGGAATGCCTGTGCCACCGTAAGGGGTGGTCTCCCCAGGGGGAAGAGGCTGATTCGCGCGCAGGCCGGACCCGACCAGCATATCCGCGCTGAAGCGCGTGTCGTGCCATAAATACGATACGCCCCCCGAGGCCGTTTGCTGCTGCTCGTGGTCCAAATGGATGTAGTTGTTGGCGATATAGGCCAGATCCGGCGGCGCGAAATTGAATTGCGCGGAATCGATCTGTTTGCCCTTCGCGCTCTGCACAGCGAGATTCAGGTAGGCGCTGAGCGCCCCCGTCGTGTAATTCGCCGTCAGTTCCGCACCGTATTGCTTGCCGAAGCGATAATTGAACGGCGTCAAAATGATGGGCGCACCGAACTGGCCCTCATCGATGAGATTCACCGACTGCTTGTAGTAAGTATCGAGACCGACGGTGAACTCGCGGCTGATCCTTTGCTGGACGCCGAGATCGTAGTAGTTCGCCTTCTCCGGCAGCGGCAAACCGGCCTGCGGCGATAGCGGCGGGTTCGTCGTGTTCTCGAACAACGCGATGTCCTTGGCACCGACGAGTTCGAAGGGGGGCGGCGACAAGTAGCGCGAATAGCCGGCATGCAACGTCGTGCCGGGCAGCACCTGCCAAACCACATTCAGGCGCGGACTTGCCTGATTCGCACTGGTGTAGGCGGTGAAGCGGTCAAATCGGAGGCCGTAATTCACGGTGAAATTCGGCTCGGGTTTCCATTCGTCTTGCACATAGGCGCTGTAGATCCACTCGGTCGCCGCACCGTTGTCGATGATGGACGTCGGCACATCGCTCACCGGCATTCCGAGATCGTTGGTCTGAAGCACTTGCGAGGTGGTATCGCTCACCGAATGATCGGACTGCAGGTACAAACCCGCCCGGATCGTGTGGCTGGGGTTCAACCGATAGGCTGCATCGCTTTGTGCGGCGTACGCGATATTTTGCTTGAAAGCGTATTGCGCCACTCCCGTGAACAGCAGATCGCCCGGAAAG
This sequence comes from uncultured Gammaproteobacteria bacterium, assembly GCA_963843295.1. Classification (GTDB taxonomy): domain Bacteria; phylum Pseudomonadota; class Gammaproteobacteria; order Steroidobacterales; family Steroidobacteraceae; genus Bog-1198. The sequence goes on along the minus strand of CAWJJP010000010.1, from coordinate 227,270 downwards.
TCCGGTATGAATGTCAGACTGGAATAGCGGGCGATCAATGAGCTTTGAACGTCCAAATCGCCGGCCGAATGCTGCCAGCTCACCGCGCCGAACTGAGTGACCTCGCGCTGGTTCTCGTTGAGGTCCTGGCTCGGGTACGTCGAAACCCCGTCGACCACCAACCCGAGCGCGGGCTCCTGACCGTACAGGTTCGGAATTTGGAACTTGCCGACCGAGCTGCCGAGCATGACCGCGAGGCGATTCTCCTCGTCCAGGATATCCTCGAAGTAGCCGAAGCCGTGATATTGCGTGGTGTGATCGTGGATGGGATTCGAGCTGCCGTCCGGCGACTCGATACCGAGATCGTTGCGCAGAAAATCGCCCGAAACGAAGTAGCTGTAGGATCCGGCGCCACCACCGTAGCTGAAGCTCGGCTCGATCTGGCCGTGACTGCCGCCGTACAGGGATACGGCCCCGCTTTGGGTCTGAATGCCGCTCTTGGTGGTGATATCGAGAATGCCGGCGGTGCGCAGTCCGTATTCCGCCGGCAGCGCGCCGGTCACCAAACTGATCGAGGAGATGAGGCGCGGATCGAGAGACTGCCCGAACACGGCAATTCCCTCGGGAAGGATGATGCCGTTGATACGGTATTGCAGGCCGTTGTGCTCGCCGCGCACGTGGAACTGTCCGAAGGAGTCCTGCGCCACGTCCGGCGCCTGCAACACCACCTGGTTGAGCAGGGTGTTGTCGGCGCCCGGGGTCGCTGCGATGGCCGCCGCATCGAGGGTATAGGCCGACGCGCCGGTCTGGGTCTGGATGCGGGCGCGCCCTTCATCCAAATGCTGAGCGGTAACGGTGATCGGGGGCAATATCGAGGCATCGGCACTGGAGGCAGGGGTATCGGCGCCCTGCGCCAAGCCGCCCGCGCTCGCGCTCGCGGTATCGGCACCCTGCGCCAAGGCACCGGCGCCTGCCATGCATACGAGGGCTGCGGCGACGCCAGTGGCCGCTGCCCTGAGGGAAAGATGGAACATCAGAATGACTCCGCAAAGGCTGCATCGAACGCGCCGCTGCCCGATTGCTCGGGCAGCCCATGGCTAACGGATCAGCTTTGGGAGGGGGGGCCGCGATTTCGCGGTGTGAGTACCGGGGTGCCGATGGCCTCGAGTCGAGGTTCCGGGCTACGCTCCAACTCGGTACGCACGAGGGGCGGAAGGGAGAAGGAATGGCTGAAAGCAGGAGAAACCACCTGCGCAAACGCCGGGCACAGCGCACACTTGCCGTCGACCGCGCCCGACTCGATCCCGAAGTTGGCGCCGTGAGCGCCCGACAGGTGGCCGACTTCGTGAACGACCGCACCCTGCTGAGCGGCAATGATCAGCAGCACCAGGCACAGCACTCGGTGCAGATGGCTCGTCAAGGCAGCGAGGTTCGCGCGACGCGGCATGAGCAAAAGCTAACAGAATCAGCGGCTAATTGCAGCATTTAAGCACCATCGCGCCGCCGGACGCGCCGCCGCGGGCCGCGGCCGATGAGATAGGGCAAGGTCCGAGGAGGAGAGTTTGGACGGGGTAACGCGACGCAGCTTCATCGCGGCCATCGGTGCCGCAACCGTGGTTCCCTCGGCGCTGCTCGCCGACGGCGCGGCCATCGACGGCGCGCCCTCGCGGCCCGGGAGCCCATACCTTTTCTTCAATGCTGCCGAGGCGCAGTTCATCGAGTGCGCCTGCGAGCGTTTGATCCCCGCCGATCGGTCCGGTCCCGGTGCGCAGGGCGTGGGGGTTGCGCGCTACCTGGATCGACAGCTCCACGGAGCATGGGGACGGGGCGAACGGCTTTACCGTCTCGGGTCCTGGCAGGGCGGAAGTCCGTCGCCGGCATGCCGATTGTCGTGCGCTCCCGGTGTACTGTTTCACACCGCCTTGCGCGCGATCGATCGAGATCTGCAGGCGGGCGGCGGAAAGTTCGCCCATCAACCGGCGCCGGCGCAGGACGCATATCTGCGATTGCTCGAGACCGGGGCGCTCGATCTGGATGGCGTGCCCTCCGCCGCCTTTTTCGACATGCTGCTGAAAATGACCGTGGAGGGTTTCTTCAGTGATCCGGTCCACGGCGCGAGTCGCGACCGCATCGGCTGGCGCGTGGCCGGCTTTCCGGGCGCGTACGCAGAGCCCACCGCGTCGGAACGGCAGCGTGCCCGGCGCGATTCGGTAGAATCCTCTCTTTTGGCCAGCCGGCAGACCGGCACAAGGGGATCCCACGATGCGGCTTCGATCTCGAGTTGAAGGCGGCGGCACCCCCCGCCTCGAACGCTGGGGCGTAGACAGCGAATACGGCACCCTGCGAGATGTATTGATCGGCCCGATCGATCATTTCACCTGGCGGCCGGGAAACGCCGTCGCGCAGCGGGCCGAGCGCGTCGGCTTGCATTTCGATTTCAAGGTTGCACGGGCCCAGTACGGCGAGATGCTCGATGCCTATCGGCAGGCCGACGTGCGAGTCCACCATCTTTCGCCCGATCCGCTGCTGCCGTATCAAATTTTCGCCCGGGACAGCAGCGCCATGACGCCGTGGGGCGCGGTGATCCTGCAATGTCAAAAAGCGTACCGGCGCGGCGAATACGCGGCATGCCTGCAGTTTTATCTGGACGCGGACATCCCAATCTACGATCTCATCACGGCCGGCAACCTGGAGGGCGGAGATTTCATGGTGCTGCAGCCCGGAGTCGCCGTCTGCGGCTTCTCCGGAGAGCGCTCGATCGAGCCGGCGGTGCGTCAGCTCAAGTCGTGGTTCGAGGCCGAGGGTTGGGAGCTCTACACCTATGAGTTCGATTCGCATTTCCTGCATCTCGACGTGCAGATGGGCATGCTGGCGCAGGACCTGGCGGTCGTATGCGTCGAGGCCGTCGAGCCGGAACTCCTCGACTGGCTGCGCTCGAAGGGGATTCGTGCGATTCCGATCCCCTATGGCGATGCCATGCAACTGGGGAGCAACGTCGTGGCGCTCGGCCGGGAGCGCGTGCTCGTGCCCGCCTCGAGCAAAAATCTCGTGGCCGCATGCCGCGCCGAAGGGCTCACCGTCTTCGATCCGGATGTCTCGATGATCGGCAACGGCGGCGGAGCCGTGCACTGCATGTGCCAGGCACTGAAGCGCGATCATGTCCGATCGTGACCCGACCCGCCGCGCCTTCATTCTCAGGGCAGCGGCTGCGGCGGCGGCCTCCGCGGTGCCGGGATTAGCGGTGGCCGGATCGCGCAGCGCCCAAAGTCACGACCTCGGCGACCTCAGTGCCGTCGAGGCCGTGGGCCAAATGTCGCGCGGCGAACTGTCCGCCGAACGCTATGCCGGGGCGTTGCTCGCGCGATGCCAGGCGGCCCGCGCGCTCAACGCCTTCATCACGCTCGATCCAGATCGGGTGCTCGAGGACGCCCGTACCCGCGACCGCGAACGGCGCGCCGGCGCCAAACTCGGGCCCTTGTTCGGATTACCCATTCCAGTCAAGGACAGCGTCAATACCCGCGACTATCCAACCACCGGGGGCACGCCAGCGCTGCGCAACTTCAGACCGCGCGAGGATGCGCCGCTGGTTGCGGCACTGAGGTCGGCTGGCGCCATCGTGCTCGGCAAAACCAACCTGCACGAGCTTTCGTTCGGCTGGACCAGCAACAACCTCGCCTTCGGCGCGGTGCATAATCCTTACGAGCCGACGCGGGTGCCCGGCGGCAGCAGCGGCGGTACCGCCGCTGCGATCGCGGCGCGCTTGGCGCCTCTCGGGGTGGCGGAAGATACCGAGGGATCCATTCGGGTACCGGCGGCTTTTTGCGGAATCGCCGGATTCAGACCGACGACGGGGCGCTACTCGACCCAGGGCTGCGTGCCGATTTCGCCGCTCTTCGATCAGGTAGGTCCGCATGCGCGCGCGGTCGCGGATTTGGCCTTGTTCGGCGCGGCCGCCGTCAACGATGTGCGTCCGCTCGCGCCGCATTCGCTGCGGGGTGTGCGTCTCGGCGTCGTACGCGATTATTGGTTCACGGGCCTCGACTCCGAGGTGGAGAGGGTCTCGAACCTTGCCCTCGCGCGACTCGAGAACGCGGGAGCACGGCTCATCGAAACGCAAATGCCCGGCCTCGCGCGGCTCATCGATCTGACGACCGATCAAGTGCAAAACCACGATGTGCGCCTCGCCCTGCCCCGCTATCTCGAAGAGTACGGGGCCGGTCTGACGCTCGAAGAGCTGGTTGCGCAGGCGAGCCCGGATATCCAAGCGGTGTTTCGCAGCGATGTGTTGCCGGGCGGCGCCAATTTCGTCACCGAGTCCGTGTACGTCGCCGCACGCGATCAGTACTTGCCGGCACTGCGCCAATTGTATGCGGAGTACTTCTCGCGCACCCAGGTCGCCGCGATGGTGTTCCCCGCGACCCGCGTACCGCCGCCGCTCATCGGCGAGGAAACCACGCTGCAAATCCGGGGTCGGGCGGTGCCGTTCGAGGAGGCCGTCGCACGCAACATCGCGCCCGGCAGCACGGCCGGCGTACCCGGCTTGGTGTTGCCGGCGGGTTTGACCGCCGGCGGCTTGCCGGTTGCACTGGAGTTCGACGCCCCGGCGGGGGCGGATCGCGCACTGCTCGCGCTCGGCGTCTCTCTCGAGCGCGCACTCGGACCGCTTCCAGCTCCGCGCGCTTAGGTTCCCGTAAGGGCCCACGACATGAGGATTCGCGAATTCTTCCCGACCCTCGTGTATACGGCGGCGTTGCAGAAATCCGGTGCGCGCGAATTCAACCGTCAGCTGCTGAAGGAATGCCGCCAGATCCGCGAGGACGATGCCGGCGGCCGCCGTTGGTCCGCCCGGAACTATCCGGGCGGGTATACCTCGTACGCCTCGGCTCACCGGCTGCAGAGCGTTTCGCCCACCTTCGAGACCTTGCAGCGCAGGCTACAGCGACACGTCGATGCGTTCGCCGCCGCCGTCGAGTGGGATCTCGAGGGGCGCGCCTTGTCGATGACGGATTGCTGGGTCAACATCATGCCGCGACGCACGGTGCACGGCTTGCACCTGCATCCGCTGTCCACCGTGAGCGGTACCTATTACGTTCAGGTCCCGAGGGGCTCTCCGGGCATCAAATTCGAGGATCCCCGACTCGACCGGCTCATGGCGGCGCCGCCCCGCAAACTGGGCACCCGGTCCGGCAATCGGACCTGGATGAGCCTGCCCGCCGAAGCGGGGCACCTGGTGCTGTTCGAGAGTTGGCTGCGCCACGAGGTGGCGGCCAATCCGATCGGCGCGGAACGCGTGAGCATCAGCTTCAATTACAACTGGTTCTGAGCGCGCCAGTTTGAGCCGCGGCGGTATTAAACGCCATCGACGCTCCATCCGCGGGTAGAATCGTCCCATGCCCACGACAACCTCCGACGCCACCATGGCCGTCTTTCTCGACCTCGAAAACATCGCTCTCGGCGCGCGCGATGCGAATTACCCGAGCTTCGATATCAAAAAGCTGCTCGGGCGCCTGCTGCTCAAGGGTCATATCGTCGTCAAGAAAGCGTACTGCGACTTCGATCGCTACAAGGATTTCAAGCGCGGGTTGCACGAAGCGGCCTTCGAGCTCATCGAGATCCCGCATGTTCGGCAGTCCGGAAAGAACTCCGCCGATATCCGCATGGTCGTCGATGCCCTCGATTTGTGCTACACGAAGGGACACGTCGACACCTTCGTCATCATCAGCGGCGACTCGGATTTTTCACCTCTGGTCAGCAAACTGCGCGAAAACGCCAAGACGGTCATCGGCGTCGGCGTGAAAAACTCGACCTCGGACTTGTTTCTCAACAACTGCGATGAGTTCATCTACTACGACGATCTCGTGCGCAAGGACCCCTCCAGGGTACGCCGCCGGACCACGGCCGCCCCACCCCGCTCGAGCGCCGTGCCGGCGGAAAGCGCGCCGGCGGAGAGCGTGCCGGCCGAGAGCACGCCGGCGGAGAACAAGGGGCCCGATGTCTCGGATGCGCTCGACCTGGTCGTGGAGACCCTCGACGCAGTGACCGAGGAACGCGGCGAAAACGAACCGATTTGGGGATCGATGATCAAACAAGCGATCAAGCGCCGCCATCCGGGATTCAACGAGCGCGCCTATGGGTTCCGCTCGTTCAACGAACTGCTGGCGGACGCTCAGAAGCGCGGCTTGCTGTCGCTGCGGGCGGACGAGAAATCCGGCGGCTACACCGTCCGGGTCGCGGAGAGGACGACGCCCGCCAAGCCTTGAACTGACCCCAACCGCCCTCACAGTGATCCTTCTATGGGATCAACGACGGCTAAACAACCATGAATGTTCCGCGCCGCAAATCTTGGATGTGGGCCGAAGCCTGTGCGCTTCTCGATGAGGCGGAACGCAGGCATCGCCGCTTTTACGAACTGCTCACCGTGCCCTCGCCGGTGCCGGTCTGGGAGCCCCCGGCCAACATTTTCGCAATGGGCGCTGAAGTGCACGTCATGGTGGCGCTGCCCGGGGCGCGCAGCGAAGACGTGGTGGCGCAGGTCACCTCGTCGGGTTTGCTCATCGAGGCAACCGTCCCACCGCCTTCATTCGAGGCGGGCGTCGAGGTCGTGCGGCTGGAGATCCCCTATGGCCGGATGCGGCGGCGTATCGAGCTGCCTCCCGGAACGTATACGGTGCTCGAGCACCGCCTCGACCGCGGCTACTTGTTCCTGCGACTAGCGGGGTCCAGCCGATGAATACCAACGAATCGCAAGTGCAGCCCAGCGTTCTCCCTGAAGACGTTCTGATCATCCTGCCGGTGCCGGATCTGGTGCTCTTCCCGGGTGTCGTGTTGCCGGTTGCCGTAACAGGCAAGCGCGCCCTGGCCGCGGCCCAGGAAGCCGTGCGTACCCAGCGCCGGGTGGGACTAATCCTACAAACGGAGCCATCGGCGGACGCCGATCCGGAAAAACTGTATCGGGTGGGCACTGCCGCCTCGATCGTCCGGTTCGTCACGGCGTCCGACGGCACCCATCATTTGATTGCCCAGGGAGAGGAGCGCTTCACGGTGCTGGATATGGTCAGCCGCGATCCTTTCCTCGTCGCTCGCATCGAGCCGCACAAGGAAACGACGGTCATCGACCGGGACATCGAGGCGCGCGGGCTCGCCTTGCGCGAGCGGGCGATCGAGGCCATACAGCTTCTTCCGCAGGCCCCGGCGGAGCTTGCCAATGCCATTCGCGCCGTCGAATCGATTCCGGCGCTTGCCGACATCGTGGCGAGCTTCATGGATTTGAAGGCTCATGAGAAGCAGGAAATCCTGGCGACCTTCGATCTCAAGCTGCGCCTCGATCGGGTGCTCGCCATCCTCAATCAACGCATCGAGGTGCTGAAAGTTTCGCGTCAGATCGATGAGCGTACCCGCGAGGCCTTCGACGAACGTCAGAAGGAGGCGGTGCTGCGCGAGCGGCTGCGTCAAATTCAAAAGGAGCTCGGCGATACCGATACCTCCGGGGCGGAAATCGAGGAGTTGAAGAAAGCGATTGAGGAAGCCGGAATGCCGCCCGAAGCGCTCGAGCAAGCGCAGCGCGAGCTTGCCCGGCTCGCGCGCATGCCCGAGCAGGCAGCCGAATATTCCATGACGCGCACCTATCTCGACTGGCTGATCGCGATGCCCTGGTCGAAGACCGACCCGGAGCAGCTCGACATCGAGCGCGCGCGCGCGATCCTGGACGATGACCACTACGGACTCGAGAAGGTCAAACGGCGCATCCTCGAATTTCTCGCAGTCCGCAAACTGAATCCGCAGGGCCGCAGTCCCATCCTGTGCTTCGTGGGACCGCCCGGTGTCGGCAAGACCTCGCTCGGCCAGAGCATCGCCAAAGCGCTGGGACTTCAGTTCCGCCGCGTCAGTTTGGGCGGCGTGCACGACGAGGCCGAGATCCGCGGGCATCGCCGCACCTACATCGGTTCGCTGCCGGGCAACATCATCCAGGCCGTGCGCAAGGCCGGCCGGCGCAATCCCGTGCTCATGCTCGATGAGGTGGACAAGCTTTCCGCGAGCTATCAGGGCGATCCGTTCTCCGCGCTGCTCGAAGTGCTCGATCCGGAGCAGAACAACACCTTCCGGGACAACTATCTCGGCGTGCCGTTCGATCTGTCCAGAGTGCTGTTCATCGGCACCGCCAACGTACTCGATTCCATTCCGGCGCCGCTGCGGGACCGCATGGAAATCATCGAACTCACCGGCTACACCGAAGAGGAGAAGCTGCAGATCGCCAGGCGCTATCTGCTCAAGCGGCAGTTGGAGGCCAACGGCCTGTCGGCCGAGCAGGTGCAGCTCTCGGACGAGGCTCTGCGTCGGGTCATCACCGATTACACCCGCGAGGCCGGTGTGCGCAGTCTCGAGCGCAACATCGGCGCGCTGCTGCGGAACGCCGCGGTCACCATCGCCTCCGGGCGTGCCGCGAGCGTGGCGATCGATGCGGCGGAAGTGCTGATCATCCTCGGCGCCCCGCGCTTCGAGAACGACGTGGCGCTGCGCACCAGCGTGCCGGGGGTCGCAACCGGTCTCGCGTGGACGCCGGCCGGCGGCGATATTCTGTTCATCGAATCGAGCCGTGTGAGGGGGACCGGAAAGCTCATTTTGACCGGACAGCTCGGCGATGTGATGAAGGAAAGCGCGCAGGCCGCCGTCACCCTGGTGAAATCGCAGGCGGATCGGCTTGGCATCGACCCTGCGTCGCTCGATGACTGCGACCTGCACATTCACGTGCCCGCCGGCGCCATCCCGAAGGACGGGCCGAGCGCCGGAGTCGCCATGGCGACATCGCTCGCCTCGCTTCTCACGCAGCGCACCGTGCGCGCGGATGTCGCGATGACCGGCGAGATCAGTCTGCGCGGGGTTGTGCTCCCGGTGGGGGGGATCAAGGAAAAATGCGTCGCGGCCGCACGCGCGGGCATTCGCACGGTGATCCTGCCGGCGCGCAATCGGCGCGACCTCGAGGACATTCCGGAAAGCGTTCGCAACCGCTTGGAGTTCGTCTGGGCGGAGAAGATCGAGGATGTGCTCGCGCGCGCGCTCGAGGACGCCCCGGTGCGCCGCGCGGCCGCTTAAGACGCGCGAACCCGATCGATCGGCAGGTTCGTCAGTCGCGTGCGGTGGTTTCTCGCGCCGGACTCGAATTTCCGCCGGCCCCAGCGGTGCCGCTGAGTTCAGCGATCGCGCGAAGCAATGCCTCCGTATCGACCGGCTTGGCGAGGAAGCGGCAATGCGGAATGGCGGTCTTTACGCCGCGCATCATCGACTGCAGATCACCGCTCAACAGGATCGCCGGGATCTCGCGCTTCTGCCGGGTCCGCAACTGCGTGAGCACGTCGAGTCCGGTGAGGGTCCCGTCCAGATGGTAATCGGAGATCAGCAAGTCGCCGGGCTTCAGTGCGGCTAGCAGGCTTTCGGCCTCCGCGACACTGCCGGCGCTTTGCGTTTCATAGCCCTCGAGCGTCAGGAATAATTCCATTGCGGCGCGCACCGAATCATTGTCCTCGAGCAGAACCACCCGGCAGCGGGCCGCGGATGCCGGTGGCACCGCGACGGGACCGGGATCGTTCGCCGGCCCCGTGCGCTGCATCGGCCATGCCGTCGTTTCGGAAGTGACCCGCTGCAGCGGAACGCGTACTTTCACGCGCGTTCCCTGCCGCGGCTGCGAGGAGACCGACACCGAGTAGCCGAGCAGCCGCGACACCTCGCGCACGATGGCGAGACCGAGACCCACTCCCGAGCGCTGCGCGCCTTTCAGATCGACCTGGTAGTACTCATCGAAGATCCGCTCCAGCTTGTCCTTTGGAATCCCGATGCCTGAATCCTCGATGCTGAGAATCAGGGCGTCGGCATCGGCGTCTTGCGAAACCCGCACGAAACCCGTCTCGGTGTATTTGAGCGCATTGCCGATGAGATTCTGCAGCAGCTGCGTAAAAAGCAGGGTGTCGCTCGTAATCACCGTCTGCGTGGCCGTAAATTCCAGGCGCAGGTTCTTTGCCGCCGCTGTCGTCTCGAACTCACGGGCAAGCTCGGCGAACACGTCAGCCAACCTCAGCGGCGCGAGTTGCGGCTCGATGGCCCCGGATTCGAGCCGCGTGATGTCGAGCAGGCTGTTGAGCAGGCGGCTCGCGCTTTCGATGGCGAGCTCCTGCCGCCGCAATAAATCGTGCACCGCGGGAATCTGGCGCGTCATCGTCAGTACCGATGAATTGAGCAGGCGTATCGTCTGCAGTGGCTGGCGCAAATCGTGGCTCGCCGTGGCGAGAAATCTGCTCTTGGCCTGGTTGGCGCGGTCCGCCTCCTCGCGCGCCGCGATCAACGCGTCATTGATCGCACGGCGCTCGGTCATGTCGCGAATGGCTGCCGCCACCAGGGCTCGCGTCCCGTCGTGGAAAGGTGCGAGACGGATCCCGGCCGGGAACTCCGTGCCGTCCGCGCGCCTCGCATAGAGGTCGGCCATCCGGGCACCCATTTCGCGGTTGGTGGGATCGCGCACGTAGCTCAGGACGTGCGCGCCGTGGCGGATGCGGAAGCGCTCGGGCACGAGTATCTCGAGGGACTCGCCGACCAGTTGCTCGGGTGCATGACCAAACAGCGAACCGGCGGTCGCGTTCGCGAACACGATGACTCCCCGCGTGTCGAGGACGATGAGCGCATCGGGCGAAAACTGAAGGAGATGCTGCGATAAGGAGCCGGCTACATCCATGACTTGGGTAGTATAGGGGTTCGGCGAAGAATCCTGCGGCAATTCGCGCTGCACGCGGGGCGCGCGATGCGGCAAACTCCTGCAAATTTGGGGTAAAACACGTGAGTGAGCAGAAACCGAAATGGGTCGGGTCCGAGGCCATCCTCAATCAATTGATGGAGATTGCCCGCATCTCTGCGCTTGCGGAAATGGCGAGCGGTATCGCCCATGAACTGAACCAACCGCTGGGGGCGATCGCCACCTTCTCGCAGGCCGGCGACCGGCTGCTGAATCGGCCCGAGCCCCAGGTGCAGCGCGCCCTGGAGGTATTTCGTCAAATCAATGCCGAGGCCATGGGCGCGGGCGAGGGGATCCGCCGCATTCGCCGTCTCTTCGAGCACCAGGGGATGGACCGCACGCACTGCCAGATCGGCACATTGATCGAAGAGCTTCGCCCGGTGCTCGAGGCCCTCGCTTTGCGCATCAAGGCGACATTCGAAGTCGACGTCGCGCCGGCGTTGCCGGACGTGGTGATCGACCGGCTGAGGATTCAACACGTGTTGTTTGCGCTGATACAAAATGCCGTCGACGCCAGTTCGCAGAGCTCAAACCCGCGCATCAAGATCGACGTGCGCGCCGATCGCTACGCGGTCGAGACCAGCATCACCGACAGCGGATCGGGCGTTCCCGCCGAGATTCGCGACCAGTTATTTCGCCCGTTTTTCACGACGAAGCCGCAGGGCACCGGACTTGGGCTGGCCTCGGCGCGTGCGATTGTCGAGGCGCATCAGGGGACCATCGGTTTCGAGACCATGCCGGACGACGGCAGCCGATTTTGGTTTCGCCTGCCAATCGCCAGCTGAATGCACAAGCGGGGCATGCCGCACCTCTGACGTCCGCATCACGGTTGCGTCGTCGCTTTGGCGCAATCCTACAGGTGAAAGTACCCATTCACAGCGATCGATCGATTGCCCACAATCGCGCCAAAGGACATGGACATTATGCAATCACCGGTCACCGTAAGTTTTCGACACATCGAGCGGTCCGGAGCGCTGGAGGCTCGGGTTCGCGAGTTGGGCGGCCGGCTGCAGCGCTACGGCGGCGGCACCACGCGCTGCCGCGTGACGGTCGAAGGCGGTCTGGAGGATTCCAAGGGTGCGCGCTACTCGGTCAGCATTTCACTGAGTGTGCCCGGCGCACAGATCCACGCCGACAGCGTTCAGCTCGACGGCTCGGGACACCACGATGTGTTCGAGGCCCTGCGCGGCGCCTACGGACGTGCACGACGTCAACTGCAGGACCTCAAGCGCGAGCGCCAGTCGAGCCTGCTCAGTGGTGCGCGTGGCTGAGAGGCCCCAGCACCGTCAGCGCGCCGAAGACCAGCAATAACCACCCCGCCACCTTGTGCAGGCCGCGCGCAACCGTGACCCGCCAGAGCTGCGCACTCAACAAGCTCGCACCGAAGACGGCCGGAGCGGTTCCCAAGCCGAAACACAGCATCATGGCGGCAGCCTGCAGCGCGCTGCCGGCGAGAGCGGCGAAGATCAGCATGGAATAGACGAAGCCGCAGGGAAGCCATCCCCACAGCATGCCGAGAAGCACCGAGCCGCCGAGCCCGCTGGTGGGAAGCTTGCGCGCCAGAGGTGCAATCCGGCTCCAGAGGTGTCCCCCGAGTCGCTCGAGGCGGGACAACGGACGCCAATTGCACAGCACGCCGATTGCGACCGAGATCAACACCAGGCCGGCGAGGATGCGTGCGACCACCGCAAGACGGTCGAGATCGAACATCTGTTGCAGCAGACTGCCGCTGGCGCCGACGATGGCGCCGGCGAGCGTATAGCTCGTGAGCCGTCCTATCTGATAGGACACCGCGTGCATCGATGCCTGCCAGGGCGCCGCCGCGCGACGCGACCGCATTCCGAGCGCACCGGATAGTCCGCCGCACATCGCAAGACAATGGACGCTGCCCGCCATTCCCACCACGAACGCGGCGGAGAGCGACACCGGATCGCAGAGGGCCGTCGTCATCATGACCGTTCCGCCGGCTTCGGTTCGGGGGCTGCGGGATCGTTCCGATCCTCCACGAGTATCTCCCACGCCGGCGCATCCAACTCGTCGAACTGCCCGGTGCGCACCGCCCAAAAAAACGCCCACGCGCCCAAGCCGACCAGCGCCAGACTCACCGGGATCAATACGAAGACGATGCTCATGGCAGGGCAATCGCTGGCGGAGAAATCGACGGGGGTGCCACTGGTAGCGCGACCGCAGGCGAACCCGTTCTTTCCCGGCCGGATGACGGGTCGGCTCGCATCAATCGCAAGGCATTCAATACCACGAGGATCGAGCTCGAGGACATGCCGATGGCCGCTGCCCACGGCGGCACCCAACCGAGAGCGGCCAGCGGCATGGCCAGCAGATTGTATCCGGCCGCCCACAACAGATTCTGCCGGATGATGCGCGTTGCACGGCGTGCGAGAAGAAAGGCGTCGGGGAGCGCCCGCAAGGAGTCGCCGACCAGGATCAAGTCCGCGCTTGCCAAGGTCAGCGCTGAGCCGCGGCTCATCGCGATCGACACACCCGCGCCACCCAGCACCGGGGCATCGTTGATGCCATCGCCCACCATGGCGATGAATTCTCCCGCTCGGCTCAGCGCGTTGACGCGGCCGAGTTTGTCCGCAGGCGACTGTCGAGCCGCAAATACTGCAATTCCGCAATGCCGCGCGAGGCGGGACACGCAGCCGGTTGAGTCGCCGCTGAGAATCTCGGTCGTCAACCCCTGGCCGTGCAGCGCACTGACCGCTGCGGGAGCCTCCGGTCGCGGCGCATCGGTGAGCGCAAACCTCGCGAGTTCGCCGCCTTCCCCTGCGAGCACGATGCATGGACCATCACTCTCGCCTTCGTGGAGGCCGCCGGTCTCCGCGGTGCCGCAGGCGAACGCCCGGGTGCCGATGCGATAGGCGTTGCCGCCGACGATGCCTGCGACGCCCCCACCGACGATCACGCGCACCTCCTCGGCTCGCATCGATCTCGGAGCCGTGGCGAAGGCCTGCGCGATCGGGTGCTCCGACTCGAATTCCAGCGCGGCAGCGATCCCCATGCACTCCTCCGCACTCCGTGCGCCGAGCGGCGTGCAGCCCGACACCGACACGGCGCCCTTCGTCAGTGTTCCGGTCTTGTCGAATACGACCCGTGTCACTTTCGTCAGGCTTTCGATGGCATCGGGATTGGTCACGAGCACACCGCGCCTCGCGAGAGCCGCGTTCGCGCTTGCCACGGCCACCAGGGTCGCCAGGGAAAACGCGCACGGACACGCGACCACCAACACCGCCAATGTCGCGGCGAAAGCCCGGCTGGGTTCGGCCAGACACCAAAATAGGCACACCGCCGCCGCACCGGCCAATACCAGCGCCAAAAACCGGCTCGCCATGCGGTCGGCGGCGCGCATAATGCGCGGCCGTTCGGACTGTGCGCGAGTGAGCAGCGCGACGATGCTGGACAGGACGGTCGCATTGCCCGCAGCCGTGACATGCATTTGCACCGGCGAGCCTACATTGATCGTGCCGGCGGCCACCCGATCGCCGGACAGCCGATCGACGGCCAGCGACTCGCCGGTCAACATGGATTCGTCGAACTGCGTGGCACCTGCATCGATGAGGCCGTCGGCGGGAACCACCTCTCCGGCGCGTACCAGGAGCCGGTCGCCCACTCTGAGCTGCGAGACGGCGACGTCGCAGAACGCCTCGCCGGTCCCTTCGCCCGTCAGCCGGTGTGCCGTAACCGGGAGCATGCGGCTCAACGAGTCGCTCACGCGCGTGCTTTGATGGCGCGCCACCATTTCCACATAGCGCGCAACCGTCAAGAAGAAGATGAACATGGTCACCGAGTCGAAGTACACCTCCCCGGCGTGCCGCCAGGTGTTGAACACGCTGGCCCCGTAGGCGAGCAGCAGAGCGAGGCTCACGGGCACATCCATGGTGATGCTGCGTTTGGCCAGGGCCTGCACAGCATTCGCAAAATACGGCCAGCCGCCGTAGAGCATGACGGGGGTGGCAACCAGCAGGCTGACGAGCCGCAAATAGGCTCGAATGTCGCTCTCCATGCCCTGCGCATCGCCGGCGTACATCGCCACCGCAAACATCATGACCTGCATCATCCCGAGGCCCGCAACCGCCAGCCGCTTGAGAAGGCTGCGGCGCTCCGCTTGCACGGATGCGTCGGTGGCACCTGCCGTCACGATTTGCGGGCGATAGCCAAGTTCGGCAATCACCCGAAGCACATTCGACAGTTTGATGCGGGAATCATCCCACACGACACGCGCACGTCCCGTTGCGGTGTTGACGCTCACGTGCACGATGCCGTCCCGGCGCTGCAGGGACTGCGTGATCAGCCAACTGCACGCGGCGCAAGTCAAACCGTCGATCATCAGCATGACCGAGCGACCTCGAGCGTCCGGGCGCGTCAGCTCCGCGACGAGCGCCGGCTCATCGTAAGCCAGCCAATCCTCGTTCGATCGCTCGGGCCTCGGTGCAGGCGCGGTGCGGAATCGATAGAAATCCTCGAGTCCGAGTTCAGTGACCAGTTGCGCGGCGGCCCGGCATCCGGGGCAGCAGACCACGACTTCGGAATCCCGCAGACTCACCCACAGCGGGGGGCGGGCGCCCAGCGTTTCGCCGCAATGAAAGCATTCGGTGGCCTGCATGGACAGGACTCAGTCCGCGGGTGGGACCACGGAATTCGAGGTATTTCCGCGCAGCACGGAAACCACCGCGTGCGGCGTCGGCAACACCGGGTCCGGATGCTTGAGAATCAAGATGAAGGTAATGATGCCGGCAATGACCGACCCCACAGGCGGCGCGATCACCAGCCACATCATCGGATAGCAATACCATGCTTTTGCGGTTCGGTCGGAATTCATCGGTTGACTCCTCTTATACTCACGGCTCGGCAAAGAATCGAGCGCGGCTGGTAACTCTCGATTGAGGCCGATCCAGCGCCTGCGCGACCAGAATGAAATCGCGGCCGCCGTGCTCCTGTCCGGGCGGGATTCGCACCCGGACAACCACCGTTTTCACGTCCTCCGCGTTGACGTGCTGGGTGGGCGAATCGCTATCGACCACGGCATTGGCGAGGCCGGCCGCGCTCAGTCGAAACTCATGGGCATGTTGATCCTTGTTGATGATGCGGACACTGAACACATTCTCGACCGTGCCGTCATCGAGCTCGCGATACAGCGTGTTGCGATCGCGCAGAACGTCGAGGTCGAAAGGCATGCGATGCGCGACCGCATAAACGAATCCCGACATCGCCACCGCCAGAAGCGCCGCGTAGATCAGCACGCGCGGTCTCAACAGGCGCTTCGGTGTACCCTCGATTTCCGCCTGCGTGGAATAGCGCACGAGACCGGGAGGGGAGCCGACTTTCTCCATGACGGCATCGCAGGCGTCGATACACGCGGCGCAGGCGATGCACTCGTACTGCAAGCCTGCGCGAATGTCGATTCCGGTCGGGCATGCTTGCACGCACAGAGTGCAATCGATGCAGTCGCCCTGGCCTGCCACGCGCGGCGCCAGGCCGCCACGCCGCCTGGAACCTCGCGGTTCGCCGCGCTCCGCATCGTAGGAAATGATCAAGGTGTTGCGGTCGAACATCGCGCTTTGGAAGCGCGCGTATGGGCACATGTATTTGCACACCTGTTCGCGCATGAATCCGGCGTTGCCGTAGGTGGCCCCGGCATAGAAAATCACCCAAAAGCCCTCCCAGTGGCTCAAATTGAACCCCGCGATCTTTCCCGCCAAATCCTCGATCGGCGAAAAGAATCCGACGAACGTCATGCCGGTGAAGGCGGCAAAACTGATCCACAGGATCTGCTTGAGCGCCTTGCGCCCAAGTTTGTGCGCGGTCCAAGGCGCTTTGTCCAACTTGATCTGCTGCGAGCGATTGCCCTCGGTGAGCCGCTCCATCCACACGAATATTTCGGTCCAAACGGTTTGTGGACAGGCATAGCCGCACCACAGACGACCCGCCAGCGCCGTGAAGAAGAACAGCGAGAGCGCCGCCAGGATCAGCAGCCATGTGAGCAGGTAGAAATCCTGCGGGAACAGCGTCAGGCCGAAGATGAAGAACTTGCGCGCCGGCAAATCGAACAGGACCGCCTGACGGCCGTTCCAGCGCAGCCAGGGCAGCCCGTAGAACAGGCCGAGAAGAACGATCACCGACAGGACCCTCAAGCGTGCGAACCGCCCGCTCACCTCCCGCGCGTACACCTTTTGGTGGGCGGCATAGAGCGATTCGCCGAGCGTATCCGCGGCGTTCATGAGCGACCCGGACGCTCGTGCGCAGCGGGAGCCGCATTGGGTCCCGACGCGAGCATATAGGCGGTCAGACCGGTGCCGACGAACGTAAACAGCCAGAAGACGAAAAATCCGACGCCGTAGATGATCGGCCGAAGCGCGGCCAGCGAGGGCGCGAGCTCCTCGAATCCGAACGTGATCGGGTCAAAACAGGCAAATACCACGGCCGTTTCGAAGCAAGCCGCGATGAACGAAGTCCAAAGCGCCACGACGAGGCCCTCGCGGAGGCGCGACCACGGTGCCGGCCGCGGTACTTCATCTTCCGCCATGTATTTGCTCGGCGGTTGGTTCCACGGGTGGCGTGGGCTCGGCGTCGGCGGGTCGGGACAGGCTGAGCACGTACGCTGCCAACAGACGCACTTTGGTTTCACCAAGCCGCTCGAGGTGCGGCGGCATGTGATTGGTGCGTCCGTAGGTGATCGTTTCGCGAATATCCTTGACCGAGCCGCCGTGCAGCCAGATCTTGTCGGTCAAATTCGGTGCCCCGAGCGCGGTGTTGCCTTTACCGTCGGGCCCATGACAGGCGGCGCACATGGTCTCGAACCTCGTCTTTCCCGCAGCGAGGCGCTCCGGGGACGAGGGCACTTCGCTCGACTGGCGGCCGCTCAGCGTCAAGACATAGGCCAGCACCTGATCGACTCCATCCTTGCCGAGCACCGGTCCCCAGGCCGGCATCAAACCATCGCGCCCGTGCGCAATGCTTTCATAGACGGTCTCCTCGCTGCCGCCCCAGAGCCAGTCCTGATCCGTCAAATTCGGAAAACCCTTGGCGCCGCGCGCGTCGGACCCATGACAGGTGGAACAGTTGAGCGCAAAGAGATTGCGGCCGGTGGTCATCGCCGCGGGGTCGCCTGAGAGTTCATGCAGGCTCTTGCTGTTGACGGCGGCGAACCGCTGCTCGAACGAGCGGCGTGCGGCCGCCTCCTCGCCCTGGTATTGGGATACTTCGGACCAATGCTTGATGCCCCGGAAATTACCGAGCCCCGGGTACAGGGCGAGATAGCCGAGAGCGAACACGATCGTCAACACGAACAACCACAGCCACCACCGGGGCATCGGATTGTTGTACTCGGTCAGATCGTCGTCCCACGTATGAGTGGTCTGATTGGCGGGAATCTTGGAGCCGCGCGAAGCCCACCAGATCAGCCACAGCCCGCCGACGACATTCGCAAGCACCACGATCGTGACGATCCATGCGACGACTTCATTCATGACCGGTTGTCCTCGATTGTTGACTTGCCGCTTTGGACCGGGTCATCGTCATCCAGAGCCATCCGCGCCATGGTTTCGAACGTTTTCTTGCGCCGGTCGCTCCACGCCCATGCAACGAGGGCAATGAACAGCAGCAGCAAAATGAGCGTGATTAGGCCGCGTACGATGCTGATCACGGTGCGGCCTCCCCGTGATACTTGAGCCCCTGCAGATAGGCGACGAGCGCATCGAGTTCCGTATGGCCGGCGAGCTTCTCCGCCGCCGCCCCTATTTCAGCATCGGTGTACGGCACGCCGAGGCGCCTCAGCACGCGCATCTTCGAGGCGACCAGCACCGGGTCGAGGCTGCTCTTGGCCAGCCAGGTAAAGGCGGGCATGTTCGATTCGGGCACGACGTCGCGAGGATTGTTCAGATGAATGTGATGCCATTCATCCGAGTAGCGACCGCCGACGCGCGCAAGATCCGGCCCCGTCCTCTTCGAGCCGAATTGGAAGGGGTGATCGTACACGGCCTCGCCGGCCAGGGAATAATGGCCGTATCGCTCCACCTCCGCCTGCAGCGGGCGCACCATCTGGGTGTGGCACAGATAACAACCCTCGCGTACGTATACGTCACGGCCGGCGAGTTCCAGCGGACCGTACGGCTTGATCCCCGGCGCGGGCGTGATCACCGACGCCTGAAAATACAGCGGAACGATTTCCACCAGACCGCCCACGCTGATGACGACGGCAATGAGCGTCCCCATCAGCCAGGCCCTTTTTTCGACTATTTCATGAGTCATTCTTCGGTTTCTCCGCGATCAAACGGCCGGCACGGGGACCGCTGCGGTACGGGCCACCGGCTCGCTCACGGTCTTCACCACGTTGTAGAGCATGATGAACATGCCGATCAGGAACAGCAGCCCGCCGCCGAGACGCACGACGTAATAGGGATATGTCGCCTTCAGCGATTCGACGAATGTATAGGTAAGGGTCCCATCGGCGTTGGTGGCACGCCACATGAGGCCTTGCATGACCCCCGCTATCCACATCGCCGACACGTACAGCACGACGCCGATGGTGGCGATCCAAAAATGCACGTCGATGAGGCGCACGCTCCACATTTCTCTGCGGCCATAGAGCTTCGGTATGAGCGCATACATCGAGCCGATGGTCATGAAGGCCACCCAGCCCAGCGCCCCGGAATGCACATGTCCGATCACCCAATCAGTGTCATGCGCCAGCGCGTTGACGGTCTTGATCGACATCATGGGCCCTTCGAAGGTCGACATCCCGTAGAAGGACAGGGAAACGATCAGGAACTTGAGGATGGGATCGGTGCGCAGTTTATGCCAGGCACCCGAGAGGGTCATGATGCCGTTGATCATGCCTCCCCAGGAAGGTGCGAGCAGGATCACCGAGAACACCATGCCGAGCGACTGCGCCCAATCGGGCAACGTGGTGTAGTGCAGATGATGGGGCCCCGCCCACATGTAGATGGAAATCAGCGCCCAGAAATGCACGATCGACAGGCGGTAGGAATAGATAGGCCTGCCCGCCTGCTTCGGCACGAAGTAGTACATCATGCCGAGAAACGCGGCGGTGAGGAAAAAACCCACCGCATTATGGCCGTACCACCACTCCACCATCGCATCGACCACGCCCGCGTAGATGACGTAGGACTTCGTCAAGGACACGGGGATCGCAAGATTATTGAATATGTGCAGGACCGCGATGGTGATGATGTAGGCGGCAAAGAACCAATTGGCCACGTAGATGTGCTTGACCTTGCGAATCGCCAGCGTGCCGAAGAACACGAACGCATATGCCACCCAAACGACCACGATCAGGAGATCGATGGGCCATTCGAGCTCGGCGTATTCCTTGCCCTTCGTGATGCCGAGCGGCAGGCTGATCGCGGCCAACAAAATGACCAGCTGCCATCCCCAGAACGTGAAATTGGCGAGCTTGTCCGAGATCAAACGCACATGGCAGGTCCGCTGCACGATGTGATAGGAACTCGCGAACAGCCCACAGCCGCCGAAGGCGAAGATGACGGCATTGGTATGCAGCGGCCGCAACCTTCCGTAGCTCAGGTAAGGCAGGTCGAAGTTCAGCCCCGGCCAGATTAATTCCGCGGCGATCACAACGCCGACGGCCATGCCGACGATGCCCCACACCACCGTCATGATGGCAAATCGCCGGACGACGATATCGTTGTACGCTACGGGAAATTCCGTCGCGGGGTTCGGCGAACTCGGCATCATGGCTACCTCGGCGGGGGGTTGTCACACAACGCCCATCCTAGGAAGTTCGCCGCAGGACCGGTATCAGTAACCCACCACCGCCGCTACGTAATGTCCACAGTGCCGTCGGAAAGTACCTATTGGCCCGGGCACCGGTTCGACGAAACTAGCGTCCGATCGTCGCGTAATCGCCCGGGATTTTGCAAATATGAACGTAGCAACCGCCGTCTCCTTCGATGCCGACCTCATGCGCCGCTATGATCGTGAGGGACCGCGCTACACCTCCTATCCTACCGCGCTGCAATTTCGCGAGGGCATCGGCGCCGCCGACTACGAGAAGGCATCCGCCGGGAGCCGTGGGGCCTTTGAAGAGCAGCCGCTTTCGCTGTACGTGCACATCCCCTTCTGCTTCAGCCCCTGCTTCTATTGCGGCTGCAACAAGGTGGTGACGCGCCACTTGGACCGCGCCGATACGTACGTCCGCGAGCTGCTGCGCGAGGTTTCCCATCGCAGTACGTACTTCAGACGCAGCCGCATCATCGAACAAATGCATTTCGGGGGAGGCACGCCGACCTTCCTGCCCAAGAAGCGGCTCATCGAATTGGTCGACAGACTGGATCACGACTTCACATTGACCGATGCGGAATCCCGGGACTATTCGATCGAAATCGACCCGCGTACGGCCGGCGGGGGCGTACTGCAGCTGTTGACCGCCCTCGGCTTCAACCGCATCAGCCTTGGAGTTCAGGACTTCGATGAGAACGTACAGCGGGCGGTCAACCGTGTGCAGCCCGCCGCCACGGTGGAGCGGGTCTACGATGCCGCGCGTGCGCTCGGTTTTCGCTCCATCAATTTCGACTTGATCTACGGTTTGCCGCAGCAGAGCGTCGCGAGTTTCTCAGCCACTCTCGATCGCGTCGTCGCGATGCGTCCGGATCGTCTGGCGGTGTATGGCTATGCGCACATGCCGCAGACGTTCAAAGCGCAGCGACAAATCCGCAACGAAGAGTTGCCGAATGCGGCCGAACGGCTCTCGATTCTGCAGCTCGCGGTCGACAAGCTGTGCGCGGCCGGCTACGTCTACATTGGCATGGACCACTTTGCGCTGCCCACCGACGGCCTCGCACAGGCGCAGCAGAACGGGACGCTGCATCGCAGTTTTCAGGGCTACACGACGCACGCGAATCGGGATCTGGTGAGCTTGGGCGTGAGTGCGATCGGCCAGGTCGGGAGACTATACGTGCAAAATGACAAATCGCTGACCGCCTACGAGACTGCCGTGGCCGGGGGCGCGCTTCCTTCGCACCGCGGCGCGTGGATGAGCCGCGACGACGTGCTGCGCAAAGATGTGATCCACAGCCTCATGTGCTACGGCAGCATCGACATTGCGGCGGTCGAGCGCCGCCACGACATTCAATTCGAGGCCTATTTCACGGAAGAGCTCGGCCGACTCGAGAGGCTGGAGGCGGACGGCCTGGTGAAGCACGAGGCTGGCGGCATTGCCCTCACATCGGTTGGGCGGTTGCTCATGCGCACGGTCGCCATGACTTTCGATGCCTATCTCGGAGCCGACTCTCGAGCGCCAGGCATGTCGCGGGTCATTTGATCTCCCTTGACCGCGCTCCCAGCTCGTGAGCCGGGCGGACGCGTCGCGACCTCCTATATAGTGGCGTCTTATCGGAATCATGGAATTCCAAATGGATGCAACTTCAGGCACACCCGTCCCGTCGCAGGCATTGTCGCCCCTCATCGTGAGTTGCCTGGCGGTGACCTGGCTGGTCTGGGGCTCCACGTATCTGGTCATCCGCTTCGCGCTGGAGGGCTTCGCACCCTACTTTTTGATGCACACCGGTGTTTGGCTGGGGTGGCTGTATCTCGTGGTTTTTGGATCGTTGATTGCGTTCAGCGCCTACATGCTGCTGCTCGCACGCACCTCGGCGAGTCTTGCCGCAAGCTACTCGCTGGTGAATCCAGTGGTTGGACTGGCCCTTGGCGTGAGCATCGGCGCCGAAGCAGTCTCGAGATGGGAGTGGTTGTCGGTGGGTGTCATCTTGGTCGGTGTGGTGCTCTTGTTGACGGGTCGGCGTCGGTGACGCTACAGGTCACACTCGATCTCGCCCCAGACGAAGCCGGGAAGGGCGGAAGCCAACCTATCCAGCTGGTCGCGGTCCAGGGGTTCGTTGCGTCCGATTGGGGCACGCGGATCGTCTACCACCTTGATGGACCCGTCCCGATAAATGACCTCAATGACGTCGTAATGGTTGCACTTGACGATGACCGACAGTCGAGCGACTTGCTTCGCCTGGAGCGCGTCATCGAGAGTGGTGCCCAACTGCCGCGCAGTGCTCGTTGAAGAGTCCTGGCCCTGCGTGAGACTGGCGGCGAATTGCTGCACGTACGGATCTATTTGTGCCGTGCCTGCTTTTGGAGTCTTCGCCGCCACGGTCGCCGCCGTCAGCACCATCACACAGCACGTTGCGCAGGCGAATCTAAATCCAGTTGATCTAGCCAACAATCCAGTTGATCTGGCCATTTCACATATCCCCCGTTAGGAATCAGACGGCTCCAAGTCTAATTCGGGCGCCGTGATGCAGTGCGCGATCAAGGCCCATTTTTGCAGCACTTGAGGCCCGACGCACTTTCTCGTTCGCGCTATGACAAACGGCGCATCGGGAGCGCTGGGTCTAGACCGCACCTTGCAGGTGAAGCGCTCTTTTCAGGCGCATGATGCGTTCGAGCGCGGGTGGGTGGGAATCGTAAAAAGCCGAGTGAACGCGGTCCGGCGTGAGCGTGGCGGCATTGTCCCGATAGAGCTTGATCAGGGCCGCTGCCAGGTTGCGCGCATCGGAATGCGCGACCGCAAAATCGTCCGCTGCGCGCTCCTGGTGGCGCGACCACCAGGAGCCGAGCGGAGTGAGGAAGAATGTGAACACCGGCACGACCAGGATGAAGAGCAGGAGGGCCATCGGGGGCGAAGCGGTGGGCACGCCAAGGGCAGCGTAGAAGGCGGGTTGCCGTGCCAACCAGCCGAGCATTGCCAGTCCCGCGAGCACCGCGAACGCAGCTGCCATCAACCGCTGGCGCACATGGTGCAAGCGAAAATGACCGAGCTCGTGCGCCAGAACCGCCTCGATCTCCTCGCCGTTGATCCGCGCCAACAGGGTGTCGAAGAAGACGATGCGCTTGTTGCGCCCGATGCCGGTGAAATAGGCGTTGCCATGGGCCGAGCGGCGGGAACCGTCCATGACGAACACACCGCCGCGAGCGGCAAAACCGCAGCGCCCCAGAAGAGCCTCGACGCGCTTCTCGAGCGCGGCATCGTGACAACGGGGAGAAGCGATTGAAGAGCGGCGCGATGAAGCGCGGAGCCGCCCATGTCAGCGCCAGCGTGACACCGAGCCACACGAACCACCCCCATACCCACCACCATGCACCGGCCCTCTCCATGAGCGCGAGGAACGCGAGCACCAAGGGAATGCCCAGCGCCAAACCGAGCGCAAACCGCTTGGCGAGATCGGCGGCAAAGAGTCCCGGCGTCATGCGATTGAAGCCGAAGCGCGCTTCGATGCGGAATGTGCGCCACAGGGCAAACGGCAAGCCGAGCAGCTGCAGCAGCAGCAGCGCGCACAGCACGACCAGCGTCCCGCGCCACGGCTCACTCCAGTGGACGTGCCGCAGCAGCGAATCGAGCGCCGCGAGCCCCCCTCCGACCGTCAGGAGCAACTTGATGAAGGCCTCGAAGAACGTCGACCAGCGGCTGAAACGCGCCCGAGCCACCGTGTAGTCGGCGGCCCGCTGCTGATCGGCGAGAGCGAGTTCCCCTTTGAAGTAGTCTGGAATCTGGTCCCGGTGCGCGCGTACGTAATTGATCTGACGCGACGCGAGCCACAATCGCACAATCGTTTCCGCCGCGAGGGCGACGATGAAAAGCTCAGTCAGCCAGAGCATCGTGCGCGGCCGTCGAGGGGGGACTCATCGGGATAGGGTAGACGAATCAGGGCTTCGCTGCACTGGACTCGACGGTGATCGCCGGCCCGGCCGGCTCGCCAAGCCTGCGAATGGCATCGTCCGTTGCCGGGACCAAAGGCCCTCTCTGACGCATCGCGCCGTAACCCACCGCAACCAAAAGGAGCAGCGCGACGGCCCCGCTCATCCAGAGGGCAACCATATATACCTCCCGCGAGCGTTCCACGGCGCCGCCGGCCAAGGCCAGCTGGCGCCTTTCTTCCATCTCCATGGACGCGATGACGGTGCGCACCGCTTCGAAATTGCTCCTGCCCTTTTCTTCTTCGAGCATCGTTCGAGCGGCAGAGCTGTCGCCGCTGCGCACCAGGCGGATGAGGCGCGTCGCATAGGCTTCGCGCTCATAGGCGAGGGCCGCAAGTGCGACAGCGCCGGATCGTTCCACGCCGGTCACCGTTACAGGATCGTTCAGACGATCGAGCTCGTGCCGAAGCAGCGGCCGGGCCGCCAAATAGGGCTGCAATAGCGCCTCATTGTGTGTAATCACGTAGTCACGCGCCGCCCTTTCCATATCACTCAATAGTTGCTCGACACCCTGCAGCTCATGCTGCACCAGTTCGGTCTGAACCACGTCTCCCAAGCTGAGAGTCACGGTCCGCAGGCTTCGGGACGCCACGACGCACACGCCGCACAACAACAGAGCATAGGCGGCCAAGGTCACGATCCAACGAGAAGATCGGCCGTGTGATGTGGGTGACTGGACGATGATCACGGCGCCCTCCGGAAAAGCCGTAAAATAGCCGCAATCCCGGCCGAAGTCTTGCCCTCAAAGGACGCATTCCCTGTGGTCTTGCTCTGACGCGGATGCTGCGACGCGCAGCGCACGCTACACTCTAGGTCAATGTCCCCATCTCCTCCCAATCGCCGCCGTAGATCCTCCGGAATCGCCTTCCACCAGATGGTTCAACGCGTTCTGCTCGTCGGCGCCCATGTCGACCCGCCGGCCCCGCCGCCCAAAGCACAGCCGCCGCGGCGGCTACTGCCGCTCATCGAAGCCGTCGCACCGGCCCATGCGGCGTTCAACGCGCGCGCGCTCCACTATGGACACCGCTATCGAAGCGGGTTTTGGGCCATCTATCTGCTGAGCGCGATCGCGGTGCTATGCGCCGTCCTGCCGCTTGCGCTCGGCTGGGATGACCGCCGCCACGCGATGCACCCGTTCGCGGGTTTTTGGGCGTTCACCGAGGTGTGCGTCATCGGCGCGGTGAGCCTGATTTATTGGTCGGGCCAGCGTCATGAGTGGCAGGGCGTTTGGCTGCACGCACGCACCACCGCGGAACTCACGTGGTACCTGCCGCTTCTTGCACCGCTGATCGACTTCACGCGGGAGTCGGACCGCGTCAATTGGTATCTGCGAGTTTTCGATCCCGGGCGCCAATCACCCGCCGCCGACGAGGTGACCGCGTTGTGCGGACAGAATGATGCGTTGGCGCGCGAGATGCTGGCGAACGCATGGTCCGATCCCGCATTCGTGGCAGATTACGCGCGCTGGACAATCGAGATTCTGGAGGAGCAGAAGCACTACCACGCGCACGTCGCGCGCAAGCAGCACGCGCTCCTGCACCGTGTACATCGCTTGAACACGTGGCTGTTCGGGCTGACGGCGTTCGCGGCACTGCTGCACCTGGCACTGCACACGCTGTGGCTTTCTCTGGTGACCACTTTCTTTCCGGCATTGGGCGCATCGCTCCATGGCGCCCTCGCTCAATCCGAATCCTATCGGCTGTGTGTCACCTCGGAGCGGCTGGTCGAGGGATTGAGCGGCGCAATCGATCGCCTCCGTTCGACCGTTGATGAGGGCGGTCCGGCTCCGCCGACCGAGGCGGTCAAGCAGTGTATCGGCGATGCCGTCGCACTGATCCTGGAAGAGCACGAGGATTGGCAGATGCTGGTACGCCCGCACGGCTTGCCGTTGGCGTAGCGGAGCTTTCATCTAATCCGATATGGGCACGAACGACGACCCGCCGCAGTTCTCGCCATCGGAGTTGTTGACGCCGGCGGCGTTTTCGCACCCCGTGACGCGACTCGAGCTGCGCGAGACGAATATCTCCTGGCTGATTCTCACCGGTCCATTCGCCTATAAAATCAAGAAGTGCGTGCGATTGGACTTCTTGGATCAGTCGACGTTGGAGCTTCGACACCACCTGTGCGAGGAGGAGTTGCGGCTCAACCGGCGCCTGGCCGGCGACCTCTATCTCGACGTCAACGCCATCACCCGGGAAGCGGGCGCCCTGCGCATGAGCGGCAACGGGCGCGTCGTCGAATACGCCGTCCGCATGAAGCAGTTCGATCCTGCACTCGAGCTCGCCGCGCTGCTCGACGGCGCTCAAGTGACACATGAGGAGATCGACGAGTTCGCGGAGCGGCTCGCCGAATTCCACGCGAGTGCGCCAGTCACGCCGCGCGAACGGGATTTTCAGCACACCGATCATCTGCATGACGCCGTACTCGGTAATTTGGCCATACTCCTCTCGCACCTCGACGGCGCGCCGGCGCTGCCGGATCTCGGTTCGTTGATCGACTGGACCCATGACCGTCTTCACGACTCGACGGCATTGCTGCGCGCGCGCGAAGAATCGGGCTTCATCCGCGAGTGCCACGGCGATCTGCATGCGGGCAATATCGTGCGGTGGGGCGGGCGGCTCGTGCCCTTCGACTGTTTGGAATTCAATCCGAAACTGCGCTGGATCGACGTCATGAACGACATCGCTTTTCTCGTGATGGATTTGACGGCCCATGAGCGAAGCGATCTTGCCTGGTCGTTTCTCAATTCCTATCTCGCACGGAGCGGAGATTACGCGGGGGTCCGGGTACTGGTTTTTTATGCCGTGTACCGCGCGCTGGTGCGGGCGATGGTGGACAGTCTGGAAGCGCAGCACGTTCCCGATCACCGGGAACGGGCGCTCAAACGCCTGCGCGTGAGAGTCAGCACGGCTGCGGAGTTCATGCACCGGCCGCCGCCGATGCTTTTCATCATGCATGGCCCGTCGGGGTCGGGAAAGTCCTGGTTCAGTGAACGTCTGGCGCAAAGCCTGGGGGCCGTTCGCATTCGTTCCGATGTGGAGCGCATGCGTCTCCCCGGCGCCGGCAGCGCGGATTCCCCCGCGGCTGATCCCGGCGTCGCGGACGGCTATGCGCTGGGAAAGTACTCGCCGCAATTCAAGAGGCGCACCTATGTGCGCCTCATCGAGTGCGCGCAGGCGTGTCTGGACGGAGGCGTCGACACCATCGTCGACGCCGCGTTTCTACACGCGGAGGATCGCCGGCTGTTCAGCGACTTGGCCGCGCGCCGCGGTGTCCGGTTCATCGTCCTATCGTGCACGGCGCCCCGAGCGGTCCTGATGCGGCGCGTTGCTGAGCGCCAAGAGCGGCAGACGGATCCCTCGGAAGCGGGGGTTGCGGTCCTCGCGCGTCAGCTGCAGCACCTTGAGCCGATCGGCTCCGATGAAACCGCGCACACGATTATCGTCGATACCGTCCAAGCGCACGCACTGAAAAACGCTCTCGGTGCCATCGCCCATGTCGCGCTCGCCGCGCGGCCTGCTCAAGCGCCGCGCCGCGCGGGCGATTAGCGCCCGCCGGCCCTCAGGCAACCGCTTTCTTCGGCGCCTTGGTGGACGCGCTCGATTGCTTCGACGTGTCGTGCACAAGCAGCACCGGAACGGACGACTCGCGTACGACTCCCTCGGCATCACTGCCCAGGGCCAGCCGCCGCAGGCCCCGGCGCCCGTGCGTTCCCATGACGATCAGATCCGCCGGCCATTCCTTTGCTTGCGCAACGATCAGGTCTGAAGCGGGGCCGCCGATGGCCTCGAGCAGCACGCTGTCGACCTGCACGCCTTGTTGCCGCACGTGGGCCTCTGCTTGCTGGATGATCTTCTTGCCGCCCTCACGCAGCGAGTCGATCAAATTGGTCCCGTACAATCCCGCGCCGTAGGAATAGTCCAGGACGAATTCATTCACGATGTGAAACAGGCGAAGCTGGCTGCCCTGGCCCTTGGCAAGTTTGATCGCCTCACTCAGGCCTAGCATTGCGGTTTCGCTGCCGTCGATCGGAACCAATATTCTTTGATACATGTTCGCGTCCTCCCGCATGTGCCGGCGAGGATACCGCCCTCACCGTTGCAGCCATATTACGCCCAGGTGACGCTCATGAACCTGCGGAGTTCCCGCCGCCTCCTGCGGATTCTGCGTACAGGTTCAGGCGGTCAGCAGGGATCGCAGCAGGGTGAGGAGCTCCTCGGCCTTGATCGGCTTGCTGGTAATTCGGAGGTAGGGATCGCGGGGCAGCTGGTTGATGGCCGAGGAGGTGTCGCCGGTGGTAAGGACCGCCCGCAACGACACTCCGAGGATTTCGCGCAATGTCGCGATCACCTGCGTGCCGGTTTCTCCGTCGTTCAAATGGTAATCGGTGATCAGGAGATCCACGCCCTCGCTCGTCTGCACGTGTTGCAGCGCTTCTTGGAGCGAGGCAACCGCGGTGACGTGATAGCCCTCCAAGTCGAGCAGCAAGGCGGTGGCGCGCCGCACGGCAGGATTGTCTTCCACCAGCAGCACGCGCGCGGCGCCGATCTGTCGTGGACTCGAAACGGGCGATCCCGCAGTTGCCCGCTGGATCGCTTCGCGGACGCCGCTCGCCGGCAGCAGCAGCGAGAATGCCGAACCCTGTCCCACCTCGGAGCGTACGTCGAGTTGCAAGGTGAGCAGCTTGACCAGGCGCTGCACGATCGCAAGCCCGAGTCCATAGCCGTCGCGCGAACTGTTGGTAGGTACGCCCACTTGGTAGAACTCGTCGTAAATGTAGGGCAGCTGCTCGGCGGGAATGCCGACACCCGTGTCGAACACCTCGATCCGCACCAAGGCCGCCTCGTGCAGGCAGCGCAATCGCACCAAGCCCTGGTGGGTATATTTGATGGCGTTGGAGACGAGGTTCCTCAGGATCTGTTCCACCAACGAGGGGTCGCTGTACACCGCATCGTCGCACTCTTCGATTTCGAGGCGCAGCCCTTTATTGGCCGCGATGCTCGCAAATTCCAGTCGCAACTCGGAAAAAATGGCAGCCACCGTGAAATCTGTCGGCTCGGGCCTGATCGCACCGGACTCGAGTTTGCTGATGTCGAGCAGCGCGTTGAGCAGCCTCGACATTGCGCTGATGGCCTGATCCTGCTGCGACAGCGCTTCTAACGTGCTCGGATCGGCGATGAGACGTCGCAAGGTCCCCGTGAGGAATTCCAGGGTTTGCAGTGGCTGACGCAAATCGTGGCTGGCGGTGGCGAGAAAGCGACTCTTCCCCTGATTGGCCCGGTCCGCGCTTTCGCGCGCCTGATCGGCAAGCTCGCGCGCGGCCTCGGCCGACTGGCGCGCCACGATTAGCTCGGCTTGCACCCGTTTGCGGTCGGTGGCGTCGCGAATCGCCGCGGCAACCAGCGTGCGGCCTGCATCCTCGATGGGACTCAAGCTGATTTCGACCGGAAACTCAGTGCCGTTGCGACGGCGCCCGTACAGATCGAGCCCCGCTCCCATCGGGCGCACCCGTACATTGGCGACGTAGGACTCCCGGTGTCCGACGTGGCGCGGGCGAAACCGCTCCGGCAGCAGCATCTCGATGGACTGGCCGATAATCTCGTCGTGCGGATAGCCGAACAAGGCAGCGACTTGTCGATTGGTGAACTGAATGACACCCGCCGCATCGATGATGATCATCGCGTCCGGCGCGGCATCGAGCGCGCTGCGCGCGAGATCAGGCTCAGCGGTACGCACTGCGGAAATTCCTCGAGCGATGCACTGGTTCGTCAGTCATGGATAGCTCGCGAGGGCCGGCGTACTTTGCGCCATCTGCGGCGCCGCCGACGAGTGGCTCCTCCTTGGAACGGGTGCAATCTAAACCAACCCGTGGACAATAGATATACCTGCAAACCCAATACCGCACCCATCCCCTTAGGTGTCCTACCGTACAGAGTGGCGGTGCGCGGCACGGTATGCTGGGCACCAAGGCACCGTCAAGAAGTGTCAATTACAATGGGAATTCATATGTCTCCCGCCACCGACAGCCCGTTCCGGAACGCGCTCCTCGCACAGCTCCTGAGCTCGCAGTACAGGCGCCTGCTGCCCAGACTCGAGCATGTGATATTGAAATACGGCGCGATCCTCCATCGGGCGGACCAGGCAATCGAGTACGTCTACTTTCCCGAAGAGGCCGTGATCGCCATGGTCGACAGCCTCGACGATGGTCGCACCGTCGAGGTCGGTATCATCGGCCGCGAAGGAATGGTGGGCATCAATATCTTTCTGGGCGGCGTTGTGACTCCCGACAGGGCCGTCGTCCAACTCGCCGGGGGTGCCATGCGCATGAAGGTGCGTGATTTTCGTCGCGAGCTGCGCTTTGGAAGCCCGCTGCAGCGCTTGCTGCTGGCCTACGCGCGGACATTTCTTGCCGTGATCAGCCAATCGGTCGCATGCAGCCAGCATCACACCATCACGCAGCGTCTGCCGCGCCTGCTGCTCACGATGAACGACTATGCCGGTTCACGCGACTTTCTGATGACTCAGGAGTCCTTGGCGACTCTGTTGGGTGTGCGGCGCGCCGGCGTTGCCGAGTCCGCCCGAACGCTGCAGGAAGGCGGCCTGATCCGGTATCGGCGCGGGAGGATGAGCGTGCTCGATCGCTCCGACGTGGCCAGGAAATCCTGCGAGTGCTATCGATTCATCCGCAAGCAGTACAGGAAACTGCACGCCGAATTGCCGCGATTGTTGTCCCAGAACTGATTTCCGGCGCTGAAGGGCGCGCCCGCCTGACCGCAGTCCGGATACGCACTTCCCCGCATTCCATGCAGCGCCGTCACGGCGCAGTGTTCCTACGGAGAGCTCATATAGAGGACAAAAACATGAAAATCGATGTCGGCGCGCCGAGAATCGGCCAATGGTACACGCACCTCGATAAGGGCGAACCCTTTCTGGTAACCGGATACGATGAGAAATCGCGCACCATCGAGATCCAGGACATCACCGGCGATCTCGATGAGATCGATGAGGAATCGTGGGCCGTTCTGCCGCTCGAACTCGCGGAACCGCCGGAGGATTGGAGCGACTCGACCAAGGATGGCGCCGACGACGAGAAGGAGTCATTGTTCACGCCGCTCGAGAGGATGCTGCAGGAGCGGGAATGATGACACTCATGTCCCCCGTATCTCGACCTTGTAATCGGCGCCGACCCACGTGTCGCGCACCGTGTACCGAAAGGTGAAATCGACTCTCTGCCCGGCCGTCAATCGCGATGTGTCGATGGTGAGCACGTGCAGCCCCAAGCTGTTCGGCGTGGTGATGCGCTCCTCGATATTCTGCCAGCCATCCACTCCCCATCGCACACTCGCGGCGTCGCGAAGCGCGATGATGAGTGAGGTGCCGGCGGCGAGCTCGCCAATCGGGGCATGTTCGGACCAGATCGCACGAGCGGCCTTGCAGCGTTCGCCGCGATAGCGCTGCCAGACGGCGGCGGGCCGGTCGAACGCGCGACCCAGGGCGCGCGATGCAGCGAGCTTGAGATATTCGGCGTGCGTCCACGCGAGCGGCATGGCGGACCCGGTGGGGCGCCCGGGCTCGAGACCCTGCTGCGGAATGGGCGGCCCATCCCAGACCTGCTCGGGCAGCATGCCGCCCGGCGAAGCCATGTGCGCCATCGCCTCGAGGAGAGGCAGCGGGTCCCTGCCGCAGGCAATCTCATAGTGGCCGCGTTCACCCGTGAGCAGCGGCCAGGGTCGTCCGCGCCCCACCCCGTCGTAGGGGCTGCCGTCATCGTGTTCACCGTAACCATCATCGTAATAGCGGCGCCAGCAGGGCCCGTAGGGCGTGTCAACTTTCAGGAAGGCATCAGCGAGCCGAACGCTGCCGAGGATGAGCGGATCGTCCCAACGGCGCAGCCCGAATCGAACCAATTGCAGAAAATCGACGCCGAACTGCGCAGCCGCCGGTAATCCCGGATCCAGTGCCTGATTCTTGATCGACAGTACGCGGCTCATTGCACCGCGATCGCTGATGGCCTGCGAAGGAGCCACGCGCACATAGTAGCCGGGAATGCCGAACTCTCTCGCCAGGGGCGTATCGCGGACCGCGGTCCAATCCTCGAGCCGCGAGTTCCAATAATCCGCAACCGCCAATGCCAACTCGCGTCCGTCGGCGGGCAGGTATTGCGCTCCGCTCACCAGGGCGGCAATGCAGGCCGCAAGGGTGAAGGTATTGAGACCCGCGGTCTCCTCCCACCGATCCTGATCGCTCGCCGGTCCACTGCGCACGATGAACGATAATGCGCGCTGCACCATGTCCGCCACCTCGGTTCCTGCAAGCGCCTCGCGTTCATCGAGCGAGGCGGCCAGCAGTACGGGCAGCGCGGTCTCGTCGAGCTGGATACCCATCCAATAGGGCTTGCCTCCCAGCCATTGGTTTTGATTCCAGTGACCATCCGCGAGCTGAGTCGCGCAAAGGTAGCGCAGTGTGTTGCCCGCTTCGCGTTCGGCGCCGACGGCAAGCAGCGCGCCGGCGCATTCCACGAGATCCCGAGGCCAAACAAGATGATAGCCCTCGCGTTCCTCTTTGGTGTTGCCCCAGGGAATGCTCAGGCTCGCCACCATCGCCCCCGGGTAGGTCTTGTCTTGATGCGCCCGCAGCACCATGGTGGAAATGTGAAACTGCTGCGCGCACAACGCCGGCAACGTGCTCACGTATTCCAGCGGTACTCGCGACTTCGAGTACCACTCGGTCCAGTTGGCGACGTGCCGGTCACGTGTGTGATCGAATGGCTCGAACAGCGCAGTCAGCGCCAAAGTGGCGGCGGACTCGGTGCTGCTGCCGAAGGCAAGCGCCAGCACCGAGGAGCGGGGCAGTTCCCCCAATAGGGCGACGTTACCGGGGCCGGCCGAGGTGTACTCCCAGCTCATCGCACCATGGCGCGCAAAATCCTGCCAGCCGTCGTTCACGCCCACGAATCCTGCGCTCGCGCGTCCAAAGGCGTCGCGCTGTCGGTCATCGGCCGCGGCGAGCGCCAGCGCGTATGGCCCCTGCTCCGCCCAGAGCACGCGGCGGCCGCCGTACTGCACGACCCGCGCGCAATTACCGATGCCCGTGCCGCCCAGATGCGGCGAGAGCAATGCATAAGGGCGAAGCTGCTCATCGCCGGTGAGCACCACCTCGATCAAGAGCGCATCGCGCTCCACCGCGGGTACCACGCGCAGGGTCAGCTCGAAGCGCTCGTGCCGATGCACGATGCGCACGGCAGGGATGCCCGGAGTTATCAGTTCGACCGAGTGCTGCCAGAGCCGCTTGACCTCGACCCAGAAACCGCGGCCGTCGGCGATTACAAAGCCGAGATCGCGGATTTGGGGAATATCGACGCGCGGGTAGTACACCTCGTTGACAATGCCACCGCCAATCGTGAACCAGAGCCGAGTCGTCCCGAGCGAGCAACCAACCATCTCCTTGTTGCTGCTCGACCACGTCGGCGGTATTCCGGGGCCGCCCGAAGCTGCCCCGCCGGTCGGGGTTGTTCCTGAGGCGGTAGTCACCGTGCGATTGTTTCTCAATGCCGCGCAGAAGTCGATCCAGCGGGAACCCATCGACGGAAAGTGCCCGCATCACCTCTTGTATTGCGATTGGTTGCGAGGTCAAATCCGCGGATGTCAGGCCACCCACTGCGTGAGGTGTTCCCATGCTTGCGGTACCAGGCTATTCGACCAAGGGGATTCCGCTCATCCCAGCCGCAATGCGGCCGAGCAGTGCGGAAACGACGTGTGCCACCATGCTGTTTGCCGATTTGCATGGGTACGATGTACTGGTCGAGCATCTGCCACCCGCCCATGTCGTACCGCTGCTGCGGGAATTCTTCGCCATACTCACGAGCGCGGTGCTGGAACGGGGCGGGCAAATTTTTCAAATCGCCGAGGCTGACATGCTCGCCGGTTTCGGCGTCGGAGATTCACGCCACGCTCAGATTCACGAGGCGCTG
This sequence comes from uncultured Gammaproteobacteria bacterium, assembly GCA_963843295.1. Classification (GTDB taxonomy): domain Bacteria; phylum Pseudomonadota; class Gammaproteobacteria; order Steroidobacterales; family Steroidobacteraceae; genus Bog-1198. Next base: position 192,789 of record CAWJJP010000010.1, on the reverse strand, counting down.
CACGCGGCACGCGCCATTCAGGATCGCTTTGCGCCGATCCGGGGGGGCTGGCAACGCCGGTACGCGATCAACGTCGGCATCGGCATCGGGATCCATCGCGGTGAAGTGGCGATCGGAGTTTTCGGGCCGGGAGGGCATGAGGCGTTGACTTTGGTGGGCGATGCCGCCAACGTCACTGCTCAGCTGTGCAGGCGTGCCCGTGCCGGCGAGGTATTGTTGAGCGCCGAGTGCCATCTTCCGCCCAGGGTGACGGGTGGCGCGAGCGACCCGCAACTATTGCACCTCCCCGGTTTGCGGTTGCGCGGGCGAAGCGCTCCTCTCGATGTATGGTGCGTACCGGCGGCCGGCCGCCGGCGGATGATCCCTCCCACCCGTTCCTCGCCGAATCACTGAGCAGGCACCGTCGTCCGCGGCGCCTAGCGCTGCCACAAAATGTTCGCCGACTCCAGCGGCACGTGGACGCCCGGGTGAGCGGGAATGATACGCGCGGTGTAAGCGCTCGCGGCGCGAAAGGCCGGTACGCTCGCGATGTAGAGCTGCATGCCGGGACCGTCGGATTGCCCTTCGAGGCGCGTCATCGGCTGACAATACGCAGATCCATCACCGGGAACGTCCGCGTACAATTCAACGCGCACCATCGTCGTGGATAGGGAGCCGACATCGATCTCCACGGTGAAGTGGTGCCGGTCGCCGCGAGTATCGATCTTCGTCTGTCCGAATCGCAGCGTGTGCCAGCCGTGCTCCAACGTGCTTCGCCAGGCGCTGATTTCCACGCCTGCTGCCGCGCCGTCTTGCGCCCGCCGGCGATAGGAGGCGGCGGCCGGCAGGTAGGCGTTCTCCACATACTCACGCACGCTGCGATTCGCGGAATAGATTGGCGTCAGGCTTGCCATGCTTTCACGCACGCGAGCCACCCAAACGCGTGGAATATTGGCGGCGTCACGCGAATAGAATTCCGGAATCACCTCGCGTTCCAAGAGATCGTAGAGTTGCGCGGCCTCGACCGCATCGTATGCCGTATCGCCGTCATGTTCCCGGCCATCGCCCAGTGCCCAGCCGACGCTCGGCGCATACGCTTCGGCCCACCAGCCGTCCAGTTCCGACAAATTGAGCCCACCGTTCACGAGCACCTTCATGCCGCTGGTCCCGCACGCCTCCCACGGGCGCTGCGGCGTGTTGATCCAGACGTCCACGCCTTCCACCAGCCGCTCGGTCATGAGCATGTCATAGTCGCTTAGGAAGATCGCGTGAGGACGTACCTCGTACCGGCGTACGAACTGCACCCAGTCACGAATCAACGCCTGGCCGGGAAGATCGGCGGGATGCGCCTTGCCCGCAAGAATGAGCTGCACCGGGCGCTCGGGGTTCGTGAGGATCCGAACGAGACGCTCCGGATCGCGAAGCAGAAGATTCGGACGCTTGTACGTTGCGAATCTGCGCGCAAAGCCCAAAGTCAGGATATCCGGGCTGAAGAGGTGCTTGACGCTCTCGCTCTGATCGGCGCTCGCCCCCGATGCGGCGAGTTGGGTCGACAGCCGCTCGCGGGCATAAGCCACCAGCGAGGCTCGCGCTGCATTGCGGCACTCCCAGATCGCCGAATCGGTGAGGCCATGGATGCACTCCTTGACCGATTCGAGGGAACCGAGCCAACGGTCCTTGCCGCAACAGCCCGTCCACAGGGCGTCGGCTTCCGGACTGTCCCAACTCGGCGTGTGCACCCCGTTGGTCACATGCCCGATGGGCACCTCTGCGATGGGCCAGCGGGGAAACAGCGGTGAAAAAATTCGCCGGCTGACCACCCCATGCAGGCGGCTTACGCCATTCACCGCATTACAGCCACGCACGGCGAGATACGCCATATTGAACGGCTCCGCATCGTCGTTGGGGTCCTTGCGGCCGAGCGCCAGGAGTTCGCGCAGAGTGACATGAAGCGAGTCGGCGGCGTAGTGCCCCAGGTATTGCTCGATCAGGTTCGGTGCGAACCGATCGAACCCGGCGGCGACCGCCGTGTGCGTCGTGAAGACGTTGCCGGCGCGCGTCGCAGCGAGCGCCGCGCCGAACGAGATTGCATCGCCCCGCATCAAGCTGCATGCGCGATCCAAGATCGCCAGTGCCGCGTGTCCCTCGTTCAAATGGCACACGTCGGGCTTCAGATTCAAGGCCTCGAGAAGCCGCCACCCGCCGATCCCCAGCACGATTTCCTGCTGCAGCCGCAGTTCAGGGCCGCCTCCGTAAAGCTCACTCGTGATACCGCGGCGAGCGGGGAAATTGGCAATGTCGTTGCTGTCGAGCAAATACAGGTGCAACCGGCCCACCTTCACCTGCCACGCTCGGAGCCAGAGGCTGTAGCCCGGCATGCGAATCTCAAGCCTCAGCCAATCGCCGTCCGATGTCGTGACGGGTGTGACGGGCAGCTGACCCGGATCATTGTAAGGATACAGCGCCTGCTGCGCGCCCTCTCGATCGATCGCCTGCCGGAAGTAGCCCTGCTGGTACAACAGACCAACCCCCACGACCGGTACCCCGAGATCGCTCGCGGCCTTGAGCTGGTCTCCGGCTACATTGCCAAGTCCTCCTGCATAGATCGGTAGCCCCTCGCTGAGCATGAATTCCATGCTGAAATAAGCGGCCCGTGACAGCCCGGAATCGGGGTGGGACTGGCAAAACCAGGTGGGCGCCTGCGCCGCATCAGCCGCCTCGCCCGTGAGCCGCTCGAGGGCACTGCGAAAATCCGGCTTGCCCAGCATCGTTCGCAGGCGTTGCGGCGAAGCGGTCCGCAACACCACCCAGGGATTGTGCGTGCGCGCCCAGAGCTCGGGATCGATCGCCTTCCACAGCTCATCGGTGGCATGGTTCCAGCACCAGCGCAAATCCAACGCCAGTTGCTGCAGCTGCTCAATTTGCAGGTCGACGTTCGGTGCGACGGACTCGGCACACATGGTTTCCGCGGGGGATGGCTCGAATCGGCCGAGGATATCAGGCCGTGCGAATCAACGCCGGTCCGGATGGGCCGGATGGGCCGGATATGGGGTTGGGCCCACCGAGTTTACGATTCGTGGCGGCAGCGCCGGGTAACGCTGCCGCCAATTCCACAGAAGCTACAAGGGCGACCGATCGATCACTGAACGGTGATCTGCTTCGGCTTCTGCTTGAGCGCTTCGGTCTTCGGGATGTGGACCGTCAGCACTCCATCCTTGCTCTCGCAGTGGATGGCCTCTGAGTTCACGTTCTCGGGAAGCGAGAAGCGCCGCTCGAAGCTTCCATAAAAGGTCTCCATGCGATGGTATTTCTCGTTCTTGTCCTCCTTTTGCTGCTTGCGTTCGCCCTTGATCGTGATCATCCCATCGTCGAAGGTGACCTGAACGTCCTCTTTCTTCACGGCCGGCAGCTCGGCGCGAATCAGGTATTCCTTGTCGGTCTCGCTGATGTCGGCCGAGGGCGCCCAATCCATCTTTCTGCCGTTGCCCTCGAGCGTCAGGCGTTGCAAGCCCGCAATATTGCTGGGCATCAGACGATTAAAGAGAGTATCGACATCCACAAACGGATCCCAACGTATCAAGCTCATGATCTTCTCCTTTACCTATCAGCTGTGGTCTGGCCACGCGCTGATGATGAGCTCGCTCCCAGGATAATGTGATCCGAGGATGTACTTAGTCGCTAGCGTTTGGGCGAAATCCCGCCGCCGTATCGAGAAACGTCGCTAACGCACGTCGCTAACGCACTCGTTAACGGGGCGTATTTTCCGGGGATGCACCCAGCGCCGCCGGAGCGAGCACGAGGCCTGCACGCGCGGCACCGAACAGCGCGGCATCGGCGTTCACGATCAATCGGGTGGGAATCGCCGCCACGAAGGGAGAAAGTCGCCCCTTGCTTTCGAAACGCGAACGAAAAGGGCTCCGCGTGAGAACCTCTTCGATTTTCTGGCCAATGCCCCCTGCAATGTAGACGCCGCCCCGCGCGCCATGCGCCAGCGCGAAATCGCCGGCCACGGCCCCGTAAATCGAGCAAAACATCGTCAGAGCCGCAAGACCGCCGGGGTCATTGCTCTGTGCCTTGGCGACGATTTGCGGGGCGCTCAACGCCGCAGCCTTACGTCCGTGTATTGATTCCAATGCCTGATAAAGCGATTCGAGCCCGGGCCCCGAGAGGACGCGCTCGATCGATACGCGGCCGAACTGCTTCGACAGCACGCCCAGCACGGCGAGTTCCTCGTCGTCGCTCGGTGCGAATCCCATGTGCCCGCCCTCGGTCGCCATCGGTACGACCCGATCCCCGTAGCGTGCGAGGCAGGAAACGCCGAATCCGGTACCCGCACCGAGGATCGTGATGGTGCCCCGCTCGAGCCCCTCGAGCTCGGGACCGATGGTGTGCAAATCTTCCCTGGCAAGCACCTCAACGGCGAAAGCGAGTGCGGCAAAATCGTTGATCAATACCGCCTCCTTGAAGCCGAATCGTTTCAGCTCTTGCTCGGAAATGTCCCAGCCGCGGTTCGTGAAGCGGGCCCTCCCTTCCGTCACGGGTCCGGCGACCGCAATCACGGCCACCGCCGGGATGGTGGTGATCCCGAGGTGCTCGAAGTAGCTGGTCAACGCCGCCGTGAAGGTGGGGAAATGCTCCTCCAAGTCTCCGCGCTGCCGGATCGGCCACGGCGCGGCCTCGCCGGTATCGATGATCGCAAAGCGCGCATGTGTTCCGCCCACATCGCCGACGAGAATGCTGTGGTCGCTGCTCAGTTTCCTGGCCTTGGAGGTCAAATTGGCGGGACGGCGCGAAGAGAACTCCGTCCTGCCATCGGATTCCCAAATTGGGTGAAAGAAAGATTATCGCAGGAATTCAGGACCTTGAGCAACTCAATGGCGCCGAAATCGGCGGCGATTCACGAAGCACGGCCCTCGCCGATCAGCCGTTGGTCGACCTCTTCTTCGGCCGCCAACCAATCCTTAAGCTCGTGACCGGGAGTGAACCCCCTGTGTTGCGATCTGAAATAGGCCGCTTCGGCAATCGATGCATGTCGATCCTCGTGGTAACGCGGCACCGCGTGCTGTGAGGAATTACCGAGGGGATGTACTTCAATTGACCCGGTCACCGGCACGATGCTCGGTGGTACCGAATTAGCCGCAGGCGCCTTTCTGGCGCGGCCTGTGTTCCTTTTGCTCGGGCTCATAGAATCTCCGCAAGAAAATACCGCTGGGAAGATGATGGTCGATATTAATGCGAATCGCGACGAAGGAAAATTCGGGGATTCACCCAAGCGCTGGGTGGTTAGAACGGCAGATCCTTGGCGAAGTCCGGTGGCTTGATCACCAGCACGTCGCACGGCAGCGTCTCGAGCACACGCTCGGCGGTGCTGCCGATGAACACGCGCTTCAGCGCGCTGCGCGCAATGGCGCCCATTACCACGATGTCCGCGTGGTACTCGACCGCCATGTCCGGGAGGCAGAGCGCTGCAACACCGACATCGATATGCACATTTGCGCGTGATACACCGTACTCGTCGGTCAGCTGAGTCACGTTTGCACGCCTCAATTCCCGCTCCGCCGCCAACACCTCCGGCGTCATGCCGGCCATGGGTGGCATTCCGCCCGGTCCCGCCACGGCCATCGTGGCGGGAAAATATGCGTGCATGGCGTGCGGCTCGGCATCGAATCGCCTCGCGAGCGTGGCCGTCACGTCCAAGATGCCTCGATCGAGGGCTCCGAGCGCATCGTTCGCATGCCCTGGATCGACCGCTGCCACCAACACCGGCGGCGTCGCCCAGGGCTTCGGTTTTGTCAGCAGCAGCGGCAGCGGGCAGGCCCGAATCAGATTCCAATCGGTATGGGTGATGAAGGTGCGTTTGACCAGCGAATGGTGATGGGTATCCTTGACGAGCAGATCCGCGGGCGCGTTGCGCATCCATGAAAGAATGCACTCGTGCAGCGGGTCCCCGGTGATCAGGTGGGTGGCGACTTCGATCCCATCGGCGCGCGCCGCTGCCGCCAGCCCATCGAGTAATGGCTGCAGGCCCCCGGGTGGCGGTGTAATGGGCCCGTAGGAGACTTGCGCCGCCAAGCGCGTTTCCCGCGAGAATCTGGTGTCGCATGCCAGCAGCTGCAGGCACGCGCCGAATCGCTTTGCCAGAGCATGAGCTTTGGCCACGGCCGGCTGCTCCACGCCCGTGGGGTCCACTATGACCAGGATGTCGGCTATTCGATCCATGACATCACCCTCGGATGACTGCGGCTTCGATCAGTCGACCACCGTGCCGTCGGGCCGCATGGTTTTGCGAACGTGACCCGGGCCGCGCAATCGCGATAGATAATCCGCCGTCGCGCGCACGTCTTCATCGTCGAAACTTCGCAGGAATCGCACGAGATCCTCATCGACGTTGTGCCGGTTGCCCTCGGCAAGTTTCTCGAGCTGTGCAACCAGATATGCGTATTGCTGGTTTCTGAGCGAAGGGATGAAGCCCTCCGCATCCCCGTGAGCATCGGCGCGATGGCAGCCGGCGCACTGCTCGTGAAAGATTCCCTCCCCAGGCCCACATGCGCGCCGTCTCCCGTTTGGGCATGCGTGGCGGCAGGCAGGTTGTTCAAGTAGGCTGCGATATTGACCCAGGTCTGCGGTTCCCGCAGTTCCTTCTGCGTAACGACATGGTGCATGGTGGCGCTCTCCCGCTCCTCGCCGGCGAAATTCGCCAGTTGCCGGACCAGATACTTGAAGCGCTGCCCTGCCAGGGCAGGAATGGCACGGCTCGCGTCCCCTTGGGCCTGCGGACCGTGGCAGCGCGCGCAGGATTGCCGGAATTGCGCGGCGCCCAGATCGGGATGCGCGTCGAGTTGCAGCGCTGCCTGGGTTGCGCGGTCCACGGACTCTTCGGAAGCCCGCCCATCAAGGCTCGCGAGCGTCAATAGGACGGCAAAACTCATGACGATACCGAAGCTCGGCGAGTTGCTGCCTGCCATAAGAATGATCACCCCGGCCCTGGTCGGTCCAATGGTCAGTATCCTCCAAGGCGGCTCCGAAGAGGCATCAGGGGTTACGCGTACTGGATTATAATTTAAGCTCTTGGCGAGGGCGCGGCCCCGTCGGGCCGAACGAAAGGCTGGGGTATGGAATCGATGTCGGCGCGGTGTTCCCATATAAGGGAGGAACGTAACCAGTTACGGCAACCCACAGGTGGACTCCGCCGGCGAATCCGGCAGACTCGTGGTCGCATTCATTCCGCGCGCATCGCAAGCAGCATCCTGTCGCGCCCGAAGTACGAGGCTATATTGGGCGACTCTCACATCAACTGGTCCGGCTCTGAACTCATTCTGCATCAGTTGATGGAGGTTGCGCGGATCTCGGCATTGGCGGAAATGGCCAGCGGCCTCGCGCACGAGCTCAACCAACCGCTGGGCGCGATCGCCACCTTCTCGCAAGCCGGGGAGCGGATGTTGAATCGGCCCGAGCCTCTCATCGGGCGTGCCCTCGACGTGTTCCGCCACATCAACCACGAAGCGCTGTCGGCCGGAGACGACATTCAACGCATCCGCCGCATATTCGAGCGCGATATTCCGGCGCGCACCCGCTGCCAAATTCCGGGTCTCATCGAGGAATTGCGGCCCGTTTTGCACGTTCTCGCGCTGCGCATCAAGGGCGATCTACGCGTGACCACACGCTCCGCTGTGCCGGATGTGGTGGTGGACCGGTTGAGAATCCAACACGTGCTGTTCGCGTTGACACAAAATGCCGTCGATGCAAGCGTTCGATCGGAGTCGCCTTTGGTGTGGATCGATGTCACGGCCGACCGCTACGCCGTGCAGACCAACATCATCGATTCCGGCCCGGGCGTTCCCGAGGAGCTGAGGGAGCAATTGTTTCAACCATTCTTCACCACCAAGACGCAGGGCACCGGTCTGGGCCTGGCTTCGAGCCGGGCAATCGTGGAATCTCACGAAGGAACCATCGGCTTCGATAATTTGCCCGCTGGCGGCAGCTGCTTTTGGTTCCGTATACCGGTCGCCGAAATGGAGCCGCAGCAACCATGACGAAGAACAATGAGAAAACCATCGCGCCCACCGTTTACGTGGTCGACGACGACGACGGCATGCGCCGGGCCCTCGATACCCTGCTCAGCACGGTAGGCTACAAGACGGCGGTCTTTTCGCGCCCCAGCGAGTTCCTGGCGAACTTCAAGCCGGACGCGCCGGGCTGCCTGGTGCTCGACATACGCATGCCCGAAATGAGCGGATTGGAGTTGCAGCATCAGCTCAACCACACGGGATCCATGCTGCCCGTCATCTTCATCACAGGCCACGGCGATGTGCCGATGGCGGTTCAAGCGATGAAGGAAGGTGCGTTCGAGTTCATTCAGAAACCGTTTCGCGACCAGGAGCTTCTCGATCGCATCAATCACGCACTCAAGCAGGATGCCGAAAGCCGCAGTACCGCCGCGCGTCGCTCCGAGGTACTGCACCGGCTCGAATCGCTGACGCCGCGTGAACGGCAGGTGATGGACTTGATCGTCGAAGGCAGCGCGAACAAGGTGATCGCCATCGACCTGGGTTTGAGTGAGCGCACGGTGGAGATCCATCGCGCCAAAGTCATGGAAAAAATGGGCGCGCGATCGGTGGCGCATTTGGTGAAGCTGCACCTGACCATGACCGACGAGGCTTGAGTCCGCGGCCGCATCCACGTGGAGGATTGTATGGACGGAAAAGCCGGAGTGTGGATTGATCACCGAGAATCGATTATCGTCGCGCTCACCGACGACGGCGAGCACACCACGCATATTGCCTCGAACGTGGAGAAGCATCTGGCGCGCGGCGGCGACTCATCGCTGAAAGGCTCCTTCGAAGCGCGCCAAGTTCCACCCGATGATAGTCGCCAGCGGGCCCTCACTGGCGAGCTCAACGTCTACTACGATACCGTGATCGAGGCGCTTCGCCACTACGACCATTTGGTTTTGTTCGGTCCGGGCGAGGCCAAAGCCGAGCTGCATGGACGTCTGAGAAAAGCGAATCTCGACGCGCGGGTCGAGGCCGTGGAAACGAGCGACAAGATGACCGATCCGCAATTTGCCGCGAAAGTCCGAGCGTATTTCGGTCTCAGTGCGCCGCGTGCTTCGCAGAGGCGATAGCCGCCCGACCACATGCCAAAAATGGTGCGATTCGCCGTCGTAGTCACCACCGTCATCGTGGTCGGAGCGTTGGCATGGTGGGCATTCGCCCGCCATCAACGGCCGGCCGAACTCACGCTATACGGTAACGTCGATTTGCGGCAGGTCGAACTGCCGTTCAACGGCAGTGAACGCATTGCGGCGGTGCTCGCGCAGGAGGGCGACCACGTCAAGAAAGGGCAGCTGCTCGCGCGCCTCGAAATCAGCCGGTTGGAGCCGCAAGTGGCGAAGGCGGAGGCGGATCTGGCTGCGCAACAGCAAGTCGTCGACAGGCTGCATCACGGCAACCGGCCTGAAGAAATCGCTCAGGCGCGTGCCAATGTCGAGGCCGCAGCGGCCGATGCGCGCAATGCGCGCGCGCAATACGCACGCCTGACCACCCTATCGGAAACCTCTTCGGGCCGCGCCGTCAGTCGACAGGACATGGATTCCGCCAAGTCAGCGCTCGACACGGCGGAGGCACGGCTCGCGGTCAATGAGAAGGCGCTTGCGCTCGAACTCGCCGGGCCACGCAAGGAAGATGTCTCGCAGGGCGAAGCTCAGCTTCGCGCCGATCAGGCGCAGCTGGCGCTGCTGCAGCAACAGTTCAGGGATGCGGATCTCCTGGCGCCGCTCGATGCCGTCGTGCGTTCGCGCATCGTCGAGCCGGGTGAGATCTCCTCGCCGCAGAAGGCGGCGTTCACCCTCGCCATCGTCGACCCTAAATGGGTTCGCGCCTACGTGGCGGAACCCGATCTCGGTTCGGTGCGAGAAGGCATGCAGGCTGGGGTGACGGTCGATGCATTCCGGGGCCGTAGTTTTGAGGCATGGGTGGGCTTCATCTCGTCGGTTGCGGAGTTCACCCCGAAGTCCGTGGAGACCACGGATTTGCGCTCGAGTCTCGTGTACGAGATCCGCGTCTTCGTCCGCGATCCCGATGACGTATTGCGCCTGGGGATGCCCGCCAGTGTGCATGTCTCATTGCCCAAAGACCGTGGCGACGGAACCCGCAGCATGAACTCGTCCGGCGCAAGTGGTGGTGCGTGAGCGGTGAGGGTCTCCGGGCGCCGGCCGTGGTCGCAAAGGGCCTGCGCAAACTGTTCGCGCGCGAGGGTGAACCGCCGGCGGTCGCGCTCGATTCGGTATCGCTCGAGGCAGCTCACGGTGAACTGACGGCACTCGTGGGACCGGATGGGGCTGGCAAGACGACGCTGATGCGGCTGGCGGCGGGCTTGCTCAGGGCGGATCAAGGGTCGATCGAGGTGCTCGGAATCGACGCAAGCGTCGCTCCGCAGCAGATCCAAGATCGGATCAGTTACATGCCACAGCGATTCGGTCTGTACGAGGATCTGACCGTCGCGGAAAACCTGGATCTCTATGCGAACCTGCACGGCGTCAGCAAAGAGGAGCGCGCCCAACGCTATCCCCAGCTCATGGCCATGACCTCCCTTGGACCCTTCAAGACGCGCCTCGCCGGGCAGCTGTCCGGCGGTATGAAGCAGAAGCTCGGCCTCGCGTGCACCCTAGTTCGTGAGCCGGACCTGCTGCTGCTCGATGAGCCCACGGTCGGCGTCGATCCGTTATCGCGGCGCGAGTTGTGGGAAATCGTTCACGGCCTGGTGACCGACCAGGGACTCACGGTGTTGTTGAGCACCGCCTACCTGGATGAGGCCGAGCGCTGTAGTCGCGTGATCATGCTGCATCAGGGCCGGGTGCTTTCGCAGGGCTCGCCGCAGCAGGTGGCATCCCTCGCTTCGGGCTGCAGTTTCATCGCCGATCCGGCGGACAATCAATCGGCGCGGATGCTGCAGGCTCGGCTGCTCGATAGACCGGACATCGTCGATGCGGTGCCGGACGGAGGCCGCGTGCGCTTCGTGCGCGGCACTTTCGGCTCCCGACGGTCGGCCGCGCAGGGAGGCGCTCCGGCAGATCCGGCTGATTCGCCCGATCCGCCGGGCGGCGACCCGCTTCATGGCCTCGCCGTCGCCGCCGTTGCGCCTCGTTTCGAGGATGGTTTCATGATCCTGCTGCAGGGTGCGGCCGGACGCGAGCACGCGAAGAGCATCGCGATCGCCCATCCGCTCGTCCGGCACGAGGGCGAGGCGGTGGTGCGCGTCGAACAGCTGGTGAAAAAATTTGGCAGTTTCACCGCCGTCGATCACATCAACTTCGAGGTGGGCCGCGGGCAGATATTCGGCCTGCTCGGGCCGAATGGAGCCGGCAAGACCACGACCTTCCGCATGCTGTGCGGCTTGCTCGTACCGAGCGGCGGTCAGTTGCATGTGGCCGGCGCGGACGTGCGCCGCGCCTCCGCCTCGGCCCGCGCCCGGCTCGGTTACGTCGCGCAGAAGTTCTCGCTATATGGACCGTTGAGCGTCACGGAAAATCTGGAATTCTTCGCCAGCGCCTACGGTCTGCGCGGCGAACGCAAGCAATCCCGCATCGACTGGGCAATGGACCAATTCGAGCTGCGTGCGCACGCGCGGGCGACCAGCGCGACATTGCCGGGCGGCTACAAGCAGCGCCTTGCCATGGCGGCCGCGCTGCTGCACGAGCCGGAAATCCTGTTTCTCGATGAACCGACCAGCGGCGCCGATCCTCGGGCTCGACGGATCTTCTGGCGCCGTATCACGGCGCTCGCCGAACAAGGCGTGACCATCATCGTGACGACGCATTTCATGCAGGAGGCCGAGTACTGCGACCGCGTCGCGATCATGGACTCGGGAAAGATCCTCGCACAGGGTTCGCCGGCGGAGGTGAGAGCGCTGGCGCACAGCGAGCAGTCCGAGAATCCCAGCATGGATGATGCCTTCATTGCCGTGGTCGAAGAATCGCGCGCGCGCCTCGACGGGGCCATCGCAACTTCGCCGGCTGCGGCCTGATGGCGCGCGATCGAGGATGAGCAGCACCCCGCCACGACGCTCCGATGCCAGCAACCGCCGGCGTGCGAAGCTGTGCCGCATTCGCGCCCTCGTGTCGAAGGAGACGCGTCAGATCGTGCGCGATCCTTCGAGCATCGCGATCGGCGTCGTGCTGCCGCTCATCTTGATACTGTTGTACGGCTACGGACTATCGCTCGACGTCAAGAACGTCCCCATCGCGATCGTCATCGAATCTCCCACCCCCGAAGCGGTCGATCTGGCGGCCGGGTTTCAACTTTCACCGTACTTTCGACCCTGGATGACCCGCTCGATGCCGCCGGCGCAGCAACGGCTGCTCGAGCATCGCGTCGACGGCATTCTGCGCATTCCGGCCGACTTCTCGCGTCATGTCGCCGCCGGCGATGCGGATGTGCAGCTCATCGTTCACGGCGGCGATGCGAACCGGGCGCGGATCATCGAAGGCTATGCCCAGGGCGTCGTCGCGATCTGGGGGGCGCGGCTGGCCGCCGAGGGACGTGCGAGCGCGGGGCAAGCGGTGAACGTGCAGTCACGCTTGTGGTTCAACGAGGCCAATGACAGCAGCTACTTCCTGGTACCGGGCCTCGTGGTACTGGTGATGACGCTCATTGGCGGATTGCTCACGGCGATGGTGATGGCGCGCGAATGGGAGCGTGGCACCCTCGAATCGCTGCTGGTCACACCGGTGCGCACGGAAGAGATACTGCTCGGCAAAACCCTGCCCTATTTCGTGCTCGCGCTGTTCGGCTTTGCCCTGTGCGTGTTATCAGCGAAGTTCCTGTTTCGTGTCCCTCTGCGGGGCTCGATTGCGGTGTTGCTCGGCGCATCGATGCTGTACGTTCTGGTCGCACTCGGAATCGGATTGCTCATTTCGTCCTGGGTGAAGAACCAGCTGGTTGCCAGTCAACTCACGATGCTCGCGACCTTCATGCCCGCGTTCATGTTGTCTGGCTTTCTCTTCGATCTGCGCAGCATGCCGACCGCCGTGCGCCTGATCACCTACGCGCTGCCGGCGCGCTACTACGTCGCGTTGCTGCAGAGTGTGTTTTTGGCGGGCGATGTCTGGTCGGTGATCCTTCCCAACGCCCTGATGCTCGCGGTGATGGCGGGCGCGCTCGCGCTCGGCAGCCGCGCCGTCCTGCAAAAGACCCTGTCATGAATTCCATCGCCGCCAGCCTCTTGCGCATCTTGGCTCTCACACGCAAGGAATTGCTCGCGGTGCTGAAGGACAGGCGCAGCCGCACGAGCCTGCTGATTCCACCCCTGGTACAAGCGCTGATTTTCGGCTATGCGGCAACCTACGATCTCAACCACGTCGCCTATGCCGCGCTCGATCAGGACCACAGCGCTGCTTCGCGCGAGCTGCTGGCCGGCCTCGACGGTTCCGGCGTTTTCGAGCGGGTCGCGGATTTGCAGCGTGCAAGCGACGTGAGCTCCTTCATCGATGCGCGCCGCGCGCTCTTGATCGTGCAGATCGGACAGCAATTCGAGCGGCATCTGCTCTCGGGTCAGAGTGCGAACGTACAGGTCATCGCCGATGGCCGAAATTCCAATACCGCCGGCACCGCCGTGGGCTACGTCACCAGCATCGTCGAGCAGTTCAACGCCAACTGGGGCCGCGACCACGGCGCCGCGCCGCCGCCGGTACGGATCGTGGCGCGCACCTGGTACAACCCGAATCTCGAGACTCGCTGGTTCATGATTCCCGGAATGATCGGCACCCTGACGTTGCTCCAAACGTTGATGCTCACGGCAATGTCGGTTGCACGCGAGCGTGAGCAGGGTACCTTCGACCAGCTGCTGGTGACGCCGTTTCGCCCGTTCGAGATCATGGCCGGCAAGGCGTTGCCTTCGATGGTCGTGGGTGTAATTCAGGCGAGCGGCGTGCTGCTGGTCGCGCAGCTGTGGTTCCGCATTCCCTTCGTCGGCTCCTATCTGACGCTTTACTGGGGTCTGCTGTTATTCCTGCTGGCGGCGGTCGGCATCGGCTTGTTGGTCTCGTCCGTGGCCGCGACCATGCAGCAGGCAATGCTGTATTCGATGTTGCTGATCATGCCGTTCTCTCTGCTGTCTGGGCTGACTACACCGCTCAGCAGCATGCCGCGCGCCGTACAATACCTGACCGTGATCAATCCGCTGCGCTACGCAATCGACATCACGAGACGCGTATATCTGGAGGGTGCCGGCCTCGACTTGTTGGTGGCCGATCTGTGGCCGCTGGCGCTGCTCGCCGCGCTCACCTTGACGGCGGCCTCGTGGATGTTCAGCCATCGGGTGCAGTGATCATCATGCATAGCATCCGCCATGGCATGCGACGATTGACCTTCTGCGCGTTGGCCCCCGCGCTTTTCGCGTGTACCGTGGGACCGAACTTCGTGCCCCCGAAGCCGAAGACGCCGGCACATTGGTCGGCGGGCGCAGCAGCGGTGGAACCGGAGCCGCCGGCGCCCCCATCCGGCGGATCACCTGCGAGGCGCGCTGTGGTTTCCGGGCAAGCCGGCGAATTGAGCGCCTGGTGGAGCGGCTTTGACGACCGGCTGCTCGACTCGCTGATCGAGCGCGCCGTGGCTTCCAATCTGGACTTGCGCGCTGCGGTTCTGCGCATCGACGAAGCCCGCGCGCAGCGCGACATCTCGGCGGCGGCCTTCTGGCCCACGTTCTCGATTGATGCCTCGTACAACCGGGAGCGCTTCAGCGAAACGACACCGACCGGCTCGCTATTCACCCAGGTCGGCAGCGCCCATGTTCCGGGCGGCGCGAGCACCAGCGTGCCGAATCCGTACAATCAGTTTCAGTTGAGCGGCGGTGTCTCCTGGGAGCTGGACCTCTTTGGGCGCATCCGCCGGTCCGTGGAGGCCGCTCAGGCGAGCATGCAGGTCTCGGTGGAAGATCAGCGCGCCGTGTTGGTGTCCGTGCTCGCCGATGTGGCGCAAAGCTACGTGCAGCTCCGGGGCGCGCAAGTGCGTTTGCGCGTCGCCACCGAAAATCTCGCCACCGTCAACGAGTTGCTGGATCTGACGCGTCAGCGGCGCGCGGCGGGCCTCACCACCCACATCGACGTCAGCAACGCGCTCGCGCAGGCCGCTGTCACCCGGGCTGACCTCCCGGCATACGAATTCCAGATCACGCAAAACATCAACCAGCTGAGCCAGCTCCTCGGCCGCGAACCCGGAGCGCTGCGCACTGAACTGGACGCCGCCGCACCGGTGCCGTCGCTGTCGACCGACGTGTCGATCGGGCTGCCGGCGGAGCTCGCGCGACGGCGGCCCGACATCCGCGAAGCGGAGGCGAATCTGCATGCCGCTACCGCGCAGATCGGAGTGGCGGTCGGCAACTTGTTTCCGCGCCTGACGCTCGCCGCCAATGGCGGCTTTCAGTCCGAGACCACAGCCAATCTCTTGAAGTGGGCGAGCCGCTTCGGCTCGTTCGGACCGACCCTCGATCTGCCGATCTTTGATCGAGGGCGCTGGACGACCGTTCGTCTCTACGACGTGCGCGCGCAGCAAGCCGCGCTCGTCTATCAACGCACCGTGCTCAACGCGTTGCACGAGGTTGAAAACGCGCTTGCCGCCTACGCCGCCGACGGGCAGCGGCGCACCTGGCTCGAGGCCACCGTGACCCAGAACCGCGATGCCTTGGCGCTGTCGCGGCAGCGCTATGAGAGCGGGGTTATCGCCTTCCTCGACGTCCTGGACGTCGAGCGTACACTGCAGCAAAACGAGCTTGCTCTCGCCGACAGCACGACCGCTGCGAGCGCCGATCTCGTCCGCATCTACCGCGCCCTCGGCGGCGGCTGGCAGACGATTCAGCCCGCTACGTGAGCGCGACGGCCGCCTCGTGCTGATCGCGCGCCGCAGCGTCGAATGATTCCACGAACGCCCGCTCGATCACGCAGTCCCCGGGCACGCCGATTTGAGGTGACAGAGTGAAGCGCCTCGATTCGAGCAACTGGCTCGCATCGGAGAGCATGCGCATATTTCCGCAGATCATCATGCGGTCGCTGCCCGCATCCATGTCGGGAATCGCGAGATCGTGGCAGATGCGGCCGCTCTCCATGAGCGAGGTAACCCGCCCTCGGTGGCGGAACGGCTCCCGCGTCGCCGCCGGATAGTCGATCAGTTGCCGCGTGACGACATCGCCCAGGCACGGATCCGCACGCAAGCGTTGCACGGCCGCATCGCCGTACGCCAGATCCGCAACCGTGCGTGCGCCCCGAACCAGGATGACCTGCTCGAATCTTTCGTAGGTCTCCGGATCCTTCGCGATGCTCAGGAACGGCGCCACGCCCGTGCCGGTCGCCAGCATGAAGAGGCGCTTTCCCGGTCTCAGATCCCGTAGCACCAGCGTACCGGTTGGTTTGGAGCTGATTAAAATCTGCGTTCCGCGCTCGATGTGCTGCAATTTCGACGTGAGCAGGCCCCGCGGCACCTTGATGCTGTAGAACTCGAGATACTCCTCGTAATTGGCGCTGGCAATGCTGTAGGCCCGCACGATCCTGCGGCCGCCGATTTCCAATCCGAGCATGATGAATTGCCCATTCTCGAAGCGCAGACCCGCACCGCGCGTCGTCACGAAGCTGAAAAGCTTGTCGCTCCAGTGCCTGACATCAACAACTTGCTCGATCGTGTAATTAGCCATGATTTACGATGCGCGCTTGCGTCAGACCGAGGCGAGCGCGGCGTCGAGATCTGCGATCAGGTCCTTGATGTGTTCCAGCCCGATCGACAGTCGCACAGTATCTTCGGAGACCCCCGCCTGGGCGAGTTCATCGGGAGAGAGTTGTCGATGCGTCGTCGACGCCGGGTGCGTGGCGAGCGATCGAACGTCTCCGATGTTGACCAGCCGGGTAAACAGCTGCAGGGCATCCAGAAAGCGGGCGCCGCGTTCGCGTCCCGCGCCGGCCGGTCCCTTGAGTCCGAAGGTCAAGAGGCCCGATGCCTTGCCCGACAAATATTTCTTCACGAGCGCGTGATCGGGATGGTCTTCGAGACCCGCATAATTCGTCCAGGCCACCTTGGGGTGCTGGCGCAGATGCTGCGCGACTTTGAGCGCGCTCTCGCTGATCCGGTCCATCCGCACCGCGAGCGTTTCGATCCCCTGCAAGATCAGGAACGCATTGAAGGGTGAAATCGCCGCACCCGTATTGCGTAAGGGCACGACCCGCGCACGGCCGATGTAGGCGGCAGGCCCGAGCGCTTCGGTGTAGATGACACCGTGGTAGCTCACGTCCGGCTCGTTCAGCCGTCGAAAACGCTGCTTGTGTTCCGCCCACGGAAATTTGCCCGAATCGACGATGGCGCCTCCGAGAGTGGTGCCGTGACCGCCGAGATATTTGGTCAAGGAGTGGACGATGATGTCGGCACCATGTTCGAAAGGTCGGCTCAGATAGGGAGTGGGCACCGTGTTATCGACGATCAGCGGCACGCCGCGACGATGTGCGATGTCTGCGATTAGGGCGAAGTCGGTTACGTTGCCCTGCGGATTGCCGAGCGATTCAACGAACACCGCCTTGGTCTTCGCATCGATCAGGGGCTCGAAGGTTTCCGGCCGGCGATAATCGGCGAATCGCGTCTCGATGCCGTACTGCGGAAGCGTGTGCGCAAACAGATTGTACGTGCCCCCGTAAAGGGCATTCGAAGCGACGATGTTGTCCCCCGCTTCGGTGATCGTCAAAATCGCATACGTTACCGCAGCCTGCCCCGAAGCGAGAGCCAGCGCCGCGATGCCGCCTTCGAGTGCCGCCAGACGCTGCTCCAACACATCTTGTGTCGGATTCATGATGCGGGTGTAGATGTTGCCGGGCACCTTGAGATCGAAGAGATCCGCGCCGTGCTGCGCGTTGTCGAACGCGTATGCCACGGTCTGATAGATGGGCACTGCGACGGCCTTCGTCGTCGGATCGGGCGTATACCCACCATGAACGGCAACGGTTTCGAAGCGCCAGTTTTCCCGGCCGTTGGATTGAGCCATTTGAGTCGTCCGAATAGAGCGTGAAAGAGTGACGAGGGTAAAGGAACCGGACGGCCTTGGACTAATTAGAATTGGTTATGAGCTTATTCGAATTGGCAGCACCCGACTCGAGGCGCCGCCACGGCGTCCAAGTTCCCGGTGTGTCAGGCATGCGGTGACACTTGTCACGAATGTGACACGCGGAGGCGGCGACCGTCCTGCTGCGCGACGAAGATCGCGAGGCCGCGCCGCTCGCGGCGCAATTGCCGCGACACCTTGCGCAACGCTGAATGGCTCAATCGTGCGCGCGACCCCGCACTGAATACGTGTTTCCCCTTACGAAGGCGTCGATGGCACGGCGTATGCTCGATAGATCAAGCCATCTTTGATGGCGCGTGGGTCACATCTAATTTCATCAGATTGAAGGAGAGGCATCATGAGTTCCGCCCAGGTACGAGCGAGCAGCGAAGAGAAGGGGAACGGGGCGATTCACGAGAGTGGCTCTTTTGCAGCGCACTTAAAGGGGCTGGAGCGCAAGATTGCGCTGCGCGGGCGCTACGAGAATTTCATTGGTGGGGAATGGGTGGCACCGCTGAAGGGCGGATATTTTGAGAACATCTCCCCGACCACCGGGCAGGTGATCTGCCGGATCGCGCGCAGCCAGGCGGAGGATGTGGAGCGGGCACTGGATGCGGCGCATGCGGCGGCCCCTGGGTGGGGTCGGATGGCGGTGGCGGAGCGGGCGCGCATTCTGAACCGTGTGGCGGATCGGATGGAGCAGTATCTGCCGTTTCTTGCGGCGGTGGAGAGCTACGACAACGGCAAGCCGATTCGCGAGACGACGCTTGCGGATCTGCCGCTGGCGGTGGATCATTTTCGCTACTTTGCCGGCTGCATCCGCGCGCAGGAGGGCTCGCTCGGGGAGCTCGATGAGGACACGGTGGCCTATCACTACCATGAGCCGTTGGGGGTGGTGGGGCAGATCATCCCGTGGAATTTTCCGATTCTGATGGCGGTGTGGAAGCTGGCTCCTGCGCTGGCGGCGGGCAATGCGGTGGTGATCAAGCCGGCCGAGCAGACCCCGCTCTCGCTGCTGGTGCTGGCCGAGCTGATTGCCGACATTCTGCCCCCCGGGGTGCTCAATATCGTCAATGGCTTTGGGCTCGAGGCGGGCAAGCCCTTGGCCTCCAGTGCGCGCATTGCCAAGATCGCCTTTACCGGGGAGACGACCACCGGGCGGCTGATCATGCAGTACGCCTCGGAGAACATCATTCCGGTGACCCTGGAGCTGGGGGGCAAGTCGCCGAACATCTTCTTCGCGGATGTGCTGCGCGAGGAGGATGAGTTCGTCGACAAGGCGCTGGAGGGTTTTGCGATGTTTGCCTTGAACCAGGGCGAGGTGTGCACCTGTCCCTCGCGCGCCCTGGTGCAGCGCTCGATCTACGAGCGCTTCATGGAGCGGGCGCTCAAGCGGGTCGAGAGCATCCGCCAGGGCGACCCCTTTGAGATGAGCACCCAGATCGGGGCGCAGGCCTCGAACGATCAGTACGAGAAGATTCTCTCCTACATCGACATCGGCAAGAAGGAGGGGGCGAAGGTGCTCAGCGGCGGGGTGGCGAACAAATTATCCGGCGAGCTCGCGGGCGGCTACTACATCAAGCCGACGGTGTTCGAGGGGCACAACAAGATGCGCATCTTCCAGGAGGAGATCTTCGGCCCGGTGGTCTCGGTGACCGTCTTTGACACCCCCGAGCAGGCGCTCGAGATCGCCAACGACACCCTCTACGGCTTGGGCTCGGGGGTGTGGACGCGGGATCTGAACATGGCCTATCGCTTCGGCCGCGGCATCAAGGCCGGGCGGGTGTGGACCAACTGCTATCACGCCTATCCGGCGCATGCGGCCTTCGGCGGCTACAAAAAATCCGGCATCGGACGCGAAACCCACAAAATGATGCTCGATCACTACCAGCAAACCAAAAATGTGCTGGTCAGCTACGGCACCAAAGCATTGGGTTTCTTTTGATGACCGTTCGCGGGTCGGGACGAACAGGTCCTGGCGGACGTTTGGCAGCAATCTAACAAGGAGTTGACAATGAGCGAACACGATAACGCTTTACGGGCCCCCACGATACGCATGCGAAGCGCCGTGTTCGCCGCTGCGCTGCTGACCTCGGTGCTGGTCTACGCCGGCGTGCCGAGTTATCCGTCGGTTACGACCGAGCGACTGGTCAACGCCCAGCAGGACAGCGGGTGGCTCATGTACCGGCGCAATTATGAAAGCACGGGTTACGCCCCGTTCGATCAGATCAATACCGGCAACGTGAGTAATTTGAAGGTCGCCTTCGATTATCAAAGTGAGCTATCGCAAGGCCACGAGGCCGCTCCAATCGTCAACGGCAATTACATGTTTGTCACCACGCCGATGGATCATCTGATCGCGATGGATGCAACCACCGGCAAGGTTCTGTGGAAATACGAGTACCCCATCGACAAGAAGGCATTGAAGACGGTCTGCTGCGACGTCGTCAACCGCGGTGTGGCGCTCTACGGCGATCTCGTGTACATGGGCACGCTGGGTAATCACATCGTTGCGCTCGACGCCAAAACCGGCGAAGTCAAGTGGGACACCGCGCTCGCTCCCCCCGGTGTCGGCTTTTTCATCTCGGGTGCTCCGCTGGTCGTCAAAGGCAAGGTGATCATCGGCGACGGCGGCGGCGAGTACGGGTCACGCGGTTTCATCGTCGGCATGGATGCCGAGACCGGGAAGGTCGCATGGAAGACCTACACGACGGCCGCCCCCGGAACTCCGGGCGGCGACACCTGGCCGGCGGGAGCCTACAAGACCGGTGGCGGCAATCCCTGGATCACAGGCACCTACGATCACGCCACCAACACGCTGTTCTGGGGTGTCGGCAATCCCGGTCCCTGGCTCGCGACGCTGCGCCCCGGCGACAATCTGTATACCGACTCGGTGCTGGCACTGAATCCGGATACCGGCAAGATCAAGTGGCACTACCAGTGGACGCCGAACGACACTTGGGATTACGACGGCGCCAATGAAACGGTCATGACCGATCTCACCTACGGCGGCACCGCGTACAAAGCCATTGTGCACGCGGATCGCAACGGGTGGTTCTACGCGCTCGATCGCACGAACGGCAAGCTCATCTACGCGGAGCCGTTCGTGCACACGAACGCCATCACCGGCATGAAGGACGGTGTCCCACAATCCGATCCCGCCATACGCCCGACGATCGACAAGCAGGTGTTCGCCTGTCCGAGCTTCCTCGGCGGCAAGAATTGGTGGCCGATTTCGGTCGATCCCCAAACCCACATGGCGTACATCCCGACGCAGCATGCCTGCATGGATATCAAGGGCGCCCAGCCGGTGGCCTACAAGGCGGGACTCGCGTTTCTCGATGAGACCTTCGAGGTCAAGCACGATCCGACCACCGACAACTGGGGCTCGGTTCAGGCCGTGGACCTGAATACCGGCAAACAAGTCTGGCAGCATGAAACCCACATGCCCTGGTCCGGCGCCACCCTCGCCACCTCCGGTGGACTGATGTTCAGCGGCAGCACGGACGGACATTTCATGGCGTTCGATGCCAAGTTGGGCAAGGTGCTTTGGACCAGCAGCCAGCTCAGTTCGGGCATCATCGGCGTGCCAACCACCTACGTGGTCGATGGCAAGCAGTATGTGGCCGTGTGGGCAGGTTGGGGCGGAGCGGGTCCGATTTGGGGCGGCCAGATGGCCAACGACCCGGCCGTCAAATCGATCCCCAGAGGCGGGCACCTCTATGTCTTCGCCATTCAATAGACCGATCGCGGCCGTCCGAATCTCCTCATGGATACTCCTCGCGGTGCTCACGCACCGCGTCGGGTTCGCGGCGGTATTGAACGTGTGCATCGATGAGGCGAATCCCACCGCGGAGATGGATCTGCGGGTCGCTCGCGCCGCCGCCAAAACGCAAGACTACTCGGTCAACGCGGTGCCCTTCGTCGGCTACGGGAAAGGCGGCGACGGCCTACCGCCGGGGCGTTTCGCCAAGATGGCGCACTCCGATTGTCAGCTGATCATGGGATTCCCGGTCGATGTCAGCAATCCGAACCTGCCGCCCAACGTCGAGGCCACCTCGGCTTACGCGAGTACCGGCTTCGTACTGGTCCGCCGTGCGGGGTCCGCGACAATGTCGCTGAACGAGCTGCCGAAAGGCAGCGCGGTGGGTATCGCCCAGCTCGATACGTATGCCGGGCTGCTCTTCGGTACCCACCCCAACATCGTGATGCATGTATATCCGAAAGATGCGCTCATGCTGGCGGATTTGGACGCCAAGCGCATCGCGGCGGGAGTCGCATGGCAGCCGTCCATCGAATTCAATATGCAACGGCATCCCTCGCGCCGTGTGGCAGTTCTGTCCGGCGACCACATGCTCTGGAACCTGGTTGCGCTCTATGTTGCTGAGTCGCAGGAGGCCGCCAACCTATTCGACAGAGGCCTCTACGAGCTGCAGAGCACGAGGCAGCTGCAGCAGCTGATTGGGCCGTACAACCGGGCGGCGGCGCCGGGAGCCCCGCGCAGCGGGGCGCGATGGTCCGAACCGCGGCTCGAGCACGCCGTCGCGTGGGATACGAACCCGGCGCAGCTCTTCCCCGTCGCCGACCAGCCCGGAAAGGCCAGGAGCAAGCACAAGAAAGTACCGGCTCTGTACACCGAGGATCAAGCCGCCAGGGGCGCCCTCGCCTACTATCAGAACTGCGCCATGTGCCATGGACCGCTGCTCGACGGCCAATCGGGCGGCTATTCCGGACCGGCCTTGAAAGGTGCGGAATTCGCCGATCCGAGCTACGATTTTCACTTGAGCGACATCTTCAATTTCGTCGCCAAGCTGATGCCCGCGGCCACGCCCGGGAGCCTCACCCATGAGCAGGACGTACAGATCATGGCCTTCATCCTTCAGCAAAACGGCTATCCATCCGGCAGCAACGAATTGGTCTACGAGAGCGCCGAGAAATCCATGGTACCAATCAGATACTATGGAAAATAACAAGCTGCGTTTTGGCCGATAACCACCGGAGCCGCGCCCATGCACGAGAATCTATACCCAGTCCCGAAAACCTTTGCCGAGACGGCGCAAGTCAAAGCAGCGGACTACGAGCAACTGTACGCGGAGTCACTCGAGGACCCGGAAGGCTTCTGGGGGCGTATCGGCCGGCGCATCGACTGGATACGAGAGTTCTCCCGCGTCAAGGACTGCTCTTTTGCCGAGGATGATTTCCACATCCGTTGGTTCCACGACGGCACGCTCAACGTCTCGAGCAATTGCCTGGACCGCCAACTGCACACGCGCGGCGATAAGACGGCAATCATTTGGGAATCCGACGATCCGAACCGCTCGGAGCACATCAGCTACCGCCAGCTGTATGAACGTGTTTGCCAGTGCGCGAACGCCCTGAAATCCTTGGGGATCGAAAAAGGCGACCGCGTCACCATCTATCTGCCGATGATCCCCGAACTCGCCATCTCGATGCTGGCGTGCGCGCGGATCGGGGCGATTCATTCGGTGGTCTTCGCCGGCTTCTCCTCCGAAGCATTGGGCGGGCGCATCGCGGACTGCGATTCGCGCCTCGTCATCACCGCGGATGAAGGACTGCGCGGCGGTAAACGGGTGCCACTCAAACAAACCGTCGATGAGGCTCTGACCATCGAGGGCACCGAGTGCGTGCAGCACGTGCTGGTCGTGCGCCGCACCGGCGCGGCGGTGCCGATGTTCTCGGCGCGAGACCGATGGTACGACGATGTCGTTGCACCGCAGGCAAAATCCTGCGCACCCGCCGCCATGGATGCAGAAGATCCCCTGTTCATCCTCTACACGTCCGGCTCGACGGGGCAACCCAAGGGCGTGCTGCACACCAGCGGGGGCTATCTCGTCTTCGCCGCGTTCACTCACCAGACCGTGTTCGATCTGCGCGAGGAGGATATTTACTGGGCGACCGCCGATATCGGTTGGGTCACCGGACACAGCTACATCGTGTATGGCCCGCTCGCCAATGGTGCGACCACCGTCATGTTCGAAGGGGTGCCGAGCTACCCCGACCACGGCCGCTTCTGGCAGGTGGTCGACAAGCACAAGGTCACCATCCTGTATTCATCTCCGACCGCCATCCGCTCGCTCATGCGCGAAGGTGAAGGGCCCGTCAAGGCCTGGTCTCGCAAGTCGTTGCGGCTGCTCGGCTCGGTGGGCGAGCCGATCAATCCGGAAGCGTGGGAGTGGTATTACCGCGTGGTTGGTGACAAGCGCTGCCCCATCGTCGATACCTGGTGGCAAACCGAGACCGGCGGAATTCTGATTACGCCGCTGCCGGGTGCCATCGCCCTGAAGCCGGGCTCGGCCACCGTGCCGTTTTTCGGCGTGCGACCCGCGATCGTCGACAACGAGGGCCGCATCCTCGAGGGTGCGTGCGAGGGCAACCTGGTACTGCTCGACAGCTGGCCGGGACAGATGCGTACCGTATTCGGCGATCACCAACGATTCATCGATACGTATTTCAAGACGTTTCGCGGCACGTACTTCACGGGCGATGGGGCGCGACGCGACGCGGACGGCTACTACTGGATTACGGGCCGCGTTGATGATGTGATCAATGTCGCCGGCCATCGCCTGGGGACTGCGGAAATCGAGAGTGCGCTGGTCGCTCATCCGAAGGTTGCCGAGGCGGCCGTCGTGGGATTTCCCCACGACATCAAAGGCCAGGGGATTTACGTTTACGTCACCTTGATCGCCGGTGCCGAGCCGAGTGAACCGTTGCGACGCGAGTTGCGCGACTGGGTGCGCCGCGAGATCAGTCCCATCGCAACGCCCGACATCATTCAATGGGCTCCTGGACTGCCGAAGACGCGCTCCGGCAAGATCATGCGCCGGATTCTGCGAAAGATTGCCGCCAAGGAGACGGATCAACTGGGAGACATTTCGACGCTCGCCGATCCGGGCGTCGTCCAGCAGCTCATCGCCGAAAGCACACGCAAATAATCGGATAATTCCAACACCCGCTCGCGGCGTCTCGGCGCGAGCAAAAAGACGGCCGCCGATAAACCTGCACGCGATTCAGGGGTACCTACTGGCAGTTAACGCTGCCGTGGGTGCCGAACAATGCGGGTTGACCGATGCAGGTCATGGATTTGGCTCCTGGCGGCTGCCTGCGCCGCGGGGTGCGCGGGTAACGGCGACGGGTTGAATCAAAACGGGCAGCTTTCTGCTCAGGGCAACACGCCAACCGGGCCGGTCACGGCCGATTTCGAATCGATTCAGGCCAACGTGTTCACGCCCATTTGTTCGAAATGTCACATCGGCGCGAGCGCGCCGGAAGGCCTGCAGCTCGACGCCGCGCACAGCTACAACTTGCTGGTCGGCGTGCCGAGTGCCGAGAGACCGGATCTGTTGCGGGTGAACCCGGGCAATCCGGATACCAGCTACATGGTGCTGAAGATCGAAGGCGCCTCCGGCATCGTCGGCGCGCGAATGCCCTTCGGAGAAACGCCGCTGCCGCAGGCGACCATCGATGCGATTCGTCAATGGATTACGAACGGAGCGCCCGACGGGGCCACTACGGCGGCGGTTCCGAACTTCGCGGTACAAATCACCGCACCTCTCGATTCGGCGATCGTCAAAGCTCCGCTGCGTCAGATTGTCGTGGCGTTCTCTCAAGAACTCGACGCATCGCTCGTCAACGAAACGACGGTCGGCCTTGCGCGAGTTGGACGCCCCCAAGGAAACGGCATCCCGGATTCCGCCACGGACACCGTGCCGGTGGCCGTCGGACTCGCGCCGTATAATCCCGCCGTAATACTGATTACGCCGCAAACGGCACTCGAGGGCGGCGTGTATCGCGCGACGCTGCGCGGCAGCGGCGGGGGTGCGCTCGCGAATCTGAGCGCCACCACTCTCGGCGCGGACGTTTCGTTCGAGTTCACCGTGGTTGAAGCGCGATGATCGGTCACCGCGGTCGATGGGGACTGCTCCTATTGCTGAGTTTCGGCGCGCATACAGTGGACGCCGAGCCGTACCTCGCCGTGCAGACGGGGTTGAAGTGCGGGCAGTGCCACGTAAACCCGACCGGCGGCGGATTGCGCACGACGTTCGGCGATGTATTCGCTCAGACCGTGCTGCCGGCCGAACACCTCGATACCGGTGCTGACAACTGGACCGGTGACCTCGTCAAATTCATCCGGCTCGGTGGCGACTTGCGCTTCGATGCCCAACTGACGCAAGTACAACATTCCCCTTCCACCGATGAATTCTCGCTCGAGCAGGCGCGCGTCTACCTGGAGGCCAATGTCATTCCCGGCAGGCTGCTCGCGTACGTCGATGAGCAAGTGGCTCCCGGAGGCGCACTCAACCGCGAAGCCTACGTGTTGTACTGGTCCGCGGCGCACGACTGGTATGTCAAGGCCGGGCAGATGTACCTGCCCTTTGGTCTGCGCCTTCAAGACCAGACCGCTTTCATCCTCACCGCCACGGGAATCAACATGACGACGCCTGACCAAGGCGTGGAAATCGGTTGGGAGCGCGGGCACTGGGATGCGCAACTTGCCGTGAGCAACGGCACTGCCGGCGGCTCGGTCACAGGCAACGGCAAACAGACCAGCGCACAATTGGCGTTCGTCGATTCGTTGTGGCGCCTCGGGCTCGCGGCCAATTTCAACGCCCAACCCGGCGGCGCCAAGAGCGCCTACGGAATTTTCGGCGGCCTGCGCACCGGTCCGATCTCATGGTTGGCGCAAGCCGAAATCACCGACGATCAAAGCATTCCCAACGGACAGGGCAAGCAGCTCGCCACGTTGCTCGAGGCGAATTGGCTCATCGCTCGCGGCAACAATCTCAAGATCACCGATGAGTTCCTCAATCCGAATCGCGCCGTGCCAAACGGAGAAGAAACGCGCTGGAGCCTGGTCTACGAACTGACGCCGATTCAGTTCGTGCAGCTACGCGCCGGCTTTCGCTGGAATGATGGTATCCCGCAAGACCCATCCGAACATCAGAAGTTGTACTTCGTCGAGTTGCACGGATTCTTCTGAGCACCGATCTGGTCCGTGCAACCGCCAGATACAACTTTTTGCGCGCCTCGCGGCACTCATTGACCGAATACGCGACACAAGGAGTCTCGCATGAACGGGCGTGCTTTCAGATTAATCGGGGTGCTCGGCGGGTTGTTCTCGAGTGTGCTCGGCGCTTGTGGCGGGGGTGGTGGCGGCGGCTACGGATCATCCATGATGCCGACCCCCGCACCTACTGCGAGCTTCTCGCAGCCGGCGCAACCGGCCACCATCAATTTCGGCCGGGCGTTGACTCTCGCGTGGACGTCGGCCTACGCCACCTCCTGCTCCGCCACGACCTCGAGCGCGGCCGGCGGTGCGTTCACGGGAACCCAGACGACCAACGGCACCCAGACGATCGTGCCGAGCGCTGCTGGAACCTATATCTATACACTGAACTGCATGGGGACCGGCGGAAGCAAGACGGCATCCGCGACCGTGGCCGTCACCCCCAATCTTCTCGCCGCTCTGGCGCCGACGGGTGCGATCCCAATGGTCGGATCGACGGTCGATCCGACCAACGGCGACCTGAATCCCTATGGCCTCGCGATCGCTCCGGCGACCGCCGGACTCATGACCAAGGGGGATCTCGTGGTGTGCAATTTCAATGATGGCCCGACCAATACTCAGGGTAAGGGATCAACCATTGTCGGACTGCATCCCGTCGCCGGCTCCAAGCCGTATCACATCGCGCAATCGGCGAACCTGCAGGGCTGCAATGCAATTACGATGCTGCCGGATGACAGCATCTCGGCCGCCGGCTGGACCTCGAATATGAATCCGCTCGTCAGTGCGAGCGGCGTGGTCGGGATTCCCTTCAGCGACACCTTCTCGGGTCCCTGGGGCGAGGCGTTCGTGGCCGCCACGGGCATGCAGCCCGCCGCGGTGTACGTATCGAACGCGCCCGCCGGCCCCATCAATGCCGGCGGCACGATCGATCGCATCAGTCTCGACGTCGATGCGCAGACATCGTTTACCGAAATCGTCACCGGCATTTGCAGCGGTGGAGCACCGGGCGCCATTTTTGGGCCGGCGGGCCTCACCTATGATCCGGCGAGCGATACGCTGTATGTCATCGCCACCAGTTCCGCCAGCGTAATCGCCATTGCGGGAGTCTCCGGCATTCCGAAGGATGGCGTGGTCGTGAACGGACAGTGCGCGGGCGCCACCGCCCCGACACCGGTTCCGACCTTCTCCGGACCCTCGATGGCCTCGGCCAAGGTCATTGCCCATGGGGCGCCCCTCAACACACCACTGAGCGCCGCCCTGTTGAAGAACGGCGATTTGTTGGTCGCGAACGCCGATATCGGCATCAGTACTGCGAGCAGCATGACAAACCTGTTGATTGAGGTCTCCCCGGTGTTGCCCGGCGGTTTCGTCGGTCAACCGTTCCAGATCGATCCCGGCACGCCCGGCGCCTTGTTCGGAGTCGCGGCCACGGTGGATGCCCAGGGGAATCAGATCATTTATTTCAACAACGACAATAGCAATGCGGTGATGCAGTTGGGGCCCGTGGCAAGCACGGGCGGCGGTGGTCCAGGCCCGTACTAGCCCGGGCGGCCCAGGGGAGGAGTACCGTGATGAGGTTGAGTCGGTCGGAAGGTACCTATAGACTGGACCGCGGGTCGAATATCAAACAACAACAATAACGGTGGGGATGCGCCGCTTGAACTTAAATCACCGGTCCGGGAACTCACTCTGCATCAGGGTGCCGGTTGCTCGCGGGCGGGCAACCGGCTGAACGGTGCCGGCGGCGCGGCATACCAATCGGAGCAAAGATGCTTTCAATTTTGGTTTGCCACTCCTACTTTCTCCGTTTCGATCACAAGCAATTGGAGCGCGGCAAGCCCTATCCGCCGCTCGCCACGTTGCAGGTGGCCTCGATGCTGCGAAAGGCCGGCCACAAGGTATCGTTCTTCGACTCGATGCTCGCGGAAGGAATCGAGGAATACGACCGCAGTTTGGTCGCGATCGAACCGCAACTGGTTCTGTTCTACGAGGACACGTTTAATTTCCTGAGCAAGATGTGCCTTGACAGGATGCGGCGCGCCGCTTGCGCAATGATCGGCTCCGCGCAGCGCAATGGCGCGCGAGTGATCGCAGCGGGCCCCGATGTCAGCGACGCACCGGGACCCTATCTGCGGGCGGGTGCGGATGTGGCTCTCATCGGTGAGGGGCTGTCCGCGCTGCTGGAGCTTCTGTCCCGCCTCGAAACCCAGCCCGATGCGCGCAGTGATGAGCTCATCGAGGGGATTCCCGGCGTCGCCTCGCTGAACCACGGGAAGATTGTCATGGCGAATGGGGCACGAGTTCTGCCGATACCCCACTATGACGGCTTCGCCGCGTGGGATCTGGTGGACATGGATCGTTATCGTGCCATGTGGTTGAAGACCCACGGCTACTTCAGTCTGAATATGGCCGGCTCCCGGGGTTGCTCGTTCCGCTGCGCGTGGTGCGCGAAGCCGACGTGGGGGAATCATTACCTGCAGCGCAGCGCCGCCGATGTTGCGATGGAAATGGTCTACCTGAAACGCACCTTCGATCCCCAGCATGTCTGGTTTGCCGATGACATTTTCGGGTTCCGCGTCGATTGGATCGCGGCTTTTGCGATCGCCGCGCAAGCCGCCGGCGGCGCAGTTCCCTTCACCATACAGACCCGCGCAGACTTGATCAGCGAGCCCATGGCCCAGGCGCTCAATCAGGCCGGCTGCCGCGAGGTGTGGCTCGGCGCGGAGAGCGGCAGCCAACGGGTGCTGGACGCCATGAACAAGGGCACCACCGTGGCGGAAATTCGCACCGCACGTGACCGCCTCAAGGCCGCCGGCATCCGCGTCGGATTCTTCATCCAACTCGGTTACATGGGCGAACAACTTGCGGACATCCTGGCGACCCGCGAGCTGCTTGAAGTCGCGCGCCCGGACGAAATCGGTGTGAGCGTGTCCTATCCCTTACCGGGCACGAAATTCTACGAACTGGTCAAGGCACAGCTCGGCAGCAAAACTCATTGGAAAGAAAGCGACGATCTGGAAATGCTGTTCGAAGGTACGTACACCACCGACTTCTACCGGTCGGTCCGCGACCTGCTCCATGACCAAATTTCTCTGCAGAGCAACTCGACATCCAACGGCATCACGGACGAAACCTCCGGGAACCCGCATGCCGGCTCGGGACGGGCCCTCGAGTGCCGCTGGCAGGATTTGCTCGCTCGCGAAGAGCAGTATCGCTCGACACCCAAACGCGCGGGCGCGAGCCTGTCCGCGGCGGGCGGATGACGGCCCTCCGTATCGGGTCCATTCACTGACGGATGCTCGTTATGTCAACGCAGGCGACCCGGGAGGGGCTCGTCGGTTAGACTTCGTTCTTGCAGTGCAGCCCCTGATTGTCTGCCCGGTCAAGAAAAATCAACAAACCATCGCGGAGCATCAACGACTACGCCCTCCAGGCGGCTCCCGTCACGTACCGTGGCCGCTGGTGTCGATTTGCATGGCGGGCGATTTTGATCGCTGCTCTGAGTTCGTGCGGTCAAACCACGACCTCGCAGGGGCCGCCCGTGCCCCTTCCTGTTGCGACGGACGAGTTGCGCGAGCCGCCGGTCTTGTCTTCGGTCGATGGCACTCTGGATCTGCTCATTGTCGCGAAACCCGCGGTGATAGCCCAATTTGCTCCGTACCAAACGACGGGCTGGGTCTATGAGATCTGCCCGCGGCCGAACGACGGCGCGACTCGATGTCCCGCGACGGCGAGCAACGGCAATGAATACGGCGGAACCCGCCTGCAGTTATCCGCCGGCGATCTGCTCAAGGTTCGGCTGGTGAATCAATTGCCGCAGCTCACCGATGCCGCAACCGCAGGCGTCTTCGGCGAGGCATTCCTTGCCCTCAATCCCACCAATCTCCATCTGCATGGCATGCTCGTATCGCCCAAGTATGCTACCGCCGACGATCCGACATGGGGAGACAACGTCTTCGTCTACAACTTCAACTCCGCGAACGGCCACCCCGCGGCGGACTCGAACCTGCACGGCACGCCACTTTTCGATGTGATCAATTACAGTGTGCGTATCCCGTCCGGCCATCCATCTGGGCTCTACTGGTTTCATCCTCACGTCCACGGAATTACTCAAAACCAACTCGCAGCGGGATTATCAGGCATTGTCACGCTCGGGCAGGTCTCCGATTACGCGTGCGCCGGCGCGCCGTGCGGAGCAAGCAATGCAGCCCCTATTGGCGTCCGGCATCTCATCCTCAAGGATACCGAGGTGCTGAAGGACGGTACGCTGATGTCCCAGGTCTCTTCGAACTTCTGCGATGGAGCACAGGACACGCCACTACAAGGAGGGTGCGCCGGCGTCAACGCTGGATATTCGGACTTCAGCGGCGGTCGCTGGTTCTTCACCATCAACGGCCAGGAATATCCGACCATCACTGTGGGAGCGCCTGCCGGGGAAATCTGGCGCATCGTGAACTCTTCGGGCAGCGTCACCTACCGCCTGAACGTGTGGGACCCCAAATCCCAGCGCCAAATGCTGATGCGCGTCGTGTCTCTCGATGGCGTAAGCATCGACGTTGGGGCGGGGACCGATGCCTCACAGCTCATTGAGCAATCGGGCAATCGATTCCAGCCCGTCGCCTGTCCCGACAGCGAGGGCGTGCCGACCGCGGGTGTCTGCACCACCACCCTGCATTTGATGCCGTCCTCGCGGGCTGAAGTGTGGATTACCTATCGAGACGCGACCGGTGCAATCCGCCCGCCGCCGCCCGGTGCAGCCGCCGTGTTGCGGACGAGCGGCTATCAAGCGGGCCCGAGCGGCGACAAATGGCCGGCGATCGATCTCGCCAAAGTACAATTCACGGAGACCCTGGAGCCGCCGACGACCCTGAACGTGACGGGGCAGACGTCGCAACTGGCGTATCCTCAACGCATCTCGGAGGCTCTACAAGCGGCCAACTCAGATGTGCCAAGCGACACGAGCTGCACGGCACTACCGCCCGGGTACAAGCGGCGGATTTTCTTCAATGTCACCTCGACCTCGCCGCACGTTTTGGGCCTCGGCTATGAGGAGGTCGATCAAAATGGTCAGCCGGTCCCCGGCACCTTTCTGGATGTCGCCGCTTTCGATCCGGCGACGCCGACGGTCTGCCTGCCTCTTTCTCCCGGCAATCTACCGGTGGCCGAGCGTTGGGAATTAGTCAACCTGAGCGGTTCGGATCACAACTTCCACATTCATCAAGCTCATTTCTCGGTCCTCTCGACGGCAGAGGTCGCCGACACCGCCCTTCCGGGACAGTTGTACGGCCGGACCGTCATGATGGACAGCCTGCCGTTGGCCCATGCTGACGGCTTTTGTGCCTCGGTCGACGATTGGCGCAGGGGTGCGTGCACGGCACATCCGGCAACGGTTGAGATTTCCTTCGCGGTCTCCGGGGATTTCGTCTATCACTGCCATATCGCCGAGCACGAGGATAACGGCATGATGGCCGTGATTCGCGTTCGCTCTGCTCCGTCGGACGCGGGCTCCGGTGTCGTGGGCCGCCTGCTTTCGGCACTCGGCATATCCGGGGGCAATCCTCGTCAACCGATCACCCCGCGAATCGGCGGCGTGATGTGCCGCAACCCGCCTGTTTCGTCTTCGTTGAGCGCTGCCGTACGATCCCGCCGGTGAAGTGACCTCGGCGTGCGTTCACTTTCCATTGATCAAAAGCGCTCGCAAAGCCTCGACCGCCTCGAACGGATGGCGCCCTCTGCGAAGCTCGAACGCATCCACACGCGATACATTGCGACTGAAGATTGGCCACTGCGGCTGGCTCGTGCCGTAGGCCTGGGTGGCCGCCAGATTGGCGAGCAGTTCGGACGGCGGCAGCGACTTCAGAAGGGCGCCCGCACCCGCGCGTCGCGGCGAAATGAATACGACGGCGACGATCTTCTGCGGTGATTTGGCAAGCCCGAAGCCTCCGCGCCGTAGATCGACCTCAAATTTCTTGACGCCGCTCCGGCGCTCGATCACCGGCGACTGCCGGATCGCCGCGACCTGCCGAGATCGTCCAATCCAGCGCAGCGAGTCGGCGCGAACATGCAGGAAGTTTGCGACACCCGTTGCCCGCAAGGTTTGCGGAACGACGAAAACGCTGTCCTCGGAGAGAATGTCGAAGCCATTCAACAGACACTGCAATGCCACCGTCGACTTCCCCGCACCGCTGGGACCTATCAAAAGCACACCGCGGCCGCGCATGCCGACGCACGCGGCATGCAGCGGTATCAACCGCCGCGCACGCGCGACTAGGGTAAACACAGCGAATTCGATATGCTCATAGCGGATGTGATAGGGGAATCGCAACATCCAGGGAGGTACGACGACGAGCGCCGCCGCGCTCTCGTGGCGAGAGCACTACAAAACTTGATAAATCCGTGGCGCCGCCGAGCAGCCCTGCCCCGTGGACCAAGGCGAACGGCGGCGCCTGCGAACGACCGGGTCCACCCCGAGGCCCGGACGATGCGGGCGACGTTCGGGACCACGTCAATAGAAGTTTGATGTGCAACTCCGGCGCGGTTGTTGACGGCCGATGCTGCGGTACGCCCTTATAGGCGAAATCGACGAGCCGAAGCAGCTCATGACTGTTGCTGTCGAACCGGATCCGGCACCCCAACACCAAGCGCTTGCGAATCAGAGTCGAAGTCCGCTCCCCGAAGGGATCGGATTCGCAATGTCGGGACCATGCCGAGGTGCTTGCGAGTCATTTGTGGTGGGTACCCTATCGCCAGTCGCGTGGCCACGTCGAGTGGCGTATTAAATATACGGCAGTCCGATGTACTGACCTACGTCCAGCGGCTACACTGGAGCCGCGCACCTATAGAAGCGGTGGCAATCTGCTCGAGGCCCCGACAAAATGAGCGAACTGCTCCTGACTCATGGCTATTTCCTTTTCGAAGACGAAAAGGAAATGCAAATCATGCGCCCGTATCCCACCCTGGGACTGCTGTACCTCTCGGCCTATCTGCGCCGGGCGGGTTTCGATGTCGAGATCTTCGATTCGACCTTCGCGCAGCGCCAACAGCTCTTCGAGCGCCTCGCGCAGGGCGCGGCGTCATCGGCATCTACACCAATCTCATGACCCGCGGGCCGGTGCTGGACATCGTCGCCGCGGCGAAGCGTCACGGCTGGACGGTCGTGCTGGGCGGCCCCGAATCCGCCAACTACCCCAGCGAATACCTGGCGCACGGCGCGGATGTGATCGTCGTCGGCGAAGGCGAATCGACCATGGCGGAACTGCTGCCGGCGCTCGCCGCACGCGGACCACACCGGCTGCACGGCGTGGCGGGCATCGTGTTTCGCGACGAACACGGCACGATGGTAACGAATGCGGAGCGCACCAAGATCGCGGACCTGGACTCCCTGCCATGGCCGGACCGCGGCCGGATCGATCAGGCGCGCTATGTCGACGTGTGGCGCCAACATCACGGCATGGGCAGCGTCAATATGATCACGGCGCGCGGCTGCCCCTATAACTGCAACTGGTGCTCGCACGCGGTATTTGGCTACACGCACCGGCGCCGCAGTCATCTTGATTGCGCCCGGAACTCGAGCACATCATGCAGACCTAGCGCCCGGACCAGGTGTGGTATGCGGATGATGTTTTCACCATCAGCCACCCATGGCTCTTCGGCTATGCGAAGGAACTGAAGCGGCGCAATTTGCGCGTGCCCTTCGAGACCATCTCGCGCGCCGACCGCATGATGAAGGATGAGGTGCTGCAGACGCTCGCCGATATGGGCTGTTATCGCATCTGGATCGGCTCGGAGAGCGGCAGCCAGCGGATCCTCGATGCCATGGAGCGCGGCGTCAAGGTCGAGGAGGTGCTCTGGGCGGCCAAGGCGGCGAAGCGTTTCGGGATTCAGGTGGGCATGTTCCTGATGTGGGGATATCAGGGCGAGCAGATCGAAGACATCGCCGCAACGGTCGATCTGGTGAAGCAAGTGCCAGCCGGACATTCATCTGACGACGGTGGCGTACCCCATCAAGAACACCGGCTATTTCCACAAAGCCGCGGATTCGGTCGTCAGCGACAAGGAATGGGCCGCGGCGACGGATCGCGATTTTCGCATCAAGGGTCGCCATTCCCGCGGCTACTACAAACAGGCCGATGCGTGGCTGCAGAACGAAGTGGAGGCCGCTCGCATCGAAGAGCGAGAATCCGGCTGAAGCGGCCGCGCGGCGGGCGGCTGCGGTGCAGGCGCGCGAGTCGATGCTGGCGCTCGCCGCGGAAACGGAGGCCTAAGCTGTCCGACACCATCTCCGCATTCGACGCGAAGGCGTACCTACGACGGCCAGTTCACGCGCAACCGCCATCGGCACGACGATGCGCCGAGCCGTCTGGGCGCGCTGCGCGGCGCGCTTTGCGTCCGGCGCGCGGGTACTCGAAATGAACTGCGGCACCGGCGAAGATGCGCTGTGGCTCGCGCACCGCGGGGTGCAGGTGCTCGCGACGGACGTTTCGCCCGCGATGCTGCGGGTCGCGCAGAGCAAGCTGGCGGCCTCGCCCGGAAGCGCTCCCGCGCAATTCGAGCGGCTTGCCTGGGAGGAGCTCGGACGCCTTCGAGGCAGGACCCTTCGACGGCGTGCTTTCCAATTTCGGCGGCCTCAACTGCGTGGGCGACCTGCGAGCTGCCGCATGCGCGCTGGCCGCGAGCTTCGGCCCGGCGCCACCGCGATTCTGTGCATCATGGGGCCCACCGTACCTTGGGAATGGCTGTGGTTTCTCGCGCGCGGGAACCCGGCAGCGGCGTTCCGCCGACTGCGGCGCAATGGCGCGGAGTGGTCCGGCATCACGATCCATTACCCCTCCATCGCCAAGACCCGCCGCGCGTTCGCGCCGGATTTCCGGCTGCTGCGCGCGTCCGCCATTGGCGCGCTGCTGCCGCCGCCCTATACGGAGAAATTACTGGGCCGATTTCCTCGCGTGCTTGCGGGTCTCGACCGCGTGGAGCGCCGGTTCGAAACTCTATGGCCCCTGCCAATGCTTGCCGATCACTATCTTCTGGAATTTGAGCGCGAGTGACGCCGGTAGTGACGGAAATTCAGACCAGGGTCGCATAGAGTCTTTGAAAACTTGCGGCAGTGTGATCGGCATCTTCGCTGACGGCCCGCTGCATCGCGACGCGAGCGAGCCGTAGGCGCAGATCTTCGTCCTCGATCAGCAGCCCGATGGCCTCCGCAAGGCCCGCCCAATCCCCGACGGGCACCGACGCTGCGCCGGCGGGTGCCCATTCGACGAGATGACCGACCGCAGTGCCGACAGTCGGCACACCCGCGACAGCGGCCTCCAACAAGACGAGAGGACCGGTCTCATGACGCGACGAGACGATCAACAGGGCGGCTGCTTCGACGAATGGCCGTAGCTGCCGGTGCGGTAGAAACCCCCGAAATCTGACCTTGTCGAGCAGCCCGAATTGGGCGGCCGCATGCTGGATTTCACCGTGCAAGGTGTCTTCGCCGATGATATCCATCTCGAAACTCAGCCCCCGCTGCGTGAGCGAGGCGAGTGCCCGAAGCATCGTTGTTTGGTCCTTTACCCGATTCAGACTCGCGACATGGATCAGCCTGGCCGGTCGGTCCTCGTCGCGGCAGACCGGCTCACGCGGCGGCCACGCGCTCAGATCGACGCCGAGCGGCACTCGTTGCGCCGCGAAACCGAGTGTCGCTAGCTTCGCGATGACGGGTGTACTCGCCGCAGTGACCGCGGAGGCCGCCCGCAGGGTCAACGCCTCGCGCAAACGCCCGTGCCACCTCAATCTGCCACCGTAGCGGATCTCGGGAATCGAAACGAGCTCGCCCCCGGCGACGTGAATGAGGCTCGGGATACCGAGAATCCTACCCGTCGTCACTGCAACCAGGCCGCACCAGCCCGACCAAATCGCATGTACGATGTCGAAATGCATCGAACGATGCACGGCACATATCCTACGAATCGCTCGCAGGGTCGTGCGCCCCAGGCCGATGTTGTGGATCTGCGCCCCTGCCAATTCCCATTCACCGGCATGGGCCTCCTGATTGAGAGCAAATACATGGACGTCGTTGCGCAGCGACAGCCGGCTGATCAAGGCGAGCAGCGCCGGAATCACACGATACTCTCCGGATCGGTCGACGCCTCCCGGTACCACCAGCGCAATGCGCATCTCGACCCTCCGATCCCCGTCTCTGCGCATTATCGCAGCACCACCGCGAATGTGGCGATTACCCTCTGATGCGCGTGGCGCGATAACGACGCAGACACGCGGGGCACAATCTGCCGACGACGCCGACGAGCAGGTGGCGTAGACGGGCGCGCACGAGCCACATCTTCACCAGAATCCGCTGCGGGGCCGGCAGATCGCATCGGACGAACAATGCATTGAACTGGAGCTGAGTGCGGGGCAGATCCGTCGCCACCTCCGCAAAGCCGAGCCGCCACAGAAGCGATTTCACTTCCGGATAGAGCTTTTGATTCAACCCGATGCAGGGTTTGGTTTCGACTTCAACGAGGAGAATCCGGACCTGTCCTGCGACATCTCTGATACCTTCGATCACCTCATACGCCTTGCCTTCCGTGTCAATCCACAACGCCAATCGCGCATGGGATGGACATTTGCCGGTAAGAAATGTGTCCAGCCGCGTCGTCTTGACTTGCGTGACCGCCGCCGGCGTCGTCCACTCATCGGATCGCCTGTAGAGCGAGCTCAATCCGCGCGAAGTATTGGGTCGGGAATAGTCCGCCTCTACGAGAAAAAAATCCGCTTCGCCGTCGAAGTTGGTCACCGCCAGCGGCACGACCTGGATATTGCGCTTTTGAAGGACTCGATCGGCCTGCATCCGCTCGAAATTCTCTGGATTGGGCTCGAACGCATAGATGCTCGCCTCCGGCACAGCATCGCGGAAGATAACGGAGTCCGCGCCGTTCATCGATCCGACGTCGCAGACGAGACTGATCCGCATGGCAGACAGCAGCTTGACGAATAAACGTTGCGTGTTGACAAGCATCGGGATCAATTTCGGCTGCCAAGAGGTAAGCTATGATTTAAATGAGTGAGATCCATACCGGCGCCGGATACGTCGAAGCAATCACAGCGCTGCAATCGGATCGCCGCGCTCGTTCGGCTTTTCAGGATCTCGTTCTGCGAATTGCAAGTCCGGGCGCCGCACTCTACGACTTCGGGGCGGGACCGGGCATCGATGCGCGGTTTTATGCCGAGCGCGGATTTCTTGTTGGGGCATATGATGTCGACCCCGGAATGCGCGAGTACTTTTCCGAGTATTGTCGCGAGTCCATGCAAGCCGGACAAGTCGCGCTCGATACCGGGACTTATCGGGAGTTCCTCGCCCACAACAGCGCCGGCGAGGGGCGGGTGGAACTCGTCACGTCCAACTTTGCACCTCTCAATCTGATCGACGACCTCCGGGACCTGTTTGCGAAATTTCATTCCCTCACTCTACCGAACGGCAAAATCCTGGCAAGCGTTCTAAGCCCGTACTTTCTCGGCGACCTGAGATACTGGTGGTGGTGGCGCAACTCAGTGCGACTGTGGCGTGACGGCCATTATTCCGTGGCGGGCGTTCATTCGCCGATCGTCCGGCGGCGGCTCAGCGATTTCGCCACGCAAAGTATCCCCCACTTCGCTTTGACGCGCGTTTTTCCGGGGCTGCCGCAATTCCGGCGGCGACACGCGAATGGCATCGACATGAGCCAGGGGGGCCGCCATGCGTGGCTGCAAATGACCACTTGTCGGTTCATGTTTCTCCTGTTCGAAAAAACACGATCCTCGTCATAAGGCGACGCTGGTGAGGGCGGGATACCAGGCACTATCCCGGGAATTTGCTCGTGATCCGCGAGTGCAGGCGAAGCAGCCGGGCGCGCCAGGGGCTGACGGGAGTGAGATCGTAACCGAGCGAAGCAGCGGCGTCCCCCACAACGGCAGTGAGGCGCTCGCGGTCGGAGGGTGTCAGCGTGTCGGTCCACATTCGATGAACCAAGGGGTAAACGCTGCCGACCGCGGCATCGATCCCGAACGAGCTATTGTTCGCCGCCGGCAACCCGGCGGCGCTGGGTTGCATCAGCACCGGGAGTGCCTCGATGCGCAGAAAGGCGGCGATCCGATCGACTGTACTGCGCGTACCTTCGAGCAGGTCTTCGTAACGAACCAGCATATATTGGCTGGACGGACCGCCGCGTGTGTGCTCGACCGCCATCCGTAACGAGAAGTTCAGGTCGCGGAGGATCTCGTTTGAATTCCGGAATCGACCACCCTTCAGAGCGGATTGCTTGAGCGATGCGTAGACTGAAAATGGGTGGCGTACCACGTGGATCAGCTTGGCATCCGGAAAATCCGACCGCAAACGATCCAGGAATTGTTCATTCTTTGGCGTCTTCTCAGCCCATCGCTCAACAGTCGAGCTCGCAGTAAAGGCGCCGGTGCAGTGCGCATAGGCGAGCGCTATGGCAACGAGTGGCCATGACGATGCAACAGGACGAATCCGCTTTTGCACAAGCGGCCACCACGCCATCAGCGTGCGTGCGAACGTCACATAGGGCGAACTCTCCTGCGAGGAACGGCCGAGCAGCCAGTACGGTTCCTGGTGAATCGGATTGGCAAGACGGCGAATCCACTCGCGTCCCAAAAACGACAACCAGCGCTCGGGGCGCAGTCGCCGCAGCTGCGGCTCGAAGTTCGTATAGAAAGTCCCTTCCGAGGGCAGTACGGCCAGAGACGGGTGGCCGTCGAGCAGATCATGAACCAGTGTTGTCCCGCTGCGATGAACGCCGCACACGAATATCGGACGTCGAGCCACGTCCAAGCCTCGAGAAATCTCTGCCTTACCGAGTTCGATCGGGCCGCTGGCTTCGGCCACCGTCCAAACGGCCGCCGACCATCGATCCGCCGCAATCTGCATCGCCGATGACGTTTCTGCCGTGATGTGCGGTCTCGTCAAACACATATCGAGCTGCTGCTCGAGATTCAGGAGCTCGATGGACATGCTTAATCGGACGCCGGAGTCATTGGGTGTCGACTTGACCGGGGTGTCGTATGCGGTGAACGAGCATCCGCACGGACTGCGGTGCAAAAGCGTACGTCGTTGCAACCAATGCACCAAGCCAGCACAGCGGGTATCGCCAGCAGTGAGATGCACTCGAGAGGAGCGTGCCAAGCGCATCGATGCGGTTTCCGGAGGCTGCCTGGCTTCTCACCAGCCCGGCCGACATCTCGGCGCGCCGCTGGCGCAGAATGGAGTCGAGGGGACCGCCGCTGCTCATGCGCAGCACCTTCTCGAATAGCAGTCTGCGGTCGCGCCACGCCACGATGTCGGTTCCCGAGTGCTGCGCGTGACGCCGAATCAGCGTAAGCGGTTCGTCGACGCCATCGATCCCACCATGCGCGGCCAACCGAAACCACAGCTCATCGTCTTCGCACATGACCAGCTCTTCATCGAATCCCCCGAACTGCTCGAGCCACTGTCGGGAGACAATGACGCTCGGCAGTGCAATGACGACCTCCCCGCTCAGCAGCTTTTCCAGGATCCATCCGGAAGGCGCCGGCCAGGAACGCTTGCGGGCGGCAGGGTTACCGGATGCATCCACCAAGGCAAAGCTCGTGTAGCTCCAGTTGCGATCCGCATGGCGACGCAGCGATGCAATTTGGGTTTCCAGTTTTCTCGGCAGCCAGATATCGTCGGAGTCCAGAAAGGCAACGTACTCGCCTCGTGCCTGGCGTAACGCGGCGTTGCGGGCTATCGAGGGCTTCCCGCTGTGCGACAGCCAGATCACCCTGACCCGCGGCGGATCATCGATGGTGCGAAGGTAGCTTCTTGTGTCGGTGCTGGACCCGTCGTCCGCGATGATGAGTTCCCAATCCTCGAAGGTCTGGGCAAACACCGATGCGAGTGCGGGCACCAGAAACTCCAGGCGATTGAACGTGGGCAATACAACCGATATGGTGGCCGGCATACCGCCTTTCCTCACGACATCCGGAGCGGTTCATCGCTTTCGCCCCGGTGCGGCGCCTCAGCCATCATGCCGCGTTTGCGCTCGAGCACGTCCTGATACATTGCCGCGAGCTTTTGGCCCAGCGAATGGAACGACAGCTCACGCTCGAAGTGTTCGCGGACAGCGGCACGCATCCCGGGCCCCACGCGCTGCGCCGCCGACTGGAGTTCCTCGCACAACGCCCGAGAATCGCCGCACGGCCATAACATCCCCACCGCCCCTCCTCCGGTGAGCGCACGAAAGGATGGAATGTCGGTAACAACCGGAGGTAGCCCGCAGGCAAGCGCCTCGATCAAAGAATAGCCGCTCCCCTCGCGGTGACTTCCGAGCACGAACAGATCCGCCGCCCGCATCAATTGCTCGATTCTTTCATGGGGTACCCGCCCCAGCAGGCGCACCCGGTCGCGCAGGACGGGATCCGCCGCGACTCGATTTTGAACATCGTTCAGCAGAGGAGCCGAGCCGAAGCAGCAAGACAGCTGTAGTCGCGGTAACGTTCGTGCCGCGGCACTGACGCCTTGCAGGACCGTCAGCGGGTCCTTGTTGGCATTCAGATGTCCGACCCAAAGAACGGCAGGATCTCCTTTGAGGTCGGTGATGCGGCGCGCTTCTTCTCTGTCTCCGGGCGCAAAACGGGTCGTGGATTCCGGGATCTCATACAGGCGCGTTTTCGGGTTGACGAGACCGACATCTGCAAACGGTCGTGCCTGATCCATCGCGCAAAATGCGATCCCCGCGGCGACCGCCATGCCACGCCGCCATGCCGCTCGCCGCCAGAGGCGCGGTGGTCTGTTTGCATGATCTTGCAGGATGATCGGAATGCCCGGTGCCAGGGAGGCCAGCGACGTGACGTCGCGCGGAAAGCCAAGACCATGCACATGAAAAACATCAGGTGCGAGACCGCGAAGCAGCCCGCCGAAGACTGCATTCTGCGCCGCGGCCCCCTGTCCCTCGCCGAATGGCAAAAAATGATAGCTCACGCCTTGGCGTGCGACACGTTCCGTATGCGAGCTTGCCTGGACGACCGACACGCGAATGCCGCATCTGCCCGCGGCTTCGGCGACGTCGACGAGGCTGGGCCACGCTTCCAAAAGCTGCGCCGGCGGGCGCTCCTGCGGGTCGCTGAAGAAGCTGATCTGCGCGACGTGCAGCAACCCGTCTGGCATGGCCGTCACAGGCTCATGACACGCGGGTCCCAGTGGCGGATGAGCTTTCTCGAAACGCGAAGCTCCCAGGGATACCCGTAGCGTTGATACCGATAGCGCCACGACGCCAACGCTCTCAAAGCAGATTTTCCCCAGGCAGAAGCTCGCACGTCCATGATAGTCGGGTATCTGCAACCCAGTACGGTCGTGAAATCGACGATTCGGCGCCGAAGGCGCGCGGAGAGCCACGGCGCGTCCTGGTGACACCAGTAGTCAACCCACTGCGGCTCGGCCCATTCATCTGCTGTTTGTGGAAATACCACCGGCCTGCCCGCGCAATCGCGAAGCTCGCTCGCCATGAGCTGCGAAGTCCCGTGCGTGCTCTCCTGTCGCCGAGGCAGCGGTGTGTAGATGTAAATCATGACCTCCGTCGCCGGGTGCGTCCGCTTGATCATGCGGATGAAATCAAACGTCTTCTCCGTCTCCGCCTCCGGATCCCGCGGCGGAGCCAGCATGAACGAGAGCTCGGGCACCACACCGTGGCTGCGGCATTTCTCCACGGCTTCGAGAGTCTGATCGCTGTGTGTACCTTTGCGGATATCGTGCAGCAGCCAATCGCTCGGGGACTCCGCCCCGATATATGCCATCCGCAATCGACTTTTCTTGAGGAGCGCCCAGGAGCGGTCCGACAGGTTCACCAAGGCATCCGACCGCGCGAAACACCACCACGGCAGCTGGAATTTCGCCAGGACTTCCAGCAGCGGCACCATATCAACCTCGCGATCGAAGAAGTTGTGATCGTAGAACTGAATTGAGTCCACTCCGAGCCGATCTTTCATAAATGCAAGATCCTGCTCGAGCCTCGCCG
Source organism: uncultured Gammaproteobacteria bacterium (assembly GCA_963843295.1). Classification (GTDB taxonomy): domain Bacteria; phylum Pseudomonadota; class Gammaproteobacteria; order Steroidobacterales; family Steroidobacteraceae; genus Bog-1198. Next base: position 149,703 of record CAWJJP010000010.1, on the reverse strand, counting down.
CCGGCGGCAACGCCATTTTGCCGCGGAACATCGTCGCAACCCCGCAGAAAGTGCAACGAAACCGGCACCCCAAGGCCGCCTGATAGCCCGCGGTACGCCGACCAAGATAGGTATTGCTCAGATATTGCCTTGGGTTTTCCAGCTTGTCGTAAGGCAGCATGCGATTGAGGCTGGCAGCGGAAAACTTGCGCTCCTTGTTGTGCACGATCTGACCGCGGTGGCGCCATGTCAGCCCGAGAATCTGGCTCAGCGCATCGGTCTGGCGCTGAACGAGCGCATCCAAGAGCTCGCCAAGCGTGTCCTCTCCCTGCCCCCTTACGGCAAAATCAACGTACGGCGCCTTCAATGTTGCATCCGGACAGACGGTCGGGAATGCACCGCCCCAGATGACGGGTATCGCGGGAAATTTCTGTCGGATTGCCTTCGACACCGCGATTGCCGAACACAATTGCGGCCCACCCATGACTGTGACTCCCACAGCAGCGATGGATCCGTTGCCGATCGCGCGCAACGCAGTCGAGACGAAGTCGCGGTCGACGTTGCCATCGATCATCGTCGATGCATACTTGCCATCGAGCGATGTGGCGAGGCTCATGAGCGCGAGAGGGAAACGTGCGCGACCCTGTGACGTGATCGTCGGATTGATGAGCAAAATGCGTTTCGAAGTCATGTCTTCCCCGGGGCGTTCGACGTTACCAGCCTGAATATCGTCAACTTTTCATTGACGAACCGGCGCTCGGCCAGAACCGAAATATCAAAACCATATCTGCGGAATTCGTTGATATAAGCCAGTGCATCCCCAAAGGTCGACAGAATCACGAGCGCTGACCCACCGGGCTTCAAGTGAGCGCCAAGATCAGCAGCGAATCGCTGCGCGACATCATTCGATCGCCACGCACGGTCGCGGTCGTCGCGCGGCACGCCTCGCACGAATGGGGGATTGAACAGAACCAGATCGAAACGCTCTCCGGGCACCGGTCCAAACAGATCCCCGTGCCGCACCTCGATCCTGTGCTCCAGCTGGTTCAGCAGCGCGTTTATGCCGGCGCAGCGAACTGCGGCGGGGTTGATATCGACGGCAACCACACGCCGCGCATGCGCCGCGGCAAACACAGCGCACACGCCGGATCCGGTACCCATGTCCAGAACTTCCCAATCACGGCGCACGAGCCGCGAATCGATCTGCGAAGCGAGGAATGCGCCGGTGCGCGGCACCTTCGGGTTAAAGACGCTCGGCGTGACCACAAACCGCATGCCGTGCACCCGCTCGATGCGGTAATCGTCGTATCGGTCCTTGCCGATGACCCTGTAGGCGGCCGCCATGGCCCTGCCGATGAGACGCCTGATGAGCGGAAGCCGGGCGACGCTCAACGAGATCCGGTCGGTCTGCACGGGCATGGTCATGACAACGTTTGCGCCGGTACCAACCAGCGGGTGAACAGCATCTCGACCGGCCACCGATAGTTGTCCTTTTCGCAGCGATAACGCGCGAGCCTCTGCACCAACCGCTTGCCGGGAGAAACCCTCTTCCAGGCCAACTCGTGAAAGAACTTGAAGCGTTCGATGAGCTGGAATTTCTCGGCTGAAACCCACGGGCCGGGTTCGCCGGCCACATAATCGAATTCCGCCCAAGCCTCGAGCGTTTCCGGCAGGCGAAATCCACGGGACACGGCGTCAATCACCAGTGCGCTTCCCGGATACGGCTTGAAATAGAAAATCGGCGTCAAGAAGTCCGGGCTCATGGAGCGCAGTCTCTTGGCGCAGTCGAGGGTCGCCCTGATCTCCGCATCGGTCTCATCCGGGAAACCGACGATGAAAGGGAAGTGTCCGGCAATTCGATACTTGAGCATCTTGGCTGCGGTCTCGAACACTTGTTCGATCTTTATGTCCTTGCGGATGCGCTTCAGCACCTCGTTGGAGCCGGACTCCACGCCGACCAGCAGGCGGCGCAGACCCGACTGCTTGCAGCGATCCCACACCGAATCGGGCAGGCGGATTCCCTGATCTGCCCGCATGGTTGCGGCCCAGGTGATCTTCATACCGGACTCGACAATTCGGTCCGCCAGCGCTTCCACCCGGCCCGCCTTGGTGAAGAAGGTCTCGTCTTGAAAGTTGACGTCGTCGAAATGATACCGATCCCACAGCTCTTTCAAACGGAGCGCCATTCGCGTCGGCTCGAGTCCCACCCACTTGCGGCCATAGACGAACGGGTCAGAACAGAAAGCACAGCGGAAATTGCACCCTTGGGATGAAATGTAGTCGAGCTGCCGTTTTCCCTTGAGTTCGTAGTAGCGCTCGACGGGAATCAGCCCATAGTCATGCGGTCGGAATTTCTCGATCTGCGCCAGCGGCCGGGCCGGATTCTCCCGGATGGTCCCGTCGGCCAGTCTGACGGTACACCCCGCGCAATCGTCAAGAGGCAGGCCTCCTGCAAGACGCTGCACGATTTCGGCAAACGTCTCCTCTCCCTGCCCGCGCACCGTGACATCGACCGAGCTCTCGATCAGACATTCGCGGGAGAACATGGAGGGGTGCCAGCCTCCCCACACGACGGTCAGATCGGGGCGGGCACGTTTTGCCGAGCGGGAGATGCGCAACGCATCCGAAATTGGCGCGCCGGTAAGAACGGTAACCCCCAGGCATAGCGCATCCTCGATGTGTGAAAGGACCGTACGCTCGGCATCCGGGTCGAGACGCGCATCGATTGTCACGACCTCGTAGACATTCGGGTCGAGTTCAGAGCCGATCGCGAGGAGGGCCAGCGGCATGGTAAAGAAGACGGCCTGCGGGTTGTACAGCACGACCTTGAGACGTTTGCTGCTCCGTGAGCTCGATCCGCTCGCGCAGACTCCTGGTGTAATCGCCGCAGTCGTCACGCCGAGACCTCCAGCGCGTGCACCGTGTCCGGATCCCGCCACATGTGGCAAACGCACGTCCTGCATTCCGCACGCCTGCCGGCACCAATGTCCCGACGCAGCGCTATCATTGCATCGCTATTGAGGACAGCCCGGAAATCTCCCCGCAGACGATCATCCGGTGGTCCCGAGATGAAGAAGCACGGCTGCACGCGGCCGTTCGCCGCGACGACCGCCGAGAACTCCGGGGCGTTGCAGCGCACCGCCGGATAGGACGCACGAGCGCGGATCGCGGAGAAATATTGCAGGATACGCCGCAGCTTCGCCGGACTCTCGGCGATGAAACCGGAGCGAAAGTCCTCCGCATGGCCGCGCTCCAACGAGTCGAGAAGCTCCTCCAGTACGGGCAAGTCCGCTTCGCTCAGCGCGAGGTCGGAATGGTAGTCATCGAGCCGGCCGAACGCGTGCGGATTAGCAACGTCGACCGCGAGAAACGAAACCTGGCGAGCGCCGAGTTCTCTCGCCAATTCGACGAATACCGGCAGCTGCCGGTAGTTCGCGCGCTGCAGAGTGACCCGCACGCTCGGCGATAAACCGTGAGCCGCCGCCGCCCGAATTCCGTCGCAGACTTTGTCGAACGCGTCCAGGCCACGGATTGCCGAGTAAGTTTCGCGGTCGGTGCCGTCCAGCGACACCGTGACGGCATCGAATAGCCCTGCTACCCGCCGCGCATGCTTGGCCAGCGCCAAACCTGAGGTCAGCAGCCAAACCTCACGCTCGCTTGATTTCAACAGCTCCGCGATCGCCGCCCATTCGGGGTGCAGCAGTGGTTCGCCGCCCGAGAGCGCGACCAGCCGGGTCCCGAGCTGCTCCAGATGCGGGAGCAGCCCCCTGACGGATTCCAGATTCATTTCCGTTCGGCCATGCCGCCAGTAGTCGCATGTGACGCAGCGCGAATTGCAGCGCTCGGTTACGTAGAGGGTGAGCAGCGGCAGCCGCTGATGCGGCCCATAAACGGCGGTCGAAGAAAGGGTCATGTCGTGACTTTCAGAGGCATGTCAGTGTGAGTCCCGATTTTTGCGCCACGGGTTCAGAGCGACGGGTTCACAGTTCAATGCTGTGCGACGAGATTCCCTTGCTGGTCGGCCAATCGCCGGTCATTGTCGGACGTTTTGCAAGATCCCCGTCCCCGCCCTATGAGGGCAATCATAGCAGCGCACGCATCCACGTGCTCGCTGTCGCCCACATCGGTTCCCGCATGGGCGCTGGTGTCGCGCAATAACTCGTACGCGCGCGATGCCGACAACCGAGGATTCCTGGCCAGTAGCAAGGCAACGACACCAGTCACCTGAGCCGTTGAAATCGAGTCCCCGGAGGCAAAGTCGTAGCGTCCGCCGGGCAGCAAAGTCAGTATTTCCCGGCCCGGGGCACGCAATGCGGAAGCCTGGGCGGCATGGTTCTCCGATCCGGCGACTTCGATGACACCCGGCTGATGCAGCAACCCCGGCGTACCCTCCGGCAGGCCCTGGGAGGCGGCGCCGACGAAGAGGACCCCGCGGCGCAACCCTTCGCGAATCAGATCGCCGAGCAACCGATCCTCCGGGCCGGCGAGGCTCAGATTGATCACTTGCACATGGGCATCCAGAGCCGCTACCAGCGCCTGGGCCAGTGTAAAGGAATTGCAACGTGCGCCATCCGCGTCGTTGCGGATCTGCCAGCAAGCCTTGAACACGAGCAGGTGCGCCCCGGGCGCGACCCCGACGATGCCTTCGCGATTGTTGGCGACGGCGGCGATGACCCCGGCAATTTCGGTGCCGTGGCGATCGTGTCGAAATTGCTCCGAATCCGAGTCGACGAAATTCTCCGCGGCTACGATGCTGCGCGCCAAGTCCGGATGCCCGACATCCGCGCCGGTGTCGATGACGGCCACTTTGACCCCCTCGCCTCGCGACCAAGGATGAGCGTCCGCCACGTGCATTTCCTTGAAACCACGCTGCAAACCCACGTACGGATCGTTGTAATCGGTGCGCGTCGCGAAGGTCTGCATCGGTTCAGCCAACACGATGCGCGGGTCGCGCGAGAGGGTCGCCAGCAGATCCCGGCGATCCGCACCGGCAGGGACCTGCAGCACCGCGCAATGCAGATTGAGGGGTGCGATGGGCCACGCGCTCACTTCGCGCAACCCGTATTCTTCTTCGACAGAGCGCATCACGCGGCTTGCCTGCGAACTCGGTCCATACGCCGCGATCGTATCGTAGCCCCTCGGCGTGCTGCCGGCACCGGTGAAAAACGTCGTTGATCCGTTGTCGACCGCAGCGATGATGAAGCGCTCGGCCGGTTCGGTGGACGGATTTGGAAGAGCGCGTGATTCAATTCGCACCGGCGCGCCGCTGCATGCGCAGCAGGTCAACGCGACGATCAGAATTGCCCATCGGCTCATGGCGGCTCGTTGGGTCCGGCTGGTTTTAGGCTCGGTTCGGTGCTTTCTGCGAAACGGACGGCCGCATGCCGACGCAACAGCGCAAGCGACGAACCCGCCGGCCGCGGGGAATTCGCAGCCAATGAATACACGCCGGCTTCCGACGGCCCGGCAACGATTCGCAACTGCGCCTCATCGAGAATGGTCTGCAACTCAACGAGCGTGATTGACGGAGCAAAAACCGCGCGAATGACCTCGCCAGGCGGGCGCGACTCGGACGTCGTGACTGTGTGATAGGCCGGCGAAAACTCACGGGCGCGGAATCGTCCCCACTGGCCGAGGCTCGTCAAACCGAGAATCACCGCCACCAAGGCGATCGACGCCGCAACCCGTCGCTGCCACGGCAACCATCGGCGTCCCCGTTCCCCGACCGCTGATGCGGCGACGGCCGCCGTTTCATGGGGCGCAGCCTGCGCACCGAGAGCATCGAGCCTGGCTTGCAGGCGTTTGAGCGAAGCCGCCGGGATGTATTCAATGCCCGCCTCACCGGCCATCGCCCGATAGACGCGCTGCTCGTGCAGCAATTCCTCGCGACAGACAGCGCAAGTGCGCAGGTGCGCATCGACTCTCTGGCGCTCGAGTTCGCCGAGAGTGCCGTTGACGAACCAGGGGATGACTTCTGAAATCGCCTGGTGGTCCTCTTTGGAAGATTGCTCGTGCATTATTCGTTTCTCACTGAAATTCTGCCGTCCCGCCGAGAGCCGGTAGAAAATGCCGCAACTTCTCCCGCGCGTGGAACATTCGTGCCTTGACGGTGCCGACGGGAGCGTCGGTTATCGCCGCAATTTCCTCGAGTGAATACCCCATGTGATACGCGAGTTCGAGGGTCAAGCGTTGTTCGGCGGACAATTGCCGCAGACCATGTATCAGCCAATCCTGCACCTCGGCGTCGAGGCCCGGGTCCGTGGTTTGCTCCGGATACTCATCGAGACTCACCGCCGCATTGTGATTCTTCTGCCTTCGTAGCGACTTCAGTGCCGTGCGATAGGCAATTCCGAAGATCCAGGTGGAAACCTGCGAATCGCTGCGAAAATCTTTCGCGCGTTGCCAAACGACCAAGAACGTATCGTTGATGATCTCCTCGACGTTCTCATAGCGCGACGTAAATCGCGACAAGAACCGGGCGAGCCGGCGGTGATAGCCGAGATACAGCTGCTCCAAGGCCTGGCGATCCCCGGCCACGATGCCGGTCAGCAGTTCCTTGTCGCTTTCTTTGGGCAGACTTTTAGCCAGCGAACTCATCGGCAGGTTTCACACTCTGAATACATGGAAACATCCTCGCGTGAGTACCGGATGGGCGTTGGAAGGTTGCACCGCGCCTAAAAGCGCCAAATGACCGTGCCGGTCCATCGCCCCCCCACTGCTGCATTATAAAACAACGCGTTAGCGGCGGCCGATGTGCGGACATAAGATGCGGTCAACGTTACCGGTGCCCACGAATAGGCAGCGCCGGCGCTCCAATAGGTGTAGCCGCTCGCATCGGGACCCTCCAAGTAGTAGTACCCGATCCCCGCCGTCCCGGACAGCTTCCCGATCAGCGAGTGTCGCAAGTTTAACTCCGCCGATTCGGCATTGACGGAGATGAACCCGCGCCAGGGCACATAACGCGGCGAGTCGGGGAATAGGCAAATCGAACTTCGAGCCACCCACGATAAGCGAGATCGAGATCGACCTCGTCATAGTTGTATTGCGAACCCGATTGATTCCATGGGTAGCTGTAATGGTTGGCGATGATCTTGCCGTGCCAATCGTTGCCGGCCGACCAGACATAGCCGAGATAGGCACTGATCTCCGCATCGCGAGGCTCGCCTGGATCGATTTGTGTATTGGACGCGAAAACGCCCGCCGCGAAACCGGCCGTGTTGACGTAGTGCAAATCGAGTTGCAGCGCCGCATGATCGTCGGTTCGGGAAATGCCGCGCACGAAATAGTCGCTCGTGAGGGCGAGCGAACCGCCCCACAGGTCCGCCGCGATGCAATACGGCGACGCAGCGAGGCAACCGAGCGTCGCAACGGCCGCGAGCAGCCGCGCGAGTGCGCAACTGTCAGATCCTCGCTCGTCCAAATTTCCCCCTGATTTGTCGGGCCATCATAGAAGTCGCGCCTGCAGCGGGCAAGACAGCAGGCCTTGCGACTCGGGTGTTGCGCCTGTAGTGAGTCATTTCCTACGCCAGTCCCGTTGATCAGCCGACTGTGCCTGTGCGCATCCTCCCGACTGTACCCCGGCGCATCTTGGAGAACACTTCGCATCTCGGAGAGCATTCCAAAGGGCGCGAGAGAATCACCGGACAGGAGAAGACATTCATGAATCCAACCACCGCTAACTGGGTTTTTCTCGTCGTCATCTTGCTTCTCATCCTGTTCGCGGCTGCCGCGTGGATGTACACCCAACGCCGCAGGCAATCTGAACGACTCAAGACGCGTTTCGGTCCGGAATACGAGCGCACCGTCAACAAGCTGGGAGACCGGACAAAGGCCGAGGCGGAACTCAGGGAGCGGGAAAAGCGCGTCGAGGGATCCGCCATCACGGCTCTGGCTCCGTCCGACGCAGCCCGGTTTACGCAGGCATGGAATACCCTGCAGGGCCGCTTCGTCGACAACCCGAATGGGGTCGTCGTCCAGGCGGATCATCTGGTTTACGAACTGATGCAAAAGCGCGGCTACCCGATGGGCGACTTCGAGCGCCGTGCCGCCGATATCTCCGTGGATCACCCCTCGGTCGTGGCGAACTACCGGGCGGCGCGGGCCATTGCGTTGCGCGACGAGCGCGGTGAAGCGGATACCGAGGATCTGCGCAAGGCGCTGGTGCATTACCGCGCGCTCTTCGACGAACTGCTCGAGGTGCGGGAAGCGAAGAAAGGCGTCCTCTCATCCCAACAACAGGTACAGGTGAATTCATGAGCACGGATATGACGGGCGGCACCAATCCGGAACGCGAGCCGCACTCGCGCACTCTGACGACGGCGGACATGGCAGCGGCAGCGCGCAAACCCACGATCCCCCTCCCGCGGGATTCCGATCGGGACCTCGATGCGGTGCGCGACCCGGCGGATCCGGCCGATCTCGAGACGATTCGGGACCCAGAGGAGCTTCCCGATCGCGAACCGGTCGGTGACCGGGACGAGCCGCGGGAGCGCAACCGGACCGGCAGCGATCAAAGCAACAGGAGCGGCGGCGGCGCCCGCCGTGAGGAGCAACTCGCACCGTTGTTCACATCGGAGGCGGCGGCGGATTACCGCTCGCGCTGGGATATCGTGCAAAGAGGGTTCGTCGATGATCCTCGACAGGCGGTCCGCCTCGGAGACGAGCTCGTGGCCCAGGTGATGCAGAACCTGGCCGAAACCTTTTCCCGGGAGCGCACCGCGTTGGAGAGTCAGATGGATCAGCCCGACAAGGCGTCGACCGAGACGCTTCGCATCGCGCTGCGCCGCTATCGTTCGTTCTTCGAGCGGCTATTGTCCATTTAGCGGCAATTGTCCATTCAGATCGGCGCGCACGCGTGGACGAGCCATGACCGCACGGCTTCCGGCAGGCCCGCGCCGATCACGGCCAGCGTCCTGGCATGGTACGCATCGACCTGCAGGCGCTCCGCCGCCGTCAGCTGTTCCCGGACAATGAGGTTTCGGTCGATCGGCGCAAAAGTCAGTGTTTCGAATCCCATCATCGGCCGATCACCGCCCGGCAGCGCTCGCGGCTCGGTGACATATTGCAGGTTTTCAATGCGGATGCCGTATTCTCCAGCCTTGTAGTAGCCAGGCTCGTTCGATACGATCATTCCCGGACGCAGCGCGACGGCATTCGGCGCTTTGGCGATGCGCTGAGGTCCCTCGTGAACACCGAGATAGGAACCGACTCCGTGGCCGGTGCCATGATCGTAGTCCAGCCCACGCGCCCACAGCGCCACTCGCGCCAGAGCATCCAGTGCCGATCCGGTAGTACCCACGGGAAAGAGCACGCGAGCGAGGGCCAGGTGGCCTGCGAGCACAGCGGTAAATCGCTCGCGCATCTGCGCCGTCGGCTCGCCGATCGCGACCGTTCGGGTCACGTCGGTCGTGCCATCGAAATACTGGGCTCCGGAGTCGACCAGCAACAGCGAGCCGGATTCGATCCGCTTCGCGAGCCGGCGCGTCGGACGATAGTGAGGCAAGGCACCATGAGCGCCTGCGGCGGCGATGGTGTCGAAAGAAATGTCCTGGAGGACCCCCGTCTCCGCGCGAAATGATTCCAGCGTTCTGGCGATATCGATTTCGTCGAGTCGGGTCAAATCCGCTGATGTAGCCACCCAATGCAGGAAACGGGTGAGAGCAACGCCGTCGCGCACGTGCGCCGACCTGGCACCCGCAATCTCCACCGCGTTCTTGCATGCCCGCGGCATGGCGCACGGATCGTCGCGACGCACGACCTCGATGCCGGCCTTGCACGCGGCCTCGAAATACCAGCTCGATGACTGCGTCGGATCGATGAGCATCCGCCGGCCGGCCAAATCGCGCAGCGCGGCGGGGAGCTCGTCCGACCCCTCCACCCGCACGCCGTCCCCGAGCCAGCTCTCCAGTTCGCGCGAAATTTTCCCGGGTGCCAGAAAGAGTCGCGCGGTGCCATCGGCGCTCAACACCGCCTGCCCCAGCGCGAGCGGCGAGCGCTCGACGTCGCCGCCGCGAATATTGAACAACCACGCGATCGAGGGGGGTGCCGTCAACAATGCCGCGGCGGCGCCGCACTCGCGCAGCGTTTCGGCGATTCGCAGGCGCTTGGCCTGCGAGGATTCGCCCGCATATGCCAGGTCGTGGGGTACCACGGGCGCCATGGGCTGTGGCGGTCGGTTCTGCCATGCCTCATCCAAAGGATTGGCGTCGGCGGCCTTGAGCACGCCGCCGCCCTTGCGCACCGCGGTCGCAAGCGTCTCGAGCTCGGCCGGGCTGTGCAGCCGCGGATCGTAGCCGACTGTTCGGCCCGGGCCGGCCTTCTCCTCCAAATAGGCCGCCACACCGTCATCGATCAAGTGGCGGATTTCGAATAGTCCCGTATCGACTTGATCGCGCACCTGCAGGGTGTAGCGGCCATCGACGAAGATCGCAGCCTCGTCCTCGAGAATCACTGCCGCGCCCGCGGAGCCCGTGAAGCCGGTGGCCCAGGCCAGCCGCTGGTTGCAGGCCGGCAAATATTCGTTTTGATATTCGTCCGTGTGAGGCACGATCCAGGCGTCCAATCCCTGGCCTTTCATCGCCGCGCGAATCAGCGGCACATGGCGCGTGCCGAAGGACGGGTGGGTCGACTCATCGAAACGCTGCAGCATGGCGCGCTGGATTCTACTATCAGATCGGGGCTATGGTGAAACGCTGGGCAACTCTACCGGTCTCTGCTCCTGCCGGATCCCACGACCATTCATCGAAGCACACGCGGCGGTCTGCATCGATTCGTATCAGCGTCGTGGATCGCGTGCCGTAGTCGGGCGCGCGGATGAATGCGCTCGACAGCAGCCGCTCCCACTCGAGACCGATCCCCGTGCGCGGCAGATGTTCGTCGGGTGCCGGTCGCTCATCACGCATCAAGGCGAGCACGGCTTTCTCGTCGGTCCAGTCGTCGAGCACATCGAGTAATCGGGATTTGAGGTTCGTGACCTTCGGCCATGGTGTATCGAGGAGATGGTTTGAAAGGCCGAATATTCCCGGTCCGAGTTCGCGGCCCTCGCCGCGCACGCTTTCATAGACGCCGAGCCGCGCGCCGTCCGAAAAAATCAGATTGAAGCCGTTGTAGTCTGCGCCGATCCGGCGAAGGCGCTGAAGGCCTTCGGCGACCGAGGCGCTGGACTTCAGGAACGAGGTCACGAGCACGCCGCGGCTCGGCGCCTCGGGACGCCGCTGCTCCGGATCCCTGTAATTCGTCAGCGCCGCGAAGCGGCCCGAGCGCGTGATGCCGATCCAGGTGCCGCCCGCGCTGAGATCCCGGCCGGCGAGGATATCCGGATGGTCGGTCCACCAACGTGCCGGCGCGGTGGGCCGCTCGTGCATTTCGTCCCTGTTCGCGGCGATGAGGCAGGGAAAGCGCACATGGGTGCGCCAGGCGATGACGATCAAGCACATCCGAAAAACTTTAGCAGTTCGGCAACATGGTGTCGTGGGTGAACACCAATTTCGATCTGTTCGGTTCCGGAATCACCGCCCCCGGCGCCTGCCGTTCGGTTTCAGGCGTCTTCGACCGCCTCATCCTCCTCGTCTTCGGTCGATACTCCGAATTCCGCCGTCAATGCCTGTTTTCGCTTCAGCATCCTCGCGCCGAGGGCGGTGGTATCCAGACCGGCCTTCTTGGCCTTCTTGAACATGTCACCCTCTTCCTCTTTCACGTGATGCTCGATCTGCTCACCGAGCACCGTGACCTTCGCATCGTACAGATCATCGTCCGCGCTCATGTCCTCGAGCTGGGCGATGAGACTCTTGGCGCCCGCGTGCTCGACCAATGCTTCGTCCATGAGAGCCGGATCGTCGATCGCATTGCGAACCGCTGGATAGAAAATCTCCTCCTCGATCGCGGTATGCACCTTCAACTCGGTGCAGATCTGATCGACCAGCCCGGCTTTCTCCTCGCTGCCGCCCTCGTCCTTCCGTTTCTTGAAATCCGCAAATAACTTCTTGACCTTCTTGTGATCCGCAATGAGCATGCCGATCGCGTCGTGTTCCGTGGAGCTGTCCGCAGCGCGCCGCTTCCTGGATGTAGCCATGATGTACCCTCGATGAAATGGTGGATGACATTGCTCCGGCGGGGGAGCATCCGATGAGAGGGGCCAAGCCTACGAGCTTCCGCGACCGGCACCATGTGTCGGAACCTCGATTGGACGTAGGAAGGAGCCGATAACCTGGATCGCCCGCGCGAGAAGCCCCGGCAGCGAGCTCAGGCGCGTTTGCGCAGCCTGGCGGAGCGTTTGGGGGCGGCGCGGGGCGCACCTGTACCGCGCATCTTGAGGCTGCTTTTCAGCGCTTCCATCAGATCGATGACCTGCGCCCTGGGTCTGCTCTCATCCGGCGGCTTCTCGACTTCCAACGAGTGAATCTGCTTCTTCCTGATTTTCTCCTTGATGCGCCGGAGCAGGTCCGCTCGATAGGTGTCCTTGAACCGCGCGGGATCGAACTTCCCCGACATGCCTCGCACGAGCTGCGCGGCCATCGCGAGTTCCGCGGCGCTCACCCCGGCGGATTTCCCCGATGCACCGGCCGCTGTGACCGGAACCGGCGGCAGCAGCTCGCCCGCGAATCGCAAAGTCAGGAGCATGAGCGATCCGTTCTGCGGCGCGACGACGCACAGATGCTGCCGTCCCCGCAAGACGACGGTCGCCACCGCCACCTTATCGGTCTGCTCGAGCGCTTTGCGCAGCAGGGCATAGACTTTTTCGCCGCCCTTTCTCGCAACGAGGTGATACGGCGTGTCGAAATACATCGGCGGAATTTGCGCGCGGTCCGTGAAATTGGCGATCTCGATCGTCTCGGACGCCTTCACGTTGGCATGCTTGAAATCCGCATCGGATAGCGCGACGTACCGACCCCTCTGATACTCGTAGCCCTTGACGATATGCGCCCAATCCACCTCTTTGCCGGTGCTCTTGTTGACGCGGTGATATCCAACCGGCGAGAAATCCCGGCTGTCGAGCATGTGCAGCGGCAGCGTATTTTCCTTCGAGGCCGTATAGAGATCGACCGGGACGTAAATCAGCCCGAAGGAGATGGCTCCGTGCCAGAGAGATCGTGCCATGTTACAAATCCCGGCGGCTTTGAAACGCAAAAGCTATCGCGGTCATGTCCGAAATGCCAGGTAAGCATTGGTCGAATGCATGTCGGCCTTCGCCCACGCCGCGACCGGGCTGGTGATAACATGAAGACGATGCGCGATACAATCGTCGTCGGACACCGCGAAGATCCTGGTTTTGGACAGCTCTGCGACGCGGTGGCGTTTCGTCAACTTGTGGTCGTCACCGGAAGCGGCGTCTCGGCTGAGTTGGGAAACGCCCGATCCGACGGCGCGCCCATGTCGACGTGGCACGAAGTGCTGAAACGGCTGCGCAACGAGTTCACCGGGCAATTGCGCGGTTTGGACGTCCACCTCGATCTGCTTTTGAACGCGCGTCCGCAGAATTCGGAATATTTGATCGAAGCTGCAACGCTCATTCGGGCTGCTGTGGGCTATAAACCTTACCGGGACGCGGTGGTGAGACTCACGACACCTGGGGAGGGATCCCATTCGGCGCTGCACGATCTGATCGAGGGACTCGAGCCGATCGGCATCATCACATTCAATTACGATCGCGGTCATGAAAACGCTTATCGTAGTATGCGAAGGCGCGCACCCTCCCTGCGGCGCGCCATTTACTCCGATGAAGAGAAGCTGCGCACAATTCTCGCCGGCCACGCCCGCTCGCGATTCCTGCTGAAGGCGCACGGCTGCATCTCTCGACCGCAGTCGATCGTGCTCGACCGTGATTCATACCGCGACATCATGGCGCGCCAACCCGGTTATCGGGCGTTCGTGAGCCACATACTCGCGCGGTTCGATGCACTGATCGTCGGCTTCGGATTGAACGACCCGGATTTCGAGGATTTCCTGCAGACGTTCGAGGCGAACTTCGGCGGGCGCATACGCGATCACATCTATATCTGGAGGCGAGGTCAGAGGGAGGACGAGGAGGCAAGGGCCTTCGTATTACAGCAGCGCTACGGTCTGCACTGCATCTTCGTCAACGACTACGAGGCCGTGCGCACCATCATTGCGGAGGCCCAGTCGCGGCAGGGCCCGAAGTTACGCCACATCATCGAGGAATCGCTGCTGCGAAGCGAGCAGGTTGCCTCTTATCGCCTGCAACGGCGTGCCGCTCATCAGGCGCTCGGCGAACTCAGCCCGACGGGAGCCCGGGTCGCCGTGACCGCCCTCCAGGCGTGCGCTCGCGATGTGGCGCGTAGTCCCCTGGTTCGGGCGGAGGCCGTCTATTCGATCGGCAAGGTGAAGCCCTACGTTCCGGGGTCGGCGCAATTCCTGCTCCGTGAGGTAACGCCGGATGCGGAGCCGGAGGTTGCCATCCATGCCCTCGCGGCATTGCTGCAACTCGATCCGCCCGTGGACCGGCCAATCAATTCATGGCTGAAGACCGCCGCACAGCTGCGGCCTCTGTGCATGCGAATTGACGATCATGTGAGCCGCGGTAGTGGAGCTTTCGGCAGCCCTCGGGCGGTGAAGTATCTCGATGCGCTGGTCGCGCGCTGGGAAGCAACCGCGGGCAGCGATGAAGCCGAACGCTGATCCGGCGGTTGAGCCGCCTTCAGACCATCGGCACTTCCGGCGTCGCGGCCGACCGAGTGCCCTGTATCGGTGCATTGCTTCGCCCATGGTAGGTGAAAACAAGCGAGAACTTCACCGCATCGCTCAGATTCTTGCCGGCGGAGTGCAGGGTATTGCAATGGAAGAAAACCGCGTCACCCGGTGCGAGCGGCGGCGACTGCGCGGTACGAATCAATGCAGCATTGTCCGCACGGTCGGCGCGAAAGAACCGCGCCTCGTCGAATCGATCGGTGTCGAACGCCATCCGGTGTGAGCCGGGCACGAACCACAAGGCGCCGTTATCGACCTCCTCGCTGCCGAGGGCGAACCAGGCCGAGACGAGATCCTCCCGTGCGAAGGACCAGAAGCGAATATCGCGATGCCAGTTCGTAAGACTTCCGTAGCGAGGGTGTTTTGTCATGACGCAATTATGATGGGCTCGGGACATCAGGACAGCTTCGCCGAAATAGGCTTCCATCCACCGGCGCACACCGGGTGCGGTGCCGCAGCGGGCAAATACCGGGCCGCGGGCAAATGCGTCGAGCAATCGGCGCACCGTCTCGCCCCCGGCGGCCGCGCGTGAAAGAGGTGCCCCTGGATACTGGAGATCGGCTTCGAACTCGAGCGGGGGAACCCCGTCGCGAAGCTGAATGCGCGCGGCGGTGTTGAGTTCTGCGAGGCCCTCGCCGGCCACGAACCCGGGTATGACGACAAACCCCTTCTCACGCAGCTCTTCAATCTGGGTCTTCAGTGGGGACTCGCTTGTCAAACTGGCGATCCTTTGAAACGAAAACGCGCCGCAGACGGCACTTGCTCGGTGCACGGCGCGAGGCGCTTGAACCACGGTGGTGCACGGCCGATACGAGCGAGACCAGTGCGGCGACGGCGTAAAACGGCTGAAACGCCGCGAATACCAGCCGGTGTCTCTCCCGTGGATTATCGAGCCCTGCGCCGCGGTTGCCTGGCACGACGCTTGCCTGTTCTTCTGCACCGGATAGCGTACCACGAGTCACCGACTACTCGTTTCGGAGGACGGCGTATGAGATTCCACGACCAAAGAGAAAAGCGTCTGCACCCGCTGCGACCGGTGCAGGAGCCTCCACGCAGCGCCAGGTTCGTACTGCACAAGCATGAAATTCTCGGGCAACGTCCCTTCAAGCGCCGCTGTGTGCACTCGGTGCTGTGGTCCCAGGAAGACGGGGTCTCCGGTGATTCGCCCATGATCAGCGCGTGCTACGAAGCGCACCTGGCCATGAAGAAGATGCTTGCCGCATTTGCCGAGTTGCGCGGGGACGACGCGGAGGATGGGTGTGAGTGAACGGCGCCGGGAGTCGGTGTTGAAAACGCGCTAAGCGGCGTTCAGCGCTTGCATCGCGCGGAGTTGCGCGCGTCCGGCCCGGAATGAGCGCAGCATCGTGACGGCGGCATAGATCACGACGAGCACGACCAGCCATCGCAACGCGAAGAGCGGCAACCGCTTGACCACGAACGCCGCGAGCAACACCCCCGGAATCGCCCCTATCGTCAGCGCGATCGAAGTTCCAAACCCGAAGCGTCCCGAACGAAAGAATTGCAGACCCGCCGTCGGTTGCACCAGCCCACAGGAGCCCATCATGATCGGGAATGCGGCGAGTGGATGGAGTCCCAGGAGCGTCACCACGATCATGCATGGTGCGTATAGACCAATGCCGACACTCATCAGTGCACCGAGCACGAAGTTCACCGCAACCGCAACGGCGAATCGCCATCCGGTCAAGGTCATCGCGACACCGCCGCCCGGCAACAGGTGAAGATTGGTCGCAGCAAAGACGCAACCCGCAATCAGCAGCGCAACTCCCATCGCCAATTGGATCGCCGGTCGCGGCATGCGGTTGACCACACCCGCGCCGATCCAGGCGCCGAGCGCTGCGGACGATATGGTCGCCATGAGCAGGACCGGGTCGATCACGATCACGCTCACCATGATGATCATCTCGAGTATCGCAGCGGTATTGAGGCCGACATTGAGGGTTCCGGGTATCAGCTCGTCCGCGAGCTTGCCCTGAAACTTGAGAAACGCCGTGGTTGGTGCGAACGAACCTATCCCAAGCGTGTCGAAAAACGCGACGACGAACCCCAAGGGAAATTCACTGACCAGCGGCCGTTTGCGACCGAGATAATGCTTTCGGCATCGGAACCAGCCGATAAAAAATGCCACGTTGACGACAAGCAGTGCACCGAACAGAAGCTTCACTTGCAGCGACATGCACACCCCGCGTAGCGATAAGCCGCACCCCGGCTCTCCAGGTCGCGCGCTTAAACCTCAGCCTAGTGTAGTGTGAATCCGGCTGCCCGAGGGGGAATTAGCGTATCCAGGGCGCATTCTGCATGTTTTACTGCGGAGGCGGCAGCATCAGCGGGTCGCGCAAAAGCACGATCTGCCATGCATTCTCCCGGTCGAGAATACCGAGGCTCTGAACGCCTCCGAATCCGAAATCGAGGTACAGTTCCTGCGGTTGGAATACAAAATGATCGACGCCATCCAGCATGATCTTCAGCGCATCGGATGCGGAATCGTAAGTGATACCGAGTACCGGCAGCCAACTCGCTTCGATCAGAATCCCGTCGATCGGCGACACGACCTCGATCTCGGCGCGCTTCCCGAGCAGTTCGGCCGATGCGGCGGCGCACACGTCCATCCACTTTGATCTATCGAATTTCTGTAACCCCACGATGCCCTCCTCGATTGTTCTGAGCGATCAAGTGCTTACGGCTTGGACGATCAGCTGCTCACCGGCAGCAATGAGCTTCGAGAGCTCTGCGATTGATGATGCGGAAATGGCGCGTGTCGAAGAAGGTGATCACCCGCGTTGACCTGAGGGTCGTCAGCGACCGGCTCACGGTTTCCACGGCGATGGCAAGGTAATCCGCGATATCGTAGCGGGACATCGGCAGGACCACCGACCCTTCTGTCTCGACCTGCGCCCGATGGGCCATTTCCAGGAGGAATCCGCATACACGCTCGAGCGCGCGGCTGCGCCCCAGCAGGAGCATTCGCGACTGCAGGCGCTCGATCGACGAGAAGGCAATCTCGCGCACTTCACGCGCCAGCTGCGGATCCTCCTCGAGGAGCGACTCCATCTGCGGACGCCGGTAGCGCTTCACCTTCGTGTCCGGCACGACACACTCCACCGAACACTCGCGCCGCGCGCCCGCCTCGAACCCGAACAGGTCGCCGGGCAGGAGGAAGTCCATGATCTGTCGGCGCCCATCCGATATTTGTGCGCATTTTCGGGCAGCCCCGCCCATGAGCAAGTACCAACTGTCGGCTGCTTCGTCCTGACCATAGACGGTCTCCTCGGCGTCGTAGGTACGGACCGTCCCGAGCGCTTCGATGAGGCTGCCTCGGGGGGCGGCGCCCGCGAGAAGCACTCCTGGCGCTGAGGCATCGATGGTGGCGAGGTGCATACGATCGTTTCTCCGCGGTCGCCGATTACCCTGGATGGACGAAGGTAGGAGGTACCGTACCTCTTTAACATTCCACTTTGGTGTACTAGCCCTGCCGCGCGAGATGTGGAGTTACGCGAGTCTCTCGATCATCCGCACGAGCTCGGCGAGCGAAGAAGCCTGCATCTTGTCCATGACGTGGCGGCGGTGCACCTTGACGGTGACCTCCGTCACGCCGAGATCCGCGGCAATCTGCTTATTGAGCAAGCCGCGCATCACCTTCGAGACCACTTCATTTTCCCGTGGCGTGAGACTCGCATAGCGCAGCCGGACGGCGGCGAGTTCTGCACGGCGCCGGCGAGCGGCGCGATCCTTGTCGATCGCCTGGACAATGGCCTCCAGCAGGTCCTGATCCTGGACGGGCTTTGAAAGAAATTCCACTGCGCCGGCCTTCATGGCGCGCACCGTGGTGGGGATATCGCCGTGGCCACTGATGAAAATGATGGGAATATCCACGCCTGTGCGGGCGAGCCGGTGTTGCAATTCGAGCCCGCCGAGGTCCGGAAGACGCAAGTCGAGCACGAGGCACGCCGGCGCATCCGGCAACGCGGCCTGAAGAAACTCCGTCGCCGAGGGAAACACTTGCACCTCCATCGCGGCGGATCGAATCAACGAGCAGAAACCGTCGCGGATGGACAGATCATCGTCGACGACGAACACGACCGGCTGTGCCTGAAGCGTCACGCGATTTGCCCGTGGACGGGAAGCGAGACCGTCATGGTCAACCCGTGCGGCGTGTTTCGGGCGGCACTGAGTTCTCCGCCGTGAGCCTGAATGATGTTGCGGCTGATCGACAAACCGAGCCCCATGCCGTCCGGCTTCGTCGAAAAAAAGGCGTCGAATAACCGGTCCATATCCAACTCCGCCGAGCCGATGCCCTCATCCTCGATGCGCACCTGCACGCGATCCTCGATCTCCTGTCGAGAGCAGATGCGCAGGCGCCGCGGCCTGTCCCTGAGCGGACGTAGAGCCTCGATGGAATTGACCACCAAATTAACCAGAACTTGCTGCAGGTGTATCTGATCGCACGGCACCAACACCGCCGTATCCGCCAGCGCCAGGGTCATCTCGACGCCGTTGCTGCGCAGCTGCTCGTCCAGCATCGACACCACTTCGCAAATGATTGCATTGACGTCGAGTACGCGAGCGTTCAGAGGCGACTTTTTGCTGATCGACCGAATGGTCCGAATGACATCGTTGACCCGATTCGCATCGCGAATGATGTGTGCGGCGGCCATGAGCGCTTCACGCGAATCGGGAACTTCCCGGTCGAGCCAACGAATGCACGCGTTGCCATTCGCAATGATGCCGCCCAAGGGCTGGTTGATCTCGTGTGCGATCGACCTCGTGAGCACGTCCATGCTCATCATCCGCGTTGCATGGGTGAGCCGCTCGATGTGCCCGACGAGTTTGGCCCGTTCTTCTTCAGCTTGCTTGCGCCCGATGATCTCGGCCGCCTGCCGCGCGTACAAATCGGTCAACCTCAACTCCCGATCGGACGGCCGGTGTGGAGTCCTGAAGTGCGTCGAAATCACACCGAGAATCTCGCCGCCCTGGCTGAAGAGCGGCGTCGATTGCACCGCGCGAAATCCAGCGGATAACGCGATCTGCCGGTGGGGGGCGAACAACGGGTCCGTCTGCACATCCTCGATGATTATGCGGGATCGCGACCGCATCGCGCGACCGCCGGCGGTGCTCGCGGCATCGACAGCCGCAAAGTGCTCGAGGAACTCCGCATTGAACCCGCGCTGCGCAGCGATCTCGAACGCCTGCCGCTGCGGGTTGTAGAGCTGCACGTTGCCGAAATCGGCATTCTGAATCCCGATCGTCGCCGTCAAGAGTTCTTCGAGAAGAGCGGGAAGGTCGGCGATCGCCCACAGTCGGGTGCTGAACTCGTGCAGGCGGGTCATGGCCTGCAGTTCCGCGGCAAGCTCATCCTTGAGCAGCAGCAGCTGCCGGTTGGCATCCATGAGTTCCGCCGTCCGTAATGCCACGCGCTGCTCGAGCTCCATGCCGATACGTTCCCGCTCGCACTTGCGCAGCGCCTCGTGCAAGGCGATTGCCGCCTGATTTATCGCAATGCGCAACACCAGCATCTCGATTTCCGTCGGAAAGTCCGAGCGGGCCGAAGCGACGACCAAAGTGCCGATGTGGCCCTGAAGGTCGAAGCGAAATGGAACGACTGAAATCCGGTCTGGACCGAGGGGATTCGGCGCCTTGAAGAGCCTCAACGGAGCGGTCGCGTCGAGCCACTCGCTGAGTCGACCGGGCAACGTCGAACTATCCTGCTCGGCGCTCTTCGAGGCGGCGGTTCGCAGGAATTCAGTCGCCGATATCGGCGAACTGCCGCTGAGGCGCGCGGCGGCGAAATTCAAATCCAATCGCCGTACCAGGACATTCAGAAGAGCGCGCACGATCTGCTGCGGTTCGTCGCCCCATACGGCCGACAAACCCACCACACCGATCAAATCATTGATGCATCCTTGCAGACGCCTGATTTCGCGCATCGCGACTACTCGCAAGTGGCCGACCAGGCTCCCTCGCAATCTCCGGAAGCCCCTGGATCAAAGCATGCACCGATTAATGTTAAATTAATACTATCGCTTGGCGCACCGCACAATTTACGTCGCCCGCGCTGGCCAGAGGTCATTCCTCCACTCGCCTGTCCACGCTTAAACCGGAACTCGCGCACAAAAGCCGCCGCGCTCCACGGCTCGTATGTGCGAGGCACGCCTCGCTTACGGCGCGGTCTCTGCGAGTAACGTCACAGCTTTCATATTTGCACCGCGTGCGAAAGCTTCGCGCAAGGTTTGTCCTACAACCTTGCCGTATATGTCCTACATGAAGAACAAATCCCACAGGGAAAACGCGAAAGCGCGCGGCTTCACGCTGCTCGAAATGCTCATGACCATGGCGATCGCAGCGATCCTCCTGACGATCGGGATACCGTCATTTCGCTACGTCACGAATGCCAATCGCATTGCCGGGGAGCTGAACGGACTGCTCGGAGACCTGCAGTTCGCACGCGCCGAAGCGATCAAGGAGGGGCGTACCGTCAGCGTCTGCGTGTCCGCCGATGGCGCGAACTGCGCGAACTCGACGAGTTGGCAGACGGGCTGGATCGTCTTTTCGGATCCGACCAACGTGGGCGTCGTCGATGCGGGCGAAACGATTCTCCGCGTACAAGCCACGTTTTCCGGCAGCGACACCTTCAACGCCTCGAACGGTGTTTCGGTCGTCACCTTCAACCGTGAAGGCTATGCCATCGGCATGGCCAACGGAACCCTCATCTCCCTGCACGATTCGACCAACACCAACGCCTGGACTCGCTGCCTGTTGGTCAACCTGAGCGGACAGATGACCTCGCAACTATTCGGCGTCACGACCAACGGCGTGACCTGCACATGAACAAGCGCCATCTCTCCGGCCGTTGCCCTCATACACGCGCGCGCGGCTTCACGTTGCTCGAGGTGATGGTGTCGGTGGTCGTCACCGCGATCGGCCTGCTCGGCATCGCGAAGCTGCAGGCGCTCGCCTATGCGAGCACCGGCTCGGCCAGCGTGCGATCGCTCGTTGCGCTGCAAGCGGCAGGCCTCGCCGCGAGCATGCACGCCGATCGCGGTTACTGGTCGGGGGGCTTCGCACCAGTTCCCGTCGTCATCACCGGCACCGCGATCAACGACGCGACTCTGAATGGAGCGGCCGCGACTGCAGGGTACTGCGTCGCCGGTGCCGGCGCAGCGCCCTGCACCAGCGACATCATGGCCGCCTTCGATTTGCACGCCTACGCGACGGCGCTGAACGCCATGCTCGGCAATTCGAATCCGGTCACCACGATCACTTGTCCGAACGTCGCGCCGGTCAACTGCACGATTCAGATCACTTGGACCGAGAACGCGGTGTCCGTCAACAAGCAGAGCGCCTCGAGCACCTCGAACGCGACATTCGTGCCGACTTACACACTGTACGTGGAACCGTAGGACATGAACCTCACGCACTCGAGGGATCGCGCTTTGCACGATGAACAGGGCTTCACGCTCATCGAGATCCTGATTGCCCTGATGATCGGCCTGTTCTTGCTGGGCGCGCTGGTCACCATCGTCCAGGCCAACCGCACGGTCTTCGGCAATCAGAACAAGCTCTCGCAGCTGCAGGACGGCGAACGGATGGCGATGACCATGATGACGGACGTCATCCAATCGGCGGGCTATTTCCCCGACCCGACCACCAATACCTTGACCACCACGCTGACGGGCGTCGCGCCGTTCGGAGTGGGTCAATCGGTCTACGGCATCTACTCCGCGGCCCCGCCCGGCGATCAGATCTCCGTTCGCTACATGACTGCGGGCGGCGACGGCATTCTGAACTGCAGCGGGCAATCGAATCCCACCGGCGGCCCGAACACCCTGTACGTGAACACGTTCCAGGTAGTGAACGGCCAGCTCGTCTGCACCATGAACGGAACGGATTACAACCTGGTGAACGGCGTCACCAATCTGAGCATCCTGTATGGCGTCAAGGCCAACGCCGGAGCAACCGGCAACAACGTCGACACTTACATGAATGCCACCCAGGTCAACGCGGCGGGACTCTGGGGAAGCGTCATTTCGGCTCTCGTTCAGTTGACGTTCACCAATCCGATGTACGTGGCGAATCAGGGCCAACCGCAGACCGTCAGCATCCAACGTGTCATGGGCGTCATGAATCAGACAGGGCCGATGCTATGATTTCTCGAGCTCTTGGCGCAGCTTCACGACAGCGCGGCATGGTGCTGATCACGAGTCTGCTGCTGCTGATCGTCGTCACCATCATCGCGCTCAGCATGTACCGCAGCTTCGGCATCCAGGAGAGGATAGCCGGCAACATGCGCGAGAAACAGCGCGCACTGTCGGCCGCGGTATCGGCGCAGGTATTCGCGGAAGACTGGCTCATCACCAATGCGACGGCAGCGCCCGCCCCCTGCAGCAGCCTGCTCAACGCCAATATCGGCCAGGGGCAGATTTGCTCCAACACGCTGCCGACCGTGGTCGCCGATGTGACCAGCGTTCCGTGGATGATCGGCGGAGCTCCCGTCGGGGTGAGCTTTCTGCCGCAAGGCATGTCGGTCAGCGCCACCACGACCTTCAGCGCCGCGAACGTGGCCAACCCCACATACTTCGCAACCCCCGCATTTTACATCTCCGATATGGGCCCGTCGGCCGACCCGAACATTCCCGGTGAGATCTATCAGGTCGACGCCGCCGGATATGGCGGCAACGGCAACACCGTGGCGGAGATCGAGAGCACTTACGCCGTATACACGAGCTCCAGCAACAGGACGTTATGATAATCACAAAATATTTCAGGTGCGCTCTGCTCATACTTCTCGGCGCGATTGGTGCAAGCCAGAGCCGTGCGCAGACCATCACTTTCAGTGAAGACTTCACCGGTACCAGCAACAACAACAGCTGGTATTACTTCGGCGGCGCGTGCCTCACGGCAGGAACGTCGGCGGGCGGAGGGAATCCCGGCCAGATTCCCTCCTGCACCTCCGTCCTCTCGAGCTATTACTCGCAGGCATCGAGCGCCGATCCCTACATGATGGGCGGCTACCTCGGCTACCTCGGATCGAGCACCGCGCCGGGGAGCATTGCGGCCCAAACGCCCGATCCCGTGATCCTGCAACCAGACGGTACCAGCTTGGGGTACGGCGCGCTGCGCTTCACCAATGGCTCGGTGAACATCAGCGGCAGCGAGAAATACGGATACAACGAGCGCGGCGCCATCCTCTCCTCCAGCACCTTTCCCACCGGGGCGGGACTGCAGCTCACCTTCAAGACGATTACTTACGCCGGCAACTCCGGAGGGGCCGGCGGCGACGGCGCGGACGGTATCAGTTTCTTCCTGCAGGATGGCAGCCAAGCCCCCGGATTAGGCGCCTTCGGCGGCAGCCTCGCCTACTCCTGTTCAAACGCCAACACTCCCCATGACGGTCTGACCGGCGGCTACATCGGACTGGGCATCGACGAGTATGGCAACTTCCTCAACGGCACCAATCTCGTCACCGGCTACAGCGGCACCAACGTGGCGACCGGCGACAACACGGCCTACGGCTACGGCTACAAGCCGGGACGGATCGGATTGCGCGGCGCCGGCAACATATCCGGGGCGGCACTGACCGCAGCCTATGGGAGCAATCCGAACAATACGGCCCTACCCTAT
This sequence comes from uncultured Gammaproteobacteria bacterium, assembly GCA_963843295.1. Taxonomy (GTDB): domain Bacteria; phylum Pseudomonadota; class Gammaproteobacteria; order Steroidobacterales; family Steroidobacteraceae; genus Bog-1198. Next base: position 125,385 of record CAWJJP010000010.1, on the reverse strand, counting down.
TACCCGGTCTCGCTCGCGACCTCTTGCGTGAATGCCGGTGGCGTATACAGCGCGACAACCAACAATTGCACCCAAATTTGCTCGGCTGGATCCACCTGGGATCCTGTTACTCAAGTCTGCAACAAAGCGTGCACCGGTGGCGCCACCTACAGCTCAAGCACCGATACCTGCAACTCCTGCTCGAGCGTGAACGGAACGTATAACAGCACCACGCAGCAGTGTACGAATACCAACCGATGTGCAGCGGGAACCTACTTCAGCGGTACCGCCAGCTGCGACACCTGTCCGGCGACGGGTTACGCAACCGGCACGTATAGTTCTGGAACGTGCACCAACAGTTGCCCTTCCGGGTACGCCCTCAGCGGTACATCCTGCTATCCGATCGGTGCCGTCTACGGTTCGGGTTACTACTGCCCTGCTGGCTCCGCCGTTCCGACCAACAACAGCGGCACCTACGTTTGCTATCCCTCGTTGTTTTCTTACAGCGCGGGAAACTACTGTCCGTCCGGACAAACCATCAGTGGCACCTTGTGCTATCCGACCGCATCGCCGGCGCTTTCCCACAGCGGGGCATACTACTGTCCTTCCGGACAAACCATCTCCGGTACGTCCTGCTTTCCGACCGCGTCGCCCGCCCTGTCCACCAGCGGCACGTACTATTGTCCGTCCGGGCAAACGATCAGCGGTACGTCCTGCTATCCGACCGCGTCGCCCGCGCTCACCCATAGCGGGACCTACTACTGCCCGATCAGCGGAAACACGATCAGCACCACGCACTGCTGTCCGGCCACGTACACCTGGAATGCCGCCAGCGGCCTCTGCAAGAACGGCGCTCTGACTGCCGCGGCAACCGCCGCGACTCCGATGACCGGTGCCTTGGCGATGACCGGGGCTAGCGGCATGACCGCCTCCACCCCCGCGACGGTTGCGACCGCCGTCACCGCCGCACAAACCGTCACGGCGAACCAATCGCCGACCCTGATCACGACGCCGGTCGAGACGGCGCCGGCGACCCTGCCGCCCTCGACTGGCAGCGTCGACCTGCAGTATGCGGTGAAAAACACCTGCACAACGGGCAACCTCTATAACTACAGCATCGCGAATGCGCCCACCAGCGCGGGAGCTGCCGTTCTCGGCAACGCGGCAAACACCGCCGGCGTCCTCGATTACGCGCCCATTCCCAACGCCTACAAGGAGCTCACCAGCTTCCAGATCGCGAATGAGGGCGCGACGACGCGCGGCGCCGCCACCCCGATTTTCTACAATTTGAAGATCACTCAGGATGGGCTCCTGAGCTTCGCCTACAGCGTGAGCGGCGGCGCGTACTCCTACGTCATCAGGAATCAATCGATCACGGCCTCCAACGGTCCGCTGCCGGCAAGCTTTCGGGTGGGATTTGCCGGCTCGGACGGCGGCGCGACCAACGTGCACGAGATCATGTGCTTCAAGGCGGCCTCGGCGATTCAATCGGGCAGCTCCGCGACCGCCAACCAGAAAGAGGTGGCGAAAGTCGAGGAGGGCCCGCAGGCCTATTTCGCCTTCTATAATCCAAACGACTGGACGGGCACGGTCACGGCAAACACCCTGACCAATAATCTGGGCGTGGTCAGCGTGAACGCAACGGCCAACTGGGATGCTTCTTGCCTGCTCACCTGGTCGAGTGTTCCCGCGGCAAGCGGCGGTGGATGTGCGACGACCGTCAGTCCGCCCAGCGGCACTCCCTCGCCTTCCAGCCGCACCATGCTGACCTGGGATACCGCCAATAGTGTCGGTATTCCCTTTGAGTGGGGCAGTCTCAACGCCGCTCAGCAGGCGGCGCTCGATTTCGCCGACGCATCGCCCGACAACACCCGCCTGAGTTACTTGCGCGGCGATCGCAGCAACGAGATCAACACGGTCGGAGTTGGGCTGTACCGCGCGCGCGATGCCGTGTTGGGCGACATCGTGGATTCGAGCCCCGCCTATATAGGTCCCCCCACCTCCCCGTACACGGCAGTATGGCGTGATCGGCTCTACGGGGGCGCACTGCCGGAAAACACCGGTACGCAAACCTATCTGCAATTCTCCGGCGCGGAACAGACGCGCCTCAACGTGGTGTACATCGGATCGAACGATGGCTTCTTGCACGGATTTCGCGCCGGAAGCTTCGACGTCAAGGGCAACTTCATCGACAACGCCACGACGCCCAACGACGGCCAGGAAGTCCTCGCCTACATGCCGGGATCGACGCTGGCAAGCGCAGCATTGCCGTCCGCCGCCGGCGGCTGCACCAACGATGCGAACACCCAGACTCTGGTGCAGGGCATCCACGGTGTGACTCCGGCCGTCGGCATGACGCCGGAATGTACCGAGCCGCTGCTCGATTATGCGAACACCCAGTACGGCCATAATTTCTTCGTAGATGCGACGCCGGGCTCGGGCGACTTGTTCTATGGCGGTCAGTGGCACACCTGGCTCGTCGGCGGCCTCGGCGCAGGCGGCTCCGCCATCTACGCGCTCGACGTCACGAATCCGTCCTTCGCGGAGAGCAACGCCCCGGGCATCGTCATCGGCGAGTGGAACCCTTCCTCGATCGTCTGCGCCATCGGCACCAATTGCGGCAACAATCTCGGCAGCACGTTCGGTACGCCGCAAATCCGCCGCCTGCACGATGGCAATTGGGCGGTGATCTTCGGCAATGGCTTTGGCAGCGCCTCGGGCGATGCCGGCATCTACATCATGTCCATCGACAGCACGTCGGGCGCACAGACCTTCTATTATCTCAGCACCAATACCGCGGGCGGGAACGGCATCGCCTACGCGACGCCGGCTGACATGGATGGCGATCACATCACCGACTACGTGTATGCCGGCGACCTGTTGGGCAACGTGTGGCGGTTCGATCTGACCAGCAACAACCCGCAGAACTGGGCTGTGGCCCCCGCGCCGCTGTTCACGACCCAGCCCGGACAGCCGATCACCACCCAGCTCTTGGTTGTTTCCAGCAACCTCGCCGGCGGGCCGCCGCGCTTCCTGATCGAATTCGGGACCGGGCAGCGGACGCAGATCACCAATCTGGCTCCGGCGCAATACGCCAGCGGCGTCCAATCGATCTATGGTATCTGGGACTGGAACTTATCCGGCTGGAACACCATGTCGCCCGGCGCGGTCCAGGCGAGTCTTCCCGCGACCACCACGGCGACAGGCCTCGCCTCGCCGTTCACGCTGACCTCTGCGAACCTGCAGGCGCAAACCCTGACCGTCAATTCAACGGTCGGGGTGGTCGACGGCACCAACGTGGCGGTCTGCTGGCAAGGCAGCACGACGTGCACCGGCAATTCATTTGGATGGTACGCAAATCTTCCGAGTAGTTCGGAGCAGATCATCTTCAATCCGGTATTCAACCAGGGCTCGTTCACCGTCAACTCCACCGTACCCGCCAACAATGTGGTGACCACCTGCGAGAGCAACTTGGATAAGGGCTTCACCTACGCCCTCTCGATCGTCAACGGCGGCGTGTTCACCAACACGTTTCCGACCTATACGAAGAACGGCACGATCGTTACCGACGCGCAGGAAGCCGGCGTCGAAACGGATGCCACGGGCAGCGTTTATTTCGTCAACACTCCCCAAGGCAAGTTGAACATCGTCTATCAGACGATTTCCGGAACCCCCGGAGCGCAGCAGCTCAACATCCCAGCCAACGTCAAGGCGAAGCGTCTGACCTGGATCGAACGCCGATGAAAATGCCGGAGCATTCCTTCATGAAAACCATGTCCCCGAAAACGGGCTCGAGCGGCTTTACTCTGATCGAACTGATGGTGACCGTGGCGATCGTCGCCATCCTCGCAACCATCGCCTCGGCGGCCTACACGAGCCAGGTGCAGAAGTCGCGTCGCACGGACGCGCGCAGCGCCCTGCTGGATTTGGCCGGGCGGGAGGAAAAGCTCTTCAGCACCACCAATGCCTACAGCGCCGCACCATCGGACCTCGGTTATGCGGCCGTGGGAGTGCTCTGGCCGATCGCCGTGGGCAGCGGCTACTACAACGTGAGCGCGGTGGTCGGCAACCCGCCAGTCTCCTATGTGATCACGGCGACCGCGATCGGTACCCAGGTCAACGATACGACATGCGCAACACTCAGCGTCAACCAGCTGGGTGTGCAATCCTCCACCGGGACCGGCACCGCGGCAACGTGCTGGGGAAACTGACCCCGTAGCGACAAGCGCACGAGGCCGCCGGGGATTTTCGGCGGTTGGCCCGTGCGAACGATAGTTTGGCCGGATCCCGCGCGACACCAGGATGCCTCCAGCCGGAGGATGCAGCATGCGGTTCGAAGGCCAAACGTCCATCGTCGCGGACACGGCATGAAGCTATGCCGATTCCAGCCTGCTTCCGGCGGCCCGGTGCGCGTCGGCGCCTGTTCGACGGCATCGACATCAGCGAGCATGACAAGGCTGACATCGTCGGCGCCAATGCCGGGCGACTGTTCCGTATCCCGCGCCCCGAATTTCTCCACACGGCTTGAGAATCCCCGCAGGAAATCCTTCATGAATTACTCCCTGTTGAACCCATCAGCCTTCGGCGACCGCAAAGTGATCGACGCCGACACCCATCTCACCGAGCCGCACGACCTGTGGACGAGGCGCGCGCCCGCCCGGCTCAGGGACCGGGTGCCGCAGGTCAAGGTACACAACGGCGTGCGCTCCTGGATGATCGACGGCGACAAGGTGCTGCTGGAGCGCGCCATCCCATCCTCGACGGTCAAGCGCGATGGCACTCGCTGGCCGGGACTGGAGTTCCTCAATCATCAGTTCGAGGAGGTGCATCCGGCCTCCCACAGCGCGCGCGAGCGCGTCGAGATGATGGATGCGATGGGCGTTTCGGCGCAGGTGTTGTATCCCAACATCCTCGGATTCGGCGGCCAGCATGCGGTCAAGGTCGATGACGAGCTGCGGCTGGCCTGCGTGGAAATCTTCAACGACGCGATGGCCGAGTTTCAGGTCGATAGCGGCCAGCGCATTTTCCCGATGGCGCTACTGCCCTGGTGGGACGTGAAACTCGCCGTGGCGGAGATCGAGCGGGCCAAACAAATGGGTCTGCGCGGCATCAACATCAACTCCGATCCGCATACCTTCGTGGGCTCCGACGGTGTGCGGCTGCCGGATCTGTCCAGCGATCACTGGTTCCCGATGTGGGAAGCGTGTGAAGCGCTCGACGTGCCGGTGAACTTCCACATCGGCGCCTCGGAACAATCGATGGACTGGCTCGGCGTACAGGGCTGGCCCGGCTTGCACCGCGACCTGCGCGCCGCACTCGGCGGTGCGATGCTGTTCATCAACAACGGCCGCGTGATGGGCAATCTGATCTTGTCGGGACTACTCGATCGCTACTCGAAGCTGAAGTTCGTTTCGGTGGAGAGCGGCATCGGCTGGGTGCCCTTTCTGCTGGAAGCGATCGACTATGAATACCAGGAGGTCGCGATCAACAATGGCAAGCTCCAGCGCCGGCCCAGCGAGTATTTCAAAACCAACTTCCATGCCTGCTTCTGGTTCGAGCGGCGCGACCTCTCGCATCAGATCAAGGCGGTTGGCGTCGATAACGTGCTGTTCGAGACCGACTTCCCGCATCCGGTCTGCCTCTACCCCATCGATGACATGGACGTAGCGCTCGCAGGCCTCACCGAGGAGGAGAAGGTGAAAGCGCTCGCAGGCAACGCCGCCAAGCTGTACAACATCGCAATTTGAACCCATGAACTCAGCTCCGCCGCGACATTCCGCGGGCGCCGCGCCTCCGCGGGTTTCCGGCTCCGCCCGCCGCACCTCCAGCATCGATGTGTCCTGGCCGGATGGACGCGCGGGAAATCTGCGCATGGTCGGCCGCGCCCGCGACATCGTCACGCCGATCTGGGGCGGTGCGCCGGTGATCCTCGCCGAGGATGCGTTCGAGGCCCGGTTGCAGCCGGATCGCACCATCGTGTCGATCGAGGCGGAGCCCTCGCGGCCGGGGTTGTCGCGCCTCGTCGGCAGCCGGGGCGGCGGCGGTCTGCGCCAGGCACTGGAAGCCGCGGTCCCCGAGGAACGCCGTCGAGCGACCCCGCTGTATCTGATCCTCGACGACATCGCCGGCGCGAGCCTCGTATCGGGCTGGGCCTGGTCGCAGTGGGACCCTGAGTGGCTCACCGCTGCACGCTCCACGCTCAAGGATTTCGACCTCGAAAAGGCCTTCCGCAGCCGCGTGGGCATTTGCGCCGGATTCGCAGAGGGTTCGAGTGCGTTTGATCTCCACGCGAATCGTTCGAGCACGGCGGCGCCCGATCTGCGCAATGTCGACGACCCCGAAGGGTGGCACCGCTTCACCGATCAGGCGGGCACCGTAGGCATGCGGCGTGCGCGCCGAATGGATGTGCGGCGGCTGGACACGCGAATCGTGATCGATGCCGCCTTTCAGGACAGCGCCACCACGCCTTCGGGCGGCCGGGCCGTCGTGCATGAGTACCGACTGAGCGCGACCGCCGATGCGCAATCATTGCGCTTGTTGTCGGTCGAGGCGGAGCCGCGCGTCTTGCCGTTCGTGGAATGCCCTTCCGCGGCGGCCAACCTCTCGCGGCTGCTCGGAACGCCGCTGTCTGAACTACGCGAAAAGGTATTGGCCGAACTGCGCGGTACCGTCGGCTGCACGCACTTGAACGATGCGCTGCGCGCACTGGCCGAAGTACCGGCACTCGCCGAGCACTCGCGTCATTCGGCGGCTGGTCGGTAACGCATCGCGCGGGCGGCAACGATCGATCACGGGAACTTGGGCCTGCCCCCTGTGCGCCACCCTCATTGGTTCAGCGCAGGGCCTCGCACGCGGCTGCGGTAATCACGCGGCGTCTCACCCATCTCGGCGCGGAACATCTTGGCGAACGCGGACGGGCTTTCGAAACCGCATTGCGTCGCGATCTCGCTCATCTGCTCATCCGTCTCGCCGAGCAACGAGATGGCCCGCAGCAGCCGGCTACGATGGCGAAAGACCTCCCAGGTCATGCCCGTTTCGGCCTTCAGATGCCGGCGCAACGATCGCACCGATGTGCCTGCGTGCTGACAGATCTCTTCCAGCTTCCGTTCCAAGTGCCGGGCCGTGTAGTCGAGTACTCCGGCCACTCGCCCATCCGCGCTCGCGGGCAGGAACAATTTCGCTTCGCGTGTGATCCATTCGTCACACAGCCTGGCCATGGCTCCGAAGAACGCGGCACGCACATCGGAATCGGGTCCGTTGACCGGCCAGCGCGTCGCCTCCTTCATCATCTCGCGCATCAGCGGCGACACCGTTACGGTGCGCACGCGCCGCTCGCGGTCCTCCACCATGTCGGTCGGAAAGAACACCGAAACCCAGCGAATGCCGTGAATGCTCGTGCAATGCGGCACACCGGCAGGGACCCACGCCGCGAGCTGCCGCGGTACGACGTTGCGCCCGCGCGTGCTCTCGACCTCGATGGCTCCTTCGAACGCATACAGCAATTTGTGCATTTCATGGAAGTGCCAGTGCAGGTCCACGTCGAGACCGTCGCGATACACCGAACCCGGCCGGGGAGCCGTACCGGTCGCGTGCATGGGCAGCAAGCCTGCTCTGTGAGCCGATCGCGCCGAAGGGAGCGGAACGTCCTCCCACAACCGTCCACTCGGCGATGAGAGCTCGACCGTTTCATCGGCCCACCTTGGCATGGTCTCTGATCCTCGTAAATTGCGATGTCGAGAGCGCCCAAGCTACGCGATTGTAGGCAAAACATGAAGCCCGTTAAGCTAGCGGTCGCGCCGCAACTCCCCGCCATGGCGCAAGCCCGACCTATGTAAGCATTCCTGATGCTTGCAACTCCGGGGACGCTTTCCATTCGGGGATGATGAAATGGAACGCCGCTCCGCCGGCGGGCCGATTCTCCGCCCACAAGCGTCCGCCGTGTGCGAGCGCGATGGAGCGGCTCAACGACAAACCCAATCCCAGCCCCCGCGACTTCGTGGTGTGATAGGGCTCGAAGATCTTCTCCTCACTGCCCGGCGTGATGCCATCGCCGGTGTCCGACACGGAAAGTCGGATGCTGTTGTCCTCAAGCCGGCAGGATCCGAGTGTGAGCGTGCGGGCGTTCTGCGCTCTCTCCGACATGGAGTCGACCGCATTGAGAATCAAATTAATCAGCACCTGCTGTACCTGCACACTGTCGCCGCGGATCGAGGGCAACCCATTACCGAGCTCCGTGACGACCCGTACGGCGCGAGCCATCAATTCATGATTCATCAATTTGAGCGCTTCTTGAATCATTTCGTTCGCCTCCAACGGCTGCGGCTGGAATGCGCCTTTCTTCAATAGCGTGCGCAGCCGGCCGATGACTTCGCCGGCGCGTTTGTCGTCGGAGACGATGTCGCGAAGAATGTCGCGAATTTCTTCCAGTTCACAACCCTCGCGGGCGAGAATGAGCTGCGCCGCCTGAGCGTTGCTCAGGATCGCCGTCAGCGGCTGGCTCAATTCATGCGCCAGCGCGGAGGAGAGTTCACCGAGGCTCGCCGCGCGAAGCAGGTGGGCAACCTCGTTGCGATGCTCATGGGCATCGAGCTCCGCCTGTTTGCGATGTGTGATGTCCATCGTGACCCCGTGCAAGCGGGCCGGCTGACGGTTGCCGTCCAATTCGAGATACCCTTCGGACGCCATCCAACGCATCTGTCCGTCCGGCATCAGCACACGGTATTCCACCGTGAAGCGACCATCGCCCCGTGTCGGAGAGACCAGCGTATGGCGTATGGTTTTGCGATCATCGGGATGCACCCGCTCCAGGAAATCGTCGAGTTGCAGCGGCTCCGGTTTCGTGAAGCCGAACATCGAGCGCCATCGATCCGTCACCCAAAATTCATCGCGCGCGAATTCCCGAGACCAAAAGCCAAGGTTCGCCGCATTGGCGGCCAGGGCCATTTTTTGCTCGCTGGCGTTCAGGTCGCGGGCCAGTTGGCGTGCACGCAACGTCTCTCCGCCCAGCTCGTAAGCCATTGCCACGATGATGGCGAGGTAGAACAGGCTCGGTGTGGCCGGCGGTTGCAGCGTACCCCAGTAGACCAACGCCAGCTGTCCGGTCGCCCCGAGCACGAAAAATACGATGGTACCGCCCAGGGTTACCGTCAGCCGGCGATCCCCTCGCCGCCAAGCGGTATTAGCAGCGTCCAGCACGAAAATCACCAGCGCCAGTGAGCTCAACTGGCCGACGATCATCGAGAAATTCGGCACGATCCTCGCGGGAACGGAAATGACTTCTCCGAGGAAGGTGCTGGGGCGGAAGCTGGTGATTTCGCGAAGGTTGTGGTTATGTCCGGTAAAAAAATTGAGAAACAACGAGGGCGTCCGCAGGACGATAACGGTCCATAGGAGCCACGTCCGGCCGGCGCGCAGATAGAGCCGCACGAATCCGGCCAATGACAGAATGATCACGCAGAAGGCGAATTGCGCCCATCGTATCGCCAACGCAAATTGTGCCGGTGACTCCGCGTGCATTAGTGCCAGATCAGACCAGGCAAGCGCCGCGGTCCCCAGTGCCGCCAGGGTAAACAACAAGTTAGCCCACTGATCCCGTTCCCGCCACCAGATGAACGCGTAGATCAACGCCATGGTCAGGCATGCCGAGGCGGTCATGGAGAAAATAACGGCGCCCCAGTTCATTTGGTGATCCGGCTCATAGGGCCGCAAGGCTAACAAGCCGACCCCATCCTGGCTAGGCGCTCTCAGATCCTGTGAGCGCTCATGCTGCGTGCGCAACATCCGCGCCTGAGTTGACTATCCCTCCACTGGCCTCAAGTCCAGCGAACCGCCGACCACGTCACTGCCAGAATTTGCCCGCATTCCGTCACAGAACCGCCCGAAGCGGCTCGCACACTGTGCTTGTAGGAGTAATCAGGGTGGCGGCATGTCTCCGGTTGATTTCCAAATCTGGCTGAATCACTTCGAACACCACGCGCAGCATCCGCGTTGTGTTCCGCACGGCCTTTCCGATCTTCTCAGTCCCGATGAGCTGCGGCTCATTGCAAGCTCGATTGCGACGTTTCAGCTCGGAGAGCAGTCCGAGGGACGCACGCTCCGGCGAGCGGCGCAACGCTTCGCACGCGCACGCCCCCGTACCACCGCTCTCGTGCGGATCGTGAAACTATTCATTCGCGAGGAGCAGCGTCACGCGGCGCTGCTCCGGGCATTCATGGAGGAACACCAAATCGCACTCAAGAGGACCGACTGGACCGATCAAGTGTTTCGTCTCGTACGACGACTCGCGGGTTTGGAGCTCTACCTAGATGTACTCATCAGTGCTGAACTGATCGGGATCGCGTATTACCGGGCGCTTGAAGCGGCCACAGGTTGCGAGCGTCTCATGGTGCTCTGCCGTGTCCTCGTCTCCGATGAGCTCGCCCATGTTGGATTCGAATCACAGCTGCTGCTCGCGCTGCGAGCCGGCCGGGTCGCTCCGGTACAGGTACTGACCCGCCTGGCTCATCGAGCATTCTTCGTGGGCACTGCCAGCGTCGTATGGTTGACGCACCGCTCGGTGCTGCGCCAGGGGGGATACGGCGCACGGAGTTTCCTGCGCGCCTGTCTGGCTCAGTACGCCTTCTATTTGGAGCCGGTGAATGTGACTCTCGCATCCACATCGGTCCTTTGAGGCTGTGCCGTCGCTCTGAAGCCGACCCTCGCGCCGACGTCCCGCTCGCGCTGCTGCGCGTGACGGCAAACGCCGCCCAGAGCCACCCGAACTGCTTCCCCAGCGAGCTAATTGCTCGCCTCGCGGAAGCGCTTCGAGCGATCAACCGCCTCCAGACGATCCGCGCCCTGAAACGGCAACATCCACCCTGGATACTCTGGGGGCAGAGCGCTGACCTCATCCAATCGCCGAAGCTCGTCCTGGCTGAGGGTGAGCTCGACCGCCGCGAGATTGTCCTGAAGCTGGTCGTGGCGCTTCGCCCCAATGATGACCGAGGTCACTACAGGCTTCGCCAGCAGCCAGGCGAGGGAAACACGCGCAGGACTGCACTCGTGCGCTTTCGCGATCGGCGCCATGACATCCAGGATCTTCCAGGTGCGCTCCTTGTCGACGATGGGAAAGTCGAACTCGGTGCGACGCGAATCCGCGGGCTTCTGGTTGGTTCGGCTGTACTTGCCGGATAGCAGCCCACCGGCAAGCGGACTCCACACCAGCAGACCGACCCTCTCGGATTCCAGTAGCGGAACAATTTCCCGTTCCAGATCGCGGCCGGCAATCGAGTAGTACGCCTGAACCGTGTCAAATCGTGCCAGATTCTTGAACTCGCAGATGCCAAGGGCTTTGGCAATCTTCCACGCCTGCCAGTTGGAGCAGCCGACGTAGCGGACCTTTCCCTGCTGCACCAGCGTGTCTAGAGCGCGAACCGTCTCTTCGACAGGGGTCACTAAATCGTTGCCATGGATCTGGTAGAGGTCGATGTGGTCAGTCTGCAGGCGCCGCAGACTGGCCTCAACGCCGTCCATGATGTGGCCGCGAGAAGCCCCGACGTCATTGCGCCCCGGGCCGACGCGGCCGTAGACCTTGGTCGCGATCACCACATGTTGGCGCGCGATCTTGAGGTTCTTCAGCGATTGTCCGAGGATCTTTTCGCTCTCACCCTCCGTATAAATATCCGCGGTATCAAAAAAGTTGATCCCGCTCTCAATCGATGTCTTGACCAGCTCATCGGCAGCCGCCTGGCCAACGGCTCCGATGGCCTTGAACATTCCTCTGCCGTCCCCGAAGGTCATGGTCCCGAAGCACAGTTTCGAGACCAGAAGGCCCGTATTGCCGAGGGTTGCGTATTTCATCGTGTCTTCCTCCTTTTGCGAGTTCGAGGGTTGCCTGGCGGGCAGGATATCAGTGGACTCCCGCGCGGCTTGAGAAATGGATTACGCTTGATGGAAACTAGAACGGAGTTCAAGGGGAAAAACATGACCAATCTTGAGAGTCGATTTCAATCATGGTCGCCAGTGTTGTTAAGCATACTGAGAATCGTCACCGCCTTCATGTTCATCCAACACGGCACCGCTAAGCTTTTCCAGATACCGCACGTTCCCATGTTCGACGGCGTGCAGTTGATGTCGCTGATCGGATTGGCCGGTGTCATGGAAATTGGCGGCGGCCTGTTGCTGCTGATCGGTCTATTCACGCGACCCATCGCCTTCATTCTGTCTGGCGAAATGGCGTTTGCCTATTTCATTGCGCACGCCCCGCATGGTTTCCTGCCGGTCCTCAATGGGGGCGAAATGGCGGTCGAATGGTGCTTTGTGTTTCTCTATATGTCAGCGGCTGGCCCCGGCGCTTGGAGCGTGGATCGCTGGCGAGGTGCCCGGCCCTAACGGTCAGCCGCCCAATCCTGCTACGACCCTTCGGGACTTTCCTGGTTCTTGGGGCTGTCCATATTTTCGACCCATTTCTTACGCCATTCGCTGGCCTCGAAGGGGTCAGCGAAATATTGTGTCTCGTGTGCAACCTTTACCCCGCGGAACTCCATGATGCTCACGGTGTAGAAGGGTTGATTATCGTATGTCAGGACAAATTCACTGACCCACAAGTCACCGCTTCCCATGATTCGATGAACCACGAAGCGCTTTTTGTTCGGCTGGAGGCTCCGGGTGATCTGTATGTTGTGTCGCCCGACAATTCGCTCGCGGGACTGCGGATAATCGAGCACGGCATCGTCCTGATAGATGTCGTGCTCTGTCGCAAAATCGCCGGAGTCGGATGCCGCCCAATGTTGATTCAGTGCCTCACGTATTTCTTGATCTCTCATACGACTGTCCTCGTTCTCTGCGCCCGTCGCGCCTGACGACCAACCCGCAAACCTCAATCATAGAATGCAGGGAGCAGCTTGAGTTTGTCGGTTTGGCTTTTGTCATGATTGATGAAGAACGTCGCCTTGTACGTTGCAATCAGCTGTCTGACTCTTTCCATTGATTCGATTGATTCCGCCCTGTTGGTATTGAGGGTCGGAACGATGTTCTTCTCGAAATTCCCTTCCAAATGAACAACGTCGCCAGACAGCATGATGAAGCCGGATTTCCTGAGATGGACCAGCAGCGACTGGTGACCGGGGGTGTGCCCTGGCGTGGAAACCAGAGTGACGCTCCCATCGCCGAATACGTCGGTATCACCGTCGATGAGCTGAAGGTTCCTCGGCGAGCCCAAGAGCTTACGCGCCAGCGCCATCAACTGATTGACGTTATCATTCGGACCGTTCGGGGAATGTATCCAGCTGTACTCAGCTCGCTGCATCACAATTGTGGAGTTGGGGAATAACACCGCGTTACCTATGTGATCTCCATGCGTGTGTGATATTGCAACGCGACCGATGTCGTCGGGCTTCAGTCCGATTTCGGCGAGTTGATCTGTCAGTGACTTGTCGAGGTGATAGACAATCAATTTGGGCAGGGTAGACCAGCCTCGGGGGTCGTTGAGCGCAGCTTCCGGAACACCGGTATCCCAAAGCAGCCACTCGTGTCCATGCTTTATAAGCCAACAGGTAGACGAGAATTCGATATCGCGTCCGACGTTTTCGCCCGGCGTCCATACCGACTCATCGTTGGCGAGCGAGTGACCACAATCCAATCTATAAAGCTTGTCGGCAACGCCGGCGTTGGTGGGATCTGGTAGTTTGGAGTGTGCGTTCGCATCTCTCGTACCGTCCAACATCAGCATGAGGGTGAGCATGACAAATGACAGCGCTCCTCTGGCCTGTCTCAACATGAGGGCTCCTCCTCCCGGAAAAACGCAATCTTCGCGACCTCGCCCGCTATTAAACCTGCAGCAACCAAACGATGCTATTGCACCAAAGTATCGACCGGCCTGACGGTGAAGGAGTGCCGGTCTGTTAGGAGCCGACGTGCAAGTTCACCCCGACTCCGGGTCGCCGGGTCGGCCCGTCCGCGGGGCCACGCTGTTCGCCGAGCAGGCACAGCATCTCGGTCGCGATCTGAGCGGCAGCGAGCGCAGTGATCTCGGCGTGGTCGTATGGAGGTGATACCTCGACGACGTCCATGCCGACAAGGTGCAGCGGCACGAAGCGTCGGAGGATCGAAAGCGCCTGGGCGGCACTGAGGCCGCCCGAGACCGGTGTGCCGGTGCCTGGCGCAAACGCGGGGTCCAGACAATCGATGTCAAAAGTGAGGTAAACAGGCCGATTCCCGACGATCTCGAGCACCTTGGCGGCTGTAGTCGCGGGGCCGTTTTCATGCACCCAATCGGCGCCGAAGACGTTGACACCGAGAAAGTCCTCGTTCCAGGTACGGATGCCAATTTGGACCGAGGTCCTGGGGTCGATGAGGCCCTGACGTACCGCCTTGTAGAACATGGTGCCGTGATTCAGAGAGCGCTCGTCATCGTCGGCCCAAGTATCGCTGTGGGCGTCGAAGTGAATGATCGATAGGGGTTGTCCGAACCTCTCGGCATGCGCGTGCAACAGCGGGTAGGTGACATAGTGATCCCCGCCAAGCGTCAGCATCGTCGCGCCCGACGCTAGGATCGTCCTGGCATGCTGAACGATCGAGCCAAAAACCGTGTCCGGTCGATGGGGGTCCAACCAGCAGTCGCCATAGTCGATGACCGACAGTCGATCGCAGGGGCCGAAACCCCACGGGTAGATGGGCCAGTTAAGATCGACGCTAGCGGCGCGGATAGCGGCCGGGCCAAGCCGCGCCCCGGGGCGATTTGTCGTCGCGAGGTCGAGCGGGATCCCTGAGACGACGACGTCGGCCCCCGCCAGGTCCTTGCTATACCGGCGGCGAAGGAATGACAGTACCCCAGCGAAGGTGTTCTCCTTGCTGTACCCTTTACTAGTAACGCGCGTAATAGCACTGTCGCCTTGGGCGGTCATGTCAGACATGGTATTCCTGCGTTGAGAACGCTGGCGGTGACGCGACGAGAGGCCCCTCTCCGAGCACCAATTCCCGCGTGCTCCACGATCGCCAGCATAACGGGGAGTGTGGCACCTTGGTTGCCAGGATCCAATTAGCGGCTGTGCTGGAGGTATAAGTGTGGCTAATGAGCACGCCCGGTCGCTTCCGCCGATTAACACGCTGATGGCGTTCGAAGCCGCTGGTCGGCTCGGCAGCTTCTCTGAGGCCGCTGACGAACTCGCTCTGACCCAGTCGGCGGTCAGTCAACAGATACGCAAGCTCGAGGACCTTGTCGAGCAGCGACTGTTCTTTCGCAAGGGCTCGGGCGTTCGTCTTACGGCCGCCGGCGGTCTCCTGTTCAAGACCGTCAGCAAAATGCTCGGCGAGCTCGCGGCCGGCTTCGATCGCATTGAGCCATACAAGAACGAGGATTCGGCGTTACTCGTCTGCCCAGCGGACTTCGCGCACGGCTGGCTGATGGCGCGGCTGGGGGATCTCCGTCTGACCCGTCCCGCCGTTGAGATCTGGGTGATCACGCGCACCGAGGCCAGGGCAATCGACCGTATCGACGTCGATCTGATCGTCTCGCGCCGCCCGATCCATACCGCCGACATCGAGTGTGTCCCGCTACTGGAGGACAAGTCGATCGCGGTCTGCGGTCGCGGCCTCGCCCTACGGCTTGCGAAGCTACCATTCCCTGCGGTCGTCGAAGGCGCGCCCCTTTTGATGCTCGAGGACGAGCCCGATTGGGGCGGGTTCCTGCGGGACGGTCGGCTCCGCGACAAGCGGCTCAATCGCGTCGCTACGATCGACAGTAGCGTGTTGCTGCTCGGCGCCGTCGAACGTGATCTCGGCGTCGCGTACGTCTCGAACGTTCTCGCGATTGCGGCGCTTCAGGAGGGCCGGGTAATCAGACTGCCGGCGATTCCGTCGACAGCCCGGCCGCGCCTATGGCTGATGCGCACCCGTCTGAAGCCGCGGACGCCGGTCGCCGACTTCGCGTTCAATTGGCTGCGGGAAACCGCAGCTGTGGATGTCGCTTCCATAGAGCAGCACCCACCGACGGCCGGTCGGCGCTCGTAATTTGTATCCTGAGTCTATTCACGCTGCGTTAAGCCGCGCCGGTCGTGGCGAACTCCAACGGGACAATCTCGGTCAGATGGCACACGCCGTCACGCGAAAGTTCTACCAGCCAACGACGGGACCGTACACGAACCCGGGTGGTCCTACCGCAGGACCCCAAGGACCCCACGCATTCCAGTTCCAGGCGGCATCAGAATACGTTTGTGCAGTCATTTGTTGTTCATCAGCAAGATTTTTCTGTTGCTGATCGCGCTTATATTGGTCGTATGCCTGCTGCGTTCCGACATAGAGGCAACCACAGACCAGAGGGTCCGCATAGACATAGTGGACCGCGTCACCATTTACACGTTGCACGAATACGTGCGGCGGCAGGCGATGCAGCATCGCCTGCCGTTCGGGGGTATTGGCAGGACGGACGATAAACCCGGCCGCAGCCAAATTGTCCTCGTGCTCCGAAACAATCTGCTGCTGTGTTTGGCACGCGGCGAGCGCGCCAATGCTCAATAATAAACCCACCACGATACCTTGTTTGAAATTACCATCCTGGACCGAGGTGCGGAATCGATTCGGCATCATGTTTGTTCCTGCGTGTGACGGGTGCGGGCTAACATATCAGCTTCCACGGGAGGGGATTGGTCTTTAGTAACAAGGTCACTCGGCCGCCCTCGTCAACGCACGCGTAAGCGCCGCGTCGAGCCCACGCGCAACGACGGTCACACGTTCATCGCCGAACTGACCGAAAGTTGTTGATGGCAGGTCGAACTCGAAGATCCCAAGTCCGGCATCGTTCTCGTAGAGCACCACCCGAATGGGAGCATAGAGCGCGGCCGCAAGTCGGTGCCTCGTCATCAGTGACGCCGTGATGGGATTGCCGATATCGTACTGGAGCGCATTACGAGCTTCGCCGGCGATCTTTAGCAATGCACCATGATCACGAACCAGGAAGATTGATAATTCCGACCCCTCCTTCTTTTCTTGGGAAACCCGTTCGACATCTCCTTCACCAAGAGCCTTAACGAGGCTGGGATCCAAACGAGGCAAGGTGCGCTCCAACTCGGCGCGAACATCGGCGAATGACTTCGCCGATTCAATGCGGATGTGCTCGATGGCAATGGTTTGTTTCGTGATCATTGGATGCTCCGAACGACGCCTGCGCCTTGGGCACTCATGGCAGCCGATACACCGCTCAAGAGGAAGCGGGCATCGCTGCGGCCGCGAATTCTCAAAGACGCCCCTTATCCGGGATCAACGCGGACGCAGCTGGTATTGCGCCTGCGTTATCCTGCGCCACTAGTCCTTTGCTTTGAAAAACCCGATCAGCTCCTCGTTAACCCGCTCCTTCAGCGTCGTGCACATCCCGTGGGGCGCGCCCTTGTAGATGACGAGTTTGGCATTCTTGATGATTTTCGAGGACAGCAGTGCCGAATCCGCGTACGGCACGATTTGGTCATCGTCTCCGTGAAGCACCAGTGTCGGCACGTCAATTCGCTTCAGATCCTGCGTGAGATCGGTCTCCGAAAACGCCTTGATGCAGAAGTACGAAGCAGGAAAACCGGCCATCATGCTCTGTAACCAAAACGATTCGCGCACCCCTTCGGAGACCTTGGCGCCCGGCCGATTGTAGCCGTAGAACGGCAGACTGAGGTCTTTCCAGAACTGCGAACGGTCCGCCACTACGCTGTCCCGTAGCCCGTCGAAAACCTCGATCGATAATCCACCGGGATTGGCCGCTGTCTTTAGCATCAAGGGCGGAATCGCACCAATAAGCACTGCCTTGGCCACACGATCGGTTCCATGACGGCCAATGTAGCGAGTCACTTCGCCACCCCCCGTGGAATGCCCGACGTGTATCGCATTCTTCACATCCAGTTTTTGAACTAACTCGGCGAGGTCATCGGCGTAGGTGTCCAGATCGTTTCCGTTCCACGGTTGGCTCGAGCGGCCATGGCCACGACGGTCATGGGCGATGCAGCGGTAGCCGCGCGCGGCCAGGAAAAACATCTGATCCTCGAAGGCATCGGCGCTCAAAGGCCATCCATGACTGAAGACGACCGGTTGCCCCGTGCCCCAGTCTTTGTAGTAAATCTCCGTGCCATCTTTGGTTGTGATCGAGCTCATCGTGTTCTCTCCTTTTTCCATTCAAGAGTGGTCTTACGAACGAGGGTGTCGTGGCGAAACAATTGTAGATCTCGCCTCCGGTTGGGTCTGCTGAAGTGGGCAGCGAGGATTCAGCAAGCAGCCGTGTCGATCTTCTCAGTCCCTGGCGTTTCCGCGCCGATTCGGCGACTAATTGAACCATGCGCGCCCGCCACATAAAAGCAGCGACCCTCGTCGCGATTGGAATTGATCTGAATCAATGCGCTCACCCATGTCCGCATGGTATGGCCGGGATAGCAACCACGGGCGGACGCCGCTTTTGGGTGGCGGGGCAGTGCAGCACCTACCGCGGCTGATGGACCGCGCCCGTGCGCTCGAGGCGATTGCTAGCGCGGACGATTACGATGCCAGCTTGGCCGAGCGCTACGGTTGGATCAATCGGACACTTCCCGATAAGGAACTCGGCCGGCGCGTGGCGGCGCTCGCACATCGGATCGCACGATTTTTCGGGGAAAGTACCTACGGGCGTGTCGTGCAGGGACACTCAAGTGCCCGGCCTGCGTCGCAACGCCGCCATAAATTGCAGCGCATCGTCCCAGGCTGCATGGTGCGCAGTGTTGTCGAATACGCACCAGGCCTCGGAGGCTTTGGTCTTCCTGACCGCCGCGACGAAAGTGGCGAGCTGCGCTTCCGAATACTTCGAATAGTACAAACGCGGTGCACCGTGCCAGCGAAAGTAGGCGAAGCGGCGAACTCCGCCTGGGGCTTCCGCGCCCGGGCAGCGGACCGGGTCCGCGGCGACGCGGGACACCCCCGCGTCCCGCAAGGCGCTATCCACAGCACTCGTGAACCAACTCGCATGTCTAGGCTCGCACACCACCCTTGTTCCGCGAAGACGTGGTACGGAGTTGAAAAAGGAGCGAACTGAGCGCCCGTTAAACTCCAAGCCCGGCGGGAGTTGGACGAGGACGGCGGTGAGTTTGGGCTGTAACGCCGCAATGTCTTCATAGAAGCGCACGACTTCCGTGGTACAGCGCTTCAAGTGACTTTCGTGTGTGATGTAGCGTGGCATTTTTACTGAAAAGCGAAACCGCGCCGGCGTCTCATCGCGCCAGCGCGCGTAGGTGGCGCTTTGATGTGGTCGATAAAAGGACGAGTTGATCTCTACGCAGGAGAAATGCGCTGCATAGTAAGACAGGTGCGTTTGATCGGAATCTCGCTCGAATCGCTTCGCCGGCGGGTTACTCCATCCCGCCAAGCCCACCTGGATCTGCGTGCGCTCGATCATGGTTGCTCAAAGTACCGGCGCGGCAGGATTCTTTGCCTCGCCTCGAATTTGAGGGCGGATGGAACATTCGCGAGCCGGGCCAAGCGTTTTAGCCCGACGGTTGGCTACGCTTGTTGCGCAAATAGATCGCTTCTCCCGCGGTCGCAGTCATCAAGATGGCGATGTTGGATGAGGCGAAGACCCAATTGTGCAATAGGAGGCTATAAATGGTGAACCCCACGGAGGCAGTGACTTGGCCAATAAACAGCCAACGCGATACACCGGCCGCCTCGTGGCTTTTCCATTGGGTGTACACCTGACGGATAAGCGTCGAGAGTAATATCGCCGAGCTCGCCCATCCGATCCATGTCGCGTACCTCACGGATACGGCGCTAGGCGGCGCATTCGCATCGATGACATGTGCCCATGTGCGGAAGATGAAGTGTAAATGGCCGAACGGCTAGTGCCGGTTCGCACGTTTCGAAGTCGGCGCATTCCTGCGCGCTGGCCAAACGGCGGCTGGGATGTACCCTCGGGTGTCAGCATCCTCTGACTCCAATCGAAGGCACGCCTGGGTCCTCAATTGGCACGCACCCGGGTAGCATTCCTCTCTCGCTGAGGATGCAACTTGCCGCTCTGGACAATCGCTTGGTCGATGTTGGGTACGCTGGTCATCATGATCCTCGTACTCAATTTCCGAAAACCGGAAAAAGAGCCGCAGCACCGGGTCGCGCGCCACTACAACATACTCGACCCGCAATTCCGGCGCGAAATGGGCGTGCTGCTGGGGCCCGCGATCGTTCCAGGAAATCGCATCGAAGCGCTGCAGAATGGCGATGAGATTTTCCCGGCGATGCTCGAGGCAATTCGTGCAGCGAAGCGGACGATCGCCTTCGAGACCTACATCTACTGGTCCGGTGAAATCGGCGAGCGGTTTGCACAAGCGCTCATTGAGCGAGCCGGCTCGGGAGTCCGTGTCCATCTCATGCTCGACTGGTTGGGCTGCGACAAAATCTCGTCGGCACTGCTCACCCGCATGAAGAGCGGCGGAGTGGAGGTCGAGCGCTATCACCGCGTGCGGTGGTACACACTCGGCCGGTTGAATAACCGCACGCATCGCAAGGTCCTGATCATCGACGGAGCGTTGAGCTTCACCGGCGGCGTCGGGATCGCGGATCAGTGGTCAGGCCACGCGCAAGATTCCGGGCACTGGCGCGACATGCACTTCAAGGTTACGGGTCCCGTGTCCGCGCAAATGCAGGCGGCGTTTCTGGACAACTGGATCAAGACCAACGGGCACGTTCTGCACGGCGATGACTATTTCCCGCACATCGAGCCGAGCGGCGATCAACATATGCAGATGTTCATCAGCTCGCCGGAGGGCGGCAGCGACAGCATGCGGCTCATGTACCTGACCGCGATTACCGCCGCCGAGCGGCGGATCGACATGGAAGCCGCTTACTTCGTCCCCGACCGGCTGATGATTCGCGAGTTGATCAGCGCACGACGACGCGGCGTGCGCATTCGCATTCTGGTGCCGGGCAGCCACATCGACTCGAAGGTCGTAGGTATCGCGTCTAAGCACGAGTGGGGCCCTTTGCTCGAGCAGGGCGTGGAGATTTATGTGTACCGGCCGACAATGCTCCATTGCAAGATGCTGATCTTCGATGAGTACATGGTTTCGGTCGGCTCGACTAATTTCGACATGCGCTCCTTCGAGCTCAACGACGAAGCGAGCCTGAACGTCTACGATTCCGGATTCGCGCAGCAGATGACCCTGATATTCGAGCGAGATCTGGCATCATCGTCGCCGTACACCCTCGCGCAGTGGCAGCGCCGACCCTGGCGCGAGAGGTTGGAAGAGATTGTCCTGAATCCCGTGCGCTCTCAGCTCTAGCATATCTGACGCTGATGACCTGAGCCCCCGAACACCCTCCCCGCTCACGCCACGACGACGGCGCGCTCACACGGTGGAAACGGTTGACCGGGCATGCCGGATACCTGTGATTGGGGTCTCATCGCTTCGCTTTGCGTACTCTGTCCAGTCTTGCTTGTCTAGCCGCCACATTTAGGAGCAGCATGTCTCAAGTTATGGTTGCTCACATGGATTATGGAGTTGAATCCCTCTCCGCCGCCCGCGATGGACTGTCCGCGGGGTCTCATCCGCACGCTGCGCTCTATGTGCAACTCGCCGAAGAAATCGCCACCGGCATTCGCGATGGTATATGGGCTAGGGGGGAACGCATTCCCTCGGTTCGGCAGTTTTGTCGCGAACGCGGCTTGAGTGCGGCTACCGTTATTCGCGCGCACGAACTTCTCGAAGATTGGGGCTACACCGAATCAGTTCCGCGCTCGGGCCGCTTCGTCAGCGACTCTTGGCGCCAACGGACCGTTAATCCCCCATCCCTGCCAGAAACTGGGCACCTCAAGCCCGTCGATGTGGGCGAGATTGCGTTTCGGTTGCTCGACTCGGTTCGCGATCGCAACGTGGTGCCCTTTGGTTCTCCGTTCCCGAGCCCGGAGCTGTTTCCGCTCGCCAAATTGGACCACGCACTTCGCATGCGTGCACGACGGCTCGATCCGTGGCGAACCGTGCAGGACTTAGACAGAGGCAGCTTGGAGCTGCGCCAGCGAATCGCACAACGCTACCTGCGTCACGGCGCACGCGTGTCTCCGGACGAAATCATTATCACCTCGGGCGCGCTCGAGGCACTGAATCTGTGCCTGCAGGCGGTGGCGCGCCCCGGCGATTCCATCGCGATCGAATCACCGACCTTCTACGGATGCCTAAACGCCCTCGAGGCGTATGGGCTGCGCGCGCTCGAGATTCCAACGCATCCGAAATACGGCGTTGATCTCGATGCGCTGACGCACGCCCTCGATGGCGCTCCCGTCCGTGCATGCTGGTTCATGACTGCATTTCAGAATCCTCTCGGGTCGAGCGTGCCTGCAGCAGCAAAGCGCGAGTTGGTCAAGCTGCTCGAGGCGCGCAACGTGCCACTGATCGAAGATAATGTCTATGGCGAGCTTCACTACGGTCTGAAGGCGCCGAAACCGACCAAAGCGCATGATCGGCGGGGCCTGGTGCTTGAATGCAGCTCATTTTCTAAGTGCTTGGCGCCGGGCTACCGCGTCGGCTGGGTGGCCGCGGGTCGCTATGCCGAAGCCGTGCGCCGACGCAAGCTCATGAGCAGTCTGGAAACGAACAACGTGGCGCAAGATGCGATTGCAGCGTTTCTACGCACCGGCGTCTATGACCGCCACCTTCGGCAGCTGCGCCGGGTCCTTGCAAAGCAACAATCCGCCGCGCTTGACTCGTTGCATGAGCTCTTACCTGAAGGATTTCGTGTAATACGCCCTGAAGGCGGATATTTCTTGTGGATAGAGCTGCCGGCTGCGGTGAGTGCGATCGAATTGCATTGGCGCGCGTTGGCTCGTGGAATAAGTCTAGCACCCGGACCGATCTTCTCCTCGAGGCGTGATTTTACCCATTGCATACGCCTGAACTATGGCCATCCGTGGTCCGCCGCGTCGCACGCGGCAGTTGCAACCATTGCCGAGATTATACGCACGCTTATGGGTGCAGCCGACGCGGCTCGCGCCAGGGCGTAGGTGCGCACGCGCGCACCCCGAGCGTTGAGTCCTTGCCTCGCGGCCTCAGGTAACCAGGCAATAAGGTGCTCGTTGGAGCTGTACTGCTCACAATTGAGGTGCTCTGTATCTTTTGCACGGCGCAGAACGGAGCAAAATTACACCGTGCGAATCCGGCAAGTCGCCGCAACCTCGGAGCAATTAGGATGCGCATTGCAAAGCCAATATTGATGGTCACTACACCGCTGGGTCTTATTGACGGTGTTTACGAATGCTACAAGCTCGCGGGCGGCCTCGTATTCATTATGATCGCAATGATTGGTGTCCTCGGAGCCGCCCTCGCGACCGTGATCGCGACGGTGCGCCGAGAGACCAGGGTTGAGGCGGAGAATGATCAATGTCAATCGTGATATTCGTGTTGCTATTCGGCATCATAGGCAGCTTGGGGCATGCGTTGTCCTCCATGGCCTCGGGACCCGAGCGTTCGCAACGCATGGCTCAGGCGTTGACCGTGCGGATCACATTGTCAGTGGCATTATTTGCGCTATTGCTCATCGGTGCGCATTTGGGCTGGATTCACCCGCACTGAGTTCAAAGCGCCTATGGGCACGTTCCTCGCCGCTGCATAAGGTCCTTCGCGAACCGATGTAACCGTACCACTGACTCATCGAATGAATTGGAGCCGGAGCGATTATTCTAGGTTGGCCGCGACCGGTCACTCTGGTTATCACCGCCCCCAGTGGGCGACTGTTTACGTGGCCGGGATCGTGGTCCATCCTGCGCACCATGGTCGACATCAACTCCACCTCGCAGATCAGCCTATTCGAGGCGATCCATAGCGCGCGCTCGCTACGACGCTTCAAACCCGACCCGGTACCGGAGGCGTTGCTCGAGCAAATCCTGGATGCAGCAATCCGCGCGCCATCTGCCGGCAACGCCCAGAACTGGGCCTTCATCCTCGTTCGTGATGCGCCCCTGCGCCGCGCACTCGGCGCCATCTATCGCAAAGCCTCGAGGATCGCCGACGCGATGTACGCCGCACGCGGTCGTCCGGCCCATCTGTCTGAGCGCCAGTTCCAGAGCATGCTGAGCACCGGCTCCCACCTGTGGGAGCACATGGGTGACGCACCCGCGATCCTGATTCCGTGCTTGCGTCGCCCCGTGGTGCCCCCACCCGAGTCTCTGCCGGCCGACATCCGCACCCACTACGCCGATGAACTTGCCTACGTGCAGCGGATCCGCGGCGCCAGCATCTATCCTGCAGTGCAGAACATTCTTCTCACGTGTCGCGCCTTGGGGCTTGGAACCACGATCACTACCAATCACATCCGCTGCGAAGAGGAAGTGCGCAGGGTGCTCGCGTTGCCGGATGACTACGATACGTTCGCGATGATGCCGATCGGGTGGCCCGTGGACCCGTTTGGCCCCTTAACGCGCAAGCCGCTCAGCGAGGTAGTGCACTTGGACGGCTGGGCACGGACCTGGCCGACATAGCGGTTCAGTTTGACACGTCGACCTTGCGACAATTGCGCGCCCGGGCGGATTGCTTCGGGGCCTGCAGCCCCTCGTCCTCCGCTTCGCTCCGGACCGCCGCCGCTTCGCCGCGGCGTCCAACCCGGCGCTGCGCCTGGTTGGACGCCTAAAACTCGTTCCCAGGACGCAAGACAATCCGTACATCATCTGCGGCCGGAGGGCGGGGCAACCCTTGGTTAATCTAAACGACGCGTAGAACCCAATCCGCGCCGCAGCGGTCCTTCACGATTTGAGAATCCATAATTTACGACGCACGGTCGGATCCTGGCTCGTGAGAGACGGCGCCTCGCTTCACTTGGTCGGCGCGGTGCTTAATCACAAGGACCGGAAGACCACCGCTGGCTATGCGTATTCTCAAACCAAAGAGCGGCACAGGGCGCTGGATAAACACGGCAGGACGTCATTGACTTCGCATCCCGTGTGCCGGCCTCGCCGGACACTCGGGAAGGCGCACCCGGGACTGCTGCCGATCTATCCCCCCAACTGTTGGCAACTTCACACCTTTACGCGTGAAGCGCTTATATAAGCTCGTCTGATCGGAGCCGATTCGAACTCTGTCGAAGAGATTTGGCATATCGGATGTCGGTCTTGCCGAGGTATGTCACCGCGCGAACATCCCCGCTCCCGATCGAGGGTACTGGGCGCGAGTTGCTGCAGGCCAAGCACGCGAAAGGAGCCGTTACCCCAAATCGAGTCCGGCCGCAGAATTATTAGTTTTCGGGGGCGACAGACCGTCGATTTGGCGTCCAATGACTAGACTACGGTATGGTTAAAATGCCGTGGTGCTGCCAACGAAGACGCGAGAAAGAACCAAGCCCTTGATTGTGAAGCTTTCGCGGCAAGGCGAGTGAAGTGACCTCAGATTCTAGAACCCCTAAGACTGCATTCGGCACTCATCGGAGATCTGCCGTCTCCCGCACCGCGATCACGCTGTGCTGCGTCCTCGCCGCCTGCGGCTCGCGCGATCAGGTCGTCTACATTTATAACTGGGCGAACTACATAGGCCCGGACACCGTTCCCGCGTTTGAGTCAACGACCGGCATCAAGGTGGTCTACAACACCTTCGACTCCGAGGAGATGCTTGAAACCATACTCCTCGCCGGTAACTCAGGCTATGACGTGGTCAGTGCTTCCGGCGACATCATTGGGCCAGGCATCGAGGCTGGCGAGTTCGAGCCCCTCGACCGTTCGCGCCTACCGAATTGGCGCAATCTCGACCCGCACGCGCTCGCAGTGCTCGGCCGGTTCGACCCTGGCAACCGCTACGCCATGCCCTACGTGCACGCAATCAACGGTTTTGCTTACAACGCAGACATGGTGCGTGCCCGCATGCCGGATGCGCCCGTCGACAGCCTCGACCTACTCTTCAAGCCGGAGGTCGTCGCGCGCTTTGCCGACTGCGGCGTGTCGTTTCTCGACTCGCCCATAGCAGTTCTTCAACTCGCTCTCAATTATCTGCACCTTGATCCAAATTCCGCTCGTGCCGAGGATTACCGTGCTGCCGAGGCGCTCGTGCTTGCAGTACGACCGAGCATCCGCAAGTTCGAGTCCAGCGACTACATCCAGGACCTCGCGAATCGAGAGCTATGCATCGCCATGTCCTGGTCGAGCGACTACTCCGTGGCGATGGCTCAAGCTCGCACAGCAGGGGTAAGCCTGCATCTGGCTTTCACGATCCCGCGCGAAGGAGCCAGCGTCGACTATGACGCCCTGTTGATCCCGGCCGGGGCGCCACACGCGGCCGCCGCGCATCGGTTCCTCAACTATATGCTCGAGCCGCGGGTGATCGCCGCAGTGACCAACGCCATCCATTACGGCAATAACAACCGGGCAGCCAACGCTTTCGTGGAACCATGGATCCTCGCCGACCGAGCGCTGTACCCCCCACCGGAGGTCGAGGCGCGCCTCTATTACTCGCTACCCTCGACCATCGAGACGCGACGGCTGCGCACGCGTAGCTGGACACGAATCAAGACGGGTCACTGAGGGTCGAGCGTCTGCGCGGCGTCGATTCCGAGCCATGCGACGGCGCTTGCGATTGCGGACATGGTACCGATGAGAAACGCCAGGTGCCAAGAGCCGAGCCCAGAAAGGTGGGCAACGATCGGAATACCGATGATTCCGCCGAAGTTGCCGCCGGTATTCATGATGCCACAGACGGTCATGCTGTCGCCGCGCGCGACCTTAATGGCGCCTCCCCAGTACGAGCCTTCGGTCAATTCGACGCAAGCGAAGCACAAGGCAAGTGCCAGCACCGCAAGATAGGGGTTGGCGACACCGACAACCACCATCAGTAGCACGCCCGCGAGGGGCAGTGCGCAGAGAGGGATCAGCCTGAATCCCCAGCGGTCGCCGTAGCGCTTGCACAATGCGCCGGTCATTGCGCCACCTAACCCGGCGCCGATCGCGGAGGCGAGAGGCGGAGTGAGCGCCAGCCAGCCGCTCGCGAGCATCGAGAAATGGCGCTCCTGGAGGAGGTACAGAAAGCTCCAGTTAGAAAGTAGATAAAACGCATAGTTCATCAGCACGTAGGAAGTCGTCAGCAGCAGTACGTTCCGGTCCCTCAGCAAGCCCAGCAGCCGCTTCGCACTGATGTTGGAGTCCACCTGGGCGGTGCTGTCATCGCCGATCTCGGCGAGTTCCGATTCCGTGACGGAGGGGTGCTCTCGTGGTGTATCGCGTCCGTACCATGCCCAGACGGCGATCAAACCGAGGGTTGGCAGTGTTGTCCAGAGTAGTGCGTTCTGCCAGCCGGCTACGATCATCAGCGAGGCGATCAGCGGAGGAGTGATCGCGGCACCAAGTGCCGTGCCCATCGTATGCAGGCCCACGACGAACGCCCACCGATTCGCCGGAAACCAGGTCTCCCACACGCCAGCGCAGACCGGGAAAATTGCGGCCTGAGCAAACCCCAACGTCAACTGCGCGCCGAGCAGGACGACAAAGAGCGGTTGACCGCCGAACAGATACGGCGCGGCCGGCGTGGTGATCATCGCGATGAACGACACGAGGCCAACGATGACGAAGGTGCGTCGCGCTCCGAACCTCTGTCCGAACACCCCGCCTGGCAGCTGAAGGAGCGCGTAACCGAGGACGAATGCCTGCTGCAGCCAGCCTACCTGCATTTGACTCAGGCCAAGCTGCGGCATCATCTGAGCGGCGGCAATCGTTAGGCTCTTCTGCTGCACGTAGGCTAGGAGGCCAAATCCAAACAGCAAGGAGAAAATACGCCAACGGACGCGCATTAGATTGAAACCGGGGAGCTGCTTCAATCGATCTCCCTCCGCACGCCCTTGCTGCCGATCACCGACTTGGACCAAACGATTATGATATTGAGCCCGCCCGTAGCGTCGTAGAGTAATTCGATGTCCGGCTGATAAGGCGGTTCTAACTGCTCGTTTCCGTGCTCAGCTTCACCTCGTCCCTATCAGGGACTTGGGAATCTTGAGTACCCACTTCACGATCGAACCGTCATGATCACCACTTGCGGGCGCATCTGCATCGGCAGGCGAAAGATTAACTTGTCCCACGTGTTCGCGGGTCAAAAGGTCGGTATCCGCGAGGTCAGCGAGAGGATCTGGTCACATGTCTCCGTACATCATGGACATTGATTTGAATGCGCCCGGACAGATTGCTTCGGGGCCTGCGACCCCTCGTCCTCCGCTTCGCTCCGGACCGCCGCCGCTCGCGACGGCGTCCAACCCGGCGCTGCGCCGGGTTGTCGAACCGTCTTGTTGTCTGTCGGCGGTTGAACTGCTTATTTCCGGCGGGAGGATCGGGCGCCAAAATATTTTTTTGAAGCAATGCGCCCCGGACGATCCGGGGCCTGCGACCCCTCGTCCTCCGCTTCGCTCCGGACCGCCGCCGCTTCGCGACGGCGTCCAACCCGGCGCTGCGCCGGGTTGTCGAACCGTCTTGTTGTCTGTCGGCGGTTCGAACTGCTCATTTCCGGCCGGGCGGCATCGGGCGCCAAAATATTTTTTTGAAGCAATGCGCGCCCGGACGGATTCGAACCGCCGACCACCTGGTTCGAAGCCAGGTGCTCTATCCAGCTGAGCTACGGGCGCGGAACCGCAAGTCTAGCCGAAAGTACGGGGAAACTCCGTGCTCGATGACCGGGCGGTCGTGGCGGGCTGCCTCACCCGCCGCCAAGTTCCTCGATGCGCGCCTGCAGCAGTCTTCGCTCCGGATCGAGCCTGGCGACCGCCCGCGCTGCCTCGTAAGCTTCGCGAGCCTCGCTCCTTCTCCCCAAGCGTGCCAGCAAATTGCCGCGCGCTGCGTGCAGCAGGTGATGATCCGCCACCTCGTCCCGCGCGGCGAGCGAGTCGACCAGATCGAGCGCCCGCGCAGGACCGTCGACCATCGACACCGCGACGGCGCGGTTGAGTTCGACGATCGGCGTCGGGTGCAGCCGAAGCAGAACTTCGTACAACCCCGCGATCTGCGGCCAGTCGGTGGCGCCGCTCTCGGCCGCACGCACGTGCAATGCGGCGATCGCCGCCTCGACCGTGTAGTGGCTGACGCGCCCAGGCATTGACAGTGATCGATTCACGAGCGCGAGCCCGTCCGCGATCTGCTCCTGATTCCACAGCGAGCGATCCTGATGTTCGAGGAGCACCACATCGCCGGCGCTCGAGAGGCGCGCAGGGCGGCGCGCGTCGTGCAGCAACATGAGTGCGAGCAGTCCCATCACCGTGGCATTCTCCGGCAGAAGCACATCCAACAAGCGCCCCAGTCGAATGGCCTCGCCGCACAGTTCCGCGTCCGTCAGTTCCGCACCGATCGTCGCCGCATATCCTTCGGTGAAGACGCCGTACACCACCGCAAGCACACCGTCGAGCCGCCGATCGAGTTCGGAGGGAGCCGGTGTCTCGTACGGAATTCCTGCTTCGATGATCTTCTTCTTGGCGCGCACCAGCCGCTGCGCCATGGTTTCCTCGCCCACCAGGAAGGCGCGCGCGACGGCCTGCGTCGTCAGGCCGCAAACTTCGCGAAGCGTGAGGGCGATCTGGGCCTCGGGGTTCAGCGCCGGATGGCAGCAGGTGAATATCAGCCGCAACCGGTCGTCCCCAAAGACCGTCTCATCGCTGTCGTCCTCGGTATAGGCTGCCTCCGCGGCCGCGGATTCGAGTTGGACGATCCTGGTCCGAAACGTCGTCGCTCGGCGAATCTGATCGATCGCCTTGTTGCGACCGGTTCGAATGAGCCACGCCCGCGGATTCGCCGGCATTCCCTGTTGCTGCCATTGCTCGAGAGCGGCAGCGAAGGCTTCCTGCCGCGCCTCTTCGGCCAGATCGAAATCGCCGAGGAGGCGAATCAGTGTCGCGAAGACACGACCCGCCTCCCGGCGCAGTACTACTTCGACATTCGCCGCGGAAGCCACCTCACCCCACAGCGGGCCAGATCGGACGCACTTCGATGCTGCCTTGCTTGGCGCCAGGGATGCGCGCGGCGATCGCCAGCGCTTCGTCCAGGTTCTTTGCCTCGACGAGATAGTAGCCACCGAGTTGCTCTCGCGTCTCGGCGAACGGTCCATCGGTGATGACCACTTTCCCGTTGCGCACGCGGACGGTCGAGGCGGTGGAGGTCGGCTTGAGCCGATCGCCCGCCTTCAATTGCCCTGCTTGCACTATCGATTTCGTGAAGTCGGCGTATTCCTGTGTCATGGCTTTTTGCGCGGCGCCGTCCATTGCGGCAGTTTCCTGCTCGTTGGCGTAAATCATCATCAAATACTGCATGTGGTTCTCCTGTTCCAGTGTGGTTGAGTGTCCCTCGCCACTGAGTCGAACGGGGTCTGGCCCAATCGACACTGATGCCTGGATTAATTTGCCTTGGGCGGCGGCGCCGGCCGCCCGGGTGCTGCGTATTGTTAAGCGAACGAGGACTTCCTCGACTGACACGGCCTCGCACTTTACAGGGCAAGGGCACATTGCAGGGCAAAGCCGGTGGGTTGCCGAAGTACCCCGTCGGGGAACTAAGTGACCCCGCCACGCTCTAAAATTCCAGTGAATCAGCGACTTACGCAGCTCGCCGGGGAACGCTGGCGGTGCCTTGCCCTTGGCCGTAAGATCCGGAGTCGATCTGATATACAACCCTACTGATAACTAGAGGATTCCCGATGAAGGCTTGGATACCGCTTTTTCTGGTTTTCGCACTTGGCTCAGCCGCTCATGCAGAAAGCACCTGCACCTACCCGCGCGCTCCGGATTCGATTCCGGATGGCAAGACGGCGTCGAAGGAACAGATGATCGCCGCCAAGAATGACGTCAGTCGGTACAACACCGATATGAACGCCTACTTGGACTGCCTCAAGCAGGAAATCGATGCGGCAACGCCCAAGGATCCGAGCAAGCTGTCGCCCGCGGACAAGAAAAAGAGTGACGAGCAGTTGAAGATCCTGACCCAGAAGAACAACGCTGCGGTCGATGAGCTCCAGGCCCTGGTTGGACGATTCAATGAACAGTTGAAGGCTTACAAGGCCGCCCATACACCTTGATGAAAACCGGCGCGGCGGAGTGGATCCGCCGCGAATTTCGCGCATATGCAGGCTAGTACGCTCATCACGCCGCGTCTGGCCGAGGAGGCAATCAATTCTCGGCTGACGTGTTTGCCCATCGAATCACTGCCCTTGACGCAGTGTGTCGGTGGCACGTTGCGCGAGAACATCTATGCGGAGCGCGATCAGCCACCCTTCGACCGCGTCACCATGGACGGAATCGCGGTCGATAGCGATTCTTTACGGCGTGGTATGCGGCGCTTTCGTATTCAGGCAACGCAGTCAGCAGGGTCGCCGGCACTGAAGCTCGCGCGCGGTGAGGATGCCATTGAAGTGATGACGGGCGCCATATTGCCGCAAGCCAGCGATTGTGTGATTCCGGTCGAGCAGTACGAGGTCATCGACGGCGTCGCGTCGTTGAACACGAACGTGGTGTCGACGCCTTATCACAATGTGCATCGGCGCGGCAGCGACGGCCGGCAGGGGACGCTGCTGCTGCAAACCGGCACGTTGTTACGCGCGCCGGAAATTGCGGTGGCGGCTTCGGCCGGCATGGCGCGCGTGCGAGTGAGCAGTCAGCCGGCCATCATGATCGTCTCCACCGGCGACGAATTGATCGAGCCGGGCGATCCCATTGCGGACTACCAAGTGCGGCGCTCCAATGCCTATGCGGTGGCGGCGACGTTGCGCCGGCGCGGCTTCGGCCGCGTGGGCGACGATCACGTGGCCGACGATGCCGACCTGCTGCGTGAGCGGCTCGAGCTGCATCTGACGACGCACGAGGTCGTCATTCTGAGCGGCGGCGTTTCGATGGGAAGGTTCGATCTCGTACCCAAAGCACTCGCCGATTTGAGCGTGCAGCAGGTGTTTCACAACGTTGCGCAGCGGCCCGGCAAGCCCATGTGGTTCGGCATCGGGCCGCAAGGTCAAGCGGTGTTCGGTTTGCCGGGCAACCCGGTGTCGACGCTCGTGTGCTTGATCCGCTACGTGATTCCGGCGATTGCCGAGGCAATGGGCACGCGCCGTGCCACGCCGGAGCGGCTGGCGCTGGCGTCCACGGTCACCTTCCAACCGCCACTCGCCTATTTCCTGCCGGTGGCGATCGAGGACGACGATTGGGGGCGCCCATGGGCCAACCCGCGACCGCCCAATGGTTCGGGAGATTTCCTGAGCCTGGCCGGCACCGACGGCTTCGTCGAACTGCCCCCCGGTCCCAACACCTATCCAAAGGGCTTCGTCGCCAGCATGTACCGCTGGTGAGTTGAACGACACAATGGAATTCAAACTGCACGATATACGAGGTGCGAACAACCCCCTCGATCTACTCGGTCGGCCGCTGCACGATTTGCGCATTTCCGTGATGGATCGCTGCAATTTCCGCTGCCCCTACTGCATGCCGAAGGATCAGTTCCACGAGAACTACCGGTTCTTGAAATCGCACGAGCGCCTGTCCTTCGAGGAGATCGTGCGCCTCGCGCGGCTGTTTGCGGGTCTCGGCGTGAACAAGTTGCGCCTCACGGGCGGCGAGCCGCTGCTGCGCACGAATCTGGCCGATCTGGTCGGCGATCTCACCGGCATACCGGGCATCGAGGATATCGCACTGACCACGAACGGGGTTCTGCTCGCGCAGCACGCGGTCGATCTGCAGGCAAATGGCCTGAAGCGGATCACCGTGAGCTTGGACACGCTCGACAAGGAAATCTTCGCCCGCATGAGCGGCGGTTTCGGCGCCCTCGAACAAGTGCTCAACGGCATCGATGCGGCAATCGCTGCCGGGCTCACCCCCGTCAAGATCAATGCCGTGATCGAGCGCGGCGTCAATGATCATACGGCTCTCGATCTCATCGATCGCTTCCGCGGCATGCCCGTCATCGTGCGGTTCATCGAGTTCATGGACGTGGGCAATCGCAACGCCTGGCGGCCCGAGATGGTCGTACCGTCGCGTGAGTTGGCCGCCCGCATCGGCGAACGCTGGCCGATGCACCCGATTCGGCGAGAACTACCGCGGCGAAGTGGCGCAGCGCTGGCGCTTCGATGATGGCAGGGGTGAAATCGGCTTCATTTCCTCGGTATCGCAGCCCTTCTGCGGCACCTGCAGCCGCGCGCGGCTGTCCTCCGACGGCAAGTTCTACACCTGCCTGTTCGCGACTCACGGCTTGGATCTGCGTGCAGCGATGCGAGGTGGAGCCAAGGACGGCGAGCTGCTGCAAATGATCCGCGGCACCTGGCGCGGACGCTCGGACCGCTACAGTGAACTGCGCGATGTCCTGCGGCGGGAGCGCGATCCTGCCGAGCAGAAAATCGAGATGTATTACATCGGCGGCTGAACACCATGACCTTCACACACCTCGATGCCGAGCGGCACCCGACCATGGTCGATGTCGGCGCCAAGGCCGTCGTCAAGCGCACCGCCGTCGCCCAGGCAAAAGTGTTGTTTCCCGCCGGCGGTCGCGGCGGCGCTGCGCGAGAGCGGGCTGCATTCGAGCAAGGGGCCGATATTCGACACCGCCATCGTCGCCGGCGTCATGGGCGCGAAGCGCACCCACGACCTGATCCCTTTTTGTCATCCGCTTGGAATCGAGAATTGCCACATCGCCATCGAACTCGAAGGTGACTGCGCGGTGATCCGCTGCACGGTGAGCGTGCACCACAAAACCGGCGTCGAGATGGAAGCGCTCACGGGCGCGAGCATCGCCGCGCTGACGATCTACGACATGTGCAAGGCGCTGTCGCACGATATCGTGATCAGCGACATGCGCCTGCTGTCGAAGGCCGGCGGCAAGAGCGACTATCGTCGCGAGGCGGTGCCGTGAGCACCTCCGCGCCCGTGGCTGCACCCGTGTTCGGCTTGATCCTCGCCGGCGGCTCGAGCTCGCGCATGCAGCGCGACAAGGCGGCATTGCCCTACCAGGGCAGGAACCAGCTCGATCGCGCGTTCGATCTCGCCGCGCGGCATGTGGCGGAGGTATTCGTGTCGGTGCGCGCCAGTCAGGCCGACGATCCGCTGCGCTCGCACCATCCGCTGATCATCGATTCCGTCGCGGGTGAGGGCCCCATTGTCGGCATCCGCTCGGCGCTCGCAGCCCGCCCCGACGTCGCGTGGCTGGTACTGGCCTGCGACTTGCCGTTCTTGGGCGATGCGGCCCTCGCGCATCTGCTCGCAATGCGCGATCTGCACGCCTTTGCCACGGCGTATCGTAGTGCCCATGACGGCCTGCCGGAGCCGCTCTGCGCGGTGTGGGAACCAAGGCGGGCCCCGCGCTCGCCGCGTACCACGCGGCGGAGGGCACTGCCCGCGCAAATTTTTAATGCGCAATGCCGCCCGGATCATCGAGCCGCTCGACCGTCAGGCGCTCGATAACGTCAACACGCCCGAGGAGTATGCGCAGGCTCTCGGGCTGCTCGACTCGAAGCCAGAGGGCAACGCCATGCAGCTCAAAATCCAATACTACGCCCTGATGCGTGAACAAGCCGGCCGCTCCGAGGAAATCATCGAGACCCGGGCGCCGACACCCGCCGATCTGTACTCCGAACTCAAGAACGCGCTACGGCTTCACCCTGTCCCGCGAGCAGCTGAAGGTCGCCGTCAACAGTGAGTTCTCGCCTTGGTCGCGCCGGCTCGCGGCGGGTGACGCCGTGGTGTTCATACCACCTGTGGCGGGCGGCTGATGCGTTTTCGCTTCACGCAATCGCCGATCGACACCGCCGCGGCCCGCCGCGAGCTGCTCGATTTGGGCGCGGGCGGCTATGTGAGCTTCGAAGGCTGGGTTCGCAATTACAACGAGGGACAGGAAGTCACTCGCCTGGAGTATGAGGCGTTTGAGGATTTGGCGGTGAAGGAAGGAGAGCGGATTCTCGCGGAGGCCGCGGCGCGCTTTCCCATCAAGCGCACCTTGTGCATCCATCGGGTAGGAACGCTCGATCTCGCCGACATGGCCGTCTGGGTAGGCGTGAGTTCCGCTCATCGCGGCGAAGCCTTCGATGCGTGCCGCTTCATCATCGATGAGGTAAAGCATCGCGTGCCGATTTGGAAGAAGGAGCATTATCGCGGCGGCGATTCGGGCTGGGTGAATTGCGAGCGCTGCGCCGCGGCGCCTCGGCATACGCACGACCACGACCACGAGCACGCGGCGCCGGCGCCGGCCGAATAGGTCTGCCGATGCAGCCCGATTATTCCCGGCAGGTGCTTCTCAAGGAAGTGGGCGCCGCAGGCCAGGCGAAGCTGACGGCGAGCCGGGTGCTGATCGTGGGCGCAGGAGGTTTGGGCAGTCCGGTGCTGCAATATCTCGCGGGCGCCGGAGTGGGGTTTCTAGGGCTGATCGATGCCGACACGCTGCATGCCAGCAACCTGCATCGGCAGCCGATCTACGAGCGCGCACAGGTCGGCGAGCCAAAGGCGGCCTTGGCGCAGGCGGCGGTCGCCAAGCTCAATCCGAGCGTACGCGTGCAGGCCCATGCTGCTCGTCTCACCGCCGCCAACGCCCTCGAGCTCATTCGCGATCACGATATTGTCGTCGACTGCAGCGACAATTTTCGCACCAAATTCCTCATCAACGATGCAGCCGTGCTTGCGCGGCGGCCGGCGGTGTTCGCGAGCGTCTATCAATACGAGGGCCAGCTGCAGGTGTACGAGCCGGAGGCATCGCATGCGTGTCTGCGCTGCTTGTGGCCGGAAGCGACCGCGGACGGCATCGTCGGCAACTGCGCCGAAGCCGGGATCCTCGGACCCGTGCCGGGCGCCTTCGGCGCGATGCAGGCACTGCTCACGCTCAAGATCCTGTTGGCGATGCCGGGCAGCTCGGTGGCGAGCTGCTGCTCATGGATTTCATGAATTTCTCGAGCGTGAAGCTAAAGGCGCCCCGCCGCCCGGCATGCATCGCGCCCGACTGTGCGCTCATTCGCGATTTGTCGCCCGAGGAGGACGCGGACTTGGAGCTGCGGCTGCCCTCGCTCGCCGCGGCAGCGAATGACGGCTATCAATTGATCGATGTGCGCAGCATCGAGGAAGTGGCGGCCCGTCCCGTCCCGTCGCAGACCGACCCGTCGCGGCCCATCCCCCCACGTCACATTCCCATGGCGACGTTGCTCGCGCATCCGGAGCTGCTTGCGCCGGGCGCGAGCTACCTGCTGCTGTGTGCGTCCGGCAAGCGCAGCTTGGCCGCCGCGCGTGAATTGCGCAAGCACGGCCTGGTGGTGCGCTCGCTGGCGGGCGGCCTGCAGGGACTCACGCCGCGGGTTCAGACGGGCTCCTGACTCATGCGCTTTCGGAGCAAGTTACCGGATGTCGGCACCACCATCTTCACGGTGATGTCGCGCCGCGCGCTCGAGGAAGGGGCGCTCAATATCGGCCAGGGGTTTCCGGACTATGCCATCGATCCGCGGCTCGCCCAATCGCTCATCGACGCGGTGGCGCAGGGACGGAATCAGTATGCGCCCATGGAAGGCGTGCCGGAGTTGCGCGAACAGATCGCCCTGAAGCTGCGACGCAGCTACGCCGTCGAGGTCGACCCTCACGGGGAAATCACCGTGACCTGCGGCGCCACGGAAGCTTTGTTCGATGCCGTGCAAGCGGTGATCGGCCAGGGCGATGAGGCCATCATTTTCGATCCCGCCTATGACGCGTACGAACCCGCGGTGCGCCTCGCCGGCGGCCGGGGCATCCGCATTCCGCTGGCACCTCCCGCATTTCGCTTCGACTGGGATCGAGTGCGCCGGAGCATGAGCGATCGGAGCCGGCTCATCATCGTGAACAGTCCGCAAAATCCCAGCTGTTCGGCGCTCGAGCCCGGCGATCTCGACGCACTCTCGGCGCTGATCCGCGACCGGCCGATCACCATTCTCTCCGATGAGGTCTACGAGAACGTACTCTACGACGGACGCCGTCACGCCTCCGTGCTCGCGCATCCGGAACTGCGCGAACGCAGCTTCGCGGTCTTTTCATTCGGCAAGACATTGCACGCCACGGGCTGGCGCGTGGGTTATTGCGTCGCTCCGCCGGCGCTGACCCAGGAGCTTCGCAGGGTGCATCAGTTCAATACGTTCAGCATCGCCAATCCTCTGCAGCAAGGAATCGCCCGCTACCTTGAGCAGTTTCCGGATGCGTGGATGGGGCTGTCGGGTTTTTTCGAGGCCAAGCGCGACTTGCTCGCGGGCCTGCTGCGCGGCTCCGGGTTCGAGCCGCTGGCCGCGGCAGGAACCTATTTTTTGTTGGTGGACTACGGCGCGCTCAGCCAATCGAACGATGTGGAATTTGCCGACCGGCTGATTCGCGAGGCGAAAGTCGCGACCATCCCGCTGTCGCCCTTTTATGCGGACCCGCCGCAGATGACGCTGCTTCGCCTCTGCATCGCCAAACGCGACGACACGCTCAAGATGGCCGCCGAGCGCCTCTGCGCCTTCGCCGCTCGCGGCTAGGCACCGTAGCGGGATTTTGCCGACGCGAGACTCTGGCGCTGCCGGATCCGCGCGGCATCCATCAGCATGCGACCCGCCCATCGATAGACGTTGTTTTCCTTCACCGTCCTGCGCATCAAGGTCATGCGGTCGCGGCGCTCGTCGCGTCCCATGCGCATCGCGATCTCCATGGCTTCGGCCGTTTCGTTCACGTCGAACGGATTGATCAGGATTGCTTCGGTGAGCTCCCGCGAAGCGCCGGCGAAGGTGCTGAGAATGAGCACTCCGTCCTCATCGTCGCGCGCGGCGACGAATTCCTTCGCCACCAGGTTCATGCCATCGTGGAGACTGTTCACCAGACAGAAATCCGCCGCGCGGTACAGCTCGAAGATTCTGCGCGGTTCTTGATGTTCGTCGATCAACACGATCGGCCGCCAATTCCCCTCGGCGAACTTCGAGTTGATGCGTTCGACTTCGCTGTAGGTTTGTTCCTGCAGCGTGCGATAAGCCGGCAGCTGGCTGCGCGAAGGCGCCGCGATCTGCAGCAGGCAGATCCTCCCGCGATGCTTCGGATTCCTGTCCAGGAGAGCCTCGAGCGCCTGGAAGCGCTCGACGATGCCTTTGGTGAAATCCCAACGCTCGACGCCCAAACCAATGATCACATCCATCCCCAGTTGATACCGGGCATGCACCGCGATCCGGCACGTGGCGACATCCGGCAGTTTTTCCAGCCAACGAGGCGGCCATTCGATCGAGATCGGGTAGGCCGCGACGCGGCAGACGCGCCCCTGCAGCGTCACCGTCATGTGTTCGTGGTCGATCTGGCATTCGATGAAACGATCCACCGTATCGAGAAAGTTCTGGCAGTGATAGCGGGTGTGAAAGCCGAGAATGTCCGCGGACAGCATGTGCAGCAACATCTCGCGCTTCCAGGGGCAGACGCCGAAGGTCTCGGAGTTCGGCCACGGGATGTGCCAGAACAGGGCAATCGTCGCCTTCGGAATGTTCTGTCGAACGAGCTTCGGCAGCAGCGCAAAATGGTAGTCTTGGATCAGCACCACGGGACTCTCGGTGCTCGCCTCCTCTTCGATCACCTCGGCAAACTTGGCGTTGACCTCTTCGTACGCGCGCCAGTCGCTGGGGCGAAACGCCGGCCGTACGTACGCCAGATGGCACAGCGGCCAGAGCCCCTCGTTGGAAAACCCGTAGTAGTACCCCTGTTCCTCCTCTTCGGTGAGCCAGACGCGACGCAACGTGTATGAGGGATCGTCCGGGGGAACGCGGATATGGTCCAACCGATCCACCGTCTCGCGGTCGGCCGGGCCGGCGCCATGGGCGATCCACACGCCCGAGCAGGCGCGCATGATGGGCTCCAGCGCAGTGACCATACCGCTCGCCGGCACCTGCACGATGGGTCGGTGGTCCGCGTCGAAATTGTGGATGTAGGGTTCCCGATTCGACACGATGATGACTTGCGAGGAATGCAGGTGCTCGCGAACCACTTGTCGCAGCGCCTGGGGCGTCCAGTTTTCGCGAAAATCGATTTCCAGCCGCTGCTTCTCCTCGGCTTCGGCCAACACTTGCCGCACTTGCGAAAGGATCGGCTGCGAGGAGCGCGGTGAGCGGGCGTTGTCGAGAAAGCGCTTGCCGCGAATGTCGCCGATCAACACGTTGACCCATCGACGCAGCTGCAGCCAGGCGACGAGGACGATGAGCAATGCCAGCAGGAGCACGGAGATACCGACGAAGACGAGAATGAAATCGCGCGCGGTGCGCTGGCGGCGATCGACGAAGCTCAGGTCGTACAACATCACCACCCGGAAGGGCTTCGGCGTCGCCGCGTCGAAATCGAAGCGCGACACCTGCACCGACCCCGACGGTAGCTGCATGATGCGCGTCGCCGCGGGGCCGGCTTTGCCGTTGACATCGCACGAAATGGCCGCGGGCGTGCGTTCGGTCTTGACGATGGTCTTGCCGTCCGGACGGCATACCAGAACGGCCAGCAGCCGCTCATCGCTGGTCATCCTGGTCAGGTAGCCGCGCAGGCGGGACTCGTTGCCCTGGCCGACGAGCTCTGCAATGGGCTCCTCCATGGAGTGCATCGCGAGCTCCGCCCGCTGCTCGACGTCGGCACGAAACCATTCGGCCAGCAGCCGCTGGATGTAGGGCAGTCCGAAATACGCGACCACGCACGAGGCCAGCGCGACCGGCAAGACGAACCGCAAGATGACTGAGCGAAACACTGCGGTTCCGATTCCTGTGTGGCGAGAGACGTTTGGAAGCCAGGAGCCAAAAATACCGAAAATCCGGGCTGCAGTGTTGAGTATGCGCCAATGCTTGTCATGTAAAATTTTCATTGCAAGAATCCTTGGCGGGGCGCCCTGCCGTGAGAGTATGTTTCGATATGAACCCGCCTGCGCTCCCCGACGCGTCGCTCGATTGGTGCCTGTTCCTGGATGTGGACGGCACTTTGCTCGAATTGACCGAAACGCCGGCAGCGCCGGTGGCGGATCCGGCGCTCAAGGTGCTTCTGGCTGAGGTCGCCGAGAGGCTTGGCGGTGCGGTCGCGCTGGTGAGCGGCCGCAGCATCGCCTATTTGGATGCGCTGTTTGCGCCCTTGCAACTGCCTGCGGCCGGATTGCACGGCGTCGAGCGGCGCAAGGCCTCGGGCTCCATCCAAGGTGCGAGTTACGTCGATGCTCAGCTCAACGCCGCGCGCTCGGCGCTGGCGAGTTTCGTCGCAGCGCACCCGGGAACGCTGCTTGAAGACAAGGACCGGAGCCTCGCCGTGCACTATCGCATGGCCCCTGCGGCGGAACCCGCCGCCCGACAAGCGGTCGCCGCGGCGGCGAAGCCCATGGGAACGAACTATCACATCCAGGAAGGCAACATGGTGCTCGAGATCAAGCCGTACGGATTCACGAAGGGCACCGCGGTCAAGGAATTCATGCACGAGCCGCCGTTCTCGGGCAGAACGCCGGTCTTCGTCGGTGATGACCTCACCGACGAGGGCGGCTTTCGGGCCGTGGAATTATTCGGCGGTACCTCGATCGCCGTCGGCGACCGGGTTCGCGGCCACTGGCGGGCGGACAGTCCTTCGGAGGTGCGCCGCTGGCTCGAGAGCATTGCAGCCCTGACCGATTCGCGTCATGCCTGACCGATTCGCGTCATGCCTGACCGATTCGCGTCGCCTGACGGACGGTGTCCCGCCGGCCTGCACGGCACGTGGTCCTAGTCGCGGATCTGTCCGCCGCCGCGCACCAGATACTTGTAGATGGTGAGCTGCTCGACTCCGACGGGACCGCGGGCGTGAAACTTCGCGGTGCTGATGCCAATTTCCGCACCCATCCCGAACTCACCGCCGTCGGCGAACTGCGTAGAGGCGTTATGCAAGACGATGGCGCTGTCGACGCGGGACAAGAACCGCTCGGCCGCGGCGATGTCGTCGGTCACGATGCAATCGGTGTGCTGTGAGCCGTATTGGCGAATGTGCGCGATCGCCGCGTCCACGCCGTCGACGACGCGCACCGCGATGATCGCGTCGAGATATTCCGTGTACCAGTCCTCTTCGGTCGCGGGTTTGACGCGCTCATCGGCCGCGGTGCTCCGTTCGTCGCCTCGCACTTCACACCCGGCCTCGAGCAGCGCCCTGATCAGCGGGGCGAGATGCGATGCGGCACACCCGCGGTCCACCAGCAGGGTTTCTGCGGCGCCGCAGACCCCGGTACGCCGCATTTTGGCATTCAAGACGATGTCTTGC
Organism: uncultured Gammaproteobacteria bacterium; assembly: GCA_963843295.1. Lineage (GTDB taxonomy): Bacteria > Pseudomonadota > Gammaproteobacteria > Steroidobacterales > Steroidobacteraceae > Bog-1198. Next base: position 84,282 of record CAWJJP010000010.1, on the reverse strand, counting down.
GCCATCCTCGGGTTCGCACTGCGGTCGACGTAGACGTGGCACACGCCCTCGAGATGCCCGATCACCGGGACACGCGCCTCCTTTTGCACGCGCGCGATGAGGTTCTTGCCGCCTCGGGGCACGATGACGTCGATGTCCTTCGTCATCTCGGACAGCATGTAGCCGACCGCCGCCCGGTCGGTGGTGGGCACGAGCTGGATGCAGCCGCTCGGCAGACCCGCCACCATTAAACCCTCGTCCAAGCACGCGTGAATGGCTGCGTTCGAATGGGCACTCTCGGAGCCTCCGCGCAGGATCACGGCGTTCCCGGACTTGAGGCACAAGGCACCCGCATCCGCGGTGACGTTCGGCCGGCTCTCGTAGATGATGCCGATCACACCGAGGGGTACACGGCGGCGCTGAATGATCATGCCGTTGGGCCGGGTCCATTCGGCCAATATGGTGCCGATCGGATCGGGCAGGCTTTCGACCTCCTCGAGCGCGCGCGCCATAGCCTCGACGCGCTTCTCATCGAGCTTCAAACGCTCGAGCATGGCGCCCGTCACGGCATTGGCTTCCGCCGCACGCACGTCGCGCTCGTTCGCCGCCAGGATCTTGTGGCGGCGCGCACGCAGCGAGGCCGCCGCGGCCCGCAGCGCGCGATTCTTCACCTCGCCCGATGAGAGTTCGAGCACCGGCGCGGCGGCTCGCGCCTCGCGACCGATGGTACACATGAGATCCGCGATCATGAAACCCTCAGCAAAACCAAATCATCCCGATGCACGATTTCATCGCGGCCTCTGAACCCCAGCACTTTCTCGATCTCGGCGGACTTGCGTCCGATGATGCGCGCCGCATCACTGTCCGAATAGGCGCAGATACCCCGCGCCACCTCATTGCCATCGGGGCCAATGATACTCACAGTATCGCCGCGTTCGAAGCGTCCGACCGCCCGTGTCACTCCGGCCGGTAACAGGCTCTTGCCGCTCAACAGGGCGCGCACCGCGCCGTCGTCGACGGCAATTGCCCCGGCGGGTTTCAAGGTTCCCGCAATCCACTGCTTGCGCATGGCCAGCGGGGTCGATGAGGGCACGAACCAGGTACAGCGGACACCCTCCTCGATGCGCTTGAGCGGGTGTTGGGCCGCGCCCTTGGAGATGCACAAGTGACAACCCGCTGCGACGGCGATTTTTGCCGCAGCAATCTTGGTCTGCATGCCGCCCGAGCCCATGTCGCTGCCCACGCCGCCCGCCATGGCTTCGATCGCGGGCGTAATCTGGAGCACGCGCGGGATGAATTCGGCGTTCGGATTCTCACTGGGATTCGCCGTGTACAGGCCATCGATGTCCGACAGCAAGACCAGGCAATCGGCACCGGTCATTTGTGCGACGCGCGCGGCCAACCGGTCGTTGTCCCCGTAGCGGATTTCAGCGGTCGCCACGGTATCGTTTTCGTTGATCACCGGCACCGCACCGAGGGATAGCAGGGTGTTGAGCGTCCCACGGGCGTTGAGATAACGGCGGCGCTGTTCCGTGTCCCCGAGCGTCAGCAAGATTTGCGCCACCGTAATCCCGTGGGCATCCAGAAGTTCCTTGTAGGCATGCGCGAGGCGAATTTGTCCGACGGCTGCAGCGGCTTGACTCTCTTCCAGCTTGAGCCTGCCGGCGCTCAAGCCGAGGTGCCGTCGGCCGAGTGCGATGGCGCCCGAGGACACCAGGATCACCTCCTGGCCGCGCCGTCTCATGGCGGAGATGTCCGCGGAAAAGCTTTCCAGCCATGCTCGATTGAGGCGTCCCTTGTCGGCATCGACGAGCAACGCGGAACCCACTTTGACGACCACTCGTTTGGCATCGGTCAAGCGGCGGGCGGTGGCCTTGCGGTCGGCAATGTTCATTTGTACACAATATTGCCATTTACTTGAGGAAGGGGCCTCACCTAATATCCACCCCACAACCGGCGCAGCATTCAAAAGAAGGACGACCTCACGTGGGCAGAGAGTACGAACCGACGGTCGGGCAGTGGTATGAGGATCTGGAGAACGAAGAAACCTTCCAGGTGCTCAAGGTGGATGAGGATCGAGAAGTCGTCGAAATTCAGCATCTCGACGGCGATATCGAGGAATTGGATGTGGACGGTTGGGCCGAACTCGACTTGGAACTCAGCGAGGAACCCGAGGGGTGGTCGGGCTCCAAGGCGGAAAGAGACGCCGAAGAGGATGAAGACGAGGACGAGGACTGGGACGATGAAGACGACGAGGACGAGGACGACGACGATCTAGACGAGGACGAGGACGAGCACGACGAATATTGAGCGCGAACTCGAGCGTCTCATAAACGCTCGAGCCAACCGTGACGATCGGGCGCTTCTCCCTGTTGAATGGCCACTAATTGGGTGCGAAGGGCGCGAGTGAGGGGGCCCACCTCGCCGTTCGCCACCTGGTGTTCCGAGCCGCGATAAATGAGTGTCCCGACACCGGCGAGTACCGCAGCGGTGCCCGATAACGCTGCTTCCCCGCTTTTCACCCACTCGAGCATTTCGCGCACGTCGAAGACGCGCTCCGATACTTTGAAGCCCTCATCACGAGCAAGCGTGAGCAGGGAATCCCGCGTCACACCATGGAGAAACGTACTGTCGAGCCCGCGCGTCAGGAGCTCGCCGTCCCGAACCAACAGGAAATTCGCCGCACCGGTTTCCTGCACCTGCCCGCCCGGGCAAAACAACACCTGATCCACCTGATATTTTGCCCGGGCATTCAAAGTCGGGCCCATCGCCGCGGCGTAATTGCCGCCCGTCTTGACCATGCCCATCTGCGCCGCCGAGCGGGTGTTCTCATCATCGACCAGAATGCGCAGCGGCTTCATGCCACCCGCAAAATAATCCCAAACCGGACTCGCGAGCACCAGCAGCAGGGCATCGCTCGCGGGCGTGGCCGCGGCACCGATGTTCGCCGTCGTACCGAACAAGATCGGCCTCAGATAGAGCGCACCCGGCGCTTCGGGGACGGCTTCGCGGCAGCGCTCGATGACCCGGCGCACCATCCCGGCAAGCTGCGCCGCGTCCGGTTCCGGCAGCACCAGCTGGCGCGCGCTCTGACGCATGCGCGCGATGTGTCGATCCATGCGAAAGATGTGGATCGATCCGTCCGCACGGCGGAATGCCTTGAATCCCTCGAAGCATGTGCTCGCATAGTGCAGCACGTGTGCAGCGGGGCTGAGTTCGATCGGCGCGACCGGCTTGATCTCGGCATCGGACCAGCGGCCGTCGCGATACGCGGCAATCGCCATGTGCGAAGTCAGGACGGTGCCGAACGCAGGTCGCTTGGGTTGTGCTGTCATGGCGCCTTCATCGTGGGTATGAAAATCGTTGCCGGATGCTCGAGCAGGTCCTTCAAAGCCTGGATCATCGCTGCGGCATCATAGCCGTCTACGAACCGATGATCGAATGAGGAGGATAAATTCATGATTCGGCGCACCACAATCGCGCCCTGGTGCACGACCGGCCGCTCCACGGCTTTGTTCAATCCGATGATGGCGACTTCCGGGGCATTGATGATCGGTGTGGAGGCAATGCCGCCAAGCTTGCCGAGGCTCGTGATGGTGATGGTCGAACCCACCAGTTCCTCGCGCGTCGATTTGTTCGCGCGCGCACGCTCGGACACGCGCCGGATCTCGGCGGCGAGTTCCCACAGGCCCAAGGCTTGCGCATTGCGCACCACGGGCACTTTGAGGCCATCCGGCGTTTGCGTCGCGACGCCGACATGGACGGCGCGGTGGCGCACGAGCACGCCGCGCGAAGCATCGTGGAGCACATTGATTTGGGGGAACGTGTCGAGGACACGCACCAACGCGAGGGTGATCAGCGGCAGGTATGTGAGAGCCGGTTCGCCCTTCGCCGATTTCGCGTTCAAATGCTGCCGCAGGGCCTCGAGCTCCGTGACGTCCACTTCCTCGACGTAGGCGAAATGCGGAATGTTGCGCTTCGCTTCGCTCATGCGCTCGGCAATCAACCGGCGCATGCCGATCACTTTGATTTCGGTGGTTTGCGCGCCGGCCCCCGGCGCGACGGCCGGCGCAGTCGCCGGCATCCGTTGCGTCCCTGCGGCATCACCCACGGTTTGACCCGATGGCTCGCCGGCACCTGCCGCGATCAAATCTCCGCGCACGATGCGTCCGCCCGGACCGGAGCCCGCAATGCGTGCGAGATCGATGCCGGCTTCGCGCGCCCGGCGCCGATTGGCGGGCGAGGCCATGATCCGACCGGCGCGTCCCGCTGCGGCCTCCATGCCTGACTTACCTTCATCGGCGCTCGAGACCGCAGGGGTGGTCGGAACCCTCGCGGCCGCCGGCGCCGTGCCTGCCAAATTCGTCGCGGTCGCCGCACTCGCGGGTGCCACGTTCGCCGCCGGCGCATCTGCACCGTCGGTCTCGAACACGATCAATGGCGAGCCCACTGCAATCTTGTCCCCGGGCGCACCAGTAATCGACACCACCCGGCCGCTCACCGGTGCCGGCACTTCGACGGCCGCCTTATCGGTCATGACCTCGACGATGACCTGGTCTTCGGCGACCTCGGCGCCGGGCTGTGTGTGCCAGGCGACGATTTCCGCCTCGACGGTGCCTTCGCCGAGATCCGGCATCTTGAATACGAACTGGCTCATGCAGGCTCCATCACAGCTTTGAGCGCCATCGCCACGCGCGCCTGGCCTGGAAAATATTCCCACTCAAAGGCATGTGGGTAGGGGGTGTCCCAGCCGGTCACGCGTTGAATCGGCGCCTCCAGGTCCCAGAAGCATTCCTCCTGCACGACCGAGAGGATTTCGGCGCCAAATCCCGAAAAGCGAGTCGCTTCATGCGCCACCACGCAGCGTCCGGTCTTCTTCACCGACGTGCAAATCGTATCGACATCGAGTGGCACGAGCGACCGCAAATCGATGATCTCGGCATCCACCCCCAAGCTCGCCGCCGCGGCGGTTGCGACGAACACCATGGTGCCGTAAGTGATGATGGTGAGCTGCGAGCCCCGCCGCACCACATCGGCCACCCCGAGCGGAACCGTGTAATGCCCCTCATCCACCTGGCCTTTCGGATGTGTGCTCCACGGCACCGCGGGCTTGGTCGGATCGCCGTCGAAGGGACCGTTGTACAACCGCTTCGGCTCGAAAAACACCACCGGATCGTCATCCTCGATCGAGGTGATCAAAAGCCCTTTGGCGTCGTATGGATTCGAGGGCATGACAACTTTGAGACCGCTGACATGCGTGAAGATGCCCTCCGGGCTTTGCGAATGGGTCTGCCCACCGCGAATGCCGCCGCCGCACGGCGTACGAATCGTCACGGGTGCGTAGAATTCGCCGGCGGTGCGGTAGCGAAGCCGCGCGAGTTCGCTCACGATTTGATCGAAGCCCGGATAGATGTAATCGGCGAACTGGATTTCCGCAACCGGCCGCAGGCCGTTCACGGCCATGCCGATGGCCGCCGCGACGATGCCTCCTTCGGCGATCGGCGTATCGAGCACGCGATGCTCGCCGTACTTGCGCTGCAGTCCCTCGGTGGTGCGGAACACTCCGCCGAAATAGCCGATATCCTCGCCCATCAGTACCACCGACGGGTCGCGGCCGAGCATGATGTCCATGGCGGAGTTCAACGCTTGAATCATGTTCATGCTGGCCATGCTCAGCCTCGCTCGGCGCGCATCAAGGCGCGCTGGCGCCGCAGATGCTGCGGCATTTCCTTGAATACGTCCTCGAACATGAGATCTGCATCGAGCCTTGGCCCCTCGTTGAGCGTGCCGTACTTGACCGCCTCCTGCCAGCTGGCAGCGACCAGCGCCTCGAGTTCCGCGGCGAGTACGCGATGCCGCTCTTCGGACCATTCGCCGAGCTTGATCAGATGCTGCTTGAGCCGTTCGATCGGATCGCCGAGCGGCCAGTGCTCCTGGTCGTCCTTGGCGCGGTACCGGGCGGGGTCGTCGCTGGTCGAGTGTGCGGCAGCACGATAGGTCACGAGCTCGATCAGCGTCGGGCCGGCGCCGGTCCGTGACCGCTGTGCCGCCCACAGTGTGACCGCGTATACGGCGAGAAAATCGTTGCCGTCAACGCGAATTCCGGCGATGCCGTAGCCGGGTCCGCGCGCTGCGAAGGAGCGTTGTTCGCCGCCGGCATAGCCCTGAAAGGTCGAGATCGCCCACTGGTTGTTCACGACGTTGAGAATGACCGGCGCCTGGTACACCGAGGCAAACAGCAGCGCGTAATGGAAATCCGCCTCGGCGGTGCTGCCCTCGCCGGTCCAGGTCGCGGCCAGATGGTCCTCACCCTTGATCGCCGCTGCCATGGCCCAGCCCACCGCCTGGGGAAACTGCGTCGCCAGATTTCCGGAAATGGAAAAGATATTGCCGGCCTTGGAGTGGTACATCACAGGCAGCTGCCGCCCCTTGCACATGTCGCGCGTGTTCGACAGGAGCTGGCACATCATATCCACGAGCGCAACGCCGCGCGCAATGAACAGGCCCTGATTGCGATACGAGGGGAACAGCATGTCGCCGGGTTGTAGTGCCATGCACTGCGCGACTGAGACAGCCTCCTCGCCGAGCGAGCGCATATAGAAGGAGATCTTGCCGGCGCGCTGCGTGCGTTGCATGCGATCGTCGAACAGGCGTGTCAGCAACATATGCCGCAATCCGACCTGCAATTCGCCGGGATCGAGATGCGGGTTCCAGGGGCCGACGGCCTCGTGCGCGTCGTCGAGCACACGTACCAACTCGACGGCAAGGGACTCGATGTCGCGCGCGCGCGCGTTCACGTCGGGGCGCGCGACGGCGCCCGCGGGCGAGAGATGCACGTAGCCGAAGTCAGGTCTCTCGCCGGGCCGGGCCGGCGAGCGGGGTAGATGCAATCGAGAGCGTTTATTCATGTGTGTAAGTTACTCGCGCAGCTTGCCGCTGTTGCATTCATTTGGCTTTGTCGGGGATAATTCGGTATGTTCATTCCGAATATTGGTAAATAGTGGAAAATTCTTTACGCTCCGCCATTGACCGCTTGGATCTGCGTCTGCTCGACATTTTACAGCGTGAGGGCGCCCTCTCGGTGGCGGAGGTCGCTTCGCGAGTGCGCATCTCAACCACGACCTGCTGGCGGCGCATCCAACAGCTCGAGCAAAACGGCGTCATCAAAGCGCGCGTCGCGCTCCTCGACCGCAACGCGCTCGGCCTGGATGTGACCATCTTTGCGCACGTCAAACTCGCGACCACCGGCCGCGACGCGATCGGCGAATTCGAGGCCGCCATTCGCGATCGCGCCGAAGTGCTCGAGTGCTACACCCTCACCGGCGAGTGGGATTTTCTGCTGAAGATCGTCACCAAGAACATCAAAGCCTACGAGGCATTCTATTTGGATTACCTGTCGCGTATTCCCTGCGTGCAGTCGGTCAACTCTTCGGTGGCCGTGACTGTCATCAAGGAATCGACCGCTCTGCCCCTCGGGAGCGGCGGCGACGGCAGTTCAGCGCCGGTGATGAGCCGGATCCCGCCGCCGCGGACCAGGTAAGCCGCGCCTCACGAGGCGAGCAACACGGTTGCCCCGATGGTGCCTCGGCCCGCCAAGGCGCGGTGCGCCTCCGCGGCATCGCATAGACGCAGACGCTCACCGACGTGCGCGAGGATCTGGCCCGCTGCCAGTCTGGCGAACAAATCCGCAGCACGCGCCTGCAATTCCTCGCGGCTCTTGATGTAATCGAACAGCGTCGGACGAGTTGCAAACAGCGACCCGCCGGCCGCGAGGTCGGCGAGTTTGAAATCGGCGATCGCTCCGGATGACTGCCCGAAGCTCACGAAAGTGCCGCGACGCTTCAAGGATTTGAGCGAGCCGCGCCAGGTATCCTGACCGACCGAGTCGTAGACGACGTCGCAACCGCGTGATCCCGTGATTTCTTGGACGCGCGCGACGAAGTCTTCGTGCGAATGATCGACGACGTGCGCGTATCCGTTTGCGAGCGCGCTCGCCGCCTTGCGGGCGGACCCGACCGTGCCGATGGGCGTGGCGCCCAAAGCTTTCAACCACTGCCCGAGGAGCAGCCCCACTCCGCCCGCGGCCGCGTGAACCAGCACCGTATCACCGGCCTTGACGGGATGGCACGAGGTGACCAGGAATTGCGCCGTCAGGCCTTTGAGCACGGTGGACGCGGCGGTGTCGAACGCGACCGAGTCCGGCAACTTCACGAGCCGGTCGGCGGGCACCACACGACGGGTGCGATAGGCGCCCGTCGGCAGCGTATACGCCACCCGATCTCCCACCGCGAAGCCGGTGACCGCAGGACCCAGCTCCTCCACGACGCCCGCCGCCTCGGCACCCGGGATCAGTGGCGTGGAAGGCCACGGATACACGCCCGTGCGGAAATAAATATCGATGAAGTTGACGCCGACGGCATGCTGCCTCAGGCGCACCTCTTTGGGACCCGGAGCGGCCGTGTCGAGCGGCACCCACTCGAGCACCTCGGGACCTCCGGGTGTGCGCGCAATGATCCCCATGTCCGCCGCCTCTCGGGCCACCGCCGCGCCTCGGGTCACTGTCGCCGCTCCGCGAACCGACGAATACGCAAACAAGCTTCGCGCAGCGGCGCCTCTTCGGTCGCGAAGCACAGCCGCACGAAGCCCGCCGTTCCTTCACCGAAGGCGCCACCATCGAGCACCGATACCCGTTCCGACTGATACAGCTCGCACATGAATTCGTAGCCGGACAGACCGCAGCCGCGCACATCGATCAGCATGAACATGCCGGCGTCCGGTGCATGGCAGCGCAGTCCGGGAGCGGCGTCGAGCCCCGCGAGCACCAACGCGAGTCTGTTCGCGCAGAATTCGCGGGTCCGGGACTCGGCCTCGGCCGCGACGCCCACAGCGGTGAGCGCCGCTTCCTGGATGAAGCCGGGCAGACCATACAGCATGCACATGGCCAATGCTTCCGTATGGGCGATGAATGCCTTGGGTCCGACCATCCATCCCGCGCGCCATCCGGGCATGGCGTGGGTTTTGGACAAGCTGCCGATGGTGACGACTCGGTCGGGCAGGGTCGCAGCAAGGCTCGGTACACGCCCACCCGGCGCAAGGCCCGCATACACCTCATCCGCGACCACCCAGAGCGCGTGACGCTCCGCCAGGCGTCCGATGGCGGCGAGCTCGGCCGTACTCATCACCGCGCCGCTGGGATTGTTCGGGGTGGCGAAAAAAATCGCCCGGGTCCGCGGCGTGATGGCTGCCTCGAGCGCGGCGAGATCCACTCTGAAGCCCGACGCCGCGGGGGCCGGCACCCGCACCATGCGTGCGCCGCAGACTTCGATGGTTGCGGGATATGTCGGGTAGAGCGGTTCGAGCGCAAGCACTTCATCGCCCGGGCCGGCGAGACACAGCGACGCCGCAAACAGCGCATTCTGAGCGCCCGCGAGGAAGATGACATTGGCGGCGTCGACCGCCTGACCGGTGCGCACATGGTGCGCACGGGCAATGGCCTCACGCAGCGGCTCGCGGCCGGCCACCGGCGTGTAGTGGGTGTCGCCCGAGCGCAGACAGTCGACCGCGCGTTCGATGACCACCTTGGGCGTATCGATATCGGGGTCGCCCACGCTCAGGATGATCACATCCTCGCCACGGTCCCGCGCCGCCTTCGCCGCGTAATGCACCTCCCACGCATCGGCACCCTCGCCGGTCACGCGCTCCACCAAATTGGAATATTTCATCGGCTGAAACCTTTTTTCTTCGATCACTGGCCGCGGGCTTGCTTACTTTTCGCGGCGCCGCGTGCCATCCTAACGCGCTTTCCCACACGACGTTCAAGAAGGCGTAAATGTCGCGAAGCATCGGGCGGTACCTCGTGGAATTGCTGGCCGCCAACGGAATCGACACCGTATTTGGAATTCCCGGGGTTCACAACCTCGAACTCTACCGCGGCCTTGCCGCCGAGAACATGCGTCATGTTCTGGTGCGACACGAGCAGGGAGCGGGATTCGCAGCGGATGGCTATGCGCGTTTGAGCGGCCGCCCCGCCGCTGCGTTCACCATCTCAGGTCCCGGTCTCACCAATATCTTGACGTCGGTGGCGCAGGCTTACTCGGACTCCATTCCGCTCCTCGTGATCGCAACGACACCGGTGCGCGCCTCGCTCGGCAAGCAGTGGGGTGTGCTGCACGAATTGAAAAATCAATGTGCGCTTGCGGAGGGCGTTTTCGGCGTGGCGCGCTCGGCGTGGAACGCCGAGAGCGTTCGCGACCATCTGCGCGTGTGCCTGGCGTCATTGCGCGCCGGGCGCCCGCGCCCCGCCTATTTGGAGATTCCGCTCGACGTCCTGTCGGAGTCGACGACGCTGACGGCCGCGCGATTCGCCGAAGCGGCGCCGCTGCCGCAGGCGCCCGAAGCTCAAATCGAGGCGGCGGTGCGTCTGCTTGCCGTCGCCGCCCGTCCGGTCGTCATCGCGGGCGGTGGCGCACGCGGCGCGGCGGCCGAATTGCACCGGCTCATCGACACGCTCGACTGCCCGCTCGTCACGACTGCGGCAGGGAAGGGCCTGCTTTCCGACCATCACCCCGCAAATCTCGGCACCTCGCTCCCCTACCCGGCGGTTCAAGCCTTGATCGCGGACGCCGACGTGGTGTTGGCCGTCGGCACGGAATTGGCGGAGACCGACATTTACATCTCAACCAAGCTGGCGCTCGGCGGCCTGTTGATTCGCATCGACATCGATCCGATGAAGCTCGCGGATCACTACGCAGCCGACGTTCCTGTCTGGGGGGATGCACGCTTGAGCTTGCACGCGATCCAACAGCGGTTGTCGCCGCGCTCCGGATGGAAAACGCAGACTGGCGGTGCTGCGGGGGTTCGGAGCGAGATCGCGGGCGGCTACGATTCGATGACCCGCGCACAGCTGCTCGCGCTCGATGCGATCCGAGCCGCCCTGCCGCGAGACGGAGTCGTGTTCACCGATATGACTCAAATCGCTTATTTCGGCAATTATGCGTTCAGGACCGATGAACCCGGCCATTGGTTTCACCCGTCGGGTTACGGCACGCTCGGTTTTGCATTGCCCGCCGCATTTGGCGCGAAAATCTCGAGCCCTTCCCGTCCTGTACTGGCGCTGGCGGGCGATTTTGGTCTGCAGTTCACCTTGAACGAATTAATGACTGCGGTGGAAGCCGAAGTGAGTTTGCCGCTGGTCGCGTGGAACAACTCGGCGCTAGGTCAAATCCGCGACGACATGGTTGCTGCGAACATCCCTCCGACCGGAGTCATCGCGCGCAATCCGGATTTCTTGGCCCTGGCGCGCGCGTGTGGCGCCGCGGCAGTACGGGCGCGCAATCCGGCAGCGCTCACCGACGCCATACGCCGCGCCCTCGACGTCCCAGGTCCGACGCTGATCGAGGCGGTGCCGGCCGACTTCTCGAGCGCGTGACGTCGAGACGTCATCTTTTTAATGGGCAGAGTGCGGTGGATCCTGCGCCATCAACTCCGCCACAGCCGGCGACGGATTACCGCCGCAAATCAACACGACCACCTTCCGGTTCGCGTAGCGCGCCGCTTCTTTGAAGTACGCCGCCAGCGCCACGCCGCTTGCGCCCTCCATTGACCATCCCTGCGCATGGCCCCAGCGCATGGCGCGCAGAATCTCCTCCTCGCTCACCAACACCCCGTGATGCATGACCTGCCGGGTGAGCTCGAAGGTGATGGATCCCGATTCAACACCGCCCGCCGTGCTCTCGCTCAATGTCGGCCGCTCCGGGGCGACGAGGATGCGGCCGGCTTTGAGGCATTCATAGAGGACCGCGGAATTCTCGGGCCAGCATCCGATGATCTCGGCCCGTGGTGCGCGGTGGCGCAGATACGAACCGACGCCGCTGATCAAGCCGCCGCCGCCGGTGGCAATGAAGATGGCATCGAGGTCGGGCAACTGGTGCGCGAGCTCGACACCGATGGTGCCCTGCCCCGCCACGACGTACGGGTCATTGTACGGCGATACGTAAGTGCGTCCGGACTCGCGGGCAGCTGTTCGCGCCGCCAATTCCGCCGCCAGCGGATCATCGCCGACGATCCGGATGCGGGCGCCGTGGTCGCGAATCTTGTCCCGCTTCGCCGGGCTCACCTGGGCGCTCAGGAACACCTCGGCGTCGATGCCGAGAAATTTTGCGGCGGTCGCCACTCCGAGGCCGTGATTGCCCGTCGAGGAGGTAATGACGCCGGCGGCCGCGGCATCGGGACGCAGGCTCATCAGCTTATTGGTCGCCCCGCGCAGCTTGAAAGAGCCCGAGCGCTGCAACTGTTCGAGCTTGGCAAAGGCAAGTCCCCTGGGAGCACCGCCTCCGCTTGCCAACGGCACCAGGGGAGTTTCCTGCACCAGGGAATACACCCGGCCCGCCGCTTCCTCGATCAGCGGCAGCACTTCACCGGTCAACATTGCGGCATCACGAGTTTTTCTCACCTCTTGCGGCAAAAAACGCACACCTTGCTATTATTGCTTCAGATGACAATGAATTGAAGCGCGCGGCGCTTGTTACAACAAGGGGAAATTGCATGTTGAGGTTATCGATTCGAGCGCTCGCGCTCGCCGCAGCGTTGGTGACATTGCCGGCGTTCGCCAAGGAACAGATTGTCGTCGTCGAGCGTCCGGTGGGCGAAACGACGGTGGATCTCGGCGCCAAGGGCGACTCCGTCGGCGATCTGCTGGTCTTTGCGAACAAGGTGTACGACGCCGGTAACAAGGCTCAGGTCGGCACCGATCAGGGCTACTGCGTGCGCACCGTTGTGGGCAAGAGTTGGGAGTGCTTCTGGACCTTGACGCTGGCGGCGGGGCAGATCACGGTCGAGGGGCCATTTCTCGATACGGGCGATTCGCTCATGGTGGTGACGGGGGGGACCGGCAAGTATGCGGGCGCGAAGGGAAGCATGAAGCTGCATCCACGCGACGCCACTCCCACGGGCTACGATTTCACGTACGACCTGCTGTAGTGCCGTTCACCGCAGAGCATTCCCTGCGCAGCCGGAAGGATTTCCCGGCTCTGCAGCGGCATCGCGACGGCCTTCAACTCGCATTCCTCGACGGTCCTGCCGGCAGCCAGGTACCGAATGCCGTCATCGAGGCCATTGCGGATGTCTACGCCTCCTGCAACGTGAATACGCACGGCAACTTTCCGCCCTCGCGTGAAATCGACCGCCGCATGCAACGGTCGCGCGAAGTGGTTGCCGCGTTTTTGGGTGCCGCGGCTGCCGAGTGCATCTCCTTCGGTCAGAACATGACCACGCTTAGCTATGCGTTGAGCTACGCGATCGGCCGCACCTTGCAACCGGGCGAGGAAGTACTCATCACGCAGCTCGACCACGAGGCGAATCGCGGTCCGTGGCTGAATCTGCGTGAGCGCGGCATCGTTGTCCGGGAAGTGCGGCTGATGGAGTCGGGCGTACTGGACACCGAGGACATGGCGGCAAAGATCTCGCCCCGAACCAAGCTCTTCGCGCTGGGGGCCTCGTCGAACGCCTTGGGGACGGTCAACGATATCGCGCTCGCGCGGCGTCTGACGCGTGAGGTCGGCGCGCTGCTCCTCATCGACGCAGTGCACTATGCGCCGCATTTTCCGCTCGACGTGCGCGCCATGGACGCCGATTTTGTGCTTTGCTCGGCCTATAAGTTCTACGGTCCGCACGTGGGGGTCCTGTATTCGAAGCCCGGCGCCCTCGAGCGGTTGCCCACCGACCGCTTGAGCACGCAAGATCCGGCGGCGCCCTACCGCATTGAGACTGGAACGCTCAATCACGCCGCCATCGAAGGGGTGCGTGCGGCCATCGAGTATCTGGCCGGTTGGGGCGCGGGTACGACGCTGCGCGAGCGGATCGTCGATGCCGTGAGCGGCATCTCCGCCTATGAACACCAGTTGGCGACTCTGTACTACGAGCAGGTCCGTTGCCTGCCGGGGGTACGCGTGTGGGGACCCGATTTCGGCTCGCGCAGCCGGGCACCCACCGTGTCGCTGACCCTCGCCCGGCACACGGCGGCCGAGGCCGCAACCGCGCTCGGCGCAGCGGGAATTTGCGTCTGGGACGGCGACTTCTATGCCTCGCGTCCCGTGGAAGTGCTCGGGCTCGCCGGCCGGGGGGGACTCTTGCGCACAGGCATTTCCATGTACACCACGCAGGATGAGGTCCACCGCCTGCTGCGGGGAATCGAAAAGCTCGCCTCTTCGTGGTGAAATAGGCGCCTTGGGTGCGAGGACGGCGGCATGCGACTCAGCAAGTTCAGCTATTACTCGGATTTTGCCATCTACCCCCTGGTGTGTACCGCATTGGCGGCCGCGAGCGTGCGCGGTGCGGGCTGGATCAACGGCGCGGAATGGCTTGCTGCCCTGGTGATGGGGCTGATGTTATGGACCTTCCTGGAATACGTGCTGCATCGTATCGCACTTCATACGATGCGCTGGTTTGCGCCGATGCACGGCGAGCACCATAGTGCGCCTCTGGCTCTCATCGGCACCCCAACCTGGATCAGCGTGTCGGTGCTTGTCAGCGTCATCGGAATTCCCGTGTGGCTGTGTTTCGGCTTCGGCATCGCAGGAGGGCTGACCGTGGGCGTGATGACGGGCTATTGGTGGTACGGCATCGTGCATCACGTCATTCATCACCACGCTCACAAGCGATCGAGTGTGTACTTCAGCGAGCTGCGCGCCTGGCACATGCGCCATCATTATTCGCCGCGCAGCGGCAATTTCGGGGTGACGACCCGGCTGTGGGATCACGTGTTCGGTACCGTCATCGGCGCCCGCAACAAAGCGGCCATTTCGACGTGAACACCGCCAATCCCATGCGCACGGACGGCTTCGAGTTCGTCGAATACGCGGCGCCCGACCCGGAATCCTTGCGGCATCTCTTTGAAAACATGGGTCTGCCGGCGGTCGCGCGGCATCGATCGAAAAACGTCACCCTGCACCGGCAGGGAGACGTCAACTTCATCATCAATGCCGAGCACGACAGCTTTGCGCAGAAATTCGCGCGGGCACACGGACCGTGCGCGTGCGCCATGGCATTTCGCGTCGCGGATGCGGCTAATGCCTATGCACGTGCCCTCAAGCTCGGCGCAAAACCGGGGCCGGTCACCGCCGGTCCCATGGAGCTCAACATTCCATCGATCGAAGGGATCGGCGGCAGCCTGATCTATCTCGTCGACCGCTATGGTGAACGCACCATCTACGACGTCGATTTCGTATCCGTCGTCGCGTCACCCTCGGCCGTGGACACCGGGCTCAGGAGGATCGATCACCTGACGCATAACGTGAAGCGCGGCAACATGAACCTGTGGGCCGGTTTCTATGAAAGATTGTTCAACTTTCGCGAAATCCGCTATTTCAGCATCGAGGGCGCGGAAACGGGCCTGTTCTCGCGCGCCTTGACCTCGCCGTGCGGAAAGATTCGAATCCCGATCAACGAGAGCCAGGACGACAAGAGTCAAATCGAGGAATACCTCAACGAATACAAGGGCGAAGGCATCCAGCACATCGCCTTGAGCACCGACGACATATATCGCACCGTGGATGCCTTGCGCGAGCGCGGCATCGAGTTTCAGGACACTCCGAACACCTATTACGAGAACATCGACATCCGGGTGGCGGGCCACGCAGAGCCGGTGGCAGAACTCGAACGGCGGGGCATCTTGATCGATGGCACCGCCGATCGCGGCATTCTGTTGCAGATCTTCACCAAGAACGCCATTGGCCCGATTTTTTTCGAGGTGATTCAACGCAAAGGCAACGAGGGGTTCGGGGAGGGGAATTTTCAGGCCCTGTTCGAGTCCATCGAGCTGGACCAGAAGCGCCGCGGCGTCCTGTGAGGGCGTTGAACTTCAAGAACCTGCCCATATCTAAATCCCCAACGGTCAATTCGACCATTTGGGGGTCTGTTATGCGACATTTCCTGGCTGCATCCCTTGCTGCTACGGCCTTGACTTTCGCGGCTTCCTGGAACGTGGCAGCGGCGGACACCGACCCGACGGTACACCAGATCTACGAGGCGGCCACGAGCGGCCACCTCGATCAAGCGCAGCAGATGATCGATCAGGTCCTGCGCGATCATCCGAACAGCGCCAAGGCACACTACGTTCAGGCGGAGCTGTATGCGCGGGAAGGCAAGACCGCCCTTGCTCGCTCCGAACTCAGTCAGGCCGAACAGCTCAAGCCCGGCCTTCCCGATGAGAACCCGCGCTCGGTCCAGGCTCTGAAGGCTGAACTCGGTCTCGGCGGTCGACCGTCGCAGGGTCCGTTTGGGGCACGTCCCGCCACGTCCGCGCCGCATTTCCCCTGGGGCACAGTGCTGATTCTCGCGCTGGTGGTCGGCGTGTTCTGGATGATCTTTCGTCGGCGACGTACCTACGTGCAGTATCCCGCCGCCGGCGCCATGCCGGGTGGCGCGCCCGGTGCCTACGGCCCGGGCGGCTATGTGGGGCCGGGTGGTCCGGTCGGTGGCGGCATGGGCTCGAGCATCGCCGGTGGTCTCGCCGGAGGTCTCGCGGCCGGTGCAGGCATCGTCGCCGGTGAAGAGCTGGCGCACCATTTCCTCGACGGCGGCCAGCGTCAAGGCACGGTGTTGCCCCCTCCCGCCGATGACAGCAGCTGGAGCGGGAACGCATCGAATACCGACATGGGCGGAAGCGACTTCGGCGTCAATGATCCCGCTTCGTGGGACGACGGCTCGAGCGGCGGGGACTTCGGCGGCGGCGGCGGAGACGACTGGAGCTAGCTGAATTCAGGTGGTGCGATGGACCGCGCTCGCAACCGCGTCGTGCAGCGCCTGCATGCCGAAGGAAATATCTTGCACCACGCCGTCGAGAAAAAACGTCGGTGTGGCGCGGATGTGGCAGCGGCGACCGCCCTCGCTGTGCTCACGGACCCTTTGCAGATAGATGTGATCGTCCATTTCCGCGGTGTAGCGCGCCAAGTCGCAACCCACTTCGCCGGCATAGCGGTATAGATCCCCATCTTTGAGATGCGCCTGATTCTGGAACAGCAGGTCGTGCATCTGCCAAAACTTTCCCTGCGCACCGGCCGCTTCGGACGCCTCGGCCGCCATGAGCGCATGCGGATGCGCCTCCTCCAGCGGGAAATGGCGGTAGATGAAACGGATCCGGTTGGGAAATCGCTCCAGCAGTAATCTCGGCGTCGACGCCGCGACCTTGCAGCTCGGGCACTCGAAATCGCCGTACTCGAGCAATGTGACGCGCGCGTGCTCGGAACCCAGAAAGTGATCGGTGGGTTCGGGGGGCGACACCAATGTAATCGGATGCGCTTGAGGCCTCATGAAACCGGCTCCTGCATGCTGTTCGTTTGCAACTCTTTACTCGCCTCAGCCGGGTAATTCAATCGGCCGCAAATTCACGCGAACCAAGTTCGAGCGGCGCAATAGCTGCAACTCGCAACTCTGGCCGATGCGGCCGGCATCGAGTAACCGCTGCAAGCCGTCGATTCCATCGACCGGCGCGCCATCCAATGCAAGGATGCGGTCGCCGACGATGACGCCCGCGACGGCTGCGGGACTCTCCGGCATGATTTCCACGACGCGCACCGCACTGGCTCTCTGCAGATTGAAATGGCGCACCACACGCGTTGCCAGCGGCACGCTGGCGCCGGACACGCCAATGTAAGCGCGCCGTACCCGTCCATGCGCAAACAATTGACCGATGACCCACTTGGCCGTGTTGATTCCGGTGGCGAAGCAGATCGCTTGTGCCTGCGGAATCATCGCCGTATTGACGCCGATCACCCGGCCTCGGGAATCGACGAGAGGACCGCCCGAATTTCCGGGATTCAGTGCCGCATCCGTCTGAATGACATCGTGCATGAGCCTGCCCGTCGAAGCGCGCAGCGTCCGCCCCAATGCGGAGATGACGCCGGTGGTGACGCTCTTCGAGTATCCGAGCGGATTGCCGATCGCAATGGCGACCTGACCCACCTGCAGCGTCGAGGAATCGCCGAATTGAACATAAGGGAGTGCCGACGGGGAGCCGATGCGCAGGACCGCGAGATCGGAATCCTGGTCGCTGCCCACGAGGTCGGCGTGGAATCGGGCGTCATCGTTGAGGCGCACGGTGACACGCTCCGCCCCGTGAACGACGTGGCTGTTGGTCAGCAGATAGCCGTCGGGGGTGAACAGGAACCCCGAACCGGTGCCGCGGCTCGCGCGCCGACCGGGCGATTGCGCGCCTCTGTGCAGCACCTCGATGAAGGTCACCGCGGGCGCAACCCGCTCCAGTGCGCCGATGACCGCCGCGGAGTACGCATCGAGGAGTGCTCCGTCCTCGGCCTGCGAATCATCCACCGGCGTTGTATCCGCCGGCGTGTCGCCCGCACTTTCAAACGACGCAAGACGCGGAGTGAACACCCGTTGCTCAGCTCAGAATGATCTTGGGGGCGGCGGAGAGCCCTTCGACGATGAGACGATTCACGCGGCGCACGAAAACCACCGGATCATCGAGTTCCCCGCCCTCCGAGAGCATGGCTTGGTCATACAGCACGTGCGCGAGGTCGGCAAAGGCCGTCTCATCGGCCGTGCTTTTCAACCGCTCGACCAGGGGGTGCTTCGGGTTCAATTCGAGAATCGGCAGCGTCGCGAAGGGATTCTGTTGTCCGGCCTGTTTCAAGATGCGGCCCATTCGCAGGCTGATGCCGAACTCACCCGCGACCAGTGCCGCGGGCGAATCCGTGAGCCGGCCGTTGCTGATGCGGGCGCTCGCGATCTTGCCGAGCAGGGTCTTGCCGAGCCGCTCCAAGGTCTCCTTGTACGCGGATTCCGCGGCGGCCTTCTCAGGGGTTTCGATCGCGGAGGCGACGTCGGCCGCAGCGCTCGAGACATTGGTGAGGGGTTTACCCTCGAACTCTTGCAGATGCGCGGCCACCCATTCATCGATGCGGTCGGTCAGCAGCAAAACTTCCATGCCCCGCGCCCGAAAGCCTTCCAGATGCGGGCTGTTGCGGGCAGCCGCGAGCGTGTCGGCCGTCAGGTAGTAGATGGCTTTTTGGTCCGGCTTCATGCGCGCTACATAGTCGGGCAGGGTGACATCGGCGGCATCCCCGGCGGAAGCGGTCGAATGAAAGCGCAGCAGCTTGGCGACGCGCGCCTTTTGACCGGCATCCTCGATCACCCCTTCCTTCAGCACTACGCCGAACGTATTCCAGAACTCCGCATACTCCGCCGGCTTATCGACGGCGAGTTCTTCGAGCAGATCGAGCGATCGCTTCACCAGCGCGGACTTGATCTTCTCCACCGTGCGATTGTTCTGCAGGAGCTCGCGCGACACATTGAGCGGCAGGTCATCGGTATCGACCAATCCACGCATGAAGCGCAGCCATGGCGGCAGCAGCTCCGCCGCCCTGTCCATGATGAAGACGCGCTTCACGTACAGATGCACGCCGCCGCGTTGCTCGCGTTCGAACAAGTCGAATGGCGCACGCTTCGGCAGGTACAGCAGCGAGGTGTATTCGATGTTCCCCTCGACCTTGTTGTGTGCCCAGGCCCGCGCATCCTCGGAGTCGTGGGTCAGGTGCTTGTAGAACGCCTGGTAATCCTCATCCTTCAGATCCGATTTGGGACGGGTCCAGAACGCCTTGGCCTGATTGAGCGTCTCTTCCGCATCCTTCGTCTTGAGGATGATCGGCACGCCGAGATGATCCGAATATTTGCGCACCAGCTGGCGCAGCCGTGAAGGCTCGAGGAACTCCTTGTCCTCCTCGCGCAAATGCATGATGACCTCGGTGCCGCGATCCGCCTTGTCGTCGGCACGCACCTCATAGGTCCCCTCGCCATCCGAATCCCAGCGCACCCCCGCGCCGTCGGCACGCTTGGAGAGCACCGTGACGCGATCGGCAACGATGAAGGCGGAATAGAACCCAACGCCGAATTGCCCGATCAGCTGGGCGTCCTTGGCGGAATCGCCGCTCAATCCCTCGAGAAACCTCTTCGTTCCCGAGCGCGCGATCGTGCCGAGGTTGTCAATGACTTCCTCCTGGCTCATGCCGATGCCGTTGTCATTGACCGTCAAGGTGCCCGCTGCGGCATCCGGAATCAAGGTGACGCACAACGTATCCGCGCCGAGCAGGGCCGGGTTCGCGAGGGCTTCGAAGCGCAGCTTCTCGCACGCATCCGAGGCGTTCGAAATCAGCTCGCGCAGAAAAATCTCTCGGTGCGAATAGAGCGAATGGATCACCAAGCGCAGCACTTGCTTGGTTTCGGACTGGAACTCTTTGATCTGTGGCTGTGTTTCGATGGTCATGGCCTTACAATCGGTACGTGGGTCAGCGAGTCACCCTGCGGTGAATGGGGCCGCCGCCCGATACTTCAAGGACACCCGCATCGATGGCGACCAGCGGCAGCGTCGTGGCGGTTTGGGCGGCCCTGGCCGGCAATCTGCTGGTGGCGGGGTCCAAGTTCGTTGCGGCGGCGGCCACGGGCTCGGCAGCCATGCTCAGCGAGGCCGTGCATTCGCTGGTCGATACCGTCAACGAATTGCTGCTGCTGTACGGCATCCGGCGCTCCGTCAGGCCGCCCGACCGTCTGCACCCTCTCGGCTACGGCCGGGAGGTATATTTCTGGAGCTTCGTCGTTGCGTTGTTGATATTCGCGCTCGGCGCCGGCATTTCGTTATACCAGGGTCTTGGCCGCCTGCTGCATCCCCAGGCCATCGAACGGCCGCGCGTCATTTTCGGCGTGCTGGCCATGGCGCTCGTCTTCGAAGGGGCGTCCTGGTGGGTCGGCATGCGCGCCTTTCGCGCCGCCAAGCGCTCCCTGAGCTGGTGGGAAGCGTTCCGGCGCTCGAAGGATCCGCCGGCATTCATCGTGGTATTCGAGGATTCCGCCGCTTTGCTGGGGATTGCCGCAGCGGCGGGCGGGACTGCGGCGGCGCTGCTGACAGGAGACGCGCGCTGGGATGGCATCGCATCGCTGGTGATTGCCGCGATCTTGGCCGGCGTTGCGGCACTTCTCGCGCAAGAATCGAAGGACTTGCTCATCGGCGAGCGCGCCGATCCCGCCTTGAGCGAAGACATCCTGCGCATCGCCTCCGCAATACCGGGCGTCTGCAGCGCCAACGGGATACTCACCGTGCAGCTCGCGCCCCGCAACGTCATCGCCACCCTCAGCATCGATTTCATCGACGCGTTGCGCGCGCCGGAGATCGAGCGTGCCGTCATCGAAATGGAATCCCGCATTCGCAGTGCGCATCCGGAGGTAACGGCACTATTCGTCAAACCGCAGAGCAGTGTGAGCGCTGCCGACCGACTTCAGCAGGGCCAGGGACGCATCCTCTCGGACCCGCTGTTCGAGGAGGCCCGTGGCCTCACGGGGAATGGCGTCACGGGCAACCCGCTTGCCGACGGATGAGCGGGAGCCTGGTACTACGGCCATCCGGCGCGCGGGTCGAATTTCAGATCGCGCCTCATCCGTTCGTAGGCTTCCTTGGCCTGCGCAGAATCCGCAGCCGGAGTCACGAGTTTGACACTCACGAGCTGATCGCCGCTCGGGGATCCCGGCAGGCCCCGGCCGCGAAGCCGCAGCTTCTGTCCAGTTTGAGCGCCGGCTGGGATGGTCAATTCGACTTTCCCGCCGAGAGTGGGCACCGCCACCTTCGCCCCCAAGGCGGCCTCCCAAGGCGCCAGCGGCAATTCGATTTGCACATCGCGGCCCTGCAAGGTGTACAGCGGGTGCGGACGCAGCTTCACCCGGAAAATGAGCGCGGGACCATGCCCGGCGCCGGCGATCCGCAATGCCTGGCCGTCGGTGATTCCTGCGGGAATTTGCACATCGAGCGGCCGCGGACGGCCGTTTTCGGTGATGGTCACCCGTCGTTTCGTACCCGCAAACGCCTCTTCGAGGGTCACTTCGAGAATTCCCGCATCGGCCTCGGATTGGGCATAGCCCCCCTGTCCGTGGCCGGCTCCGCCGAATAGGGTCGAGAAAAAGTCGCTGAAGCCGTTGAGGTCCGAAAAGCGCTGTCCCCCGCCCTGGCCGAACTGATTTCCCCAATCGGGCGGCGGCCTGAACTGCTGGCCGGGACGATAATGGCGGCCCAGTTGATCGTAGGCGGCGCGTTTCTCGGGATCTCGCAAGACCTCATAGGCCTCTTGGACGTCCTTGAATTTCGCCTCCGCGTTCCGTTCCTTGCTGACATCCGGATGGTACTTGCGGGCCGATTTGCGGTAGGCGCGTTTGATCGCCTCGGCATCCGCGGCCCGGCTCACGCCCAGCGTGTCGTAGTAATCCTTGAATTGCATGCCCTGATACTCTCGATATGACCCAGCCAAGCCGCGGCCGACCGCTGAGCGGTCAGAATCTCCCCGCGGGCACCGCGATAGTCGCGCCCGCTCCTTGAAATCGGCCCGCTTATCCCGACCATGGACCTCGGCGGGCGTTATCATCAATGGCGGCTAGTCCCTTATTGTGGTTCGTTTCCCTAAAGAAAAGGGGCCTATGAAGCGCATATTCCTGTTCATCGTGACCAATCTCGCTGTGCTCGCCCTGCTGAGCATAGTGATTTTCATCATCGAGCGAGTCTTCGGGGTGCGGTTGCCGCAAGGCGGCCTCGGCGGCTTGCTGGTCTTTGCCGCGCTGTGCGGATTCGGCGGCGCGCTCATTTCGTTGGCGCTGTCCAAATGGACCGCCAAGCACCTGATGGGAGTGCGCGTCATCGGCACACCGCAGTCGGAGATCGAGATCTGGCTGGTATCGACGGTCCAGCGGCTGGCCGAGCAAGTCGGCGTCGGCATGCCCGAAGTCGGCATCTTCGATTCCGACGATATGAATGCTTTCGCGACCGGTGCGCGGCGCAATGCCGCCTTGGTCGCCGTGAGCAGCGGGTTATTGCGTGGCATGTCCCGGGCGCAAGCCGAAGCGGTGCTCGGACACGAGATCAGTCACGTCGCGAACGGTGACATGGTGACACTCGCTTTGCTGCAAGGTGTGCTGAATACCTTCGTCATCTTTCTGGCGCGCATCATCGGCGGTCTGGTCGATCGGGCGTTGTTCAGAAACGACCGGGGGGAATCAGGCATCGGCTTCTTTTTGACGACGATGATCGCCCAACTGGTGCTGGGCATCGCGGCGAGCATCATCGTCAATTGGTATTCGCGGCGGCGCGAGTTCCGCGCGGACCGCGGGGGAGCCAATCTTGCCGGCACCGGGAGCATGATCGGCGCGCTGGAGGCGTTGAAGCGCGCTCAGGGCGCTCAGATGCCGCCGCAATTGCAGGCTTTTGGCATCAATACCTCGGCAGGCGAAGGATTCATGCGTCTGTTCATGAGCCATCCGCCCCTCGATGAGCGAATCGCGGCCCTGAATGCCCCGGCCGCCTGATACCGGAACGCTCGCGGCACTCAAGGCCGTCGTCGGCGCGGGCGCATGGCTCGATACGCCCGACGATCTCGCGCCCTACATCAGCGATTTTCGCCACTTGTACCAGGGCGCGACACCGCTGGTGCTCCTGCCCGGCACCGTCGGTGAAGTCGCCGCGATCCTTTCGATCTGCAATCGCGATGAAGTTGCCTTGGTGCCTTTCGGCGGGAACACGAGCTACTGCGGGGCAGCGACCCCGGACGAATCCGGTACGCAGATCGTGCTCGCCATGCGGCGGCTGAACCGCATTCGCCAGTTGGACGCCGCCAACTACTCGATGATCGTGGAGGCCGGCTGCACGCTCGGGGCGGCGCAGGCGGCCGCCGGAGCCCAGGATCGGCTGTTTCCCTTGAGCTTGGGTTCGGAGGGCACGGCGCAAATCGGCGGCAATCTGTCGACCAATGCGGGCGGCACCGCCGTGATTCGCTACGGGATGATGCGCGATCTGGTGCTCGGGCTGGAGGTCGTGCTGGCGGACGGGCGCGTCATGTCCGGACTTAAGAGCCTGCGCAAGGACAATACCGGCTATGACGTCAAATCCCTGTTCATTGGAGCCGAAGGTACCCTCGGCGTCATCACCGCCGCGTCCGTGAAGCTGTTTCCGCAGCCTGCCGACACGGCCACCGCCCTTGCCGGAATCGAATCGCCGCAACGGGGGCTCGAGTTGCTGGCTCGCATGCGCGGTGCTGCTGGTGATCAGCTCACGACTGTCGAGCTGATATCGCGAATTGCGGTCGAGCTCACCGTGAAATACGTCGCGGGCGTCGCCAATCCGCTGGACCAGGGCGCACCTTGGTATCTTCTCATCGAGCTCACCTCACCCAACCCGAAGCAGGATCTTGCGGCCCTGCTCTCCGAGGAGCTGCAGGAAGCTGCGTCCCGCGGCATCATCAGAGATGCGGTGATTGCGACCTCTCTCGCACAGGGCAAGGCGATGTGGAAGTTGCGCGAATCGGTACCGGAGGCGCAGCGCCACCAGGGCGCAAGCCTCAAACATGACGTGTCCGTGCCCGTCTCTTGCATCCCGAGGCTCGTTGCGGAGGGCTCGGAACTCATCCAGCAGCTCGTCCCCCAAGGGGATGTGGTCTGCTACGGCCACATGGGCGACGGCAATCTGCATTTCAACGTGAGTCAGCGCCCCGACGCGCCGCGCACGGAGTTTCTTGCGCGCGGCAAAGCGCTCGAGACGTCGATGTTCGATTTGGTCGAAAGTCTCGGCGGCAGCATCAGCGCCGAACACGGCATCGGCCGTCTGCGGGCATCGGAGTTTGCCGCGCGCGCCGATCCTGTCGAATATGCCTTGATGGGCACGCTGAAGCGGGCGATGGATCCGAAAGGCATCCTCAATCCGGGCAAAGTGCTGCTAAGGCCCACCTAGTGTTGCATCGCGCATGCGCAGGCTCACCCTCCCCCTCCGTACCGCTCGGCTGAATCTACGCGAGTTCGTGCAAGCGGACTTCGGGGCGGTCCACGCCTATTCGGCCGATCCGCGGGTCACCCGCTACTTGTTCTTCGGCCCGCGCGACGAGGAAAGCACCCAGGATTATCTCGACGGCCTGCTCGCCTCGCAGCGCGAAGTGCCGCGCACGCGATTCGAACTCGCGGTTGAGGAAATCGGCTCCGCACGCGTGATCGGCGCGTGCGATCTGTCCCTCATCGAGCGTGACGTCGTGGACTTGGGATACATGCTCGCGGCGCCGGAATGGGGCAGGGGATTTGCGACCGAAATCGCGCTCGCGCTCATCGATGCGGCGTTCTACGACCTGCGCGCCGAGCGCGTCATCTCAACCGTGGACGTCAACAACAAGGCCTCGATTCGGGTATTGGAAAAAATCGGCATGCGCTGGGAGGCCGTATTCCGCAAGCACCGGCGCGCCAAAAATCGCTGGTGGGACTGCCACTTGTACGTACTGCCGCGCACCGTGTGGGAGGCGCGGCCGGCCACCTCCTCGTAGCGCCACCGTTGCGCGGAACAGCGCCCGCCCTTCAGTCGTCCTTGTCGGCCGCGGCCTGGTCGCGTGCGCGCTGCTGTGCCCTTTTTAGCACCTCGGCATCGGGCATGCCCGTATTGCGGCTGCTGCGCAGTGTGAGCAGCAGGCCGAGGATACCGCCGACGACGAGTACGATGATGAGAAGCGCCTTCATGATCGAACCACACGTATCAGGCCTTCCTGCGAGGTGCTGGCAACCAGACGGCCATCACGCGAAAACACGCTGCCGCGCGCGAAGCCGCGGGCGCCGGAGGCACTCGGGCTGTCCGTCGCGTACAGAAGCCAATCGTCCACCCGCACGTCGCGGTGAAACCACATGGCATGGTCGATGCTTGCAATGACCACCTGCGGCGAGGTGAGTGTCAGGGCATGCGGCATCATGGCCGTATCGAGGAGATGAAAATCGGAAGCATAGGCCAGGAGACAGCGGTGCAGCGATTCATCGTCGGGCAGTTTCTCGATGGCGCGGATCCACATGTGCTTCAGGGGCGGTGATTTTTGCGGCTTCAAGAAACTCGGCGGATGCACGGGGCGAAATTCGAATGGCCGTTTCTGTTCGAGCGCCCGGCGCATGTTCGCGGGTAAATGAGGCAAGAGCTCGCGCACCTGTTCTTCGAAGGTCGGCAACTCCTCGGGCGCCGGCACATCGGGCATGGTGAGCTGATGCTCCAGTCCGCTTTCGGGGGTTTGGAACGATGCCGACATGTTGAAGATTTGTGCGCCGTGCTGGATAGCGACGATGCGGCGGGTGGAGAAATGATTGCCGTCGCGCGCCCGGTCGACCTCGTAGACGATCGGCGCATTGAAGTCACCGCGGCGCAGGAAGTAGGCGTGCAGCGAGTTGACGATGCGATTCTCGACCGTCGCGGTCGCCGCCATCAGCGCCTGGCCAAGAACCTGTCCACCGAACACCTGGGGTGAGCCGATGTCGCGGCTTTCGCCGCGAAAAAGGTCCAACTCGAGCCGCTCGAGCGTCATGACCTTGAGCAGGTCGTCGAGCAGCTTGTTCACGAATGCCCGGCGGTCGGGTCGGCAGGGGTGACCCCGAGCCGCTTCTGCATGATCGGGCTCGTCGTGGTGTACTGCAGGAACTGGCGCTTCTGCGGGAACAAATGGTGCTGGATGGCGAACGCGGTGAGCGCGGCTTCGTGAAATCCGCTCAAGATCAACTTCTTCTTGCCGGGATAGGTATTGATGTCGCCAATGGCGAAAATCCCCGGAACGTTGGTCTGGAACCTCTCCGTATCGACCTTGAGCGCCTTTTTCTCGAGTTCCAATCCCCATTCGGCAACCGGGCCAAGTTTGGGGTGCAGGCCGTAGAAAGCCAGAACGTGTTCGGCGCCGACTTGCACTGTGGTATGCCCATCGTTGGTCTGGATGACCGCGCCGGTCAGCCTGTGGTTATCGCTGTGAAGCGCGACGACGTGGCCCTCGAGATATTGCATCTTGCCCGCAGCCACCAATTCACGCATCCGCGCGACCGTCGCGGGCGCAGCGCGAAACTCCGCGCGCCGGTGCACCAGCGTCAACGAGCGCGCCTTCTCGCACAGCGCAACCGTCCAATCGAGTGCCGAGTCCCCGCCCCCGCAAATCACGAGATCGCGATCGTGAAAATCGCCGGCGGACTTGACGCGATAATGCACGCTCCTGCCCTCGAACTCCTCGACGCCGGGCACCGCCAGACGACGGGGCTGGAACGAGCCGACGCCGGCGGCGATGACCACGGCTCCCGCCGTGAGGCGCGTGCCCGACGAGGTGGCCACGAGGAATTTCCCGTCTGGAAGCGGCTGCAATTCCGTCACTTCCTGGCCCAGGTGGAATGTCGCATGAAAGGGCTTCGCCTGCTCGAGGAGCCGATCGATCAACTCCTGCGCCCCGCAAATCGGCAGGGCGGGGATGTCGTAGATCGGCTTGTCTGGATACAGCTCGGTACACTGGCCGCCGACTTGGGCCAGCGAATCGATGATGTGCGCGCCGATCCCCAGCAGCCCGAGTTCGAAGATTTGGAACAAGCCCACCGGCCCGGCGCCGATGATCACGGTCTCGACCGAGGTGGACGGGGGGGACGAGGCTGCAAATGATTCCGACATGATGAAGGCATTTCCCGAAAGTCAGCACAAATTGGTGGCGAATTGTAGCCGAACACGCCCGCGTCTGCGGCACGGAAACCAGCTGCGGCTGCGGTTGCGCGCGGGTGCCGGGCTGAGCCACTCTCGAGCCGATGAGCACCCTCGTTTGGTTTCGCCAGGACCTGCGGATCACCGACAATCCGGCATTGACCGCCGCGGTCGAAGCCCGGGCGCCGGTCATTCCGATATTCATCCACGCCCCCGCCGAAGAGGGCGAGTGGCCGCAGGGCGGGGCGGCCCGATGGTGGCTGCATCACAGCTTGAGAAAACTGCACGCGGATCTCGCCGCCTGCGGATCGCGGCTCTGCATCCGCGCGAGCGGCGACTCACTCTCCGCGCTGCGTGCATTGGCGCGGGAAAGCGGCGCCGCCCGCGTTCTCTGGAATCGCCGCTACGAGCCCGCCGCGATTCGGCGCGACAGTGAAATAAAAGCCGCCCTGCGGTCGGACGGTCTCGAGACCAAGAGCTTCAACAGCGCGCTTTTACGCGAGCCGTGGGCGGTCGAAACGAGGAGCGGTGGCCCGTTCCAGGTCTTCACCCCCTTTTGGCGCCACTGCTTGTCGCTCGAGGATCCCGCCGATCCCTTGCCGGCGCCACAAGTCCTGCGCGCGCCAGACGCGTGGCCCGAGACGCTCGCGCTCGAGAGTCTCGGTCTGCTGCCGCGACGGCCCTGGAGCCACGGCATCGAGCAGGTATGGAGTCCCGGCAGCGCAGCCGCACGGCTGCTTCTCGAGGAGTTTTTGGCCGGCACCTTTGATGACTACAGCAGCCGTCGCGATCGGCCGGGCATTCGGGGAACTTCGCGTTTGTCGCCCTACCTGCATTTTGGCGAGATTGGGCCTCGGGAAATCTGGCAGGCTACGCGTCGCTTCGCCCTGCAGCGGGGACAGCACACGTCCTGGCGCGAATCGCATTTTCTCCGCGAGCTGGGGTGGCGCGAATTCGCCCACCATTTGTTGTTCCACTTTCCCGAGACACCCGAGCAACCGCTGCGCGCGCGGTATGCGGGATTCCCGTGGAAATCGAACGCGACCGCCTTGAGGGACTGGCAGCGCGGGTCGACCGGATTTCCGATCGTCGATGCGGGGATGCGAGAGCTGTGGCAGACCGGCTGGATGCACAATCGCGTGCGCATGGTGGTTGCCTCTTTCCTGATCAAGGATCTGCTTCTGCCGTGGACTCAGGGAGCACGCTGGTTTTGGGACACCCTCGTCGATGCGGACCTCGCCAGCAACACCCTTGGATGGCAATGGGTGGCCGGTTGTGGCGCCGACGCAGCGCCGTTCTTCCGGATCTTCAATCCGGTGTCCCAGGGGAGGAAATTCGATCCCGACGGTGCGTACGTGCGCCGCTGGGTGCCGGAGTTGTCCCAATTAACGGACGAATGGCTGCACCGGCCGTGGGAAGCTCCGCAGTCCGAATTGCGGTCGGCAGGGGTCATCCTGGGGCGCACCTACCCGCACCCGATCGTCGACCACCAGATATCGCGCCTGCAAGCCCTCGATGCCTATCGGCAGATCAAGGCAGCGGGCCCCTCAAGCGAGCATTCGTAGCGACAATTGAATTTTGTATGTTATTTGTACAGTATTATACTGTACAAATACTGAACCAAAGGACTCGATATGCACGCCAAGGTCTCCACCCTCCCCGAAGCCACCAACGGCTCACCACATGACGCGCGCCAATCGACGCGTCCTATTCGCGCGCTGAATCGGGGTCTCGAAGTGCTGGCAGTGCTCAATCGCCTGGAACGGGCCGCCATCAACACGCTGGCCAATGCGGTCGAACTGCCCCGCACCACCACGTTTCGAATCTTGGAAACCCTGCGATTGGCGGGCTATGTCGATCGCGATCCGCACGATGATTGTTATCGGCCGACTGTCATGGTGCGAGCGCTGTCCGATGGGTTCGACGATGAGGCCATGCTCGCGTACGTCGCCAAGCCCCATCTGGCGGCACTCGGTACTCAACTCGTGTGGCCGGTCGCCATCGCCACCCCGGCGGGCGCCGCCATGTTGATTCGCGAAACCACGGATTATCAGAGCCCGCTCGCACTGGAGCGCCATGGTGCAGGCGTTCGCGTGCCCATGCTGAGTTCCGCCGCCGGCCGGGCCTACCTCGCGTTCTGTTCCGCGCCGCAGCGCGATGCGCTGTTGGAGCTATTGGCCCGCTCGTCGCTGCCGGAGGACCGGCTGGCGCGCGACCGTCCCGACGTGGATCGGCTTTTGCAGGAAACTCGCACCCAGGGCTTCGGCATGGCCCAGCGCGCGCGCCGCATTTCCGAGGAAACGAGCCTCGCCATCCCGATGCGGGCGCAGGAGCGCATTGTTGCGACGATCGCGGTGCGCTTTGCCGCCAGTGCAGTGCCACTGCGCAGCGCGATCGAGCAATTTTTGCCGAAGATGCACGAAGTTGCCGGCAAAATCATGGCGGACATCAGCTGATCGTTCGGGCCTTGTATCTCACTTGCTCAGCACCTTGCTGACGCCGCCGGAAATGAGCGAGGTGACATCGAGCAGAGCGGCCGCCATGCCGACGCCCCCCGGCGCGGCGAGATAGCGGGGGCGCCAGACTGGCAGAAACTTCTCCTTGAACTTTCGCAAACCCTCGAAGGGGTAAAACGTCTCGCCGTAGCGTTGAACCATGCGCCCGAGCTTGTGCCAGGTTGGTGCGAGGGCGTGCTCTTCCAGCCCCGATAGCGGCGCCATGCCGAGACCGAACCACTGATAGTGCTGCGCCCTGCCCCACAGCATGCATTCGATGAGCAGAAAATCGATCACCCCTTTGGGCGCGGCGTCGTTGTAGCGCATGAGATCGATCGACAGCTCGGTGTCCGCTCCGGCGCGCCAAATATTGGCGAAGGCGACGATAGCGCCCGCGCTTCGGACCACGGCGCAGTCGAAACAGGCCAGATAACGCTCATCGAAATATCCCAGGGAGAAGCGCTTTTCGGCGGCTTTTTTCGAGGCAAGCCAGGAATCCGAAACGCTGCGCAGCTCCGCCATGATGGAGCCGACGTTCTGACGCGGCACGATCTCGAATTGCGCGCCGTCGCGAAGGCCGCGACGATGTGCGTGCCGCAGGTCGGCGCGCGCGGCACCTTCGAGGGAAAATGTGTCGAGCGGCACCCGCGCCTCCTCGCCGAGCTTGCCCAAGCTCAATCCCAGGTCGATGTACAGCGGCAGGTTTTCGGGCGTGACCTGATAGAACACCGGCGATACCGCCATCCCGTCGCAGTTCTCGATGAACGTCCACACCAACGGCTCGTACGCGGCCGGCGGGCCCACCGGACCGCCCATCGAGACCCAACTGCTGCCCGACGCCTGATACATGATGAAGGCCGTCCGGTCCTCGTTGAAGATGAGATTCTTGTCGCCGAGCAAGGCGACATTTGTAATCGGGTCATGCGCATTTTGAATGATCGCCGCCGCGCGCTCGAGATCCGCCTCGCTCGGCGGCAGGATCGACGGTTTGGAAGGACGCAATAGGCGCCACAGCGCATACACGGCAGCGATCATGATGGCGAGCACCAACCCGCGCAAACTGCGCGGTGCCGGCGCCTCGAACGCGAACTGCCACCACAGCTGATTGCTGTAGGGCACGTGCCGATAGGCGAACATGACCAGCCAGGTTGCGGCCCCGAACACCAGCAGCACCGCGATCACCCACGATACGGAGAAGCGTTGCTCGATCAAGGAGGCGCGGCGGCGAAAACGAGACCGCGCCGACACCAGGATCACCGCAACCGCGCCGAGGATGGTTGCCGCCTCATAGTCGAATCCCTTGAGAAGCGACAGCAACACTCCCGCGCACAGCAGCCACATCGTCAAGTACCAGGCGGCATCGAGCCGGCGATACAGGCCGTTCGCCAGCACCATCAAGCCGACACCGACGGCGCTGCCCAACAGGTGCGACAGCTCCAGTACCGGTAGCGGGACCACGTGGTGGAGCATCTCCAGGCGGTTGCCAAAGCCCCGGGTTGCGCCCGAGAAGAGCAGCACGGCGCCGGCGCCGAACACCGCGAGGGCGCTGGCCTGCGGTGTAACGGCACTCAACCAGGTGCGGCCCAGCCGCGCCACGCGCACGATGGGTCCCCGGTGCGCCCAGATCTCATGCGCGCCGAGCAGGGTCAGCGCCGCGGCGAACGGGACGAGGTAATAGATGAGCCGGTAGGCGAGCAGGGAGCCGAGCACATGATCCGCAGGCACCGCACGAAACAGCAGCAGGAACACCGATTCGAACACGCCCACGCCGCCCGGGACGTTGCTGATGATCCCCGCGGCGATGGCAATCAGAAACACGCCCGCGAAGGGCACAAAGCCGATCTCGGCCCGCGCCGGAAGCAGCACGTACAGCACCCCTGCGGCACAGAGCAGATCCCCGCAGGCGACGGCGAGTTGAGCGCAGGCGATGGGCGGTCTCGGAACGGGGATCACGATACTGCGCCAGCGCAGCGGCTCGTGACGGCGAATCGACAGGGTGAAATAGCCGGCGACGACGGCGAGCAGCACACATCCGGCGAGCACGATCAGGGGACGATGCAAATGCAGCACCGATACGGACAGTCGGGCCTGCGACAGCAGGGATATCCCCAACAGAGCCGATGCACCCAGGATGAAGGTGAGGCTCCCGAAGGCAATGACGGTGCCGATCTGCTTGGCGGACAAGCCGAGCGCCGAGTACGCGCGATACCGAACGGCGCCTCCGCTCAAGGTGTTGAGGCCCACGTTGTGCCCGATCGCGTAGCCCATGAATGAAATCAAGGCGAGTCGGTGATATGGGACGCGCGCACCGGCAAAGCGCAGACCCAGTGCATCGTACAGCGTCAAACAGCTGTAGCCCGCAGCGGTCAGCAGCACCGCGGCCAGCAGCCGCGAGTCCGGGATCGCCCGCATGTTCGCGAAGATGTCCCGCCACCGGTATTGGCCGATGATGTGGTGCAGCCAGAATAGCGCCAACCCGAGGAGGGCGACCCCGAGCAGCGTCGTCCATTGCGGGACCCTGCGAACTGTGTCTGGAAGTGTCAAGGCGCGTATCGTATCAGGGCTCCCGCAGCGCGGGTGCAGTCGCGCAGCCGCCGCGAAGCTGTGCACTTCACGCCTGAAACTTGCTAGGGTTACGCCTACTCCACTACAAAGGTGACCTCACATGAGCCCCGCCAACGATGGCCGTCCGGCAGCAGCAACCATGGACTCGACACAAATCTACCGCGAAGAGACCTTCACCGATCGTCGCGTGGGAACAATCCGTCAATTGACGCCGGTCACCGCTGACGGAATTCCCGATATTGCGCGACCGACGTTGTTCGTCGGCCAGGCGCAGGTGATGACCCCCATGGGTGCCGTGCCGATCAATTTTGAGCTCGAGGCGGCGACGTTGAGTGCCGCGATCGCAAAATTCGGCGAGGCCGCCGAGCAGGCGGTGCAGCAGACCATGCGCGAGCTGCAGGAGATCCGCCGCGAGCAAGCTTCCTCGTTGGTCATTCCCGACGCGGCCGGCGGCGCGCTGCCGAATCCGAGCGACTTGCTCGGCAGTCGCGGCCGGTCGCGCCGCTAGAGCGACTCGAGCAGGTTCCAGCGCGCATAGGAGGCGTCGAGTTCCTGCGCGATCCGCTGCAATCGCTGCAACGCGGCGCCCGCCTCTGCCGGGCTCCGGCGAAATAGCTCGGGATCGCTCACTGCCGTCTGCAGCGCCGCTTGGCTCTCTTCGAGCCGCTGAATGATGGCGGGAATCGCATCGAGTTCGCGCTGCTCCTTGTAGGAGCGTTTGCGGGGCTTCGCGGCTCGCAGCGCCGGCGCGGCCTCTGCCTTGACCGCGGGCGGCGTGGATATCGGAGCAGCCGCGGGCCGGCGCTGGCGCAGCCAATCGCTATAGCCTCCCACGTACTCATTGATGCGCCCCGCACCCTCGAACACCAGCGTGCTGGTCACCACGTTGTCGATGAACGCCCGGTCGTGGCTGACCAGCAGCAGGGTACCGTTGTAGTCCGCGACCAGCTCTTCCAACAGATCCAGCGTTTCCGCATCGAGGTCGTTGGTCGGTTCATCCATCACCAGCAGATTGCTCGGTTTCGCGAACAGCCTCGCCAGCAACAATCGATTGCGTTCACCGCCCGACAACATGCTCACCGGCGCATGCAGGCGTTCAGGCGGGAAGAGGAAATCGCGCAAGTAGCTCGATACGTGCCGCGTCCGGCCGCCGAGCGTGACCGTATCGCCGCTGCCTCCGGTGACGTTATCCATGATGGAGGCGGCGGCATCGAGTTGTTCGCGTTGTTGGTCGAAGTAGGCAGGCAGGAGCGAGGTACCGCGCTCGATCGTTCCTGTAGTGGGCTGCAACTCGCCCATCAGGAGCTTGATCAGCGTGGTCTTGCCACAGCCGTTGGGGCCCATGATGCCGATTCGATCGCCGCGCATGATGCGTGCGGAAAAATCCGCGACGATGGGCGCTGCGCCGTAGTCGAACGTCGCGTGCCGCGCTTCGAAGACCAGCCTGCCGGAAGGCGCCGCCTCCTGAACCTTGAATTCGACCTGCCCGATGCGCTCGCGACGCTCGCTGCGCTCCCGGCGCAGCTGCTTGAGGGCGCGCACCCGCCCCTCATTGCGCGTGCGCCGCGCCTCGACGCCCTGGCGAATCCACGCTTCCTCCTGCGCCAGCTTCTTGTCGAACAGCGCCGCGTGCTTGGCCTCGACTTCGAGCGCGGCGAGCTTCTGCAGCACATAATCATCGTAATTGCCAGACCACTCGCGCAGTTGTCCGCGATCCAATTCGACGATGCGAGTCGCGAGGCGGCGGACGAACGCGCGATCGTGGCTGATGAACAGCAACGCACCGTCGAAATCGATCATCATGTCCTCGAGCCAGGTGATCGCTTCGATATCGAGGTGGTTGGTGGGCTCATCCAGCAGCAGCAGGTCCGGCGCCGACACGAGCGCTCGTCCAAGCATCACGCGCCGGCGCCATCCGCCCGACAATGCGCGCAGCGGCGCATCGCGATCCAGTTGCAGGCGCGAGATGACTTGATTCACCTGTAGGTCGGTCTGCCACTCACTCTCCGCAGCGCCCTCACAAATGCCCTGCTTGACCACGGTGAGTACGGAGTCATCGGTCGCGGCGGACACCTCCTGCGCGAGGCTCGCCACCCGGGCGCCGGGGCGGATCCACACCTCGCCGCCATCCGGAACGATCTGACGGGCGATCAGCTGCAGGAGGGAGGATTTTCCCTCGCCATTTCGGCCGAGCAAGCAGACGCGCTCGCCCTTGCGGATCTTGAGGGCAACGTGGTCCAGCAAGGGTCTGCGGCCGAAACTCAGGGAGACGTCGTCGAGTCGAACGATGGGCATGAGGCCGCGTATACTAAGGCCCTTCCCACCCGATGAGTAATCCTTACATTCCCCACCGGGCCTCGCGATGTGAGGTCCTGACCCGAGGTTAAGTCTTCGACTGACTTGATTTTTTTGCTGTTTCGCCCGACATTTGTGCCTGATTTGACCCGCTGCGGAACTGGTTGGTAGGTGCGTTGCAGCGTTTCTGAACGGAATGTATCGCTATGAGCACGTCCACCGATTCCGATGAGGGCAAAAGCCGCTGGCGTACCCTTGCCACCACGCTCTGCGGAGGGTTGCTGGTCGGCGTTGCGGCCCGCTTGCTTTACAAGGATTTGCGCCGCCGGACGCTGCTGACCGAGGAGCTCCGCGAACGCAAGCGCCAGCTCGAGCTCGAGGTCGAGCAGCAAACCCGGGAGCTAGTCGCTCTCTCAACTCATCTGCAAAGCGTCGCCGAACGCGAGAAGGCGACGCTCGCCCGGGAATTGCACGACGAGCTCGGCGGACTTCTCGTCGGGGCCCGCATGGATATTTCGTGGGCGGAACAGCATCTGCCCGCCGGCGATACCGACATGAAGCAGCGCCTCAACCGGGTGCAGCAGAATCTATCCGCCGGGATCGATCTCAAGCGCCGCATCATCGAGGAACTGCGCCCGACGCTGCTCGACAACGTCGGCTTCGTGGCCGCGCTGCGCTGGCAGTTCAAGGAGACCCTTTCGCGTGCCGATCTCAAATGCACTGAATATTTCCCGGATGAGGAGCCAAAATTCACGGCCGAGGCCGGCATCGCACTATTTCGCATCGCCCAGGAGGGCTTTACCAACATCGCCAAGCATTCGGGTGCAAAAGAGGTGCATGTGTCGCTCGACATCGATGACGATACGGTGGTCTTTCGCATCACGGATGACGGCCGGGGGATACCTCAGGGCGGCTTTTCGGCGAGCGGCTCGCATGGCCTCGCTTCCATGCGCCACCGGGTGCGTGCGCTCGAAGGTACGTTCGATGTGAGCAGCTTCCCCTTGCGCGGCACCTCGTTGATCGTGCGCATTCCGGTGTCGAAGGCGCTGCGGTCCGCACCGGAAACCGAGCCGCTTTAGGAACCCGTCTGAGCAGTCCTCGTGGCCGCGACCGCGGCATTGCGCGAAACCCTTAGGTTGCGCGCGACGACCGCCGCCTTTCTCCTCGCGGTGTTCGCGAGCGCGCTCGGTACGATGCCGGCGTGCGGTGAGAACCGCAACGCCTTGCGGCAGATCGTTCAGGATCAATGTCTCGTCCACTGGCTCGAGCGACATGACCCCACGCCGTGCGATCGGGTTGAGGCCGCCTATGCGGTGCTGGCAGATCGCAAGGGAGGCGCGCATTTCCTGTTGATACCCACCAGGACGATCGCCGGCATCGAGAGCGCGGAACTCGAGAACGCGCAAACTCCAAATTATCTCTCAGCGGCATGGCGCGCGCGCGACCGACTCGCGGCGGCGGCCGGACACGAGATTCCGCGCGGTGCCGTCGGTCTGGCCGTAAACCCTCCGCACGCGCGCACCCAGGATCAATTTCATATTCACATCGAATGTCTGCGGCCGGATGTTTTCCGCTTGCTGAACGCGACGGCCGAGCGGATCACGGACACGTGGTCGACGCTGACGGTCGGCGGGGCGCATTATGAGGCGTTGCGAATCATGGGTGAGGATCTCGATGGCGCCAATCCGTTCGAATTATTGGCGAAGCACGCGCATGCTGCCGGTCACGCCGCGGGCGATTACACCCTGGTGCTGGCGGGCATGCAGTTCCGCAGCGGGCCGGGATTCATTTTACTCGCGAGCACCGGTCCGGCCGGCGAGCTGCTGCTCGATTCGACCTGTGCCGTTGTGCCGGGCTGACTAGCGATGCAGGGCGATGACCGGACGGACGAACCTCCGTGGTTGACCATCGGGCGGGAGCTGCGCGCGATAGCGCAAATCGGCCTCACCTTCTCGCGCGATCCGTTCGATCGCCAGCGATTCGGGCGCATACGCGAATTGGCGGCAACCCTGGTGGCCCACGGCTCGGGGCTGGAAAGGCCGGCGATGCTCGAGGCATTCGCTCAGGAGACCGGGTACGCGACGCCGAAGGTCGACGTTCGCGCGGCGGCATTCGTCGACGGACGGGTGCTTATGGTGCGCGAGATCAGCGATGGCGCCTGGACACTGCCTGGCGGCTGGGCGGACGTGAATGAGACCGCCGCCGAATGCGTCGTTCGGGAAGTCGCCGAGGAGTCCGGCTATCAGGCGCGGGCCGTCAAGCTCGCGGCGGTCTACGATTACCGCAAACGCAACCGGCCTCATCATCTCGATTCCATCTACAAGATGTTCTTCATCTGTGAGCTCACCGGCGGCAGCGCGCGTGCGAGCATCGAAACCAGCGGCGCGGCCTTCTTCAGCCGCGATTCACTGCCGCCGCTGTCCGCCGGACGGACATCGGCGGAACAGATCGAACGGATGTTTCAGCACGCGCAGGACCCCCTGCTGCCCACCGATTTCGATTAGAGGAGGAGCGGCCCCATGACTCAAGCGGTTTTGCTCGCGATCGATCAGGGGACGAGTTCGAGCCGAGCCATCGGCTTTTCCGCGGAGGGCGAAATGCTGGCCGTCGAGCAGCAGTCGTTCGAGCAAATTTATCCGGCCCCGGGGTGGGTGGAGCACGATGCCGAGGTCATCTGGGCGACTACGATGTCGACCAGCCGCCAGGCACTGCAGCGCCTGCGCGAGCAGCGCTGCGCCGTGGCCGCGGTTGGCATTACCAATCAACGCGAGACGACGGTCCTTTGGGACCGGCGCAGTGGCGTGCCGCTCTACAATGCCATCGTGTGGCAGGACCGCCGCACGGCGGATCGCTGCCGGGAATTGAACCGGGCCAACGCCGAGGCGGAACTCAATCGCAAGACCGGGCTGCTGCTCGATCCCTATTTTTCCGCCACCAAGATCGCATGGATTCTCGACCGCGTACCCGGCGCGCGCGATGCGGCCAGGGCCGGGCACATCGCTTTCGGCACCATCGACAGTTTCCTGCTGTGGCGGCTGAGCGGTGGACGGCTGCACGCGACGGACGCTACCAATGCCAGCCGCACGGCGCTCTATGACATCCGCCAAGGTCGATGGGACGAATCGCTGTGCGAGCTGTTCAACGTGCCCCTCGCCTGTCTTCCCGAAGTGCGGGATAGCGCGGGCGATTTCGGGCTCATCGACGGCTCGGTTCTTGGTGAGGCACTGCCGATCCGGGGCGTTGCCGGAGATCAGCAGGCGGCGCTCATCGGTCAAGCGTGCTTCGCGCCGGGGGATGTCAAGAGCACCTACGGAACCGGCGCCTTCCTCGTGCTCAACACCGCGGATCGCCTGGTGTCCTCCCGCAGTCGACTGCTCGGCACGATTGGTTACCAATTGAAGGGCGAGGTCACCTACGCACTCGAGGGATCGATTCTCTCTGCGGGCACGGCGATTCAATGGTTGCGTGACGGGTTGGGCATCATCTCGCGTGCATCGGACGTGGAAGCACTCGCAGGCTCGGTTCCTGACAGCGGCGGCGTCTACCTCGTGCCCGCCTTCACCGGATTGGGAGCGCCTCACTGGGATCCCGAAGCACGCGGTGCCATCGTCGGACTGACGCGAGCCTCGGGTCGGGGCGAAATCGCGCGCGCCGCTCTCGACAGCGTCGCCTATCAGACCCACGACCTGCTCGAAGCCATGTCGGCCGACGGCCTGCGTCCGGCGCTTCTCAAGGTCGATGGGGGGATGGCGCAGAACGGGTTGTTCATGCAGCGTCTCGCGGACATCTTGGCGGTCCCGATTCAGCGGCCGAAGATCACCGAGTCGACGGCCTTCGGCGCCGCGTGCCTGGCCGGACTCGGCTGCGGCATGTATGGTTCGTTGCAAGACATCGCCGCTCTGGCGAAGCCCGACGCGCGCTTCGAGCCCGCGGCGGACCCCGAGCGCGAGAGCGGGATCAACGGCTGGCGGCAGGCCGTACGTCGCGTGCGGTAGGATTCATTGCATGGACCAGCCATGACTCACGGTCAGCGACTGGCCGGTCAATGCACTCGATTCGAACGAGGCGAAAAAAAGCGCCGCTTCTGCCACTTCCTCGACCGTCGTGAATTCGCCGTCGACGGTCTCCCGGAGCATGACGTCGCGAACCACCGCCTCCTGCGATAAACCGAGCGTCTTCGCCTGTTCGGGGATTTGCTTGTCGACCAGCGGCGTGCGCACGAACCCCGGACATATCACGTTGGCGCGAACGCCGTGCTTCGCCCCTTCCTTGGCGACGACTTTGGCAAGGCCCATGAGGCCGTGCTTGGCGGTGACGTAGGGGGCCTTGAGGAGCGAGGCTTCACGGGAGTGGACGGATCCCATGTAGATGATGCTCCCGCTGCCCTGACTGTACATTTGCCGCAGTGCCGCGCGCGTGCTCAAGAAGGCGCCGTCGAGGTGGATCGCAAGCATGCGCTTCCAATCGGCCAGGGATAACTCCTCGATCGGTGCGACGATTTGAATCCCGGCGTTGCTCACCAGCACGTCGATCCGACCGAATGCCTGGACCACGCGCGCCATTGCATCATTCACCTGCGTCTCATCGGTGACGTCCATCGTCACGGCGATCGCCGTGCCGCCCTCGCCGACGAGTTCCGCGGCGGCCCGCTGCGCACCGGCCGTATCGACGTCCGCGATGGCCAGCTTGGCGCCGGAGTGGGAGAACGTGCGGGCGATCTGCCTGCCGATGCCGCTTGCGGCACCGGTGACGACGGCGACCTTATCCTTGAGTCGCATGGTCTTGTTGGGGTGCATTGCCTTGAGCTCCTGGTTGTGCGATTTCTCCATGACGCGCAATGAAGGCGTCGACGGCCGCGAGACACTCGGGCTCGTTGAGCAAGGGTGTGTGGCCACGATTGGCGACCGAGATGTGCTCGAGACCCGGCTTCTCGCGCGCCATGCGCTCGACTGTAGCGGCGCTGAGCAGATCAGAGTTGGCCCCGCGGATCACCAGCATCGGGACTCCCGTGATCTGCGCATAGAGCGGCCAAAGGTGCCCGGGGGCCGCGGCCGTGGCGCGAAACCCTTCGCTGATTTTCGGATCGACGTCGGGGACCGGAATACCGGCGGCGTTCTCGCGGTAGCCGCGCCGTGCATAATCGAGCCATTCCTCGTCGCTCAGGCCCGGCAGGGCGGCTCCATAGGTGCTCTTCGCCTGGGCGGCCGCTTCGGCCCAGGAGGCGACGGGCGGCAATTTACCGGCGTATCCCGCAATGCGTCGCAGGCCGGCCGGATCGATCTCCGGACCCGCATCATTGAGAACCACGCCGGCGATTCTCTGCGGTTGCGTCGCGGCCATGACCATGCCCATGAGCGCGCCGAGCGAGGTGCCCACCACCAGGATTCGGCCCAGGTGCCGCGATTCGAGCAGCGACCACGCGTCCTGCACGTAGACGGGCAGCTGGTAATGGGACGGATCGGGATCCCACGCCGAGAGGCCCCGGCCGCGCAGATCCGCGGTCAATACCTCCCGCCGCGCGCTCAAATGCGTCGCGAGTGCGGCGAAATCGCGGCTGTTTCGCGTAAGGCCGGGAAGGCATAGCACCGGCACGCCGCCCGGGACGCCGTGCGGGATAGATGCGGCAGTAAAGGCGCAGGCCGTCGGTGCCGTGGTAGAAGTGATCGGCGTTGAGGTTCATGTTCTAAGGGTTCCTGTTGGCGGTGTTCGCGTATTCTCGCCGAAGTTCACGTTTGAGTACCTTGCCGTTGGGGTTTCGCGGCAGGCTCATCCGCCACACCACCCCGCTGATGCGCTGCTGCCTGCCCACCCGCGCATTGGTCCATTGGCACAGCTCATCGGCAGATACCGTTCGTCCCGCATGCAGCACGACGACCGCGAGCGGCGTCTCTCCCCAGCGCTCGCTTGGGATCCCGATCACCGCCACCTCGGCCACCGCCGGGTGATCGAGGATCGCACTCTCGATGTCGACCGGATAGACGTTCTGTCCGCCGGACAGGATCATGTCCTTCTTGCGGTCGACGATGTAAAGAAAGTTCTCCGCATCCAGCCGCCCGAGATCCCCCGTGCGCAGCCATTGGGCGCCGCTCGCATCCACCCAGGTCGCCTCCCGGTTGGCCTCGTCCCGTGCATGATACCCCGCCATCACCAACCGCCCACGTCCGACGATCTCTCCGGTTTCGCCCGGCGCGACGTCCCGATCGAACTCATCGAGAATGCGAATATCCGAACCCAGCACCGGCTTGCCCACCGAGTCGATCTTGCGTTCGAAATCCTCGGGCTCGAGGATGGTGAAGACTCCCTCCGTGAGGCCGTACAGCTCGATCAGCTGGCAATTGAATTCGCGCGCAAAGGCGCGTTTCACCTCTGGGCGCAGCGGCGAGCCGCAGCACATTACCGTCTCCAGGCTGTTGAGACGATGGCCGCCGCGCTCCGGACAGCCGAGCAGCCGTTCGAGCTGCAGAGGAACGAGCGCGGCGTGCGTGATGCCTTCCGCGTCGATGACCGCAAGCGCCTCACGCGGACTGAACGCCCGCAGCAATACCAGCGTTCCGCCGACGAGAATCGTCGTGAGCATGGTGACCCAGCTGATGTTCGAGAACAATCCGAGCGTGAAGAGGGTGCGGCAACCGTTGCGATAGCGAAGCGCCAGCGCGACATCATGGGCCCAGTGCATCCGGCATGCATGGGTGTGAACGATGCCCTTCGGCAATGCGGTGGTCCCGGAGCTGTAAATCAGATTGCATTCATCGTCCGGCGCAATCGCCGCGGCCGGAGCCGCTGCGCTCTGTGCGTCGATGAAGGTGTCGAATGCGCACCATCCCTCGCCGCGCCATTCGCAGGCGATGAAATGACGGGCGCCGAGAACGCCGGCGGCGCGCAAGGCATCGATACGTGGGCAGTGAGGTCCCGAGGCGAACACGGCGGCGCAGCCCGCATCCGCGCACATTGTCGCGATCGCCGCATCGTTGATCGAGACGTTGAGGGGAACGGCTACGGCACCGGCGCGGATGATGCCGAACATCGCGATCACGGTCTCGAGGCGGGTGTCCATCAGGACCGCCACGCGCTCCCGTGGGCGTACGCCGAGGGACGCCAGGCCGTTGGCGACGCGCGCGGTCGACGCGGCGAACTCCCTCCACGTCATGCGGGCATCGCCATCGACCAGCGCCGGCCGCTCGGCGAGCCAGCGGCCGTTCTGCGTGATCAAATCCGGCACCAGCGGAATGGGCGTTTCGAACCACGACATGTGTCGGCTCGTGGGCGGACAGCGCCTGCTTCAGAAGTGGTAGGTCACCGTCCCGGTCACCGTTCGCGGCGGACCATAGAAACCGATCTGGCTCACGCCGCCGATGAAGGAATTGGACGGTGCGATCGGTGGATTACCGAAGTCGTAGCCGGCGACACGGTAGTACCGGTTGGTCAGGTTCTTGCCGTCGATCGAGAAGCGCCACGCCTTGCTCGTCGTGGTGAACGCGAGGCCGGCATTGAGCAGCCCGTACGCCGGCTGCTCGGTCGGGCTCGGAGTGTAAACCGCGACATTGCTGAAGCTGCGCCAGTCGTAGCCGACACGCGCGAGCAATGTTCCCTTGCGCAAATCCCAGGTGTAAGTCGTGTTTTCGGACACGCTCCAGAAGGGTGCATTGAGCGGACGATTCTCGTTCGCAATGTTCACCACCCCCACGCCGGTCCCGCAACCGGCTTGGAATGTGAAGATGGCGCAGTTGATCAGAAAGTTCTTGTAGTAGGAATCGAGATAGCCGACGTTGAGTGACAAGGTCAGCGGCCTGATCGGCCGCCACACCGATTCGAACTCCAGACCCTGGTTGATCTGCTTGCCGGCATTGAGCACCGCGGTGAGATTGGTCGGCGCGCCCTTGTAATCGACGAAATCCTGCAATTGGATTTGCACGTTATTGTAGGGATCGTAAAACGCCGTCAGATTCAAGACCAGGGTGTCGTCGAGCAGCGTCGTCTTGAGGCCCACTTCGTAGCTGTCGGCCGTTTCCGAGTTGTAGCCGTTTTGCGTGCCGGGGAAGACGGTGGCGTTGCCGCGCATATCGAACCCACCGCTCAGGAACCCGCGGCTGTAGCTCACGTAGCCCATCACATGGTCGGTGAAATGGTAATCGAAGCCGAGGCGCGGGCTGACGTTCACGAACGTGCGGTTGCCGGTGTAATCGGTCGCCACGGGGCTGGGGCCGGGAAACGGGAAGAACCCGGTTGGCACCTGATTGGCATTGAAGAACTGCTGGCCCGGCAGCAATTGGTTCGGAGCGATGCTCGCGTAATCGGCCTGGTACACCCGGGCGGTCACTTGATCCTCGTTCCAACGCACACCGGCATCGAGGTTCAGCCGATCGGTGATCTTCCAAGCGGTGTCGCCGTACACGGCCGAGCTCTTGGTGAGATCGCAGCCGCTGACCAGCTCCGTGATATAGAGCCCCAAGGGGGGCGCGACCGTCGGAGGCAGCGTACCGCTCAAAGTACCGATCGATGCGTTATAAGAGCCGCACGCCGTGCTGTCCATGTAGAAGACGCCACCCACGGCCTTGACCAAGTCGTTATGAAAGGTCAACTGCGCCTCGCCCGAGGACTGTTGATCGTGGTAAGCGCCGGGAACCTGGAACAGATTCTGGTTGAGCTCGGCGAAATTGATGAATTGCTGGCTTCTGCCCTCGATATAACCTCCGACGACCTTCAGGCCGAGTTGGTCGGTCAAACTCTGGGTATAGGTCGCCGATTCCCCGCTGCGGTGGGTGTAGTCTCTGTCGACCGGCATGTCGGTGCGCATGTCGAACGGGTTGCCCAGCTGCGGCGCCAGATAGTCATTCAGCCGCTGGCCGCCCGCGGCATTGGAATTGTCGAGGACGTCGAAGGCCGTGATCTTGAGCTTCGAGCTCTCGCCCCACTTGATGGTGAGGTTCGCACGGCCCGCGAGTACATCCTTGTTCGAGACATCGTCGCCGATGGTGTTGTAGGTGCTCGGGGTGGTTCCGGGCTGGGCGACCACTTTGCCGTAGCCGTCGTGCTGCAGATCGGCGAGTGCCAGGCCGAAATAGACGTGATCGTCGATGACCGGGGTCGAGAAGTTCAGCTTTTCGTCGTGCTCGCCGTAGTTGCCGCCCGTCACGGACGCCGTCAGGGTGGCGGGCCCGTCAATCTCGCGAGTCACGTATTTGATCGCGCCGGCGATCGTGTTCTTGCCATAGAGCGTTCCCTGGGGGCCGCGCAGGATTTCGAGATCCTGCACGTCGATCACGTCGAGCAGCGCCGTCTGCGGGCGCGCCAGATACACATCGTCGATGTAAACGCCGACGGCGGGTTGGAACCCCCACAACGGGTCGCT
The DNA here is from genome assembly GCA_963843295.1 of uncultured Gammaproteobacteria bacterium. GTDB lineage: Bacteria > Pseudomonadota > Gammaproteobacteria > Steroidobacterales > Steroidobacteraceae > Bog-1198. The sequence goes on along the minus strand of CAWJJP010000010.1, from coordinate 40,103 downwards.
TTGGCCCACGCCGCGAATATAGACATTGATCGTGCTGCTGGTCGCCCGGTCGGCCGAAATCTTGAAGTTCGGCACGAAACTATTGAGGTCCTGAAGGTTCGTGACGTCCTGCGTCTGGATCGCGGCGGCGCTGAGCGCGGTGACCGCGATGGGCGTGCTCTGCAGATCTTCGGCATAGCGTCGCGCCGTAACCACCACCTCTTGCAGGGCGCCGGTATCGGCGGCGGTGGCTGTTCCTGCATTCTGAGCGACGGCGCTGCCAGTGGCCGCCAGGATGTACAAGGTCAATGCTGTGCAAAGACTGCGAGTCATGGCTGATCCCCCGAAAATATATAGTAATATTGCCCGACGTCGTTTTTGCGCCGGGTTTGAACGCTCGTTGAATTTTATTTCAACGTACGTTGAATATCAAGCCCGGCCGTGGAACGATCACGGACGACCTTTGGGGATGAAAAAACATGGCCCGCGCGAAGCGCACGACCAAAGACAAGCTCATGGATGCCGCCGAGAGGCTGTTTGCGCGCAGGGGCTTTCACGGCGCTTCGCTGCGTGACATAACGGCGGCGGCGGGCGTGGATCTCGCCCTCGTCAATTACCATTTCGGCAGCAAGAAACGTCTGCTCGAAGCGGTGCTCGAGCGCCGCGGTCAGGTCCTGAACGAGGAGCGCTTGCGGCGCTTGGCGGAGGTACGTCTGCGGGCTGCACCGCGGGCCCCGAGCACCGAGGCCGTGGTCGGCGCGTTTCTCGATCCGATCCTGGAGCGCCTTGCACACGCGGGACCGGGCTGGCACAACTACTTTTCCCTGATCGCCTTCGTCAACAACTCGCCCGAGTTCGGCCGCAAGCTGATGGGGAAGACCTTCGATGCAGTGGTTCGCGAGTTCATCGGTGCGGTGATGGCCTCGCTCCCCGCGGCGCCTCCCGAGGACATTTATTGGGGCTACAATTTCCTGACCGGAGCGCTCACGCTCTCTCTCGCCGAGACCGGCCGGCTCGACGCGTTGTCCGACGGCTTGTGCCGGTCCAATGACGTCGCTGCGCTCAAGGCGCGGCTCGGCCCTTACGTTGCGGCCGGGTTGCGCGGCCTCGTTGTCCGACAGCCGAAGCGGTCGAGGTCCCCCGCATAGCCGCTCGCGGCACTGTGTGACGGCGTCGGCAAATTTCGACCGTGGGCGCGGCGGTGCTCTTCCCCTGCCCCGCCTTTTTGTGAAAAATTGGCTGCATGAAGTTCAGATTCAAGGCATTCGGACTGCATCTGCTCGCAAGCACGGCAGTCCTGTCGCTGACGCTCGGCACGCTCTATCTCGGCTGGTACTACTGGCCGGGCTGGTACCTCGCCGATGTGCCACGGGTCGTCGCCGTGATGGCCGGGGTCGATCTCGTGCTCGGCCCCACCCTCACGCTGATCATCGCCAGCCCGAAAAAATTGCGGCGCGAACTCGCGCGCGACATTGCCATGATCGCCGCCGTCCAGCTCATCGCGCTCGTCTATGGGGCGACATCGCTGTGGCACGGACGGCCCTTGTACTACGCGTTTTCCGAGAACGTGCTGCAAATGGTGCAGGCGTACGACTTGGACGCCGACGATGTGGCCCTCGCGCGCCGGCAGAACCCACAGTTCGCGCCGCATTGGTATAGCTTGCCGCGATGGATCTGGGCACCGCTGCCCGACAATCCGGGCGAAAGCGGCAAGATCGTCGAATCCGCCCTCAGCGGCGGCTTCGACGTCATCTCGATGCCGCACTATTTCAAGCGCTGGGACGACGGGCTGCCGGCGCTTCGCCTGCAATTGAAGAACGTGGACGACGTCACCTATTTTTCACGTGCGGAGAAGGAGCGGCTGAAGCAGCGCATGCGCGCCGCCGGCCTCGCCACGGAGCAGAAAAATGCGCTGCCGCTGACCGGCCGGGGGCATCCGCTGCTCGCCGTGATCGATCCGTCGAGCTTGAAGATCGCGGCCATCTTGAAGTCGCGCTAACCGCCCTTCAATGCAAGGCGCTCGCGCGTTTGCGGTGCGCTGAGCACACGAGCCCCCAACAGCTCGACGACGGTCCGCGCTCGTTCGACCAATTGGGCATTCGTCGCCAGGACGCCCCGCTCGAGGTAGAGATTATCCTCGAGCCCCACCCGTACGTTGCCGCCGAGCAGCACCGCCTGGGCCACCATCGGCATCTGCAGTCGGCCAAGCCCGAATGCCGACCACAACGCGCCCGGCGGCAACGCATCGCGCATCGCCTGCATGGCCTCCGCGCTGGCCGGCGCGCCGTACTTGATGCCGAGGCAAAGCTGAAACAGAGGGGGCTCATCGACGAGCCCTTCGGCGAGAAGCTGCTTGGCGAGTTCGATGTGGCCGAGTTCGAATACCTCGAGCTCCGGCCGAACGTTCTTCTCCTGGTAGGCGCGCGCCATTCGCCGCAGATACCCGGGAGTCGTACCGTAGAGCATCTCATCGAAATTCAGGGAGCCGCAGTCGAGACTTCCAATCTCCGGCAGCAACTCGAGCACATGCGCAACCCTCTCGCCCGGCCCGACGAAATCCGTGCCGCTGGCGAACTGCAGCGGCGCCTGCTCCGGCCCGAGCATGAGATCGCCGCCCATGCCTCCGGTGAGATTCAGGATCACCTCGCTGTTCGCTTGCCGAATGCGATCGACCACCTCGCGGAAGAGCGCCGGATCCCTGCTCGCGGCGCCGGAGCGGGGATCGCGGACATGCAAATGGACGATCGCGGCGCCGGCCGCATGGGCATCGAGTGCGGAGACTGCAATTTGCGCGGGCGTCACGGGCACGTTGCCGCTCTTGCTCACCGAATCCGCCGAACCCGTCACGGCGCAGGTGATGAAGACCTCGGAGGCCATCATGGGGCGTGACTCACGGCCACATGCGCCGCAGAATCCCGTCGTGCCGGACGAAATGATGCCACAAGGCCGCCAAGGTGTGTGCGCCGGCGACGGCGAACAGCGCGTAAGCGAGATAGCCGTGCACATCTTCCGTCGGATGGAAGATCGCCTTGTTCGAGCGGACTCCGAAGTCGACTTGAAACAATCCGAAGTTGAACGCGCGCCCGTGCCAGATGAAGGTCACGACCCCGATGATCGGGATGATGAACATCAAGGCATAGAGGAGGAAGTGGATCGGCGCCGACAGCCGCCGCGAGAGTTTGCCGACGTCGGGCGGCAGCGGCGGCGGCGGGTGACGCAGGCGCCACCAGAACCGAGCGATGAGCACCGACCATAGCAGCAGCCCCGCGAGGGCGTGGATGTTGATCCAAAACGCCTGGGACTTGTGCGACCAGGAATCGTGCAGCAGCCCGAGCGTGCCCACCACGACCACGAGCCCGAACATGATCCAGTGAAACACGATCGCGCCCCGCCCGTAAGGTCCGGCATCGGCGCTCGGACTCGGCGCTACGGTAAACGGCATCAGAGATTGATATCACAGCAGCGAGGGAAGCGCAAAGAGCGCCGCGCAACGCACTTATGGACACAAGACCGTGGTGTGGCGCGAGCGAGATCACTCGCGCGAAGCGCAGTTCGTCTACACTGACGCATCATTCATTCTTCGCGGGACGACATGAGGATGCGGGTGGGTAACATGCTTCGGCGCGCGCTCGCCGCGGCGGGGCTGCGCCGCACCGAGGCCCCGCATCAGGCCGGTGCGGACGCCGACGCGGCAACTGTCGCGCCGCGTCCGGCGCGCGGCGCCCCGAGAGCCGGTCCTGGGGAGTTCGTCAGCCTTTCCTATTCGAACGCGCACGGTACCCGCGCTTACAAGCTCTATGTGCCGAGGAGCTATCGGGGTAAGCCCGTGCCGCTCATCGTCATGCTGCACGGCTGCACGCAGAACCCGGACGACATTGCGGCCGGCACGCGCATGAATGAGCTGGCGGATCAGCATGATCTTCTCGTGGTGTATCCGGCGCAGTCGCCCGCCGCCAACGGCATGAATTGCTGGAATTGGTTCAACCGCAAAGACCAGGTGCGCGATCGTGGAGAGCCCGCGCTGATTGCCGGGATCACGCGCGAGGTCATGAACGACTACGAAGTGGATCCACGCAGGGTGTTCATTGCGGGCATCTCCGCCGGCGGCGCCATGGCTGTGATCATGGCAACCGTCTATCCCGAGCTCTTTGCAGCCGTGGGTGTGCATTCGGGCCTCGCCTATGGAGCGGCCCATAATGCAACATCGGCCTTCGTGGCGTTGCGTGGAAAGAATAAAGCGAACGCCCAGGCACCGAGCACGATCGACCGACGCGCGCAACGTCCCGCCACGGCGCGGGCCACACCGACGATAGTCTTTCACGGCGACCAGGACACGACCGTGGACCCGATCAACGGCACCGAGGTGGTCGACCAGGCGATCTCGCTGGCGGCGGATTCCCACGGGCCTCTACAAAAAACGGTGCAGGAGCGGATGACCGTCAATGGCCGCGATTACACCGCGACCATCTATCGGACCCACGGCCGGCCGCTCGTCGAGTATTGGGAATTACACGGCGCGGGACATGCATGGTCCGGTGGATCAACGAGCGGATCCTTTACGGACGAAAGCGGGCCCGATGCCTCGGCGGAGATGGTGCGATTCTTCCTTGCCCAGAACGCGAAAAACTGAACGCGCGCAGCTTCAGCGCGCAGCGAGCCACTGGGCGATCGCATCGGGCACTTCGCGTTGTGCCCGTGCGCTGATGTACATGCCGATGTGCCCGAGATCGAACTCCAGCGCCGTATAGTCCTCGCTCCCGACAAGCCGCTGCAGGGCCGCCGAAGCCGCGGGAGGCACCAGATGATCGCGCTTGCCGATCAGGTTCAATATCGGCATGTCGAGCACGTCCAGATCGACGGCGCGGCCGCCGATCGCGAGACGCTTTTGCACGAGGCGGTTTTCCTGGTAAAACCAGCGCACGAACTCCTGGAATGCCGCCCCCGCCTGGTCCGGGCTGTCGAAAATCCATTTCTCCACGCGCATGAAATTCTCGAGCCGCGCCGGGTCCGGACTTCCCGTCATCAGATCCACGTACTTCTGATGGGTCAGTCGGAACGGCATCAGAGCCAGGAACAGTTGATTCAACACATCGCCCGAGACGTTGCCGTCGGCGACCCAGGCGGCGATGTCGATCTTGCCCGCCCACTTCGATAGCAGGTCCGCCGGGGTATGAAAATCGATTGGCGTCACCATGGTGATCAGATTTCGCACACGCGCCGGGTGCAGTGCCGAAAAGCACACGCTCAATACCCCGCCCTGACAGACGCCGAGCACGTTCAGGGCATCGAGTCCGTGCGACTTCAAGATGTGATCGACGCATGCGGCGAGGTGATCCTCGATGTAATCCGCCAATGTGGTGAAGCGGTCCGCGCCGTCCGGATAGCCCCAATCGACGAGGTACACATCCAACCCTTTCGCCAACAGGCCGCGGATGAGCGAACGATCCTCCTGCAGATCCATCATGTACGGCCGATTGACCAGTGCATAGACGATCAGCAGCGGCACACCACCCGCCGGCCGCGCAATCGACCGGTAGCGGTAAAGAGTCGACTTGCCCGCCTGCCACACGGCTTCCTTCTGCGAGCAGCCCTCGCCGGAATGGTCTGCCGGAGGGCTCCGCTTTCCCGAGCGGCTCGCCGACCGGCTCGCTGCCGCGAGTGCGGCGTAGAAGTCAGCGCCGCTCACGCTTTACCTTGCGCTCGCGCCCGCCTCTTCGCTGCCGCCGGTTTCGCCGCTGTCATCGGGGTGCCGCTGGCCGCCGAATCACGCAGCCGATTCTCCACCGCTTTCAGCCGCTGCATCAGCGAATTGATTTCACTGCGAGTCGGCAGATCCAAAAGCTTCACGAAGTACTCCATGCTTGCTTGCGCCTCGCGGCGCCAGTGGCTGCTCGCGTTCATCAGGTCGGCGAGGGCCGCGCAGAAGGGCTCGCTGTGCGCAATGCGCCCGTAGGCATCCTCTGCGCAGTCGATCCAGCCGTCATAGAGCTTTTGCACCGACCCGGGGCTCATGTCGGTCGGCGACTGCTGCACGAGGCGGCCCGTGAAAACCGCCGCGGCATCGCGCAACACATCCGACCACAACCGTTGCAGTCGGCGCTGCGCATCATCGACGGACGCCCACGCTTCACTTAAGCGCTGCGCGCGCAGCTGATGCTCTCGAGTGGCGCCGAGCGCAGGCGCATCCCACGTTCCCGCCTGCGCACCCTGCGATCCGACGCCCGCGCCGAGATCCGGCGCGAAGCGCAGCGGACATTCGGCGAACAGGTCGCGCAGAGCTTCGCCGAACTTTCGCGCCCGCTCCCCGGCGGCGGACGGGTCATCGGCGCCGTTGAAATAAACCCGTAGCGCTGCGGCAAAGCGCTCAGCGGCGCGTGCGACTCGCGCAACATCGCTGGCCGCGGCAAATGCGTGCGGCTGCCCGTGGCCGGCTGCAGCGCCGAAGGCTGCCATCGCCTCCTGCCACGGACGCCACGGCTCATGCTCCACGATTGGCGGCCTCGTATGCACTGCAACAGCGGCCGCCGTGTACGAAGGCGCCGACTGACGTTCGCGATTTTTTGAGATAACGTCTTGTTTTCAATGCATCCATACTCGCTGTTTCAGGCACGATTATGTCACCCGGGAAGTACGTAGTTGTGCAATGCGAAAGCTTGGCCTAGGATGCGCCAGCAGCCATGCAGCAGGAACGCCTCATCCGCAAATACACGAACCGCCGCCTGTACGATACCGGCAGCAGTTCACACGTGACGCTTGAAGATCTGCGCCGGCTGATCGTGGCGGGCGAGAAAATCAAGGTGATCGACGACAAATCCGGCGAAGACCTGACCCGTGCTGTGCTGTTGCAAATCATTTCCGAGCAGGAACAATTCGGCCAGCCGGTGCTGGGACCGGACCTGCTCGAGATGATCATCCGCTTCTATGGCCGCCCCATGCAAGCGCTGCTCACGCGCTACCTTGAACAGGCGTTCACCACGATGGTGCAGCAACAGGAATCGATGCAAGTCGAGATGGCCAAAGCATTGCAAACGCCGCTGGCGCCCTTTGCAGAAATGGCTCGAAAGAACATGGAGCTGTGGGAGCAGATGCAGGCAGCGACCCGCGATGCGCTCATGGGCCGCGCCCCCGCTGCCCCGAAAGAGGCGGATTCTTCCAACACCACGGACCGGCAAAAATCGGGTCCGCAGACCGACGACAAGAAGGAAAAGTGACGATGGACGTTCGCAACAAGACGGTGGTAGTGACTGGCGCCGGGCGCGGCATCGGGCGAGCAACGTCCCTGCAGCTCGCCGCTCGCGGCGCGGACGTTGCGCTGTTCGATCTGAACGCGAGCGACCTCGAGGAGACGGCCGCCCTCTGCACGGCTAAATCGGTGCAGGCGCGCGGCTATCGGGTGAACGTGGCGGACGAAGGTGAGGTCACGGCCGCCATGACGCGGGTCACCGGGGATTTCGGCCGTTTGGATGGACTCGTCAACAATGCCGGGATCGTGCGCGATGGGCTGCTGGTCAAAGTCAAAGACGGCGCCGTGGTGGGACGCATGTCGATGGACCAATGGAACGCCGTCATTGGCGTGAACCTGAGCGGCGTGTTTCTCTGTGCACGCGAGGCCGCTGCGCACATGATCGAACTCGGCAACGGCGGCGTCATCGTGAACATCTCGAGCATCTCTCGCATTGGGAATGCGGGACAGAGCAACTACAGCGCGGCGAAAGCCGGGGTGGAATCCATGGGAGTGGTCTGGGCCAAGGAACTCGCACGCTACGGCATCCGAGTCGGCTCGATCGCCCCCGGCTTCACCCATACCGAGATCCTCGCCTCGATGCGTCCCGAAGTGCTGAACAAACTCACCGAGCCCGTGCCGTTGAAGCGCCTGGGCCTACCGGAGGAGATTGCCCACGCCGTGATGTTCATATTCGAGAACGACTTCTTCACGGGCCGCTGCCTCGAGGTGGATGGGGGCCTTCGCCTGTAGGGCTTGCGCTCCGTCCAATCCGAGCGCGCCGCAAATTCGCCGGCTTGCCCAGAGCACGCGTGCGACGGATGCCGGCAGAAGATTATCGGTCGGACCATCCCCGTCGGGGTGGGCACCGCACTGCGGATGCGCCAGGCCGAGCTGCTGCATCACCAATCCCTCCACGGCTTCGGCCTCGTATTCGAACCGCGTGCGTTCCATGCTGTCGTGCGTCTCTCCATGCAGCAGCAGATGCGTCAGCTCATGGATCAGCGTCAGCAGCTCCTGCTCCGGACTCAGACCGGTCCGCAAGGTGATGAGATTGCGGCACGAGAGGCCCTGGATTTCCCTCGGCAGTATCGTTCGAACGAGCCGGGCGCCGGCAAGCTCGCAATAGGCCTCGAGGGACTCGATGTGGTTGAGAATCGTCATGCCACGCCCCGGGTTCGAATGCGAGACGCCCGATTATGCTCTTCGCGCCCGCCGCCCGTCGAATGTCGTCAAGAGTTTTCTCGCAACGCAAAATCAACAGGACACATTGGCTTCGCTGAATAATAATTTATTCTTATAAAATAATGATTTACGATCAATCAAGCATAATTTATGATTTTTCATAATTCTTCTTGCGTTGCATACAAAAGGCGCTATACTGGCCCCAGTTTCACGATCACCCCAGACCAGGAGAGCTACCATGACTGATTCATTTTTCGACCCCAAGACGATTTTAGAGGCTTATCGCAACGCATTCGCCCCCGTGGTGAAGGCCCAGCAGGAAGGCATCAAGGCGATGGACCGTCTCGGCCGTTACCAGTACGCGCTTGCCGGGGATTACCTCGAGTGGAGCCTTGCGCATGCGAAGGCGGCGGTTGGCGCACAAACACCCGCCGAGTTCGTCTCGAAGCAAGTGGAACTTGCCACCGCGCTCAGCGAGAAGCTTCGCACCCGCGCTCAAGAGCTCGTGACCCTGGCGACCGATGCGCAAACCACCTTCAGTGAAGTGGTGAGCGAAGCGGCCGTCAAAGTGACCAGCAAGGCTGCGGAAGTGACCAAGGAAGCGACCAAGAAGGCCGCCTGAGGAAACCAACCGGCCGTCCGTCCGACGGATGGTGCGATGAGCCGGAGGCGGGAGCGCCGAGAGGTGCTCCCGCCGAACGCTGTATAGTTGCCGGCCTTAACGGGCCGTGGCCCTCCAAGCGAGACAGCATACCGGTGAATGACAGTTCTAACCCCGCTGCCGACCGCTCCTCGGTCGCCCCCGACCCGGCAGACTCTGAAGGCATGGCACGCGCGCTGCGCGCGCAATTGGCGACGGTCACCGGTGGACTGGCGCCCGACGTTTACGTCAACGCGTGGTGGGATTGGTATTTGAACCTCGCCAAGGAGCCCTCCAAGCAGTTCGAGATCCTGCAGGATGGGATGGCCAAGATGGCGGACACTTGGGCCTTTGCGCTGAAGGCCGGCAGCGGCCAACCGGTGTCGCCGGCTGAGGGCACGGATCCGCAAACGAGCGATGCCTGGGCGCAGTGGCCGTTCAATGTGTACGCCCGCGGTTACCGCAATTACGTCGACTGGTGGCAGCAGGCGTGGTCGAACGTGCCGGGGGTCGCGCCTGAGAACGAGCGTACCTTGAATTTCGTCTCCCGCAATGCCGTCGAACTGATCTCCCCGGCCAATTATCTGGCCACGAATCCCGAGTTGCTCGAAACGACCCGTGCCGAAGCCGGCCAGAACCTGGTGCGCGGATTCAGCAACTGGCTCGAGGACATCACCCGCACCGTCGCAGGCAAGGGACCGAGCGGTATCGAAAAATTCGTCGTCGGCAAAGATGTCGGTGCAACCCCGGGCAAGGTGGTGATGCGCAACGACTTGATCGAGCTGATCCAGTATTCACCGACGACCGATGCGGTATTCGCCGAACCGATACTCATCGTTCCGGCGTGGATCATGAAGTATTACATTCTCGACCTGTCGCCCAACAATTCGCTGGTGAAATATCTGGTGTCCCATGGGCACACCGTGTTCATGGTGTCATGGAAGAATCCGAACGCCAGCGACCGCGGGCTTGGTATGGATGACTACCTGAGGCTCGGCATCCAAGCCAGCGTCGATGCGGTATCGCGCATCGTGCCCAATCGCAAGATCCATTCGGTGGGCTATTGTATCGGCGGCACCCTGCTCGCGATCGCCGCGGCCACCTTCGCCGCCAAAGGCGATCAGCGACTGGCAAGCGTCTCGTTGTTCGCGGCGCAGGAGGACTTCAGCGAGCCGGGCGAGTTGTCGGTTTTCATCAGCCCAAGCCAGCTCGACATGCTGGAGGCGGTCATGGATCGCAGCGGCGTGCTCAAGAGTGAGCAAATGGGAGGCGCCTTCGCGCTGCTGCGCTCCCGCGATCTGTTGTGGGCGCCCGCCGTCAATACGTACCTGCGCGGCAAGCGTGAAGCACCGAACGATCTGATGGCATGGAACGCCGACGGCACACGAATGCCTTGCCGCATGCATTCGGAATACCTGCGCGAGCTTTATCTCAACAACGCCCTGGCGCGCGGCGAATTCAAGTCCGAGGGACGGACGGTGGATCTGTCCGCCATTCGCCTGCCAATGTTCGTCGTCGGTACCGAAACAGATCACGTCGCCCCCTGGCACTCGGTCTACAAGGCTCGCGCCTTGACGCGTTCGACGGATTACACGTTCCTACTCACCTCTGGCGGCCACAATGCCGGCATCGTCAGCGGCCCCGTGCACCCCCGGCGACGGCATCGCGTACGCGCCTGGTCGAACGACACTGAAACCCTCACGCCCGAAACTTGGCTCGAAACGACGCCACCTCAGCAGGGCTCATGGTGGCCCACGTGGCAGTACTGGCTCGCGCAGCATTCCGGTCAGCCGCGGGTTCCTCCTCCCCCCTCGGCTCCGCCACTGCCGGCTATCCGCCCCTCGGCGATTCGCCCGGGGAGTACGTGCTGCAAAGATAACCCCTCCCGGGCTTCCGTTGAGTTTGCGACAAAGCGCAAACTAAGCCATCCGATGGCACGTAAAGGAAGGGGGGGTTATGGCAGCGTCAAAAAGAGTCGCACTCGTCACGGGCGGTATGGGCGGCTTGGGCGAAGCGATCTGTATCAAACTGGCCGCGCTCGGCGACACCGTCGTGACGACGTACTCGCCGAGCAATACCAAGGCTCCACAATGGCTCGAGTCGATGAAGGCACAGGGCTTCGACTTTCATGCGTACCCGTGCGATGTGACCGATTGGGGTTCCTGCCACGGCTGCATCGAGCAAGTGACACAGAATCTCGGTCCGGTCGATGTCCTGGTGAACAATGCCGGCATCACCCGCGACATGACGTTCAAGCGAATGGACAAGGTCAACTGGGACGCGGTCATGCATGCGAATCTCGACTCGGTCTTCAACATGACCAAGCAGGTCTGCGACGGCATGGTCGACCGGGGGTGGGGTCGCGTGATCAACATCTCGTCGGTCAACGGTCAGAAGGGAGCATTCGGCCAAACCAACTATTCCGCCGCCAAGGCGGGAATGCATGGCTTCACGAAAGCCCTGGCCTTGGAGGTCGCCCGTAAGGGCGTCACCGTGAATACGATCTCGCCCGGCTATATCGGTACGAGAATGGTGACCGCGATCCCCAAGGAGGTGCTTGATTCGAAGATCATCCCGCAGATTCCCATGGGACGGCTCGGCAAGCCGGAAGAGGTGGCCGGCTTGGTGGCGTACCTCGCGAGCGAGGAAGCGGCGTTTCTCACCGGGGCGAACATTGCCATCAACGGCGGCCAGCACATGCAGTAGCGGCTGCTGAGAGGCGCACCACATTCGGATCGGGTCTCGTTCTGCTAGGCTCGAACGGGATGGAACACAACGATCTCGAGGTCTTGCTCCGTTCACGGATACCACTGATCGCGGTCGAATCGCGGGACGAAACCGAGGTGTTGAAGGCGCTGACCCGCGCCTGCACACGCTTTCCCGCCGCCGGCGCCCCGGCCAACCCGACGCACGCGTTCGAAGCGGCCCCGGGACTGCCTCTCTTTCAGTGGACGGTCACGGACGGCCTCAAGCGCCTCGACATCAATGTCGGCGCACCTCAACGCACGCTCACCGAACCCATTGAGATTCTCAAGCACATACGCGCAACGGCCCTTGCGGGCTCCTACGCTCTGTTGGACTTTCATCCGTACCTGCACGATTCAACCTTGGTTCGTTTTCTCAAGGATATCGCCCAGGAATATATGCGGTGCCCGCGCACCATCGTGTTGATCAGCTACGCGATCGAGATTCCGCACGAAATCGAGCACCTCATCGCCCGGTGCGCGCTTGCCCTGCCGGATAGGAACGAGCGGCGTCAACTTGTGGAGGACGTCGCGCGGCAATGGATGCGCGACAACGCACGTCAAGCCATCAAGGTGGACCGACACGCACTCGCGCTGTTGGTTGAGAATATGAACGGGTTGACGGCTTCGGATATCCAAAGGCTCGCGCGCAAAGCGATCTTCGATGACGGTGCTCTCCTGGCATCTTCCGTGCCTGCACTGATGCAAGCCAAATACGATTTGCTCAACCACAACGGCATTCTCCGCTATGAGCACAATACGGCTCAATTTGCCGACGTCGGTGGACTCGCAAATCTCAAAGCGTGGCTGGAGAAACGCCGTGCCGGCTTTGACGGCTCGGCGCCGGAACTCGATGCTCCCAAGGGAGTCATGCTGCTCGGCGTGCAGGGCTGCGGTAAGAGCCTGGCCGCCCGCGCGAGCGCCGGAATCTTCAACGTTCCGCTGCTGCGCCTGGATTGCGCGGCTCTGTTCGATAAGTTCGTCGGTGAATCCGAGCGAAATCTGCGTGAGTCGCTGGCCACCGCCGATCTGCTGGCACCCTGCGTGTTGTGGGTGGACGAGATTGAGAAGGGTTTTGCATCCGGTGACAACGACGGCGGGGCCACCCGGCGCGTGTTGGGGGCGTTTCTGACCTGGTTGGCTGAAAAAAGCAGCCGGGTGTTCGTAGTCGCAACGGCGAACGACATTTCGGCGCTGCCCCCTGAGCTGATCCGCAAAGGCCGCTTCGATGAGATCTTCTTCGTCGACCTGCCCGATGTCGGTACCCGTGCGGAAATTCTGCGTATCCACGCCGCGAAGCGCGGTATTGCGCTAGATGAGAGCACGCTGAGGGCGCTCGCCGAGGCCTGCGAAGGCTTCGCAGGAGCCGAGATCGAGCAAGCGGTCGTGGCGACGCTCTATACGGCGCATGCGAAGAATGCCGCGCCCGATGCTGCGCTACTCGGCGCCGAAATTGCCGCCACTCGTCCGCTGGAAGTGGTCATGGCGGAAAAGATCGCGGCGTTGCGCGCCTGGGCCGAAGGCCGCACGGTGCCTGCTGACTAGAGCGAGGCAGGCGCGGCCGGCAGTCCCCGCGCCTTTGGCGGGACTCGTGCGTGCGGATTGTTCTAAGATGAGGCGGTGAGCGCCGTCGTCGCGCTGCGAACGCGTGTGGAATAATGATGAAACTGTTTGCTGCGATCTCACTCGGCTGCCTCATCGCGTGTCTTACTCCGGTCCGGGCGTCGAGCACGCCGCCGGATCAATGGGCGGCACCGGGACGGGATCCAAATGGCACGTACTACTCGCCTCTCAAGGACATCAATGCCGAGAACATCGCTCACCTCGGGTTCGCGTGGCAATATCGCCTCGGCACCCACCGTGGTCTGGAGGCTACGCCGCTGGTGATCGATGGCGTGATGTATGCGGTTGGCAATTTCGGCCGCGTGTATGCGCTCGATGCGAGTTCCGGTCGGGAGATCTGGGTCTACGATCCAAGCATCGATGGCCAATGGGGTCGCTACGCCTGCTGTGATGCGGTGAACAGAGGCCTCGTCGCCTTTGCCGGCCGGCTCTATGTCGGCGCGCAAGATGGTTTTCTACACGCGATCGACGCACGGACCGGCCGCCTCCTGTGGAAGGTCGACACTCTCATTGCGCGCAGTCCGCACAAGCCCTATACGCTTACCGGTGCACCTCTTTTGGCCGGCGATGTGATCGTCATCGGCAACGGCGGCGGCGACTTCGCCGGCGCCCGGGGGTACGTGTCGGCCTACGATCTCGGTACTGGGGCGCTGCGCTGGCGGTTCTACACCGTCCCACGCAACCCCGCCGAGGGTCCACAAGATCAGGCCCACCTGGTCGCGGCGCTGGCAAGTTGGGACTCGCGTTATCGTTGGGACAAAGGCAGCGGCGGCAACGTTTGGGACGGCATGGCCTACGATCCGACGCTCAAACTCGTGTACGTCGGTACCGGTAATGCGGCGCCCTACAACAGCCACCTGGGCGGCCTCAAGGGTGGCGACGAACTCTATGCGGCCTCCATCATTGCGATCCGGGTCGATACGGGTGCGCTGGCCTGGTATTACCAAACGGTTCCCGGAGACCGCTGGGACTACGACAGCACCCAGAAGCTGGTGCTCGCCGATCTCGATCTGGACGGACGGCACCGCAAGGTCCTCATGCAGGCGGCCAAGAACGGATTTTACTATGTGCTGGATCGTGTTAGCGGCGAGCTTCTATCCGCCCACAATTTTGCCTACGTCAACTGGACGAAAGGAATCGACCCGAAGACCGGGCGCCCGATCAGCGATCCAAGAGCCGATTACGATCGCGGGCCTGCGCTGCTGTTCCCCTCCGAGGCCGGCGCGCACAGCTGGCAGCCCATGGCGTTCGACGCCCGGCGGGGAGTGACATTCATTCCGGTCATCGAATCGGGCAATGTACTCGTCGAGACCAGTGACCGTCCCGCGGGCCTGGTGGAAGGACAGTTTACGACGCCCGCATTCGTGCCCGAAGCGTACGATCCCGTTGCGCTTCGAAGCTTGTATGGGACACTGCCCCCGTTCGAGGATCTGGCTCGCGGCAACCAAACGAATACGGCGTCGCACGGCGTATTGCGTGCCTGGAGCGTGAGCCAGCATCGCATCCTCTGGGAGGCTCCGACAGCAAGCAGCTGGGACAGCGGCGTTCTGGCGACGGCCGGCGGGCTCGTCTTCCAGGGTGACGCGAATGGATACCTCAACGCCTACGCGGCTGACACGGGCCGACGCCTGGCCGCGATCGAGCTCGGCAGCTCGATGATGGCGGCGCCCATGACGTATCGGGTCAACGGTACGCAATTCATCGCGATCATGGCCGGCTACGGCGGAGGCGCGGTGATCGTGGGTGCACCGCTCGATCCCGCCTCGGCAGCGTATCGATTCGGCAACGAGGGGCGCATCATCGCGCTCAAGGTCGGCGGGCCGCCGCCGCCGTTGCCGCCACTCGCCGTCGATCCACCGCCACCATCGCCGCCGCCGCAACACGCGGGCGCGGATCAACTGCGCAGCGGAGAGATCCTTTATAACCGGTACTGCATGCGCTGCCACGTCTTCGGTCGTGGAGTTCTTCCTGACCTTCGCCGACTCGATCCCGCGACGCACGCGATCTTCAATTCGATCGTCCTCGGGGGCGTCTACGCGCCCAAGGGCATGGGTCGTTTCGACGATGTGCTCTCGGCGGCCGACGCCGATGCCATTCACGCCTACCTCATCGATCAAGCGTGGCAGCTCGCGAAATCTCCTCAGGCGCAGGCGACGGGAAAAAAGTGACACGCGCGGCGCGCGATTGGGCTCTTGGAGCTCATCTACGCAGAGCCGGATTGGCGTGCGCCATCTGCCGAGCGCGCGCTTCGCGGGGAGTCTTGCCCGTCCAACGCTTGAATGCATGCGTGAACGCACTGACTTCCTGATAGCCCAGCAACCAAGCAATTCTCGAGATGGATAAGTCCGGGTCAGATAGATACTGCCTCGCCAGAGCTCCTCTCAACGTTTCGAGAACTTCCGAGAATGTCAGGCCCTCCAATTCGAGCCGGCGCGCCAGGGTTCGCTGGCTCATGCCAAGTTTCGCGGCAATCTCCGACGCTCGCAGCTTTCCATGCGGCAACAACGGCACAATGGCATTCTCGACCGCCGTTCGGAACGCGCCGCGATTCTTCGGCCGGCGGGAAAGCGCCTGTTCGCAATTCGCCACCAAGAGCTCGTTGAGGTAGGGGTCGGCACTGGCGACCGGCATGTCCTTGGTGCTCCCGACAAAAGTCAGCTCGTCTGCTCTTGCTCCAAAAGTAATGTTGGCGCCGAAGTATGCGGCGAGTTCGGAACCACCCACCTTGGTGCGGCGATGCGCAATTCGTGTCCGGATCGGCATCAAGCGCAGACCCGTCAATTGCCGGGACAGGCGAATCATCGACGTCATGAAAAACTCTATCTGATGCCGATCCGAGTGACGAGCAACACCGACATACTCGCACTCCACGCGGAATTCCTCTCCCTCGAGGCACTTTATCGACAATCCCTCATTGACGATTGAGCTGTACCGCGCGGCTCGCCGCAGCGCATCTCCCAGCGTTTCCGAGGAGGCCGCAACATAAAAGAGCAATCCCAACTCCCGAAGATCCGGCAATTGCGCGAGATGGAAGCCGAGAAACTCATCCCCCAGAGCATTCGCAACGAGATTCAGGAAGGTAATCTGATTGGCTACTGCGAGTCGGGAGTTGCGGTCCTTGATCTGTTGATCGGTGAGACCTGCCTTCACCATCAGCGGTTTTAACTCGATACCGGCCCTTCGCGCACTTCCGTAGGCAAGCCGAGTGATCGCGCCCGATGCAGTCGGGAGCGCGCCGAGTCGCTTGGTATCGACGTCATTCACGATCTTCGCGCTCAATGGCCGCGGTTGCGGCGGTTGGCCTGCGGCGACAACGCTTTGGCACATGATAGCAAGACACATATGCGGCTTCGCGCGTATAAAGCCGCCCACCAGAAACCTGTCTCGAGGCGACGCTCGAGCTTGTTAGCACGTCGGGCCGCGCGCCCGCTTTCCGGACCCCTTGCCCATGCCAATGAAGCGTAATGTAGTTGCTGTAGTCGACGACAATGTCGGCATTCTCGGTCCCATGAGCCGGTTGTTGTCGGCGTTCGGATATGACACGGAGCTCTACGCCTCCGCTCAGGAGTTCCTTGATAATGCGATGACGAGTGAAGCGATCTGCCTCATTGTCGATATTCACCTCGGCAAGAATTGCGGGATTGAATTTGCGAAGTACCTTGTAAAGGCGGGTTTCACCTTCCCCATCATATTCATGACCGCGGATGATAGCGAATCCGTCAAGAGGCGGGCCGTGGAAATCGGCTGCGCTGGATTTTTGATCAAGCCATTTTCCGCAAGCGCCCTCGTTGAGGCGTTGGTTAGCGCCTCCTCCCGTAGTGCCTTCCAGCGCCCGGTTCAATCCCGTGATCCCGCGCCCTAGACCTACTGCTTGATTTCCACCAGGATTGCTTCGACATCATCGAGCGCTTCATCCGAATGAGTGACAGGTGGGCGTATCAGTGCCTCACCGGTCTTCAGTTGTGCAATCTTTGTACTACCGTCGGGCATCGTATATTTGACTCTGCCCCCTTTGAGTACGTACACCACGGCGGATGGATGGGAATGCATCGGAGTCTTGTCCCCCTTGGAGGGCGCGTACCGTAATACCCGCACTTTCTGGTCCTCGACGAGAACCGTCAAATGCTTCACACCATACTTCATCGCGTCCTGTCCGAAGACCGTCGGGCAGGAGAACAACAGGAAAGACAAGCTCAGCGCGGCGGCTTTACTCATTTTGACGATCCCCCAGTGCCTGTCGCGGCAGGATGCAGGGGCGCCTGCCGCCGCGATCGCGGCATTCGCCCCGTCACCTGCGCCCGGTCTATGAACGCAGCCGCGCATCGGGCCGCGCGTTCGATTGCTATTCGTCGTGGACGCGATCGCCGGCTAGTGTGAGTTCGGCGTCGACTCCACGGAGATCGCGAGTGCCTCGGTGTAAACCACTTCGACCTCGTCGCCTTTCTTTACAGCCTTCAGCTGTGCTGGGTCGAGCACCTGCACATCGTATTCGTTGCCAAGGGGGCCGCGCAGAGTGACAAAATGTTCTTTGCTGTTGACCGCCGTGACCGTTGCGATGGCGGTCACTTTGCGACCGACCGCCGCGCCGGGCTTCGCACCCTTGGGCGTGCGAACCAATGCCTCCTCCGCGCTCACCGGCGGACCACCGGCAGCGCCGCGCTTCTTGAGCTGCAAGGAAATCGCCTCGGTGTATTCGGCGGTCACCTTGTCTCCAACCCTCACCTGATCGAGATTCCTGGCTTGATCGCTCACATTGACCGTGTGCAGTTTGCCCTGCGAATCCATCAGCAATACGTCACGGCTGCCCATGTCGATCGAGAGCACCGTGGCCGTCATCTTGACGGTTCCGCTCGCCCGAACCTTACCCGGGGCCGATGCCACGTCCACCGTGGGGGTCTGCGCACGCGCGGCAAGCGGCATGGTGCTGATCAGAATCGCCGAAATTGCCAACGCAATCGTGGATGTGCCGACTTTCATTGTTGAATATCTCCGTTTGTTCAAAAAGATTCTCATGCCGAGGCGGCGGGCCCCGTAGTTCCTGCCCCGCGAGGCCTCGAATCTTAACCCGGCATCGGGCGGTTACCAGGGCAATTGGACCTAAGTCCCACGCCTCGGGGCGGTAGCGGCGGGAGTACCACCCGCACCCACGCACTGCGAATTCGTGAGTGCTAAGCGGCTCATACGGTTCAAGATCTTGTCAGCGTCGCCGCCCGAACCGCCAATGTCCCGGTCCCCTCGTTGCCCTGCGGGGGACGCCGCATGCACCTTCGTACATCGCGGCGTCCTGAATTTTGCGATATGTTCGGAGCAGCTGTTACGACGTAAAGAACGATGCGGATGAGCTGAAGGCGCGACCGCTTGGGACGCCGATTTATGTGGGGCCGCGAGTGTCACTCCAGTTCTCTAACGAAGGACGCCGTCAACGAGTCGCGATGCCGGCCGAATCCGATCGTGATCACACGGCTCTGATGGCAGCGTATCCACTCGAGATTTCTCCGGGCACTGACACGCCGAGTACGCCTGTGGAGTGCGACTTCAGGCGCGAATCCGATGGGATCGCAGCTTCGGCGCGACAGCGGAAAGCAAAGATCCGGCGTGGGATATCCTGGAGCTTGCTCCTGGGGAGCGCCCTGACCGTGCTGCTGCTCAGCAATGCGCATCTGCATTCGCTGTTTATCCATCGCGCTGCTGCCGACCTCCGGTTCGAGATCAAGCCCGGTGCAAGCCTGGCGGTGCAATTTCCGCGCGCGGGGCCATACGACCGACGCCTGGGCTACGCCTATATGCCATCCCTGATTCATCGCCTCGAGGCGCGCAATTTCGAGGTCGTCAGGCAGGCGGTTCAGTCCTCTGCTTTGCTGCGCTTCATCGAGGCGGGTGGCTATGCCGTTTATCACGAAAAGTCTCAAGCAGGCCTGGTGCTGTCGGATAGTTCGGGTCGCACGCTCGAGGCCACATCGTATCCAGCGGCGGTTTATCGGCGTTTCGAGGAGATCCCCGCGCTATTGATCGACACCTTGCGGTTTATTGAAGATCGCGAGCTTCTCGATCCGAAAGATCCCTATCGCAACCCGGCCCTGGAATGGCGCCGCTTCGCCTGGGCGATGGCCGGGCAGCTCGGTGGAATCGTCAACCCCCGCCTCAGGCATGGAGGAGCCAGCACGCTGGCGACGCAGATTGAGAAATACCGACACTCGCCCGATGGACGCACGGACAACGCTATCGAGAAGATGCGACAGATCGTGACCGCGACTGCGCGCGCTTATCTGGACGGTTTCGAAACGATGACTGCCCAACGAGAGATCATCACCGCCTACCTTGATTCGACACCGTTAGGCTCCAGGCCCGGGTATGGCGAGGTCGTCGGTTTGGGGGATGCGATGTCCGCGTGGTTCGGCGTCGATCTGGCCGAGGCGAACCGACTCCTTTCGCCCCTTGGTGTCTCCGATGCCGAAATGGAGCGCCGCGCGCAGGTCTACAAGGAAGTACTCAGTCTGCTGATCGCTCAGCGCCGGCCCTCCTATTATTTGAACGCCGGGCGGAGGGATCTCGAGCGCCTCACCGACAGCTATCTGCACGCTCTGGCGTCGGCAGGCGTAATCGATCCCGCAATGCGCGACGTGGCGCTGCGGCAGCGGCTTCTCTTCACGCCGGGACCGCCGGCATTGAGCGCGCACTCATTCGTCGAGCGCAGAGCCGTCGATGCCGTGCGGATGGAGTTGATGCGGGTGCTTGGGCTGCCACAAGTGTCCAGCCTTGACCGAATGGATATTGCGGCCGATGTCAGTATCGATGGGTCGACGCAGAACCGGGTGGCAACGCTTCTCCAGCGGCTGAGGGATCCAAGGGAAGTCAGCGCACTAGGGTTGACGGGCGACAAGCTTCTTGGCGACGGCGATCCCCGCAACGTTGCCTGGAGCGTCGTTTTCTATGAGCGCGGCAAGGACCACAATCTGATGCGCGTTCACGCCGACAGCATGGAGCAGCCGTTTGACTTGAACTCGGGAGCGAAGTTGATTCTCGGCTCTACCGCGAAGCTGAGAACACTCTCGACCTATCTGGGCATCATCGAAGGCGAGTATCGCGAACTTTCGAAGTTTCCGGTCCCGGTGCTGTCGCAGCTGGCCGCGACGAGCGATGACCCGCTGCGGCGATGGTCGGCGAGCTACCTGACGGGCGTGCTGCCGGAGCGCCGCGCTCTGCAGCCTATGCTAGACGCCGCGATGCAGCGCCGCTATTCGGCCAGCCCGTTCGAGGAATTCTTCACCGGCGGCGGCATCCATGTCTTTCACAACTTCGAGCCTTTGGAGGACGGTGAGATTCCGACAGTCAAGCAGGCTTTCGAACGCTCGATCAATCTGCCCTTTGTGCGATTGATGCGTGACGTGATACGGCATTACGAAGCCAACTTGGGCGCACGCGAGCGAGTGCACGGTTCCGATAGTTCGGTGCGCAACGATCTGTTGCGCCGCTTCGCCGATCAGGAGGGAACTGTTTATCTCAGTCGTTTCTATCTCAAGTACGTGAATCTGTCGCCAGAGGAGGCGCTCGAGCACCTTGCCGGCAGTGTGCAGCGGTCACCGCGCCGGCTCGCGGTGATCTTCCGTAATGTGCGGCCCGAGGATTCCGTGGCGCTGATGCAGAGTTTCCTTGCGCGCCACGCCCGCGAGGCGGTGCCTGCTGGCACCGCCGGCGAGATGTACGCCCAATTCGCTCCGAACAGATTCTCGCTGAATGACCGCGGCTATCTGGCCGGTGTCAACCCGCTCGAGCTTTGGCTCGTGGCGTACCTGTATCACCATCCGCACGTCACGCGGTCACAGGTGATCGCGGCGAGCGCCAATGAGCGACAACAGGCGTATGCCTGGCTTTTGGGAACCGAGAAAACCCACCAGCAAAGCGTACGCATCCGGGAGCTGATCGAGCAGGATGCGTTCGACCGCCTTTTGCAGGACTGGAAACAGCAGGGCTATCCATTCGCCCGCCTGGTTCCATCGTTGGCGACCGTGATCGGCAGCTCCGGGGATCGCCCCGATGCACTTGCCACACTGATGGGAATCATCCTCAATGACGGTGTGAAGCAGCCGACCACCGACCTGGAAAACGTGCGGTTCGCTGCCGGCACACCGTACGAGACGGAAATGATCTATCGGCCCGACGTGTCGAGGCGGGTGATGTCCACGGAGGTCGCCGCGACACTACGTCACGCCCTCTCCGGCGTCGTCGATACCGGAACCGCGGTCAGGGCGCGCGGAGTCTTCTTCGGACCGGACGGCAGGTCGCTTCCGATCGGCGGCAAGACGGGAACCGGCGATAACCGCTTCGAGTCGTTCGGGCCCGGACGCCAGCTCATCGAAGCCCGTCCGGTCGATCGGACTGCGACGTTCGTGTTCTTTCTGGGCGACCGTCTGTACGGCACGGTCACGGCTTTCGTGTCCGGGGCACAGGCGGCGAGCTACCACTTCACCAGCTCATTGGCCGTCTTGCTGCTGACGGCGCTGGCACCGGAACTTCAGGCGTTGATTGAAAAGTCAACGGACGGATCCGTGGCGCAGCCTCAGCTCGTCACGCTCACGGGCGAGAATCATCAGCTTGCGCAGCGGAAGCAGCTGTCAGGCAATAGCATCGAGAGCTCCGCGTCGACCGACGGTCCCCAAATCCGCTGAAATTGGTGCGCCGCCAGCCACCGGCCTCGGCGCACCTTTCTCCATCGCACCTTCCAATCTCACCGCCGATTCTATTTGCCGCAGCGCCGCTACCCAGGCAATAGTCCGACAGCGCGCAACAAATCTTGGTAACGCGGATCCGACCGATAGTTAGCAAATACAGGATCAACAGCGAGATACGTCATCCATACGGCACGATCATCATAGGCCATCTGCAGCCATTTGAAGGTCTGTTCTGTGTCGTTGAGTGCGGCGTAGATTTGCGCGAGCCCGTACGGGGAGACGTACTGCGTACGAGACATCGTTTGTAGTTGAGCAATGGTCTGTAGGGCTTCAGTCTTTTTTCCCGCCGACGCGTATGCGACTCCCACCTGAGCGAGGTACAGGGGGCTGTTGCCGGAGAGACTCGCCGCGCTTTGCAGCTCAGCGAGTCCCTTCTCGGGCATCCCTGTTTGCACGTAAGTTTCACCAAGCAGCAGATGAGCGGCCGCGAAATTTGGATCTAACTCTACGGTACTGCGGAGTTGCCCAAGTGCGGTGTCGTACTTGCGCGCTCAAGTTGCGGGGTCGGTAACGCAGTAGGTGCGCCAAAGACCGATTGCAAGGCTGCCAAAGCGAAATGGCGGACGAAAGAGCGGAGCGAGAACTGAAAACTCGCTCGAGCTGTGTGTCCTCAGCGACTGCTGCTGAGGCCGATGTTATTCACCACCTGTGTGACGCCGGGGGCTTCCCGGGCGACCGATTCCGCCAGTTGGAGTTGAAGCGGTGTATCGACGATGCCGTTCAGATAGACCACATGGTCGAGAGTCTGCACGTACACTTCGTTCGGCGGCCCCAACGGCGGATTTTGATCGAGCAGCGCCCGAACCTCTGCGGTGATTCTCGCGTCACCCGGGCAGCCCCTGAACCCGCACTTTTCGTAGGTCGCGCATCCGGCCAAGACGCCAACCGCCAGAATCGGCACTAACGTCAGCGCGAAGAATCGTCCGAGGCTGCTCATCGAGAACTCGCCGTCGCTACTTCGGAGGGTTCAGGTCCGATATCTGATAAAGGGAATTGCCCTTTGGTTCCGAGCTTTCGAGGACGCGCCGGAAGGCGGCCAGAATGGCCGGCTGGGGCCGGCGGATGGCCGGAACGGACTGATAGTTCTGCCAGCCGCCGCCGAGACTCTTGTAGAGCTGCACGAATTGCTCGGCCTGAGTCACTTGCGCCGTCGCGTACTGCTCCTGCAGTTCGTAGAACTGCCGTTCGGCGTCCACGACGTTGAGATAGTCCGTCAGACCGCGGTTGTACCGCGCGGTCGCCAAGTCGACCGCGCGCTGGGCCGCCACCATGGCATCGCCCAAATTCTTCAACCGGTCCTGCTGCGCCGTGTAGGCGTCGAGCGCGGTATCGACTTCCTGGACGGCGCTCAAGATCGTCTTGCGGTAATTCACCAAACTCAGGTGGGCCTGCAGGTTCGCAATGTCCACCTGCGCATCGAGCGCGCCGAAATCCAGCAACGGCCAAATGGCCCCGGGACCAAACGACCAGATGTGTCGATTGACAGTCGGAGTGGTTCCCCAACCCTGGCCTTCCGATCCGATGGAACCGACCAGGGCGACCTGCGGAAAGAGATTGGCCGTTGCGACGCCAATCCGTGCCGTGGCTGACGCGAGCTCGCGCTCGGCCTGTTGGACATCCGGTCGCCGTTTCAGAACGTCCACGGGCACCCCCGCGGCGGCAGCGCCCGGCATCGAGGGGATCAAGGTCGCAGTCGACAGTTCTTGCACCATCTTTTCGGGATACTCACCCACCAGCACGGCGAGCGCATACTGCGCGGCGTTCACCTCGGCCTCGAGCGGTACGACTTGTGCCTGGAAGGTATCGAGTTCCCGCGTTGCAAGCGCGACATCCAATTCGTTGGTGATCCCGCGCTGATATCGGATCGTCACGATGCGCAGCGATTCGCGCAGCACATCGCTCGCCTGACGCAGGATGGCCACCTGCATTTGGAATCCGCGCAAATCCACATAAGCACGCACGACGTCCGCGACCACCGCTGTGATCACGGCGTTGCGCGCATCAGCTGCCGCCTGCCTGTCGTAGCGTGCAGCCTCGATCTCCCGGCGGAATTTGCCGAAAATATCGAGTTCCCACACGGCATCGAAACCGGCGAGCGTATTGATGCTCTGCAGGCCGCTGGTGTTGCTCGCCGACACCAGGGGCTGCGAAGCCCGCGCGCGCGCGAGGTCCGATCCGGTGCCGCGTCCGGCTCCGGCGCTCGCATCCACCTCGGGCAGTGCGTAGCCGACCACGACGCTTTCGTACGTTCGAGCCTGCTGCAGGCGGGTGAGCGCAATTTCCACATCCGGATTGGACTTCACCGCCCGCTCGACGAGCGAGTCGAGTTCGGTGTCGCCGAGCGATTTCCACCACATGGCGAGATCGACGTTCGCCGCCGCGGGCTGCGGTGCCGTGCCGGTCGATGCGAACTGCGACGGCAGATCCGGCTTCGGCGTGCGGTAACTGGGCCCGGCCGCACACCCCGCGAGCGCGAGCAGCATCACCGCCAGTAGCCATTGATGCGATTTCATGCGCGCAAACTCAACGCTTGGCCGAGAGTTTGGCGGCCTCGCCGGCATCGGCCGGGCCGTTCGCCGAAACCACCTGGCCGGGGGCGATCTGGCTGCTAATGTTCAGCACCAGCCGGTCACCCGGCCTCGCGCCCGAGGACAGCTCGACCATGCTGCCGTTGTCTCGCGCGATCGTGACGGTCTGGAACTCGATCTTGTTATTGGCGTCCACGCGCGCCACTTTCGTGCCGCTTGCGCGAAAAATCAGCGCCGCCGCGGGCACCTCCACCAGGCCGCGAGGCTGCAGCCGAAATGCAACATTCACATACATACCCGGCACGAGCGCGTGATTTGCATTGGGCATGTCGACCTCCACTCGCATGGTACGGGCCTGTACGTTGATGGCTTCTGCGGAGCGGGCGATCTTACCTGCGAAAACCCCGCCGATTGCCCCGGTCGCCCGTATCTCCGCAGGCACCCCCGCTTTCTGGAGCTCTCCCGAAGCGGCCTGCGGCACGTCGACAAAAATGCGCAATGGGTCGGTCTGCGCCATGCGATACAGGGGAGTCGTGGAGGTCGTGCTGCCGGCCGTCACGAGATTGCCCACATCGATCTTGCGTTCGGTGATCGTGCCGTCGAACGGCGCCTTCACTTGCTTGAATTCGGTGAGCGCGCTGTATTGTTCCACCCGCGATTTATCGAGGTTGACCTGCGCATCGGCGGCATAAAGCCGCGCTTCGGCGCTTTCATAATCCGCCTTCTTGGACTCGCGTTCCTGCTCCGACACGACGCCCTTGGGCGAATCGCGCCAGCGTTCGTTGGTCGTCTTGCTGAACTGCGCCTCGGCCTTGCGCGCCGCGACCTGCGCCTCGGAGGCCTTCAGCTGCGCTCGAGCCGCGGCGAGTTCCGCATCGAGTTCCGGGGTCTCGATGGTTGCGAGTACTTGTCCCTTGTTGACGTGATCGCCGATGTCCACCAGCCACTTGCCGACGTAGCCGTTGACGCGCGCATAGATCGTGGTCTCGAACCATGCCGCCGTCTGTCCCGGAAGCACGAGATCCTGACCCACGGTGGCCGGGCGCGCGATGACGACATCGACAGGCGGGGCCGCAGCGTAAGCTCTTTCGCCGGCATTCGCGACCCCCCGCTCATGAAAGAACCGAACGATACCGACGGCGATGAAGCCAACGACGAGCACCACCGCTGCGATGAGGGCGCCTCGCTTCAAGCGGCGGCCCGTGTCCCGATCGAATTGCGTCGATACGGGTGTGTGCTCGGTGAGTGCGATGTCGTCCGGGAACTCGTCGTTTCGGGACGCATTCTCTCGTGAACTTGGCGGCGGAACGTTCTCTGGATCAGGCGGGTGCATTGGCTTTACCTATCAAACTCGAATCAGATACCGTGGTCGGGCGACGGCGCAGCAGCCGGTACATCGTTGGCACGAAGATCAAGGTTGCGAATGTGGCGAACAGCAGGCCGCCGATCACCGCCCGCCCCAAGGGGGCATTCTGCTCGCCGCCCTCGCCGATCCCCAAGGCCATGGGCACCATGCCGAGGATCATGGCGCTCGCGGTCATCAACACCGGCCGCAGTCGGGTATAGCCGGCACTCGCCGCGGCCTGCAGTGGAACATCACCCGCGTCCATCCGCTGATTGGCAAAGCTCACCACCAGGATGCTGTTCGCGGTGGTAAGGCCGATGCACATGAGCGTCCCCATGAGCGCAGGGACGCTCATCGGCGTTTGGGATAAGTACAGCATCCAGAGCACACCACCGAGCGCGAACGGCACGGCCATCAGCACGATCAAGGGATCGATCCAGCTCTGAAAATTCATGACGAGGAACAGATAAACCAGGATGATGGCGAGCGCGATGCCGGTGAAAAGACCGGCATAGCTCTCGCGCATGGTGTCGACCTGACCGCTCAGAGTGACCGAAAGGGCCTTCGCGGCGGCCGGCCGGTGCGCCGCGAGGACCTTGTCGATGTCGTGCGCTGCGGAATTCAAATCGCGCCCCTGCACATCCGCATGCACGTCGAACACCGGGCGGATGTTCAGCTGTGAAGTCACCATGGGGACTGCCTGGCGCCCGAATGCCGCCAGGTTCAAGAGGAGCTGCCCCTGATCCGCGCCGGCGCTCGAAGTCACCGGCATGGTCTGCAAATCCTGCGATGACTCGATGCGATAGGTCGGCACCTGCACGACCAACGGATAGCTCACGCTGTTGCGTGGATCGACCCAGAAGTTAGGCGCAGTTTGTGCACTCGAATTCGTGGCCACCAGCACGTTGTTGGCCGCCTCCTGCTGCGTGACCCCCTCCTCCGTTGCCATGGCACGGTCCAAATCGACCGTGAGTGCGGGGGCGTTCGGAACCTGAAACACATGGGAATCGACGATGCCGGGCACTTGCATCAGCGCGCGCGCAATCTCGGAGGCAGTCGAAAAAGCAGCGTCCTGGTCAGGTCCGGAGATTCTCACATCGATGGGCGCCGGCTGGCCGAAATTCAGCACCTGATCAACGATATCCGCGGGCTGAAAGAAGAATTGCAACTCCGCGAATCGCGCGGGCAGCGTCCGGCGCAGCATGGCGATGAGTTGCGCCGTCGGAGTGTGCTTTTCTTTCAGCGAGATCAGGATCTCGCCATCCATCGGGCCGACGGTCGCAGAATCGCTCAACGCGATGTTGATGCCGCTGTACGGCAAGCCGATGTTGTCGAGCATGACGTCGATCTGATCGCCGCCAATCGACTTGCGGATCTGCGCCTCGACTTCGGCAAAGTATTCCTGCGTCTTCTCGAGTCTGGTGCCCGGTGGCGCCCGCACGTGCAGGCGCATCTGGCCGGCGTCCACCTGCGGAAAGAAGTCGCGCCCGAGCAGCGGGAAGAGCAACATCGACACCACCATCAATACGATGAAGGCGCCTACGGTGAGCGCGGGTTGCGATAGGGTCCACGCCAGCGCATTTCGGTAGCTCTCGCGGAAGCTCTCGAAGCGGCGCTCGAACGCAGCCTGAATTCTCACCAAGGGGTTGCTCGAGCGGCGGTGCTCGCCTACCCGGCGGTGATGGGCCTCTGCATCGAAAGCTTGAACGGATCGCCCCATGAGGTAGTTGAACAACACGGGAACCATCGTGAAGGAAAGCGCCAAGCTCGCGAGCAACGCACCGATGACGGAGAGCGATAGTGGCGAGAAGAGATACTTGGCAGTGCCCTGCAGCAGGAACACCGGGACGAACACGATGCAGATGCACAAGGTCGACAAGAACGTCGGCACCGCCACCTCGGCAGCACCCGTAACGATGGCCTGATGGAGTGGTTCGTTCATGGCGACGTGACGCTCGATGTTCTCGATGACGACCGTGCCGTTATCGACCAGAATCCCGATCGCGAGCGCAAAGCCGCCCAAGGTCATGGTATTCAGGGTTTGGCCGGTGAACTTGATGAACAGCACCGCCGTGATGATCGACAGAGGAATGGCGGCAAGAATGATCAGAGACAAACGCAGATTGCCCAGGAACAAAATGATGACCAGCGCCGTAAGAGCGGCGGCCATGCAGGCGCTCATCAGCACGCTATTGAGCGCTGCTTTGACGAAGACCGACTGGTCGAACAGCGCCTTGATCATAACGCCCTTCGGCAAGATTCTTTCGATATCGGTCAAAGCTGCGCGCACGCCGTCGATCACCGCGAGCGTCGATACGCCGCCGGTCTTGCGGATGACCATGAGTGCCCCGGGAGTGCCGTTGACGGAGACCGAGTTCGTTTGCACTTGGAAGCCATCGTGTACGTGGGCCACGTCGCGCATGAACACGGTGCGCCCGTCAACCGTCTTGATGGGAAATGCATTGATCGATTCGATAACGTCGGGCGAGTTATTCATCGTCAGGGTGTAGTCTTTGTCGCCGATCTTCACGTCCCCGGCCGGCAGGATGACGTTTTGATTCTGCAGCGCGGCACTGACATCCGCAGGCGACAGTCCTCGCGCCGCCAACGCCTGCGAATCCAAATCGGCCATGATGACGCGGGGTTTGCCGCCGTAGGGGTACGGAACCTCGGCACCATGCACCACGGCGAGGGCCGGGCGGATGATGTTCTGTCCCAGGTCATTGAGCTTCGTATCGGGCAGCGACTTGCTCGACAAGCTCAGCTGGATGATCGGGACATCGGTTGCCCCGTAGCGCAGCACCAGCGGCGGCGTGATGTTACGCGGCATGTACTTGAGCACCACCAACGCGCTGCTCGCGAGCTGCGAGATCGCGCGCGTCACATCCGCACCTTCGTGGAGGTAGACCTTTTCCACCCCCACGCCCTCGTAGCTCACGGCCTCAATGCGCGAGATGTCATCGACGAGTGAGGCGAGCTGCCGTTCGTGCAGAGTCAGAATGCGATTCTGGATGTCCTCGGCGCTCATCCCGTTGTAGGTCCAGACGACCGCGACCACCGGAATGTCGATTTCCGGGAAGATGTCGATCGGCATCCGCAGCGCAGCGCCGATTCCCATCAGGGTGATGAGAATCAGGGTGGCGACCACCGTGTACGGACGTTTTAGCGCAAACTCGACGACGGACATGCAGAGACCTCTATTGCCAGGCGCATAATCTAGACGAGGCGAGGCGAGACGTCAGGAGCCGAAAGTCACCAGCGAGAGTGACTTTAGTCACGACCCGGCGGTGACTAAAGTCACGACATCCGAAAATTGAGAAGACAGCCGCTCTACAGGTCATTCGGGTTGGGACTGCCTCTTCGACATGACCGCGAGTTCGGTCCTCGTGTTGGCGTGAAGTTTTTCCATGATTCGGCTGACGTAGTTCTTCACGGTTCCTTCGGCGAGGGAGAGCGCGCCCGCAATCTGGCGATTGCTCATCCCTTCGACGATGAGTTCCAAAATCTTCTCCTCTTTTTCGCTCAAGGACTCCACATCGAAGCCGCCACGCTGTACCAAAGTGCGGGTATCGGATGAGGCAGCTGCTGAATTGTCCTCGTGCGACGCGGCCGGATGAGCTGGTGCGGCAAGGCGACGGAATTGGTCCATCACCTTGCGCGCGATCTGCGGCGTCAGCCGGGACTCGCCGCGTTTCAAGGCGCGGATGGTTTCGAGCACCTCATCTTCATCCGAATCCTTCAGCAGGTATGCCTGCGCACCAGCTCTTACCGCTTCGAATACGGTTTCGTCGTCATTGAGCGTCGTCAAGACGAGTATCTGAGTGCCCGGCAACGTGCGCGTGATCTCCCGAGTGGCGGCAACTCCCCCTTTGAGCGGCATGTGCAGATCCATCAAAACCACGTCCGGATGCAGCAATCGCACAAGCTCAACGGCTTCGACTCCGTTGCGTGCCTGCCCCACCACTTCCATATCCGGCTCCATGGAAAGCAGCATGGCAGCACCCCTGCGTACGACAGCTTGGTCCTCGGCTATGACGACGCGGATCGCCGCGTGATCGCGTCGCTCACCGGGCGTCACAGGATAGTCCTCATCTGAGCTCCTAATGCGGGTCCCTCGAGCCGATCATGCACCTCCCGCGCTCGCGTATGGAAGTGACTTTAGTCACTATTCGCGCCCGAGTGTGGAAGTGACTTTAGTCACTATTCCGGCCCGAGTGGATTGATTTGTTCCGGCATTTCGTGCGCTACGCGAACCATCTACTTCCGACTCCCCAACGTTTCGCAGAAAAGTAACGGGAGGCACGAGGAAGCGATCTGGTTCGTAACGGAAATAGGCCGCTGGGTCGCGCCGCAAGACTCCGGAAACTAAGGACCGCTCTCCTCAAATTCTAATGGGAACTTTCTTGGATTCTAATTTGAACGTCGCAGAATCTAATTCTCGATCAACTGCAAATCACTCGACGCCACGTGAGGTTCAAATGTCTCAGCTAAATCGATCTTCGGCTGTTTACCGCAGCACGATTCTGCTGCTGTTCTTGTTTTGTGGTGGCTGTGCAGTGACGAACACCGGCGGCGATTACCAGCTCCGGCTGGGCCAAGACCTGAGTATCTACCAGCCGTACGATAACTCGCGAGATTGGGGCCCGAGCTATCTCGTCGGCCCTCCGCACCATCATTTTGGGTTTGGAGCCCGCATTGACGATAACCGAACCACCTGAGGCCTCTACCGTTGATGGCCGATCGGAGGCCACTTCTGGTTCAAATGATCCGCTTTCTGCGAAACTACATGAATGGGCACCTTCGAATACGCGATTAACTTCGCTTTAATCTTTCTCTCTCATACTGTCCCTTAATTCAGGCGGCCGAACTGATGGAGACATCATGGAAGACACGCTAATGGTACCGTCGGAAGTTTGGTCGGCGGCAAGCGCCGTGGACCGCACCGTTGTGAATGACGCGGCCCATTTGGATTCGGGCGATTCGGCGCTTTGCGCGCTGACCGATTTCCGGCGCGAACATTCCCTCACGGTGGAAGCATCAAGCTCGATCGAGGATGCGCTCGGAGACATGAATCGGTTGAGTATTCACGCGCTGCTGGTGACGCGACAAGCAGCAGCGGCCGGTATAGATCGGCAAGTCGTCGGTTTGATCACTTACCTATGATATCGAGCGGCAACGCTCTCATCGATACCCCCGGGCGGCTGCTGCAGGCGAGGGACGGCGTATCCGCGTACAGGAGGCCATGACCCCGTCCGACGAGCTGCCAGTCGTAAAATACGAATTGCTGCAATCGCTCACCGCACGCGATCTCTACGAGATGTTTCAAGGCACGGGCTCGACGCACCTGCTTGTCGTCGAAGATCATGGCAATGAGTCGACTGTTGCGAGAGGGCTCGTATCCCGCGTGGCTCTCACCATACGCTTGCATCGCCCTCGCGCCGCTTCCGCGCGTTGATATCGACGCCTTTTACGATCGCCTCTTCATACGTCCACGACGAAACATGGATCAAACGCCTCATTGGGCGCGAGCGGCAGCACGCCGCGTGGATTACACACTATTCGCGTGCCGTTCACGGCTACATCGATAGACTCGTGCGTGTGCCCGTGGATCCAAAGCGACACTGGGGGTCTTACCAGGCGGTCTAGATCACTTGCGAAGAACGGATTGGATTGATCATCCTCATACCTTGGATGGATTGAAGCGCGATGCGGCAAGAAGTGCGTCACGACAACAGTGGGCCCAGCGAAATATTCTTTCAGCTCTCGCTCCAGCCACTTCACTTGTTTGACATGAATCTCAAGCGAGTGCTCGGCCCGGAACGGCCGACCACTGAGGTGGGTGATTTCTTGGTAATCGACCATGGTCCACTGGGCGTCAGCCATCGACTTTGCAATTTCCGCTGGCGCCGAACCATGTAGCTCAAAATCGCTCCACAGCGTGGCGCCTAGAAAGCGAACACCTCCGAAGATGAACCCGTCGCCCTGAAGCAGGTGAATGGTATCCTCGCTGCCTTTGGCACGTAGATCATCGAGTACTTCATCCAACTGGCCGCCGAAGAACTCATGGTTGCCCGGAACATAAATCACTGGTAGCGATCCAAAATGGCGACGTGCCCATTTGACGCCAGTGGGGCCTTTGTGGATGTCGCCCGCCAGGATGACTACATCCGACGCTGACTCGGGCGGCGCCCAGTCGCACGCTTCTAAGTGAAGATCAGATAGCACGCGAAGTTTCACGGTAACCTAAGCGCACTGAAATATGTCACAGTCATTTCTGACAAGAGGCACACCAAATAGCTGTAATGTTTTACGACGAAGTACTGGCAAACACTGGTCCCCAGTCGGTTGAAGATTTCCAATGACGCTCGAGTGTGGATTGCCGCAGTCGGCTCGCACCATATCCTAATTTAATTCTCTTTGTCGTGCAAAGTACAGGCATTTCCGGTTGGTTATTCGTACGGATCATTGAGTCGTCAGAACAAATCGAGAACCATCCGTTCACAGTCACCACTATGTTGGCGAAGGTCTGCGCGCCAGTTGCAGCTTCTGTATTTCACGCCTCGTCAAGCGCGCCAGGCTGCAATTTTTAATGTATTGCTCGCCGATTTTTAATGTTGAGCCCCTATTGTTGAGCCATTTTGATAAGACTCGGGATAAGGCAGAGATCGGGCGAGGAGCACGTTGGGCAACTGTAGGTGCGCTTTGCGTTTTGACCAAATGTAGCCTTCGAGGACTCGAATTGAATTCTCCACGATTTATTCAAACAAGGCACCGAAGAAATTTCAGATATGGAACTGCCCTTGGACTCCTCCTCGGCCTTGGCGTACTTGCGGCATACCCATCACAGCAAAAGAATATCGTCCAACGCGAAGAGGATCTTTCACTCTCGGGTTTTATTCTGCAGACGACCAGTTCGCCCGACCTACAGACAATGCTGAAACTACTGCCTGCGGGCCGCGTTGTGCCACGTATACATGGCGGCGAGATACGCTTTGTGTATGCGGACCCGGATGTTTGTCACTGCCTCTATATCGGATCGCAGCGAGCGTACGACCTCTACAAGAAAATTCGCTTGCAACGGCGTCCGGCATACCAAGGGCAGATAACCGCACACATGTAGTCGGTTGCCGCTCGAAGTGCGGAGCAAGAACTTTTAAGGCACGCGGCGGACTTTGGAATAGCGCACCGTGGGCGATCTTCGAAAGTCTAAAGAACGTGTGGAGCGGCTGATGCCTCGCGTAAGTCGACGATACTTCTTGATCTCTTCTGTCGCATTGTCAGTCGGATGCGCAATGCGCCGGCCGAAATCTCCGGCTCGGGCCGCATCTGATGGGACAGCTCGCGGTCCGGCGTTGGGCCAATCGTGGCGTTACGCGAAGCGCGATTTATACACCCGAGCACTCGTGGATGACCAAATCGACAGCGTTGCTGCGGTCGGTGATACGATAGATATCGATTCGCGCAGCGAGGCCAACAGGCTCACATCAACCATCGGCTCATCTTGGGGCGAGGGTTGGTTGGCAAAGTATATCCCGCACCGCGCCTCCTATACCGGCCCATTACCAAGCGAGGTGCAGAGCCCGTGGGGCAGCGTTTTAGTGGATCCGCACCGGAGCCAAGTCCAGGTCTACGAAACGCCGATTCCGCTGTGGCCGCATCAGCTGGAGCCCGGCTGGCGGGCCTATTTCAACACGAAGTACAAGACCCCGATCAATGATGTTGGGTTGCCGTGGGAACAGAAGATGAATGCGCGCGACTGGGAGACGATAACGGTTCCTGCCGGGCAATTCAGGGCGCTTCGATTTTCGAATATGATTAGTTTCAGGTCCGATGATTTTTCGCGGACGGATTGTCAACGTCAGGAAACTGTTTGGATCGCGCCCGAGGTGGGTCGGTGGATTGCCCGTGAGAGTTGGGGCACGTACTATATCGACGACTCTGCGGCAGATACGCCACGCGGGCTTCATGGTCTCGGAGGCTTCCGAGCAATTGGCCGGCAAAAGATCCCAAAATGCCGGATCCTCGCATTCTGCGCGCGAACTTCAACTGGGTGGGAACCTTACATCGATGGCTTTTCCTCCGGGTAGTCGGCACTCGCCGTGGCCTCCGCCATACATCCCGTTGGAAGGATACGCGAGCTGAAATCTGCATCTCATGGGTGAGCCGCTGGGCGAGGCAAGATTCGCAATGACGCGGTCCGTGTATTGCGCAACGAAGTCCGGAGATGGCCCAACGCCCCAATCGGTTTCATCCCAACCGGAATACCATCCGGAAAAGCCCGTGGCGCTATCGAACTTCCTATCGCTCGTGACTTGATAATACTTTCCACTATAGTGGGTGCCGTCGGCCAATGTTGCATTTATTGTTCCAGACACGAGATCGGAACTTTTCCAGTTGAATGTGGCTGGACTTGCACCAGAGGGTGTGTAGCCAATCCCGGTACCCGTCGTGCTGCAACCGACCGCTATAACCGCGAGCAGCGGTAGCAGCAGCAACTCCGGGGCATTACTATGCGCCATAGTCATATTCTCGATATCGGGACGACAGGCGAGCCGGCGCGTTCAACCACTTTCAGACCGCTACCTGCTCGCGACCTGCGGGGAAATTGCGCTCGCTGTGTTCAAGATGACCGGTAGTCCGTCTTTCCCGGAGCCCACGATGACTACTTTCGAGTTCGGGGACTCGGCCAATTTCTCGGTCGCCTCGATTCCCTTCCACTCGATCACTTGCGTATTCAGCCCCTTGTTGATGATCGATTGATAATCGGCTATGTCCGTCGCCTCGATGTGTTTGCGCACGGCTTCCTGCTTGGTTCGCTCGAGGACGAACTGCATCTCCAGCGCCTTTTGTTCCTCCTCCAGCTTCGTCTGAATCGCCGTTTGCACCGCCGGCGGCAGGTGAACTTCGCGGATCAGCACCGCGTTTACTTGCACATGCTTTCCCGCCAGCTTTTGTGAAACCCCGTCGCGAATTTCGTGCTCAATCTGTTCGCGCTTTGACGAGTAGAATTCCTCCGGGGAGTACCGGCCAACGACTTTGCGCGCGCTCGAGCCAAAAGCAGCGGCACGGAGTATTTGCCAGCGTGGTTCGACATGATGACCTCCGCGTTAGATTGACCACCGGAATACGAGTCTCTGCCTAGTATGGAAGACAAAGATTAAAGGTCCGCGTATGCAATATTAAAAGCGGATTTCGCACATTTGGCTTTTCTAGCCGTTTCGACATGTGGTGATTCTCGTACTACCTTTGGTGGGATTGATTAGACCCGCTCTCTCTGAGAGATCCTCATCGGACTTCCGCAGTGCTGCGCTGGCCGGGGGCGCGGTTCCGGCCTCGGCGTATCGCAGCAAGTAACCATCTCCGTGCGGGGTTGGGCGGCGCGACGCGGGGCGTCCGGCGGTACCGACTGGGCGCTCGGGAAGTGAAGTCCCCTGGCGAAGCTGCTGTATCGACTGTTCTGTAAACCACTCGCCACCTTTGCGGGATTGCGGTCGACGAAAAGGACGCCCCGATGACGAAGCACATAACTCCGATCGAGACACTTGATCCCGCCGAAATTGCGCCGCTCCTGCATGCTGGCAAGCTACTGCTGATCGATGTTAGGGAGCCCGAGGAGTACGCGGCGGAGAGGATTTCCGGCGCGCTTCTCTATCCGCTCTCTACATTTGACGCCGCGACGCTACCGGACGATGGCCCGCGGCGGGTTGTGTTTCACTGTGGGAGCGGTAAGCGCTCGCTCGCCGCGGCGGAGCGGCGTCTCGCAGCCGGTCAGCCTCATGCCGCTCACATGGGCGGCGGCATTGCAGCCTGGAAGGCCGCAGGACTACCCGTGATTGCGCGCGGCCCATCAAGCTGATCCGATAGGAATCGTACAACTTAGCTTGAGTTTTCGAGGCGCGTAAACCGCTGGATCGGGAGAAATTGATCGTCCAATTACCGCGTAACGGAAGGCGGTAGTATTCCGGCAACGGAGGCGATTATGATGTAGGAGAGAATGTATGTCCCGATCGGCAGACTTGTCGGTTAACGCTGCGCAGATAGAGTACTGGAACGGCACCGCCGCTGAAACCTGGACGCAATTTCAGGAACAGTTGGATCGCCAGATCGCGCCATTGGGCCTTAAGGCGCTGGATGCGCTTGCACCGGTGAAGGGCGAGCGCATCATCGATATCGGTTGCGGCTGCGGCCAGACGTCCCTGGATCTAGCTGCCCGCGTGGGACTCGAAGGTCGGGTTGTGGGTGTTGATATCTCGACACCCATGCTGGATGTCGCGCGACGAAGGCCACTGCCCGAGTCGGCTGCACGGCCGGAGTTTCGTCTACTCGACGCTCAGAGCGGCGACCTTGGACTGGCAGTCTTTGATGCGGCTTTTTCCCGTTTCGGCGTGATGTTCTTCAGCGACCCCGTCGCCGCATTCGCGAACATCCGTGCTTCTTTAAACGCGCACGGACGACTGGGCTTCGTCTGTTGGCGTCCGCTTGAGCAGAACCCTTGGATGAAGGGGCCACTGGAGGCCGCGCTTCCCTTTCTGCCGCCCGTTCCGCCGCCGGATCCGGTCGCGCCGGGTCCGTTCGCTTTTGCCGATGCTCACCGTGTGCGCTCGATCCTGCTCGCCGCTGGATTCGGGCGGGTGAGGATCGATCCGTTCGATACGCGGATCGGTGGCGGTGACGTCGATGAGACGTTGAAACTCGCATTTCGAGTCGGGCCGCTGGGATCCGCACTGCGTGAACATCCGCAGCTGCAAGGTAGGGTCACCGAGGCTGTGCGCGATGTGCTGACACGCCATGTAACGCCGCGCGGGGTGTTGATGCCGGCGGCAGTCTGGATCGTCCTCGCCTACAATGAAAGTCCAAGATGAAGACCGCGATTGCCCCGTGCCATAAGCGGCGTCCGAACGAGTCAAACGATTTTGAGACGCCTAAATGCCACATACTTGACGGCGTCTAAAACCAGTGAAAACACCACCGCGCCGGCGAGAACCGCAGCAACCGTCAAAGCGTTTAACGGTGCCATGAGAGTGCCGGTGATTGCCAGGGCAGCAGCGATACCAAGATCCAATAAGGAAGACAGCACGAGCCACTTCCCAGGTCGGGAATGCCACATATGACGGCGCTCGCGGACGACATAGACGGTCGCTTGACCGGCGAACACGAGCGTGATGAACGCGAGCGTGCGCAGTTCTGCAATAGGAAGACCCAGAATGTATTTTCCGGTCGCGACCGCACCGACGGTAAATATTAATACGAACAATCCGACGATTACGGCGGCGGCGGTGATGGGTCGAATGCGCCAACTATCGGGTACCGGTGAGGGTGTCGCCCGATCGGTGGTCAGCGACATCGTGAGAAAGTCCCCCGTGATCAACAGCAAAGCCATCAGCATGGGCGTCAGTATCGAGTGACCCGTCATCACCAGGCCGACCCCCAAAAACAGCACGAGCTGGAATTTCTTCACGAGTGCATTGAGGGTGTAGGTCAGAATGCGCTGGAAAGCGGATCGGCCCTCCTTGATCGCCGTGACAATGCCCCCCAGCCCGGGTTCCGTCAGCACCATGCTCGCCGCCGATTTGGCAACATCGGTCGCCGTCGAGACGGCAATGCCCATCTGCGCCTGACGCAGAGCAGGCGCGTCGTTGACTCCGTCGCCGCACATGCCAACCGTGTGCCCATTGCGCTGGAACGCTTTCACCAAACGGAATTTATCCTCGGGAAAAACGCCCGCATATACCGAAAAATCTTCAGGTTTGACGTGATCGGGGATGGCGCCGGGCGGACAGACCGGCCCCTCGAGCCCAATGGCGGCGGCCACGGTTGCTGCGGTCGGCGCGGCATCACCCGTGACCATCACAGTGTGGACGCCCATCGAGCGTAGCTCCGCGAGTAGCGCCTTCGAATCTGGCCGTGGCGGATCGCTGAGAGCGACTAATCCCATGAGGGTGAGCCGCTGGGCGGGACCTGCGGCGACTGCAAGCACCCGATGTCCTTGCCTCGTCAGTGTGTCCAACAGGGCCGCGACCGTTGGTCCGAAGGGTGCCAATCGGGCGATCGCCGCGGGAGCTCCCTTGATAATACGCTGCTCATTGCCTTGTCCGTCGGTAATCAGCGCCTCTGAGGTCTTGGTCTCGGGATCGAACGGCGTGAACCGCAATACTTTGTATTGGAGAATTGGGGAGCCTTGAGCAAGTGCCGATGCGCGGATGGCGCAGTCCACCGGATCTTGGCCGGTATCCGAGCTCGCAAGCGCGGCCCACGCAAGAATCTCATCTTCCCGGTGGTCAGACCTCATCGGCTTGACGGCCGTGACCTGAAGCTCATTGCGCGTGAGAGTTCCGGTCTTGTCAGCGCACAGGACATCGACGGTAGCAGCCTCGTGGATGGCCGAAAGCCGAGTCAGCAATACGCCCTTTTTTGTGAGCGCCTGAGCACTCAGCGCCGCGGCGAGCGTGAAGGTTGCCGGCAGCGCGACCGGAACCGACGCAAGCAGCGCCGTCAATACGAGTGGAATGATGTGATCGACGGTCATCGCAATCGAGTGTGCATAGCTCACGAGCAACACGACGATGGCCCCGTTGAACACCGCGAGATTGCGGACGACGCCGATAACGGCCTTCTGCTCGCCGCTTTCCGCGTGCGCGATGCGAACGAGTTCGGCGGTCTTGCCGAAGTAGGTACGGTTACCCGTCGCTGTGATCTCCGCCGTGACCGCCCCTCGCCGTACCAACGCTCCGGCATAGGCCGTCTTTTCGGCGCTGATCTCGACCGCGACCGATTCACCCGTGAGCGTCGACTGGTCGAGAAGGGCTGAACCGTCGAGGATGCGCGCGTCGGCTGGTACAACGCCACCGAGCGCAAGCCGAACGATGTCACCGGGAACGAGACTGGCGGCCGGAATGTCGA
This sequence comes from uncultured Gammaproteobacteria bacterium, assembly GCA_963843295.1. Lineage (GTDB taxonomy): Bacteria > Pseudomonadota > Gammaproteobacteria > Steroidobacterales > Steroidobacteraceae > Bog-1198. The sequence continues at coordinate 1,208 of CAWJJP010000010.1, read as the reverse complement.
TCCACTGGCCGTCGCGCTTGACCGAGGCCTTCAACGCAAGCTTCGACTTGAGCGCCGCTAATGCCTCCCCGGCGCGTCCTTCATGGAAGACTCCCAGGGCAACATTGAAGCACAGCAATACCCCGATAATGAGCGCCTCCATACGCTCGCCGATGGCCAATTGCAGCACGATGGCAGCCTCGAGCATCCAAGCCACCGGTTCCCAAAACCGGCGTGCCACTTTTACAACCGGCGAAACATGCGGTTCGATGACCGAATTGGACCCGATCTGCGATAGTCGTCGCGCCGCCTCCTGCGACGAAAGGCCTCGTACCGGTGGAGTTGTCATTGCGATTCAATGCTCGGTTCGACGGGCAGGCTGTGGGCCTCTGCATTCAGTGTTTGCGCTCATTAGATGAGCCGATTGCTCCGCGACCGTTACGCTGGGAGACGGCGTGCCCCAAGCGCAAATGATCGGTGCAACGGTTACCTTCGTAAAGTCCGATGAAGTTCTCGCGCTCACGATGCTTGTTAGAACCCCTGACGAATCGAGATTTGAACGATCGAGCGTCCACTTGACCGTGAACGTCGCGGCATACTTTTCAAGCGCTTAGAGCCTTTTCTCCTCGCATTTTAATGTTAACTTTGACCGATTTTAATCTGATTTCCGTAGCATGTATCCTCAATAAACGGGAGGAAATTCCCATTGGACGGATCCTCATCGCGCACCTCTCGCCTGATTGCGAGTTTGCTTGCCGATCGCTCCCTCGCCCTCTTTCCCGCCAATCGCCCGAAGGGTTATACACAACGGCTTAAGGGCGCCCGCACCGCCACGAACCTTGTTCGACAGTTACCTCGCGACGTCAGTAGCGTCGCAATAATCGAGCAAGGGGTTGCTTGGGTTGAGCGAATGGTCAGGCGACACAAAACGAAGTCAGCAATATGCGAATCCACTATCAACGACACATATATGCCGGCACGATTGCCCTGTTGATCGTCTATGCCAGTGCGATTGCATTGCTGTTATTGTCTAGCGGCTGTGCATTTAGACCCGTACCCAATGACGGCTTTCGAAGAGCCTACAATGTGAATGTCTACCCACCATTCGACAACTCCCGAGACTGGGGGCCCAGCTACCTTATCGGACCGCCAGGTCACCATTTTGGATTCGGCGCTCGCGTGGACGATCGGCGATTTAGAGAAATTGACGAACTCGACTCGACTTTAGA
>CAWJJP010000009.1:0-218824 GCA_963843295.1 uncultured Gammaproteobacteria bacterium | reverse complement strand
TACCGGGCCGGTACAGGCGAATGCCGGTTCCAGGGACTGGGATGGTAGTCACGTTTCGGCGCCCTGGCACCGCTTTTTTGGCGCCGCCGTGCCGAACTATGGGCAGGAGATCGCGCCTCAAGGCGTTACGCTGACCGCCAACCTCGTGGCGCCCGGGGGGGGGCGATGCGGCGGCGTTGAACAACGCTGCGGCCTTCGGCCCTTTCGGTGGTGGCAGCGCCACGGGCACGACTTTCAACTGGCCGGAAGTCGGCATCGTCACGCTCACGCCCGGTGTCGCGAACTATCTCGGCTCCGGCACCGTGACCGGCACCAGCTCCGGTAACGTGGGGCGATTCATCCCGAACGGCTTTGCGGTGGCCCTGAATACACCGGTATTCGCAACCGGCTGCTCGGCCGGGGCGTTCAGCTACATCGGCCAACCGCTGGGCTACACCGTGGCGCCCGTCATGACGGTCACTGCACAGGCCCTCGGCGGCGTGACCACGCGCAACTACACCCGCGTTCCTCAAGCTGACCAACGGCTCGCTGAACGGAAGGGCCTACACCCCAACCCCGTCGAGCCCAACGCTCAATTCGTCGGGACTTCCTCCGCCGGGCAGCGACCCGACGATCACGGACCTCGGGAGTGGGCAGGCTGCGCTCACGTTCAGCGCGGGCAGTGGTCTTCTGTTCAATCGGGGCACCGCCATCGCGCCGTTCAATGCCAACATTGCGCTCAGCATCAACGTCATCGATACCGATGGCATCTCGGCGCCAAACCCCGTGACCTTCGGCAGCGGTACGGGCATCAGCTTCAGCACCGGAGCGGTGCAGTATTACGGCAGGCTCGCATTGCGCGACGCGGTGGGTTCGGAGCTTCTCGATCTGCCGATGCCGTTGACAATGCAGTATTACCTGAGCGCGGCATAAGGCTTCACCACCAACACGGCCGACGTCTGTACGGCGGCGCCGGCGATCGCCTTCAGCAATTACCGGCCGAACCTCAGCACCGGCGAAACGTGTGTCCGCGATACCGGAAGTCCGGGCCGGTCTGGTGTCGGTTGCGCCGCTCCCGCGGCTCCCGGCCTGCAATACCGCCCCTCAGCCGTGGGCGGGGACTTCAATCTCATCCTTGCGGCACCAGGCGCCGGCAATGCCGGTGCTCTGTCGGTGACCGCCACCGCTCCCGCCTGGCTGCAATACCCGTGGGGGAGCACGGTCAACCCGTTCGGAATGGCGACCTTCGGCGTCTTCCCTGGCCCCACCTCCCGCGTTCACCAGCGAGAGGTTTACTGAAGGCGATGCGGCCTTCTCAGCGGCGAAACTGCGGGTGGCCGGCAACGGACTCGCACCACCGCGTCTCGGTCGGATCTGCTCCGAATGGCATCCGGGCATCGCTGCGCCGCCATTTGGCGAGCCAATCCGCTCCCAACAGGTCTCGATCGTGCATGAGGTCGGCGGCGCGCGGCGACAACGCGATGGTGGTCTCGGCTTTCGGTCCCGTGCCCGCACCGCGGGCAACGTAGAAGCCGGCGGCCAGCATGGCCGCGCGTACGCTCGTCGAGCAGCTGTACGTGAACAATTCGACCTCTTTGTCTGCGCACAGGCCGGCAATTTCGCGAAACGCTGCCAAACTCCACATGGCAAGATCGGTCTTCACGGAGAAGGGATCGAAGAAAACGATGTCGGGCGCCGGCGCGGAGCTCTTGCAGTCGGCGAAATCGCCGCGCATCAGCGTCCAGTCGATGGCCGCCTTGCGGCTGCTCCAGCGGCCGCTCGCCAGGAGCTCCCGGGGCGCCGGGTGGCGCAGATGGCAGAACCATTTCGGATGGCGGAGCGCGAGGTTGAGCGAATCCAAATCGTTTTCGAAGCTCACCAATTCCAAGCGCCGCGCGCCGGCGCCCGATGCCGGTGCCAGGGCGGTACCACGCTGCGCTTCGACGGCGAGAATGGCTGCCATCGCATTCGTCCCCGCACCAAGGCCGACGTCCCAAACCACGAGGGGCCGCGACTCGGCAACGTCCAGGCGTTGAATCAGGCGCGACTGCTCCACGTACAGCTGCCGCGCTTCCTGCGCAGGGTCGGTCACCGAGTGCATCACCTCGCCCGAATGCTTGTCTCGAATGTGCCCGCGGCCTCCGCGCAGCAGCACTTCGTAGCGCCCGAGCTGCATCCCGAGGCTGCGCCGTTCGGCTTTGGTGATGCGCTTCGATACCGATCCGTAACTGTCGCGCGCATCGAGGACGTCGCGCTGGGCGTGGTAGAAGCCGAGCCACGTCCCGGCCAGAATGTGTTCGCGCATGCGCCTCATCAACTGCGTGTAGAAGTAAATGTTGTGCAGACCGAGGAGCTGCCAACCGAGAGTCTCGCGCGTGCGGTTGAGATGATAGAGGTACGCGATCGAAAAAGTCTTGCAGGTGTAGCAGGCACAGGCCGGATCGATCGGGCCTTCCTTGATGCGGTAGGCGGCGCGACGCAGGTCGCGTCTGCCCAAGCTCGTGAATGCGACACCTTGTTTGGCGAGCGCCGTTGGCAGGATGCAGTCGAACATGTCCACGCCCCGGTGCACCGCTTCGAGCAGATCGCGCGTCGTTCCGACTCCCATCAGATAGCGGGGTCGATCCTGTGGCAGCAGTTCGGCGACCAGCGCAGTGCACGCCTCCCGCGCCGCCGTGCTCTCGCCGACCGCGAGGCCGCCGATCGCGAAGCCATCGAACGGAATTTGGGTGATGGCGCGCGCACTCGCGATGCGCAAATCCTCATAGGCCGCCCCTTGCACGATGCCGAACAAGGCTTGCGGTGAATCACCGCGTTCAGCAAGACAACGGTGCGCCCAGCGGTGCGTCAACTCCATCGCGTCCCGGGCGATGCTCCGCTCGACGGTCGAGGGCACGCAATGGTCGAGCACCATCATGATGTCGGCCCCGATCGCCTTCTGGGTGGCGATACTGCGTTCCGGACTCAGATGAACGGTGCTGCGATCGACGTAGCTCCTGAACTCGGCGCACTCCTCGCGCAGCGTGCGGCTGCCCGGCAGCGAGAAGATTTGATATCCGCCCGAATCGGTGAGCACCGACCGCGGCCAGTTCATGAAAGCGTGGATGCCGCCAAATTTCTCGAAGATCTCGACACCCGGGCGCAGCAACAGGTGATACGTATTGGCGAGCAGCACTTGCGCGCCCCCCGCCAATAGATCCTCACGGCTTTGGGCTCGAACGGCCGCGTGCGTGCCGACCGGCATGAAGGTCGGAGTGAGCACCTCGTTGTGCAAGGTGCGGAAGCGCGCAGCGCGCGCACTCGAACCCGCCGCAACGGCCTCCAGCTTGAAATCGAGGCGGTTCATTACGGGTGATTGCGCGTGCCGCCGCGGTCGCTGCCACGTGGATTAGTCAGACAGGCTCCCGGCGGCGCGCGGCGCCCCGATAGACGACGCCGGCGCAGGGATTCGCACCCAAGTTGTAGCACAGCTCCGCGGGCCGCTCGATTTGCCACAGCGCGAAGTCCGCCCGCTTGCCCACCTCGAGAGTGCCGAGTTCTGCATGCAGGCCCAACGCCCGGGCGGCGTTGCGCGTGGCGCCACTCAGCGATTCCTCCGGAGTGAGGCCGAACTGGACGCAGCCCATGTTGAGCGCGAGAAGAAGCGATGTGCACGGCGAGCTGCCCGGATTGCAGTCGGTCGCGACCGCCATCGGCACACCGGCGCGGCGCAATAGCGCGACCGGTGGGGGAATCGTCTGGCGCAACATGAAATAGGCACCGGGCAAGAGCACCGCGACCGTGCCGGCCGCAGCGAGCGCGAGCACGCCGTCCTCGCTCACGAACTCGAGATGATCGGCGGAAAGCGCACCGTATTGCGCGGCCAGCTCCGCCCCCCCCATGTCGCTCAATTGGCCCACGTGAACGTGTGCGGGTATCCCCAAAGTTTGCGCAGCGCGCAGGAATTGTTCGCTCTCCGCGACCGAAAAGGCGATCTTTTCGCAAAAGACATCCACAGCGTCGACCAGGCCGGCGGCCGCCAGAGAATCGAGCCACTCCCGGCTGGCCAGGTTCACATAAGCCTCGCGCTCGTGGCGATATTCTCTCGGCAGCGCGTGCAATCCCAGGTAGGTTGCCTTGATCGACACCGGCAGTTCATGCTCGAGAGTGCGTGCCACTTCCAGCATGCGCCGCTCGGTCGCGAGATCGAGGCCATAGCCGGACTTCACCTCGAGGGTGGTGACGCCCTCGGACATCAAGCGCTTGACGCGAACCGCCGCGCCGGCGATCAGCGAGGCGGTATCGGCAACCCGGGTGGCGTTGACCGTTGCCTGAATTCCGCCGCCGCTGCGCGCTATATCCTCGTAGGACGCGCCGCACAGACGCTTCTCGAATTCCTCGATCCGGTTGCCGCCGTATACGAGGTGTGTGTGGCAGTCGATGAGACCCGGCGTCATCCACAGGCCGCGGCAGTCCTCGACCGGGACGCCCCTCGCCATCGCCATCCGCTCGGCCTCGGCAGCGGGGCCGACCCAGGCAATGCGGTCGCCCTTCACGGCGAGGGCGGCGCTTTTCAGCTTGCCATATGGTTCGGCACCCGCGACCATCGTGGCGATGTTCGCCCCGATCCATACCCGGTCCCACTCGTTCGCTGGCATTGGCTGGTCCGCTCGCTGCTCGGTGTTACGTCGGATGATACGGTAAGCGTGGCCCGACAATATCATCTGGAATGCGCTCTGCTGCACCAGGGCTGGGTTCGCGATGTGCGCGTGACCGTGACGGACGATGGCCACATCAGCGGCATCGACCTTGGCCGCGGCGCCGAGCCGGGCGGCGGGGTGTCGGGCGGCGAGCCGCGCGGCGTTGTGCCGGACTGCGCCACGACGCCGCAGTTCGACGTGCGACGCGTGTCGGGCTTCATCGTTCCCGGAATGCCAAATGCGCATAGCCACGCTTTTCAGCGCGGAATGGCCGGTTCGGCCGAATATCGTCAGTCGGCCCACGACAGTTTCTGGACCTGGCGCCAGGCCATGTACGCGCTGGCGAATCGCATCACGTCTGAGGACCTGCAGGTACTCGCGACGCAGCTGTTCGTCGAGATGCTCAAGGCCGGCTATACGTCGGTGGCGGAGTTTCACTACCTGCACCGTCAGCCGAACGGCGACCTCGACCCCGGACCCAACAGCCTGTGGGAGGCAATCGGGGCGGCCGCGGCGGCCACCGGTATAGGCTTGACGCTGCTGCCCACCCTGTATCAGAGCAGCGATTTCGGTGCTCAGCCGCTGAAACGGGAACAGTCCCGATTTGCCCTCGATGCGGAGCGGTTCCTGCGGGCGATCGCAGATCGGGTGAGCGCCGAGCGGCGCACGCCGCCCCTCGCGCGACGCACGGGCGCCGCCTTTCACAGCCTGCGCGCCGTACCCTTGAACTCGCTTCTCGAAGTGGTGCAAGGCTTGCGCTCGATCGACATCGGCATGCCGGTGCACATTCACGTCGCGGAGCAGCTGAAGGAGGTCGAAGCATGTCTGCAGCACACCGGGCGACGGCCCATCGAGCTGCTGCTCAACGCCGGTGTGGTCGATGAGCGCTGGTGCCTCGTGCACGCAACGCACGCGACCTCGCCGGAACTGCGGGGCATCGCCGCCACGGGGGCCGTCGTGTGCGTATCGATCAGCACCGAGGCAAACTTGGGCGACGGCTTCTTCGGCACTGATCGATTCTTGAAATTCGGAGGACGCATCTGCGTCGGCTCCGATAGTCAATCAACCGTCTGTCCCGCAGAGGAATTGCGCTGGATGGAATACGAGCAGCGCCTGCGCCGCAAGCGCCGCGGTGTCCTGGCCGACCGCACCGAGACCCACGTTGGCACCCGCTTGTGGCGCGATGCGGCACGATACGGCGCCCAGGCAATCGGTCAGCCAGTCGGGGAAATCGCCGTGGGGCAGCGCGCCGACTGGCTGGTACTCGATCGCACCCACCCGTCCATGGCAGGCGCGGGGGCGGTGAGCGCGCTGGACCACCTGCTGTTCGCCGGGGGCGGCGCAGCAATCCGCGACGTCATGGTTGCGGGGCGGTGGGTGATCCAACAAGGGCAGCATGCGGCCGAATCGCCCGCGCGGGATCGCTTTGGCGAGTTGATGAGGAGGCTCGAACCTACGCTGGCGTAATGGAGCTGGACCCAGGTTGACTGTACCTGTCTATACAGCTTATCCTACCTGCCATGGACAAATCGGTCGCCTCGATCCAGCCGCTCTATCTGAAGGTAAAGCGCCATATTTTGGATAATATCGGCTCGGGCAAATGGACCACTTCCACCCGCGTCCCGTCCGAGAACGAGATCGTGAAATCATTCGGGGTATCGCGCATGACGGCGAATCGCGCGCTGCGGGAATTGCGTGACGAGGGGGTCCTGGTGCGCATCGCCGGAGTGGGCAGCTTCGTCGCGGATCGGCACGCGCGCGCCCACCCTCTCGAAGTCCGCAGCATCGCGGAGGAGATTCGCGACCGCGGCCATGTGCATCGGGCCGAGATCATATCGCTTGAGCGCATCCGCGCCGTCGGCACACTTGCGGAGGATTTCGGCATTGCGCCGCGCAGCGAGCTGTTCCGCTCCGTGATCGTGCATTTCGAGGACGATCATCCCTTGCAGCTGGAAGAGCGGTGCGTCATGCCGGCACTGGCTCCCGACTATCTGACGGTGGATTTCAGCCGCACGACGCCGTACGACTATCTGGTCAGGGTCGCCCCGCTGCAGGAGGCGGAACACCTGCTGCGCGCCGTCATGCCCGATGCGAGCACCCGCAAGCTCTTGGCAATGAAGCGTGACGAGCCCTGTTTGCTGATGATTCGCCGCACGTGGACGGCAGGCCGGATCGCTTCCGTCGCTCGTTTGTACTATCCCGGTTCCCGCTACGAAATGTCCGGGCGTTTTCGCCCCTGAGGAAATAGCCATGCTCGCTCCCGTAAAATCCCGAGTCATTCGCGCCGCCCGCGGAACGCAGCTGCAGGCCCGCTCCTGGATGACCGAAGCGCCGCTGCGCATGCTGATGAACAATCTCGATCCGGAGGTGGCCGAGAACCCCGCTGAGCTCGTGGTTTACGGCGGCATCGGACGCGCCGCGCGCGACTGGAATTGCTACGACCGCATCGTCGAGACGCTCAAACGACTGACCGAGGACGAGACGCTGCTGGTGCAGTCCGGCAAGCCGGTGGGCGTATTTCCGACCCACGCGGATGCCCCGCGCGTGCTCATCGCGAACTCCAATCTGGTACCCCACTGGGCCACCTGGGAGCACTTCCACGAACTCGACCGCAAGGGCCTTGCCATGTTCGGTCAGATGACGGCTGGCTCGTGGATCTACATCGGCAGCCAAGGCATCGTGCAGGGGACTTACGAGACGTTCGCCGAAATGGGTCGCCGCCACTTCGGCGGGAAGGTCGCCGGAAAGTGGATCCTCACCGCAGGCCTCGGCGGCATGGGCGGCGCACAGCCGCTGGCGGCGACCATGGCGGGCCTCAGCATGCTGGCGGTCGAATGCCGGGAGAGCCGTATCGCCAAGCGTCTGGAGACCGGTTACGTGGATGCGCGGGCGCGCTCCTTGGAGGACGCGATGGCTCTGCTCGAGGCTGCGAAGAAGAGCGGCAAGCCCATTTCGGTGGCGCTGCTCGGCAACGTCGTCGACGTGCTGGAGGCGCTGCTCGAGCGCGGCATCCGGCCCGATGCGCTCACCGATCAGACCTCCGCGCACGACCCGGTGAACGGCTACCTGCCGCAGGGATGGAGTGTGGAGCAGTGGGACGACCGCCGCGTGAGCGATCCCGAGGGCACGAGCCAGCAGGCCAAGCTTTCCATGGCAAAACACGTCGGGTATTTACTGCGCTTCAAGGCGATGGGATTACCGGTATTCGATTACGGCAACAACATCCGCCAAGTGGCGCGCGATGCCGGTGTGCTGCATGCATTCGATATTCCAGGCTTCGTGCCGGAGTACATCCGCCCGTTGTTCTGCCGCGGTGTCGGCCCTTTCCGCTGGGCTGCGCTGTCCGGAGATCCCGAGGATATCTACAAGACCGACGCGAAAGTCAAAGAATTGATCCCCGATGACCCACATCTGCACCACTGGCTCGACATGGCACGATCGCGCATTCATTTCCAAGGCCTGCCGGCGCGGATCTGCTGGGTGGGCCTCGGTCAGCGTCATCGCCTGGGGCTCGCCTTCAACCAAATGGTCGCCAGCGGCGAATTGTCCGCGCCGGTCGTCATCGGCCGGGATCACCTGGACTCGGGCTCGGTGGCAAGTCCGAACCGGGAAACCGAAGCGATGCGCGACGGCTCCGATGCGGTCTCGGATTGGCCCCTGCTGAACGCACTGTTGAATACCGCGAGCGGTGCCACCTGGGTGTCGATTCACCACGGCGGCGGTGTCGGCATGGGCTACTCGCAGCACGCCGGCGTGGTCATCGTGTGCGACGGCTCCGACGCGGCCGCTCGCCGCTTGCGGCGCGTGCTCTGGAACGATCCGGGCAGCGGCGTGATGCGTCATGCCGATGCGGGCTACCAAATCGCCATCGACTGCGCACGCGAACAAGGTCTGGACTTGCCGATGATCGAGCCGGAGCGGGCGACCCGCTCGTGACAGGCACACTCGAGCTTTGCGCCGGCGAGCTGACGCTGCCGATGCTGCGCCGGCTGTACGAACAGCCGGCGATTCTTCGCCTCCGCACCGCGGACCGCTCCCGGGTGGCCGCGGCGAGCGCGCTGGTCGACAAGATCGTCTCGACCGGTGATGCGGCTTATGGCATCAACACCGGCTTCGGCCTCCTCGCACAGACTCGCATACCGACGCACGATCTCGAGCTCCTGCAGCGCAACCTGCTGCTATCGCACGCGGCGGGCGTCGGCGACGCGCTTCCGGATCAGGTGGTGCGGCTGATTCTCGCGCTGAAGATCAATGCCCTGGCGCGCGGCTACTCCGGCATCAGTTTGGAACTGATCGACGCCCTGCTCGCACTGCTGCGCAGCGAAACCTATCCGATCATCCCCGCACAGGGTTCCGTGGGCGCCTCCGGCGATCTGGCGCCTTTGGCGCATCTGAGTGCGGTATTGCTCGGGATCGGCGAGGTGCGGGTGAACGGTCGGCGCCTGCCAGCGGGCGAAGGTCTGCGGCTGGCGGGATTGGAACCCTTCAAACTGCGCCCGAAGGAGGGATTGGCGCTCATCAACGGCACCCAGGTGTCCACTGCGCTCGCGTTGGCGGGTCTATTCGGTGCGGAAGACGTGCTCGCGGCGGCGATCGTCGCGGGCGCCATGTCGGTCGATGCGTTGAAAGCGAGCGATGCGCCGTTCGATGATCGGATTCATCAGGCGCGCGGCCAACCGGGCCAGATCGCCGTGGCGCGCGAATTCCGCGAGCTGATCAGCGGCAGTGCGATTCGCGCCTCGCACCTCGACTGTTCACGGGTGCAGGACCCGTACTCATTTCGCTGCCAACCGCAGGTGATGGGCGCATGCCTGGATCTCATACGCCATTGCAGCGGCACGCTTCGCATCGAGGCAAACGCCGTCACCGATAATCCGCTGTTGTTCGTCGAGCAGGGCGAGGTGCTCTCGGGCGGTAATTTCCATGCGGAACCGGTCGCGTTCGCCGCGGATACGCTGGCGATCGCAATCGCGGAGATCGGCAGCCTGTCGGAGCGGCGGATCGCAGTACTCGTCGACCCGAAGATGAGCGGCTTGCCGCCGTTTCTGGTCGAGAACAGCGGGCTGAATTCGGGTTTCATGATCGCTCAAGTCACCGCAGCCGCCCTGGTCTCCGAGAACAAGACGATCGCCGCTCCGTGCAGCGTCGATTCCATCCCGACGTCCGCCAACCAGGAGGACCACGTGAGCATGGCCACGCACGCGGCGCGCCGCTTGAGCGCGATGATCGAGAACGCCGCCGGCATCGTAGGGATCGAATTGCTGGCGGCGGCGCAGGGAATCGATTTTCACCGCCCAGCCCGATCGTCGGCCGGACTGGAACAGGTGCATGCCGCCATCCGCGGCGACGTCGGATTTTATGCGGCGGATCGCTACTTCGCCCCAGACATCGAAGCAGCCAGGCGATGGGTGAAGTCGGGCCGCTTCGCCGCCTTGGTCAACCGCATTCTCCCGTCGCGAGTTTGAATCATGAGATGTTGCGCTCTATTGGTTCTCGCTGCATGCCTCACCGCCACCGTCGCCCGAGGTGGCGAGTTGAACCTCGCCACCTTGAGTTGCGACAAGTACGAGAATGAAATCCTCGCATCGAGAAGTTCGCCGCAGGATGCAGATCCGTCGAGTCCCGATTCGATCAATACCGTGATGTGGCTGTTCGGATATTCGGTCGCGAAGAGTGGCGAGCACGTCATGTACGGCGATGCATTGAGCGCCTTCGGCTTCGCGCTCGATGCGGAATGCAAGAACAACCCGAGCACCAGTTTGTTGGAGGCGCTGAGCTCGGTGCGGCCAAAGCGCGACAAGCCGATGGATCTCACCACGCTCAGTTGTGCCGCGTTCGAATCGCGCCACCTGGAAACGGCGCGCAAGGATCCGGAAAGCGCGAACACCATCATGATGTGGCTGTTCGGTTACTCGGTGGGCCAATCCGGAAGCCACCTGTTCGATGCGGGCGGCCTGCCACACTTCGCCTCGGCGCTGCAGACGCGCTGCAGCCAGCATCCGGATGAGAGCCTGTTTGACGCATTGGCGGCGAACCGAGCCGCTCACCGTTAGGAAGCCGCCGCCGCCGTATGTCGGGTAGGTCCTACGGACCTATCAGCAAAACTCCGACAGCCACGCCGGGCGCGGACTCCAAGAATGGGGCGGTTGATGCGCCGCTTATAACTCACCGCGCGCAAGAGGAGATGCCGATGGATGTCACGCCTGAAGGAAACTCCAGCCAGAACGGTACCGACCGGCTGAGAAATTTTGCAACGCCGCAGCCCGGCCAGGAGGCGCTTGGAGGGAACTTTCAGCAGTTGTTCGACGAGGTGGAGGATCTGATCAAGCGCGTGGCGGATATCGAGAGTCCCGAAATACAAAAGATTCGCGCCAAGGTGCGCGTGGCGATGATGCTCGCCAAGAGTGCCGTCCAAGATGGAGCGGTGCAAATGCGACGCCAGGCGCGCCAGGCGGCCCACACGACGGATACTTACCTGCGCGACTATCCGTGGCAGGCACTCGGGCTCGGCACGCTGCTCGGTTTCGGCGTCGGAGTGCTCGTTGCGCGCAGATAACGGGCGGCTCGAGTAAGAAAATCCTTTCGGAGGCGTCCTACCTACACTCGGTACAAGACCCCCATGCCCCACGGACGGTGAATGTGGTGAACTGCCCACATGGAGAGGTCAGGAACAAAACTCCTGAAGTGGGCCGCAATTTACGGATTCTGCGGCATGGCGTGGGCAAGCGCTGCACTGGCTGCACCACCGGCGGGCCATGCAAGCGCGGTGACGCGGATCGTGGGCGAGGCACATGCGGGACGGGCAGCCAGTTCACTCAGCTCTTCTGCCGCGGGGCATCTCGACCTGCGCGCACCGACCGATGTTGCACAGGCCGTCCTTAACGCGCGCGCCTCGTCGGGCGCGGGCGCCCGAGCCGAATTTCCCTCGTCGCGGGTATTTCCATCCCGGCGGAACTCCATGGCCGACTCGCTGCAGCTACCCGTGCTCGGCGCGTCCGAGGGGCATCCGCGGGAGATGAGCCGCGTTGAGGAGTTCGCGCGCCGGGTTCATCGCGAGGGATTGCCGATTGCGCGTCTCTGGGAGAGTCATTCGGCGCTGGTAAGCCTCGGGCTCAATCAACGCGGTAAACCGGGCATCTGGCTGGTTCAGAAGGTGCACTAGACGTCGAGCGGACGATGTGTAAATGCGGGTAGGATTTGGCCTACGCGTGAATGCGGCTCCCTCGGACAAATGCCGCCCGGGGCGGCGGGCACACTCTGAACACACTGAGTGTTGCACCGTCATATAGGAAGCTCCTTGTCCGCGTCCACCGCCGCTCCCGCACCACTGCTTCGGATTCTGTACGTCGAGGACAATCCCCTCGTGCGGGAAGTCACCTCGGAACTGCTGGCGCAAGATAAGCGCCAGGTCGTGGCACTCGCGACCGCCGAAGAAGCCCTCGATGAATTCAAGGAGCACGCGTTCGACGTCGTCATCACGGATGTGAGCTTGCCGGTCATGTCCGGGCTCGATTTGGCGCGCAATATTCTAACGATGAAACCGGAGGCCCCGATCATCATCGCTTCCGGCTACGCACTCACTTCCGCGCTGCAGAACATGGGCCCCAATGTCCGCACCATCGTCAAACCTTTTGGAGCGCAAGACATCGACTCTCTCATCATGGATCTTTGCGCGGCCTGAATCCGCCGCGCTCACCGATTGACGCGCCCCGGATCGAGGGGGCGATCGACGCGCGCCATGGGCACCGCCACGGGGCTATCAGGGTGCCGCACGTCGTTTGCCGCGGTGCGCGCGTCGCGCACCCCGAAGTAGTACTCCACTATGTGATGGCCTTTTAGAAAGACGAACATGGTGAAGGCCGAATTGAAACGCCTTGTCATCCGATACCCCGGTTCATCCGATACCCCGGGGCAAATACCGATTTGCCAGCCGCCGATCCACCTCGGCCTCGGCGGCGAGCCAGTCCTCGAGCTCGCCGCCGGGACGGAAATCGCGCCGCTGTGCCCGGAAATATGCTTCCTCGGCGATCATGGCGTGCCGGTCCTTTTGCGGCTTGCGCGGCGCAGGACTGAACCGCAATGGGTCGAAACTCCAAGGTACCGCGTAGCGAGTGGATCTGTGTAGCTGCATTTCAGGGTGCCCCCCAGATCCTTTCATCCGGGAGAGCCCGGCGGGAAGCCGCCGGATGTCCCACGTTGCTGACAGAATTATCCGACGCGCCGGATCGCCCCGCTCAGGCGATCGAGAATGCAATCTTCCCGCGCGGGTGTTCGGTCTCCAGGTAGCGGTGGGCGCGCGGAGCTTCCTCAAGGCCGAAGATCTTCGTCACCGTCGGACGCACCTTACCGCCCTCGAGCAGGCGGCCGATTTCCGCCAACTGGGCCGGGTTCGGCTCGGCCATGTAGCCCGTTGCACGGACGCGATGCTTCGACGCCTCCCGTTCGTCCGGTTGACCGAGCGTGGAGACGAGAATTCCGCCGGCCCTGAGAACGCTCCAGGATCTCGCGCGGGTGTCGCCGCCCACGAGGTCGAATACGACGTCAATGTCGCGGGCGATCTCTTCGAAACGCTGGTTCTTGTAGTCGATGGCAACGTCAGCTCCGAGGCCGCGAACGAACTGCATGTTCTCCACAGAAACCGTGGTAATGACCCGCGCGCCGCGATGCTTCGCGAACTGAATCGCCAAGTGTCCGACACCGCCCGCTCCGGCGTGAATGAGAACGCTCTGTCCAGTTGCCAGCCCAGCATGGTCAAAGAGACCTTGCCACGCGGTGAGCGCCGCCAGCGGCACCGCACCGCACTCTACGACGCTCAAATTTGGCGGCCTCGCGACACACTGGGATGCGGGAAGCGCCACATACTGTGCATAACCTCCGAGGGTCCAATCGAGCAGCGCGTAGATCTCATCGCCTCGGCGCAAGGCGTTGCCGTCGGCGGCTTGTTCGATCGTTCCGCATACGTCGCGGCCGAGAATGATCGGCAGCTGAGATGACACGATCCTCGGGTACTTCCCCTGGCGAATCTTGTAGTCCACGGGATTGATGCCCGCCGCGCCCACCTTCACGAGCACTTCCCCAGGTTTCGGCTGTGGCGTGTCGACCTCCTCGAGGTGCAGCACTTCCGGATCGCCGAAAGTATGTATGCGAACAGCTTTCATAGGGACCTCGCTCGACATAAAAGTTGCAGACGATCCATAGGCGACCAAGCGTACGCGGCCAAGTTCCCCGCGCCACCGCTCCGCGCGCCGCCGCGAAGAATCACCTACACCGTTCGACGGCCCCCGATACGCCACCTGCGGCATCGGTCGATTCTTACGTGACATGTCGCCCATAGCTCGACAGCACTTATCCCTGGATTTCATATCATCGCCCGAGTTTTCTCTTGACGGAGTCGATATGGCGGACATACGACGCGGCGACGCATCGGCGCAGCCGTCGAACACGCTGACGGCAAGCGAGGGTTCCGAGGAGCGGGCACCGGAATCCATCGATACCGTGACCATCGCTCAACCGCGCAGTGTCCTCTATGCATTTTGGCGCGACTTCACCAACCTGCCGAAATTCATGGAGAACGTCCAAAGCGTCACGGAGGTGGACTCGATCAGTTCGCTCTGGACGATTAGAGATGCGCAGGGAGGGACCACGGAGTGGGAATTCATCGTCACGGACGATGAGTCGGACCGCCTCATCGCGTGGGCAAGCTCGGGCAATACACCCGTAAAATATTCGGGCCGGGTCGAGTTCAAGGACGCACCGGCCGCGCGAGGCACCGAGGTCACCGCGATCATTCATTACGATCCGCCGGCCGGCTTGATCGAGAATCTGATCTCGAAAGTGGCGGGCCCCGAGCCGGCGGTGCAGACGCGTGCGGATCTCAACCGCTTCAAGGAGTACATGGAATCTGCGCCGAACCTCGCACCAGGCGCCGAAGGAGGGGCGCCTGGCGTGGACGCTGTGCGGTAACGATCCTCTTTTCGTCAGTCCGCGCCTACAACGGAATCCGCTGCACGCCGCTACGCCGCCCCGACTGTCGCGAGCACATTCGGTGCGTCGTGAGCCGGGAGCGATGACAATTCACGCGGAGGGGACGGCAATGAGGTGGCAAACAATTGCGACTGACTGGAGCTACTACCTCCCGAAGGCAAGACGCCACTGGCTCGCGTTGAGCGATACGCAGCTCGCCACGATCAACGGCAGTTACGAACGGCTGGTAGAGTGTCTGCAGGAGAGCTACGGGTTGTCTGCCGAGGTCGTCAGGGATGATATCCGCGAGTGGTGCATGACGTTCGGCGATGAAGAACCCCGGTCGCTCTGGGAGCCGCGCATTTTCCACGCCGCCGGCATCTCATGAATTCACCCCAGCATTAAATTCACCCCACTCGCAGCGGCGCTAACGCAAAAAAAGAGCGGGCCGGCGATCGAGCCAGCCCGCCCCGCTCCGTGAGGGTTCAGTACCGTCGGTTAAGCCTCAGCGGCTCCCCTTGGTGCCGGGCCCGCTTCCTTGAGTTTCGTCGGTTCCTTTCCCGCGGTTGCCGGATCTCGAGGTGTCGTCCTGACCCGCTCCACTGCGACCACCCTGACCGGCTTGCTGTTGGCTGCCGCTCGACGACTGTCCGCCCTGGCCGGGCTGGGATCGACTCCCGCCCGTTGCGGATCCGCCCTGTTGGCCACCCATGCTGTGGTCGCGCTGTCCGCCTTGTTGCGCGCCGCCACTGCCGCCGTGCTGACCCGCTGATTGCTGACGATCGCCCGACTTCTGGTCCGAGCCCATTTTCTGATCGCGTGGGTTCTTGTCGTCGCTTTTGCCCTTCTGCTTGCTGTCGTCGTCACCCGAAAAGTTGCTGTTCGACATGATTTGCTCCTATGCGCCCCAAGAGAATTCTATGACGCAATGCCAGGCTAGGCTCCCCACGGCGCGGTGGTAAGCGGGCCGCAGTGGCAAGCCCCGTAGGCCGATACTGACAGGTCATTTCCTACTTCCGACGCCCTACGCTGCCCTACAGCAAGCGGCGGACCGCTCCCCCACAGTGGGGTTGCACGGTTTGTGCTGCAACCCTCTGGATGTGATCATGCGAACGAGTTTCTCGATCCTGGGCGCCGCCACGCTCGTTTTGGCGGCGGCTTGCAACAACGCCAAATCACCCGATACCGCGGCCAAGGATATCGCTGAGGCGAACCGATCGGCCACCCAAGAAGTGGCGAACGCCCGTCGCGATGAGCAAAAGGATATGAGCAAGGACGCCTACGACGTGGCCATGGCGCAAGCGGATGGCAACCACAACGTCGCGTTACAGAAATGCGAACTCCTGCAAGGCCACGACCAGCAGGTCTGCAAAGACCAGGCGGATGCCGACTACGATGCGGCCAAGGCGAATGCGAAGGCGGCCAAGGTGTCGCAGCAGCCCTAAGGGCCGGACCTAACGTGCTCGCTGCAACGACAGCAGCAACAGCGCCGCGGCCAGCGCGAGATATGCCAGGCAAAACTGCAGCGCGACCAGACGACCTACACCCTGCAGATGCCACAGCACGTAGGCGCTGCCATCCGGCCGCACGGAGTGAATGATACCGAAGCAGCAGAGCACCGCGGCGGCGGCGAGGTAGGCAGCCGCCGCCCGCATCCGCTGTTCCGTCATTTCCACGACGAATGCCGCCCATAAAGTTGCGGTGATGATGAAGCCGTTCCCCAGTGCCAGGATCACCGCCAGAGCCGGTAACTTCGACCCGGACACGGCGATCAGCCGGTCGAAACGTTCCGCCGGCATATAGTTGGGATCGCTGAATTCGATTGTCAGCAAGCGCGCGATCGATGGAAAGAAACTCAAGGCGACCGCGGGCGCGTGCTGCAGCGGTACCGTCCTGAAGGCTTGCACCGTCATGTCCAGCGCAACGAACACGAGCACCGGTGCGAGCACGGCGATCGGAATGAGCTCGATCAAATTCGACAGATACCCCAACACCCCTCCGACACCGATGAAGAGGCCGGTGATGAAGGTGTAACCCGCTCTTGCGCCCATCTGCTTGTACGCACGATGACCTATGTAAGGAGTGGTCTGGGCCACACCCCCCGACAGACCCGCCGCCAGAGTGGCCACCGCTTCGGCAAGCAGGATACTGCGCACGTCATAGGTATCGCCGGCAACCTTTGCGCTTTCGGTGTTGTTGACCCCGCCCACCACAGTCAGCAGCGCAAACGGCAGCAGCAGCGGCAGGTACGCTCCGAGTTGCGAAAAACCATGCAAAATTCCGCCGTCCGGGTGCGGAAGAGCGAGGCGCAACGCAGGCAGCGCCGGTGTTTCGATCGCCATTCCAGCCACCCGCAGCCCGCCCAGCACATAGTAAGCGAACGTTCCCACGATGACTGCAAACAAGACGCCCGGCACGCGGCCGGGAATTCTTCCCTTCCCGAGCAGTGCGTACAGCACGAGTCCCAGCGTCAACACTCCGATGATGGGCATCTCGAGCAATTCGATCAGGGGCAGGAAGCCGATCAGCATGAGTGCGATTCCCGCCAAGGAACCGAGCAGTCCTGCCTGCGGAATCAGACGCTGAACACCACGGCCTGCAAAGGAGAGCACCAGTTTCATCGCCCCCATCGTGGCCGTGGCCGCCATTCCGAGGTACCAGGTCTCGAGCCCCGCTGTGATCGGTTCGAGTCCCGAGGCGCGAAATCTGACGAACGCGGGTCCGAGCACCAGCACTCCCATGCCGATAGTCGAAGGTGTATCGAGGCCGAAAGGCATGGCCGTGACGTCCGGGCGCCCGGTGCGGCGCGCAAGACGTATTGCCAGCCATGTGTAGATGAAGTCACCGATCAGGACACCGAGTGCGGTGCCGGGAAACATGCGGCCGAACACGATGGTTGCCGGAATTCCGAAGCCGCCGATCAGCATGACCGCCAGCAGCGCCAGCACGGAGAGATTGTCGACTACCAGGGCGAGGAAGCCGTTGACGTCGCCGGCCACCACGCGCAAGTAGCCGCGGGCCATCTAGGAGCCGAGATTCAGCAACGCTGCGTTCCCGCCCGTCGCGGTGGTATTGACGGTCAATGTCTTTTCATTGGCGAAGCGCGTCAAGTAGTGCGGTCCGCCGGCCTTGGGACCCGTGCCGGACAGCCCGGTCCCGCCGAACGGTTGCACGCCGACGACCGCACCGATCATGTTGCGATTCACGTAGGTGTTTCCGATCGATGTGTTTTCGAACACCAACCTCCAGAAAGACTCGAGCCGCGTCTGGACGCCCAACGTCAGGCCATAGTGGCTCGCGCGGATGGATGCGAGGACCTGTTGAATGTCGCCGGATCGATATCGGACGACGTGCAGGATGGGACCGAACTCCTCGTGAGTCAGTTGCGCCGCGCTCGCGAGCTCGATGAGATGCGGCGCGACAAAGCTGCCGTGAACATGCGCCTCATTCAACCCGCACGCCTTGATGATGCGGGCTTCGTGCCGCATCCGCTCGATGTGCAGGTTCAGCCCGTCTGCCGCAGCCGCCGTAATGACCGGACCCACATCGGTTTCGAAGTGCGATGGATTGCCGATCACGAGATCGTCCATCGCCCCGGTCAGCATCTCCAATACCGTATCGGCAATCTCCTCTTGCAGGAACAGCAACCGCAGCGCAGAGCAACGCTGGCCCGCGCTCATGAAGGCCGAGGTCAACACGTCATCGACGACCTGCTCCGGAAGGGCAGTGGAGTCGACGAGCATGCTATTCAAGCCCCCGGTTTCGGCGATCAGCGGCACGATGGCACCGCTCCGCGCCGCCAGGGCGCGGTTGATGTTCAGCGCCGTCGCGGTGGATCCCGTCATCGCGACGCCGCTGAGCGCGGCATGGGCGAATGCAATCTCACCGAATATGCGTCCCGGGGCGGGAATCAAGTGCAGGGCGTCGGGGGTGACGCCCGCTTCGTGCAACAGCGTGATGAACCGCGCCGCGATCAGCGGCGTCGGCTCGGCGGGCTTCGCGACCACGCAATTGCCTGCTGCCAAGGCCGCGGTCACCTGCCCCGCAAAGATCGCCAGCGGAAAATTCCACGGGCTGATGCAGGCGAACACGCCACGTCCCTGCAGCGACAGCTCGTTCAGCTCGCCGGTGGGCCCTGCGAGGCGCCTGCCCTGCGCGAACTCATCGCGCGCATGCACTGCGTAATAGCGGCAAAAATCCACTGCCTCACGCACTTCGGCAATCGCATCCGGCAGCGTTTTTCCGGCTTCGCGCACCAGCAATCCATAAAAATCCAGCCGCGCCCGCTCCAGCAGATCCGCCGCCCGATCGAGGCAATCCGCTCGAAGTGCGCCGCCCAAGCCGTTCCACGCGGCCTGCGCGCGAGCACTCCGGTCGAAGGCTTCCACAATCTCGACTGGGGTCGCATCCCGTGAACTTCCGACGCAATCGCGGTTGTCGGCGGGATTCGTGATTGCGTGCGGGCGGCCCTCCACGAGCGCCCCGTTGATGATCGGGCCCGCGACATGATCCGAAGAGCGTCGGGCGGCGACGCCCACGCGCACCGCCGCAAGATCGAGCGGATTGCCGACATCGATTCCGACTGAATTGCGCCGCTCGGCATAGAGGGCGACGGGATTGGGTAACTTCGGATGGGGCCGACTCTCGAGCCGCTCGAGTTCAGTGACCGGATCGCGAACGATATCCGCCACCGCGACCTGCTCGTCCATGAAGCGGTTCACGAACGAAGTGTTGGCGCCGTTCTCCAACAAGCGGCGCACTAAATACGCCAGCAAGTCCTTATGTTCGCCCACCGGTGCATAAACGCGGATCGGCGGAAAATCGGGAATCTGGCGCGCGGCCTCTGCATACAAGAGGCGCCCCATGCCGTGCAGGCGCTGAAATTCATAGACCGCATTCGGCCGGGCCAACTGCAACACGGATGCAATCGTGTGCGCGTTGTGGGTCGCAAACTGCGAGAGGATCACGTCGGCATGGCCGAAAAGGGCTCCGGCACAGGCCAGGTAGGACACGTCCGTCGTCACCTTGCGCGTGTAGACCGGATATCCCTCGAGGCCGCGCTCCTGCGCGCGCTTGATCTCGCTGTCCCAATAAGCGCCCTTGACCAGGCGCACCGTCATTTGCCTTCCGCTCGAGCGCGCGGTCTCGGCCACCCAGTCGATCAGGTCGAGGGCTCGCTTGGAATACGCCTGCACCGCCAGGCCCAATCCCGGCCACTCCCGGGTGTCAGGATCCCTTGCCAGCGTCTCGATAACGTCCAAGGAGAGGTCCAACCGGTCGGCCTCTTCCGCATCGATCGTGAGCTGTATCCCGTGAGACGCCGCGCGGCGTGCGAGAGAACGAGCCTTGGGTATCAAGCGCTCCATGACGCGCTCGCGCTGCAGCAGCGAATAGCGCGGCTCCAGCGCCGACAGCTTGATCGAGATGCTCGATCTCTCCTGTGGGCTGCGCTCCATGCCCTTGGTACCGATGACGTCGATCGCATGCTCGTAGGATTTGAGGTACCGTTCCGCGTCCTGCAACGTACGAGCACCCTCGCCCAACATGTCGAAGGAGCACAAAGCCAGCTCCGCCTCGCGGGCGCTGCGCGCAAGGGCTTCCTCGATGCTGCGCCCGACGACGAATTCTCCGCCGATGATCCGCATTGCGCGGCGCACCGCGTGGCGCACCAACGGCTCGCCGGCCTTGCGCGTCAGTTTGCGCACCCATCCCTCGGCGTCGGTCTTGATCGCCGGATCGAGTTCGAGAATGCCGCCGGTCAACATGAGTCCCCATGTCGATGCGTTGACGAACAGCGATTCGGACCTGCCTGCATGCGCGGACCAGTCGCCGGTCGCGAGCTGCTCGGCGATGAGCCGATCGGCGGTGGCGTCGTCCGGAATGCGCAGTAGCGCCTCCGCGATGCACATGAGGGCGATGCCCTCCTGATTGGAGAGCCCGAATTCCTGCAGGAATGCATCGAGGAACGGCCGCTCATCGCGCCGCGCGCGCGCGCCCTCGACCAGCGAGACGGCCAGGGCGACTGCGCGATGTCGTGCGCCGCCGGTCAATTCCAACCGACTCAAGAGACGATTGACCGCCAAATCTTCCTGCCACAAGCTGTGTTCCCGGACGGCCGAGCGCAACATCTCGGGCGTCGGGTTGGCGGAAGATTCGTTCAAATTGGCGGCCATAGCGGGCTTCCTTGAGGGGCGCTGCTAGTATCGACAACGGCGGCCGCGAACGCCAGCGGCCGCTGCCCGTCGTGTATATCTAGAGCAATTCCATGCGCCTGCGCGCAGCTCCGGGCGAATCCTGTTTGCCCGCGACCCCAGAGAGGGGTCGGCGCATCAAGGTGCTCTTGCCGAACAGCGATTCGACCAGATCGACTGCGAGCACCGCCGTCTTGTTGCGCACATCGAGGGCTGGATTGAGCTCCATGATATCGACGGAAGCGATCTGCCCGGTGTCCGCGATCATTTCCATGCACAATTGCGCCTCGCGGTAAGACATTCCACCCGCGACCGTGGTGCCAACGCCAGGTGCAATCTCGGGATCCAGGAAATCGACGTCGAAACTGACGTGCAGATGCGCATCCTGCGGCAAATCCTGCAAGGCGAGTTCCATGACCTTTCTGACGCCCATCTCGTCGATGCAGCGCATGTCGAACACTGCAAGATGTTGCTCGTGCACAAAGCGCCTTTCGCCCGGATCGACGCTGCGGATGCCGACCTGACGCAGCCACTGTGGTCGGATGGCCGGCAGCACACCGCCGATTCGAGCAAGCTCGCCCGGACCAAAGCCGCACAAGCACGCCACCGGCATGCCGTGAAGGCTGCCGCTCGGACTGATTTCGCGGGTGTTGAAATCGGCATGCGCATCGAGCCAAATCACCCGCAACGGGCGCTGCGCTTCGCGGCAATGTCTTGCTACGGCCGAGATGGAGCCGATGCTCAGGCTGTGATCACCGCCGAGTAGAATGGGCATGCGGCCCGCGTCCAGCTCGCGATAGACCGCGCCATGCACCTCCTGATTCCAGGCAACCACTTCGGCCAGATTGCGGTAGCCGCCCTGCACCGGCAGTCCGGGATTCGGCGGGCCGACGACATTGCCGGCATCCCGCACGTTCAAACCCAGTCTCGTCAGCGCGCCATGCAGGCCGGCAACGCGCAATGCTTCCGGTCCCATGGATGATCCGCGGTCGCCGGCGCCGACGTCGGTGGGCGCACCGATCAGAGTCGCCGCGCGGGACGACAGGAAGGCACTCACGCCACCCGCTCCCCGGCGGCGGTCAGCTGCCCGCGGCGCCGCCCCGCATGCGGCGCGGCATCTGCCAGCGCGCCGAACAGATCCTTCGGATCCTCGAGACGGGGAATGAGGTCGATGTGCTGCGAGCCATGCAGTTCGGAGTTCAAGCGGCGCAGGTAGCGCAGCGAGGAGAAATCATTCAACGCAAATCCCACCGAATCGAAGATCGTGACGTCCCGTGCGGCATGCCGGCCCGGCCGTCTGCCGCAGAGTACATCGGCCAGCTCAGTGACGTCCGCAGAGGCGTCGAGTTGCTGAATCTCGCCCTCGATCCGCGCTTGCGGCTCGAATTCGACCACGATGCGAACATCCGGACGGCGCAGGATGTCGGCATGCAATTCGGTCTTGCCGGGGCAATCACCACCCACCGCGTTCAGGTGCACGCCGGGTTCGATCAGCTCGGGCGTCAATATGAGTGCGTTGCACTTATCGGCGGTGACCGTGGTGACGATATCCGCGCCGCGTACCGCCTCCGCCGTGTCGGCACAGCCCCTGACTCGAAGGCCGGGGAGGCCCAGCGCGTCGAGATTGAGCATCAGTTTCCTGGTCGCCGAGAAATCGGTATCGAACAGCCGCAATTCGCGAATCCCCATGTGGTGAAACGCAATCGCCTGGAACTCGCTCTGCGCCCCATTGCCGATCAGCGCCATCACCCGGCTGTCCGCGCGGGCCATGTGCCGGGCCGCGAGCGCGGACACGGCGGCCGTGCGCAGCGCGGTGACGAACGTCATCTCGGAGAGCAGCAACGGATATCCGGTGGCAACATCGGCGAGCACCCCGAACGCGGTGACCGTCAACAATCCCGCCGCCGTATTCTTCGGGTGCCCGTTGACGTACTTGAATGAATAGAGTCGGTCATCGCTGGTCGGCATCAACTCGATCACTCCGCCCGCGGAATGACTCGCATGGCGTGCCGATTTGTCGAACTCGCTCCAGCGCCGGTAGTCGGCCTCGATCTCCCCGGCCAGGGTGTGCATGAAATGCGCCGCACCCACCGAGGCCACCAATTCTCGAACGCGCCTTGTACCGATGTAATTGACCATATCCTTCTCCCGTTTGGGCTGGCTCGTCGTCCGGTATTTTGAGCGCCCCACTAGGCTAATAAATAGCCAGAAAATTGATCGAATTTTGGTTAAAATTATACAAATAGGCAGTCATTTCTGCCGTTTTGCGCAATTGGATCCCATGGACACCACAGACCGACGCCTGCTCTCCATACTTCGTGATAACGCGCGGGTGTCGATAGCCGCAATGGCCAAGTCCCTGGGCGTGGCCCGCGGCACCGTCCAGAACCGGTTGGCGCGGCTCGAAGCTGACGGCGTGATTGCGGGCTATACGGTGAGACTGAAGCCGCAGGACGAAGATCAAGGCGTACGCGCACTGATGACCGTAGCGGTCGAAGGCAATCGAACCGATGAGGTGCTGAGAGCCCTGAAGGGCGACCCCGCCGTCTGCGCCCTTCATACCACGAATGGGCGGTGGGACATCGTCGCCGAGCTGCGCACGGAGAGCCTCGAGGCCGTCGATCGTGTGTTGGGACGAATTCGACAGATCGACGGCATCTCCAACACGGAAACGAGTCTGCTTCTGTCGACTCATAAGTACTAGCGGATCGAACTCCGGCGATCGCCGGCCACCTGCCTGGGTAATCCGCGTGAGCCTGCGGCGGCTAGCCCTCGGACACGGCCGCGAGGAATACCAAAGGCGGCGCCGATCCGATGCGCGGCACAAGCGTGAACTCATCCCGGTCGCTCGCGGATTGCACACCTAAATCCCACGGCTCGAGGCCGGCGACATCGCCACCGGCGGAGCGCACCACCACCGCAGCGTCAATGGGAAAAATCAGCGTCGATCCGGCACCGTCCGACGGCATCGCCAGCGGTTCCTGCAAGCGGTGTACACGGGCATGCACGATACGCAGTGACTTGGAGGCGATCAGGTTCAAGTCCACACACGGTCCCGCCTCGAGCACGCACTGCATCGCGAGCGCGCCATCGAACTCAATCAGGTCTCCGATGTTGCGCAGCCCGTAGCGTTCACCATTCGCACCAGTCAAATCAACTCCGTTCCCCCGCAGAAGCACCATCGTGCGGTCGTACCCCGCGAAATCCGAGAAAGGCCCGGACCGGTCGATCTGCGCGACGCTGACGCGCCAAATAAAGGGATCTCCACTCGGCGGCACTCGCAGCCCTTCGCGGGTGACGCCGCCGCCATTCTTCCAGGGCGTGACCGCAAAATCGGAGTGGCGGATGATTCGCATGCGAAAAAATCATACCGAGTTTCGTGTAGTAACTACATGCAACAGCGATTTTTTTGCACGCCGCGCGGCAATTCCGGGCGAATTCCCCCCATCGAAAGGCGGTTGCACGTCGGGCACGTTAGTTGCAGCAATTTTTTCGATCAAATCCGGAAGCTCACATGGCGCAAGACCTCGATCAGCTCTGCATCAACACACTGCGCTTTTTGTCCGTCGACATGGTTCAGCGAGCCAACAGCGGCCATCCGGGAATGCCGCTCGGAGCGGCGCCCATGGCGTATGTGCTGTGGACGCGCTGGCTCAAGCACAATCCGCGCAACCCACGGTGGTTCGATCGAGACCGTTTCGTGCTGTCCGCCGGTCATGGATCGGCACTGCTCTACAGTTTGCTGCACATGACGGGGTACGATTTGTCGCTGGACGACATCCAGCACTTCCGGCAATGGGGCAGCAGGGCACCCGGACATCCGGAGCGAGGCCACACACCCGGCGTTGAAATCACCACCGGACCCCTCGGCCAAGGCCTGGCGAATTCGGTCGGCATGGCGATCGGCGAGGCACAGCTCGCCGCTCGCTACAACCGGCCTGATCACTCGATCATCGACCACCACACCTACGCAATCGTCAGCGATGGCGACCTGATGGAGGGGGTAGGTTCCGAGGCGGCGTCGCTGGCGGGTCACCTACAGTTGGGAAAGCTCACGTGTCTCTACGACGACAATTACGTGACGCTGGCCGCCGGCACGGATATCACTTTTTCCGAGGATCGCGCGCGGCGATTCGAAGCATACGGCTGGCACACGGCATCGGTGAGCGACGGCAACGATCTGCAAGCCATTGACGCAGCACTGCAGACGGCGCGAGCCGAGACCCGGAGGCCCTCGCTCATCGTGGTGCGCACACACATCGGCTATGGGTCTCCGGTGCAGGACAGCTTCAAGGCCCACGGTTCCCCATTGGGCGAGGAAAACGTCCGCGCGACGAAGCGGAAGCTCGGCTGGCCCGAGGATTCGAATTTCCTGATTCCGCTCGAGGCCATGGCTCACTTTCGCGAAACCTCGGAACGCGGCGCGAAAGTCGAGACAGGGTGGGACGCACGGCTGAAGGCGTACGGCGAGGCCTACCCCGCTCTATTCGAGGAATTGCACTGCCGCATGCAGGAAAGGCTTCCCGGCGGATGGGATGCGGCCATTCCGAAATTCCCGTCCGACACCAAGGGCCTCGCCACACGCGATGCCTCCGGCAAGGTAATGAACGCCATCGCTGCGAAATTGCCTGCGCTGACCGGGGGCTCGGCAGATCTGGACCCCTCGACGAAAACTGCATTGAAGGGCCTTTGGGACTTCAACCCTCCGCTTTCGAAGGGTGAAGATCCGCAGGGATCGGACGGTGGCGGCTGGAGCTACGCGGGACGCAATCTTCACTTCGGCGTGCGCGAACATGCGATGGGCGCCGTCGTCAACGGCCTCGCGGCGCATGGCGGATTCATCCCCTTCGGTGCGACGTTCCTGGTCTTTTCCGACTACATGCGCCCGCCCATCCGGCTCGCCGCGCTGATGGGCCTGCATGTCATCCATGTGTTCACGCATGACAGTCTTGCTCTCGGTGAAGACGGCCCGACACATCAGCCCGTCGAGCAACTCGCAAACCTGCGCGCGATCCCCAATTTGATCGTGATACGCCCTGCTGATGCCAACGAAACCGCCGTCGCTTGGCGCGTCGCGCTGGAGACCGCGGACCGGCCGGTGATTCTGGCATTGAGCCGGCAGGACCTGCCGACCCTCGACCGCAACCGCTACGCCGCGGCCGACGGGCTGCGCCGCGGCGGCTACGTGCTGTGCGATCCGCCGGACGGCAAACCTCAACTCATTTTGATCGCCAGCGGCTCGGAAGTCGGCCTGATCGTCGCAGCGGCAGAGCGACTGCAACATTCCGGCGTCGCCGTACGCTGCGTGTCGATGCCGAGTTGGGAGCTGTTCGACGCGTTGCCACAAAGCGAACGCGATGCCGTGCTTCCGCCCTCCGTTCCGACGCGGCTCGCGGTCGAACTCGGGGTTGCACAAGGCTGGGAGCGCTACATAGGACCCCATGGAGACATGCTGTGCGTCTCACGCTTCGGCGCCTCGGCACCCGCCGAGGTCGTGCTGCGCGAATTCGGCTTCACCGCGGAGGTCGTGTGTTCGCGTGCGCAGGCGTTGTTGGAGCGTGCTGCAGGGCGGGCATCGTGATGGGCCGTTGACGAAGTACGACGTGCTCATCGTGGGCGC
This sequence comes from uncultured Gammaproteobacteria bacterium, assembly GCA_963843295.1. Lineage (GTDB taxonomy): Bacteria > Pseudomonadota > Gammaproteobacteria > Steroidobacterales > Steroidobacteraceae > Bog-1198. The sequence goes on along the minus strand of CAWJJP010000009.1, from coordinate 192,392 downwards.
CGGGGCCGCCGGGCTCGCCGCGGGCCGATTGCTCGCCGAAGCCGGCAAGCGGGTGATGATCATCGAAGCGCGCATCCGCGTCGGGGGGCGGATATGGACCCACCACCTCGCCTCGACCAATTCCTCGGTTCACCTTCTGCGAGTATTTGCAGCGCCATGTGCGGGACGCCTCGACGGCGGAGGCGGCGGTCTCATACGTCGAGGGTTTCAACGCAGCGGACTGCAATTGCATCAGTGTCGGCGCGCTCGCCCGGCAACAGCAGGCTGAAGACCTCATCGAAGGCGATCGCATCTTTCACGTCGAGGCCGGTTACGACGCCATTCCGATTTTCCTCGCGGATCGATTCGCGCGTGCCGGCGGCAACCTGCTGCTCGGGCGGCGGGTGCGCGAGGTGGTTTGGCGCCGCGGGACCGTGGCACTGCATGTCGGCGACTCGGCCGCAGAACGCGTCGTGTTGCAAGCGTCCCGCGCAGTGATCACGGTACCGCTCGGCGTATTGCAAGCCGGAACGATCGGAATTGCACCGCGACCGGAAGAGGTCTTGTCTCAGGCACATCGCCTGGTGATGGGCCCGGTGGTACGCTCGACATTGGTCTTCGAGGACCGCTTCTGGGCCGAGGCGCACCGCCCAGGGCCCCGGGGTGCCATGGCGTGCGACTTGCCGCAACTGAGTTTCCTGTTCTCGCCGTCCGAACTTCCAGCGACTTGGTGGACGCCGATGCCGCGCAATCTGCCGATGATCACGGGCTGGGTGGGGGGTCCCAAGGCTGCGGCATGGCGGCGCGAACTCGCTTCGCGTTCCGGCTCGCAGCCGCTGCCGAAGCAATGCCTCACCACCCTCGCGAAGATCTTCGAGGTTCCGCTCGGGGAACTCGATAAGCGGCTACTGAGCTGCCACTCTCACGACTGGCAGTCCGATGAGTTCACACGCGGTGCATACAGTTACGTCCCCGCGGGAGCACTCGATGCACCTCAGCGAATGGCGCAGCCCGTCGAAAATACCCTCTTTTTTGCGGGTGAACACACCGATACGGAAGGACATTGGGGAACCGTGCACGCGGCCCTCAACAGCGGCCTGCGCGCGGCACATCAGGTGTTGGGTGCGGCTCAATAGACGGCCATCTCAATAGACGGCCGTCGTTTCCGCCTGCCGCAACTCCCATGCCGCACCGACCGCTTCGAGGTCCATCGACGATTCCTGAGCGCGGGTGAAGATGCCGCGCGTTTTCTCCTCCATGCGCACGTGCTGTTCGAACAACTCATACAGCAGATGCAGCTTGGCGAAGAACGACGTCTCCTCGGTCAGCGCCAGCCTTTCAATCTCGTCGACCAGGTCCTTGATCTGCGTATGTTGCGCGAGCGCGAATTGACAATGGTAGCAGTCCCGGGTCGCCCGCAGATACGCAGGATAAAATATCTCCTCATCGAGATCGGCGTGGACGCGTATCGCGTCGCAGATTTCCATCGCGAGTTCCTCTTCGCGGCGCATGGAAGTCGTCATTTGAAACTCGAGGAAATGCCGCTCTACGCGCCGGTGATCGGCCATCAGCAGTGCGATAGCGTCGGTCGAGTCGTCGTTGCCGATGTTCTTCGCCGGAACGGTTGCGGGCGCGAGCGGCTCGTAGATCGGGGTGTTCATCGCATTGCCATCCGAGGAATGGGGTGGGTTCAGTTTGCAGGCGCGTGGCGCCGCGTTCTGTAGGGGTACGCTGCGTCCTCACGAAGGAGCACCCCGGTGCTGCGGCAGTCCCCGTCCTACAGTCGGTGCCGCCAAGTGGCTACAGCGCTCGCGGCGCGCCGGCCATATGCTATTTTGCACGGGGTTCGCGAAAGTACCGCGCCGGTCACGGCGCGCCAGGAAAATGACATGCCGTGCCAAGAGAGTCCGTCATCGTGTTGACTGAGCACGACATTTACCTGTTTCGGGAGGGGACTCACAGCCATCTCTACACCGGGCTAGGATGCCACCTCGTGGAGGGCGGTGCCGGCGCCCATTTCGGCGTATGGGCGCCGAATGCCGCCGCCGTATCGGTGATCGGCGATTGGAATGGTTGGGGCGAGGGTGCCCCGCTCGCCGTGCGCACCGATGGGTCGGGTATCTGGGAAGGGATCATTCCGGCCGCCCGCCCGGGAAACGCCTACAAATATCGAATCAAGTCGAACGTCGACAATTACGTCGCGGAGAAGGCGGATCCGCTGGGGTTTTTCTGCGAGGCGCCGCCTGCGACGGCATCACGTGTGTGGTCGCTCGCTCACGAATGGAGCGACAGTGAGTGGATGCGCACGCGCGCCGAACGCAACGGTCTGGCCTCACCCATGGCGATCTACGAATTGCACATTGGGTCCTGGCGGCGCAAGAACGGCAATTTACCGAGCTACCGCGAGCTCGCGGTGGAGCTTTGCGGTTATTTGAACGGGCTGGGCTTTACGCACGTGGAACTCATGCCCATCACGGAGCATCCTTTTTACGGCTCCTGGGGTTATCAGACGACGGGATATTTCGCACCGACTGCACGCTATGGAACACCGCAGGATCTCATGTATTTCATCGAGCAACTGCATCAGCACGGGATCGGGGTGATTCTCGACTGGGTGCCGTCTCATTTTCCCACCGATGCGCATGGGTTGGTCTATTTCGACGGCACGCATCTGTACGAGCATGCCGATGCGCGGCAAGGTTTCCACCCGGAGTGGAACTCCGCCATATTCAACTACGGACGCAACGAGGTGCGCAGCTTTCTCGTGTCGTCCGCACTGTTCTGGTTCGACAAGTATCATATCGATGGACTGCGCGTGGACGCTGTGGCCTCCATGCTGTATCTGGATTACGCGCGCAAGGAAGGCGGATGGATACCCAACCGCTTCGGCGGGCGCGAGAACATCGAAGCGATCGAATTACTGCGCAGCTTGAACCGGGCGGTCTACCGCGAGCATCCGGACGTCACCATGATCGCGGAGGAATCGACCGCGTGGCCGATGGTCTCGCGTCCCACGGACATGGGCGGTCTCGGCTTCGGCATGAAGTGGAACATGGGCTGGATGCACGACACCCTCGCTTACATGCAACAGGACCCGCTTTATCGCCGCTATCATCATGGTCAGCTGACGTTCTCGCTCATCTATGCGTTCAACGAAAATTTCGTGTTGCCGCTGTCGCACGATGAAGTGGTGTACGGAAAGGGTTCCCTGATCGGAAAGATGCCGGGCGATGACTGGCAGCAGTTCGCCAATCTGCGGGCGCTCTATGGGTACATGTGGGGCCATCCGGGCAAGAAATTGCTGTTCATGGGCGGCGAGTTCGCTCAGAGGCGTGAATGGACTCATGAGGGCGAGCTCGAGTGGTGGGTGACCACCCTCCCCGAGCATGCCGGCGTCCAACAGCTCGTACGCGACCTCAACCGCGTGTATCGTGCCGAGCCCGCCCTGCATCAAATCGATTTTGCCGCCGAAGGCTTCGAGTGGCTCGACGTCGACGATGCCGACAACAGCGTCATCGCCTTTCTGCGCAAGTCCTCGTCCGCGAACCCGGTGCTGGTGGCATGCAACTTCACGCCGGTGCCTCGCCAGAACTTCTTGCTGGGCGTTCCGAATCGCGGCCTGTGGCGCGAGATCCTCAATACGGATGCGCGAGAATACGGCGGTGCGGGCTGGGGCAATCTCGGCGGGGTCGAATCGGCGCCCGTCGGTGCCCACGGCCGCGTCGAGTCGATCAACCTAACCCTGCCGCCGCTCTCCACGATCATGCTGCGCTGGGAAGGTCATGGCTGAAAAAGGGCGCCGCACTACCGCCAAGATCCATGACCCGCAGCCCCGCACGCGGGCGAAGCGACCTGACCCTCCAGACAGCCTGGAGCTGCCGCCAGGAGTCTCGGACGGCCGAATCCGCGCCGTGATCGACGCGGTATTCCCGACGGTCGATGGCGGACGTTTTCCGGCCAAGCGCATCGCCGGCGAGCCGGTGCGCGTCGAAGCACACTGCTTCACCGACGGTCACGATCAGCTGCGTGTAGTGCTCGCCTGGCAGGATGCGCGTGGTGGCGACGCGTACGAAGTGGACATGGCCGCTCAGGTCAATGATGTATGGACCGCGGATATCACGCCGCCTGTCCCTGGACGATATCGATATACGGTGTTCGCGTGGGTGGATCATTTCGAGTCCTGGCGCAGGGAACTCGAGCGGCGCGAGGAGCTCAACGACATCCGCATCGCCTTGCAGGCGGGCAGTACCCTCGTTTCCGAGGCCGCCAACCGTGCCTCCGGCACCGACGCCGACAGCCTGAGGGGTTGGTCCGCCCTGCTGCGGGAAACTGCCGCTCGCGATGACGCCGCAGCCGATCCGACCGCGCTCAAAGCCATAGCGCTCGACCCCGCACGCGCCATGCTCGTACGACGGTATGCAGACCGCCAGTGGGCCGCGAGCGCGGCACGGGAATTCGTGGCTGATCGAAAACGCGCCGGCTTCAGCAGCTGGTACGAGTTGTTTCCCCGATCGGCCGCTCCTGTGCCCGAGACGCACGGCAGCTTTCGCGACGTCGAAGCGCGGCTGCCTTATGTGGCCGACATGGGTTTCGACGTGCTTTACTTTCCGCCGATTCAGCCGATCGGACGCGTCAATCGCAAGGGGGCGAACAACGCACTGCGGGCCGGCCCCAGGGATGTGGGCAGCCCGTGGGCGATCGGCTCGGCGGAAGGCGGCCACAAGGAGGTGCTGCCTGAACTAGGAACCCTGGAGGATTTCAGGCACCTGATGGACCGGGCGCGCTCCTTTGGCATCGAGATCGCGCTCGACCTCGCATATCAGTGCGCACCCGATCATCCCTATGTGAGAGCGCATCCGAAATGGTTCAAGCACCGGCCCGACGGCAGCGTGCAATACGCGGAGAATCCGCCCAAGAAGTATCAGGACATCTATCCGTTCGACTTCGAAAGCGACGACTGGCGCGCGTTATGGGAGGAGCTCAAGAGCGTGGTCGAGTTCTGGATCGCTCAGGGAGTCATGCTGTTTCGCGTCGACAACCCCCACACCAAACCGTTCGGCTTTTGGGAGTGGCTGATCACGGAAGTGAAGCGCGTCAATCCCGAGGTCATCTTCCTCGCCGAGGCGTTCACGCGGCCGAAGGTCATGCACCGGCTCGCCAAGTTGGGGTTCACCCAGTCGTACACCTATTTCACCTGGCGCAATACCAAGCGGGAGCTCACGGAGTACTTCGCCGATCTGGCGCTCGGCGCCGGGCGCGAATATTTTCGTCCGAACGTCTGGCCCAATACCCCCGACATCCTGCACGAAACGCTGCAGTCGGGGTTGCGGCCGGTATTCGCCGCAAGGCTGGTGCTCGCCGCGACCTTGTCCGCGAACTACGGCATCTATGGCCCCGCCTACGAGTTGATGGAAAGCACGCCCCGCGAACCGGGCAGCGAGGAGTACCGCGATTCCGAAAAGTACCAACTGCGGCATTGGAGCGTCGAGCGTCCGGACAGCCTGTCCTCCTTGATCCTTCGCGTCAATCGCATTCGCCGCGATAATCGCGCGCTGCAGATCGATGATACTCTGCGCTTCTGCGCCATCGACAACGAGCAGATGATCGCCTACGTGAAAAGCGACGAAGCAAGCGGCAACATCATTCTCACCGTGGTGAACCTCGACCCGTACAACGTACAATCGGGATGGGTGGATCTGGACCCCGGCACCCTGCGGATCGAATCGGACAGGCCGTATCAGGTCCATGATTTACTCAGCGACCAACGCTATCAGTGGCGCGGCCGGCGCAACTACGTGATGCTCGATCCGCGGCGGATGCCGGCGCACGTATTTCGCCTGCGGCGCCTCCTGCGCAGCGAGCGGGACTTCGACTACTTCATCTGATTCGGGAAGATATGAACGAGGCCCTAACCGCCGCACCGGATCCCGCAATCCTCTCCGGACTGAACGTCGACGATGCCCTTTGGTACAAGGACGCCGTCATCTACCAGCTCAATGTGAAATCCTTTTTCGATTCGAACGACGACGGCATCGGCGATTTCCCGGGACTGACCTCGAAACTCGCATATATCCGCGATCTCGGGGTCAACACCATCTGGCTGATGCCGTTCTACCCCTCGCCACTCAGGGACGACGGCTACGACATCGCCGACTACGAGAACGTTCACCCGCAGTACGGCACGCTGGACGATTTTCGCGCGATGTTGCGCGAGGCGCATCGGCTCGGCCTCAAGGTCGTGACCGAATTGGTCATCAACCACACCTCGGACCAGCATCCCTGGTTCCAGGCTGCGCGCCACGCTCCGCCCGGCTCGCCCGAGCGCGAGTTCTACGTCTGGAGCGATACCGACCAGAAATATCTCGGCACGCGCATCATATTCATCGATACGGAGACCTCGAACTGGACCTGGGATCCGGTCGCCAAGGCGTACTACTGGCACCGTTTTTTCGGCCACCAGCCGGATTTGAACTTCGACAATACCGCCGTCATGGACGCGGTGCTTCGAATCATGCGTTTCTGGCTCAACATGGGTGTCGATGGCTTCAGGCTCGATGCCATTCCCTATCTGGTCGAGCGCGAAGGCACCAACAACGAAAACCTGCCCGAAACACACGCCGTCATCAAGCAACTACGGGCGGCGATCGATGCCGATTTCCGCAATCGCTTCCTGCTTGCCGAGGCCAACCAATGGCCGGAGGACGTGCGCGAGTATTTCGGCGACGGCGACGAATGCAACATGGCGTATCACTTCCCGCTCATGCCGCGCATCTACATGGCAATCGCCCAAGAGGACCGTTATCCGATCACGGAAATCATGCAGCAGACCCCGGACATTCCCGAGAGCTGCCAGTGGGCCATTTTCCTGCGCAATCACGACGAGCTCACGCTGGAAATGGTGACCAGCAAAGAGCGCGACTACATGTACACCACCTATGCCGCGGACGTGCGCGCGCGCATCAATCTCGGCATCCGCCGCAGACTCGCCCCGCTGATGGAGAACGACCACGACCGCATCAAGCTCATGAACAGCCTGCTGTTGTCGATGCCGGGTTCGCCCATCCTTTACTACGGGGATGAGATCGGCATGGGCGACAACGTCTTCATCGGCGACCGCAACGGTGTGCGTACGCCGATGCAGTGGAGTCCGGACCGGAACGCCGGCTTCTCGCGTGCGGATCCGCAGCGCCTCTATCTGCCGCCCATCATGGATGCGATCTACGGTTATCCGTCGATCAACGTCGAAGCGCAATTGCGCGATCCGAGCTCGCTGCTCAGCTGGACCAAACGCATGCTCGCGGTGCGCAAGACCAGCCAGGCGTTCGGCCGCGGCACGCGGCGCTTTTTGCGGCCCGGCAATCGCAAGATCCTCGCCTACCTTCGCGAGTGGGGCGAGGACAGCATTCTATGTGTGGCGAATTTGTCGCGATCCGCGCAACCGGTGGAACTGAACCTCGCCTCCTTCAAGGGACGCGTGCCCGTCGAAATGCTCGGCCGGACCACTTTTCCACCGATCGGCGACCTGCCTTACCTGCTCACTCTGGCGGCGTACGGCTTCTATTGGTTCAACCTGACCCGTGATGCCGAAGCGCCGGCGTGGCACGAGCAGGTCTCCTCGGTGGACGAGCGCCCGGTCCTGGTCCTGTTCGACGGCTGGAGCAGCCTGTTCCGCGAGCGGGTGGTGCCGTGGCGCATCACCATGGCGGAGAAGACCCGGCTTCAGTTCGAGACCGACGCCCTGCCCCGCTTCATCGAGATCCAGCGCTGGTACGCGGCGAAGGGCACCCCCATTGAGCGCGCACGCATCGTCGACCAGGTGGTGTGGCAGGAAGGCAAAGCCAGCTGGCTGCTCGCGCTGATCGACATCGTCGCCCCGACGGAGGCCGCGAGTTACTTCATGCCGCTCGCGCTCGCCTGGGAGGACCGCGATGAGGATCGGGTCCGCGCGCTGAGCACCTCGGCCGTCGCCAAGGTGCGCCAGCAGGCCAACGTCGGCGTCATGGGCGACGCATTTGCCGATGAGCTCTTCTGCCGTGCCCTGGTAGCGGCGATGGCCAAGCGCCGCGAGATCGCAACCGCGCAGGGCAAGCTGCAATTCCGCCGGACTGCGGCCTTCACGCGGCTCGCGGGCAGCAATTTCGAATCGTTGCGCGCCGCCCGTCCGCAGGGCTCCTCCTCCAACACCGTCGTCGTGATCGGAGAACGACTGCTTCTGAAGGGTTATCGGCGATTGCGCGCCGGCATGAGCCCCGAGCTCGAGATGGGTCTCTACCTTACGGAGGTGGTGCATTACCGCAACTGTGCGCCGCTCGCGGGCGTCCTCGAATATACGGGCAACGACGGTGAACCCAAGCTGCTCGCGTTGCTGCAAGCCTACATCGCCAATCAGGGCGATGGCTGGACTTACTCTCTCGAGTACCTGCGGCGCCATCTCGAGTTACATCGTACGGCGCCCGCCACCGACGCGCTGCCCAGCAACGCGCACGAGGCGTATCTCAACCTGATTCGAGTATTGGCGGTGCGCACCGCCGAATTGCACGCGGCGTTGGCGACGACCACGGGGGATGCTCGGTTCGACCCGCAGCCTCTCATCCGCGTGGACTTCGATGGCTACCGGCAGCGCGCCAGCGACGAGCTACGGGGCACGCTGGAGCTGCTGCGTTCCCATCTCGGGGAACTCTCGGCTGCGGAGCGGGAGAAGGCCGCCGCGGTTTTGTCGCATCCGGACGCGCTGCTCGCGCGCATCGAGCGGTGCGCCGCGGAGGACACGCGCGGGCAGAAGATACGGATTCACGGCGATTATCACCTGGGTCAAGTACTATTGACGCGCAACGACTTCATCATCGTCGACTTCGAAGGCGAGCCAGGACACTCGCTCGAGCAGCGGTGCGCCAAACATTCCCCCCTGCGCGACGTCGCCGGAATGCTCCGATCCTTCGCTTACGTCGCGCACAGTGCGCTGCGCGACGTGGCGCACAATGAAGTGGAATGGACCAAACTCGCCCCGTTGGCGCAAGCGTGGGAGGCGGAAGTGCGCGGGGCCTTCCTCTCGGCTTATGATGCGCAGGCGCGCGGGACGTCCTTGTACGGGTCGCTGCAGCCCGATCATGGACTCCTCGGCCTGTTCGAACTAGAAAAGGCGCTATACGAACTTCGCTACGAACTCGGCAACCGCCCCGGCTGGGCAGGCATTCCTTTGCAGAGCATTTTCGAGTGGAGCGCCATAGGATGATCGGCACACAGGCGCAGCGTCGCGCATGCCGCCGGAGGCTTTCATGCAAACCATCGATATATTCCTAGAAACTGCGCGCGAGTTCCTGCATCAGATGGCCGCTCTGCTGCCGCGCCTGGCATTTGCACTCGCGGTCGTACTCGCAGGCTGGCTGTTCGCCAAGGCGGTCCGGTTTGCCGTTGAAAAGGCGCTTCGCGCCATCAACTTCAACGTCCTCACGGAGCGCGCCGGTACCGATCACTTTCTCCAGCAAGGCGGCTTACAGGGCGATACCACCACGCTATTCGGCCTGTTCGCTTATTGGCTGATCATCCTCGCCGCGCTGGTCATCGCCTTCAACGGCCTCGGTCTCACGTACATCACGGATCTGCTGCAACGCGCCGTGCTGTTCGCACCCAAGGTTCTGGTGGCAATGCTTGTCGTTATTTTCGGATCCTACTTCGCTCGTTTCGTGGGCGGAGCCGTCACCACCTATTGCAATGAGGCACACATACCCGATGCGGACCTGCTCGGCAAGATCGCGCAATATCTCATCACGGCATTCGTGATCATGATCGCACTGAGCCAGGTTGAGATCGGGGGCGACATCGTGCAGCGGACATTTCTCGTCATCTTGGCCGGAATCGTACTGGCGCTCGCGCTGGCGTTCGGCCTCGGCGGCAGGGAGTGGGCGGCCGCGCTGCTCGAGCGCTGGTGGCCGCGTGATAGGAACAAGGAATGACGCGGGCCGCCCCATGTCGCCCGCCTCTGTAATAATTTTGGCGAAAGCAGGGTCTCATCCGGGAGTTGCCGCCAAATGAGCGGCGCATCGGAGCGATCAAACCCTCAAAGCACAAGGAATTTCAATATGTCGCAACGTCGAATCATTCGCAAAATTCACCCCCTAATCGTACTCGCCGCCGCCGCCTTCTGTGCGCCGCTGGCTTCCGCCGATGACATGGCCTCCTTCGCCACCGGCGGCTACGCCCGTGGCCTTCGCACCATGGACGAGATGCACATGATCGACACCGACAAGGACGGGACGGTGTCCAAAAAAGAGTGGCTCGCGTACCAGGAAAAAGTATTCGCGGCGCTGGACAAGGACAAGGAAGGGCTCGTCGATGAGAAGGAGTTCCTGGCCCCTTCGAAGGAGATGGCGTCCTTCGCCACCGGTGGCTATGCGCGCGGGCTGCAGACCAAGGAAATGATGCACAAGATCGACAAAAACGGCGACGGCAAGGTGTCGCACGACGAGTACATTGCCTACCAGACCGAGGTGTTCGACATGATGGACACCGGGAAGAAGGGAATGCTCGGACCCGAGGAGTTTCTCGGCAAGTAAATCACCGGACCCGTCACCGCACCGAAGCGAACGTGCGGGCGGAATAGACGGTGCAAGTCGCCCGGCCTCCACGGCCGGCGCCGGGCGACAGCATCCAGCGCCTGCCGATCAACATTCACGGGTGCTCGGCGTCATTTTGGTGTCTGACGCATACGAAAGCTCCGCTCCAGGAATGACCGGCAAGCCATCCTCCAACACGACCTTCACCGTCGTCATCACGGCTGCTCACTGGCTTACCTTCGAACAACAGAACGTGTTCACCCTTCTTGTCCCCGGGCGTGTAAGTCCAAAATCCCAAAAAACGCAAAATCTCCTCGTTGGGTGCCAACCCTCCCTCGAGGTGCACCGCCGCCGAATCAGCTGCCAAGTGATAAATTCCCATGAGTTCGGCCGCGCTCGGAAGGCGCCAATCCGTATATTCCAGCGAGTGCAAGGCGGCGCAATAGCGGCTCGCCCGCGTGAAGGTTGCGTGAGCATACTCGGCATGACGAGCATATTTTGCCCACATGAGTCCGGTTTCAGGGTCTGTCCAGGTCAATTTGGCGACAAGCTGCTCCCGGTCATCCTCACGCTGCGTCTTTGCGGCAGTCGAGTGACTCGGTGTCGCATCTGGCGGACTTGAATTGGCTGTCGCGGGATATCCGGATTCCGCAAGCAAGCTCCGTCGACGCATGTCCCGAAGGGCTGGCTGCCTCGATTCCGGCGCCCGGTCGATGGCCTTGCTCAACGCATCTGCGGCATCTTCGTATCGCTTCAGATTCATCAGCGCGCTGCCCTTGAGCGCGTAGCCCTCCCACCGATCCGCTCTGATCATTATCGCCATTTCACCTGAACGGAGTGCCAGATCGTTGCTACCAGCCTGCAACTGCGCGTTCCCTTGTTGTATGGAGGCGTCGTAGCCGGCTTCGGACTGAGCGCCGGAACGCGAGGCGCTCGCGATCAGCGCAAGAGACAGACACAGCGAGCGGAAATATTTTTGCCTTTCCCGGCGCACGACCCCAAGGTGTTCGCGCATCAATTCGAGGGTCGCGCGAACGTCACCGGTGCGCAGGGCTTCCAATGCGTCATTTCAACCGGCAGGCTTTTTCGGCAACTGGATCTCCGCCATCGCGGTGGCCATGGTCGTACCCTTCTGGTTGGCCATCTTGTGCTTGATCTGGACGAGGTGGCGGCCCTCCTTGTCAACGGACTTTTCGACCACTTCCGCGCTCTGGATCGTGATGTCGCCCGAAAGCGCCGGGCCGCGGTAATTGGCAACCGAATGCACGACCATGCCATGCTCACCCGCCCAGCCCGACAGATAGTCCGTCACCCAGGCACCCATCGAAGCACCGTAGCCGTACGTGCGCGGCATGCCGATCTTGCGCGCCCAGCGTGGGAAGAGGTGCCCGCGCGACGGACCGTAATAGGCGCCGTCGGTGATCTCGGGATTGACCCTCTGCACGTCGGGATCGTTTTCAAAGCCCGCCATTTCGGGCGTGAAGCCGAGCGCGAGCAGGTCGAGCTTTCGCAGGTTCATCGAGCCCCAGGTATTGACGATATAGGCGCGCCACTCGGTGGTGAAGCTCGCGACCGAATGTGGGCCGAACACGCGCTCCGGCAGCTGGTCGCCGACCCTGACCTCGTCCCACCAGCGCTGCTTGTGGCCGAGCTCGTGCAGCATTTTGATCCAGCTGAACTTGCGCTCTTCGAGCGCCTCGATCTCCTCGTCGCTCCAGACCGGTTCTTGCGCGTCCTCCATGTTGACGTTCTCGCCGCCGATCTCGGCCAGGTAGCGGATCGAGGTCGAGCGTTGCTTGGCGATCAGCTCGCCGCGTTGGTTGCGGTAGAAGTCGTCTCCTCGCTGGAAGCAGGTTGGACCGGCGAACTTCGTTTCCTTGACGACGTAGTCGAAGGGAATTCGCTCGTTGGTAAGGATGTCGCCACCATAGACGCGCGGTCCGTAGAACCACCATTCGTCGCCCCCGAACAACAGGTGCGAATTGGGAATGCAGCCGACGCAGGCCGGTGCCGAACCGTGACCGTCGTCGACGACGATGGGGAAGCTCTGCGGGGCGACCAGCTTGCCCCAGCGGCCCGCCGCGGCGTAGGCCGGATCGTAGTGCAGCAGATTCGGGTAGTGCATCGCATGCACCCAGCGCCGGATATCGTTGTTGGAAAGCGGCTCGCGCAGGGTCGAGGACTCGATCGGCTTGCCGAGATACTGGTCGATGTCAGAACAATCAAGTCTGCGCGCGTTCATGAGCTAGATCCTTTCCTTCTGCCCCTTGGGAGTTATCACGGCAGCAACCGTCAAACCCAGGGGGATTGCCACGAATCCAAGTAGTCCCCAAGCGTCATCGACTCCCATCTTACCGTCTGGGCGCAGTCGAGGCGACCGTGCGAAGCAGCTTTTGACCCGCCGCACCTGCTCCGCCGGACCTGAGGTGCTGCCCTCAACGGGTCAATCCAAGCGCAATCAGTTATCCCGTTCCCAATCACCGGGAGTAAAAACCCACCTGGAGCCGATCTGCTCCCAATGCGGCGCATTCCAGTGGTAACCGGGCCGCGCTGGACCCCAGTGACCGTCAGCCCATTGGTAACCGGTCCTGCCGTAGTAGACGTAATAGCCGGACATCCATATTTGGCCTGGTGGCGGGGAACCATCAATTACTTCTGCTCTCGGCGGTGGTGGCGCTTCATCCACACAGGTTGCGCCGAGTGAGCAGCGCTCAGGAACCCTTGTACGGACCATGGCGTCACACTGCTCCGGCGTGACATACCGATAGCCGCTTTTTTCCATGCATCGTTTGAACTCGAATGGATCCACGCCGCTGCTATTGACGGGTCCGCCACCCACACCCCGCAAAGCATGGGGATCGGTGTTAACTGTGATATCGGGTCGGGTATCAGGGTGCGCATTGCCACTCTGACAGGCGTATTGAGCTTGGGAGAATGCCTGCTCTGATGACGCAGCGGGGTTGCACCACACATGATTAACGCAACCGGTCAATCCAGCCATCATGCTCATAACTGCCGTTGGAAGACTCCAGGGGACAGGCTGCAGATTTCGGGCAACGACAGGGAGAACGATGTGGTCAAGCTCGATCGTCATGGCCGTCCCATGCGCGAGATCAGGGCGGAAAATTCAGTCTTCGGAGCATCGCCACGTAGCGCGGGTCGGAGCGTAGCGGTACGAGCTGGAGGTCGGCTCTGAGGTCGGCAAGCCCTCCATCCTGCTGCCGGTAGGCCCGCTCGAGCCACTCGAACGCCTTATCCTTTTCCCCTCGCCACGCGTAGACCTCGGCGATCTGGTAGGCGGCATCTCCGGCGCCCGTGGCAATGAGCTTTTCGAGCGCTTGCTGGGAGGCTCTCCCATCGCGCAGCGTAAACTCGGCCATTGCCACACCGGCGTCGCGGAATTCCTCGTCGGCGTTGCTCTGGAAGGTGGCCAGCGCCTCCTGCGCCTTCCCATCGACGAGCTGCAGTCGCGCAAGGTGGAATTTCGAAAAGTTGTCCGTGGGCCGGATCGCCAGCGCGTGATGAAAAGCGTCATAGGCCCCTGCGTGATCTCCCGACTCCGATAGTGCTATACCAAGCTCATACCAATTGGTGTTTTGCAAAGGATCCTCTTCGATCGCTTTTCGGAGCATCGCCGTAGCTTCCTCCGTCCGGCCGAGGTAACTCAGCAAGTTCCCATAACGCGACAATACCCGGCTGTTCGTCGGTTCGAGCGCCAGGGCCTGTTTTAAGTCGGACTCCGCACCGACCCAGTCGTAGCGATACAGGTAGCGCAGGAAAGCGCGCACCGAATAGCCGCTCGCCAGACGGGGATCGAGGTCGATCGCCTTTTGGGCGGCCTGCTCGGCCAATTTCCCAAGAGCGTGGTCGCCCGTCTGGTCCGCCAGGTAATACTCCGACACGGCCAGATCCGCATACGCATCGGCATAATGCGGATCGAGGTCGATCGCCTTCTCGTATTCCTCGATGGCTTGGCGCCACGAGGTGACTGTGCCTTGCAAGTGAAGCTGTCGGCCCAGCAGATAGGCGTTGTAGGCCTCGGGATTCGTGGTTCCGTGCCCCCGAGCAGGCGTGCTCTCCCCATTGAGTTGCACCTTCAATGCCGTGACGACCGCGGCACCGATCTCGTCCTGAATCGCGAACACGTCCTTGAACTCCCGATCGAAGGTCTCGGACCAGAGTGGTTGCCCGGAGTCGGCGCGGATCAGTTGCGTCGAGACCCGCAGATGATTGCCGGAGCGGCGAACGCTGCCCTCGAGGACGTTCGCCACCTTGAGTTTCAAGGCAATCGTCGGAATGTCGTCGGACCTCCCCTTGAACGAGAACGACGAAGTGCGGGCGATCACCTTGAGGCCCGGAGTTTTGCCGAGCTGCTCGATGAGTTCTTCCGCGAGGCCGTCGGAGAAGTATTCCTGGTCTTTCCTCTCGCTCATGTCCACGAACGGCAGCACGGCAATCGACTTGTCGCTGATAGCGGCGGGCGATTCGCCCGTGCCTGTTGAGCGCCATGCCTTGCCTGCCAGGAAGTAAGCCGCGGCCAACGCGAGGGCGATGACCGCGCCAGCAATGACCCATGCTCGTCGCGGAGGCGCGGCCGGCATTATCGGGGATCGAGGTGTGTCGGCCGGTTCGGCAGCACGCTGCACGGGCGCAACGAGCCGATAACCCTTGCGCGGGATCGTTGCAATATAGGTGGGACTCGGATCTACATCGCCGAGATTCTTGCGCAATTGGGACACGGTCTGATAAACGGATGCAGAACCGACGACCACATCGGCCCACACCTCTGCGAGCAGGCGATCCACGCTGACGACGGCGCCGGCGGAGTCGGCCAGGCACAAGAGCAGTCGCATCGCTCGCGGCTCGAGTTTTTGAGTCTCGGTGCCCCGCGAAATGCAATCGAGCGCGGGATGAACGGTCCACTCGCCGATCCGCAGCGTACTGCTCGTTTCCTCGGCCGGCATTCCGACAAACCTCCTGGAGGTCAGTATAAGGCTTGCGTTATCGCTCGGCGGCACTGTAACCACGGCGCGGAACGCATCGGGTGACGGGGACAGGCAATGGGACGTTGGTCCAAGGCATTCACCGCCCCCTCCAATCTAAGATCCCGAAACAAGGAGGATGGATGATGAATGAGGATGGCTTGATGATGGTCATGATCCTCGGCGGCTTTGTACTCTGCGGCGCCTATTTCCGAGCCCAATATAGGGACTGGCGCAACCGTCAAACCGCTGAAGCTCAACAGAAAAACCGCGTCCGTCTCACCTACTAGACCGGACGGTCCCGCCAGCTCGGACGATCCCGCGCGCGATAGTTGCGTTGGGTGGCCGCGCTCTTTTTGAGTCGATATCGTCCTGGATGGGACACGTCTAGAATGAGCCGGCGGATTGCTCTCCGGCTGGGTTTCAACACTCCCGTCTGGCGAAGTCGATGCACAATCCGTTGAAACAGGGGTGATCATGCCAAGGGTGACATATGTTGAGGCCGACGGAACCAAGCAAGTAATCGATGTGCCGGTCGACGAAACCGTCATGCGCGGCGCCCTGTACAACAGCGTCCCGGGAATCGTCGGCGAATGCGGTGGCGCCTGCTCGTGCGCGACCTGCCGTTGCTACGTCGATGCGTCCTGGGTGGCGAAGGTTGGCGGCCCGGCCTCGAGCGCGGAGCGGGATCTGCTCATCGGCGCCGAGGAAGAGCTGAAGGCGAACGCCCGCCTGTCCTGCCAGATCATCATGACCGCCGAGCTGGATGGTCTCATCGTCCACCTGCCCGAAAAGCAGTATTGAGCCACCACAAGGCGAAGGAGAACGCACCATGGCAATCGACGCAGCCCACCCCGTACCGCCGCTCCTTCCCCGCAGTGTCGGCCCGGATCAAATCCCCGCGCATGTCCCCAAGGAACTCGTCCGTTCCATTGGGCTTACAACTGGCCCGGAATTTCTCGCAAGTCCGCACGACTTCATGGCGAAGATGCACCAGGACTATCCGCCGATCTTCTATGACGTGAACGAGCACTGTAACGCATGGCAGATCATCAAGCATGCGGATGCGCTGTTCGCGCTGCGCCACTGGGAGTATTTCTCCAACGAGGGCGCCACGCCCTTTCCGCGCGATCCGAATGACTATTTCTATTTCATCCCGATCGAGATCGACCCGCCGCAGCACCGCAAGTACCGCAACGTCGTCGATCCGCTGTTCAGCCCGCAGGGCGTGCTGAAACTGGAGGGCCTGATCCGTCAGCGGTCCAGGGACCTGCTCGACCGGTTCGCGCAGGACGGTGCGTGCGAGTTCACGACCGCCTTCGGCCGCCCGCTGCCGGTATCGGTGTTTCTCGACATCATGGGCCTGCCGCAGAACATGCGCGATACCTTCGTACTATGGGCGGTCGACCTGCTGCACGCACACGATCGCGAGACCATGGGAAACGCCATGAAGAGCATTGTCGCTTACATCAAGCAGGCGATCGCCGAGAAGAAGGCGCATCCGGACGAAGGGGTCATCAGCCGCATCGCCCATGCCGAACCGGACGGCCAGCCACTGAGCGACAAGGAAGTCTTCGGCTTCGTGATCTTCCTGTTCATCGGCGGGCTCGACACTGTGTTTGCGACGCTCAACAACATCTGGCTCTGGCTCGCACGGAACCCGGATCGCTGCAGGGAGATCGTCGCGCGGCCCAAGGATATCGACAATATCGTCGAGGAACTGCTCCGGCGCTGGTCCGTGACCTTCTCCGGACGCGTGGTCGCACAGGACGTCGAAATGCGGGGCGTCAAGATGAAGAAAGGCGACCGCATCACCAGCGTGCTGCCTGCCTGCAACTTTGATCCCGAAGTCTTCCCAAACCCGCTCGAAGTGGACTTCGACCGTCCACGCAAGACGATCCTCGCCTTCACCGTCGGCGTTCACAGCTGCATGGGCGGCCATCTCGCCCGGCTGGAGCTCAAGATCTCACTGCAGGAGTGGTTGAAGCGCATCCCGAGCTTCTCGGTAAGGCCGGGCACGCAGATCGTCTACCGCCCCGGCGGCGTGGTTGGCCCCGAGCACGTGCCGCTGGTTTGGAAGCAGCACCAGCCCTCTACAGTCGGGGATCGGGAGAGGCCGCTCTGACCATGACGCTCGCGTTGCTTGCGCTGATTGATCATCACCCCAACGCGTCCCAATAAAAACAAAGGCCCCGAGCTCTCGCGAACCCGGGGCCTGATTTTCAGCTGCTTCCGCCCTTGGCGTTATTCCGCAGCTTCCGTATCCCCTGCAGGTACGGTGTTGTCGTCCGAATCGCTCATCCCGCCGCTCACGTCCATGAAGCTGCGCCGGCGACTGTCATCCGAAGCGCGCCGGCGCCGCGCGTGATACGCGAAGCCGGTGCCCGCCGGAATGAGCCGGCCCACGATGACGTTCTCCTTCAGGCCCCGCAAGTCGTCCTTGAGACCACGCACTGCAGCCTCGGTGAGCACCCGGGTCGTTTCCTGGAAAGAGGCAGCCGAGATGAAGGACTCGGTCGCCAGCGACGCCTTGGTGATGCCGAGGAGCAGCGGC
The DNA here is from genome assembly GCA_963843295.1 of uncultured Gammaproteobacteria bacterium. Taxonomy (GTDB): domain Bacteria; phylum Pseudomonadota; class Gammaproteobacteria; order Steroidobacterales; family Steroidobacteraceae; genus Bog-1198. The sequence goes on along the minus strand of CAWJJP010000009.1, from coordinate 174,324 downwards.
TCCCAGGTGGACTGGTGCTTGCCTTCGGTCTTTTGCTTCGCAATGACGTCGAGCAGGCGACCGCGATCCATCTGTTCGCCGCGCAGCAGCGCCGAATCTCCGGTATCCAACACTTCGATCTTGCGCAACATCTGCCGCACGATGACTTCGATGTGCTTGTCGTTGATCTTCACGCCCTGCAAGCGATACACATCCTGGATTTCCCTCACCAGATAGTTCGCCAGCGCCTCGACGCCCTGCAGCCGCAAAATGTCGTGCGGATTCGGCTCGCCGTCGGCAATGACTTCACCCTTCTCCACCTGCTCGCCCTCGAACACGTTGAGATGACGCCACTTCGGAATCAGCTCCTCGTACTTCTCGGTGGCCTCGTTGGTGATGATCAAGCGCCGCTTGCCCTTTGTCTCCTTGCCGAAACTCACCGTACCGCTGCGCTCCGCAAGAATCGCGGAGTCCTTCGGCTTGCGAGCCTCGAACAGATCGGCCACGCGCGGCAGACCGCCCGTGATGTCGCGCGTCTTGGAGGACTCCTGCGGGATGCGGGCGATGACGTCGCCCACCGACACCTTCGAGCCGTCTTCGAGACTGACGATGGCGCCCGCGGGCAGCGCATACACCGCCGGGATATCGGTATTGGCGAACGTGACTTCCTTCCCTTTGGCGTTGGTCAAGCGCACGACCGGGCGCAGATCCTTGCCGCCCGAACCGCGTTGCTTCGGATCCAAGACGACGGTGCTGGTGAGGCCGGTGACGTCGTCCACCTGCGTCGTGACGGTGATGCCGTCCACGAAGTCGGAGAACTTGATCATGCCGGCCACTTCCGTGACCACGGGGTGCGTATGTGGATCCCAATTCGCGACCGACTGGCCGGCCGCGACCACGTCGCCGTCGTTCACCGTGATGGTGGCGCCGTACGGAATCTTGTAGCGCTCCCGCTCGCGGCCGAATTCATCCACCACGCCGAGTTCGCCGGACCGCGATACCGCGACCAAATGCCCCTTCTCGTGGCGCACTGTCTTGATGTTGTGCAGCCGGATCGTGCCCTTGCTCTTGACCTCGACGCCGTTGGCCGCCGCGGCCCGCGAGGCTGCTCCGCCGACGTGGAACGTGCGCATCGTGAGCTGGGTTCCCGGCTCTCCGATCGACTGCGCCGCAATGACGCCCACGGCCTCGCCAATGTTGATGCGATGACCACGCCCCAGATCGCGGCCGTAGCACTGCGCGCACACGCCATAGCGGGTTTCGCAGGTGATCGGCGAACGCACCATGACCTGATCGACGCCCATTTTCTCGAGCAGTTTTACCAATTTCTCGTCGATCAGGACCCCCGACTTGACGAGCACCTCCCCGGTCGCGGCCACCACCACGTCTTCGGAAACGACCCGCCCGAGAACGCGTTCTCCCAACCCCTCGACCACATCGCCGCCTTCGACGATCGGAGTGATCGACAGGCCGTTGGCCGTGCCGCAATCGATCTCGGTAACCACGAGGTCCTGCGCCACATCGACCAGACGTCTGGTGAGATAGCCCGAGTTCGCAGTCTTCAACGCCGTGTCGGCCAAACCCTTGCGGGCGCCGTGAGTCGAGATGAAGTACTGCAGTACGTTCAGCCCTTCGCGGAAGTTCGCCGTGATCGGCGTTTCGATGATCGAACCGTCCGGCTTCGCCATCAAGCCACGCATGCCGGCGAGCTGGCGGATTTGAGCAGCCGATCCGCGCGCACCGGAGTCCGCCATCATGAAGATCGAATTGAACGACTTCTGACGGACTTTGTTGCCCTTGGTATCGGTCACCTCGTCGGTGCCGAGCTTCTCCATCATCGCCTTGGCGACTTGATCGTTGGTTCGCGACCAGATGTCGACCACCTTGTTGTAGCGTTCGCCGTTGGTGACGAGACCGGAGGAGTATTGCTCCTGAATCTCCTTCACTTCACGCTCGGCCGTCGCGAGGATCTTGTTCTTCTGCTGCGGGACCACCATGTCGTCCACGCCGATGGACACGCCCGCGCGCGTCGCGTAGTGAAAACCGGTGTACATCAGCTGGTCTGCGAAAACGACCGTTTCTTTGAGACCCACGGTGCGATAGCACGCGTTGATCGTTCCGGAAATGGTCTTTTTCGTCATGTCCTGATTGATGGCATCGAAAGACAGACCCTTCGGCAAAATCTCGGACAGCAACGCCCTGCCCGCCGTGGTGTCGACGGTGCGGGTGTTCTGCACCAGCTGCCCCTTGGCGTCGCGGACATATTCGGACAACCGAACCTTGACTTTGGCCTGAAGATCGATGTTTCGGCTCTCGTATGCGCGATGCACCTCGGCCACATCGCTGAACGCCATGCCTTCGCCCTTGGCGCCGACGCGCTCGCGGGTCATGTAGTACAACCCGAGCACCACGTCCTGCGAGGGGACGATGATCGGATCGCCGTTGGCGGGCGAGAGAATGTTGTTGGAGGACATCATCAATGCGCGCGCCTCGAGCTGAGCCTCGATGGACAGCGGCACGTGCACCGCCATTTGGTCGCCGTCGAAGTCGGCGTTGAAGGCCGTGCAGACGAGCGGGTGCAACTGGATGGCCTTGCCCTCGATCAATACCGGCTCGAAAGCCTGGATGCCGAGGCGGTGCAAGGTCGGGGCGCGGTTCAAAAGCACCGGATGCTCGCGGATCACCTCTTCGAGGATGTCCCACACTTCCGGACCTTCGCGTTCCACCAGACGCTTCGCCGCCTTGATGGTCGAGGCTTCGCCGCGCAGCTGCAGCTTGGAAAAGATGAACGGCTTGAACAGTTCGAGCGCCATCTTTTTCGGCAATCCGCACTGATGCAGGCGCAGCGTCGGGCCGACCACGATGACCGAACGGCCGGAGTAGTCGACGCGCTTGCCGAGCAGGTTCTGGCGGAATCGTCCCTGCTTGCCCTTGATCATGTCGGCCAAGGACTTCAGAGGACGCTTGTTGGTGCCGGTAATCGCACGGCCGCGGCGGCCGTTGTCGAGCAGCGCATCCACGGCTTCCTGCAGCATGCGCTTCTCGTTACGGACGATGATGTCCGGCGCATTGAGCTCCAGCAGCCGACGCAGGCGGTTGTTGCGGTTGATGACGCGACGATACAAATCGTTCAAATCCGACGTCGCGAAGCGGCCGCCGTCGAGCGGCACCAGAGGCCGCAGATCGGGCGGCAACACCGGCAGAACGGTGAGCACCATCCACTCCGGCTTGTTGCCGGATTCCATGAACGCCTCGATGAGCTTCAGGCGCTTCGACAAGCGCTTGATCTTGGTCTCGGAGTTCGTGTTCGCCATGTCCTCGCGAACCTTCACCACTTCGGCCGTGAGGTCCATGGACTTGAGCAGCTCGTGCACCGCCTCGGCGCCCATGCGCGCATCGAATTCATCGCCGTGCTCTTCGATCGATTCGAGATACATCTCATCGGTTAGCAGCTGTCCGCGCTGCAGCGAGGTCATGCCCGGATCCACGACGACGAAGGCTTCGAAATAAAGAACGCGCTCGATCTCGCGCAGCGTCATGTCGAGCATCAAACCGATACGCGACGGCAGCGACTTCAGGAACCAGATGTGCGCCGTGGGGCTCGCCAGCTCGATGTGTCCCATCCGCTCGCGGCGAACCTTGGACTGCGTCACCTCGACGCCGCACTTCTCGCACACGACTCCGCGGTGCTTCAAGCGCTTGTATTTGCCGCACAGGCACTCGTAGTCCTTCACCGGACCAAATATCTTGGCGCAGAACAAGCCGTCGCGCTCCGGCTTGAAAGTGCGATAGTTGATCGTTTCCGGCTTCTTCACCTCGCCATACGACCAGGATCGGATCATGTCCGGAGACGCGAGTCCGATCTTGATCGAATCGAAATTCTCGACCGGAACCTGCTGCTTGAACAACTTCAATAGGTCTTTCATGGATTAAGCCTCGCTCTCGAGTTCGATGTTGATGGCCAGGGAGCGGATCTCCTTGACCAGCACATTGAACGATTCCGGCATGCCGGCTTTCATTTCGTGGTTGCCGTCGACGATCGCCTTGTACATCTGCGTGCGTCCGTTGACGTCGTCGGATTTGACCGTGAGCATCTCCTGCAACGTGTACGCCGCCCCATATGCCTCGAGCGCCCACACTTCCATTTCCCCGAAGCGCTGGCCTCCGAACTGCGCCTTGCCGCCGAGGGGCTGCTGCGTGACCAGACTGTACGGCCCCGTGGAGCGGGCGTGCATCTTGTCGTCGACCAGGTGATTGAGCTTGAGCATGTACATGTAGCCGACGGTCACCGGCCGCTCGAACTGCTCGCCGGTGCGGCCGTCGTGCAGCACGGTTTGCCCGGAGGTCGGCAGATCCGCAAGCGCCAGCAGGCTCTTGATCTCCTCCTCGCTGGCGCCGTCGAACACCGGGGTCGCCATCGGCACCCCGTGGCGCAAGTTGCTCGCCAATTCCACCACCTCGACGTCGCTCAAGGACTTGAGGTCCTCCTTCTGGCCGCCGGTGTCGTTGTAGACCTCCCCGAGGAATCTGCGAATCTCGCCAACGGCTTGCTGCGCTTCGAGCATCTTGCCGATCTTGGCGCCCACGCCCTTTGCCGCCCAGCCGAGGTGCGTCTCCAAAATCTGGCCGATGTTCATGCGCGACGGCACACCCAATGGATTGAGCACGATGTCCACGGGCGTTCCGTCGGCCATGTACGGCATGTCCTCGACGGGCACGATGGATGAGATCACGCCCTTGTTGCCGTGGCGGCCCGCCATCTTGTCGCCGGGCTGCACGCGGCGCTTGACCGCCAGGTACACCTTGACCATCTTGAGCACGCCGGGAGCCAGATCGTCGCCCGCGGTGATCTTCGCCTTCTTTTCCTCGAAGCGCTTTTCGAACGCTTTGCGCTGGCCCTTCAAGCGCTCCGAGACCGTCTCGAGCTGGGCATTCGCCTCTTCGTCCTTCAGGCGAATCTCGAACCATTGCTCACGCGGAACTTCGGCGAGATACGCATCATCGATCTGCGTGCCGGCCTTGAGCTTCTTCGGGCCCGCTTCGGCCGCCTTGCCCTCGATCATCCCGCGCACGCGCTGGAACAAGTCGTCCTCCAGGATGCGCTGCTGATCGGCCAAGTCCTTGCGCACGCGCTCGAGTTCCGCCTTTTCGATGGCCAAAGCGCGCGAGTCCTTTTCTACCCCGTCGCGGGTGAACACGCGCACGTCGATCACGGTGCCGTCCATGCCGGGGGGCACGCGCAGCGAAGTGTCCTTCACGTCGGAGGCCTTCTCGCCGAAAATCGCGCGCAGCAGCTTCTCTTCCGGGGTCAGTTGCGTCTCGCCCTTCGGCGTGACCTTGCCCACGAGGATGTCGCCGGCGCGCACCTCGGCCCCGATGAAGGCGATGCCCGCTTCATCGAGCTTTGCAAGCGCCGAGTCGCCCACGTTGGGAATGTCGGCGGTGATCTCTTCCGGGCCCAGTTTGGTGTCGCGGGCGACGCACGTGAGCTCTTCGATGTGAATGGTCGTGAAGCGGTCTTCTTCGACCACGCGCTCGGAGATGAGGATCGAGTCCTCGAAGTTGTAGCCGTTCCACGGCATGAACGCCACCAGCAGGTTTTGACCGAGGGCGAGTTCGCCCAGGTGAGTCGAGGGACCGTCGGCGAGCACGTCGCCGCGCTTGATGGCATCGCCGGCTTTCACCAGGGGACGCTGATTGATGCAGGTGTTCTGGTTCGAGCGCGTGTACTTGGTGAGCGAATAGATGTCGACCCCCGGTTCGCCGGCCGTCGTTTCATCGTCATTCACACGAACCACGATGCGCGAGGCGTCGACCGAATCCACGCTGCCGCCGCGGCGCGCCACGACGGTGACGCCCGAATCGATGGCCACGGCCCGCTCCATGCCCGTGCCGACCAGCGGGGTTTCCGACCTCAAGGTCGGCACCGCCTGGCGCTGCATATTCGAACCCATGAGTGCGCGGTTCGCATCGTCGTGTTCCAGGAACGGAATCAGAGACGCCGCCACCGAGACGATCTGCTTGGGACTCACGTCCATGAAGTCGATCTTGTCCGGAGCCGACAACGTGAACTCGTTCTGCGTGCGGCAGGAGATGAGGTCGTCGACGAACTCGCCCTTGTCGCTCAAGGTGGCGTTCGCCTGGGCGATCACGTATTGCCCCTCCTCGATGGCCGACAGGTAGTCGATCTGATCGGTCACCTTGCCGTTCGACACTCGCCGGTACGGCGTTTCCAGGAATCCGTAATCGTTGGTGCGCGCATATACGGCCAGCGAATTGATCAAGCCGATGTTCGGACCTTCGGGCGTCTCGATCGGACATACGCGGCCGTAGTGCGTCGGATGTACGTCGCGCACCTCGAATCCGGCACGCTCGCGCGTCAGGCCGCCTGGGCCCAATGCGGAGACCCGGCGCTTGTGCGTGACCTCCGAGAGCGGATTGTTCTGGTCCATGAACTGGGAAAGCTGGGACGAGCCGAAGAATTCCTTCACCGCCGCCGCCACCGGCTTTGCGTTGATCATTTCCTGCGGCATGATCGGCTCGCTCTCGGCGATCGTCAGGCGCTCCTTCACGGCACGCTCGACGCGCACCAAGCCGATGCGGAAGGCGTTCTCCGCCATCTCGCCGACGCTGCGCACGCGGCGATTGCCCAGGTGATCGATGTCGTCCACGTGGCCATTGCCGTTGCGGATGTCGATCAGGGTCTTCATGACCTCGATGATGTCCTCTTTGCTGAGCACGCCCGAGCCAGTGATTTCCTCGCGGCCCACGCGGCGGTTGAACTTCATGCGCCCGACCGGCGACAAATCGTAGCGCTCGCCGTTGAAGAACAGATTCTGAAACAAGTTCTCGGCGGCGTCCTTGGTCGGCGGCTCGCCGGGACGCATCATGCGATAGATCTCGACCAGCGCTTCGAGCCGGGTCTTGGTCGGATCGATGCGCAGGGTGTCCGAGATATAGGGACCACGATCCAGGTCGTTCACGAACAGCGTGCGGATGCTGGTGATGCCGTTTTCGATGAGTTTGCCTACTGTCGGAACTGTGAGGATCTCGTTGGCTTTGGCGAGAATCTCGCCGGTTTCGGTGTTGACGATGTCGTGCGCCAGAACCTTGCCCTGTAGATACTCGATCGGCACGGGCAGTCGCTTGACTCCCGCCTCTTCGAGCTCGCGCACGTGGCGGGCGGTGATGCGCCGGCCCTCCTCGACGATGACTTTCTTGCCGACCCGAATCTCGAAGGACGCAGTCTCGCCGCGCAGGCGCTGCGGGATGATTTCGAACTCGATTTCCTTCTTCGACAGGTGAAACACGTTCTTTTCGAAGAACATGTCCAATATCTGCTCTTCGGTGTACCCGAGCGCGCGCAGGATGATGGTGACGGGAAGCTTGCGCCGCCGATCGATGCGCGCGAACACGCAGTCCTTCGGGTCGAACTCGAAATCCAACCACGAGCCGCGGTAGGGAATGATGCGAGCGGAGAACAGCAGCTTGCCCGAGGAGTGCGTCTTGCCCCGATCATGATCGAAGAACACGCCAGGGCTGCGATGCAGCTGGGAAACGATGACCCGTTCCGTGCCGTTGATGATGAACGTTCCGTTTTCCGTCATCAGCGGCAATTCGCCCAGATACACCTCTTGTTCGCGCACGTCCTTGACGGGCTTCTTGGCGCCGCTCGCTTCCTTGTCGAGCACCACCAGCCGAACCTTGACGCGCAGCGGTGCCGCGTAGGTGAGGCCGCGCAGCTGACATTCCTTGACGTCGAATACCGGCTCGCCCAGTCGATAGCTCACATACTCGAGCGTTGCGTTTCCGGAATAGCTGGAAATCGGGAACACACTGTCGAATGCCGCATGCAAACCGATCTCTTCGCGTTTGGATTCCGCAATATCCGCCTGCAGGAATCGCCGATACGAATCCAACTGGATTGCAAGCAGATATGGCGTGCCGAGAATGCTCGGACGCTTGCCAAAGTTCTTACGAATGCGCTTCTTTTCGGTAAACGAATAAGCCATGTTGTCTCCGGTATCGCCAGGCGCTACGCGCCCGAATTAACGGGGCCTCAGCGGCCCCGCCCTAAAGGTGCCCGCTCCGCGGGCAAAAGATCGACGTCGACATCAAAATCAGCTTCAAAATCAACGGCGCAGCCGACGGCTGCCGCGCAATTCACGGCGGCCGTCGGGCAGCGCATACCGGCCGATGTGTCGGCTGGGGCCACTACTTGATAGCAGCCTTGGCGCCGGCGTCCTCGAGCTTCTTCTTGATCGCGTCGGCGTCCGCTTTCGGAATGCCTTCCTTGACCGTCGAAGGAGCCCCTTCCACCAGATCCTTTGCCTCCTTCAAACCCAAGCCCGTGATCTCCCGGATCACCTTGATGACGCCCACCTTGTTGGCGCCGAACTCGGTCATCGTCACGGTGAACTCGGTCTGAGCTTCGGCAGCAGGCGCCGCCGCCGCTCCGCCGGGTGCCGCAGCAGCCGCGACCGGAGCGGCCGCCGTGACGTTGAACTTCTTCTCCATATCGGCGATCAGCTCAACCACTTCCATGACGGACATCTTCGAAATCGCGTCGAGGATTTCGTCTTTAGTAACAGCCATAATCTTCTCCAGAACTAAGAAAGGTCTTGTGACCCGAATCAGGTTTAACCAATTGGATTCAATTGGCCGCCGCCGGCGCAGCACCGCTCTTCTTTGCTTCAAGAACAGCAGCGAGCGTCCTCACCAACTTCGAGTTGGGGGCAGCCAACGTACCAACGAACTTCGAAATCGGCGCCTTGAGCACACCCAATAGTTGCGACACCGCCTGCGCGCGCGTGGGCAATGAAGCCACGCGCTCGAGGTCCTGGGGCTTGAGCAATTGCCCGCCCAGAGACACGAGCGTCGTCACCAGCTTTTCGTTGTCCTTCGAAAACGCCTTGACGATGCGCGCAGCCGCGCCAGGGTCGTCGTTGGAGAATGCGAGGACAATGGGTCCTTTCAGCGCCGGAGAAATGCACTCGAAAGCAGTGCCGGCAACGGCCTTGCGCGCGAGCGTGTTCTTGACGATCCGCAGATACACCCCTTCCTTGCGCGCCTTCGCGCGTAGGTCGGTCATCTGCGTCACGGTCAAGCCACGGTTCTCGGCGCCCACCACGGAGAGGGCTTTCGCCGCCACCGCGTTGACCTCTGCCACCACGACTTTCTTCTCTTCCAACTTGAGTGCCATCCGGTCCTCCCGGTCAGAAGCGCCACACACCAGGTACGAGCGCCGCCGCTCCTACCCACCCTCGAGTACGCCGTCGTACTCCTGCGGTGCGACCTGCACCAGGAAATTCCTGATTCGGGTCCCACCATCTCTCGCCGGCTTTGCCTTTTAAGGGCGCTTGCCCGCCTGCGGTCTTCGACGGTGGGTGCATTCGGCCCAGCGGCCGTAACGCAACCCTCCATCAATCCTATTCATGCGCTTCGCGCAACATTCAACGGGGTCGAAACGACCCCGTCCGGTAAAGCTACTAACCCAAGCCCAGACTGGACTGATCCACGGCGACCCCCGGACCCATGGTCGAGGAGAGCGTCACTTTCTTCAGATAAACACCCTTCGAGGTCGCCGGCTTGATCTTCTGCAGGTCCGCGACCAGCGCGAGCAGATTTTCCTTGAGCGCGGTCGGCTCGAAGCTCGCGCGTCCGATCTGGGCGTGCACGATGCCCGCCTTGTCGGTGCGATACCGAACCTGGCCGGATTTGGCGTTCTTCACCGCGCCCGCCACGTCGGGAGTCACCGTCCCGACCTTCGGATTCGGCATCAGCCCCCGTGGACCGAGAATCTGCCCGAGTTGACCGACGATGCGCATGGCGTCGGGACTCGCGATCACCACGTCGAAATCGATTTGGCCAGCTTTGACCTTTTCCGCCAGATCCTCGAAACCGACGATGTCGGCGCCGGCGGCTTTCGCGGCATCGGCGTTTTTACCCTGCGTGAACACCGCCACGCGCACCGTCTTGCCGGTGCCGTGCGGCATCACCGTCGAGCCGCGGACCTGCTGATCCGACTTGGTGGCATCGACGCCCAGATTCACTGACACGTCGACCGACTCGTTGAACTTCGCGGTGGCAAATTCCTTGACGAGCTTGAGCGCATCATCGATGGGAAAGGACTTTCCGGGGGGCAGCTTGTCTTTCCAGGCCTTGGTTCGCTTCGCTACGGCTGGCATGTCACATGCCCTCCACATCGACGCCCATACTGCGCGCGCTGCCCGCAATGGTACGCACCGCAGCTTCCAGGTTACTTGCGGTCAAATCCGGCATTTTCAACTTGGCGATGTCCTCGAGCTGCTTGCTCGAAATCTTGCCCACCTTGGCGGTGTTCGGGGTCGCGCTGCCCTTGGGAATCCCGATGGCCTTGGCGATGAGCACCGAAGCGGGCGGGGTCTTCATGATGAACGTGAAGCTGCGGTCGCTGTACACGGTGATCACCACCGGGGTTGGCAGGCCTTTTTCAAGGCTCTGCGTCTGCGCATTGAACGCCTTGCAGAACTCCATGATGTTCACGCCCTGCTGGCCCAGGGCGGGGCCCACCGGCGGACTGGGGTTCGCCTGGCCCGCAGGGATCTGGAGTTTTATATAACCGGTTACTTTTTTCGCCATTTACTAGCCGCTCCTGTGGGTTCTAGCGCCGCCCTCGCGGCTCCCCTTGTCTATGCGCTGACGCGCAACCATTCAACGGGGCCGATGCGGCCCCGCCCGATAAAAATCAGCCCTTTTCGACCTGCGAGAAATCCAGTTCAACGGGCGTCGAGCGCCCGAGAATCTGCACCGCCACCTGCAGACGGTTCTTCTCGTAGTTCACCGACTCGACCACTCCGTTGAAGTCGTTGAACGGACCGTCGGTCACGCGCACCACCTCGCCGGGCTCGAACAAGACCTTCGGTTTCGGCTTGTCCACGCCCTCTTCGACGCGGCGCAAAATCGACATGGCTTCCTTGTCCGTGATGGCGGCCGGTTTGTCGCTGGTGCCTCCGATGAAGCCGAGAACCTTCGGCACCTCTTTCACGAGATGCCACGTATCCTCATCCATTTCCATTTGAACCAACACGTAGCCTGGAAAGAATTTGCGGTCGGACTTGCGCTTCTGACCATCGCGCATTTCCACGACCTCTTCGGTCGGCACCAGAATCTCGCCGAATTTGCTCTCCAAGCCGGCACGCTTGACCCGTTCCTTGAGCGACTCGGATACCTTGTGCTCGAAGTTCGAGTAGGCGTGCACGACATACCATCTCAGGGACATAAACACTCCGAATTCGTCAGGCGGACTGGCCGGTGAACAACCGCGTCAGCCAGGTGAGGACCCAATCGAGTCCCCAAAAAAACAACCCCATCACGATGGCGAAAATGAACACCACGTAGGTGGTCTTGATCGTCTCCTCGCGCTCCGGCCATACGACCTTGCGCAGTTCGATGCGAGCCGCCACGGCGAATTGCCGAAACTCGACACCGTACCAGCTGAACCAAATGAGTCCGGTGGCCGCGACCAATCCCGCGAGCACCATGACGAGGCGCAGCGGCAGCGCCAGATCCTCGTACCAATAGAAGGCCACGATCCCGAGCAAAAGCGCGAGAATCGACAGCGTCAAGAGCGCCGAATCCTTCGCCGACGCGCCCGTGGGTGTTTGGACTTCTGCCATGTTTACTGCTGCCTACCAGGGCCTTTGCTTACCGTTAACGCCTGCTTCAAATGGCAGGGCAGGAGGGAATCGAACCCCCAACCTGCGGTTTTGGAGACCGCCGCTCTGCCAATTGAGCTACTGCCCTAGTTAATGCGCTTCGCGCAACCTTCCAACGGGGCCGAAGCGGCCCCGATCGATAAAATAAAAATCAAGCTAGCACCTTCGAGACGACGCCGGAGCCGACCGTCTTGCCGCCTTCGCGGATCGCAAAACGCAGCCCCTGCTCCATCGCTATCGGGGCAATCAACTCCACCGTGATCTTGATGTTGTCCCCGGGCATCACCATCTCGGTCCCCGAGGGCAACTCCACCGCCCCGGTCACATCGGTGGTGCGAAAGTAAAACTGCGGCCGATACCCCTTGAAGAACGGCGTGTGCCGCCCCCCCTCCTCCTTCGTCAGCACGTACACCTCGGCCTCAAACTTCGTGTGCGGATTGATCGAGCCGGGCTTGCACAGCACCTGACCGCGCTCCACTTCCTCGCGCTTCGTGCCACGCAGCAGCACCCCCACGTTGTCCCCAGCCTGCCCCTCATCCAGGAGCTTGCGAAACATCTCAACCCCGGTGCAGGTGGTCTTCTGCGTCGGCCGTATCCCCACAATCTCCACCTCATCGTTCACCTTCACCACCCCGCGCTCAATGCGCCCCGTCACCACCGTGCCGCGCCCGGCAATCGAAAATACATCCTCCACAGGCATCAAAAATGCCCCCTCCACCGCCCTCTTCGGCACCGGAATGTAGTCATCCAACGCCTGCACCAGCTTCAGCACCGAGGGCACCCCAATCTCACTCCCCTCCCCCTCCAGCGCCTTCAGCGCAGAGCCGGTCACAATCGGAGTCTTGTCCCCGGGAAACTCGTACACCGACAATAAATCCCGCACCTCAAGCTCCACCAACTCCAATAACTCCGCATCGTCAACCATGTCCGCCTTGTTCAAATACACCACGATGTAGGGCACCCCAACCTGGCGCGCCAGCAAAATGTGCTCGCGCGTCTGCGGCATCGGTCCATCGGCCGCCGATACCACTAAAATCGCCCCATCCATCTGCGCCGCTCCCGTAATCATGTTCTTCACGTAGTCCGCGTGCCCAGGACAATCCACGTGCGCGTAGTGACGCTTCTCGCTCTGATACTCCACGTGCGCCGTCGCTATCGTGATCCCCCGCGCGCGCTCCTCCGGTGCCTTGTCAATCTGGTCGTAGGCCTTGAACTCCCCGCCAAACTTCTCCGCCATCACCTTCGTCAGCGCCGCCGTCAAGGTCGTCTTGCCATGATCTACATGCCCAATCGTCCCCACGTTCACGTGCGGCTTCGTTCGCTCAAACTTCCCCTTCGACACGGCAAGTACCCCCAAAATTTAGCAAGCAATGAAAAAAACTGGAGCCCACGAGCGGGATCGAACCGCTGACCTCGTCCTTACCAAGGACGTGCTCTACCAACTGAGCTACGTGGGCCGCATCCACATGGAGCGGGTGATGGGAATCGAACCCACGTGATCAGCTTGGAAGGCTGACGTTCTACCATTGAACTACACCCGCATTCACACACGCCGCAAGCCAATGGCCCCTTTCGGGGTACCGTACCCTCACCCAGCTGGTGGAGGGGGTAGGATTCGAACCTACGAAGGCATAAGCCAGCAGATTTACAGTCTGCCCCCGTTGGCCGCTTGGGTACCCCTCCTCAAAATGAGCCGCGTATTTTGCGGCGCGAGAGACTCAGTGTCAATGTCGATGCTGGTCTTATTCGAGATGAGTGGAAGCACAGCCCTTCAACTCGTCGGCACCTCGCTCTTCCCAGCCTCATCCCAGGCTCCGGAGTCAACCGTCGATTTCCACTGCAACAGTCGCATTTGACGCATTCAATCGAAAAATATATCTTACGATATGTTCCCCTAGCCCAGACGGAGATTCCCATGCACCGCTGTTCCCCGCTCTTTTTCGCTAGACACCATGCAGACCGCAGCTTGTGGCGGTTCGGCAGCGGCTTTCTCGGCGGTGGTATGGGCGGACGCGCGTTCGGCATGGGCCGCAAACTGGCGTCGGCCGACTTGCAGCTATTGATATTGCGGCTGCTCGCGGACAAGCCGAGGCATGGCTACGAAATCATCAAGGCGCTGGATGAACTGTCGAAAGGGTTCTACGCGCCGAGCCCGGGCATGGTGTATCCGGCCCTCACGTATCTCGAGGAGCTTGGCCAGGCGACAGTCGCGCCGGACGGCAATCGCAAGCTTTACCACATCACCGAGGCCGGCCGGGAGTACTTGAACGAGCGCCGACCGGCCGCCGAGGCGCTGTTGACCCAGTTCGCGCGCGTGGCCGAGCGCATGGAGCGGGTGCGGTGCGCACTCCACCTCGACGACATCCGGGAGGATTCGGCGAGCGAACCGCAACGCAGCAGTTCGAGGGATCTGATCCGCGCCCAAGGCGAACTCAAGACCGCTCTCGCCGCGGGCCGCAATAGCCCAGCCGCGGAACAGGCGCGCATCGCCGAGATCCTGCGACGAGCAGCGGCGGAGATTCTCGGCAAGGCAACCCGCAAGTAGGCGTGGTCGTCCGTTCGCCGCCCGTGCGCAGCCTCTCAGGGGGTTCGCAGGTCGAGCTCCATGTAAACCGCCTGCGACAACGGGTTGTCGTAGTAAGGCGCGATCTCGCGAAAACCCAGAGAGCGATACAAAGCCTGGGCAGGGATCATCTCGGCCAGGGTATCCAACCTGACGCTCGTGTAGCCGAGGGCACGAGCCCGCGCCAGCAACCCTTGCGCAATGACTCGACCGAGCTTCGCACCCCGCTCCGCCGGCTGGACGTAGAGCCGCTTCATCTCGCACGATTGGTTGGATAGCCGACGGATCGCGCCGCACCCCACCGGCGCGTCGTCGCGCCTCGCGAGCAGCAGACACCCGCCCGGCGGTGCATAGCTTCGAGCCAGCTGATCGAGCTCCGCCGCAAAGCCCTGGAAGCAGAGATCAATCTTCAGCTGGGCGGCGTACTCCTCGAAGAGCGCGCGTGCCGCAGCAAAATCAGCAGCGTCGGCCGCCTCGCTCACGATGTACACGATCCGCGGCTGCCGGCTGCCGAGCACGATGATCGTCAGATCATCATGCAGACGGACTTCATCTCGGTATACATCTCCACGGCGGCGCGCCCGTGTTCGCGCCCGAATCCGGACTGCTTGAAGCCCCCGAACGGCATGTTCGCGTCGATCATGTTGTGGCAGTTCACCCACACCGTGCCTGCTTTGATGCGCGGAATCAACCGATGGGCGGCGGACAAATTATTCGTCCAAATGCTGGCTCCCAATCCATAGGGAGTGTCGTTGGCGGCCTTGACGACATCGTCGAGGTCGTCGAAGCGCTGCGCGACGAGCACCGGCCCGAAAATCTCCTCGCGTACGACGCGCATGTCCCCGTTGACGTTGACCAACACCGTGGGTTTGACGAAGTACCCCGGATGTGCGGGCGCTTCGCCGCCGACGGCGACCGATGCGCCCTGCTTGCGGCCGGAATCGATGTAGGCGAGCACCCGTTCCTGTTGCTCCTTCGAGACGAGCGGCCCCATCTCGGTGCTTTGATCCAAGCCGGGGCCGAGTCTGATGCCCGCAGCAGCGGCGCTGATACCATCCACCACTTTGTCGAATATGGAACTATGCACATAGAGGCGCGAACCGGCGGTGCACACCTGACCGGCATTGAAGAAGATGGCGCCGGCGGTTCCGCCTGCCACGGCCTGCGGATCGGCATCGGGTAGGACGATCATCGGCGACTTTCCACCGAGCTCGAGCGACACGCGCTTGAGAGTGTCGGTGGCGCCCTTGTTGATGAGTTTGCCCACCTCGGTCGAACCGGTGAAGGCGACTTTGTCGACTCCCGGATGGGCGACGAGCGCGGCGCCGGTGCTTTCACCTTCCCCGGTGAGAATATTGACGACGCCGGGCGGGAAACCGGCCTCGCGAATCAGCTCGCCCAAGCGCAGAGCGGACAGCGGTGTCTGCTCGGCCGGCTTCAGGATACAGGTGCAACCGACGGCGAGAGCCGGTGCGAGCTTCCAGGCGGCCATCAGCAGCGGGAAATTCCACGGCACGATCTGCGCAACGACTCCCACCGGCTCGCGAGCCACATAGGTGTGAAATTTGGCGCCGGGGATGCCGATCGACGTCTGCATCGTGGTGCCCTCGATCTTGGTCGCCCAGCCGGCCATGTAGCGAAAGTAACCGGCGGTCCAAGGGATATCGATCATGCCCGCGATCTGCCGCGTCTTGCCTTGATCGATGCTCTCGATTTCGGCGAACTCCGCCGCGTTTTGATCGATGAGGCCTGCCAGCTTCCACAACAGAGCCTCACGGCCGGCAGGCAGCATATCGGCCCACGGTCCGGACGTGAGCGCCGCCCGCGCAGCGGCCACGGCGCGATCGACATCGACAGATCCCGCGTCGGCGACTTGGCCTATCTCCCGACCCGTGGCCGGATCGAACACCTTGATCGTTTTGCCGGACTTTGCATCAACCCATTCGTTGTTGATGAACAGTCGCGGTTTCAGTGCGAGGAATTTATTGACCGCGGCAGAGGGGGCCGGTTGCGCGGCAATGGTGTTGGGGCTGAGTTTTGCGTTCACGGTATTTCTCCACGGATGGTGTAGGCGGATCTGCGTCCGGCCCGCAATGAGGCTGCCTTTTCGGCCGCGACTTTACCAGGAAAATGCCACCGAACGAAGTTGGCGGCTGCCGCGGTGCACCTGTTGGGAGACATCCGCCCGTTGATCCATTTCAGCCTTCCGAGCTGTTCGGCACCTCGCTGGTCGTGCGCTGATCGCCCGCCAGCGATTCGATCAACTCGCAGGCGCGGTTGATCGCCGCAGCCGAATCGATCCTGGCCGCGAACTCTCGCGCCCGCTGCCGCATGCCCCCATCATCGAGCAGCCTGCGGATCTCCTTTGCCGCGCGCGAGGCTCGAAAGCGCGTTTGCGCGATGCTGCGACCGAGGCGCAGCTGTTCGATGCGCCAGCCGTTGTCGAACTGGTCATGACCACTCGGCACCACGAGCTGCGGGATGCCGGCCTTGATGGCCTGCGCGAGCGTGCCGATACCTCCGTGGTACACCAGCAGTGAAGCGCGCGGCAGAACCTCGCTGAAGGGCAAATAGCCGAAGGCCTGTACGCCCTTCGGCAGCTGCTCAGGGAGCTGCGCCGAGAAATTGGTGACGAGCATGGCTCGGGCGCCGAGCTTACGTGCGGTTTCGACCGACTCGAAGAAATAGCGGTGCATCGAGCTGGCGGCGGATCCCGGGGTGAATACGATCGGCGCCTCGCCGGCCTCGAGAAACTCCAGAGCTTCCCGCGACAGCGGCGCGCGACCGCCCCCGTCCCATAGCGGGAAGCCGACGAGATGGGTGTGCGGCGGCCAGTCGGCTTGCGGTTCGGCGAACCACTCGGGAAAAAATCCGATGACGCATTGGGGCGAATGGATCCAGCGGTGCAGCACGCGATCGATGGGGCCGAGGCCGAGCGTCGCCCGCAGGTCGTTGAGCGGGCGCTTGAGGTTACGGTCGATCGCCGCCCAATCCACGAAACGAAACAGCGCCCGCTTGAACCACATCGGCTGCGAGGCTGAGATGCGGACATTTCCGAACATGCCCTGGTCGATGAGGCTGCGAATGATGGCGGGCTGCAAATGCACCGTGGCGGTCGGGATCGCAAGCCTCTCCTGCGCGATACGCGCGCCGAAAGAGATGCCGGAAGCCGCGACCACGGTATCGGCATCGGCGGCCGTCTCGATCAACCGGTAGACCCGCGCCATCGCCGGCACGATGACCCGTTGCGCGACCACTTCGAAGCCCTTGCGCGAGTGCCACAGGTCGGGATCCGCCATCGCCTCTTCGGCATCCTGGACCGCTCCCACTGGCAAGAAACCCAAGCCCTGCTGCTCGATCAATGCTTGAAAGTACGGATTCGTGAGTATCGTCGCCCGATGCCCGCGCGCGCGCAGAGCGAGACCCAGCGCGATGAAGGGATGCACATCACCTGCGCTGCCGATGGTGGGCAGCAACACATGCAACGCTCGTCGCTGCGGGCGGGAGGTCGGCACTGGTCCAGGCGAGGCCAACCGGCCTAGGCGCGCTTTCTACCGTGCAGGCGGCTCACCAACTCCGCTTCGCTGCGGCTCAGGCCGAACCGGTCTGACAGCTGCGACGCCTCGGCGCCGTGACGCGCCCATTCGATCGCCTGCTCGAAGGATCCGACGGCACCGCGGGTTTCGACCAGATCGACCCGCTCGGCCACACCGGCAACCTGCTGCTCGATGCGTTTGGCCTGATGACCGGCGCGGGCGCCGATGGAGGCCGCCAATTCGAGATCGCGGCGCAAGGCGGCAAAGTCATTCTCGAGAGAAATACAGCGCCCCCGCCAGAGCCGCAGCGAAGTCCACAGGGCGAGCACCGAGAAGAGCGCCACGATGCCGAGTGCGGCGCCGCCGATACCCACCATGACGCCAAGATCCATCTCAGGCGTACTCGTCGATGAGCGATTTCGGCGGTCGGGGCTGATTCTTGTCCGGACTTTGCGCCGCGCTTCCCTCCGGATTCTTCGGCTGCTTGTCGGGCGTCTGCCCAGCGGGTCCGTCCTTACGGCTGCGCTTGTCCGCTATCGGCAGTGCGGGATACAGGCCGGAATTGCTCAAGCGATCGACTTCGCTCATGGGTGACCCCTCGATCTAATTGGACGGCGGCGGCTCTTTGGCTTCCGCTTTCGCCGGCTCCTTTACCAAAACGGTCTTTTCCGATGCGGTGGCAGACTCGCTCGATAGTAGCCGATCATCAGGTGCGGCTGCATCTGCCGTAACGACGCCGGCACCACCGGCGGCGGGATTCGCCGAGCTTCCGGCGCTGAGCGTCGAGGCGGGCGGGATCTCCTCGAGCACCAGGATGGCGACACGACGATTCGCATTGCGACCTTCGACCGAGTCATTGGGCTGCCGCGGACGAAACTCGCCGAACCCGACGATCTCGAGCCGCAGAGGATCGATGCCCGCCTTGGTGAACTCGTGCACGACGCTCGCTGCACGCGCCGCGGACAGCTCCCAGTTCGAGGGAAACGCCGCGGTGCGAATCGGACGGTCGTCGGTATGTCCTTCGACACGAATCGGATTGGGGAATGGCTTGAGCACCTCGGCGAGCTTGTCGAGGACCGGCGCCGCCGCGGCCGAGAATTCGCCGGCGCCGCTCGGGAACAGAATGTCGGCATTGATTTCAATTTCGAGCCACATGTTCTCGCGCCGCACCGTGACCAATTTCGCATCGATCAACGACTGCATGGCGTCCTGCACCTGGCGCTCCATGCGCATCAGGACGCCCGGGATGGCGACCGGAGGGTGCGCGTCGGGTATCGGGACCGGGCGCGGGGAATCCACCATGGCCGCGCTCCTCGGGGTGTTGAGTTTCATCAGCGCCGTCGGGGTCACGCCGTTCAGCGGCTTGTCGCCCCCCTTGCCGGCTTCCTTGTCACCAATGTTGATCGGCTGCAGGCTCTTCGGTGCACCGTGAAAGGCGGCGATCATCGAATCGGACAACACACGAAACTTGCCCTCGTTGACCGAGGACATCGCGTACATGACGGTGAACAAGGCGAACAACAGCGTCACGAGGTCGCCGTAAGGAATGGCCCAGGCTTCCGCATTCACATGCTCTTCGTGCTTCTTCTTGCGGGCCATGCGCTCGAGATCCTCTGTGCCGCCGCCAATGGCGGCTCAATGATGGAAGTAGCCTTGTAGCTTCGATTCGATATTGCGTGGGTTCTCGCCCTGGGCAATCGCGATGATCCCCTCGATGACCATGGTGCGAACCTGCGACTGGCCGTGAATCACCGACTTGAGCTTGTTTCCCATCGGCAGGAACAGCAGATTGGCGAACGCGATGCCGTAAATGGTTGCGACAAAGGCCGCGGCGATGCCGTGACCAAGCTTCGATGGATCCGCGAGGTTTTGCATGACCGCCATGAGTCCCATCACTGCGCCGATGATGCCGAGCGTCGGGGAATAGACGCCCATGGCTTCGAATACCTTCGCGGCCTGGGTATCGAAATGTTCCATGGCGTCCAGTTCGATCTCCATACTGGAGCGGATGGCATCCGGCTCGCCGCCGTCGACGAGCGACTGCAATCCTTTCTTGAGAAACTCGTCCTTTTCCTGCTCGACCGCGGACTCGAGTCCCAGCAGACCCTGCTTGCGCGCGATATTGCTCCACTCGACGATTTTTTCGATCATCGCCGCCGGATTGTTGATCGGTGGCTTGAACACCCACGCGACGATCTTCCACGCGCGCAGAAATGTCGCCATCGGCGTCTGCACGAGACTGGCAGCCATTGTACCGACGACCACGATCACGAACGCCGCGCTGCCGACCAGCGCTCCAGCGCTGCTTCCCTTCAAGATCGCGCCGCCGATGATCGCTATCAGCCCGAGCACAATGCCGATGATGCTTAAAATATCCATGGGCTCAATCGGGGGCCAGCCACTCCGCCAGACGGGCGCGCAACCGCACCAACGCCTGGCCGTGGATCTGGCAGACCCGCGATTCGGACACCTCGAGCACTTCGCCGATCTCCCGCAGGTTCATGTCCTCATCGTAGTAGAGCGACAGCACGAGCTTTTCGCGCTCGGGCAGCCCGTCGATGGCCGTCGCCATCGCATCGCGAAAGCCCGCGTCTTGAATGTGATCGAAAGGCCCGGGGCGCTCATCGCGCGCGTGATCCGCCGGGCTCGACTCATCCTCGCTCGTGCCCATCTGGTCGAAGCTGAACAGCCGGCAGCTGGCGGCGTCCTGCACCAACTTGTGATATTCCTCGATCGATATGCTTAATCCTTCGGCGATGTCGGTGGGAGTCGCATCCTGTCCCTTGAGGTTCTCGATCTTGCGCACCACATCCGCCATTTCGCGCATGTTCCGGTGCACCGAGCGGGGCGTCCAATCGGACTTTCGCACCTCATCGAGCATCGCCCCGCGAATGCGGATTCCGGCGTAGGTCTCGAAGTTCGCACCCTTGGTGGGGGAATAATGTTTTGCCGCATCGAGCAAACCGATCATTCCCGATTGGATCAAATCGTCCACCTCCACGTTGGGGGGCATGCGGCTCACCAGATGATAGGCAATGCGCTTGACCAGGTCGGCATGTCTGAGGACCAGCTCTTGCTGCGGCACCTGATCGACCGGGACGCCCTCGTCGACGAGCGGTTTAGGGGTGCGCTTCTGCGTATTTGAATATTGTGTGCTTGCTCTCATTGCAATACCGTCGCAGGACCAATCCGGGCCCCCACCATGCGTTCGACAAAGAACTCAAGGTGACCTCGTGCCCCTTGCGGCACAGACCACTTATCGGCCTTCGAGGCCAGATTCTTGAGCGCAATGGAGGAAATTGAGGCCGGGTACGCGTCGACCACGGCGGTCTGCCGCTGCACCGAGCGCCGCAGATAGTCGTCAAACGGTACGGAACCCGCAAACTCCAGTGCGACATTGAGAAACCGATCACAGACTCGGGAAATCTTCTGGAAAAGATCGGGCCCCTCACCCGAGCGGCGCGTCTGATTGGCGAGGATTTGAAAGCGTTGCACGCCGTGTTCCCGGCTCAGCACCTTGATCAGTGCGTAGGCATCGGTGATGGAGGCCGGCTCGTCGCAAACCACGACGAGGACGTGGTGCGCGGCCTGGCTGAACGTCGTGACGCTGTCATTCAGCCCCGCGGCGGTATCGACGATCAGCAGCTCGACGCGATGATAAAGCTCGCTGAAGGCGCGAATGATGCCGGCATGTTCCGCAGGCGACAGGGCCGCCATGCGTTTGATTCCGGACGCCGCGGGTACGATCTGCAACCCGTGCGGTCCGGTGACGATGGCGTCCTCGAGCGCGCATTCGCCCTTGACCACATGCCCCAGATCGAAGCGTGTATGCAACCCGAGCAACACATCGACGTTGGCCAACCCCAGGTCGGCGTCGACCAACATCACGTCCCGGCCCTGCGCTGCAATTGCCACCGCGAGATTGGCCGACACCGTGCTCTTCCCCACTCCCCCCTTGCCGCCGGTGACCGCAATGACCTTGACCGGACGGCTGGAATTGAGCTGTTCGAGGGCTTCTGCCTGCGCTCTGCCGAGTCTGGTATCACGCATGGGCGCGTGCTCGGCCGAAATTGCGCGCGTAATACGCAGCGCCGCGCGGCGGCGCGTGCTCCTTGAGCTTCAGTGCGGCGCGCACCAGCCACACACGTCGCTGGTAGGCGGAATGCAGATCTTCGGGCACCCGCTGACCGTCGCATACATAGGCAATCGGTAATTTGTGGCGCAACGTCGTCGATATCACCGCGCCCAAGCTTGCCGCCTCGTCGACCTTGGTGACGACGCATGCCGCAGGCGAGGCCGAGGCGAAAGCCGCGATGATCTCCTCCAAGGCATGGCCCTCGCCCTGCGCGGGCAGTGCCAGCAGCACCTTGGCGCAAGCTGCGCCCAATTGCAGAGCGGCGAGTTGCTCCGTCAATCGCACGTCCCGCGGGCCCATGCCGGCGGTATCGATGAGGATCAATTTCTTGGACTTCAGGCGTGCGAGAACGCGCGCGAGCTCCCGCCCGCTATTGGCCACGTGCAGGGGGGCGCCGAGGATGCGCGCGTAAGTCATGAGCTGCTCGCGCGCGCCGACCCGATAGGCGTCGGTGCTCACGAGCGCCAGGTCCTGGCTGCCGTGGCGAATGCTCCATCGGGCGGCGAGCTTCGCGATGGTGGTGGTCTTGCCGGCGCCCGTCGGGCCAACCACGGCGATGATGCCGCCGTTCACCGTACTCAGTCGATCGACGACCGGCAGGTGTTTGACCAGGAGCGCGAGGGGAATCAGCGACGGGTTTTCCAAGCTGGTGCGCCGCGGGGTGTGGGCCGCCAGTGCCATCGCAACATCGGGCGCAATATCCAAAACCGATAGCTCCTCGAGCACGCGCGCCTTCAGCGGCTCGCGCAACCGCTTGTCGTTCCATCCCATGGTGGCGAAGCCGCTCTCGAGCAAATCGCGCAATTCCTTCAATTCGCGCTGCATCGCCGAAAAATCGCCGCCCCCGGAATCGCTCCGTAGGACGGTGCGTGCCGCCGCGGGAGGCGCGGCGGGTGAGCAGACGGCGGACCGGGCCGGCGCGGCCGCTGGCACCGGAGCGGGCGTCGGCGGTGGGGCCGCGGGCTCGGCAGCGGCGGGCGGTAGCATCGGCGCCTCCGTGGACGTCGTGGCCACCACCGGCGCATTCGCCGCAGGTTTCGCCGGAGCGCGCAGCCGCGTGGCATCGACGAACAATGCCTCGTCGTAGTCGACCGCGGCGATGACTTCGATGCCCTCGTCGACCCGGCGGCTGGAGAGGATCACGGCGTCCGGACCCTGCTCGGCCCGCACCTGGCCCAGCGCCGCGCGCATGCTGGCAGCCATGTAGCGTTTTATCTTCACTTCAACCTCCATGAGTCAGATTTCATCCACGACCGACGGCGCCGATCACGCGTATCCGACGGCTCTCCGGGATCTCGTTATATGCAAGGACGGACAAGGTCGGGCTCGAGTAGCGCATCAGGCGCGACATCCAAGGCCGAATTTTTGGTGCGACCAGCAGCACCGCGGGCTCGCCGGCGGCCTCCTGGCGGCGGGTGCTGTCCACAAGCGATTGTTGAATCCGGTCGGCGAGACCGGGCTCGAATCCCGGGGCGCCGTCGGTGCCGCCGGCCATGGAATCCTGCAGCACTTGCTCCAGAGCGGGATCGAGAGTGATGACTGGAAGCTCCTCGCGCAGGCCGCCGATGTTTTGCACGATGCTGCGGCCGAGGGCGACGCGCACGGCGGCGACCAGCGTGAGCGGATCCTGGGTCCTGGGCGCGAGTTCGGCCAGCGTCTCGCACACGGTGCGCAAATTGCGGATCGGTACACGCTCCACCAGCAGGTACTGCAACACCTTGACCACGACGCTCATCGGCAGGATCTTGGGTACCAGATCCTCGACCAATTTTGGCGCGCTCTTTCCCAGCCGATTGAGCAGTTGCTGCACTTCCTCGTGACCCAGCAATTCGTGGGCGTGCGACTGCAGCAGGTGGCTCAAGTGAGTGGCAATGACGCTGCTCGCATCGACAACGGTGTAGCCTTGCGCCTGCGCCTGATCGCGCCGTGATTTTTCGATCCAGCAGGCGTCCAGGCCGAATGCCGGATCCTTGGTCGCCGAGCCCGGCAGCGGTCCCGACACCTGCCCCGGGTTGATCGCGAGTTCGCGGTCCGGGAAGACCTCGGATTCCCCGACGGGCGCGCCCAGAATCGTGATCCGGTAGGAGTTCGGTCCGAGTTCCAGGTTGTCGCGGATGTGCACCGGCTGCACGAGAAAGCCGAGTTCTTCGGACAGCTTCTTGCGTACACCCTTGATCCGCCCCATGAGCTCACCGCCCTGCGCGCGGTCGACCAATGGAATCAGCCGGTAGCCGACCTCGAGACCGATGAGGTCGACAGGCTCGACGTCGTCCCAGGACAATTCCCGTTGCTCGGAAGGTACGGTGGGGGGAGCGCTGGGAGCGGCGGCGGCGACCTGATCGGCGGCGCGCCGCTTGCTCAAGGCATACGCCCCGATGGCGGAGCCGGCGGCCATGATCAAGAACACCAGATTGGGCATTCCCGGAATGATGCCGAGCAGCGTCAGTATACCGCTGGTGACCGCCAGGGCACGCGGCTGACCGAACATTTGCGCCATGATTTGCTGACTCATGTCGTGGGGACGGGAGACCCGCGTCACCAGGATTGCGACCGCCACCGAGAGCAGCAGCGCCGGGATCTGCGCGACCAGTCCGTCGCCGATGGTCAGCAACGCATAGATACGGCCGGAATCCGCGAGCGACATGCCGTGCTGTGCGGCCCCGATGATGGTTCCGCCGAACAAATTGATGAATACGATGAGTATCCCGGCGATGGCGTCGCCCCGCACGAACTTGCTGGCGCCGTCCATCGCGCCGTAGAAGTCCGCCTCCTCCCGCACCTCTTGCCGGCGCAGGATGGCCTCGGGCTGAGTGATGATGCCCGCATTCAAGTCGGCGTCGATCGCCATTTGCCGGCCGGGCATGGCATCCAGGGTGAATCGGGCACTGACTTCCGAGATGCGGCCGGCGCCTTTGGTGATGACGACGAAGTTTATGATCACGAGCACGGTGAACACGACCATGCCGACGGCGTAGTTTCCGCCCACGACGAACTGGCCGAACGCCGCAATGACGTGCCCCGCGGCATGGGCGCCGGTATGGCCCTTGATGAGCACGATGCGCGTCGAGGCGACGTTCAGGCCGAGGCGCAGCAGCGTCGCGCCGAGGAGAACCGTCGGAAAAGTCCCAAATTCCAGCGCGCGCCGTACGTAGATCACGGCCAGCAAGATGATGAGCGACAGCGAGATGTTGAAGGTGAAGAACACGTCCAGAAGGAATGCCGGCAGCGGCAGCACCATCATGGCGAGCACCACCATCACCAGCACCGGCACGCCCAGGCCATTGCGCGCGAATTCGCCCATCGTCGCTATCGCACCGCGGGCACTCATACGTCGGCGTACTCATCGCCGAGCTTCGGTTCCGGCCTCACCACCCGCGCGGCGCTGGTCGGATTCAAGGTGCGAATTCTGAAGATGTAGGAAAGGACCTGGGCAACCGCCGCGTACAGCCCGGCCGGGATCTCGTGGTTCAAATCGGTGGTTCGATACAGCGCCCGCGCCAATTTCGGCGAATCGAAAATCGGCACGCGATGTTCTTCGGCAATGCGCCGGATTTTCTGTGCGACGAGGTCGAGCCCTTTCGCCACCACGCGCGGCGCACGCATGTTCTTCGGATCGTATTTGAGGGCGACGGCAAAGTGTGCCGGGTTGACGATCACCACGTCCGCGGTCGGCACCTTGTGCATCATGCGACGCCGCGCCAATTGCTGCTGCATCTGACGGATGCGCTGCTTGGTCTCCGGTCGGCCGTCGGATTCCTTGGCCTCGTCGCGCAGCTCCTGGCGCGTCATGCGCAGCGAGCGCTTGAACTGGAGCAGCTGCAGCGGTACGTCGACGACGGCGATCAATGCGAGCGAGGCGCACAGCCAGACGAACGACCAAGTCAGCAAGCCGGCGCCGCGGCCGATCGCCGTGCGCGGTGCCATCCGTCCGAGGGCCAGCACGTCCGCGAACAGCCAGCTGACGATCCCGGCGCACACGCCCCCCACTACCACGAGCTTGAGCAGCGCCTTGCCTAGCTCGGAAGCCCCATGCAGTCCAAAAAGCCGCTTCAATCCAGCCGCGGGGCTCATGCGCGAGAAATCGGGCACCATCGCGGCGGGGCTGAAATTCCATCCACCGAGCACCACGGTCGAGAGCAGTACGAGCCCGACCAGGGCGGCAAAAATGGGCAGCGCAGCCCATAGCGCGGTCACGGCGGCCTCGCTCAGCGAGGACGTCATCGATTGCGGGTCCTGCAAGCGCAGCGGATCGATCGCCATGCCATGGCGCATCATCTGCGACATGCCGCGGGCGAGAGGGGCGCCCATTGCCGCCAGCGCGACGCTGCCGCCGATCATGGTCGCGCAGTTGGTGAGCTCCCTGGAACGCGGCACCTGGCCGCGTTCGCGCGCCTCCTGTAGCCGTCGTTGCGATGGCTCTTCGGTTCGTTCGCCGCCCTGGCCTGCTTCCGCCATCAGCGCGCACCCGCCGCGGCCGCGCCGGTCAATTCAGTGGCGGCCGACAAGGCGCTGTCGATCAGGCCCGAGATGCCGGCCATCAGCCCGTCGAGCCCGACGATCAGCACGAAGAACCCCGACATCAGGGTGATGGTGAAACCGATGCCGAACAGGTTCAGCTGCGGCGCCGCCCGCGTGACGACGCCGAGCGCCAAATTCACGATGACCAGCGCGACGACGGCGGGAAGCGCAACCAGGAGTCCCGTTTCGAAGACCCGCGCGCCCCACACGGCAACCGCCAACAGCAGATTTTCATCGACGTTGGCGCCTCCGATGGGCAGGTTCTGGAAGCTGTTCGCCAGCGCGCCGAGCAGGACGAGATGTCCGTTGACGGCAAGGTAGGTGAGCGTGGCGAAGATCACGAATAACTGCCCGAGCACCGGCGTGTTGGCGCCGTGCTGCGGATCGACCAGGGTGGCGAAACCGAGCCCCATGGTGGTCGATATGCTCTGTCCTGCGAAGCTGAGCGCCTCGAACGCCAGCTGCACGACCATGCCGATGGCGACTCCGATCAGCACCTCCTGCACCGCCGCCACCACTCCCGTTGCCGAGAAGATCGACAGGGTTTGCGGAGCCGCGGCAAGCGGCGCGAGGATGAATGCGAGCGCGAGGGTGAGCGCGATCTTCACGGTGGGCGGCACGGTCGCAGCGGCCACCATCGGCGCGGTCAGGACGAATCCGCCGATTCTGAGCACCGGCCACCATAATCGCGAGACCCAGCTCGATACATCCGCGGCGTTGATGAGGACCGGTTGCATGAATTTGTTCCGCGCTCAGCCGATCACGTTCGGGATGTTCGCGTACAGGTTACGGGTGAAATCGATCAGCACCCGGAGAATCCACGGGCCTGCCACGAACAGCGTGAGTACCAGCAACAGCAGCTTTGGAATGAAGCTCAAGGTAGCCTCGTTGATCTGGGTCGCCGCCTGCAGCATGCCGATGACGAGGCCGGTGACGAGGGCGATCAGCAGCATCGGTGCCGCGATCATCGAGGTCACCACCAAGGTGCTGTGCGCCAGGTCCATGACGTTTTCCGGAGTCATCGATGAAAGCTCGCGGCCAACGTGCCCATCAACAGCGTCCATCCATCGACGACGACGAACAGCATGATCTTGAACGGCAAGGAGACCAGCACCGGCGACAGCATCATCATGCCCATCGACATCAGGACGCTCGCCACCACGAGATCGATGACCAGAAAGGGGATGAACACCATGAAGCCGATCTGAAAGGCGGTCTTCAGCTCGCTCGTGATGAAAGTCGGCACCAGGACGCTGAGCGGCACATCGTCCGCGCTCGCGAATTGTGCTTTGCCGGACAACCTGGAAAACAGCTGCAGGTCGTTTTCACGGGTCTGCGCCAGCATGAACTTCTTGAGCGGCTGCAGCGTTCGATCGATTGCGATTTCACCCGCGAGTTGACCGTCCAGATATGGCTTCAGACCGTTGGCGTATGCCTGATCGATGGTCGAACTCATGACGAAAAACGTGAGGAACAGCGCCAGACCCGTGAGCACCTGGTTCGAGGGGGTGGTCGCCATGCCTAGAGCCTGCCGCAAAATCGACAGCACGATGATGATGCGCGTGAACGCCGTCATCGCCAGCAGGATGGCGGGCAGCAGCGTGAGCAGCGTCATCAGGATCAACACTTGAAACGTGAGCGAATACGTCTGCACGCCGTCCGCCGCCGTCTTCACGGCGATCGCCGGCAGCGCCACTTGTGCCTGCGCCGCGGCCAACGGCAGCAGCAGAAGCGCAGCGAGCGCGACGAACCGGTCGCGTTGTCGCGCGAAACTCATGTCGGGCTTCCCGGGCGCCTCATGAACTCGCGCAGCCGATCCGCGAAGACGGGGGCCTCCGGAGGGGCCTTGGTCACGATGGCCGTTGCGAGCGGCGTCAAACCCACCATGCCGCCGGCGCCGATGCCGACGAGCAGTTGCGACTCGCCCACGCGCAGCAGCACGATCCTCTCGCGAGGTCCCAGGGCAAGCTCGTCGATCACCGCGATCTCCCCCCGACCGCGCGCGCCCGCCATCTTGAATCGCTTCAGCGCCCAGCTCAGCGCCACGATCAAGGCGACGATGGCGAGCAGGCTCAACGTCAGCTGGGTCAGGCTGCCGGCGGACAGGGGCGAAGCAGGCGCCGCCAGCCCGCTCACCGGGCTTGTTCCATCCGCACGGTCTCGCTCACGACATCGGTGAGGCGGATGCCGAACTTTTCATTGACCACGACGACCTCGCCGCGCGCGATGCGCACACCGTTCACGAGCACATCCAGGGGTTCTCCGGCCAGGCGGTCGAGTTCCACGATCGCGCCGGGTGCGAGCTGCAGCAGCTCCCGTACCGACATGCGCGCCCGCCCGACCTCCAGAGCGAGAGTCACGGCGACATCGAGAATCAGGTTCAGATTCATTTCCTGTCCCGCAGCGGCGGTGGCTTTCGGACCTAGGTCGTTGAACTGGGCGCGCGAAACCGCGGCCGCCTTCGGATCGCTCATACAGGGCCTCCTGGAAGAATTTTGAGAGAGTTGTGCCCCTGCGAAACGCCGAACCGGCCGCGGTACAGCGGCACGTCGCCCGCCAACAACGTGGCTTCTTGCGGAGCATCGATGGGAATGATGTCGCCCGGCACCAAACGCACGAGATCGCGCAAGCTGATCTTCGCCTGCGCCAGAATCGCCCGGGTCTCCAGTTGTGCCTCCTGCAGCGCCGTGCTCAGCGCGGGCGCCCACGGTTCGTGTGCGCGGACCGGCGGTTTGCCCGCTTCGGAGGCCAGGATCTCGCGGATCGGAGCCAGCATGTTCTCCGGCAGCATCCAATCGATGCGGCCGGTGGTCGCGCCGAATTCCACCGCGAAGCGGATGACGATGAGTGACTCCTGCGGCCCGCCGAGCTGCAGCAGCCGCGGATTGGTCTCCTGCTTCACGAGTTCGAGCTCGATCGGCGATACGGGGGCCCACGCGGCAACCAGGTCGGCGCCGAAAGTGCGCAGCATGAGCGCAAGAAAGCGCTGTGCCGCCGGCGCCACGGCTGCTTGAGCGTCGGTCGCACCGCGTCCCGAGCCGCCGAAAAAGCCATCAAGCAGCGCGAGCAGCAGGGCCGGCTCGACGCACACGAAGGCAAAACCGGCGAGCGGTTTGAATCGAACCACCGCGATGCTTGCCGGCAGCGGCAGTGCAGCTTGCTGGTCCGCTGCCTTCACCGTCTCGATCGCGGTGAACTGCATACTCGCATCCCGGCCGAGCAATCCAGCCAGTGAACCGCCGGCGCGCTCCGCAAAGGACTTGCTCACGATCTCGAGCAGCGGCAGTTGCGTGCGATTGATGCGTTGCGCCGCGAGATCATAGGGGCGCACGTTGTCGGGTTTGTTCCTTTCCAGGAGCGCGGACACCTCCTCCTCCGAGATGGCATTCGACGCCGGTGGGGAACTCGAGGCGGCCGCCACTACTGCACCACGAAGCTGGTGAACAGCAGGTCATCGACGTCGTCGCCGCCCTGTTTTTTCTGCACGGCGCGAACCTCGGCGAGGGCCTCTTCGCGCAGTTTCTCCTTGCCCTCGCGCGACATCAGGACTTGATAGTTCCTATTGCTCATGAGCAACAAAAGATTGTTGCGGATCAGCGGAATGTTCTTCTGCACGCTGTCGATCGCCTTTTGATCGCGTGCCATCACCTCCATGGTGATCTGCAGGAAGCGTACCGCGCTGCCGTCCTCGAAGTTGACGACCAGGGGAGGGTCGATGGCGTAGTACATGGCGCTCTTCGCCGCGCCCTGCTCGCCGTGGCCCGCCGCCGCCGCGACGGGGACAATGGGGGTGATCGTGCCGTCCTTGCCCATTTTCAGATCCGGCATGGGATGGAGCTTGGCATTGATGTATCCGCCGACTATGACGGCCAACAGGGTCAGCACAAAGATGCCGAATCCATTCGTCAGCGTACCCATGAAGCCGCCTGAAGGTTTCGGCGCAGGAGGGGAAACTTCGTCGGCTTCGTCGGCCATGTTGTGATTCCTAGCGCGGCACCACCTGCCGCACCAGTACCCGAGCAAGTTCTATGCCAGGGATTTTTTCGCGTTCTTTCCTCAAGCCATACAGCAACTTAAGAAAACCGGCCACCGCGCGGAAGGGTGCGCGAGTGCCGCTACGGCGGCGGACGCCGAGAATTTGACGCTTTCAGAACTTCAGCGAGACACGCAGGCCGGGCCGCGCGTCATCGAGAATGAGCCGCGCCCCGTGCAACTTGGTGACCGCCGCCACCAGCGACAAGCCGAGCCCCGATCCCGGAAATTTGCGGGCCTCATCCAGACGAACGCGCCTGCCGAGGACGATTTCGCGTTTATCGGCCGGGATTCCGGGCCCGGTATCCTCGACGATGACCTCCGGACCTGCGCCGGTCTTCTGCAGCACAACCCGGATGTGGCCCCCGTCGGGCGTGAATTTGATCGCGTTGTCGAGCAGGTTTGCCAGCGCTTGCGCCAACAATTGACGGCTGCCTTGAACCTGGGCGCCCGGCGCCACGGCGCTCTGCAGCTCGATGCCGCGCTCTTCGCTGACCGGAGCGTACAGTTCCACCATGCTCGCGACCAATTCCGAGAGGTCGACGGGCTCGCGGGCCACGGTGCCCGTTTCGGCAAGCGCAATGCGCAGCAGCGCATCGAGCGTGCTGCGCATGTGATCGACCTCCATGGAGACGCGCTCCAGCACGCGCCGCCCGGCCGAGCCCGGCGCAAGCTGCGTCATGGCCCCTTCGGCGGTGGCCTGCAGACGATTCAGCGGCGTCCGCAGGTCGTGCGCGGCGCTGTCCAGCACGGTGCGCATGCCGAGCGTGAGCTGCTCGATCTTGTCGAGCATGGTGTTTATTTCGCGCGCCAGCGTATTGATTTCGTCGTCCGCATCGCGCACCGGCAGCCGCTGCGACAAATCGCCGCGCATGATTTGCGTCGCTACCGCCGAAATCGCGCCGGCCTGCGCCAGAATGCGGCGGCCCATCCAAAATCCGCCGCCCAATCCCAGCAGCAACGTCAATACGACCGCCGCGATCAAGCCGCGCATCATCAGATTCTTGACATCCTCGCGCTCCTGCACGTCGTGCCCGACCAGCATCCGATAGCCGCCCGGCAGGGGAAATCGCCGCGCGCGCATTTCATGTTCGCGCGTTTCATCGCCGAACGGCACCGATACCTTGAACTGGATCCATTTACCTTCATTCGCATCGATCTTCGGCCACGCCGGCACGTTGCCGGCGACAGGTCGAAGCTGCGGATCGACCATGAGGTAGACCGCCCCACGCACGTCCTGATCCTGGGAGCGCTGCTCGATCAGATCGATGAAATCGCCCCGCGACAGCACCAGGACCTGCTCCCGCAAGCCCTGCACTTCGGCCTCGATGAGGTTGTCGGTGCTGCCGTCGACGACCCGCGACACCGCGAAATCCACCACCCCGAGCAGCGCAGCGGCTCCGCATGCGAAGGCGATCGAATACACGATGGCGATACGAAACGGCGAGGTGCCGAGCACGCCGAGAAAGCGCTGATCTGCGTTCACGCTGCGCCGGCGCCGGGGAATGCTCAGACAGGCTCCTCGTTATTCGTCTTCGCGCAGACTGTAGCCCGCGCCGCGCACGGTATGCAGCAGCGGCTTGTCGAAATCCTTGTCTATCGCCTGGCGCAGGCGGCTGATGTGCACATCGATCACGTTGGTTTGCGGATCGAAATGATAGTCCCAGACGCCCTCGAGCAGCATCGTCCTGGTCACCACCTGCCCGCTATGGCGCATCATGAATTCGAGCAGCTGGAACTCGCGCGCGGTGAGCTCGATCTTCTTGCCGTTGCGCGTGACGCGGCGGGTCATTCGATCGAGTTCCAGATCCGCCAGTTTCAACCGGGTGTTCGCTTCGGCATTGCCGGATTCGCCGCGGCGGGCGAGTGCATCGATGCGCGCCAGCAATTCCGACATGTGGTAGGGTTTGGTGAGGTAGTCATCGCCGCCGGCGCGCAGTCCGGTTATGCGATCATCGACGTCGCCGAGAGCGCTCAGGATCAACACCGGGAGCTTGCGCCCGGTGGCGCGGAGCGATTGCACCAGGGCGAGCCCATCGAGCTTCGGCAGCATGCGGTCGACGATCGCCAGATCGACTGCGATCGATGAGGCGAGGTGCAGACCCGCCAGGCCATCGGCTGCCACATCGACGGTATGGCCCACCTCACGCAGTGCCTTCGCGAGATAGTCGCGTGCAACTTCGTCGTCTTCAACAATGAGGATGTGCATGGTCTAGTATCTTACAGACGTTGAATGGGTGTTTGTCGGCACGATAAAATCCGCCGCCGAAGCCCGCCCGCCTTGGCGGGAACAAAGGAGGCAATTTATGACGCCGGAGACGATCTCGCAAATCGCGGCTGCCGGCGCGATGCCACCTCTCGCGCGGACCTGCGACGTGTTGATCGTCGGCGGCGGTCCTGCCGGCTCGACCGCGGCGACTCTGCTCGCTGAACGGGGCTACCGAGTCGTGGTGCTCGAAAAAGCGCGCCATCCGCGCTTTCACATCGGCGAGTCGCTGCTGCCGGCCAACCTGCCGCTGCTCGAGCGGCTCGGTGTGGCCGAACAGGTTCGCGCCATCGGCATGGAGAAGTGGGGTGCGGAATTCATTTCACCCGACGATGGACGGCACCAGGAGTTCGCGTTTGCGCATGCCTGGAACAAGTCCTTGGCATATGCCTATCAGGTCAGGCGCTCCGAATTCGACGAGATTCTCATCCGGCGTGCCGCAAGCGCGGGCGCCGAGGTGATCGAAGGATGCCGTGCGCGCGGCGTGGAGATCCTGGAGAGCGGACGCGGGGTGCGTGTGCACGCCGTCCATGATGACGGACGCGACGAATCCTGGCACGCGGCGCATCTCATCGATGCCTCCGGCCGCGATACGTTTCTAGGCTCGAAGCTGCGGCTGAAGAGGCGCAACAAGAAGCATAACAGCGCGGCCATGTACGCACATTTTACCGGCGCGCGCCGCGAGCCGGGCAAGCGCGAGGGCAACATCGCCATCTATTGGTTCGATCACGGGTGGTTCTGGTTCATCCCGCTCGCCGATGGGGCAACCAGCATCGGTGCCGTGGTGTGGCCGAAGTACATGAAGGGCCGCAGCGTCGATCTGCGCGAATTCTTCCTGTCCACCATCGCCCTGTGCCCACCCCTCGCGGAGCGGCTGGAGGGGGCGAATTTGGCCACGGCCGTCGAAGCGACGGGCAACTACTCCTACTCCTGCGATCGCTGTCACGGAGCGAACTTTCTGCTCGTGGGCGATGCGTACGCATTCGTCGACCCCGTCTTCTCATCGGGGGTGATGCTTGCGATGAACGGAGGCGCGGCGGCCGCGGAAACACTCGACGTCTGCCGTAAACACCCGCACCGCGCCGCCCGGGCCATCGAGCGCTTCGAGCGCCTCTCCCGTCACGGGCCCAAGCAGTTTTCCTGGTTCATTTATCGCGTCACCAATCCGACGATGCGCGAATTGTTCCTCGGCCCACGCAACGCGTTTCGCATGAAGGAGGCGTTGCTGTCGTTGCTGGCCGGGGACATCTTCGGCCAGACCCCGATTTGGGCTGCGTTGCGCGCATTCAAGAGCATGTACTATGCGCTGTCCCTCGTGCACCTGCCTCGAACGATTGGCGCCGCGCGCAGCCGAGCGCTCAACGTGCGCGCCGTCGACTCCGACCCGATGACCGGCATCTGATGGTAGCCGCGGTCATGGCCGGCCGCGGCCGTCCGCCATGGACCGTGCCGCTGCTCGCAGCCGCATGGCTGGCGGCGCCGGCGCACGCCAAAGATGCACCCCTGTGGGAATACGGCTTCGGTATCGGAGCGTTGGGTTATAACGACTATCGCGGCGCGGAAAGTTCCCATATCTTCCCGGTACCGGTGCCCTATCTCGTTTACAACGGACCCTTTGTCAAGGCGGATCAGGAGGGCGTGCGCGGCGCGCTCTTCTCGCGGCCGTGGATCGATCTGAATTTGAGCTTCGACGC
Organism: uncultured Gammaproteobacteria bacterium; assembly: GCA_963843295.1. GTDB lineage: Bacteria > Pseudomonadota > Gammaproteobacteria > Steroidobacterales > Steroidobacteraceae > Bog-1198. The sequence continues at coordinate 139,905 of CAWJJP010000009.1, read as the reverse complement.
AACACTGCCGGTGAGCAACGACCGGACGCGGAACGGGATGACGGAGCTGAAACCCACGGCTGAGGCCGGGTTGCAGCTCGATTTGCACGTGTGGCGCAGCGAGGATGCGCGGATCAAATTGGACGTGAGAGTTCCGCTGCGCGAAGCGTTCACCGTCCAAGCGCCGCCGCGATCGATCGGGACCACGCTGACCCCGGGGCTCAAACTGAAGGTGGAAGACCCGTGGGGATACGTGGGTTGGAAGGCGGGACTCTACTTCGGGCCGCTGTTCGCGAACCGTCGATACAACGGCTATTTCTATTCGGTACCGCCGCAAAACGCGACCGCCTCGCGTCCGGCCTACCAGGCGCCGGGCGGATATGCCGGCACGCAATTCGTTGCCGACCTGTCGAAGCGCTTTCCGCGTTATTGGTTCGGCGCATTCGTGCGCTACGACAATCTTGCCGATGCGGCGTTCGAGGACAGCCCGCTGGTGCGGCAGGAAAACTACTGGAGCGCGGGATTCGCCTTTGCTTGGATGATCGGCAGGTCCTCGACGATCGTTCAGGTCGCCGATTGATGCCGCCGCATTGCAGCCCTCTGTCGCCGAAACGCATGGCTGACGACGTGTCGACCACCCACCTCGTTCTGATCCCAAGCTACAACCCGGGACCCAGGGTCTACGCGACGGTGCGCGCTGCGCTCGCACAATGGGCGCCTGTTTGGATCGTTGTCGATGGCAGTACCGACGATTCAGCCGAACGCCTGTCGGCGATGGCAGCGGGGGAACCGGGACTGCGAGTGTTCGTACTGCGTGAGAACCGCGGCAAAGGAGCCGCCGTGCTGCACGGGCTGCGCGAGGCGTCGGCGCGTGGCTTCACCCACGTCCTGACGATGGATTCCGATGGGCAACACCCGGCCGATCGCATCGTCGAGTTCATGCGCGCCTCGCAGGCGGCACCGTCGGCCATGGTGTTGGGAGTGCCGATATTTGATTCGAGCGCACCGCGTCTGCGCGTCAAAGGGCGGAAAATATGCAATTGGTGGGTCGATGTCGAAACCCTGTGGGGCGGTATTAGCGACTCGCTTTACGGTTTTCGGGTCTATCCGATCGCTCCCCTCCTTGCCCTGATGTGCCGGCACCAGTGGATGCGGCGCTTCGACTTCGACGCGGAAGCCGCCGTGCGGCTGTGCTGGCGAGGCACCCGTCCGATCAATATTCCCGCGCCTGTGTGCTATTTCGGGGCCGACGAAGGGGGTGTGTCGCACTTCGATTATTGGCGGGACAATGCCTTGTTGACTTGGATGCACATGCGGTTGTTTTGGGGCTTTCTCTGGCGGCTACCGCTACTGGCGGTTCGCCGGCTGCTTGGCGCCGCGGGGTGAGCGGCACGCCATCCGGAACGGCCGTGGGTTGCCGCTCGGGCCGACACCTATATAATGAACGTCAACGGCATATCTGTGCCTGTAATTCTTACAAAAGATACTTTCAGGCCAAGCATATGCCCGACCAAGCGTCGCTCAAGCAGAAGCCGACGGCCGATTTGGGCCTGCAGCGGGAACTCGCCACGCTGCTAGTCCAAGCGCTCAATCTTGACCTGGCGCCGCAGGACATCGATCCTGAAGCGCCGCTATATGGCGAGGGGTTGGGGCTCGATTCCATCGACATTCTGGAGGTCGCGCTGCTCCTCTCCAAGCAGTATGGCATTCAAATGCGCGCCGACAGCCGCGAAAACCAGCAGATCTTCCGCTCCTTGAGAGACTTAGCGGAGTACATTGCGGCGCAGAGAACCAAGTGAGCAGGCGCAGGCCAGATAGGCTGCAGGTCGCTGCGGTCTTCGCCTCGATTGCCGTTTATGCAGGCCTGTCGCACTACTGCAACACCGTCGAGGGGGCCCATGCGGTGGGTGCCACCCTCGCGATTGCACCTCCGTTGATGGTCGGGGTGCTGATGCTGCGGCGCTGGGCCAGGCCGCTGGTAGTGCCGGCACTCGCCGCGCTCGCGCTGCTGCTTTTCGCGTGCTGGCAGCTGCTCGAACAGAAGTTCTATTGGATGTGTCTGCTTCAGGACTGCGCCGTGTACGGCCTTTTGGCCGTCAGCTTCGCCGTCTCACTACGCCCCGGCGCGACGGCTCTGTGCACCGAGTTGGCCGACAAGCTGCACGGGCCCCTGACGCCGCGCGAAGTGCGTTACAGCCGCGGGGTGACCGCCGCATGGGCCATTTTCTTCGCCGTCATCGTCACCATCACGGTCGTCCTGTTCGCCACGGCGCCGCTGCGCGTGTGGTCGCTGTTTGCGAACTTTTGTATCCTGCCTCTGGTGGCGCTCATGTTCTTAGGCGAGTATGTCATCCGGCGCCGCGTCCAGCCTCAAGCCGAGCGCGGGGGCATTCTGGCGGTCGTGCGGACTTTTCTCGCGCGCTCCTCGTAGGCTCGTGTGGAGACCGTACCCCTCTTATCGCACCGCTCGCCCAGCGTGGCGCTCGCTTACCGCGAGGGCAGCCTCATCGACGCGCAGCAGTTTCTCGCCGACGCCGTGCGCTTGGCCGAATCTCTGCCGCCCGGCAAGCACGTGCTCAATGTCTGCCACGACCGATATCATTTCACCGTCGGGCTCGCGGCCTGCCTGATCTCGGACAGAATCAGCCTCTTGCCGTCCACTCACGCACCGGATGTCGTGAAGCAGCTGCTGCGGTTCGCACCCGATGCGTTCTGTCTGACCGATGATGCCCGTTGCGACATCGATCTTCCCCGCTTTCTCCATGCGGCATCGAATGAGCGGACGCGACGCTTCGCACCGGCCTGGCGGGTACCGCAAATCCCTGCGTCCCAGGTCGCGGCGATCGTGTTCACTTCCGGATCGACCGGGACGCCGCTGCCCTACCGCAAGACCTGGGGGCGGCTGAGTCGCTGCTTGCGTGGCGGGGCCGGGCGGCTCGGATTGCCCGACGGCATGACCCCCACTTTGATCGGCACGGTCCCGCCGCAGCACATGTACGGCTTCGAATCCACGGTCCTGCTGCCGTTGTTCGGCGGCTGTGCATTCACCGCGGAGCGGCCGTTCTATCCTGCCGATATCTGCGCGGCGATCGGCGCCGCACCCCGGCCGCGCGCGTTGGTGTCGACGCCGATCCACTTGCGCACGCTGCTTGGCGCCGGCATCGACTTGCCGCCGCTCGATCTGATCCTGTCGGCCACCGCCCCCCTCGAGCAGGAACTCGCGCGCGAAGCAGAACGAAGATTCGGCGCACGATTGGTCGAGATCTACGGATCCACGGAAACCGGTCAGCTTGCCACACGCCGCACTGCCGATTCACTCACCTGGCGTTTGTTGCCGGAGGTGCACCTCAGCGTCGACGGCGGCGCGGTGTACGCGCATGGCGGGCACGTGGAACAATTCACCCCGCTGTGCGACGTGGTCGAACTCACCGGCGTCGATGAGTTCATCCTGCACGGCCGCACGGCAGACTTGGTCAACGTGGCCGGCAAGCGCAGCTCGTTCGTCCATTTGAACGCCCAGCTGAACGGCATTCCCGGGGTCCTCGACGGTGTTTTTTTCCTGCGTGAGCCCGGCAGCGGCAGCCTGACGGGCGCGGAGCGGCTTGCGGCGGCCGTAGTTGCTCCCGGACTCGACGCGAAAACCCTCCTCGACCATCTGCGCGACCGCATCGATCCCGTGTTTTTGCCGCGACCGCTGCTCATCGTAGACCGACTGCCCCGCAACGCGACCGGCAAGCTGCCCCAGCACGCGCTGTGCTCCCTGGCTGATCAACACATGCAGACCAGGGATATGAGGCAAGGCCCCGAGCGCGGGGCGCGCCAACTTGGCCGCTATGAACGTCGTCGCACTTGAAATATCCGCGGACCACCCGGCGTTCGCGGGACACTTTCCCGGCATGCCGATTTTGCCGGGAGCGGTTTTGCTCGATGAGGCGCTGCGCATCGTGGAGCGCAACCTCGCCCTCGATTTGACGCAGTGGGTGATCGCCAGCGCTAAATTTCTCGACGCTGTCCGTCCGGGAGAGTCCCTCACCGTGGAACACTCGGCGGCCGCCGCTGACCCGATCAGGTTCATCGTGCGGGTTGCGGATCGCACGGCTCTCGCCGGCACACTGATCATGAGACCGGGCGCCGGCGCACATGCGGCCTGATCCCGTGCCTCTTCGCGCCGTGGAGCGCCACCCCGGGATCGCGGGGCACGGCTTGGCGCCAGGCTCCGCTCGAGCGAAACCCGTGGTCGCCGAGTGGATCAGCAAACGCGAGCGCGGCAGTGCTCTGCTGCTGCGTTTGATGACGTTCGGGTCGCTGCGATTGGGCAGGACGTTGAGCCGCCCGGTCCTGTATGGGATCGCGCTGTACTTTTTCCTGTTCGCGCCGGATGCGCGCCGGCATTCCCTTCGCTATTTGCGGCTCGCGCTCGGCCGCAGTCCGACGATGCGCGATCGATTCCGGCATATCCTGTACTTCGCCAGCACCGTCCACGACCGCGTTTATCTCATCAACGAACAATACGAGAATTTCGACGTTACGATCGACGGCGAGTCCTTCATGCGTGCGCAATTGCAATCGGGTCGAGGTGCATTCCTGATGGGCGCCCACCTGGGCAGTTTCGAGCTGATGCGCAGCGTCGGGCAGCGTCAGCCCGGGCTCAAGGTGTCGATGGCCATGTATGAGCAGAATGCGTTCAAGCTCAACACCATTCTCGGCTCGATCAATCGCGCGGCGAAACCCGACATCATCCCGCTCGGTCAAATCGATGCCATGCTGCATCTGGCCGAGCGCTTGGACGGCGGCGCCTTCGTCGGCATGCTCGGCGACCGAACGCTCGGCGATGAGCCCGTGCAGGCGGTAAGTCTCCTCGGCGAGCGCGCCTATCTGCCGACGGGGCCGATGCGCGCGGCGGCGATTTTGCGGCGCCCCGTGATATTCATGCTGGGCCTGTATCGCGGCAGAAACCGTTATCACGTGGTATTCGCGCACGTCGCGGATTTTTCGAAGACACCCGCGGGAGGGCGCGATGCCGCGGTACGAGCCGCAGTCGAAGTCTACGCCGCGCTGCTCGACAAATATTGCCGCAGCGATCCGTACAATTGGTTCAACTTCTTCGACTTCTGGCACGAGCGACTCGACAAGCCGGTGGCGTGATGCGGCGCGCTTTCTGCATCGGCCTGTTGACTCTGTCGGGCATTACCGCACGCAGCGCGCCCGATGATCTCGATGATCTCATGCACCTGCTCGCCACGCGCCGGCAGGGTCAGGTGAGTTTCGTCGAGCAACACTTCCTCGCACTTCTCGCCCGCCCTGTCGAGTCGTGGGGCGAGCTGTCGTATGAGGCGCCCGATCGGCTCGAGAAGCGCACGATCGAACCGCGGCCGGAAATCCTGACGCTGCAGGGCGACGTGCTGACCATACGACGAGGCCGGCGCACTCGCGTACTCGATCTGAAATCCTATCCGCAGGTCCTGCCATTCATCGAAAGCATACGCGCCACCCTGGCCGGCGACCGGCACTCCCTGGAAGGGATGTTCCGGGTCGATTACGCCGGCAGCATCACGCGCTGGTCGCTGCTCTTGGTGCCGCTGCAACCGCAGGTCGCGAAAACGGTCTCGCAGGTACGGATCGAGGGAGCGCGCGACAACCTGCTCACGGTCGAGATCCGCGAGGTCGACGGCGATCGCTCGCTCATGACCCTGCGCGCGCATCAGGCGCCATGAACCCCCGTCGAGCGCGGGTGATCGCCGCGTGGTCGATCTGCATCGCGGTTGCGGCGTTCGTGGTGGCGCGCGCGCGCTACATCACGGATCTGTCGGCGTTTCTACCGGCAAATCCGACGCCCATGCAGCGATTGCTGGTCGATCAACTGCGTGAAGGGCCGGGCTCGAGGCTCATTCTGGTCGCGCTCGAGCATGGCGATGGCAAGACCCGTGCCGGGATCTCGATCCAGCTCGCGCATCGCTTGCGTCTCGACCGCGAGTTTTCGAGCGTCAACAATGGCGAGCAGATCACCGCGGAGCGCGATCGCGAGTTCTTGTTCCGGAACCGCTACTTGTTGTCGCCGGCCGTCGACCGCGAGCATTTCTCCGTGGACGGGCTGAAACAGGCGATCGGCGGCACCATCGAGGAGCTCGCCTCGGCCGAAGGCCTGCTTCTCAAGCCGCTGGTGCCTCATGATCCAACCGGCGAGATGCTGCGCATCATCGACCAGCTTTCCCGCTCGGCGGGACCCCGGACCCGCGACTCCGTCTGGGTCTCCGCCGACGGCGAGCGTACTCTGCTGGTCGCCGAGACCGCCGCGGCGGGGTCCGATACGGACGCGCAGGAGCGGGCGCTCGATGCCATCCGCAGCGCATTCGCGGCGGCCGCCCTTGACATTCGCGCGCCCGCGGCGCGATCCGTGCAATTGACGATGACCGGACCCGGTGTGTTCGCGGTTGCCGCGCGGGCGAAGATCAAGGGTGCCGCGATGCGCCTATCGATCGTCAGCGGCTCGCTGGTGATTTTGCTGTTGCTCGCGGTGTATCGATCGCCGGCCGCTCTCATGTTGGGGTTGCTGCCCGTGGCTACGGGCGCCTTGATCGGAGTTGCATGCGTGGCGCTGGGGTTCGGCGCCGTGCATGGCATCACGCTCGGCTTTGGAATCACCTTGATCGGAGAGTCGGTCGATTACTCGGTCTATTTTTTCATCCAGTCCCCTTCCGGCCATGCCGGCGATTCCTCGCAAGCGGCATGGCGGCAGCGGCTCTGGCCGACCGTCCGCCTCGGCATGCTCACCTCGGTGTGCGGCTTTGCCTCGCTGCTGCCGGCCGGATTCCCCGGGCTCGCGCAGCTGGGTGCCTATTCGGTCAGCGGCTTGATCGCGGCAGCCGCCGTGACGCGCTTCGTTCTGCCGCAGCTCCTGCCCGCGGATTTCGTCATTCGAGATGTCGCGCCGCTCGGCGCCACCATCGCGCGTCTGTTGAATCCCGTGCGCCGCCTGAGCACTGCCGCACTTTGGACCACAGCCGCCGCCGTCGCAGTTGCCGCGCTGCTGGTGCTCTACAGCCGCCGCGATACGCTCTGGAATCGCGAGCTCTCCAGCTTGAGCCCGGTGCCTGTCGCGCAACTGCGCTACGACGCGCAGCTGCGGGCCGACTTGGGCGCCGCGAACGTGCTCGATCTCGTCGTCGTCTCGGGTCCGAACCTGGAGTCGGTGCTGTCCGGCGCGGAGGAAACGGCGCCGAAGCTCGAGTCCTTGATCGACGCCGGCGTCATCGGCGGCTTCGACAGTCCCGCGAACTATCTGCCGAGCCTCGCCACCCAGGAGAAGCGCCGCGCCAGCCTGCCGGACGCTGCGACCTTGCGCGAGAATCTGCAGCTGGCCACCGCCGGCCTGGCGCTGCGCGCGGCCCAGTTGGGTCCGTTCATCGACGATGTCGAGGCAGCCCGGCGCGGGGGTCTGATCCTGCCCCGTGACTTGGGCAACACATCGCTCGCCGCGGGCTTTCGCGCCCTCATCTTGCATCGATCGGACCGTTGGAGCGCCCTTCTTCCACTGCATGCAGCGAATCCGGCGGCGCCCGACGTCGATCTTGCGCGCGTCAGCGACGCGCTGGCCGGCGCCCCGCCCGTCCAGGATTCGGGCACGGCCGGGGTGCAGCTGCTGGACCTGAAAAGAGAGTCCGACGCGCTGTATGCCTCCTACCTGCGCGAGGGGATCCGTCTTTCGCTGACTGGACTCGTGGCAATATTCGCCCTCCTGCTGCTGGCCCTGCGCTCGCCGGTCCGCGTTGCACGCGTGATCGCTCCGCTGATTCTCGCCGTGCTCTGTGTGGCGGGCGGCCTGGCGGCGTGCGGCGTGCAGCTCACGATCCTGCATCTGATCGGCATGCTGTTGATCGTCGCCGTGGGATCCAACTATGCCTTGTTCTTCGACGCGCAGCGCCACTGCGCCGGCGGCGAGCCTGCACCGCTCACGTTGGCCTCGCTGGTGATTGCCAACATGAGCACGGTGATCGGTTTCGGGCTGCTGTCCTTGTCGCAGGTTCCCGTGCTCGTCGCCCTCGGCACGACGGTTGCACCCGGGACTTTTTTGGCGCTGCTGTTCGCCGCACTGCTGACGACGCGCGGCGCGACCGTGCTGCCGGCAAGGAGAGTCGCCGGTGCGTAGCATTTTCCGCGCCGCTGGGAGCTCGGTGGCGCCCATGCGCATGGTGTGGCTGCCGGGTGCCTTCCACTCGCCGGAAGACTTCCTGAAGGCGGGCTTCGATGCCGCGGTACGATCCCGCCGCATCCCGCTCGATCTGGTTTTCGTCGATACACAGCTCGAGCATCTGCGCGATCGCACCGTTCACGAGCCGCTGCGGCGCGATATCCTGGCACCGGCACGCGCGCTCGGTGGCCGCTCGATTTGGCTGGCCGGCATTTCCCTCGGCGGCTTCATCGCGTTGGATTATGCAGCCGGCCATCCGGAAGATTGGGACGGGCTGTGTTTGCTGGCGCCCTATCTGGGCAATCGCATGCTCATCGCCGAGATCGCCGGCTCTCCCGGACGCTCAGTCCGGCAGCCGGGACCGCTTGCGGATTTCGACGAAGAGCGGCGAATATGGCGGTTCATCGCTTCGCAGCGCGCAGATGCGAAGCGCATGTACTTGGGGTACGGGCGCGAGGATCGCTTCGCATCCGCGCACGCCCTGATGGCCGAGGCGCTGGGCCCGAATGCAGTGGATGTGGTGTCCGGCGGCCACGATTGGCCCACCTGGAACTCACTGTGGGAGCATTTTTTGGATTCGACGTTTCCATGATCCGGCGCCAGTCCGGTCGCCCGCGCTGGGCTCCGTCGCCGCTGTTGCTCGCATCGGCCGCGCTGCATGCGGGCGCCGGAATGGGCGTGCTGCTGCGCCCGCTGGTGTGGCCGTGGGCGCTCGGGACCGTCATAACGAACCATCTGCTGCTCGGCGCGGCCGGGCTGTTACCGAGAAGCCACCTGTTGGGCCCCAACTGGACCCGCCTTCCGGTGCATAGCGCGGATCGCGGCCAGGTGGCGATCACCATCGACGACGGCCCCGATCCTGAGGTCACACCGCAGGTTCTGGCGCAACTCGCCCACCATCGCGCCCAGGCGACCTTCTTTTGCGTGGGAGAACGCGTCGAGCGCTATCCGGAACTCGCGCGGCAAATCGTGCGCTGCGGTCACACGGTGGAAAATCATAGTCAACGCCACCGCCACACATTCTCCCTCCTCGGACCACGCGCCCTGCGGGCGGAGATTGCTCGCGCGCAGGATGGAATTGCGCAGGTGACCGGCAGTCCTCCGTGCTTTTTTCGCGCACCGGCAGGCTTACGGAATCCGTTTCTCGACCCGGTGCTATCTCACCTGCAATTGCGACTCGCGACCTGGACGCGGCGTGGGTTCGACACCGTCACCCGCGATGCCGACGCCGTCCACGCTCGCTTGGTAAAATCGTTGCAGGGGGGCGACATTCTGCTGCTGCATGATGGCAATGCGGCGCGCGGAGAAACTGGAGTGCCGGTGATCTTGGATGTACTGCCCCGGTTGCTGGGAACGTTGAGTGCGCGGAAATTGCAGCCGATCACGCTGCGCGCCGCGCTGCCATGAGCATGGCGCGGCAACTCGTGGATGGGGCGAGCGCGCCGTACCGGGCCGCGGGGCACTATGCCTACCATTATGCCCGCGGGAAATTGACCCACGATCCGGTATTCGAGGCCTTGTTGGCGCGCGGGCTTCTGACGCGTCACACCGTCATTCTCGATCTCGGCTGCGGCCAGGGATTGCTCGCCGCGTTGCTGCTCGCCGCCCGTGCCGCTTCGGACTGCGGTGCGTGGCCGGCTCATTGGCCACCCTCTCCGCAACCGTCCGTGGTTCGCGGCATCGAGTTGATGGACCGCCAACTACGGCGCGCTCAACAGGCATTGGGCCGCCGCGCCGAGTTCATCGCCGGCGATGTACGCCGCGTGGATTTCGGTAATGCCGACGTCGTCGTCATTCTCGACGTGCTGCATTACCTGGCATACGCCGACCAGCGCGCCATTCTAGAGCGGGTGCGTCGCGCGCTCAGCGCCACGGGTGTGTTGCTGCTGCGCGTCGCCGACGCGGCCGGAGGCGCGGGTTTTGCACTCGGAAAGTTGACCGATCGGCTGATGCTGCTCGCCGGGGGGTTCGGCATCAATCGCCTTTACTGCCGCACGGCGGGCGAATGGCGCGCATTGCTGTCGGCGACGGGATTCGACAGCGAGATCATGCCGATGAGCGGCGGGACTATTTTTGCAAACGTGTTGCTCGTTGCGAAGCCGACGTGAACCCGCTGCTGCTCAAGACATTCACAGCGGTCAGCTGCATCGGGCTCGGCCTGGAGCAGACACGCGATTCGCTCGCGAAGCAACGCAGCGGGCTGAAGCCCTGTACATTCGAGACCGTACGGCTCGACACGCACGTGGGTGAGGTGGAGGGTGTCGCGGATGAGAAACTGCCCGGCGAGCTGCGACGCTTCGACTGCCGCAATAATAGATTGGCCGAACGCGCCCTGCGGCAGGACGGCTTCTTGGACGCGGTCGAGGAGACGGCGCGCCGCTGGGGGCGCACACGAATCGGCGTGTTCATCGGCACAAGCACCTCCGGAATTCTCGAGACCGAACTGGCGTACCGCGAACGCGATCCCGCGACCGGCGCGTTGACCGCGCATCTCGACTACGCTGCGACTCACAACTCGTTCTCGGCGGCCGATTACCTGCGCAAGCGCCTGCGCCTCGAGGGTCCCGCCATGGTCATCTCGTGCGCATGCGCGTCGAGCGCCAAGGTGTTCGGTTCTGCACGACGCATGATCGAAGCTGATCTGATCGACGCGGCCGTCGTCGGCGGGGTCGACTCGTTATGTCTGACGACCCTCTATGGTTTTCACTCGCTGCAGCTGTGCTCCGCAGCGCCGTGCCGTCCGTTCGACGTTGCGCGCGACGGTATATCGATCGGTGAAGCTGCCGCCTTTGCGCTGCTCGAACGGCTGCCCGGCACGCTGGACGGCGACGACGTGCTGTTGCTGGGCGTCGGCGAATCGAGCGATGCCTATCACATGTCTGCACCGCATCCGGAAGGCCACGGCGCGCGGCGCGCGATGCAGGCCGCTTTGTCATCCGCCAGCCTCGAGCCTGCGTCGATCGAGTACATCAATTTGCATGGAACGGGAACGCCGAGCAACGATCGCTCGGAAAGCCAGGCCGTCACCAGTCTTTTCGGTCCGACGCCCTGCAGTTCGACGAAGGGCGCGACCGGCCATGTGCTCGGAGCAGCAGGTGCGTTGGAAGCGGTCATCAGCGCCCTCGCGCTGCAAAATGGCTTGATGCCCGGCGGTGCCAATACCGCATGCGTGGACCCTGCGCTCACGGCCAACTACATCAGAGAAAATCGCCGTGCCCCGATCGCGAGGATCCTCAGTAATTCCTTCGGCTTCGGTGGGACGAACTGCAGCCTGATTCTCGGTCGCGCCGGATGACGCTCCACGCCTACGTCGGAGGCATCGGCGTACTCGGGCCGGGCATCGATGACTGGCCTCACGCTTCCGCCGTATTGTGCGGTCTGCGCGACTATCAGCCTGCACCGACGGCGCTGCCGATGCCGGCGCTGCTGCCGGCCGCGGAGCGGCGCCGTACGGGCCGCGTCGTGCGCCTGGCATTGGCGGTCGCGCAGGAGGCGACGAGATGTGCCGGTGTCGACCCCGCTGAGCTCGTGAGCGTATTCTCGTCATCCGGCGCCGACGGCCACAACTGCCACGAGATCTGCCAGGCGCTGGCGCTGCCCGGCCGCGACCTGTCGCCGACACGATTTTCGAACTCCGTTCACAACGCCCCCGCGGGATACTGGAGCATTGCAACGGGCGCCAAACGCGAGTCGAACGTGCTTTGCGCCTTCGATGCGAGCTTCTGCGCCGGCCTGTTGGAAGCACTGGCGCACGTGGTGGTCGAGGAGCAGCCGGTCCTTCTCGTCGCCTACGATACGGATTATCCCGAACCGCTGCGTGCCAAGCGCCCGATTCCGGATGCGTTCGGAGCGGCGTTCGTTCTCACGCCGCATCGCGAGCGCGGCTCCGTGGCGCGCATCGCAGCGACCCTCGCGGAGCAGCCTGCCGACGCGCTGACCGATCCGCGGCTCGAAGCGTTGCGCGCGTCGACGCCGGCCGCACGCTGCCTGCCGTTGCTGCAGCGGCTGGCGATGCGCCACCCGGGTCTCACGGTATTGGATTATCTCGACGTATCGAGCACGGCCGTGCGGGTCGATCCATGCAGTTGAATCGCGCCTGGATCGAGGCGCACATCCCGCACAGCGGTCGCATGTGCCTGCTCGATGAAGTCATCTCCTGGGATCCGGAAAGGATCAGCTGCCGCAGCAGCGGGCACCGTTCTTCGGATCATCCGCTGCGGGCCCATGGCCGTCTCGGTATTGCCTGCGGCGTGGAACTGGCGGCGCAAGCGATGGCCGTTCATGGCGCACTGACCACCGGAGGTTCCGAGGTCGTGCCTCGCGCCGGATTCCTGGCGGTCGTCCGCGGTGTGCGGATGTACGTTGCCCGGCTCGACGACGTGGAAAGCGAGCTCATGTGCAACGCCGTGCGCATTGCCGGCGATACGGGAACCGCCCTGTATGAATTCGAAATCCGTTCGGCGAAGATACCACTGATGAGCGGCCGCACCACCGTCGTCCTCGACGCCGACTATCGGCCTGACCGATGAGCGGTCGCGCCGTCAGAGCATTGGTGACGGGCGGCAGTGGCGGCATCGGCGCGGCGATCTGCCGCCGCTTGGCCGCCGCCGGACACTTCGTTTACGTGCACGCCCATCGCGGAACCGCCGCCGCCGACGCCTCGGTGCGTGACATCGTTGCTGCAGGCGGCCGCGCACAGTCGATTGCCTTCGACGTGACCGACCCTCAGGCGAGCCAGACGGCGATCGCGGCGATGTTGGAGATCGCGCCGATACAAATCCTGGTGAACAATGCCGGCCTGCACGATGACGCGGCGTTTCCCGGAATGAGTGCGCATCAGTGGCAACGCGTGATCGATGTGTCGGTCCAGGGGTTCTACAACGTGACTCAACCCCTGATGCTGCCGATGATTGGCACGCGCTGGGGCCGCGTGATCAACATCTCCTCCGTCAGCGCGCTCACGGGTAATCGCGGACAAGTCAATTACGCGGCCGCCAAGGGCGCACTGAATTCGGCCACCAAAGCACTGAGTCTGGAAGTGGCGGGGCGCGGAATCACCGTCAATGCGGTCGCCCCGGGCATCATTTCGGGAGGCATGAGCGATTCGGTGTTCGATGCGGCCGCCATCGCCAAGTTGGTCCCGATGAAGCGTGCCGGCTCGGCCGAAGAGCTGGCAAGCCTGGTCGGCTATCTCGCCTCGACGGAAGCCGGGTACATCACCGGGCAGATCATTTCTATCAACGGCGGAATGATCTGACTTCCGGGCGCAGGCATCCGGGCGAGGCAGCTAGGCGTAGGCATCCACCGCACCGGGCGAGCTGCGGGTCGCCGCACTCGAGGCAGGAGCGGCGCTCGGCTCGACGTGCTCGGACGGCGGCGCCCACTCGTAAGGCGGGGCGTACGCGGAGCGCTCCTGAAATGATCGCTGCGAGATGTCGACACGTACGTCGCCGAATCCCTGTGCACTCAGCATTTCGCGAAGCTTGGGTACACTCGATTCGAGCGCATCGCGGGTAACGGCGCTATGTGTGCTCATCCACACTTGAGCATGGTCACCTTGAACGGCGATTTGTAGCTCGATCGGCCCGAGTTGCGGCGGGTTCACCTGCAGCCTGGCGCCGTTCAAATTGTTGTCGACGACCCAAGTCACCCGCTCCGCGAGCCCTTGCGGGAAGTTCGCGCTGTCGAGCGCGGCATTCACCTTGAGCGTGGGGGTGGCGCCGGCATCCGATGGCGCGGACAGCGTGTTCGAACCCAACTGCTGAGCCGCTGCCGCGGCGTCGCCGTTGCCGGTGCCGTTGCCGTTGCCCGTGCCGCCCGAATCCGCGCCATTCTCGTACGCGTGTTTGTCGCCGAGACCGGCGAGGGTAAGCGCTGCCGCATCGGCGATCGCGGGCATCACAGCGGAAACACTGGTCGCGGGGGAGGTCTCGATTGCACCGGCGATGCTTTGCAGCGCGGGGTTTTGCGCGGCTGCCGGGGCCATGTCGATCGCCGTCTGCGGCTTCGATGCGGTCGCAGCGGCAGCGTCCGGGGCGATGATCCGCGCGGTCTCGGCCGCCGCTGCCAGACTCGATTGCAGACTCCCCCCAATCGGGGCTGAACTTCCCGAGTCCCCGACATCGGCGTTGCCCGTATCGGCCTCGATCCGGTGGGGCGCGGCGCTCGCGGGATTCGGCGCCGGACGCGTCGACACGGCGCCGGGAATGGCTGCGGAAGCCGGCCCGGTCCGCGCCAACGCAGCCGGCTGCACACAAACCGCTGCGGCGCTTGCGGCTCCTGCCGCCGTTGGTGCCCCTGCGGGCGGTGAAGTGTCATCGGCGGCCTCCTCGCCGGCAGGATCCGGGGCGGCAGCCTCCGCTGCCGGGTCGCCCAAGGTCGGGAGCGCCCCGTTCATGGCGGTGCCGCCCGCCGCGCTCGCTTGCAGTGTCGCACCCCGGCTTCCCGTGCCCGACGTTGCCGCGGGTGCCGCTGCCGCAGGGGCTGATGCAGCCGACGGCGATGCCGTTGCCGCGGCCGGCGGTAGCGAGGACGAGGGCGGTGTCACGGGCGGCGAGGCGCCGCCGGGCCCCGGCAAGGAGTCGCCGCCCGGCCGTGAATCCGCGCTTTTGGTTGGCTCGGGTTTGCGCGGCGTCTTGCCGCCAGCCGCGCTCAGAGCGCCGGCAAAGTCCCGCGCGCCGCCATCCTTGGCGCCATCCGGTGGCGCGACGTTCGCGGAAGGCGACGTGTTTGCAGAAGGTGGGGTGTTTGCAGAAGGTGGGGTGTTTGCAGGCGGTGGCCGGTTGACCACGGGGACCACTGCTGCCGGGAGTGTTGCGTTCATATCTTGGAACACTAGCAAGCGATGTGCCAATTCCGGCCGCCCGCATCCGATGGCGGGGTGCAATCCGGCTCAACGTCCCCATTCGGGAAAAGCGCGCAGTGCATCGATGTAATTGTGAATGACGTCGGTATGGGCATCCTCCTGCCAGCCGCCCGGCACGGCGTTCTTGAACAGGTCGCGCGGGCGGCCCTGCTCATCGATCGAATAAAGCGTGAAATCGAGGGCCTGTCGGGCTTCGTTCGCGAGACTCGCCGACCCTGTCGCCTTCGCGTACAGCGCGAGAACCGCGCCGTAGGTCGAAACGACGCCGCCCCACGCCTGCTCGTCCTCATCCTGCTCATGGCAGACCGTCACGCCGAATTCCCGATGCGTGAAGGTCTTACGAACGAAGTCGACGAGGGTGCCGCAAGCGTCCCGCCAATCGGCGTCCAGCAGATCCCGCTGCTCGAGCAGGTAGCGCGCGAGATTCAGCGGCGCCCAAGCGGTCCGGTTGGTGGGGGTGTCGTGATCCTCGAAAAACTGCGCAAAGAGCGCGCCATCCGCGGCGGCGCTCGGGATCTGATGGCGTTTGATCCATTGCCAAAGCGAATGTCGTCGGGCGGCGAACTCCTCATAACCGTGTGAGAGCAACCAGTCGTAGAGCCGCAGGATGTACGTCATGTTCCCGGAAACATCTCCCCGGCCTTCACCGCTTCTGTAATCGGCTCGAAACGGCCAGGGCGAATGCGTCGCGTCGCCACTGTTCTGGTTCGCGGCGAGGATACGGGCGTTGTGCAGCCCCTGCTCCAGGTAGCGACGCTCACCGGCCGCCTCGTATAAGCGGACCAGGGCATAACCTGCGATCCCGCCCTTGTCCGGTTCGATCTCATAGGGGCGATCACCCTGCGATCCGGCATCGGGCGGCAGCGGGAACCGCAGCCGCGAGCCGGTCGAGCGCGTGAAGGACGGGTAGCTGCCCGAATCGGGGGTTAGTGATTCGTTGATCAGGTAATCGCCCATGGAGCGCGCAGCCGTCAAGAATCTCGGGTCACGTTCGCCGCGCGCCTCGAAGAATTTGAGATACGAAATGATGCCCATGCCGTTCTGGGTGGCGGGAATGCTGTCGGTGCGATCCGGCAAGGGATTCCAGGCGCCGTCCAGAAAGGTGGTGAAGACGAAGCGCGGATAGCCACGCTCCAGCGGACACCGCTGGTAGAAATTCATTTCGAGATCGAGCGCCTTATCCCAAGAGGTCCACGGCACCAAGCTCCCCTGGGCATCGAATTGGAGCGCATGACCTGCAATGACGACTGATTGATCGATTGGCACGCCCGGCAAAGTCTACACGGCCGCGCTCTTCGATTCCTTGCCGGTGCCGGGCCGCCTCGACGCAATCTCCCCGGCGCAGGTCGCCTTCAGCAATCCCTTGGCGCGCTTCACCGCATTGGAAGTTTCGCAGTGAACCGACAGCAACGTACCGCCGTCGCCCAGCCACCCCTCGTATCCCTCGGCTTCGTATTCGCGAATCGCCAGTCCGATCAAAGCTCCCGCGAGTCCGCCGACCGCGCCGCCCAGACCAAGCCCTGCCAGTCCCACCATGACGGGGCCGGCTCCCAACAGATAGCCCGCCGCGGGAATCGCCAGCGCACCAATGCCGGCGAGCACGCCGATCGTGCCGCCGATGATTCCCCCCGCGGTGGCCCCGGCCGTCGCGCCTTCCGGTGCTCGCGTGTCCCTGCGGGCCGAAATAGCCCGAAGATTCATGCTCTCGCAGAGCAACAGGGAGATGTCCGCGCGTGGGAATCCGGCGGCAATGAGCGCCTCCACCGCGCGCTCCGCCGCATCATCCGACGGGTAAATCCCATATACAGCTCGAGACTTCGCAGCCATGACGCCACCCCGCATCCGGAGCTAAAGCCAATTCTAGGCAAATTGCTGTAGGACTCCCACCCGAGCTGCATCACCCTTAGTCCGATTCCCGGTGGACCGGCCGGGCTTTTGCCGCCACCTGGATATCTATGCTGTCGGTCGCGGGATCGAAGACGATCTGCGCCTCGCCGCACTCGAGCTGGCGCGTCACGCGAGCCACCTTGCTCTCGAGCGATAGCTCACGCTCTCCGTAGTCGGTACCCTCGCGCAGCACGAATGATTCGATGACCGAGCGCAGCAGATCCGCGCGAAGTTCGGTATGCGGCACCACTACGGCATCCTGCGCCCCCTTCGTCATCTGGTCTCCGAGCGCCGCGAGAGCCACTTGTCCAGATGGCCCGCGAACGCATTGCGATCTGCCTGGCTGAGCGGAGGAGGTCCTCCGCCGACGTTGCCGCTCGCGCGCATCGTATCCATGAAATCGCGCAGCGTCAGCACACCGCGGATCGTGTCGGGTGAATAGCGTTCGCCTCGCGGGCTGAGTGCATCGGCGCCCTTGGCGATGACCTCTGCGGCCAGCGGGATGTCGGCTGTGATGACCAGATCTCCCTCCCGGACGTGTCTGGCAATCTCATCGTCGGCGATATCGAAGCCCGAGCGAACCTGCACGGCACGCAAGTTCGGCATGCGCGGTATTCGCAACGGCTGGTTGGCGACCAACGTCACCGCGACGCCCGTGCGCTCGGCTGCACGGAACAAGATCTCCTTGACGACGTTCGGGCAGGCATCCGCGTCGACCCAGATGCTGGGTGCCTGTCCGGCAGTGGGGCTAATTGCCGGTCTCGCGCTGCCGGGCCAGTGAGATGCGCAGCGCAGCCTCCTCACCCTCGCGCTGTTCACGCCGGTCCGCCGCGTGCTGCTCTTCACGGCGAAATCGCTCCACGACACGGCCGAGCGATTCGGCCTCGACGCGTTTCTCACTCCATTTCCCACGCCGCTTCTCGTACTCGGCGCGGGCGGCATCGAGGTTTTTCGTGTGCTGGCGCAGTGCATCACCCAGGCGGTCCAGGAAGGAGCGATAGTTCAGCAGTTTGACGGCATTCATCGCTCCGCGTTCCTCCGTCGCATTGCGCACGTATTCGTCGCGATAGGTCTTGAGCTGCTCCAGTTGATGTTCGAGATCCGCGACGCGGCGACCCGCATCCGCCATCGCGCGGCTCAGTTCGCCGGCGGAGCTGGAAGCGATTTCCTGGATCGGCACGAAACGCTTGGATTTCATCATTGATGCTCCACTATCGGACGGTTGCCGCCGGTTGCGCCGAGAACTGCGTCACGAGTTGCCGCAGATCCGCGTAGCTGCGCTCGATTCCAACCGGTTCGTACATGTCCTGGCGGAGGAACTCCATGATTTTGGGCCATTGTTCGACCGCCGTATCCAGGCGCGGATCGGAACCGCGCCGGTACGCGCCGACCGTGATCAAATCGCGGTTCTGCTGATAAGTGGAGTAGACCTGCCTGAAGCGCGTTGCGAGATCGAGTTGCTCGCGCGTCGATATTTGATGCATCGCGCGGCTGATCGAGGCTTCGACGTCGATTGCCGGATACAAGCCGCTTTCAGCCAGGCGGCGGGACAGCACGATGTGGCCGTCGAGGATCGCCCGCGCGGCGTCCGCGATGGGGTCGTTCTGATCGTCGCCTTCCACCAACACCGTATAAAACGCGGTGATCGATCCGACACCCCGGTCGCTGTTACCGGCGCGCTCGACCAGTTGCGGCAGCCGCGCGAATACCGAGGGCGGGTAGCCCTTGGTGGCGGGTGGCTCGCCGATGGCGAGGGCGATCTCACGCTGCGCCTGTGCAAACCGCGTCAACGAATCGAGCAGCAGCAATACCTTCAAACCGCGGTCACGGAAATACTCCGCGATGGCCGTGGCGAGCCACGCACCGTGGAGCCGCATGAGCGGCGGATTATCCGCGGGCGTGGCCACCACTACCGCGCGCCGCATGCCGTCCGGGCCGAGGGTGTTGGTGACGAAATCCTGCACTTCGCGGCCGCGCTCGCCGATCAACCCCACCACCGTCACGTCGGCCTTGGTGTAGCGCGTCATCATGCCGAGCAACACCGACTTGCCCACACCGGAGCCGGCGAACAGGCCGATTCGCTGGCCGCCGCCGACCGCAAGCAGCGAGTTGATCGAGCGGACGCCCACATCGAGTGGATCGCGAATCGCACGACGCATCAACGGATTCAACGGCTCGCCGGTCAAGGACACGCGGTCGCTGCAATGCAGTTCGCCGAACCCGTCGAGCGGCCGCCCGGCACCGTCCAGCACGCGGCCGAGCAGGCCGTCTCCCACGGCCACCGCCGTCACACTGCGCGTCGGAACGACGCGCGCGCCCGGCATGATGCCGCGAATGTCCCCGGTGGGCATCAAGAACAGTTTGTCACCCGAGAATCCCACCACCTCCGCCTCGATCTGCCGGCCTTCTGCCGTGTCGACGAGACAACGGCCGCCGACGGCGGCTTCACAGCCGACGGCCTCCAGCGTCATGCCGACCATGCGATTCAAAGTGCCTTCGACCACGATCTCCGCCACGTTCGCCATGCGCTCGCGGGCGCCCACGAGCGCCGCGATCCATCGCTGTTGGCGTTCTCGAACTGCGGCGCCGCTCATGGAGCGCCGCCGCGCGGCGTCGGCGACTGCCGTTCGGTGCCCAGCAGCTCGCTCAAGATGGCCCCGAGGCGCGTCTCGAGGCGCGCATCGATGCGGGAGGTGGCGGTGGTGATCTGGCAGCCTCCCCGCGCCATCACCGGGTCCTCGATGATCACCCATGCCCGTTCGCTCTCGGTCGGCGCGAGATTTTGCCGCACGACCGCGGCATCCTCCGGATGCAGATGTACGCGCACCTCGCGCGCTGCCACCGGCAGCGCCGAGATCGCTTCGCGGATGATGCCGATGATTTGCGTGGGATCCGTCTTCAGCTCGCGCCGCACGATCTGCCGCGCAAGCGCCATCGCGAGCGTCAGCAGTTCACGCTCCACTTCGGCGTCGAGTTCCTCGAACGGCTTGGCGAGGTCGTAGAACATCCCAGCGAGTTGTTCGACCTGTGCCCGGACCTGCCCGCGGCCTGCCTCGCGGCCTTCGGCAAGTCCCTGCTCGAACGCTTCTTTGTAGGCTTCGGCCTGCAGATCGGCGAGGCCGGTGACGGTGGGCATGGCGGGAAACGCCGAGGCACCGCCGACGTCGGGGGCGGCCCACACTTCGGCGTCCGCCGCGGCCGCTTTGCTGAAGGTGCTAGACAAATTCGCCGCCCTTCCCGCCCAAGCTGATCGTGCCCTCTTCAGCGAGGCGTTGCGCGATCACGACGATCTCCTTCTGCGCCGCTTCGACGTCGGTGAGTTTCACCGGACCGCGTGCCTCCATGTCATCCTTGAGAATCTCCGCAGCGCGTTTGGACATGTTGCGCAGGATCTTCTCCTGCACATCGGGCTCTGCACCGCGCAGCGCTACGGCCAGGGTGTCGGAGCCGACCTCGCGCAGCAGCGCCTGAATACCGCGATCGTCCACATCCAGCAGGTTGTCGAAGACAAACAACAAATCCTTGATCTGCTGATGCATCTCGCCGTCCGCTTTCTCGATCTTGCCGAGCTCTTCCCCGCTCTTGCCGCGATCCATGGCGTTCAAGATGTTGGCAACCGTGCGTGCGCCGCCAATGCGCCGCAACGCGGCCGGCGGCGCCGAATTGGCCTGCTTCTCGACCAGCTGGTCGAGTTCCGTCAACGCGGACTGCGGCACTTCGTTGAGCGAGGCGATGCGCATCAACACCTCGGTGCGCATCTCCTCGGTGAGCAGCGGCAGAATCGCGGCCGATTGCTCCGGCTCGAGGTGCGAAAGCACGATGGCGGCGATCTGCGGATGTTCGCCGCTGATGATTTGCGCAACCGCTTTGGATTCCATCCATTTCAGCGCCTCGATGCCCTGGCCGGTCTGCCCGCTCGAGACGCGATCGAGCAGCATATCGGTCTTTTGCTTGCCCACTGCCTGCGTGAGAACGCGCCGGACATAATCCTGGGAGCCGGAGGCGATGCTCGCTTTGGCGTCCACCACGCCGATGAATCGGTCGAGCACCGAGGTCATCTGATCGCGCGACACTTCCTTCAGCTCCGCCATTGCGATGCCCAGGCGCTGCACGTCGCGGGCATCGAGCTGTTTGAGCAAGTTTGCCGCGTCTTGCTCGCCCAAACTCATGAGCAATATGGCGGCGCGCTGTGTCCCGAGAAGATCATCCGGCTTGTCAGCCATCGGCGGCGACCCAGTCCTTCACCACTTGTGCGGCACGCTTCGGATCCTGCCCGACCAAGGTTCGGGCTGCCGCGATCTGCTGCTCAAAACTAGGCGCCAATTTGATCGGCTTGCCTCCCTGTCCGGTAATGCTCACGCGATCGTCGGAAAAATCGCCGGTGCCGGCCGAAATTTGGCGCGATGAGGGCCTGGTGAGCGATTTCATGAGCGGCCGCAGCACGAGGAAGGCGACCAGCAACACGAGCCCCGCGCCGACGATTTGCTTCGCGAGCTGCGTTAACCAGGGCGCCTCCCAGATCGGCGGCCCCTCCACGGGTCCGATCGGACCGTTGCCTTTAAAGGCCTGGTTGAGCACGTTGAGCTGGTCGCCGCGATCCTCCTTGAGGCCGATCGATTCGCGAATCAGCTGGCTGAAGCGTTTCACGTCGGCGTCGCTCATCGGCGCGGTGGTCACCTTGCCGTCGGCGTCGATCTTCTGCCAATCATCGAGCACCACTCCGACGCTCAGGCGCTTGAGGTTACCGACCGGCTGCTTGACGTACGACAGGATGCGGTCGACCTCGAAATTGCGCGTGCTCCGCTGCGAACTCGACGAAGGGCCCGTGCCGGCGGCGGTGGCCGCGCCCGGCGTACCGGGAGTGGGGGCTGCGCCCGCAATCGCGGGTGCACCGGAGGTTCCGGGCGGTTGATTGCTCAGCGCACCGGGGATGCCTTCGACGCCGTCTCCGCCCTTGCGCGTCTCGTTGGCCGTTTGTTCGCTGCGCACGGCGGTCTTCTGCGGGTCGTAGTTCTCATGCGTCTCCTCGGTGACGGTGAAGTCGAGGTCGGCGGTGACGGTCGCGCGCGCGCGGCCGGCGCCGACCATGGGCTCGAGCAGCTCGATGATGCGCCGCTGATAGCTCTCCTCCAATTTGCGCGTGTATTCGAGCTGGCGGGTGCTGGCGGCAGCCTCCGCGGTCTCGTCCGGCGAATTGAGCAGGGAGCCCGCCTGATCCACGAGCGTCACGTCGCTCGCCGCGAGCTCCGGCACGCTCGATGCGACCAGGTGTACGATCGCGGCGACCTGACCGGGTTCCAAGCGCCGGCCGGGGTAGAGCTGCAGCATCACTGAGGCGGTTGCCTTGTGTGCATCGCGCAGAAACACCGAGGGCTTGGGCAGCGCCAGATGAACCCGCGCACTCTGCACGCCTTGAACCTTGATGATCGTGCGCGCGAGTTCGGTTTCGAGCACCGATTGATAACGGGCGCTTTCCATCATCGAGCTCGTGCCGAGCGCCGATTCCTTCTGGATCATTTCGATTCCCATCGAATCGCTCTGCGGCAATCCCTGGCTCGCCAAACGGATCCGCGCCTCCTGCACCTTCGATTCGGGCACCGATACCGCACCGGAGGGGCTGAGCTTGTATTCGATACCGGCCGCCGTCAGGGCATCCATGACCTGGCCGCTCTCACGCTCGGAAAGCTGGCCGTACAACACGCTGTAGTTCTGTCCTTGAGACCACAGCACCAGCCAGATGGCGGCGGCAATCGCCACCGCGACGCCGGCCAGCAATCCCACTTGCTTGAGTCCGGGAATCACCTCCAGCAAGCCGCGCGGAGCACTCGGTACGATGTCAGCCATGGATTAAGCCTCGCGGTATTTAAACCGACATGTTCATCACTTGCGTGTAGGCGTCGAGGAGCTTGTTGCGCACCTCGGTCATCGCGCGAAACGCGAGACCCGCCTTCTGTACCTCGAGCATCACCTTCGTGAGATCGATACTCTTGTCGCCGGTCTCATAGGCGTTCGCGAGTGCCGTCGCCTGGTTCTG
The DNA here is from genome assembly GCA_963843295.1 of uncultured Gammaproteobacteria bacterium. GTDB lineage: Bacteria > Pseudomonadota > Gammaproteobacteria > Steroidobacterales > Steroidobacteraceae > Bog-1198. The sequence goes on along the minus strand of CAWJJP010000009.1, from coordinate 116,952 downwards.
CATCGCTGCGATGTGATCGACCGAATCTTTCAAGAGGCCGGCAAAATCCGCCGGCGAATTGGCGCCCGGTGCGGTCTCGGGAGCTGCTGCGGAAGCGCGCGCCTGCAGAGCGCGCATTTCGGCGAGGACCTGCTGAATTTGCATGCTGCTCATGGTTCAGACCGCCGCATACCGGATACCCGCCGCCTTGAGCTGCTGCAGCTTGTGGCGCAGCGTGCGCGGGCTGATGCCGAGGCGCTCGGCGGCCAGCTTGCGGCTCCCGCCGGTGCTGCGTAACGTAGCGAGTATGAGCTCGCGCTCGCGCTCCTTCAGATCGTGGCCGAGTCCCGCTTCCTGCTGCTGCGGCGGCAGGGGTACCGCCGGTGTCTGCGCCGCAGGCTGCACGCCGCCGAGGTCAAGATCCGCGGCATCGATGCGGCCGCCGGCGGCGAGCCACGCGGCGCGCTGCACGATGTTGGTCAACTCGCGCGCATTCCCCGGCCAATCGTGCTGCAGCAGCTTGTGCTCGGCGGCGGCCGTCAGCGCCAGCGGCGTCTGCGCGCCGCGCGCGCAAGACTGCATGGCGCGACGCGCCAGGGGTAGAATATCGCCGCGCCGCTCGCGCAGCGCAGGCAGGCGCAGCGACATCACATTGAGCCGGTAGTAGAGGTCGGCACGAAAGCGCGCTGCGCGCACCTCTTCGGGCAGATCGCGGTTCGAGGTGGCGATCAGGCGCACATCGAGACTGATGGTGCGGCTGCTGCCGAGTCGCTCGACCTCCCGCTCCTGCAGAACCCGCAGTATCTTCGCCTGCAGACCCAGGTTCATCTCGGAGATTTCATCGAGCAGGAGCGTTCCCCCCTGTGCCTGCTCGAACTTGCCGGCATGGGCGGCAAGGGCACCGGTGAAGGCGCCCTTCTCGTAGCCGAATAGCGTCGCCTCGAGCATGTTTTCCGGAATCGCCGCGCAATTGATCGCCACATAGGCCCGGTCGGCCCGCAGTGAATTGTCGCGCATGAAGCGTGCGAACACCTCCTTGCCCGTGCCGCTCTCGCCCGTGATCAACACCGTGGCATCGCTTGAGGCGATTTTGCGCGCGAGGGAAAGCGTGCGTCTCGACTCCGGATCGACCGCCACCAGCTCGTTCGGCATCACTCGCGCAGCCAGCAGACGGCGCGCCATGTCGATCAACGCCTGTGCATCGAAAGGCTTGACGATGTAATCCGTCGCCCCATCGCGCATCGCGGCCACGGCCTGCGCGACGGTGCCGTAGGCGGTCATCAGCACCACCGGCAGATGCGGACGCAGGCGCTTGATCGCCGACAGCAGTTCGTAGCCGCTCGGCCCGGGCATCTGCACGTCGGAAATGACCAGCGCGATTTCCTCCGATGCGAGCAGCCGGAGAGCCTCGCTCGCCTCGCCCGCGGCCAGCGCGGTGAGGCCGGCGGCGCGCAGGGTATCGATCAGGGCCTCGCGAAGCGCGGCGTCGTCCTCGACGACCAGGACGGATTCATTGAGCTCGTTCATGCGGTTCCTCAGCCGGTAAATCGATGACGAAGGCCGCGCCGCGGTCGGTGTCGGCCAACTGCACGCATCCGGCATGTGCCTCGGCCACTTTTTTGACGATGGCGAGACCGATGCCATTGCCGCGCGAGCGGGTCGTGAAGAACGGTTCGAAGATGCGCTCGCGGATGGCAAGCGGCACACCGGGTCCGTTATCGCTCACGACGATCTGCGCCCGGCCGATGGCGCCACGGCGTCCAAGCAATTCCAGATCGAGTTCCGCGGTCGCCGCCTGCAGGGCATTGGTGGCGAGATTCAGGACGGCGGAAACGAGCGACGGCGCGTTGGCGCGCACCTTCAGCTCCGGCGCCTCCGTGCGGATGGTCAATCGAACGCCGCGTCGCAGGGCGGGACGCAGCCATTGGGCGACCTGTTCGAGCAGCGCGCTGATGTTGACGAGCTCGCGCGTCGCGCCGCCGTGGGCGAAGGCCAGCATGTCGTTCACCAGCGTATCGAGCTGCTTCAGGCTCAGAGCGGTTCTTTCGGCGCAACGCGCGAGATCCTCCGGACTGCGCCCCGGCATGCTCATCTGCGACGCATACAACAACGCGGCCGCAAGCGGAGTGCGAATCTGGTGGGCCAGACCCGCGGCCAGCTCCCCCAAGGTGAGAAGCCGCTGTTGGCGCGTCAAGAACACCTGCATGAGGTGCGACTCGGTCACATCGGTCAGCAGCACGACTTCGCTGCCGTGGCTCGTTTCGCGGCGTGAAAGATTCACGTATCTCCCACTCCGCAATTCGATGTGCTCGCCGATCGCCCCGCTGTTGACGGCGGAGCGCGCGAGCACCGTTGCGAAGTCCTCGCCCAGCGGCGGGTCACCGAGCAGCGCTACCGCGGCTGGATTCGCCTCCTGAATCCGGCCGTTTGGGTCGAGGACCACGACGCCGCCCGGCAGGCTCTCGACCAGCGCCGACAATCGGGCCGCCAGATGCTCCTTACCCGCTCGTGCCTCGGCCAATTCCCGTTGCAGCTGCGCGACTTGGCCGCGCAGCGAGTCGAACGCTCCGGAAAGCTGTTGGGAGACGCTGCCGAATGCGCGAAAGGCCGCCTGCAATTCGGTGCGCTGATGGTCGGTCGGATCCAGATTGGTGGCTGCCATGCGCTGAAGAGGAAAGCAACTTTTGTGCCTCAGCGCCATTTCGTCCGTCGATCAAACGGTTACGGGCGCATCGGCGGGCCGCCCGACGCAAGGCGTCAATAAATTGTCAGGCGCTGAGCCGGTATTTGCGCAGCTTCTCGACCAACGTCGTGCGGCGGATCTTCAGCAGGCGAGCCGCCTCCGCGACGGTGCCGTCGGCTTCCTCGAGCGCTTTACGGATCAGACCGATTTCAATTGCCGACAAATGATCCTTCAAATCGATCCCGCCGCGCTTCAAGGCACTTTCCGCCGTTTCCACGAGTTCCGTGACGTCCAGCCCCTCGAACGATTCCTCGACCCGGGCGACCGGCGCCACACTCGGGACGATGTCGGCTTCTTGCGCCGGCGACACGATGCGCACGCCGCTGCCGAACCAGCCGCCCGTGCCCGTGCTGCGATAACGCTCGGGCAGATCCGCGGCAGTGATGGTCTGCGCCGGAAAAAGAATTGCGAGCCGCTCGAGCAGGTTGGCGAGCTCACGCACGTTGCCGGGCCAGCGGTTGCGCGTCAGGCAATTCATGGCCTCCTTGTCGAGTCGGATGTGGCGCCCCGCGCCCTGTCCCTGGCGCTGGACCAGGTGCTCGATCAGAACCGGCAAATCCTCGAGCCGATCCCGCAGCGGCGGCATCTGCACGGGGAACACGTTCAATCGGTAGAACAGGTCCTCCCGAAAGCGGCCGGCGACGATGGCAGCATCGAGGTCGCGATGCGTCGCCGCGATGATGCGCACGTTGCAGCGAATCGTGCGGTTGCTCCCGACGCGCTCGAAGCTTCTCTCCTGCAGCACTCGCAGCAGCTTCACTTGCATTTGCAGCGACATGTCGCCGATCTCGTCGAGAAACAGCGTGCCGCCTTCGGCGAACTCGAAACGGCCGAGCCGCGTCGACAGTGCGCCGGTGAATGCGCCCTTTTCATGTCCGAACAGTTCGCTCTCGAGGAGGTCGGCGGGGATGGCGCCGCAATTCACGGGCACGAACGGATGTCCTGCACGGTGCGAGAGTTCATGAACGTGGCGCGCGACCATTTCCTTGCCGGTGCCGGACTCGCCGAGAATCAGGACATTCGAGTCGAACGGCGCGACCTGCTCGATCAATCGGTGCACGTCGCGCATGGCGCGCGAGGTCCCGCTCGGACGAAAGCGATGCGCGCCGGGCTGAGCAGGATGACCACTGCGCAGGTTTTGCGCTTGGTTCAAGACGGCCGACAAGCGGCGCTGTTTGACCGGCAGTTCGAGATGCAGCCACGCCAGATCCGCGCTGCATTCGGCGATTTTCGGCAGCCCATCGCCGCTCAAATAGATGATGGGCAAGGGCTGGTCCATGGCGCGGAGTTGGGCGATCAGTTGTACTCCCTGCGCCGCAATGGCCTCCGCGCCCACGATCACGGCGAGCCAATCGTGCTGGCCGGCGCCCGGCGAACGGCTCAACTCTTTGAAATCTCGCACCCGCAACGGCTCGAGGTCCAAGAACCGCAGCAGGGCCTCCAGACTCCGGGCTTGCGAATCTGAGGGTTCGATCACAATAACTTTGGCGTCAAGCACTATTAGGGCTCCTTCCCGTTCGTGAAAGTGTGACGGAGTCCACATATCTCTGGTTCCGTCTCAAGCATTAGCGCTAACTCATTGACATTGTTCGCTCAATTCTTCGTCGAGCCACATACTAACTGATGAAGTTGTGAGAAAAGCAGTTGGCAAACACCCGCAATGGGCGTAAGGCGATCCCTCAAAAATCCCTGCGGTGCTGCGCTGACGAATTACTAAGGGAACGTGCGCGAGCAGCTTAAGGGGCGGCCACTTTTGCCCCGGCGATGAGACGTCGGTGGTGGCGAAAAACCAGCTTGTCGAGCATCTGCACCACCGCATCGCTCAAGCCGCTGAAGCGCAGCTGCGCAACGCGTTCCCCCTCCTGCAGGCGCTCGCCCGTGATGGTGCCGGGGATTTTCAGCGGCTGGGGAAGCGCCGCATTGATGTAAAGGGACAAGAGGCCGGTGCTGCCCGCCGGCGCGGCCGCTGCGCCGAACCACTCAGCGCCGCAGGAGGCCAGACGGGTGCGATGCGCCGCAGGCAGAGGGTTGCTTCGCGCCGCGAGATCGGCCGTCAGCCGCAGCAAAATGTTCAGCTTGTATTCGAGCCGCTGCAGTTCGTGCTGCAGGGCGGGGGATTCTTCTTTGAGCGCCTCGGACACGCGCACTTCATCGAGCGAGGCTTCGGCACCGAGGAGCTGATGGTTGTCGACATTCAAGCGGGCGAGGGTCGGGCCCTGAGCGAGTGGTCCCGCCTCCCAAGCGAGCGGCATCCAGTCCTCGAAAACCAGACCATCACCGAGGAACGACTCAGGCACGGAGCTCCTTGGAGACTCGAACAGTAAAGCTACCTCCGGTTGGTGGAGTAGGCGCGCAAGGCGCGCCGTCCGACCGCCAGCGTGTCCATATCGCGGCACTTGGCGCGAAACCGATGTTCGAGACGACCGATGGAGCGATCGTTCAATTCGGCAATCTCGCGCAGCACCTCCCGATCCTTTTCATTCATCGATGTGAGGGTGCCGCGTACCGACTCTAGCAGCCTCAGCCGCTCAGCGTCGAGACTGATCACGCGCTCGACCTCGCCTCCGTCCGTCAACTCGAGCAGTTGCCGCGAAAGCTCGAGCACCCGCTGCAGCACCGCCGCCGCCTCGCCGCTCATCGTTGCTCCGTGACGATCTGATCCCAGCCGCTCTTGATCTTGCGCACCAGGGCGCTGACCTCGGCCACGATGCCCACGTCGTTGGTTACGTTGGCCTGGGTCAATCGGGCCAGCATGTACACATAGAGGGAGCGCAGGTTCACGGCGACTTCCTTGCCGTGCTCCATGTCGAGGGTGGCGTTGAGCTGATCGATCAGCCGGATCGCCTTGCCCATGGCTTTTCCCTTGGCGATCGTTTCCTGCATTGGCAGATTGTTCTCGATGCGCTGCATGCACCCCTGCGCGGCCGCGAGTTCGGAGACGATCTGCTCGTACATGATTTGTACCAGCCGAGTGGGACTCGCGCCCGCGACCAGTCCGTGGTTGCGTACCTTGGCATACTGGGCGGCGCCTCGCCGGGACTGCATCATGTCGCCGGCCTCAGGTCCCGAGCGTCCCGCTGCCCAGGCTGGAGTTCGAAGAGCTGGAGCCCGAGCTCGCGGACTGAGTCGGATTGAATTCCGCCGTAAGGTACGTTTGCATCTCTTTCAACGACGCGACCGCAGCGTCCATGGCGTTGTATTGCTGGGTGAGCGTCGCCGAATAGGTCGCGAGCTCCGTCTGCAACGCCGCCTGCTGCCGGGAGACATTGCTCAGACTGGTCTGCAGGCCTTGATTGATCGAGGACAGCAACCCACCCGGCCCGGTGTACCGATTGATGAGTCCGTTCAGCTGGGTTGCGATCCCATTGGGGCCGCCGAGCAAATTACCGACGGATGTGAGGTTTGCCTTCATCGCATTGGAGAGCTGCGTCGAGTTGCTGATGAGGCTGCCGGTATTCGCATCCGTCGTAATGCCGATGTCCGCGAGCGAGCTGATCCCGCCGGTGTTACCCGACTTGACCGTGTCGAGAATGCCCTGCAGCTGGTTCTGGAAGGACTCCAGGGTCGCGTTGCCATTGAGCGGCCCGGCGGTCTGGGTGCTCGGGTCATAGCCGGACAGGGACTGGATCGCGCTGATGACGCCATTGAGCGCCGTGACGAAAGTGCCGATCGAGGTGGACGCGGCCGTGCTATCCGCACTCACGGACAGCGTAGTCGGCGTATTCACCGCCGATGCGCCGAGCAGATCGAGGGTCACCCCGGTGATCGCATTGCTCACCACATTGCTGGGACTGGTGGCTGCGAAGCCGTTGATGGAAAAGCTCGCGTCCTGCGCGGCCTGGGTCTGCGTCGAATTGGTGATGCCGTTGGCCGGATCATAGGTCAATTGTGCGAGCCCGCCGTCACCGCCCGATTGTGTGACCGTAATTGCATTCGCTGCACCGGTCGACGTGCCCGTGAGCACCAGACGGGCGCCGTTGGAGGTAGTAATGACACTTGCCGTCACCCCAGGGTTATTCGCCGCCGAGTTGATTGCAGAAGCGATTCCGGCAAGCGTGTTGTTGCCCGAGTTGATGGTGATGGAGGTCGAGGCCGCTCCGACCGCGATGGTCAGGGCGCCGGTGCCGATCGCGCTCGAGCTCGCAAAGGCCTTCGACGTCACGGAAGCTGCCGTAGCGACATTCTGGACCTGCAGCGAGTACTGGCCGAGCACCGCATTCGAGCTCGCGGTCGCCGAGGCAATGGTCTTATCGGCCACCGACGCGGTATAGCCGGCGAGCTGCGAGGGCACTTCCAGGGTCGACAGCGTCGTTTGCAAGGTGCTGAGCGCGCTGGAGAAAGTGCCGAAGGCAGACACCTGCGCATTGAGCGCGGTCTGCTGTGCCGTCAGCGAATTGGTCTGCGCGGCGCCGTAGTTCGCGGTCAGCGACGATACGATGGCGCTGATGTTCAATCCCGATCCGATCCCGGTGGAGGTGATCAGGGAATTGGCGGTCCCGGCCGTGGAACCCGAGGTGGGGGAAACGGGTGTGCTCATGGGCGATGACCTTTGGTGCGCATAACTGGTTTATCGGCATTCATTCCGGGGACTTAAGCAAGTCCCATACCAGCCGCCGGGCGGGTGACCGCCGGGCGGCGAGGCTTTCAGGCATGCTCGTCGATCAGAGCGCGGGGGATGCCGAGGCTCTTGGCCAACGCCGGAAAGGCGATCGCCGGGTAATCTCCGATCACCTCACCGTTCGCCGGATTGATCTGCTGAATGACCGTGGAATTGGAGTTCGGGGCCACTCGGAACTGGTCCGGCTTGCCCGAATCGTTGAGGAATTTGTTGAGCAAAGCGACCAGCGCCGGCACGTCGTTAGTACGCGAGCCGCCAGCGCTCTTGGCGGCGGGCGCGGCAGTTGCGGCCGCCGCGTGGCCGCCGGACGGCAAGGATTTGCCGCTCGAGGATTCACTCGTAACCTTCGTAGGCGCCTGACTTCCGTGCACGAGGCTTATCGCCGGTATCTGTACCGGGTTTGCATCGCTCGCCATGATGGTACCTGCTTCGAGTTAACGAACTGAGAGTTCACTCCTGAAAACCTGAATCGTCCGTAGACCACGGCCCGGTCGCCTGAGCGGCCGAGCCGTGGTTTTCCTATCTCTCACTTCAAGCGATCGCCCTTTAGGCGAGAAGCTTGAGGATCAGTTGCGGCTGCTGGTTGGCTTGCGCCAACACCGAGATTCCCGCCTGTTCCAGCACTTGGGCCTGGGTCAGGTTCGCCGTTTCCTGCGCGAAGTTCGCATCCTGGATGGTGCTGCGCGACTGGGTCAGATTCTGACTGGTCGACTGCAGGTTCGACACCGCCGCCTGGAAGCGGTTCTGGATGGCGCCGAGCTGCGACTGGAACTGACTGACGGTGGCGAGCGCGGAATCCACCGACTCGATCGTGGAGTTGGCCGCGGTAACCGACAGCACGTTTTGGCCCTGAAGCGTCCCAGTGGCCGTGACCGTGGTCGCCGCCGCAAAGCCCGAATTCGTGAGATCTGCTGCGAGACCGCCGACCTGGATGTTCTGCGAAGCCGCCAACGAGACTTGTCCGTAGAACGCCGTGGCGCCCGTCGTATAGGCCGCGCCGGCTCCGATATCCGCACTGGTCGCGGCGTTATATGAAGTGACATGCGTGATGCCGCCGGTGCTGGCAACCAGGGCGCCCGGATTCAGGTTCTGGTTCAACTGGATGTTGCTGCCGTCCGCCGCCGTCAAAATCAGACCGTTTCCGCCTGCGGCCGCAGTGACGCCGCCGTCCTGGGTCGAGTAGCTGTTGATCGCCGTGACCAGATCCGATGCGGTGAGGGTGCCGGAGGTCGCGTTCACCACGGTCACTCCATTGATCCCGAGCGAATAGCCGCCGGTGCCGACCGTGACGGCGCCGAAGGTCACGTCCTGGGAATTGTTGGCGGTGGCCGTCAATCCCGAGATATTGGCGGCGTTGATGGCGCCCGCCTTCGCGTACGCCGAGGCCCCGTTTTGATATGCATAGGCGCTGCCGCCCGTTCCGGAGCTGGCGGTCGTCGCATACAGGCTGCTCGCGCCGACGGTCGTCGCAGTGCCGTTGCCGATCGCAATGGTCAGTGCGCCGGTGGTGGCGGTGCCCGTGACGGCCGTGGTGGTCGCGGCGACCGCGCCGACCTGGTTCGCGCCGACGCCCTGGGCGAGGTCGACCGAGATCGTGTTGCCGACGTTGGCACCGACCTGGTAGGTCTGCACGCCGCTCGAGCCGTTCAGCACTTGCAGGCCGTTAAAGGACGTCTGCTGCGCGATCTGGGTGATTTCCGCGATCTGCTGCTGCACCTGCTGGTCGAGAGCTTGGCGGTCCGCGGCGCTGTTCGAGCCGTTGGCCGATTCCACCGCGAGGGTGCGGATGCTCTGCAGGTTGTTGACGATAGTGGTCAACGCGCCGGCGGCGGTCTGTGATTCGGACACCGCGTTGTTCGCGTTGTTGACGGCCTGGTTGGTGCCGTTGATCTGCGTGAGGAACTGCTGACTGATCGCGAGACCGGCCGCGTCGTCGGCGGCGCTGTTGATTTTCAGACCCGAGGAAAGCCGGGTCAGCGACTGGTTGAGCAGCGACTGCGAACCGTTCAGATTGTTCTGCGCAACGATCGAGTCGATATTGGTATTGAGTACTAGTGACATTTTCAAACCTCCAATTGTTGATCTACCGGCCTCACTTGGCCCTGCATTCTCTTGTGCTCACTTCACCCGCCTAGCGGGCGGACCGGTGACCACACTCAGAGAGGTTTATCGGAAGCGCACCCGCATTCTTGAGGTGAATCCCGGCCCGCTTTTTGAAGGTTCGTAGTACTGGATCACGGTTTCGCCAGAGACGATTTGACAGTGCAAGCGCCCTCTGTCGGGTGCTTTATCGGCAGCAAGGCGCGCTTTTGGAGTAGAATTTGACAACTTTTTCCAAGCGCCCCGTTCGGCTTGATCCCACCAAGGCCTTGATTCCATTGAAAATAGCCGATCGTAAGACTCCCAAAGTAGGATTCGTCAGCTTGGGATGCCCCAAGGCGCTGGTCGATTCGGAGCGCATTCTCACGCGTCTGCGCGCCGAAGGTTACGAGGTGGCGGCGAACTATCGCGCGGCGGACCTGGTCGTGGTCAACACCTGCGGCTTCATCGATGCCGCGGTGGATGAGTCGCTCGACGCCATCGGGGAGGCGCTGGCCGAGAACGGCAAAGTGATCGTCACCGGTTGTCTCGGTGCGCAGCCGCAGAAGATTCTCGAGCGGCATCCCCAGGTACTGAAGATCACCGGTCCCCAGCGCTATGAAGAAGTGGTTGCTTCGGTTCATGATCATCTGCCGCCGATGCACGAGCCATTCCTCGATCTCATTCCGGCGCAGGGCGTGAAGCTCACGCCGCGTCATTACGCCTATCTGAAGATCTCCGAAGGCTGCAATCATCGCTGCAGCTTCTGCATCATTCCCTCGATGCGCGGCGACCTCGTCAGCCGTCCGATCGGCGAGGTATTGCGGGAGGCCGAGCAGCTGGTGCGCGCCGGCGTCAAGGAAATCCTGGTGATCTCTCAGGACACGAGCGCCTATGGCGTCGACTTGAAGTACGCCGCGGAGCGTTGGCGGAACAGCGAGCGCCGCACCCGCTTCTACGATCTTGCCGCCGCCTTGGGCGAGCTTGGGGTGTGGATCCGGCTGCACTACGTTTATCCTTATCCGCACGTCGATGAGGTGGTGGACCTGATGACGGGCGGGGGCGTGCTGCCTTATCTCGACATTCCCTTTCAGCATGCCAGCGCCCGCATCTTGAAGCTGATGAAGCGACCGGCCGCGGCGGAAGACACCTTGCAGCGGATTGCGGCGTGGCGGCGGACGGTCCCCGACATCACCATTCGAAGCACCTTCATCGTCGGCTTTCCCGGGGAAACCGAGGCCGAATTCAGCGAACTGCTCGATTGGCTGCGCGTGGCGCAGCTCGACCGCGTCGGCTGCTTCGAGTACTCGCCGGTCGAGGGGGCGGCGGCCAACGCGCTGCGCCAAGCGCCGGTCCCCGACGAAGTCAAACGCGAGCGCCGGGCGCGCTTCATGGAGCTGGCCGCCGAGATCAGCGCCGCGCGGCTCGCGCAAAAGGTCGGCCGCACCATGCAGGTCCTCGTCGACCGCCACGAGGGCAAAGTGGCGATCGCCCGGTCGGCGAGCGATGCGCCCGAAATCGACGGCACGGTACGCATCGCCGGCGCCCCTGCGTTGAAGCCCGGAGACCTCGCCGAGGTGCGGATCACGCGCGCCGGCGCCTACGATCTCGAAGCGCGTTTGGCCTCTTGACTGTGTAAGCTTGCCCAATCAATCGAGGCGGGCGGCGACGGAGACGCAACGTGGAAATAGCGGCAGATACGGTGGTGTTGATTCACTACACATTGAAAGATGACAGCGGCGAGGTGCTCGACAGCTCGGCCGGCGGCGAGCCGCTTGCCTACATTCAAGGCCACGGCAATCTCGTGCCCGGCTTGGAAAAAGCGCTCGAGGGCAAGCAGGACGGCTATACGGCGGCGGTGACGATCTCGCCTCGGGATGGCTACGGCACGCGCGACGAGGCGCTGGTGCAGCGCGTACCCAAGCGCTCGCTGCAGGGCGCCGGCGAGATCCGCAAGGGCATGCAATTTCAGGCGCGCACCGACGACGGCATGCGCTTGTTCACGGTGACGGGCGTCGCCGGCGACATGGTGACGCTGGACGGCAATCATCCCCTTGCCGATCAAACCCTGCATTTTGATATCGAGGTCGTGAGCGTTCGCGACGCCACCAGCGAAGAGCTCGAGCACGGACACGTACACGGCGCCGGCGGCCATCACCACTAGGAGAGCCGGCAGGGCTGATCGCCTGACCCAGCCTGGGTGCTACCAAGGCCGGGGGGCTGCCCTGGCTGCTACAAGTACTTGAACAGCGATAGGCCCTGCGTCAGGGTGAAGGCCTGCATCGCGGCGCTCAAGGTCGTGTTCTGCTGGTCGAGGCTGGTGATCGCGCTCGCATAATCCAGACTCTGCAAAGTCGAGATCGACTGCTTCAACTGCACCTGCTGGGTGCTCCCGACCGACTGCTGGGTGGTGATGGTGTTGATCCGCGCCCCGACGGTGGCTTGCACGCTCTGCATGTTTCCGAGCGCCTGGTCGATGTTGTTGATGGCTTCGCCCATCGAATTATTGAGCTGCGCCTGCGAGGCCGCGGTGGGCGTGCCCTGCTGCAGGGCGGTGATGAGATTTTGCACCGTCGTGAAAACACTTTGGTTGGTGCTGGGCGCTACCGTAAACGCGTCTCCCGCAGCCGGTTGCCCGGAGACCGTTACCTGCACGCCGCTGAATGCGATGGCCTGGCCGGGCGTGTAGGTACCGGAAGTCACCACGGCGTTGGTGGCCGCGTTCACGACCTGATAGGTGGTCGGTGCCGTGAATTCGATCGAATACGTACCGCCGGTGTAGGCCGTCGGATCGCTGACGGTTGAAGCGCCGAGGATGCCTGAGCCCGTGTTGCCGGCCGCGGCGGTCGCGGTGAACGTCCCGTTGCCCGTCTTGATTTGATTGAAGACGAGATCGCCGTTGTCGCCGGCCCCCACCGTTTGGCCTGCCGCGATTTGTATCTGCCGCTGGCCTTGATCGCCGGCGTACGAGGCACCGGTGGCGGTCAGGGCAAAGGGCTGCGTTTGCGTTGCAAAGCCCGCGAAGATGTAATTGCCGCTGCCGTCCTGCGTGTTGGCGAGCGACACCAACGTCTGTTGGATCTGCGTGGCCTGCGTCGCGATCGCGCTGCGGTCCTGTGCCGATATGGTGGCGTTGTTCGCCTGGAGCGCAAGGTCGCGCAAGCTTTGCAGGGCATTCTGCGCTTGAGTCAGCGCCGAGTCCTCGATATTGAGGCCACCCTGCGCGCTGTTGCCATTCGCCTGGTATTGCTGGCTCTGCGCCAACACCTGGTTGTAGTCGGTCACGAGTCCGGCGCCGACGGGGTTTTGCGATGCCGTCGTGAAGGACAATCCCGTCGATATCCCGTTCTGCGTTTGCGAGATGCTGGACTCGAGTTGATTGATCGAGGTCAGGAATTGCGATTGTTCCAAACCCTGAGTCACACGCATGGAGGTCTCCTTATCCTGCTTTGACCGAATCCAACAGGCTCGTGAACAAGCTGTTGGCAATCGTGAGTGCTTGCGCGGAGGCTTGATACGCCTGTTGCCATCGCAGGAGATTGGCGGCCTCCTCATCGAGATTCACCCCGGAGATCGACTGAACCGCGGTTTGAACCTGGGTGTTGACGGCCGTCTGCGCCGTTTGTGCCGTATTGACCTGCTGTGCCTGGCTGCCGATTCCGGTGATCAGCGAACTGACCGCCCCCGCGATGCTCGTCGTGCCGTTCGCCAGAATGCCCTGGCTCTGCAGATTGGCGCTGGCGAGCGCATTGGTATTGTCGCCCGTGCCACCGGCGTTGCTCTGCACGGTGAAGACATCGCCAGCAGCGGGCGTACCGCTGATCTTCGTCTGCCAGCCATTGAGGCTGATGCTGCCCCCGGAGGTATACGCAAAGCTGCCCGCACCGTTGACGGAATAGGTCGTCGGGGTCAAGAACTGAATGGTGGTGGTGGTGAGCAAGTTCGGATTCGCGGCGGTGACGACCGTGGCGGGAGCGATGGTCGCGGTGCCGGCGTTGGTGTCGGCGGCCGAGGTGCGCACTGCCCCGGCGGCGGCAACTCCCGACGGGTTCGTCAGAGCTACGCTCAAGGATCCGGCCGCCTGTGCAGTCGGCTGGACCAGGAATTGATCGCCGGCCGCCGGGGGTGCCGAAAGCACGATTGATAGCCCGTCGGCGGTCAGCGGATTCGCGGCAGTGCCGGCGCCCGCGAGCGCCACATTCGCGCCCGTGGCCGTATCGGTGAGCGTATACGTGCCGCCGTTGTACGCCAGCAGATAGCTGTTCCCGCTCAGCGCCCCGACGTTGGCGATGCTGACGCTCGCAGTCGTGTTGTCGGTGTTCTTGGACGAGGCAGTGGCCACCGGAGCGCCGACGGAGAACAAATTCGCACCGAATTGACCGCTCAGGTCGAGACCCGAGGCCTGCTGAGTATTGGCGCTTTGCGCGACCGCAGTGGCGATCAATCCGAGTTGGTTGAGAGCCGGGTTGATGACCTGGTTGCGCGCCGCCAAAAGACCGCCGAGATCTCCCGAGCTGATCGATGCGCTGATGGAATTGCCGTTGGAGGTCGAGGTCGATACCTCGAGCTGCGACGCATTGAACTGATTGGCCACTGTCGTCAGCGTCGTGGTCGCGCCCTGCAAAACCAGGGGCTGCCCGTTACCGATGAAGACGTTCAGCCCGCCGTTGCTTTCCGTCGTGGTCGTCACACCGACCAGCTTGGAGAGGTTCGAGACCAGCTGATCGCGCTGATCGAGCAATTCATTCGGAGGCTGGCCACCGGCCGCTGCGGTGCCGGTCACGATCTGCTGGTTCAATGTCGCAATGGCGGCGCCGATCGAGTTGATCTGCTGCACATCCGCCGAGATTCGAGTATTCACGTCCGAACTCAGGCTGTTGAGCTGGGTGCTGGTCGTTTGAATGTTGGCTGCGAGACTCTGCGCATTACCGAGCAGCGCTTGCCGGGCGGCGGTGGAGGTTGGATCGTTGGCAACGGCCGACCATCCGCTGTAGTAGGTTTGCAGAGCCGTGCTCAACCCCGCGGCGGTGGTGCCGAACAGATTGTCGATCTGGCCGGTGTAATTTTGCAGCGCCGTGAGCTGGCCGAGGCTGCTTTGCGAGGTGTAGAGCTGATTCGTGGCGGCTTGATCGTAGCTTCGGGACACGCCCGAGGTCACCACGCCCGCCCCGATCGGAACGCCGCCGGTGGTTTGCGGCGCCGCTGTATTGAGCAGAATGGATTCCTTGTCGTAGCCCGGCGTGCTCGCGTTCGCGACGTTGTTGCTGGTAACGGCGATTGCCTGCTGAAAGGCCTGCAGAGCCGACACATCGATTCCGAACACATCTGACACGATATCTACCCCGCGCTAGCCCTTCGATTCTCAGCCCACCTTGTATCGGCAGGGGGCGCCTTTTCTATAACGCGGCCGTCCGCACGCCGAGCGCCGCGCGCAGCGTGCCGCCGTTGAGTATTTCATTTAACTTAATCCCATAAGCAGGATCGGTGGCATAGCCGGACCTCGCAATGCCGTCGATGTACGCCTGTACGTTGCCGCCGGCAGCCACCGCCTCGCGATAGCGCGGAGAATTCGCGAGCAGATTGGCGAAGTCGCTGACGCTCTCTCCGATCGAGCCGTAAGCACGAAAGGTCGTGCGCCGCTGCACCGCGAGGCCACCGGCGAACTCCACGGTCTCCGCGACCGCGCGGGCGCCGTTCCATTCCCCGCCCGCCTTGACGCCGAAGAGATTGAGGCTCGGGCTGCCGTCGGCGGTGCGTGGCATGCGCTGCCCCCACCCCGTCTCCAGGGCAGCCTGTGCGAGAAGCCCCAATGGGTTGATCCCCAACATCCGCGCGGCCCGCTGAATGCTCGGCAACACTTGCTCGACGAACTGGGCAGCATGCTGCGCCGTCACCGCGACGGTACCCGGCGCGGCGGAGCGTCCGTCGGCATCCGCGCGCGACGTCGCCGGGCCCGGCCTGGATGCAGAAGGCACGGAACCCGGCGGTGTGGACACGCCCGCCGAGCCCGCTTCGGGCTTCGCGGGCGCTGCCTGGCCACCGAGCTGCCTTTCGAACATGCGCGCGATGCCGAGGTCCTGGTGCTTGCTCAACGTCAGTGCGACCTGCTTGTCGAACATGTCCTGATACATGCTCGTTTCATTGCTCGTGAGTTCACCGCTGGCGTCGCTCGCCTCGCGCATGCTCTTCAGCATCATCTGCAGGAACAGCGCTTCCACCTGCTGCGAGACCGCGCGAATGGCCTCCGGCGAACGCGGAGCATTCTTCAGAGCCGCGAGCCCATTGAGGTCGGTATAGGTGTTTGCCGCGGATGCGCTGGCGGCGGACGGGGATACGGAGGACAGAGGAGCCGGCGGTGTAGCCATTCAAATCACGATCAGCTCGGCCTGCAGTGCGCCGGCCTCCCTCAGGGCCTCGAGGATGGCGACCAGATCACCGGGCGCGGCGCCCACGTCATTGACGGCGCGCACGATCTGCTCGAGTTCCACGCCGGGGTGAAACAAGAACATGCGGTTCGAGCCTTGATCGACCTTGATCGTGGAGTTGTTGACGACCGTCGTTTGCCCGAGCGTCGAGAATGGCGCCGGCTGGCTCACGGTCTGCTCCTCCTTGATGCTGACCGACAACGAGCCATGCGAGACGGCGGCGGGGCTCACTCGCACGTTGCTGCTGATCACCACGGTCCCGGTGCGCGAATTGATGATCACACGGGCCGCTGCGCTCGCCGGTTCGACTTCCAGATTTTCGACCGTCGAGAGAAAGGCGACCCGTTGCGTGACGTCGAGCGGTGCCCGCACCCGGACGGAACCACCGTCGATGATGGTGGCCGCGCCATCGCCGATGCCCTTGTTGACGCTCGCCACCAGGCGCGTTGCGGTCGTGAAATCGGGATCGTTGAGGTTGAGGGTGATCGCATCGCCCTGCGCGAGCTGCGTCGGCACGGCCCGCTCGATCGTCGCGCCGTTCGGAATTCGGCCCGAGCTCGGCACGTTCACGGTGAGCTTCGAGCCGTCATTGCCCTCGACGCCGAACCCGCTCACGATCAGATTGCCCTGCGCGATGGCGTAGATCTGCCCGTCGAGTCCGCGCAGCGGCGTCACCAGCAGCGAACCGCCGCGCAAGCTCTTGGCATTGGCGATCGAATTGACCGTGATGTCGATGGTCTGTCCCGGTTTGACGAACGCCGGCATGACGGCATGCACGGAAACCGCGGCCACGTTCTTCAGCTGCGGATTGGCGGTGGAGGGCACCGTGACGCCCATTTGGGCGAGCATGTTGATCAGCGATTGGATCGTGAATGGTGCCTGGCTGGTTTGATCGCCGGTACCATCGAGACCGACCACCAGGCCGTAGCCGACGAGTTGATTGGTACGCACGCCCTGTACTTGCGCCATGTCCTTGATGCGCTCGGCGCGGGCGGCCGATGCCGCCATCAGCAACAGGAGCGCCATCGCACAGCTTCGTTTGAGTACATGCATGCGTGGGGCGCCTCAGAGTGGAGCGAATACCGAGTTGAAAAACCGGCTGAGCCATCCCATTCGGTTGGAATTGGCGATGACGCCCTTGCCCGAATAGCTGATGCGCGCGTCCGCGATCTTGTCGGAGGTCACGGTGTTGTTGGTCGACACATCGGCCGGACGCACCATCCCGGAGATCCGGATGAACTCATCGCCTTGATTGAGTTTCAAGCTCTTCTCGCCCTGCACCAGCAGATTGCCGTTGGCCTGGACCTCCACCACGGTGACAGTGAGGCTGCCGACCAGGCTGTTGCCCTGCGAACTCGATCCCTCGCCGTCGAAGCTGGTTGCACCAGAGAGATTCGTATCGAGAACCGGGACTCCCTTGGTGGTGATCGACCTGCCGAATATCGTCGGACCCGTGTCCGTCACTGCGGAAGTTTTCGACGTCTTCGTGGTCGCGCTCTTGCTGGCGTTGGTCGATTCGTTCAATACGATGGTCAGTACATCCCCCACCCGCCGCGCCTTGAGATCGGCGAACAACGCCATTTCCTGGCCGGCCTGGTAGATGGCGCCATCGGTGCGCGGCGTCGGAGGCGGCAGCACCCGCGGCACCACCGGCTCGGGCTTTCGATCTCTCGCCGGCATCAGACCGCAGCCGCCGAGCAACACCAGCGCGGCCGCGACGAGCACCGGGGCCGTGATGCGCATGGCGGCGGCGCTCAGGGCCTCTCGATGGGCGGGGCGGCGGTTGATCATGCGAGGTTCGTCGTCAGATACTGCAGCATTTGATCGGTGGTTGTGATCGCCTTGGAGTTCATCTCATAGGCGCGCTGACACTCGATCATGTTGACGAGCTCGGTGACCGTGTTGACGTTCGAGGTCTCGAGGGATCCTTGCTGCACGGTGCCGAGTCCATTGGTGCCGGGTGTGCCGGCCTGCGGGGCGCCGCTCGCGGCCGATTCGATCAGCAGGTTATTGCCGATGGGCTGCATGCCCTGCTCGTTGATGAAGTCCGCCAGCTGGACCTGCCCGATCTGGGTGGACTTGTTGGTGGCGGACAGGGCCGTCACCACGCCGTCATTGCCGATCGTGAGCGACTGGGTTCCCACCGGGATCGTGATCGCGGGCTGCAGCGGATAGCCGCTCGCCGTCACGACGTTGCCCTGCGAATCCATGGTGAGCGAACCGTCGCGGGTGTACGCAATCGAGCCGTCGGGCATCGTGATCTGCAGGAATCCGCGGCCCGAAATGGACAAGTCCAGCGAGCCGCCGGTCTGGGTGACGCTGCCTTGCGAATAATTCTTCTCGGTCGCGACGATGCGTACGCCCGTTCCGAGAGTGAGGCCCGTGGAGTACTGCGTGTTCTGAGTGCTCTGTGCGCCGACCTGCCGGATGTTCTGGTACAGCAGGTCCTGGAACGCCGCCCGGTCCGATTTGAACCCGGTCGTGTTCGTGTTGGCGAGATTGTTGGCGATGATCGCCATCTGCGTGTTTTGGGCGTCGAGGCCGGTCTTTGCCGACCATAGTGCGAGATTCATTCTGAAGGTTCCTCTTGATCAATCGTCACGTGGAGTTCGACATCAGTTGTGCGGCGGTCTGCTCGTTCTGATCGTGCGAGTTCATGGCCTTGACCTGAAATTCATACAACCGCTGCAGCTCGATCATGTTGATGAGCGACTGCGCGGCATTGACGTTGCTCGATTCCAGCATCCCCGAGCTCAGCTTCACGGACGGATCGCTCGGTGCTTTGCTGCCGTCCTTCAGCCGCAGCAATCCATCGTCACCCTTCTGAAGGGCCGTTTGCGGTGGATTGACCAGCTTGATGCGATCCGTTTGCGCAATCGCGATCGGAGCGAGGCCGAGCCCGAGGACCGACACCGTTCCGTCGTTGCCGATCGTCACGTTGGTTGCGGGCGGTATCACCAAGGGACCGGACTCGGTGAGCACCGGCAGGCCGCTCGCCGTCGTCACCGCGCCTTCGGCGCTGACGCGAAGGTCCCCGGCGCGCGTGTAAGCTTCCTTGCCGTCGCTGCCGCGAACCGCGAGGTAGCCCTTGCCGGTGACCGCCACGTCGAGCTCGCGCGCCGTGCTCTGCATGACGCCGCTCGAGAAATCCGTGCCGCCGTCGCTCGCCACGGCATTCACCCGCGTCGGATAGCCGACGCCGTAAATCGGTTGACTGACGAAGGAGACCGCATCGGCGCGAAAACCGACGGTATTGACGTTCGCGATGTTGTGGTTGTTGACGGCCTGCGCTTGCATGATCTGCTTCGCGCCCGTCATCGCCACGTACAGTCCTCTATCCATTGGTCGCGATGCTGATGACGGTCTGCGAGAGCTGATCGGCCGTCGTGATGACCTGGGCGTTGGCCTGAAAGGCGCGCTGCTCGGTGATCATGCTCACGAGCTCGGTCGTCAAATCCACGTTCGAGCTTTCCAGGGCGCCCGATTGGATGGTGCCGAAGCCGGCGGATCCCGCGGTCCCCTGCACCGCCGTCCCCGAGGAGAACGTTTGCGCCCAATTCGTATCACCCAGCTGCTGCAGTCCCTGCGGGTTCGGGAAATTGGCGATGGCGAGCTGCCCGAGTTGCGTCGAGCGACCGTTGGTGTAGACGGCGGAAACGACCCCCGTCGGATCGATGGAAACGGTGCTGAGCTGCCCCGTGGTGTAGCCGTTTTGGATGATGGAGCTGACGCCGAACTGCGTGCCAAATTGAGTCGACTTGCTGAAATTGAACGTCATGTTCATCGTCGCCGCGCCATCGGGCGGGACGAATCCGGGGAATGCCAGATTGCCGTTGACCGGCGCGGTGACCGCGCCGGTATTCGAGAACGCCAAAGTCTGTGCGGCGCCGACCTGGGTGCCGTTCACGGTCAAATTGACCGACCACTGCCCCGGTGTTGCCGTCTGGCTGAAATAATAGGTCGCCGGGTACGAATTGCCGAGCGAATCGTAGACCGTCGTCGAAGTCGACTGGCTGTACGTGTTGGGATTGGTCGGATCGAACGGCGCGGCGGTCGGAACGGTTTGGTTGGACGGCAGGTTCAGGATCACCGTCCCCGTGCTGGTGGCGACGGGCTGGCTCTGTGCGGTGTTGAGGTTGAGCGTCGTCAGCGCGCCGGTATTGAATCCGCCATTCGCGAGCGGCGGATAAACCTGCAGATCCTGGCCCGTCGAGCTCACGACATTGCCGTTCTGATCCTTGGAGAATTCGCCGTTGCGGGTGTAGACGTTGCCGTTCGCGCCGCTGAGCGTGAAGAAGCCGTTGCCGCTGATCGCCAGGTCGAGATTCGAGGACGTCGTGTTGATGTTGCCTTGCGTGAATTGCTGTGCGGCATCGACCAGTCGCACGCCTTCACCGGCCGTCGAGTTGTTGAGATTGACCGCCCCGGACGCGTACACATCGGCAAACTCGGCTCGCGAGCCCTTGAAGCCGACCGTGTTCGAGTTCGCGATGTTGTTCGAGGTGATGTCCAAAGCCGAGCTCGCGGCCGACAATCCGGACAAGGCGATGCTGAAAGTAGCCATGCAAATGCTCCTGAGAAATTAGTTGGATATCTGTTGAACACTGCTGAAGGGCACGCTGCCCAGTCCCGCGATGTTCAAGGTCAGGCCGCTCGCGCCCGCGCCCATCGTGACGCTGTCGACGGTTCCATTGACCAGCGTGGTGACCGCCGTACCGCCGCCGACGCCGGCGACCTGCGCGGTCAAGGTGTAGGTGCCGGCCGGCGCCTGCGAGCCGCCCGACGTCTGCCCGTTCCATGAAAAATTCGCGAGTCCCGCCGGCTGCGCGCCGAGGTTGAGCGTCTGCACCAGCACACCGGCGCTGTTGGTGATGTTCAGCACCACCTGTGAACTGGTCTGAGGCACGCTGACTGCACCCGAAAGCGTGCCGCCGGCGCTCGTCAACGTCGCCGTCGGACTGGCGACCAGCGCCTTGTGCCCGAGCAGCGAGGAAGCTTGCAGCGCTTGATTGGACAGCAGCGAACTCGACAGCGAACTGAACGACGTATTGAGTTGCGTGATGCCCTGCACTTCGCTGAGCGAGGCGAGTTGCGCCAGGAAGGTGTTGCTGTCGACCGGACTGGTCGGATCCTGATTCTTGAGCTGCGCCAACATGAGCGTGAGAAAGTTGGTGCCCCCCAGGGTGGTGCCACTGGCCGCGGCGGAGCCGGTCGTGCCCGTGCCGCTCGTACCGGAAGTGCCGTTGGTTCCCGCGGTACCGCCCGTGCCGGTGCCGCCGGCTCCGGTGCCGGTGGTTCCGATGCCGCTGTTGGCCGCCTGCGTGTTGTTGACAATCATGATTGATCCCTAGTGGCCCATGGCAATGACTTTGAGGAGGAGGTCGCGCGCCGTGTTGATCGCCTCGACGTTGGTCGTGAAGGAGCGATTCGCGGAGATCATGTTGGCCATCTCCTCGATCGAATTGACGTTCGATGCATAGACGTAGCCATCCTTGTCGGCGAGCGGATGGTCCGGCTGATAGGTCTTCAGCGGCGGAGCCGTACTCTCGACCACCCCGAGCACCCGCACACCGCTCGAGGCGTCCTGGCCGTCGAAGCTCGCATCGGCCGTGTTCATCATGGCTTGGAACACCGGGTGCCTGGCCCGGTACACCTTGGTCGCATCGCCGTTGACGCTTTCCGCGTTGGCGAGATTGCTGGTCGTCGTGTTGAGCCGGATCGTTTCGGCATTCAAGGCACTTCCGGAGACGCTGAACACATTGAACAAGGACATGGGATTTCTCTCCTGAGGACTGCGGCTACTGGCCTGCAATGGCGAGCTGCAGCTCGGCTATCCTGAGATTGATGAAATTCAGGCTCGCTTGATAGCGCACGTTGTTCTCCGAAAAGGCGGCCTGTTCCACCGGCATTTCCACCGTGTTGCCGTCGAGGGACGCCTGATAAGGATTGCGATACTTGAGGTCGCCCGGCGACGATCCGCCGTCATTGAAAGTAATGTGCGCGGCATGCGTCGCTTGCAGCGGCAGCGAAGTTTCGCCGTCCGTCTGCGACAGCACCGCGCTGAAGTCGATGTCCCGCGCCTTGTAGCCGGGTGTGTCGGCGTTCGCGAGGTTGGTGGCGAGAACGCCGAGGCGTTGGCCATGCACCATCAGCGCCTGCTCGTGAATTCCGAAAATATTGTCGAACATCGTGAATGCTCCTCGCTTGACAGCCAAGCAAGTGCTGTGCCAAACGTCGCTGAGCGACTCCAAGACGGCGGCAAGCGTCGTTCGCGGGCGCGGAACGGGTGCAATGCGTAGCGGCGCCGGCAACGAGCGGTGCGCCACCCTCGAGAATGCGGCAAGGAATTGCCGCGGCCGGCCGCGGCGGCAAGCCGCTGCGGGGCGCCCCGAGGCACCGCTCGGGATCTGGCACGTGACTTGCTTCTATTCCGTAGGATGCGAATACCGTCAAGATTTCGGCGCTGGGGTTTTGGGCTCTCGCTGCTCGCGGCGAGCGCGCTGGCGGACGACCTGCAGGAGATCGGGCCGCTGGAAGCCCTGGCGAGATCCCAGGCCGCTTTGCAGCTGCCCCCGCTCACCGACCGGGAGCGGCTCGTGGTCGGTCCGATCGATCCGCGCCTTCAGCTGCAGCGCTGCAGTCTGCCCGTCAAGCCCGTGGTCCCGCCCGGAGGCCACATGCGCGACCGCATCCTGATCGAGCTGCGCTGCCCCGGCACGCCTTCATGGCACATCTACGTGCCCGTGCGAGTCGTCGGCACTTCGCCGGTGACCATTGCCGCGCATGCCATCGTGACGGGCAGCATATTGACCGACAAGGACATACGGGTGGAGCAGCGCGATGTCTCGACGCTTCCCCCGGGATATATGGATGATCCGTCGGTCGCCGTCGGACTCACGGTCAGCCGGCCGATCTCGACGGGCGCCGTCATTACGAACCAGTTTCTGGTGGCCGCGAAAGCGGTTCAGCGCGGTCAAACGGTCACCCTGGTCGCCGACACGGGCGGTATGAGCGTGCGCATGGCGGGTCGTGCCTTGAGCGACGGCTTGGTGAATCAGCGGGTTAGAGTCCAAAATCTGTCGTCGGGAAAGATCGTCGAGGGGATTGCCCGCTCGGAACAAATCGTCGAAATTATTTTTCAATGACCCTTCAGTGAACCACGTCACAGCCGATAACGAATTTAGAAGGTCGTCACGAGCACGAGTCGCTAAAGTTAGTCGATACCCCGACGATAACATGGGCAAGGGCCTTACCTGCCCGAGGAGAGATTTCGGTGCCTGCTAAAATCAGTGGATATCCAGCGTCAGAGCCGCTCGCGCCGTTGAAGGGCTCGAACAGCGGCGGCGTTGTTGCCGATAAGACGCAAAGCGACGCGTCCGCGGCGCCGGCACCCACTTCGCAGACCGGCGACCACGTCACGTTGACGGATTCGGCCCGCTCGCTGCAGAAGCTCTCGGAGGCCGTCGCGCAGGCTCCCGCGGTCGATGCCGCGAAAGTCGCTTCGATCAAGCAGGCGCTGAACAGCGGCACCTATCAGATCGACGCCGGCCGCGTCGCCGACAAGATCTTGCAGTCCGAACGCGGACTGAAATAATCCCATGAACCAGGATGCGCGCCACCGACTCGAGGATTTGCTGGATCGCGAGATCGAGACCGCGCGTCTGCTGGGCATCGCATTGGGCGCCGAACGCGATGCGTTGACCGGCGCCTCGGCCGAGGCCGTACAAAGCGGCGCCGCCGAAAAGATGCAGCTTCTCGGCGCCATCGAAAAACTCGAGGACGAGCGTCGTGCCTTGGCCGCGGCCGCGGAACAAGGCCTGCCCGGCGCGAGCGTCCCCCCGGGGGCGGGTGTCGCCGCCACGGTCGCCGAGCGATGGCGCACGTTGATGGAGTTGATGGCTCGATGCCGGGTGGCGAACGAGGTCAACGGTTACATCATCCATCTGCGCCAGGGGCAGATCAAACAGCTCATCGATGTCGCCCGTGGCGGATCGCCGGCCACTTACACCGCGCAGGGAAAGACTTTCGCACGGGCGCTGCGCGCGCTGGCCAAGGCCTGAAGTTATGCTCGTCCTGAGTCGCCGTGCCGATGAGTCGATCGTCATCCAACCCGCGGATGGAGTCGATGAGTCCATGACCCTCGCGCAACTCTTCGCGAACGGGCCCATCCTGATCACGCTGCTGGGCGGAACCGGACGGCGCGTCAAGATGGGCATCGAGGCGCCCGAACAGCTCGCGATCCGCCGCAAGGACGCCGAATAACTGACCGCCTGTCAGTCAGAATCGCCCTTTGAGCCGCCGTGAAAGCTCATCGGTTTGACGTAGTCTCCAAGAAAGTTGACATAACCCCCTCCGCAGTATCGAAGGCTTCGCTAACAGCGATTCGATGTGCATAATGGCGACTCGCTACTTGTCAACCGAAGCCACTTTTCAACTGAAGGGATCGTCCGGATGGAGCGTCGTTTGCACACCCGCCACCGCGCGCGAACGACGGTCTACGTAGTGATGTCCGGTCGCAAGAGCCGTATTTGCAAGGCCAAGAACCTGAGCGCCAACGGCGTATTCGTCGAGACCGAGAATTTGGGTCTGCGCAAGGGCCAACAGGTGCAGCTGGCTTTTGCCATCAACCTCGGCCTGGTCACGAAGATCCACCGCCGCACCGCGATCGTCGCGCATGTCACGCGCGGCGGCACCGGGCTGATGATGGAGCAGTTCGCCGGGCGCTGAATGGGAGCCATGGCGCCAGTCTGAGGCTCCTGGAGGCTCCCGACCG
The DNA here is from genome assembly GCA_963843295.1 of uncultured Gammaproteobacteria bacterium. Lineage (GTDB taxonomy): Bacteria > Pseudomonadota > Gammaproteobacteria > Steroidobacterales > Steroidobacteraceae > Bog-1198. The sequence goes on along the minus strand of CAWJJP010000009.1, from coordinate 92,335 downwards.
AATCCCTGTAAACTTGGGGTGATGCCGCCCCTAGATCCTGCCCGCTCGGATGCGATCCGTATCCGCGGTGCCCGTCAGAACAATCTCAAGAACCTCGATCTCGATATCCCGCTCCACGAGCTGGTCGTCGTCACAGGTGTCAGCGGGTCGGGGAAATCCTCGCTGGTGTTCGACACGCTGTATGCGGAAGGCCAGCGGCGCTATGTCGAAACCTTCTCTCCCTATGCGCGGCAGTTCCTGGACCGCATGGACCGGCCGCTCGTCGACCACATCGAGGGCATTCCACCGGCAATCGCCATCGACCAGACGAATCCGGTGCGAACGTCGCGCTCGACCGTTGGCACCATGACTGAACTCAACGATCACCTGAAGCTGCTGTTCGCACGCGCCGCTCATTTGCACTGCCGCGTCTGCGGACGTATGGTGCGCCGCGACACGCCCGAGAGCATCCTCAAGGCGCTCGCCAAAGCCGCGGCGGCGGCCGGCGATCCGCGGCTGCTGCTGAGCTTTCCCGTCCCCATCCCGAAGAATTTCAGCGCAGCGGAAATCGAAGGCTTGCTCTCCGCGCGCGGCTATACCCGCATTCACGAGCGGCGCGGCGACATCCTGCAGGTCATTCAAGACCGGTTTCGCCTCGGATCGGTCGAGCCGGCGCGGGTGAACGATGCCATCGAAGCGGCGCTCAAGGTCGGGCAGGGACGGCTCGATGTCTATCCGCTGAGCGGCGAGGACGAATCCGCGGCTGCGCCGTGGCGATTTTCCACCGACTTGCATTGCGCTGACTGCGACATCGCGTACAAGGATCCCAGTCCGAGCACCTTCAGCTTCAATTCCCCGATCGGCGCCTGCGACACGTGCCGCGGCTTCGGCCGCAGCATCGGTGTCGACTACGGGTTGGTCATACCGGATACCTCGCTTTCGCTGCGCGAGGGTGCGATCAAACCCTGGCAAACCGAGTCGTACCGGGAATGCCAGGCGGATCTCCTCAAATTCGGGCGCAAGCGCGGGATTCCCATCGACACCCCTTGGCGCGACCTCACCGATGGCGAGCGCGCATGGGTGCTCGACGGCGAGGGAGAGTGGACCAAAAACGTTTGGTACGGCGTGAAGCGATTTTTTGCCTGGCTCGAGACCAAGGCTTACAAGATGCACATCCGGGTGCTGCTCTCGAGATACCGCTCGTACACCGAATGCACGGCCTGCGGTGGCGCGCGCTTGAAACCCGAGGCGCTGCTGTGGCGGGTCGGCAATCCCGGCGTCAACATCCGCGACGTGATGCTCATGCCGATCGATGCGAGCCGCCGGTTTTTCGCGGCCCTCGCCCTGCCGGCGCCGCTCGACGAGGCCACCGAATTGTTGCTGCGGGAAATCCGTGCGCGCCTGAAGTACTTGACCGACGTCGGGCTGGGCTATCTCGACCTCGACCGGCAATCGCGCACCCTGTCCGGCGGTGAGGTGCAGCGGATCAATCTCACCACGGCGCTAGGCACCTCGCTGGTCAACACCCTGTTCGTCCTCGACGAGCCTTCCATCGGCCTGCATGCGCGCGATGTCGGCCGCATCGTCGGCGTCATGCAGCGGCTGCGCGATGCGGGCAACACGCTGCTCGTGGTCGAACACGATCCGAAGGTGATGCAGGCCGCCGACCGTGTGATCGACATCGGCCCCGGCCCCGGCGAACACGGCGGCCACATCGTATTCGACGGACCCGCCGGCGCGCTGCGCGAAGCCCGCGGCTCGCTCACCGCCGACTATCTATTTCACCGTCGCCGCGTCGAGATCCCTGCGGGAGCGCCGCGTGGCGCGTCCGCCGGCAAATTGCGGTTGGAAGGCGCCGCCGAGCACAACCTGAAGAACATCGACGTCGACATCCCGTTGGGGCGGCTGGTGTGCGTCGCCGGGGTCAGCGGCTCCGGCAAGTCCACGTTAGTGCACGATGTGCTCTACCCCGCGCTCAGGCGCGCCCAGGGCAAGCCCACGGAGAATCCCGGCCGGTTTCGCGATCTGCAGGGCATCGGTCTGATCGGGGACGTGGTCATGGTCGATCAGAGCCGCATCGGCCGCACGACCCGCTCCAATCCGGCGAGCTACGTGGGCGCGTTCGACGCCATTCGCACGTTGTTCGCGAAATTGCCGCAGGCGCGCGAGCGCAAGTACACCGCCGGCACGTTCAGTTTCAATGCCGGCAACGGTCGCTGCCCGGGCTGCGGCGGCAACGGCTTCGAGCACGTGGAGATGCAGTTCCTGTCGGACGTCTACCTGCGGTGCCCGGACTGCGATGGCCGGCGCTATCGGGCGGAGATTCTCGAGTGCAAGTTGACGCGCGGCAACTTCCCGCCCATGAGCATCGCCGATGTCCTCGACCTCACGGTCTCCGAAGCGCTGACGGCCTTTGCCGCGGATGCCGAAGTCTGCACGCGTCTCGCGCCACTCGCCGAAGTGGGGCTCGACTACCTGCGCCTCGGCCAGCCCGTGCCGACGCTCTCCGGCGGCGAAGCGCAGCGGCTCAAACTCGCCGGACACCTCGCCGAGAATACGGCCGTCCGCCGCGGCGCCCGCGCCGAACGCGGCTCGCTGTTCTTGTTCGATGAACCGACCACCGGCCTCCATTTCGACGATGTCGCGAAGCTGCTGCGCTCCTTCAGGCGACTGATCGAGGCCGGCCACTCGCTCCTCGTCATCGAGCACAACCTCGACGTGGTGCGTGCGTCCGATTGGGTGATCGAACTGGGGCCGGAGGGCGGCGATGCGGGCGGCCTGCTGGTGGGAGCCGGTGCCCCGGAGGACATCATGCGCATCCCATCCTCGCACACCGGCCGCGCCTTGCTCGATGCGCTGAACCCCGTCTCCTTCGGCGGCGGAGTGCAGGACGCGGACGATCGCGCCCGGCGCACGGCCGCACCGCACGCCATCGAAATTCGCGGCGCGCGGGAACACAATCTCAAGAACATCGACGTCCACTTGGAACACGATCGATTCACCGTCATCACCGGCGTCTCGGGCAGCGGCAAGAGCACGTTGGCATTCGACATTTTGTTTGCCGAGGGACAGCGCCGCTATCTCGAGTCCCTGAATGCCTATGCGCGCCAATTCGTCCAGCCCGCTTCCCGTCCGGATGTGGACGCCATATTCGGGATCCCGCCGACCGTCGCCATCGAACAGCGCACCAGCCGCGGCGGCCGCAAGAGCACCGTGGCGACGCTGACGGAAATCTATCACTTCCTGCGTCTGCTGTACGTGAAGCTCGGCCGCCAATTTTGTCCCTCATGCGAAGCCCCGATCGAGCCTCAGTCCGTCGAGGCTATCGCCGCGCGGCTGCTCAAGGACTATCGAGGACAGACCGTCACCCTGTTGGCGCCGCTGATCGTCGCGCGCAAGGGCTTGTATACGGCGCTCGCGAAGTGGGCCCGTGGCAAGGGCTATCGCGAGTTGCGCGTCGACGGCGCATTGCTGCCCACGGCGAAATGGCCGCGGCTCGACCGGTTCGTCGAGCACAACATCGAACTTCCCGTGGCCTCGCTCGGCGTGAGCGCGGGCAGCGAAGCGCAGTTGCGCGAGGCGCTTGCGAGCGCGCTCGATCACGGGCGCGGTGTGGTTCACGTGCAGCGCGCCGGGGCGCGCGGCGAAGTGCAGTCCGCCGTGTTTTCCACCAAGCGCGCGTGTCCGAATTGCGGCACCGGCTTTCCGGAGCTCGACCCGCGCCTGTTCTCGTTCAATTCGCGGCATGGCTGGTGCCCGGGCTGCTTCGGCACCGGACTCGCCTTGGCGCAGTTCGATGGCGAGCAAAGCGGCGAGGAGACGCAGTGGCGCGACGCGGACGACGCGCCACCGTCGACCTGTACCGACGTGCGGCGGCGAACGGCTCAATCCGGTCGCGCGGCACGTGCTGTTCCGCGGCCTCTCGATCGCGGCGCTCACGAATCTGCCGGTACAGGAATTCGCCGCCGCCCTGCGCAAGTTCAAGCTTTCGGGTCGCGAATTTGCGATCGCCCGCGACTTGCTTGCAGAGCTGACGGCACGCACCTCGTTCCTCTGCGATGTGGGTCTCGGCTATCTGCAGCTCGACCGTGCCGCCCCCACGCTGTCCGGCGGCGAAGCGCAGCGCATTCGTCTCGCCGCGCAGCTCGGTTCGAATCTGCAGGGAGTGTGCTACGTGCTCGACGAGCCGACGATCGGCCTGCACCCGCGCGACAACGCGGCGCTGCTCGACACGCTCGATCGACTGCGCGGCAAGGGCAATACGCTGGTCGTCGTCGAGCACGACGAGGATACGATTCGCCGCGCCGATCACGTCATCGATCTGGGCCCCGGCGCCGGGACGCGCGGCGGCCAGGTCGTGGCGCAGGGCACCGCCGCGCAGCTCGCGCGCCTGAACAACTCGGCGACCGGGCGCTGCCTTGCTGCGCCGTTGCGCCATTCGCGCGCGCGCCGCCGCGCGGTCGAGCGCGCGACGCCCTCGATTCGGATTTCCGGCGCGACGCTGCACAATCTATGCAGAGTCGATGCGCGCATCCCCCTTGGCCGGCTGACCGTCGTCACGGGCGTATCGGGATCCGGCAAGTCCTCTCTGGCGCGCGATGTGCTCCTCAAGAATCTGGCGCGTCTCGCGGTCCGCCCCGGCCGCGCCGTCGCCGCGCGCGGACAGGATCCCGCCGTCGAAGGCTGCGAATCGATCACCGGCTGGGAATCGGTCAGCCGCGTGCTCGAGGTCGATCAAACGCCCATCGGCAAGACACCGCGTTCCTGCCCGGCCACCTACATCGGATTTTGGGACTCCATCCGCCGGCTTTATGCGGAAACCACCGACGCCCGGATTCGCGGCTTCACGGCCAGCCGGTTCTCATTCAACACCGCCGGCGGGCGCTGCGAAGCGTGCGAGGGGCAGGGTATGCAGCGCATCGAGATGAGTTTCCTGCCCGACGTGCAAGTGCTCTGCGACGTGTGCGGCGGGCGTCGCTTCAATCCGGAGACCCTGGCGATTCTGTTCAAGGGCAAGAGCATCGGCGACACCCTCGCGCTCAGCGTCGATGAGGCGCGTCGAATTCTTCGCGGCGCAACGCAGCGTGCAGCACCCGGTAGAGTCTCCTGGCGGATGTCGGCCTCGGATATCTCAGCTTGGGCCAGCCCAGCCCGACGCTTCGGGCGGCGAGAGCCAACGAATCAAGCTGGTCACCGAGCTCGCCAAGGTGCGCACCGATGCGCTCGGAGTCGACATCGCGCGCCGCGAAGGCACAGCACACCCTGTACGTGCTCGACGAGCCGACCGTCGGATTGCACATGGCGGATGTCGAGAAGCTTCTGCAGGTCCTGCATCGCCTGGTCGACGCGGGCAACAGCGTGGTCGTCATCGAACACAATCTCGACGTCATGGCGGAGGCGGATTGGATCGTCGATTTGGGCCGGAGGGCGGCGCGGGCGGCGGCCGCATCGTCGCCCAGGGCGATCCCGAGGATATTGCGCGCAAGCCCGGCAAGAGCCATACCGCGCGGATCCTCGGCGAATTCCTCGCCGAGCGCGGCGTACCGTGACATGACGAGCGGCGTGGTCGGCTTGCTGTCCACCACGGCCATGCTGCTCGCCACCCTCCTCGTCGCGCTCGCGGCGGCGTGGGGCGTCCTGGCGCTCGCGTATCAAGCGCCGGGCGGCTCGGTGCGCAAACTGCTCAGCGCCGCCCTGTGGGCCGCTTTCGGCCTCGCAGTGATCATCGCCCTGTGGGTCGGGCGATTCGCGTGGGGATCGGCGGCGTTCGTCGTCGGATTCGGCGGCCTCATCGTGTGGTGGCGGCGGTTGCGCGCCTCGAACGACCGCGCGTGGGCGGACGACGTCGCGCAGATGACCCACGGCACGGTCGACGGAAATTGCGTCACCTTGCAGAACGTGCGCAATTTCGACTTGGCACACCGACCGACTACGCTCAGCGCTGGGAAACCCGTCGCTACGACCTCGAACGCCTGAATGCGGTGGACATGATCATGTCCTACTGGTCGGCGCCGTCCATCGCTCACATGCTGGTCTCGTTCGGTTTCGACGATGGCGAGCGCGTGGCATTCTCCGTGGAAGTTCGGCGCGAGAGGCACGAAGGCTACTCGGAGATCGGCGGCTTCTTCAAGGAGTTCGAGCTCAGCATCATCGCGGCCGACGAGCGCGACGTCGTGCGCCTGCGAACCAACGTGCGCGGCGAGGACGTGTACCTATACCGGGTACGTATGCCGGTGACGGCGATGCGCTCCCTGTTCTTGGCCTACGTCGAGGAGGCGAACACTCTGCTGCGGGCGCCGCGCTTCTATCAGACGATCACCGGCAACTGCACGACGCTGGTGTATCAATTCATGAAACGCATCGTCGGCCACCTGCCCTTCGACTACCGCGTGCTGTTGTCGGGCTACATGCCCGAGTACGTCTACAGTGTCGGCGGTCTCGACCCGCGCTACTCGCTCGAGGAGCTGCGTGCCCTCGGCCGGATCAGCGAGCGCGGCAGGCGGGCCGACCAGAGCGCTGCCTTTTCGGCAAGAATCCGCGACGGCATACCGGCGCTTTGACGGCTGCAGCCGTGCGGTCGGCGGGACGGGCCTGCTATTGCGGTTGCCGCTCGGGTGTCGCGCTTTGGAATGCCGGCAGTTCGGCGCATGCAGCGTCGATCGAGACGATACGCGGATAGGGCCCGAGATCCAGAGCGTAACGCCGTGCATTGAACACCTGCGGCACGAGGCAAACGTCCGCCATGCCGGGGGAATCGCCGTGGCAGAATCGACCGGTGGATGGATCCCGCACGAGCCGCTGCTCGAGCGCCTCGAAGCCGGCTCCGACCCAATGGTGGTACCACGCGACGCGCTTCTCCTGGTCCAGCCCGAGGGGCGCCTCGAGGTACTTGAGCACCCGCAGATTGTTCAGCGGGTGTACGTCGCAGGCGATCAGCTGGCTCAAGCTTCTGACCCTGGCGCGCGCCGCCGGCGCGGCCGGGAGCAACGGCGGCTCGGGGTACATCTCCTCCAGATATTCGATGATCGCGAGTGACTGCGTCAGCACCTGACCATCGTCCAAGCTCAACGCCGGCACGAAGCCCTGTGGATTGAGCCGCAGAAAATCCGCCCGACGGTGTTCATCGAGGCGCAGCTGCTTGGTCACGAGGGTCACCTCGAGACCCTTCAGCGCGAGCGCGATGCGCACGCGATAGGAGGCGGAGCTCAACGCATAACCGTGGAGAATCATGCCTTGAAACCCTTGAATGCGCCGGCGAGTTCCCTCGCGGCCCGCGCCAGCAGGCTGATGTCCACGCCCACCGCGACGAACAGCGCGCCCATAGCCAGATGCTCGCGCGCCAGCTGAGCATCGACGGTGAGTGTGCCGGCCGCTTTGCCGGCGTCCCTGACGGCGGCAATGCCATCGGCGATGGCGGTCCGTACCGCACCGTCGGTGGTCCTGCCGATCATTCCCATTGATGCCGCCAGGTCCGCCGGTCCGAAAAAAACACCATCCACGCCATCGACGGCGGCAATCTCCCCCAGATTGCCGAGCCCATTGACCGATTCCATCTGCACCAGAACGCACATCTCCTGTTCGGAGCGGCGCAAGTAATCCTCGATTTGATTCCAGCGCGACGCGCGCGTCGTGGCGCTAGCGACGCCGCGAATGCCACGGGGCGGATAGCGGGTGGCGGCCACCACGTGCGCCGCCTGCTGCGGCGTCTCGACCATGGGCATGAGCAGCGTCTGCGCGCCGATGTCCAGGTACTGCTTGAACAGGTCCGCATCGCCATTGCGCGGGCGCACGACGGGCTGCACCGCATACGGCGCCATCGCCTGCAACTGCGCCAGCACGTGGCGCGGATCGTTGGGCGAGTGCTCGGCATCGATCAGCAGCCAGTCGAATCCGTGGTCGCCAGCAACTCCGCCACGTACGGATCGGCCAGCCCCATCCACAGGCCGATTTGGGGCTGCCGTCGCGCAGAGCCTGTTTGAATGCGATTCACCGGTAACTGCACGTGTTCTCGTGGACCTGGTCCCGTTCAAACGAATCGCATTGAAATGTTGCCGAGACGGCCCGTAGTCGGCATGCAGCACATCGCCGCGGGCGACGGTGGTCGGCCGGGTGAACGAGCCGCCCAGGACGATGTCTCCGGCATTGAGCTGCTCATCGTAGGGGGCGATCTTGTTGGCGAGCCACGCAACGCCCGTGGCGGGATGGTTGAGCACCGCCGCCGCGAGGCCGGTCTCCTCGATGACGGCATTCTTGTAGAGCAGCGCGCCGACCCAGCGCAGATCGATCGTCGTCGGGCTTCACGGGCCGGCCGCCCGAGAACGATGCCGGCGTTGGCCGCAAAATCCGCGATGGTGTCGAACACCTTGCGCGGCGCGTTGGTTTCGCGGTCGAACTGCTCGATGCGCGCGTCGATGATCTCCAGCGCCGGCATCACGTAATCCGTGGCCTGCAGCACGTCGAAACAGCGTGACGCCCGGGCCCCGCAGCGCCCGCGCCAAGCACGAATGCAAGCTCCACTTCCACGCGCGGCGCGATGAACGGCTCGAAACGGGATGTCGCTGCCGGTCTCGAAGAACATATCGTCCATCAGCGGCGCATAGTCCGGCTCGCTGATCTGCGAGGCCTGCTGCATCGCCCGCGACGTCAGCCCGATCTTGCGGCCACGGATCGCGCGGCCGTCCGCCAGTTCGAGCTTCACCCACTCGCGCTGAATGGCGTAGCCGTCCTCGATGGTCATGTCCGGGTACTCGCCTGAAATGCCGCAGCTGCGTGCGGTTCTTGCGCGCTTCGTAGAGCTGCCGCGCCAACGTGCGCAATGGTTTCGGTCGGCAGCATTGAATCTCGCTTTCGGCTCGCTACCCTGATCCGCTCGAACCGGGCTTGGCTTGAACGGCAGAACTCTTGAATCGGGCGTGCAGATTGTTGTGCTTGAGCGTGCCGCTCTCGCTGAACTCGATGAATTCGAGCGACAGGGCCAGTCCGCGCTTGCGCGAACTGCGTCGCGAAATGCGCCTTCATGATGTCGAACAGGCCGGTGCACGTCGCCGCTTCGCGGCATCGCTTCGGCCCGCGCCGATCTTCAGAATCGCATGCATGAAGCCGGCATCCGCGCACGCTGCCGTCGGCAACGCAGTAGTCCTCGCACGGACTGGCGCGCACCCGCACGCCGCCGGTCGGAAACACCGGCTGTCCTCGACTCGATCAGTCCGGTCATGAATCGGCGAGCTTGCGGCACAGGTCGCCGAATCGGCCCGTCGGCGCGCAGATTTGCGCTGTATTCCAGGGTCATGTGCGACATGGGGCAGGAGCCCGTCTCCGCCTTGGCCGCCACGCTCATGTCCGCGATGGTGCAGCCGACGGCGAAGATCGGGATCGGCCGGTAATGTTGCAGAGTGCCCGCGCCCCCGCGCCGCGGCGGCGACGGCAGATGAAGGTGCGGATCTCGAAGCCGCCCTGCCCGGCGTCGCGATAGGTCTCCTCGTCGGTGTAGGACAGCAGCGCCGGCTTGTCGTTGCGCTGCCAGCGGTCGAGAAATTCGCGATCCCAGCTTCGTTGATCCTTCCGGAGTCCGGCGTCGCCGGCCAGTGCGAGATGCCGCCGGTGCCGACCAGCGCGATGCGCTCCGGCACGGTGTCCGCCGCGCGGCGCAGCGCCTCGCCGAACGCCCAAGCGCGGTGCAGCGGGCGCAGCGGCGGCCCCTGGCAATTGATGTTCACCGGGACGATCGGCAGGTCGTAGCGCGGCGTCAGGAAATGCAGCGGCACCATGATGCCGTGGTCGAATTTCCATTCCTCGGCATAGGCAAGATCCACGTCTGCATCATCTCACGGATGAGCCGCCTGCGACAGCGCGGCGTTGCCCGGAACCGCGGTGCGCGCGATGCCCAGCCACTCCGGATCCTCGATCGGGCCCGTCATAACTGTCGGCCATGCCCATGGCGAAGGCCGGCATGTTGTTCATGAAGAAATTGGCGAAATGCTCGGCGGCGACGACGATCAGCGCATCGGGTCGCGACGCGGCCAGCCGCTCGCGCCATGCGGCGGAACGCGCGCATGGAACGCCTCGCGCAACGCCGGATCGGCCATGTGCGGCCCGGCCCGTGATGCCGGGGGCGTGGCTGGCAGATGCCGGCGAATACCAGGCTCATACGCCGGCCACCTTCTCATCCATCGCCGTCGTCATGCGTACACGCCCGCGCGCACCGGACCGTGTCTGCCGCACCCCGTCCCGCATCGCCGCGATGTAGTCCGGCCCACGGCATGCCGAGGAACGCGGCATAATGCATCAGCAATTGCCCGTTCGCGCCCAGCACGTAGATCAGCCCGATGTCGCCCGACGGCAGATCGCAGCGCGCTCCTCGGCGGTGAGATCGTAGCGGTCGCAGCACCGCGTCGAGCGTCGTCGCGGAATTGCGCGCTGCAGCGCCGGATCGCGGTTGATCTCGAAGAGAAACTTCTGCATCTGGTACAGGCTCATCGGGCAAGTCCCCAGTGCGGAATGTGGTGCGAACCCAGGCTGACGCAGACGTTCTTCGGCTCGAGGAACACCTCGTAGCTCCAGGTGCCGCCCTCGCGGCCGACGCCCGGAGGCCTTGGTGCCGCCGAACGGCTGGCGCAGGTCGCGCACGTTCTGGCTGTTGACGAAGCACATGCCCGCTTCGATCGCCGCGGCGACGCGATGCGCGCGGCCGATGTTCTCGCTCCAGACGTAGCTGCTACAGGCCGTACGGAGATATCGTTGGCCTTCGCGATCGCGTCGGCTTCGTCGTCGAACGGAATCAGGCAGGCCACCGGGCCGAAAATCTCCTCCTGCGCGATGCGCATGCGGTTGTCGACGTCGGCGAACACCGTCGGCTTGACGAAATTGCCCTTGCGCAGCGCCTCGGCGTTCAGCGACGGGTGCGCTCCGACTCCGCCGCACACCAGCGTCGCGCCCTCCTTGCGGGCCGAGCTCGATGTAGCTGCGCACTTTCGCCAGGTGCTCCCGGCTGATCATCGGACCGATGATGGTGTTCTCGTCCAGCGGGTCGCCGACGCGGATGTCGCCGCGCCCGCTCGGCGAATTGTCGGCACGAACTCCGCGTAAATGCGCTTGCTGCACGAGAATGCGCGAACCGGCCGTGCAGCGTTCGCCGTTGTTGGAGAAGATCATGAAGACCGCGGCATCCAGCGCGCGTGCCGAGATCCGCGTCCTCGAAAACGACGAACGGGCTCTTGCCGCCCAGTTCCATCGAGAATTTCTTCAAGCCCGCCGCCCTGACGATGCGGTTGCCGGTGGCCGTCGAGCCGGTGAAGGAGATCGCCCGCACGTCCGGATGGCGGCAGAGCGGCTCGCCCGCCTCGTCGCCGTAGCCGTGCACGACGTTCAGCACTCCGGCGGGTATGCCCGCCTCCAGCGCGAGCTCGCCGAGCCTGCGCGGCGGACAGCGGCGACAGTTCGCTCATCTTCAGCACCGCGGTGTTGCCGAAGGCGAGCGCGGGGGCCACTTTCCATGTCGCGGTCATGAACGGCACGTTCCAGGGCGAGATCAGCGCGCACACCCCGACGGGGTGAAACAAGCGTGTAGTTGAGGTGCGTCGGCGTCGGGTACGTATGGCCGTCGACCCGCACGCACATCTCGGCGAAATAATGGAAGTTGTCCGCCGAGCGCGGCACGAGCTGCTTTGCCGGTCTGCGCGATCACCTGGCCCGTGTCCCGCGTCTCGGTCCTTGCGATATCCGGCTACGTGATCTCGCGATCAGATCGCCCAGCCTGCGCAGCAGCGCGCGCCCGCTCGCGTGCCGGCTTTGCCGCCCAGCGCGGAAACGCCGCCTTTGCGGCCGCCACGGCGGCATCGACCTCGGCAGTTCGCCCGCCGCGCGCGACCTCGCGCCAGCACTTCCTGGGTCGCCGGATTGACGGTTTCGAAGTAGCCGTGCGCCCGCGACCGCCGCGCCGTTGATCAGATGTTCGATTTGCACGTCCGCGATCCTCTCAACGGCCGAAGACCGCATCGGCGACGATCGTATTGGCGAGCCGCCCGAGGCCGTCGATTTCGCAGACCACCTCATCGCCCGGCATGACGTTGACGACCCCCTCCGGCGTTCCGGTCAGAATGACGTCACCCGGCGACAGGGTCATGAAGGAGCTCAAATACTCGATCAGGGCGGGGATATCGAAGATCAGATCCCGCGTGTTGCCCGGCTTGAGCCAGCTGGCCGTTGACGAAGGTGCGCAGATCGAGGTTTGCCGGATCCGCGACGTCGCCGGCATCGACCAGCCACGGACCCAGCGCCGTCGCGCCGTCGCGATTCTTGACGCGCAGATTCGGGCGGTACCAGTTCTCCAGATAATCGCGGATCGCGTAGTCATTGGCGATGCAATAGCCTCGCGACGTGCTGCATCGCCTGCGCGCGCGTCACCCGTTTCGCCGGGCGGCCGATGATCACGGCCAGTTCGCATTCGTAATGCATGAACTTGACGTCCGCCGGACGGCGCGTTACGCCGCGGTGTCCGAGCAGAGTTCCCGGGCCCTTTGAGAAAGACGAGCGGTTCCTCCTGGGAGTTGAAAGCCAGTTCCCTGGCGTGATCGGCGTAGTTCAAGCCGAAGGCGATGATCGTGCCCGCCTCGACCGGCGGCAGCCAGACGACCTCCTCCTCACCGAGCACCCGTCCGTCCGCAAGGCGTACCGCGGGGGCGGCCGCCGCCGCGCCGACGGGGCGATTCGCCGGTGTCGCCTCGTGCAGAGCGCCGCCAAATGCCACCCTTGCGCGCATCATGCGACTTGTGCCACGAACGGGTTGGTGAGCGTGCCCAAGACACCTGCCTCGATGGAAACGATCTGTCCGGCGCGCACTCGCGGTGCCGGTGCGGCGGCTCCGGCGGCGAGCACATCGCCCGGCGCCAGCGTCATGAATTCGCTCACGTCCGAGAGCAGCCGGGCGACCGAACGGATTGAATCGGCCGTACTCATTGTTTGCATCAGGATGCCGTCGACAAACGTGCGGAAGGTGAGGGCGTTCGGGTCCGCGACCTCGGCGCGCACCGCGACCCGCGGGCCAAGAGGACAAAAGCCGTCGCGCGCCTTGTAGCGGATCGAGGGGCGGTAATAATTCGGGTGTGGAACACTGACGTCATTGACGATGAGGTAGCCGGCAACGTAGTCGAATCCCGCCGCCTCGGGAACATTGCAGGCGGTGCGTCCGACGACGATGCCCAGACACGCGGCCGCTTCCACTTCTCCCGGCTCGGACCCGGACACCGCGGCGGGCACTTCAACTGGGTCGCCGCAACGAGCGAGCGTATTGCGAGGCTTGACGTATAGCACGGGCGCCCGCGGCGGCGCGTTGTACGGCGGCCGCCCCATCTGCGCCGCCACAGCCGCGAGCGCGCTGCGCTGGTTCAGCAGCGTGCCGTAGACCGCTCCGCTCAGCTTGAACGGCGCCACGTCGAAGTGAAATTCGCGATCCGCTGCCGGCAAAACGCTACCGCTCCCCGAAAAATCTCACTAATATATTAGTAATCGTTCCATTAATGCCAGGGCGTGTCAAGGATGGCTCGACCAGCCCATCTGCGAGGCAAACCGAATGAATGGGAAAACCGTCACTCTGAAACACCGCAACTTGCCGCTCCTCATGCTGCAGGCCCGGGAACACGTCATCGGACGTTTCCGGCCGCTTCTCAACGCCCATGGGATCACCGAGCAGCAATGGCGGATCGTGCGTGTACTGCTCGATGCGGGAGCGCTCGAGCCGCGCGAGATCGGGGAACTGTGCCGCCTGTCGAGCCCCAGTCTTGCCGGGGTCCTGGCGAGAATGGAGGAGATCGGCTTCGTCACCCGCACCCGCCTCGCCCACGATCAGCGCCGGGTACGGGTCTCGCTGACGCCGCGCAGCCGTGCCCTCGCCTCGCGCATCGCACCGCAGATCGAAGCGGAATACGCGCGGGTCGAGGAATTGCTCGGCAAGGAGTTCTGCGAACATCTGTACAGAGCCCTCGATGATCTCATCGACAAACTGGAGCCTTCAGCGACCTAAGAGCCTGTCCGGGTATTCCGCGTGAGCCGCGTCGGTCGGGGGGGCGAGCGGATCAACGCAGCTTCAGTGCAACGCGCCGAACACCTTCGTGACGATCGCGCTTGCCGCGGCCGCCGGGTTCTGTCTGATCGCATGCTCCTCCTCCGAGATCATGAGGTACAAACCGTCGAGCGTCTTGTGGGTTACATATTCCTCGATGCTAGCGGCATCCCCCTTGACCACTCCGAGCTTCTGCGCCTCCCCGGCGAATTGGTCGTACTTTTGCGCAAGTCCCACGCGGTCGGTTTCCCTCTTGACGATGGGTAGAAATTTCACCGTCAGAGGCGCAGCGGTCTTCGCTCTGAAGAATTGAGTCACCGAACCGTCCCCGCCGGTGAGGATCTGTTTGGCGTCCGTCAGCGACATGGTTTTCACGGCATTGATCAACAGTTCCTTTGCCTCAGGCACGGCCTTTTCAGCGGCGCTGTTCATCGCCGCGACCAGTTCGTCGGCATCCTTGCCTCGTCCGAGCATGCGCATTCCCTTGGCGACTTCGTCGAGTGCCGGCGGCAAGGGGATTTTTACCTTCGGGTTGTTGAGAAATCCGCCGGGAACACCGAGTTTGGCGACCGCGACGGCCGCGCCTTGGTCGAGCGCGCCCTTGATGCCCCGCGCCGCATCCTGATTGCTGAGATCGGCGAGGCTGAGTGCGCAAGCGATGCCGAAGATGAAGCACCCCAACACCCCACAGAGGCCAATCGATCTTCCGTGTCTCCGAGCCGTGGACGTTCCGGGGTCCGCGTCGCGAACCGTGTTGCCACCCATGATGTTGCCCTCACACATGATGTTGCCCTCACACATGATGTTGCCCTCCCGGCTAGAAAAGATAATGGTGATGGTCCTCCGAGTCACCGCCGCGCGCATGCGGAATGTTGACCGCCAGGTGATGTTCTTCGGCGGTTGCCGCAATGCCGCGCCAAAATTCCGACCGCTTGCCGCCGGGATCGGCCTTCACCTCGAATTTCCAGGTACGATCCCAGGTCTTGTCGTCCTTCAGGGCAGTCAGCCGGCGGGCGACCGATGTCCCGTCCCTCGCATGCAGTTCGAGCGTGCGGGCGCCCGCGCCGTGCACGATCGCGACGAGATGCTGATCTTCGCTTTCGAGTTCCTTGCGGATGACCCTGCTCAGGTTGAGCAAATGCTGGCTTTCGTGCGCGCCGATCCGCCCGGATGCGTCGATCGAATGTGCCGCGGCGGCGATCGCGATCGACACGTGATAGGGATAGTCGGCGAAGTTCAAGCGCTTCTCGAAGGTGCTATTCACCGTGATCACGGCGCTCTTGCCGCTCTCCGGAAACCGATGGCGGCAAATGACCCAAGTGTCGAAATCCGTGTCAGTCACATGCAACCCTACGCCACCTCGAACAATCCCGCCGCCCCCATCCCGCCGCCGATGCACATCGTGACGACCACATACTTGACGCCGCGGCGCTTGCCTTCGATCAGCGCATGACCAACGAGCCGCGAACCGCTGACCCCATAAGGATGTCCGACGGCAATCGCGCCACCGTCGACGTTGAGCCGCTCATCGGGAATGCCGAGCCGGTCGCGGCAATAGATGACCTGCACCGCAAAAGCCTCGTTCAGTTCCCACAAGCCGATGTCATCGACTTTCAAGCCGGCCTTCGCGAGCAATTTCGGCACGGCAAACACCGGCCCAATGCCCATTTCGTCGGGCTCGCATCCCGCCACCTGAAAGCCGCGAAAGATGCCGAGCGGGCTCAATCCCTTCTTCTCCGCACACTTGGCATCCATCACGACGCACATCGAGGCGCCGTCGGAAAATTGACTGGCATTGCCCGCGGCGATCACGCCGCCGGGAAGGGCGGGGCGGATTTTCGCCACCCCTTCGTACGTCGTGTCGGGACGGATTCCCTCGTCGGAATCCAAGATCACCTCCCTGGTCGCGATCGTGCCGGCGTCCTTATCGGCCACCGCCATGGTCGTCGTCAGAGGCACGATTTCCTCGTTGAAACGTCCCGCCCGCGCCGCGGCGCTCGCACGCAACTGACTCCGCACGCCGTACTCATC
Organism: uncultured Gammaproteobacteria bacterium; assembly: GCA_963843295.1. Taxonomy (GTDB): domain Bacteria; phylum Pseudomonadota; class Gammaproteobacteria; order Steroidobacterales; family Steroidobacteraceae; genus Bog-1198. Next base: position 76,269 of record CAWJJP010000009.1, on the reverse strand, counting down.
CTGCGCCTGCCGCCCAATGCCGTAGCGCTTCGCCACGGTCTCCGCGGTTTGCAACATGCTCCAATAGACTTCCGGCTTGTGCTCGACGACCCACTGCTCCTTGAGCATGCGCAGGTTCGCCTGGTTCTGGATGCAGGAAATCGACTCCAACCCACCTGCCGCATAGATTTGCCCCTCGCCCGAGAGGATGCGCTGTGCCGCGAGCGCGATCGATTGCAATCCCGATGAACAGAACCGGTTGATCGAAAGCCCCGAAGTCGTGACCGGACATCCTGCGCGCAACCCCACCTGCCGCGCGACGTTGGCGCCGGCCGCCCCCTCCAGGAAGGTCGCACCGACGATCACATCCTCCACCTCGGCCGGATCGATGCGTGCCCGCTCGATCGCCTGGCGCAGCACGTGCCCCGCAAATGTCACGGGATGCGTCATGTTGAGGGCGCCGCGCCAGGATTTCGCAAGACCGGTGCGGGCGGTGGAAACGACGACGGCGCCGGTCATACTCGGGTTCCCCAGGTGGCGAACGTTCGGCTCTCGGCGGCAAGCTTGTTCAACAACGGCGCCGGTTCCCACGCGTCGGGCTGATAATCCCGGGCGAATCGATGCATGGTGCGCAGGATATTCGCCAGCCCGATCGTGTCGGCGTAGAACATCGGACCGCCGCGGTAGTCGGGAAACCCATACCCGGCGATGTAGACCACATCGATGTCCGAGGCGCGCAACGCGATCCCGTCCTCGAGAATGCGCGCGCCCTCGTTGATCAGCGAGTACAGCGCGCGCTCGACTATTTCCTGGTCGCTCACCTTGCGCCGGACGAGTCCCAGCCGCGCCGATTCCTCCACGATGATCGTCGTCACGAGGTCCGAGGGCATGGGACTGCGGTCGCCGGGCTTGTAGTCGTACCAGCCGGCGCCGGTCTTCTGGCCGAACCGCCCCAGCTCGCAAATGCGATCGGCGGTTTTGGAATGGACCACGTCCGGATGCTCAATGTACAACCGCTTGCGGATGGCCCACGCGATATCGTTGCCGGCGAGGTCGCTCACTCGAAACGGTCCCATGGCAAAACCGAACTTCTCGAGGGCGCGGTCGACCTGCTGCGGCAGCGCGCCGAGATCGAGCAACAGCCCCATCTGGCGAAAATACGCGTTCAGCATGCGGTTACCGATGAATCCGTCGCAAACCCCGGCAACGACGCCGATCTTCTTGATTTGCTTTGCGATACCGAGACTCGTCGCGATCACGTCCTTGGCCGTTTTGGCGCCACGCACGATTTCGAGCAATCTGGTGACGTTCGCGGGACTGAAGAAATGCAGCCCCACCACATCCTGCGGCCGCCGCGTGAAGTCGGCGATCTTGTTCAGATCCAAGGTCGAGGTATTGGATGCCAAGATCGCGCCGGCCTTCACTTTGCCATCGAGAGTCTCGAACACCTGTTTCTTGACCTTCAGATCCTCGAAGACGGCCTCGATCACCAGATCTGCCTGGGACACATCATCGTAGGACAGAGTGCCCTTGATTCTCGCAAGCCGGTTGTCGAATTCCTCGGGGCTCAACCGGCCCTTCTTCAGTGTGTTCTCGTAGTTTCTTTTCACCACGCCCAAGCCTTTGTCGAGTGCTGCCTGGGTCGTCTCGAGCACGGTGACCGGCAATCCGGCATTGGCGAAGTTCATCGCAATACCGCCGCCCATGGTGCCGGCACCGATGACGGCCACCGACTTGATGGCCCGCAGGGGCGTAATGGCCGGCACGTCCGGAACCTTGGGGGCTGCTCGCGTGGCGAAGAAGACATGCCGCAATGCCTTGGATTCCGTGGTCGCCAGAAGCTCGGTAAACGCTGCGCGCTCGAGCTTCATCCCCTCATCGAACGGCTTGAGCACGGCCGCCTCCACCGCATCGATGCATTTGACCGGCGCCGGATAATTCTTGGCAATCGGTGCGATGGCGCTGCGGGCGAAATCGAAGAACGCCTCGGCGTTCGCAAAGGCGATCGTCGAGTCACGTGCCTTCTTCAGCGGCAGCTTGCCGTCGAGGTTGTGTTGCGCAAATGCGATCGCCGCCGCGGCCGCATCGGCCTCGACGACCAGATCCACTAAATTCGTCGCCGCCAGCTCACGCGCCGCGACGGGATTGCCGCTGACGATCATGTTCAGCGCTCGTTCGGCGCCGACGAGCCGCGGCAATCGCTGTGTTCCTCCGGCGCCCGGCAGCAGACCGAGCTTCACTTCCGGCAAACCCAGCTGTGCAGGTGCCACAGCCACGCGGTAATGGCAGACCAGGGCGAGTTCGAGCCCGCCGCCGAGGGTGGTACCGTTGAGCGCCGCAACCACCGGCTTGGAAAACTCCTCAATCAGCGCGCACAAATCCGTGAGGTTGGGCGCGGCAAGCATCTCCGTGGAGCCGAACTCGGTCACGTCGGCTCCTCCGGAAAACGCTGCCCCGGTTCCGGTGATCACGACGGCGCGGATTTCCTGCGCATTGCCGGCTCGTTCCAGGCCTTCGGCAATCGCTTTGCGCAAACTCAAACTGAACGCATTCACCGGCGGATTGTTGAGAGTGATCACGGCGACCGCGCCGCGTGAAGTATAGTCAGCAGATGCCATGCGCACTCCTTTGTGGGCCATCAAGTATACTGCTTTGCTGAACCCGTCTCGCACCCCGGTCGTGCTGCTGTCCCTCGCCGTGCTGTCGATCTGGTGCGTCGGCGTTTTGGGTCGCGGCTACTGGACCCCCGACGAACCCCGAGAAGCGGACATCGCATGGCGAATGAGCTGGCAGCCCGACAAGGCGGTTCCGCTGCTGGCGGGGGAGGCCTTTTGCGAGAAGCCCCCCCTGGCCTATTGGGCGGCGGCGGCAGCCATCGATGTGTTCGGCACGGCCGCCTGGACGGCACGCCTCCCTAATCTTCTGTACGCGCTCATCACCGCCCTCGGCGTCGGATTGCTGGCGAGGCGCAGCGCCGGCCCTACCGCCGCGCTCATCGCCGCCGCAGCGATCAGTACGTTCCTCCTTTCCTACCAGGTCGAGATTTGGCTTGCGACCGATGCGCCCTTGCTCGCAACGGTGGCCGTCGCACTGCTGGGCTTGTACACCGGATTCTATGCCAAGCGCAGCCGGGAGCGGCTGTGCGGCTATGCCTTGATGCATGCAGCCCTCGCTCTGGGATTCATGAGCAAGAGTGCGGCTGCCTGGATGGTGCCGGCCCTCGCCATTCTGACGCTGATCATTTGGGAGAAACGCTGGCGTGAGCTGTTGCGCTGGGAACTGTACGCGGGCTTGCTGCTGCAGGCCGCGGTCATTCTCACCTGGGTATGGTTCGTCTACGTCGCACCGGACGGTCCGGCCCACCTCAAAGTGTTCTTTTGGAACAACTTGGTCGGCCGCTTCGCGCACATCGATGCACCGCAGGAATTGCAGTACGCGACGGGGCATCGCAATTCACCGGGTAAATATCTCGCTGAACTACCGATGTATGTCTGGCCGTGGACCCTGCTGGTCATTGCTGCCGCGCGCCGCGCCTGGCTGGCGCGCAACGCTCCCTGCGACGAGCGCCGACCCGTCCGTTTCGCCTTGGCGAGTTCGCTGCCCGCGCTGGCCGTATTGTCGGTGGCTGCGACCGCCCGCAACATCTATCTGGCGCCGGCGCTGCCGGGATTGGCGCTGCTGCTCGGATGGTGGGGACGTGAGGCCGCGCGGGGCGCCGATCGATGGGACGTCTATGCCGTGCGCGGCACGGCGCTGTTGATGTTGCTTGCGGCGGTTGCGACCGGATTCGGCGTCGCCATCGTGGGCCTCGATGCGTGGAACGGGATGAGCAATCATGCGGGCTTCATCTCGGTCTCCGCGCTCGGACTGCTGGCGACCATGTTTCTCGCCGTGCGTGCCGCCGGTGCGGTCCGCCACGGGCGAATGCTGCAAAGTCAGCTCGCTTTGCTGCTCGCGTACTGCGCCCTGCTGACGGGGCCTGCGTCGCAGATTTACCGGCAGGTCGATCAATGGCAGGACCTTGCGCGGATCGGCCGCGCGATCGCGGCCGATGCCGCCGGCAGACCCTTGATCCTGTTCGCGCCGGATGAGACGACGCGTGCGGTGATCGACATGTATGCGGACCCGTCGGCCGCGCGGATCGTCGGCACGATCGATCCGCAATCGATCGTGCGCTTGAAAGAGGCGGTGGCCGGCGCACCGCAAAGCCTGGTGGTCGTGCAACTGCCCGGCAGAATCCTCACTCCGACGCTGCGCTCGGTCGCAACGCGGCTCGGCCTCGAGCGCCGCGCTCCAGAGTCCGATGCGGCACAGCTCGCATGGCCGTCCGAGCCGCATCTGCGAGTGGCTCATTTATATGCGCTGCCCAATGGGCGGCGTTATGCGCTGCTCGAGCTGGCCAACTGATATCAGCCGCTCAGGCTCGCACACGCGCGATGACGCCGCGAAACACCTCCTCGTACAGGAGGATCTGCCGCTCCCAGGAAAAATCCTCCTGCATGGCGTTTTGCATCAACCGCTCCCAGGTCCCCTTGTTCGCAAACCAATCGAGCGTCGTCGTGAGCGCCCAGCGAACCGCCGGGGCGTCATAGTCGTTGAACACACAGCCCGTGCCGCGGCCTGTCGCAGGATCGAAGTGCCGTACCGAGTCCGCAAGGCCACCCGTGCGCCGCACGATGGGTATGGTCCCGTACCGCAGGCTGTACAGCTGATTGAGCCCACAGGGCTCATAGTAGGAAGGCATGAGAAACATATCGCTGCCCGCTTCGATCAGATGCGCGAGCGGCTCGTCGTGGCCCGAGCGAAAAGCGACGCGTCCGGCAAAGCGCCGGGCGAGGGATTCGAAGAAAGCCGCGTAACGCTCGTCGCCGCTGCCCAAGACCACCAGCCCGAAATCCCGCTCCTGCAGCGTCCACGGCAATGCATCGATGAGAAGGTCGATGCCCTTCTGCGAAGCGAGACGGGTAACCATGCCGACGAGCGGGATGTGGGGGGCGAACTCGAGGTGGGTCGCCGCGAGCAGACGGCGTTTGTTGACGGCTTTTCCCGCCATGTCCCGCGCCGAGAAGTGCACCGTCAAATGCGGGTCATGGCGCGGATCCCATTCGCGATAATCGACCCCGTTCAATATACCGATCACCTCATCCGGGCGCGCCCGCAACGCTCCCTCCAAACCCATGCCCGCGGGCGGATGGCAGATCTCACGCGCATATGTCGGACTCACCGTCGTGACGGCATCGGCAAATTTTATCCCTGTTTTCAACGGGTTGATGACGCCATGCGCAAGATCCTCGGCGTCGAGCCACGACCGATCAGTCCCCAAGCCGATGTCCTCCGCTGCCGCGGCCGGAATGCTTCCCTGGTAGCCGATGTTGTGGACGGTCAACACCGATCGCGAATGCGCGAATGAAGCAACGGAAGAATAGAGCGCCTTGATATACAAAGGGAGGAACGCGGTATGCCAGTCGTGGCAATGGAACACGTCGGGCGCGAGTCCAAGCCGCCGGCAACTCTCGATCGTCGCGCGCGTGAACAGCACAAAGCGCCGGTGCTCGTCGGGATCCGTCGTATAAAGCGACGGACGATCGAACAACTGCGGGCAGTCGATGAAGTAGACGGCCGCACTCGTGTCCGGGTACGTCGCGGTCCGAACCGCGAACGCATATTCCGCATTGCCGACTGTAATCCTTGCATGTTGCAATCCGAGCACCGGCTGCAGATTCGGATATGCGCGCCCCACGGCCGCGTACAGCGGCATGAATGCATGCACCTCGTGACCCCGCTGCGCGAGTTCCCGGATCAGCGCGCCGACGACGTCCGCGAGCCCTCCGGTTTTCGCAAAGGGATTGATCTCCGAACTCACAATGCACAGCTTTAGGGGAGGCATGACGCAAGTCTAACAAAGCCGAATTCGAAGCCGAATTACACCGCCAAAAACTGGTGCTATGAGATGCCGAGTGTGGCAGGCTGGGGGTCGCGTCGAGGGCAGATCCATCCCTGCTCCCGCCATCAGGACAGCTATGCGACACGCTGCTCGGACCAACACCGGACGCTACGTCAGCCGATTGACGAGCGGCACGTTGGCCGTCGTCATGGCGGGGGGCCGCGGTGAACGCCTCAAAGCCCTGACGTTGCACCGCTGCAAGCCGGCGACGCCGTTCGGCGGCAAGTTTCGCATCATCGATTTCGTCCTCTCGAATTGCGTGAATTCCGGCATCCGTCAGATTGCCGTCCTCACCCAATATAAGGCCCAGCCTCTCATCCAGCACATTCAGCGCGGCTGGAGCTACTTGCGCGGCGAGTTGGGCGAGTTCGTGGAATTGATTCCCGCGCAACAGCAGATCGGCCCCCACTGGTACCGCGGCACGGCCGATTCGGTGTACCAAAACCTCGAATTCATCCGCTCGCACAATCCGACGCACGTCCTGATCCTGGCGGGGGATCACATCTACAAAATGGACTACGGCCCGATGATTGCGTACCACGAACAATGCGAGGCGGATATCACCGTCGGTGTGGTCGACGTACCGCTCGATCGCGCACAAGAGTTCGGGATCTTGACCACGGATGATACAAACCGGGTGATCAAATTCGCGGAGAAGCCGCAGAATCCGGATCCCATCATCGGCCATGACGACCTGGCTCGAGCGTCCATGGGCATTTACGTCATCGCTCTTGATCGCCTGGAGAAATTGCTGACCGAGGATTCCGTCAACGAGAACAGCAAGCACGACTTCGGGAGGAACATCATCCCGCCGGCAATCGAACGGCTGCGCGTGTTTGCCTACCCTTTCCACGACGTCGAAACCCGGGCGCAGAATTATTGGCGCGACGTGGGCAACATCGACGCCCTGTACGAAGCGAACATGGAGCTGGTCGCCCTCGATCCGGAACTCAACATTTACGATCATCAATGGCCGATTTGGACCTACCAGGCCCAGCATCCGCCCGCCAAGTTCGTTCTCGATGAGGAAGGGCGGCGTGGCATGGCCGTCAATTCCATGGTCGCGGGGGGTTGCATCATTTCTGGCGCCTATGTATCGCGGTCGTTGCTGTCGAGCGACGTGCGCATCGAGGACGGCAGCACCATCGACAGCTCCGTGCTGCTGCCGGGCGTGACGATCGGACGCCGCTGCAACATACTGCGATGCATCCTCGATGAGAACTGCGTGGTTCCGGACGGTCTGCAGATCGGCCACGACGTCGAGTCCGATAACAAACACTTTTACGTCACCAGGCGCGGCGTGGTGGTCGTGACGCCGGACATGCTGCGCGCCCTCTCGTGAAGCACCGCAGCCGGCCCAAGCGGCTGCGCGCGGTGTCCGTCGTGAAGCACCGCAGCCGGCCCAAGCGGCTGCGCGCGGTGTCCGTCGTGAAACACCGCAGCCGGCCCAAGCGGCTGCGCGCGGTTCCGTCGTGAAGCACCGCAGCCGGCCCAAGCGGCTGCGCGCGGTGTCCGTCGTGAAGCACCGCAGCCGGCCCAAGCGGCTGCGCGCGGTGTCCGTCGTGAAGCATCGCAGCGCGTCAAGCAGCCGCGCGCGGCGTTCGCAGCTTCAACGCGTCCCACGCAGCGATCACCTCGCTCGCCGCAATGCCGAGCATGTCGGGTTCGCCGTCGACTCGGCCGCACAGCACCTTTGCCTCGGCGCCCGCCGCCCCCCACGGTCGGTAGAGCGAGGGCAGCGCCTTGCCGAAGAGCACGACCTGCGGACAGCCCACCGCAGCGGCGGCGTGCGCAGGCCCAGAATCGACGCTGATCAGCGCGTCGGCTCGCGCCAGCAGCGCGACCAGACGCGGAATCGGCAAATCGTCGGCCAGGTTGTGCAACCCATCGACAGCGGCGAGCGCCGCCACCTCTTGGTTCAGTTCATATTCGGGCCCCGTCCCGAGCAAGACGATGCGGTGCCGCGGTGCGTGGCCGCGCACGTGCCGAATGACCTCGGCCCAGCGTTCATTCGGCCAGAACTTACTGTTGACCGCCAGGCGCCGCAGGCCGCGCCGCATGGTGCGCTTGTTGCCGACCTGAATCGCGATCAATGGTCCCGGCCCCACCCCACGCGCCTGCAGCCACGCATCGAGCTCGGCCCGCTGCTGCTCACTCACCCACAGGTAGCACCCCAGCGCCGGCTCGGCGGACCCATCGTCCTGCGCCTTCATCGTCCCGGGCATGATCTGCGCAAGGCGCCGCCATTGTTCGACGGCGTGCTCTCCCGGCAGCCGAGGGTGATCCTTGACGTCGACGATGAAATCGTCCACGACGCCGGCGCGAACCAGCATAGGCCGCGCGGCATCATTGCCGTCGCAAAGCCACGTGGGGCCCGCCCCGCGCGCCCGCAGCCGGCGCACGGCGCGCCATTGATCCGGCGCGAGCCAGTAAGGTGTCTTGCGGCTGCGCACGCTCAAGATCTCGCCGACGCCAGGCTGTCCGCGCAGCAGCGGCTCGCTCCAAGGCCCGGAGGTGAGCACATCGATGGGACACCGAAGACGCGCGTGCAGTGCCCGAAGCAGGGAGGTCAGCAACACCATGTCGCCGAAGGCGCCGCAGCGGACGACGAGCGCCCGCGCGCAGTACTGCCTGGGTTCAGGAACCATATCTTGCACGAATTCTCCGAAAATGCACCGCATCGAAGCGGCGCCGTGGAGCGGCGAGTATAAGTGATGCCAATCGCCCTTAGGAAAGCGCCGGGATGAACGCGAGTGACGCGCACAGCCACCTGCTCGCATCGACGCGCCGGTTCCTGGAATCCTTGCAGGCTCCGCCGCTTGCACCTTTCCTCGCCGACTGGCCCGATACCACGTCTCTTTTCATCTCGGACGCTGCCGATCTACAGGTGCTCCCCGACATCGGGGTTCATCGCGCCACGCTGTCCTCGCTGCCGGTGCTGCATTGGCTGCCTCGAATAGCATGCGCGGCGGATGTCCGTGATGCGGAGTTGATCGCCGCGCTCTGCCGGGCCGCACCCGCGCTCGAGTGGCGGCAGACCTACACGACGCAGGAGGTGGGCCTCGAATTCCTGAAGAATTACGCCTGGTGCGAGATACTCGGACCTCCGCGGTCGAACGTGCGGATCGCATGCGGCTTCCTGCTGCTCGGACCGGAGACACTTTATCCTCGTCATCGCCATACGGCCGAGGAGATTTACCTGCCGCTCAGCGGGACCGCGCAGTGGCAGCAGGGTGATGGGAATTGGCGCCGGCGCGCGCCGGGCGAGTTGCTTCACCATCTCAGCGAGGAGCCGCATGCCATGCGCACCGCCGATGATCCGCTGCTCGCGCTCTACCTGTGGCGGGGCGCCGCTCTGTCGCAGCACGCCCATCTCGATTGATTGCACTGGAATGATCGAACTGGAACGGCCGCTACAGATCGACCGCTCTAGATTGACCGCACCAAATAGCGCACCACCTTGCCTTCCCGGATCGCGGCCCGACCGACCTCGCAAAAGCGCAGCGCTGCATGAAAGCCGTCCGAGGCGGGATTCGGTGGCTGCACATTCACCTCGCAACCGATGAGCACGTGCCCGGCTTGCATCGCGGCGGCGATCAGATCTCCGTACAATTTGCGTGCCAGACCGAGACCGCGCCTGTCGCTCGCCACGATGACGCGGTCGATGTACACGAAACGCGGATAGCGGGACTTGAACCAGTGAAAATTAGGACTCGCCGATTGCGCATCCTGATCGAGCGCTATCAGGAACGCATCGCGTCCCCTGGCGCACAATCCAACGTGGAACGCCTGGGCCAGCAACGCATGCAGTTGCGCGCCCGCAAGCGGCGCGGTCTCCGTCTCGTGCGCAGCGTTCAGAGCGAGCACTGCATCCTCGTCGATATCGTTCATGCGCTGCACGGTCTAAGATAGCCATCGGAATACCGCCGCCGAGGATACCAGCCATGAAAGCTTCCGTCCGCCTGACATCGATCGCAATGCTGCTCCTTGCCGCGCTGTACGCAATGCCGTCGCCGGGGGCGGATGCAAGCTCGCCGATCGGGTTGTGGAAAACTTTCGACGACAAGACCGGGAGCGCCCGCGCCATCGTGCGCATTTACGAAGAGGACGGAAAGCTCTTCGGAAAGATCGAACGCAGCTTCACCCCCGGAGCCGAGCGGCGCGTATGCGACGTATGCACCGATGAGCGCAAGAATCAGCCCATCATCGGCCTCGTCATCATTCGCAACATGAAGGCCGGCGACGGCGAGTACTCCGGCGGAGACATTCTCGATCCCGACAGCGGTTCGGTCTACCGCTGCAAACTGCACCTCGATCACGACGGCGCCCGTCTCGTCGTTCGCGGCTTCATCGGGATCTCGTTGCTGGGCAGGACGCAATACTGGCAGCGGCAGGACTCGCCCTGAGCGAATTCCCATGAGGGGCGAATTCAGGCGCTAATTGCGCAGATACCCGGCCGCGATCGCGGCGACGATCGCGGCACCGAAGAGGAGGCGGTACCAGACGAAGATCCAGGTGCTGCGTCGCTCCAGATAGTGCAGCAGTCCGTAAATCGCGATAAAGGCGGTGACGCTCGCGAACAGCAATCCGACGAGAAGAGTCGCCCAGCCGTCCGAACTCAATCCCGCCTTGAATAGAACCCGAAGCTCAAACAGGCCCGCCAGGGTAATGGCGGGCAGACCCAGCAGGAACGAAAATCGCGCGGCAGTCTCGCGCTCCATGCCGCAGAAAAGAGCGGCGGTCAGCGTCGCTCCCGAGCGCGACACTCCCGGTACCAGGGCAAAGGCCTGAGCGATGCCCACCACGATCCCGTCCGTCAGCGTGATCTCGTTGAACTTGCGGCGATGCCGCGCCGATTTCTCGGCCAGCCCCAACAGCAACGACATGCATATCGAGGCGATGCCGATGACGAGCAGCCCGCGAAGCGGTGAGTGGCAGCCGTTGAGCATGGGCCGCAGCAGCGCGCCGGCGAGCAGCAGCGGAAGTGTCCCGAGCACGATTCCGAGCAGGATCCGAAAATCCGGCGATCGATAGTTGCGCGTTTCCACCGCCCGCACCGCGGCGGCGCCCATGGCGGCGATGTCCCTGCGAAAATACACCACGACCGCGACGAAGCTCGCCAACTGCATGGCGGCGGAGAACGCGGAGCCCGGATCGCGCCAGCCCAGGATGCCGGGAATGACGCGCAGATGCGCCGTGCTGCTGATCGGCAAGAGCTCGGTGACACCCTGGATGACACCCAACACCGCAATCTGCAGCCAGGACAACTCCACGAATCCGAGATCGACGGTATTGAGCTCGGCGCACGATGAGTTCAAGTTGGCTGAGTTCGTCACGATGCTCCGTTTCCCTGATCGCCCGGTGTTGCCAGGCCCTGATACAAATTCAAGAATTCCTCGGCGGCCTTGTGGACATTGCTGCGCCAGTGATGTGCAGCGGCGTGGTCGGCGCCGTCGGTCACGTACTTGACGCAGGCGAAACGCGCGCGCTCAGTCCAGCATACCTTCGCAAGCGCATAGGCCTCCATGTCGACCACCGCGCACTCCACCGCACAGGCCGTCAGCGCGAACGAATCCCCGCTGCCGCAAAGCGCGGCGGGCAACGCTGTAAAGCGCGGCTCGAAGGTCAGGCGTGGCGGGGCATCGTCGAACGGAGTCACTCCGAGTGCAAATCCCAGCCCGCTGGCGTCCATATCGCGCTGCACGAACTCGTGGCAGGCGAGCAGCATACCCGTTACGTGCACGCGGCTGCCGGCTGAGCCGAAATTGAGAACCAGCGGCAGCGGCCGCCCGGCATGAACGTAGCGGCGCAGTTCACGCGTCAGCGCGATCGCCGCATTCACCTTGCCCACGCCGCAATACAGCACCGGAACCGCCGCGGCTTCGAATACACCGGCGGACTCCGCCGGCAGCGCCATGACCACGCGGACTTGCGGAAAATCGCTCATCCGGTCAGTAGCGAATGGCCGCGCGCAGGTGCAGATTTCGCCATCGATAGTCCGTCACCAGATTCAAATCGATCAGCGCCGCAAGCGCCTCGACCGAGTAGCCGGCGCGCAGGCACAGCTCGGCGGCCGCGGTCATCGTACCACCGGTCGCCAACACGTCATCGATCAGCAGCAAACGCCCGCGGCCGCGCTGCATTTCCAGCACGCCCGAGCCGTACTCGAGTTCATATGCCACGTCGACCACGGGAGGCGGCAGCTTGCCCTGCTTTCGCACCAAAACGAAGCCCTTCCGGCGCTGCAGCGCCAGTGCGGCGCCCAGAATGAACCCCCGCGACTCGATCCCTGCCAACGCGTCGACGGCATTCCATTCCGCATCGGTCAACAACGCATCGAGTGCCAGCACCGTCTCGGCGAAGTGGTCGCGCAGCAGCGGCGAGATGTCTCGGAACAAAATACCGGGGCGCGGAAAATCCGCCACATTGGCGATTGCGCCCTTCAAATCAGTCACCGCTACCGCTCCGCCATGCCATTCTTGGTCCTCTCTATGAACCCCGCGACATTGCCGTGCAAAGCCTTCAGGTCGGGTTCATGTGCGTACACCATGTGACCCGAGGTATAGAAATGCATTTCGATGTTGTCCTGCAGTGGCGCGGCCAGCGGCAACTGATGCAACTCGAAAATGGCCGCAAAGTACGGAGTGGCGAGGTCATAGTAGCCGCCATTGAGTTGCACCTTGAGTTTCGGGTTTTGCTTCATGGCCACCGCGAGATCCGGCATGACGTTCGTCGTGGCGGGTATTTTCTGTCCGGCGCCGGGCGGTTGATGCAAAAAGTCCCAATTCTTTTCGACGTCGATTTCAGGCTTGTAGGTCATACCGTCGCCGAACTTGAGCGAATTGCGGACGTAATCGTTGAACGCCGACACATAGGCCGACGAGATCGCCGCGGATTGCGGATCGTACTCGGCTTCCTTGCTCATCGGATCGAGGGTGGGGCCGGAGAAGCGCGTATCGAGACGACCGGTTGTGATCTCGCTGCCGAGGAGCGTCTTTTCGAACTCCCCGCCGTTCACGCGCAAATTGGCCCGTTCGATGTAATCCGGTGCAAGTCCCGTATAAGCGTGCAGTTTGACCGCGATGGCGGTCTTTCGCTCGGCGCTCAGCGTCGTGCCGGCCGCCAATGCTTGTGCGTAATCGGTCAAGGCGAAATTTTCGACCTCACGCAGCAGCGGCTCGAGCGCAGCGGGTTGATTGGGGAGCTTGTGGTGATACCACGCGGTCGCCGCATACGTCGGCAACGCGAGCACGTAGGGAAGATCGATGCCCGGATTGTACTGCGGTGCGTCCGGGCTATCGTCGAAATTCAAGATCTGCGACAGCAGAATGATGCCGTTCAGATCGAGCGATTTCTCGCTTTGGAGGATGTTCGAAAGCGCCGCGGCCCGCGTGGTGCCGTAGCTTTCGCCGAACAGATACTTGGGCGAGTTCCAACGCCTGTGCCGCGAGAGAAATTCCACGATGAAATTCGCGAACGCGTGGGCGTCTTGATCGACCCCGTAGAACGCCTTTTCCTTGTCCGCTCCGCGCAGATGGCCGAAGCCCGTGCCGGGCGCATCGACGAAAACCAGGTCGCTCGCGTCGATGAGACTGTATTCGTTGTCGACCATGCGATAAGGAGCGGCAGGACTGTGGGTATCATCCGCCGTCACGACCCGTTTCGGACCAAATGCACCCATGTGCAGCCACACCGTCGAGGAGCCGGGGCCGCCGTTGAATAGAAAAGTGATCGGGCGATGAGCGTCTTCCTTGTCGCCGCGAAAATAGGCGACGTAAGACATGCTGGCCTCGGGCGGTTGCGGAGGCGGCGGCGTGCGATCGTCGCGCGGTGGAGGGGCATCATCGTCCATGGGGTCCTTCAAATGCACCACGAGGACGCCTGCCTCGGCCTGGTACGGCGTGGCGCGGCCCGAGATGATCACCGAGCCCTGGGTCGTTTGATGTTGATCGCGCAGAAACCGGGGCGACTCGGAAGGATCCGAGGTCGTCGAACTCTTGCCCTCCGTCGCGTCCTCGGAAGCGTGGTCCGCGGCGGCCGCAAACGGAATGGCCGATGTCGCGCTCAGAAACATTGCGCATACCATGAGGCCGGCGCTCGAATTCATCGCGATCTCCTGCGCAAAGATGCGAATACTAATATGCATTCGAGGGTCGCGGGGATGAGTTTGCGGCCCACGAGGCCGCGCTGAAGCCGACGCGCGGCCGGTCAGCCGTCGCTCACGGCGGGTAGTCTGAGAACTCAGACAGCCTCCTAGGCTATATCCAACAGCTTTTCGATCTCGGCTTGGAGCTGCGATTGCTGGTAGGGCTTGGAAAGGCGGGGCAGGTTGGCCAGTCTGCTTGCCGGCAGATCCGCGTAACCGGTGGCCAGAAGGACCGGGAGGTTGGGCCGCTTCGTTCGCACGATTTCCGCCAGTTGAATACCGGTCATTTCAGGCATGGCCTGATCGGTCACCATCAAATCGATCGTCTGCCCCGCGTCGATGATCTCGAGAGCACGCTTGCCGGAATTCGCCTCGATTACCCTGTGCCCGAGATCCTCGAGCATGTCGACGGTGCTCATCGCGATGAGCGGATCGTCGTCGACCACGAGGATGGTCGCAGAGCGGTTTACGAGCGACTGTGACGTCGCCGCCTCGATCGCGACGGCCGGTGCGGTCGACTGCGGCAGCCACAACGTGGCGACGGTCCCCTTGCCGACCTCGCTGGCGAGGTCCAACAGTCCTCCCAGCTGCACGGCGAGACCGTGCACCATCGACAAGCCGAGACCCGTTCCCTTGCCGAGCGGTTTGGTGGAAAAGAAAGGCTCTATCGCTCTACCCAGCGTCGCTGCATCCATGCCGGTGCCGGTATCCGCGATTTGTATCCGCAGATAAGTCCCGGGCCGGAGACGTTCGCCCGTTCCGACCTGCGCTTGATCGACGCGAATGTCGATGACTCCTCCCTCGGGCATCGCGTCGCGCGCGTTGATCGCCAGATTCAAGACTGCCAGTTCGACTTGATGGGCATCCACTTCCGCCGGCGGCAGATTCGGCAACACCCGCAAACGCAGTGTATTGCGCGGTCCGAGAGAGCGATTCAGGAGCTCCTGCATGCCGCGGACGAGCGCACCGAGATCGGCCGACGCGGTTTTCAAGTCTTGCTGTCTGGCGAAAGCAAGCATGCGCTGAGTGAGCGATGCACCGCGCTTCGCCCCCTGCATGGCCCCGTCGATCAGCCGCCGGGTATTGGCGTCCGCGGGCACGCGCTTGCGCAGAATTTCGAGATTGCCCATGACGGCCATCAACAAGTTGTTGAAATCGTGCGCGATTCCGCCCGTCAGTTGCCCCACGCTCTCCATCTTCTGCGATTGCAGCAGTTGCTCCTGGGCTTCCAGTAATTCGGCCGTGCGCTCCGCAACGCGTTGCTCCAACGTGCGCGTCAACGTCGACAACGCGATCCGCTCGCTTGCGAGTTCGCCGAGCAACCGCTCGCGCTCCAGCTCGGAGCTCTTGCGGGCGGTGATGTCGGACGACACTCCGACCAGGCAATTCACCCGTCCATGGGTGTCCCTGAGCGCCCGAGCCCGCAGGTCGACCCAATGCGTTGAAAGGTCCGATCGAACGTTGCGGTATTCGATCACGTAGTCCGCACCGGTATCCAAGGACTGCTGCAACGTCTGCCGCAGGCGATCACGATCATCCTGCTGCACGGATCGCTGCAACTCATCGAAGGAGAACTCGCCGGAAGGATCGCACCCGAAGTGACTGCACGACGTCGAGGAGGCCTGAAACATCATGCGTTCGACGTCCAACGTCCACGAGCCGAGGCGCCCCGCCGTCAACGCCGTTTCCAGCTGCTGTTCTCTCTCGCTGATCTGTTCCAAACGGAGGCGCGCATCGTACTGGCGGCGCCGGCCGCGAACGGCTGCACGCACCATGCTGGTCAGTGTCGTCGGATGAAATGGCCGTTCCAGAAAGCTCACATTGCCGAGCACCTGGGCGAGCCGCAAAGCGGCGGGATTGCGTTCCGGCCCTCCCCCGCGATGGGTGAGCAGGATGATCGGCATGTCCGACCAGGCAGGTTGCGCCTCCAAGAAAGCCGCGAGCGGTCTGAGGGCACCGGCCTGGATGGCCTCGTCCGCAATGATGGCGAGCCCGGCGCCGTGGTTCAGCTCGTCGCTCAGACTCGCAATGTCGCCGCAGATGTCGGCGGCGAATCCCGCTTCCTTGAGCAGCAGCACGGTGAGCGGAGCGTCGCGCCCATTGGGGGCCAGCACCAGCGCGCGCAGCGACAGCGACAGCGACAGCGAGGCATTTCGATTCACGAATCCTTGCCTTGGAGCAGCGGGGTGCGAGCGCCGGAATAAATGGGTACTCCGCGCAGTACACCCTGGAACTCTTCCAAGGGCTCGCCCATCGTGACTCCGTTGCTGGCGACACGGTACTCCCGAATCGTCGATTCGTGCTTGCCCGTACGCTTCTTAATGACCGAGACGGCGCGCCGCACACGGCCATGTGCCTCGAAATATCTGAGCAAGACGACGGTATCGGCCAGATAGGTGATTTCGATGGGCGCGCGCATCTCCCCGACCAGACCATGCTGCGCGACCGTCATGAAGGTCGTTGCGCCGCGCCGGTTGAGGTACTGCAGCAATTCGTGAATGTGGAGGATCAGCGAGTTCTCCTCCGGCATCGCGGCCTGATAGCCGTTGAGACTGTCGATCATGACGGTCTTGACGTTGTCCCGATCCACCGTTTCGCGCACATGGTGCGCGAACTCGCCCGGCGATAGTTCCGCTGCATCGATCTGTTGGATCAGCAAGTGCCCGGCGGCTTGCGCGGCCTCCAGATCCACCCCGAGCGCCTTCATGCGATCGATCAGCAGTCCCAGTTCCTCGTCGAAGATGAACAGCGCCGCGCGTTCCCCGCGCGCGACGGCGGCGAGCACAAATGTGATCCCGATGAGCGACTTTCCGGTGCCCGCGGGCCCCAGAATGAGCGTGCTCGACCCGGACTCGATACCGCCTCCGAGCAGGCTGTCGAATTCCGCGATACCGGTCGAGAGCTGTGAGCGCGTTAGGCGCTTGCGGTGCTCGGCCGCGATCAAGCGCGGGAACACCTTCAATCCTCCCGTGTCGATCGTGAGGTCGTGAAAACCGCCGCGATACTTCTGGCCGCGGTATTTCACGACGCGCATGCGTCGCCGCTCCGCACCGTAGGCAGGGGCGTTATCCTCCAATCGAACGACCCCGTGAGCGATGCTGTGCACGGTCTTGTCGGTGGCATCCGAGGTCAGGTCATCCAACAACAGCACCGTGGTTCCAAGGCGCGCAAAATAATGTTTGATCGTGAGGATCTGCCGCCTGTAGCGCAGCGAGCTCTGCGCGAGCAGGCGAATTTCCGACAGGCTGTCGATGACGAGGCGGCTGGGGTTGACCCGCTTCACCGCCTCGAAAATCTGATTGGTGGTTTCACCGAGCTCCAGGTCCGAGGCATATAACAGGCTCTGGTGCTGCTCGCCCGCCAGGAGGCTTTCCGGCGGCAGCAACTCGCAGACCTCGATGTTGCTGTCGAGCGACCATCCGTGAGAGGCCGCGCCCGCGCGCAATTCCATTTCCGTCTCGGACAAGGTGATGTAGAGGCAGCGCTCGCCCGACTGTGCTCCCTGCAGCAGGAATTGCAATCCGAGGGTCGTCTTTCCCGCACCGGGTTCGCCCTCCAGCAGATATACGTGACCGCGGGCGTATCCACCCGCGAGCACATCATCGAGTCCCGGTATCCCCGTTTTGGCCTTCGCCGAATTTTGATCCATGTCGATTCGATCCTTCGTGACGCTTACGCCGAACCAACTGCCGGCGGCTCCTCAACGGCGCACGGGTCAGGTTGTTATTTCACAGGGACGCCACGCATCTCTCTTTCGGAAGGTGCCACGAGGCCATGTAGGATTTTTCCGATCGCGCGGACCGCCGATTTCACTGCCGCAGCAACGGTGAGCGGCGGCGCCGACACTCGAGATACCGATGCGCTCGAGGGCTACCGCGAGCTTCTCAAGCCCGCAATCTGCGCTGGCCGTCATCGGACGATGCTATCCTTGCCGGCTTTATCGCGATTGGCGGCGCCATCAGGGTAGCGAAACAGGCATGATTCTGGTCATCGACGTGGGCAACACCCGCCTCAAGTGGGCCTGGCTCAGCAGCACCGGGCTATCCCATCAGCAGGCCGTCGTGCACCGCGACGCGAAACCGGGCATTTGGACGGCCGCCTTGTTCGAGTCGGGCCACAGGCCGACCCGTGTGCTGGTCTCGAATGTCGCCGGGCCGGCCATGGCCAAGACATTGATCCGCCTCGCCAAGAAGGTGTTCGGTGTCAAGATCGAGTTTGTCACGGCGATGCCGGAATTCCAGGGACTCACGAATGGATATCTCGACCCGACGTTGTTGGGTGCGGACCGGTGGCTCGCGCTGATCGGAGCCTGGACGAAGGTACGCTCCGCGCTCTGTGTGGTCGACGCCGGTACCGCCGTGAAGGTCGACAGCGTCGATGCCGACGGTCAACATCTGGGCGGCCTGATTGTTCCCGGCATCCATATGATGCGCGAGGTTCTCATGAGCAAGACCAGCGACATCGCCAAGGCGGTGGAGCTCAGTACGCCGTCGTTGGCCGGCATTTTGGCGAACAACACAATCGGCGCGGTATCGCGCGGCGCCGTATTCGCCTTGGCGGGGATGGCCGATCGCGCGGCGGAAGTGATCGAACAAGGCACCGGCGCCAAGCCGAAGCTGTTCATCACCGGAGGCGATGCCGGAATGATCACCGGCACCATGCGCTCGCACGGCGAAATCGTGCCGGATCTGGTGCTGCAGGGATTGGCGGTAATAGCGGCTCAGCCGCGCTAGACCACGCACGTATCGGCCCGGGCCCAGGATCCTGATCTCGCCGGTTGCCCGCCCGCCAAGCGTGCACTAATATGCAACCTTTAGGTTGCGTATATGACGAACAGCATCGACAAGCAGATAGAGCTCAAGGCGCCCGTTTCGAGGGTCTGGCGCGCGCTCACGGATTATCGTGAATTCGGGGAATGGTTTCGGGTGAAGCTCGATGGCCCATTCGCGGCGGGTCAGGTCTCGCGCGGGCACATCACTTATCCCGGGTACGAGCACCTGCAATGGGAAGCGTGCGTGACGCGAATTGAACCCGAGACTCTTTTCTCGTTCACGTGGCATCCCTATGCAGTGGACCCGAAGACGGATTATTCGAAGGAGGCGCCGACGCTGGTCGAATTTCGGCTGGAAAAAACCGCCGGCGGCACGCTGCTGCGTCTCACCGAGTCCGGCTTCGACAAGGTCCCTGGTAACCGCCGGTTCGAGGCATTTCGCATGAACGATGGGGGATGGACCGAACAGATGAGGAACATCGCAAGCCATGTCGCGGCCGGAGCGTAGCCCACCTCGCGCGCGCGCAGCCTATGCACCACTGTTTGCCGCGCTTGGTGACCCGACCCGGCTCGCGCTCGTCGCGAAGCTGTGCGGCGGACGCACATGTTCCATCTCGCGGCTGGCAGAGAACACCACGCTCACCCGGCAGGCGGTTACCAAGCATTTGCGAGTGTTGGAAAACGCCGGTCTGGTCCACCATACGCGTTGCGGGCGCGAGCGCCGCTTTGCCTTCGATCCGCGGCCGATCGAGGGTCTCAAAGAGTACCTCGAGCGCGTGTCCGGTCAATGGGACGAAGCGCTTGTTCGATTGAAGGCGTTCGTCGAACGCTGACGACGGCGACCAGGCGTCGGGCGGTGAAGGAACTCACCGCCCGGCCCACAGCTGGTCGTGCCGTATCTTCAGCCTCTCACTTGATGCCGAGAGCGGCGGCACATGCCGGCGGCTGCTGGTCAATTCGGCACGGCCGCGGCGCTGCCTCATGCGCTTCTGCTCAACAACGTCCACGCGGTCAGCGCCATCACTTTCGCAGAGGCCAGCATGTCATCGATCGACACGTACTCGTCGGGCTGATGGGCCAGATCCAAGATGCCCGGTCCGTAGGCAATGCAATCCCGAAGCTTTCCGACGCGATCGATGTGCTTCTGATCATAGGTACCCGGCGAGCAGATGAATGCTGGCTCGCGGCCCAGAACGCGCCGTATTGCGGCGGCGGTGCTGCGGGCGACCGGTCCATCGCGGTCGGTCATCGTCGGTTTGACTTCAAAAATATCGCGAATGGTATAGCTAAAGCCGGCGCGATCCCTCGCCAGGCGCTCGAGCAAATCGGTCATTTCTTCTTTGACGACGCCGATCTCCTCCTCGATGAGGTATCGGCGGTCGATCACGAGGCGGCACGAATCCGGCACGCAAGCCGAAGGGAACCCGCCTCGCTGCTCGTCGAGGCCGCCGTGTATGGAGCTGAGATTCAAGGTCGAGTGACGTGCACCCGCGGGCACCACCGGCATGTCGGTTCGGCGCGCGGCCAGCTTCGGATATAGTTCGGATTCGAGGCGATCGAGGACCGCAGCCATGTGACGCACGGCACAGTCGCCCAAAAACGGCATCGATCCGTGCGCGATCCGGCCCTGGGTTTCGATCTCAGCCCACCAGACGCCGCGATGTCCGATGCACACACGATCCACATTCAGAGGCTCGGGGATGATGACGTGGTCGACCCGGGGCGGCGAGAACCAGCCGCGCTCCGCCAGGTAATGAACACCGCCGTAACCGCCCGACTCTTCGTCCGCCGTGCCCGAGATCTCCAACACGCCGGGCAGGCGGCCGCCCAAGTCGATCAAAGACTCCACGGCGACGATCGCAGCAGCAAGCCCTCCCTTCATGTCGCAAGCTCCGCGGCCGTAGATCCTACCGTCCTTCACCACGGCGGCAAATGGATCCATGGTCCAGCCCGCACCGGCCTGGACGACGTCGATATGGCCGTTGAAGTGCACGCACGGTCCGGCCGCGCCACTGTCGCGCCGCGCGATGACATTGAGGCGGGGGTAGCGATCGCAATCTCCAGGAGTCCCTTCGGCGCGCACGTAGTCGAGGTCGAATCCGCGCGCCCGCAATCGCCGTCCGATGAACTCGGCGCAGGCCCGATAATCCTCGCCGGGCGGATTCACCGTCGGGAATCCGATCAGCGCACGGGTCAGGTCGACGAGTTCGTCGCGCCGCTCATCGATCGACTTGAACAACGCCTCCGCGAGATCGTCCGGCATCGCGGGATCATCGGGCATGGTGCCATCGGCGATCACGGCGCGATCACCTCCCGACTTCAATCGAATCCGGATGGCGCGAGCGAGTCGCCGCCGCGCGGGCATGCGCCTCATCGGCCAGGCCGGGCAGACCCAGGCTCGCATACACCGAGGCGAGCGCAGTGTTGATCGGTACTCCGCACGGATCGGACAGGCGCCGCAGCTCGAGAATTTGTTGCGCGATCACGCCGCGTCCGCTCCGGATTGCCGCATCCAAATAGAACTGCTCGAACAGGTCGCGCTGCGCGTGACTGCCGCCGACCTCGAACATTCTCGGCAAGGCAACGCTCCATTGACGCCACGCGCATTCGTAGTCGCCGCGGGCGTAAGCCCACAGCGCTTCAGCGACGGGCAACGCGACATCCCGCCACACTTCGCGCGTATGGGCGGGAGCGGCAGCCGCTGCGCGGCGAACCGCCTCGAGCAGCGCTGACGCCTCGGCTCTGTTCACCCGCGCCAGGCCGTACAGATAGTGCAGCGTCAGGAACGGCTGCACCGTATCGTGATCGCGGGCGGCGAGGTGATCGCTCAGGTCCTGCCAACGCGCGCCCACGTCGATTCCGGCCAACTCCATGCGCGCCAGCAGCGAGACCGCTCCGATCTGGTCTTGCGAGTATTCCTTGGCCACACCCCAGCAATGGCGGTCGTACAGGGCGAGCGTCCCCGCATGCCGCC
Source organism: uncultured Gammaproteobacteria bacterium (assembly GCA_963843295.1). Classification (GTDB taxonomy): domain Bacteria; phylum Pseudomonadota; class Gammaproteobacteria; order Steroidobacterales; family Steroidobacteraceae; genus Bog-1198. The sequence continues at coordinate 54,455 of CAWJJP010000009.1, read as the reverse complement.
CCTGGCTCAGATAGAACAGCGCCAAGTGCCACCATAGATGAGTGATCATGAAGGAGTTGAGCCCTACCCAAGTATCGGCCATGTCCTCGAGAATTTCCGCGCCCTGATCGATCAGCCCCCGGGTGAGCATCACGTGGGCCAAGGCGTGCTGCGCCCACGGCTCCTTGCGCCGCATCTGAAGCGCGCGGCGCGCCGCCTGCTCCGCTTGATCGAGCAAATGACACTGCTCATAGGCAAAGGCGGCCATCCCGTGCATGTAGGGGACATCGGCATTGCGTTCCATCACTTTCAGGGCGACGCGAAGCATGGCCGGAGCGTTGCCGCGGTTGAACTCGAAATATTGCTGCGTCTTGACGATCACGAGATCGCGCGGAAATTCATCCAACGTCTGGTCGCAAAGACGCAGGCTCGCCGGCAAATCATCCTCGGCCCACGCGCGCAATACCGCAAGGTTGAGCCGTTCCCGGCGCGTCGCGTGCAGCTGAGTTCGCTCCGCGGCGACGAGGTATTTGGCCGCGCGACGCGGCGCTTCGGGCGCCTCGAGAAGCATCCACAACAAACCGGCGTACACGTTCGCGATGCAGCAGTCGGGAGCCGCATCAGCCACGCGGATGATGCCCTCGGCGCGGGTCTCGTAGGCCAGAAAACCGTCGATGAACTCATCGACGGCCCGCAGCGTCGCATCACATCCGGTGCTCGTCGGATTTCCCAGAAAGTCCTGGCGCATGGATCGGATGATACCCTGGCCGGCAAGATTAGTGCCGGGCTTGCGACGTCGGGATACGAATACGCCGCACCGTGACGCTCCACACTGGAGCCTGACAGGCTCCCATCCTAATGCGCGTCGAAAAACGACTTCGCAGCGCTGAAGCAAAACGGCGCGACGAGTTCCGCGTGATAAGCCTCGAGCACCGCGAGGGCACCGCCGTCGGTGGCTCCACCGGCCACGGCGGCGGCGATGACCAGGTCCTTGGCCGTCACGAATCCATTCTTCAGTGCCGCGTAGGAATCGTTTGCGACCACGGGCGAATCGACGTCGAGGACGGTGACGGGGGCCTTCGGCGCGCTCGCCGCCCAGTAGTGTTGCATCAACTGCGTGTTGAGATAAAACACGCTCGGATCCGAACTTCCGGCGCACAAGAGCACGGGGGCGGTGGGCGCCCACGTGCGCAGATCGTTGGTCTTGAGATCCTGCCGCAATGTGTTCTTCGGATTGGACGGGGGCAATCCGTCGGTGATCGTGGGAAAGCCACCATCGGGGGCGGACTGCGCGTCCTGCACGTAGCTCAGGCGGTAATTGTTCGTAATCAAGTAACTCGGTCCGAAACCGAGTCGAAATGCGGGAGCGAGGTTCGCCGGGGTGGTTGCGGGTGTGATGCCGGCGTACGACGCGGCCGGCGGCGTGTTGCTGAACAACTGGCTCGCCGGAATTTTGCCCGCCGCCTCGAGTTGACTCATGGGTGTGGTGCTGGGCAGGAGCGTCGTGATATCGGCGGCGTACGCGGCGTTGAAAACGTCGCTTGGCGCAGTGTAGACGTTTCCATAGGCATGCTGGTAGCTCGTCACCAGCAGGGCAAGATTTTCGGTCGCGCTCAGGTTCACTTCGCCCTCGAAGACCGCATCGGCGAAGGCCGAGAGGGCGTAAGGTCCCGACAGCGGGGCTGCCGCGGTCACAGCCATTCCAGCCGCCTGCATCGCTCGATGCGTGGCCATGGCGACGTAGCCCCCTTGGGAATATCCGGTGAGGAACAATTTACCGCCATCCGTCGTATTGGGCGCCGCCGAAGCCGGCAACGCGCTGCGTGCGGCCTTGAGGGCGTCGATCATGTCGTCGGACTGTTGGGCGGCATCGAGATACGGGTGATACCCGAGCGACGAGATGTCGTATCCGACGTAGTTCGGCGCAACGACGATGTAACCGGAAGCGGCGAATACGGCCGCCAGCAACAGGCCCTCGTCGTTGCCGTTCGCCGCCACATCCGCAATGTTGAAGGCGCTGTCGGTCTGCGTGCCATGGGCATACATCACGACCGGACGGCCGCCCTCGCAGCCTCCCGAACCGCTCGGCACCATCAGCGCCCCGGAGGCGTGGGTCAGATTCTGCGCGGGATCCACGGTCTCATACTCGATGTGAAAAACGTTGATGGTGCAGATCGGGGAGTAGGACAAACTCAATAACGTCTTGCCCAAACTGCTCCCGGGCAAAAGCGCGAGCAGGTCGCTGGTCGAATAAGAGGCGACCATTTGTACCGGAGATTGCACGAGACTGCCGCGCTCGGGTGCGGCAGGGGCGGATGATCCCTGGTCGCTGTGGTTATTTCCGCAGGCGGCGAATCCAGCAGTCGCCATCGTGATCGACACCGCGTGGATTGCGCGCCGCATTGAGCCGCTTTGCATCATTTTATAGAGGCCCGCTGCCGCCGCGAGTTCCGTTTCGCGGCAGCACCAGGCCTGGCCGCCATAGGCCTCTGCCGTTGTAGAAATTACACTGTTGGCAAATCAATTTTCCTCGCATCCAACGCGCTAGACTTGGCCCCGAGACCATTCGGATGGGTGGGATATGTCTGAAGCAATACAGGTCGTCTGCGGACATTGCAATTCGGTGGTGCGCTTGCCGGGCGATCGCGTGAAAGACTCGCCACGCTGTCCAAAGTGCCACTTCCCACTCTTCGAAGGCAAACCCGTAACCCTGACCACCAGCAACTTCGATCAACACATCGGGCGTGGCGACCTGCCGCTGGTCGTGGATTTCTGGGCCCCTTGGTGCGGTCCGTGCGTCGCCATGGCGCCATTTTTCGAAGCCGCTGCGCGCGAGCTCGAGCCGAAGCTTCGATTCGCCAAATTGAATACTCAGGATGAGCCGGCGCCGGCCACACGCTTCAACATCCGCAGCATTCCTACGCTGATCGTATTTCGAGACGGGAAGGAGATCGCGCGCCAGTCGGGCGCAATGGACTCAAGGCAGCTCGCGGGCTGGTTGAGTTCAGTGACGGGCTGACGCCCACACAGGCGCCCGGAAGGCCGGCCGCTACTTTTCCGATCCCCCGGCGGAAGGCGCCATGACGTCCTCATTCAGCTTGATGAAATCGTCCGGCTGAATTTCCTCCGCCGGCATCGGCGGAGGATTGGCAACCGGCGTCCCGGCGTTCTCGGCGGGTATCTGCGCGTTGCCGCCCGCCTGTGGGGGATGCTCCGCCATCCGCTCTGTCTGGCTCAACTGCGGTGTGGCCCACCCGCCACCGAGATCATTGATGAGACTCACGCTGGCGATCAGTTGGCGAAGCTTGACCTGCAGCTCGGCTTCGCGAGCAGTCAAGAACGCATTCTCCGCCGTGATGACGTTCACGTAGCTATCGACGCCATTGCGAAACCTCACCACCGAGAGTGCCACCGTGCGCTTCGCGGCCATGGTGGCGCCGTGTTGCTGCGTGAGCTCTTGCGACAGAATCCTCAAGGCGGCCAGTTGGTCCTCCACGGATTGGAACGCGGTCAACACCGTCTGCCGATAGGTCGCGGCTTGCGCATCGTTGAGCGCCCGGGCCTGCAGCACCGCCGCGCGACGCTCGCCGCCGTCGAAGAGAATTTGTGCCACGCTCGGACCCACCGACCAGAAGCGATTGGGCGCGTTGAGCAGCCGGCTCAACTGCGTGGACTCGTAACCATAAGAGCCCGTCAGCGACAGCGTCGGGAAAAACGCGGCCCGAGCCACGCCGATCTGGGCATTGGATTGCGCGACCTGCCGCTCCGCGGAGGCGATATCCGGCCGGCGCTCGAGAAGATCGGAGGGTACGCCCACCGGAATCACCGGCAAGGGCTGATTGAAGTGTTCGTAGGGAATGGAGAACTTCGACGGCGGGACCCCGATCAGAACCGCGATCGCATGTTCGTATTGGGCTCGCGCAACCCCCACATCGGTCGCCTGAGCGATCGCCGAATCGAGCTGGGTTTCCGCGGACGCCACGTCCTCGTCGGAGTCGAGACCATTGTTGAAGAGCGTCTGTATCAGGTGCAGGTTCGCCTGATAGTCCGCTACCGTTGTTTCGAGAACACGGCGCAGCTCATCCGCGACGCGCAACTGAAAGTAATCCTGCGCGAGGGTGCTCTGGGTACTCAGGAGCGCATTCGCCAATTGGGCTGCGCTCGCCTGCGCCGAGTAGCGGTTCGCCGCCACGGTGTTGCGGATACTGCCCCAGAGATCGATTTGATACGACGCCTCGAGCGGCAGATCGAAAACATTCCGCGGCGTGGTGACGGCGGCCAGCGGGACGGTCGACGTCGTACCCCCGGCGGCGGTACCGCCGCTGGTGGTGGTCGTGGTGCCGGTCGCGATGCCGCTGCCGCCGATACCGGCCAGCGCCGCGCTCGATTTTTCACGAGTCGCGGTCGGCGCAAGACTGAGCGTGGGGAACAACGCGGCCTGCGCTTGCAGTACCAGCGCGTGCGCGGCCCGATAGTTAGCCTCGGCCGCCGCGATCGTCTGGTTCGATATCGCGACGCGCTCCTCGAGCTCATTCAGCTTCGGATCCTGGTACACCTCCCACCAGTTGCTGCGAATCGCGGCATCTCGAGGTTCGGCGACCTTCCAGCCCTGCGCCGCGACATCGCCGCCGGGAACCCGCTCTTTGTACGATTCGGATTGCTGCGCCTTCGGGGTCTCGTAATGAGGCGCGAGGTTGCATCCCGCCAATAGCAGGAGCGCCGCGGCGCCCAGGCGCTCCAGGGTCCGAGGTTCCCTCATGTCGACGCCGACCCCCTGACGGTTTCCGCGCCCTCGGGCGGCGAAGCAAAGCCGAACCTGGAGATCCATAGATTCAACCGATCCATGTACAGGTAGATCACCGGGGTGGTGTAGAGCGTGAGCGCCTGGCTCACGATGAGTCCTCCGACGATCGCGATACCCAGTGGGCGGCGCAGTTCCGACCCCATGCCCGTGCCGACGGCCAGCGGTACGCCCCCGAGCAAGGCCGCCATGGTCGTCATCATGATCGGCCGGAAACGCAGCAGGCACGCCTGGAACACCGCATCTTTCGGGCTCTTGTGCTCCCGCCTCTCCACCTCGAGAGCGAAGTCGATCATCATGATCGCATTCTTTTTCACGATTCCGATGAGCAGGATGATTCCGATCAGGGCGATGACCGTCAGATCCGTGTGCGTGATCAGCAGCGCCAGCAGCGCGCCGACGCCCGCCGACGGAAGCGTCGAGAGTATCGTGACGGGGTGAATGTAGCTCTCGTACAAGATGCCGAGAACGACATACACAGCCGCGATCGCAGCAGCGATCAACAAGGGCTCGCTCGAGAGCGAGTCACTGAACGCCTGGGCAGTGCCGCTGAACGAGCCCGTGATCGTGGACGGCACACCCAGCTTCTTCTGGGCGGCATTGATCAGGTTGACCGCATCGCCCAGCGCCACGCCGGGCGCCAGATTGAATGAATAGGTGACGGATGGAAATACGCTGGAGTGGTTGACCGCCAGGGGAGCCGTTCCCGCTTCATAATGCGTGAAGGCCGAGAGCGGAACCATCCCGCCACCGCCCGAGGTGACGTAAATGTTGCCAAGCGCGGCCGGATCCCGCCAAAAGCTCGGATCGACGACCATCACCACGTAGTACTGATTCAAGGGCGTGTAGGTGGTCGCGATTTCCCGCTCGCCGAACGCATCGTAAAGTACCGTCGTCGATGGCCTGCGGCGTGATGCCGAGACGCGCCGCGGTCGCCCGGTCGATCACCAGATTGGCCGAGAGTCCCCTGTTCTGCGCGTCGCTTGTTCACGTCGGTCAACTGAGGAATCTTCTTCATCGCCGCGAGCAGAATGGGGCCCCAGTGGTTCAAGGTCGGCAAGATTGTCGCTCTGGATCGTAGTACTGGTATTGAGCGGCGGATTGCCGGCCGCCGATGCGGACATCCTGCACCGCCTGCAGGTACAGCGTCGCACCCGGCACGACGGCGAGTTTCGGACGCAGCCGGTTGATCGATCTGGTCGGCCGTCGCCTTGCGCTCCTTCAGGGGCTTTGAGCGCGATGAACACGCGGCCCGTGTTGGTCGTCGTCCCGCCGCCGCCGCCGGTGAAGGTGAGAACGGTGTCGACGCGCCGGATCCTGTTTGGACGATCACGGCAAGACTGCTGAATCTTCCTCTGCATCGCCTGGAAGGAGATTGCCTGGTCCGCGATGATGCTGCCGTTCAGGCGCCCGGTGTCCTGCTGCGGAAAAAAGCCCTTGGGAACCTCGATGTACAGGAATATCGCCAGGCCAACCGTCGCAATGGCGGCGATCAGCGCATGAGAGCGACCGATGGTCGAGGACCCAGCGCAAGCTCTTCTCGTAGCCTCGCAGCAGGCTGTTCGAACGCCCGCTCGCTCGCCATGTATAACCTGCCGTGGCCCTTCTGCTCGCGCAGCAGGCATCGAACACATCATGGGCGTCGTGGTCAGCGAGACCGCAAGCGACACCAGGATCGCCACCGAAAGCACCACCGCAAACTCGCGGAACAAGCGCCCGATGATTCCGCCCATCAGCAGAATGGGAATGAACACCGCCACCAGGGACATGCTCATGGAAAGCACCGTCGAACCGATTTCCGCCGCGCCCTTCATCGCGCGCCGCCTCGGCGTCCATTCCCTTCTCCTGGTATCGGGTGATGTTCTCGAGCACCACGATCGCATCATCGACCACGAAGCCCGTCGAGATCGTGAGCGCCATGAGCGACAGATTGTCGATGCTGTAGCCGCACAGGTACATCACGGCCAGGGTGCCGATGATGGAGACCGGCACCGCGACGAGCGGGATCAGTGTCGCACGGTATTCGCGAAGAAAAAGGAACACGACGAGAACGACGAGAACGACGGAAATGAGCAGCGTACGTTCGATATCCGAGACCGACGCGCGAATGGTCTGCGTCTGGTCAAGGCCGATGCTCATGACGATGGTGGGGTCGATGCTCGCGTGCAGCTGCGGAAGCGTTGCCTTGATCCCGTCCACCGTTGTGATGATGTTGGCGCCCGGCTGGCGGAAGATGATGAGCAGAGCCGCCCGATTGCCGTTGGCCAGGCCGAGCGACCGCACGGTCTGGACCGAGTCCTGCACGCTCGCGACGTCGGCGAGCCGCACGGGCTGCGCCGTTGCTGTAGGAAACGATGAGCGGGCGATAGTCGGCCGCCTTCATGAGCTGATCGTTGGCGCCGATCGACCAGCGCGAAGTATCGCTCGAAAAGCTCCCCTTGGCCTGGTTCGCGGTCTGCGACGCGACCGCGGCATCGAACGTCTCTCCAGTCCCAATCCATAGCGGAGATCTGGGTCGGGTTCACGTTCAATCCGCACCGCGGGCGCGGAGCTGCCGCCGACTACGACCTGGCCGACTCCCGGGATCTGGGACAGCCTTTGCTGCAAGATCGTCGACGCCGCATCGTAGAGCGCCGAAGGCGGCAGCTTGTCCGAGGTCAGCGCGATGATCATGATCGGCGCGTCCGCGGGATTCACTTTCCGATAGGTCGGGTTGCTCGGCAGGTCGCTCGGCAGGATAGCTCCGCGCGGCGTTGATCGCCGACTCGACGTCGCGCGTCGCCGCGTCGATGTTGCGGTTGAGGTCGAATTGCAGGGTGATGCTGGTCTGCCCCAGGGTGCTTTGAGACGTCATTTCGGTCACCGAGGAGATGCGGCCGAACTCCCGCTCGAGCGGAGTCGCGACCGACGAGGCCATGATTTCGGGGCTGGCGCCGGGCAGCGAGGCCGACACCGAGACCGTCGGGAAATCGACCTGGGGAAGCGGCGAGACGGGCAGGCACCGGAACGCCGCGACGCCCGACAACGCCACCGCGGCGGTCAGAAGCGTGGTCGCGATCGGGCCGCCGGATGAAGGGCGCGGAGAAGCTCATGCAGCCTTCGCGAGCGTGCCGGCTTGGCGGCGCCGGCAGCGCCGGCGGGCTGCGCCGGCGCATCGGCCGCGACCTGCTCCGCCAGCTCGTCGAAGAACAGGTAAATGACCGGCGTCGTGTACAGCGTAAGCAGCTGGCTGAAAATCAGGCCGCCGATGATGGTGATGCCGAGCGGACGGCGGAGCTCCGAACCCACGCCCTGGCCGAAGGCGAGCGGCGACGGCGCCCAGCATCGCCGCCATCGTGGTCATGAGAATCGGACGAAAGCGCAGCAGGCAGGCCTCGCGAATCGCCTCGAGCGCGCTTCTGTGTTCCTTGCGCTCGCGCCTCGAGCGCGAAGTCGATCATCATGATCGCGTTCTTCTGGACGATGCCGATCAACAGCACGATGCCGATGATCGCGACGACGGTCAGCTCATCGCCGCAAATCAGCAGCGCGAGCAGCGCGCCGACGCTCGCCGAGGGCAGGGTCGAGAGGATGGTGACGGGATGGATGTAGCTCTCATAGAGAACGCCGAGCACGATGTAGACCGTGATCAGCGCGCTAAGCATCAGGATCGCCTCGTTGGTCAGCGAGCGACGAACGCCTGAGCCGTGCCCTGAAAAGTACCGAGCATTGCCGGCGGGCTCAGGCAGCTTCTTCTGAACGTTTTCGATCGCGGTCACCGCCGCGCCGAGCGAGGCGCCCGGCGCCAGATTGAACGAGACCGTGGTCGCCGGAAACTGTCCCATGTGGCTGATCAGAGATCGGCGCGCGTGCTCTGTGACGCCTTGGTGATCGCGCTCAGGGGCACCGCACCCCGGACGCGGATGCAGATAAGATGTCGTCGAGTTCGTCCGGTCCGGCGCTGGAATTCCGGCTGCAACCTCCAGATCACGTGGTATTGGTTCAGCTGGGTGAACAGCGTCGAGACCTGCCGCTGGCCGAAGCCGTCGTAGAGCGTGTCGTCGATGTTCTGGGCCGTGATGCCGAGGCGCGAAGCCGTGGGGCGGTCGAACAGCAATGCGACCTGACGGCCGTCGTTCTGCAGATCGCTCGCGACGTCCGCGAGCTCGGGCAGTTCTTCTGAGCCGCTCGACGAAGCTGTGGCGTAGCGCGCCAAGTTCGGTCGCGTCGGGGTCCTGCATGCTGATATTGGTACTCGGTCCGGCTGACGATGTCCTCGACCGAGATGTCCTGCACCGGCTGCATGTAGAGGCTGATGCCGTCCATCTTGGCGCGCGGCGACGCGCGAGCGCCGGATGACGTCCGTCGCTGCACGCCGTTGCGCTCAGAGGGCTTCAGATTGATCTGGATGCGCCCGCTGTTGAGAGTCGTGTTGGTGCCGTCCACGCCGATGAACGAGGACAGGCTCTCCACCGCGGGATCCTTGAAGAATCGCCGCCGCCAGCTGCTGCTGCAAGCTGCGCCATCTTGGTGAAGGACACGGTCTGTCGGCCTCCGAAACCGCCTGAATTTCGCCTGTATCCTGGACCGGGAAAAATCCCTTCGGGACGATGACGATAGAGGATGACGGTCAGGACCAGCGTCGCCACGGCCACGGCCAGGGTGAGTCCGCGGCGCTCCGAGCACCCAGTCGAGCGTCCGTTCGTAGAAGCTGATGGTGCTCTTGAATATGCCGCTCCGACACCTGTAGAAGCGGCCCTGCTCGCGCCGCGTCCTTGTGGCTCAAGAGCTTCGCGCACAACATCGGTGTCAGGGTCAGTGAAATCGCCGCCGAAATCAGGATGGTCGCGCTCAAGCGTGATCGCGAATTCCCGGAACAGCCGGCCCGTGATGTCGCCCATGAACAGCAGCGGGATGAGTACCGCAATCAGCGAAACCGTCAGCGACATGATCGTGAAGCCGATCTGCTCCGCGCCCTTGAGGGCGGCGGCCAGCGGCGCCTCCCCCTGCTCCACGTAGCGCGTGATGTTCTCGATCATGACGATCGCATCGTCGACGACGAAGCCGGTGGATATCGTCAGCGCCATCAGCGTCAGGTTGTTCAGGCTGAAGCCGAGCGCGTACATCGCCGCCGAACGTGCCGACCAGCGACAGCGGCACGGCGATGCTCGGGATGACGGTCGCCGCGAAGGTGCGCAGAAACACGAAGATCACCGCGACGACCAGGGCGATGCAAAGCACCAGCTCGAATTCCACGTCGGCGACCGAGGCGCGCACGGTGGTCGTCCGGTCCGTCAACACCGCGATCTTGATGCCGGGCGGAATCGTCGCGCGCAGCTTCGGCAGCAGCGCCTTGATGCGTCCACGACCTCGATGATGTTGGCGCCCGGCTGCCGCTGGATGTTCACGATCACGGCCGGCACCGTGTTCATCCAGGCGGACTGCTGGGCGTTCTCCATCCCGTCGACGACATTGGCCACGTCCTTCAGCATGACCGGCGCGCCGTCGCGGTAGGCGATCACCAGCTTCCGATATTCCGCCGCTCGTCGTGATCTGATCATTGGCGCCGATCTGATAGCTCTGGCTCGGCCCGTCGAAGCTGCCCTTGGCGGCGTCCAGGCTGGTCGGCGATGAGCGCGGTGCGGACGTCTCTCCAGATTGAGGCCGTAGGAGGCGAGCTGGGTCGGATTCACCTGGACCCGCACCGCCGGCTTCTGGCCGCCGCTGATCGTCACCGCGCCGACCCCCGGCAAGCTGCGAAATCTTTTCGCGCCAGGCGCGTGTCCGTGTAATCCTCGACCTTCGAAAGGGGCATCGAATCCGAGCGTCAGGGCGAGCGTCAGTATCGGCGCATCGGCCGGATTGACCTTGTTGTAGACCGGCGGCATCGGCAGCTGCGCCGGAAGGATAGTTCTGCGCAGCGTTGATCGCCTCCTGCACGTCCTGTTCCGCCACGTCGATGTTCAGGCTGAGAGCGAACTGCAGCGTGATGACCGACGCGCCTTCCGAGCTGGTCGAGAGCATCTGGTTCAGGCCCGGCACCTCGCCGAGCTGGCGTTCGAGGGGCGCGGTGACGGCGGTGCGACCACCTCCGCGCTCGCGCCCGGGATAGAACGTGATCACCTGCATGGTCGGATAATCCACCTCGGGCAGCGCCGCGATCGGCAACTGCCGGAAGCCGATGATGCCCGACCAGCAGTATCGCCGCCATCAGCAGCGAGGTGGCGATCGGCCTCTGAATGATGAAGGTCGGGACGGATTCATTCGGGCCGCGTCTAGTGCGGCCGCTTCGGCCGCCGCCGGGCGCGGCCTTTCGCCGGTGCCGGTTCACGATCATCTTGCTGCCGTTCTGAAGTTTGTCGAAGCCGTCGGTCACCAGCACTGTCGCCGGCCTTCACCCCGGTGACCGCGGACGTCTCGCCCTCGCTCGCCAGTGATCTTGATGGTCGCGGGACTGCACGGTATTGTCGGGCTGCATCGACATAGACGAAGGCGGCGTCGCTGTTGCGCTGGATCGCCGCCTGCGGGAACGATGACCGACGTTGGTCAGCGTCTTGACCAGCAACCGCGCGTTGACGAACTGATTCGGGAACAGCTCGTTCTTCGAGATTCGGCGAAGGTCGCCCGCGCGCGAACCGTTCCCGTGCGTCAGGTTGACCTGGTTGTCGATGGTGAGCAGGGCTGCCTGGCGCCAGGTTGGTGCTGCTTGGAGCGGTCGAGCGCGAGGACCTTAAGTGACCGGCCGGTCGCCATCTGCTCCGTGACGCGGTCCAGATCGTCCTCCGCGATGGTGAATATGACGGTGATCGGCTGAAGCTGGGTGATGGTGCGCAAGCCCGCTCGTTCCGTCGGCCGTGACGATGTTGCCCGGGTCAACTGTGCGCAGCCCGACTCGCCCGTCGATCGGCGAAACGATGTGGGTGTAGTCCACATTGACCTGGGCCGCTCCAGGTTGCCCTGGTCCAGCTGGACGATGCCGACGTCCTGATCGACCAGGGCCTGCTGCGTGGCCAGCTGCTGCTCGGGAATGGCGTGGTCTTTATAGGCCTTCTGATAGCGGACGAGGTCGAGGCGCGCGTTCTTCAGCGAAGCGCTATCGCGGGACAGCTGGCCCTGCGCCTGAAGCAGTGCCGCCTCATAGGGCCGCGGGTCGATCACCGCCAGCAGGTCGCCCTTCTTGACCATCTGTCCCTCCTGAAATGGACTTCGGTAAGCTCCCCGGCCACCCGGCTCACGGCCGTGACCGTGTAGACGGGCGTCACGGTTCCCAACCCGTCCAGATAGACGTCCAGGTCGCCGACCGCAACCGCGGCGGTCGCCACGGGAATCGCCTGCGGACCGGTCGGTTTGGCCTTGGGCTTGGACAGCGCTCGCGCGATCAGCCAGATTGCGAAAAGAGCGGTCACCAGCACCAGCATGGCGATCACCCAATGACTTTTCATTTTGGCGCGCAGCGAGGAGCCGTCCTGGGGATTCCCGGGTGGGTGCGCTGCTTGGGCGGTTGAGTCGGTCATGGGCCGAATGTTCGCGCTAGTTCAGCTTTATGAATTATTCGTTGGACGCGCTCGATGAGTGCTGACCGCGAAGACGGTGTACTCACACACTTACTCTCGCTATTCCCACGCCATGGGGGTTCCAAGCGTACCATTTGCCCCCGCGGCCGTAAGATGGACAAATCATTAAACCCGACTGCGCCTCTTGTGTCCGCTTCGGTCGGTACCACCGGCCGAACAACGGCTGTGGGAAAAGGCCTACAAGGATTTGCTGGTGCGGACGACTTCAGCCGCCCCGCGGACATCTTCCGTCGCAGGGCCGCGGAGACTGGCAATTTGACGGAGGGACATGCAGTCTGGGTTCTGACTGCTTCCACGGCAGCGTGCGGGGGTGAGGATGAGCATCAATTCCAAGGATTATCGAGTCCGCGAGGGCAGCGTCGTGGATCTCAGAAAATGGCCGACGCGCGTCGAGCGCGTATACCGAAGACGATGACGAGTATCAGGCGATGCTCCAGGATCACGTCAAGAAGCTGAGCTGCGCAACAGCAGCTGCTGTATGCCTCGGACCGCTATGCGGTGCTCTTGATCTTTCAGGCCATGGATGCCGCGGGCAAGGACGGCGCCATCCGCCATGTGATGTCGGGCATCAATCCGCAGGGCTGCCAGGTCTTCAGCTTCAAGCATCCCAGCACCAGCGAGCTGGCAGCATGATTTTCTCTGGCGCACGACCAGGGATCTGCCGGAACGCGGCAAAATCGGCATCTTCAACCGCTCCTATTACGAAGAAGTGCTGATCGTGCGTGTTCATCCCGAAATCCTGCGCGGCGAGAACTTGCCGGACGGACGCCGCAGCGAGAAAGATCTGGGAGCACCGCTTTCGCTCCATCTGCGATCTCGAGCGCCATCTGCACGCACAACGGCACCCGCATCATCAAGTTCTTCCTGCATCTGTCCAAAGAGGAACAGCGCAAGCGGTTCCTGGCGCGGATCGACGAGCCGGACAAAGAACTGGAAGTTCAGCGCAGCGGACATCGGAGGAGCGCGATTTCTGGAAGGACTACATGCATGCCTATCGGAGAATGCCTTGAGGCCACCAGCACCGAGCACGCGCCCTGGTATGTCGTGCCGGCCGACGACAAGCAGAACGCCCGGCTGATCGTGTCCCAAATCATCCTCGACACGCTGGAGAAATTGAAGCTGAAATTTCCCCAAGTCGACGCCGCAACGAAGCGAGAGTTGAAGAAGCTGCGCAGACAATTGGCTAAATGATTCTCGCGATCCGCACACAACTCGCTCAGGGCACGAGCACCGCGGCGCCTTCGAAGCGGCCGGCGCGCTAAGTCGGCGAGCGCCTCGTTTGCCCGCTGCAGCGGATAGCGCGTCGTCTCGTGTAACGATGCCGATCTGCGGCGCCAGCGCGCAGGAAATCGATTCCGTCCTGCCGCGTGAGATTGGCGACCGACACCAGCTGCCGCTCCTCCCACAGCAGCCGATACGGAAAGCGGCGGAATGTCGCTCATGTGGATGCCGGCGCAAACCACGCGGCCGCCCTTGCGCACGGCCTGCAGCGCCAGCGGAACCAGACCGCCGACGGGCGCAAATATGATCGCCGCATCGAGCGGCTCGGGCGGCATTTCGTCCGATCCGCCGGCCCAGGCCGCGCCGAGGCTCCGAGGCGAACGCTTGCGTGGCCGTGTCTCCCGGACGGGTGAAGGCGAATACCGATCGTCCCTGCCATCTGGCGACCTGCGCGAAGATGTGCGCGGCGGCGCCGAAACCGTACAGCCCGAGCTTCTGCGCCTCGCCGGCGATGACCAGCGAGCGCCAGCCGATCAATCCGGCACACAGCAGCGGCGCGAGCGCGACGTCGTCGCCGCGCTTCGCCCAGCGGGAACGCGAATCGCGCATCGGCGATGGTCGTGGTCGCGAAGCCGCCGTCGCGGGTATAGCCCGTGAAGAGCGGACGATCGCAGAGATTTTCCCGCTGCATCAGGCAATAGCGGCACACGCCGCAGGTATGGCCCAGCCAGGGATCCCGACGCGCTCGCCGAGCTCGAGCCCCTGCGACGTCCGTACCGATCGCATCGATCCGGCCGACGATCTCGTGTCCGGGAATGATCGGCGACTGCGGGTTCGGGCAGCTCGCCATCGACCACGTGCAAGTCCGTGCGGCAGACGCCGCAGGCTGCCACGCTTGACCCGGATCTCGCCCGGGTCGGGCTCAGATCCTTCGAGCTCCGTCTATTCGAGCGGACTCTTGAGGGTCTTGAGAACCATCGCAGGCAAGGCGATTCTCCCCGTCTTCCGGTGTAGGCGGCCCGCCAAGCGTGGTCAATGCGGCCGTGGCGATCACGACCAGGGACGCCAACACCAGTTCCATTCGGATCGAGGCGCGCAAGGTCCGAACGGCGTCGACTTCTCCGGCCAGGAGCCGCGGTGTCAAGCATAGCTTGTTGAATGCGGCGAAAGCCAAAAGGCACGCAACCAGCGCGAGCTTCACGCAAAGCGTGCGCCCATAGCCGCTGGCCCACAACTCCGACGCGCCACCCAGCAAGATCCACAACACGGCGAATCCCGCCATAATCAGGGCGGCCAACGAGGCCGGCGCCGCGGTCCCGAAACGAGCGGCAGCCGGGGCAATGCGCCGCGGGTCATTGTCCCGCGCAAGCAGCAGCAACGGTCCGAGGGCACCGAGCCAGAAAGCCACGCCCAGGAGGTGAATGCCGATCAGCAGGACCGGCCAGCCGGAAGCGGTCGTATGTGCGTGACCCACCCAGGCAAAGGACGTGGCGGCGCCGGCGGCGCCCGCAAGTGCAAGGACACCGGGGCGCCCATGTCGTAGTACCGCGGGGACGGTCAGCAGCAATCCAGCGGCGCGAACGCCGATCGCCCGACCTTCGCCGGCATGCCAGATCATGCCCACGAGACCCGCATCGAGCATTCCGGACGCATCGCCGCTCATCGAGTCCGCGGTCACGAAAATCCGCGTCACGCTCGCGATCAGCGACGCGGCGGTGAGAATCTGCACCAGTCGACGCGCCGCCAGCCGGTCGACGCGATCGAGCAGGGGGTCGGCATAGGACAGGAAAAAAACGCCGCCGGCGGCACCGAGGGTCGCGGCGTACAGCACCGCCTTTACCACCACCGCCAACCCGTCCCAGACGCCGATGCTCACGATCACGGCCGCCTCGTGCAAGGCCCCTACGGGTGGCTCGCGATCACAAATGAAAAGGCGCCCTTCACGACATGACCATCGTCGGCCGTCATGGCGCTCCACCGGACCTGGTACGTACCGGCGGTGAGAACGGGTAGCGCCACGATTACTTGGGCCGCCGCGGCGGCTCCCCGATCGACGGTCACTGGAATGTCCTTTCCCTCGCTGGATATTTTCAATACCGCAAGGTGCACCTCTTGGTCGAACTTGAGCGTCAACGCCTGGGGCGCGACATCGAGCTGCGCGCCGGCGGCGGGCACGGTGCTGAGCAGTGTCGCGTGCGCAGCCGCGGTGAGCGGCAGAATCATGACGCTCGCGGTGCACGCCAGCCACACTTGCCTGAGCATAATTGGTACCCCCGGCGCCTTTAGAGCGACGCAGTCCTCAAGCCTAACCGAGAACGGCCGGACCATGCGTGTATTATGCCCGGGCCGGTGATATGATTCTCGTCCTAACGGCTCATGCGAATCAATCGGACACTCAGGCTGGTCTTTGCGCTGCTGCTGGCAGTAATGTTGCCGCTGCGTGGTTATGCGGCGATTGCGCATTGCGAGCCGGACCACGCCATGCATGCACCACACGCGGCGCACTGCGCAGACGGCGCGAGCCTCCACTCCCACGGCTGCAGTGATTGCTGCTGTGTCGCAGCGGCGGCGCTCACGCCGGCGCGCTGGAGCCTGCCCCATACGCCCGCTCTCGACGTCTCCGCGCGGCTCATTTGGCCGCCCCCCACCCTCACTCCCGACCGCCTCGATCGACCGCCCCGTTTCCCAGCCTAGTCTCTGGAACGCGACGCGACGCGTGGGCGGAGCGTCTCAATTCGACGGATTGGAGACCGTCATGTCTGACGGTAACGGTGTCGAGGATGCTCATGAATATTTCAACGCTGCGCGCCCGGATGTCCGGATGTCGATGTTGTCTGCTGCTGTCGGGAGCGCTGGCGCTCGCGGCGTGCACCACGTTTTCACAGGACGGTGGCTTCGACACCGTCGCACGCGCCGCACAGGAACGGCTCGGCAAGGATGTGCGATGGACGCGCACGCCCGAAGAGAAGGACAAAACCGAACGCCAGACCGCACAGCTATTGCAGCAACCCTTGTCCGTCGATGATGCCGTGCAGATTGCGCTGTTGAACAACGGCGCGCTCCAAGCGTCATTCGAGGAACTCGGGGTCTCGGAAGCCGACCTGGTGCAATCGGGGAGGCTGCCGAATCCGCGCTTCACGTTGCGCCACGCAAGCGCCGGTGGTCTCTACGACATCGAAGAGACCGTCAGCGTGAATGTCCTGTCGCTGTTGACGGTTCCCTACGTACACGCGATTGAAAAGCGCCGCTTTGTCGAAACGCAGTACGCCGTGACGGTCGATGTCGTTCAGCTCGCGGCGCGAACACGCGAGGCCTACTTCACCGCGCTTGCGGCGCGCGAGTCCGCGCACTATCTGCTCAAAGTCAGGGATGCGGCGGAAGCCGGCGCGGAGCTCGCCCGCAGGATGCATGCGGCGGGAAACTGGAATCGTCTGGATGAGGCGCGTGAACGAGGCTTTTACCTGGACGCAACCGTGGGTTTGGAGCGGGCGCAATTGGCGGACGTCGTCGCGCGCGAGAACCTGGCGCAAGTGCTCGGCTTGGCGGCGGCAGCGGATTTCCGGCTCGCCGAACGGCTGCCCGACCTGCCGCAACGGATCGAAGAGCGGCCGGATATCGAGAAGACGGCGCTCGATACCCGCATCGATCTGCAAATGATGCGCGCGCGGATCGATGCGCTGGCTCGAGCGCTGCATCTGAGCAAAGCCACACGTTTCGTCAACGTACTCCAGGCGGGGCCGACCCGCGTGCGGCAAGGGCCGAGTTCGGAGCCTTTCGAGACGGGCTACGAGATAAGCCTCGAAGTTCCGATATTCGATACCGGTGAGCCGCACGTCAGGAAGGCGGAGGCGATCTACGCGCAGGCGATAGACCGCTTCAGTCAGGCGGCGATCGAGGCTCGCTCGGAAGTACGCAAGGCTTATGCGCAGTACCGTTCCGCCCACGAGATGGCTGCGCGCGGGCGCGACGAGATACTGCCGCTGCGCAAATCGGTATCCGAAGAGGATTTACTGCGTTACGACGCCGCGCAAATAAGCGTCTTTGACCTGCTCGCCGACGCCCGGGCCGAAATCAACGCCGTCAATGATTACATTCAAAGCGTCCGCGATTTCTGGATCGCCAAATCGGCGCTCGATAACGCGCTGGTCGGCCGCCCACTGCAACGATAGAGCAAGGAGCGACTATGCTTACCCGACGAAATCTGTTCTGCGGCATGAGCGCCGCACTGGCGTCCGCGGCGGTCGGCAAGGCGGCGCTTGCCGCGTTGCCGGAGATCGTTTCCATGGAAGCTGCGACGATGCAGCCGCCGCTGCCGCCGCCCAACGGGCGGCCGTATCAACCGGTTGCCACCTTGAACGGTTGGACACTCCCGTGGCGCATGCGTAACGGCGTCAAGGAGTTTCACTTGGTGGCGGAACCGGTGATTCGGGAGATCGCACCGGGCATGCGGGCGAATCTCTGGGGCTACAACGGCCAGTCGCCGGGTCCGACGATCGAAGTCGTGGAGGGCGATCGGGTGCGGATATTCGTGACCAACCGCCTCCCCGAGGCGACCAGCATCCACTGGCACGGTCAGCGTCTGCCCAATGGTATGGATGGCGTCTCCGGACTCAATCAACCTTCGATCAAGGCGGGCCAGACTTTCGTCTACGAGTTCCGCGCGCAGCGGGCGGGCACCTTCATGTATCACCCGCATGCCGACGAGACCACGCAAATGGCCATGGGCATGATGGGTTCCTGGGTGACCCATCCGTCGGATCCGCGCGCCATGCGTGTGGACCGGGATTATGTGTTCTTGCTGAACGCTTATGACATCAGTCCGGGAAGCTATACACCGAGAGTGAGCACCATGCTCGATTTCAATCTGTGGACCTTCAACAGCCGCGCCTTTCCCGGGGTCGATCCGATGGTCGCCAGACTCGGCGAGCGGGTGCGAATTCGTGTCGGCAATCTGACGATGACCAACCATCCCATACACCTGCACGGTCATGAGTTCGTGGTGGTGGGCACCGACGGAGGATGGGTGCCTCCGGGTGCTCGGTGGCCGGAAGTGACGACGGACATAGCAGTCGGCCAGATGCGGGCAATTGAGTTCACCGCCTTGGCGCCGGGCGATTGGTCCTTTCACTGCCACAAGAGCCATCACACGATGAATGCCATGGGGCATGCGGTTCCCAACACCATCGGGGTGGACCAATCGGACCTCGCTCAGAAGATCGCCTCGCTCGTCCCCGATTATATGAGCGCCGGCAGCGACATGGCTGATATGCACGCACCGATGCGGTTGCCGGAAAACACCCTGCCGATGATGACGGGCGATGGGCCCCACGGCAGTATCGAAATGGGCGGGATGTTCACGATGGTCAAGATCCGTTCCGACTTGGCGCACTCTGACTACCGCGATCCCGGTTGGTACGAGCCTCCCAAGGATAGTGTTGCCTACCTTTGGCAGGGAGAAGAACCCCCGGTCTCGCGCTTCTGAGTTTCTTCACATGGTCTCATCGACCTTCGCGGTGTTCACGCCGCCACTGAATGGTTGCGCTTGAGTTCCTCGATCCGGTCGCAGGCCATAGATGAAGATGCAGTTTCCCACGACGCTCAGCGCGAACAGCGCGAGCGATGCCGGAACGACCTCGAGTATTCTGTGCAGCCCCAACCAATCGACCGGCGGCGCTTCGAGCCAGTGTGCCAGCGCGGCAAGGCGACCGGCATCGCCGTCTTTGACGCAACAATGCGCGAGAACGGCGCGCAATCCCTCGCTCAGGCCGACATGTGGCCAGTCGCCCTCGCGAAACCACCGATACACCTGCAGGCTGATCAGGGACACGAACGCCGCGAAGAATCCGTAGCCGATCACCGCACCGAGCACGCTCGTGATGCGCAGGACGATTGCGCGGCCGCTCATGGCTGCGGCGCGCCGTCCGCAGGACAGCCCTTCACTTCCAGGCGCACGATGCGTCCGGCCTCGCCCTGCAAATCCGTGGGCTTCAACACGCTGTCGGTCGGCTTCAGATCGATGTCGATCCAATACACGTTGCCGGTGCGTTTGCGATCCGAGATTGCCGGATTGAAGCCCAGTGACTGGGCCTGGGCGACGCGGGCCTGGGCACGCTTCGCCTCGCTATAGAGTCCGAGCGAGATGACCGAACCGTCGCTCGGTCCGGGCATCTCCAGCGCATCCTCGAAACCGGCCGCTTTGAGCTTGGCCAGCCATCTGGTCGCTCGCGGCACGCGTCGGCGGGCAGCGGCAGGTACACCCACACCCCAGCCCAAACGTCTCCGTCCGCAACGCGCTGCCGCGGATCATAGCCGCCGCTGCGCAGCGTGCTCGCGGCATGAGCCGCCTCGGCGACGTCGCGGAACGGACCGACGCTGATGCACCGCTTGACATTGGTCAACAGGGCCGCGGACGCATCAACCGCGCGGTGTCCTGCGCATCGCGGCCGCCGCTCGTGCCGCATCGATCCCGGCCCCCGCCGCCATCGGCCGTGGGCGGCGCCTGCGGCGGCCTCGGAGGCCAACCTCAACGTCGCCGCCGGTGCCTCGATCGCGGCCGCGTCCCGTGATTTCGCGATGCCTTCGACCCACAGAAAATATCCCGCGTTGGCAAGCGCGAGACACACCACGATGCTTTTCAGAACCCGTCACGCATCACCTTCAGTCAAGCGCAAACTGACCTCGCCGGACACGAATCTGTGCACCCGACCCCCGCTTTCGAGCAATAGCGCGCCGTCCGCATCGACACCGAGCGCCGTGCCGGATCATCGCGCCGTCGCCAACCAGCACCTGCGCCGCCCGACCGCGGAGCACATCGAGCGCCATCCAGGCGTCGCGAAAAGGCGCGAATCCCTCCCTGCTCGAACTGCCCCAGCATACTCAAAAGCTCCTCCAACAGAATGCCCGCCATGACGATTGCGCGGAGTCCGCTCCGAACTCGCCTCGGCCACCGCAGCAGACGCTTACGCCGCTCGCCTCGAGCAGATGTCGCACCGCCCATCGACGGCGAGGCGATTCAGCCCCACGCCGATGACCACATGTGCGCGGTCCGCCGGCATCGGCCCGCAGTTCGATCAGCACGCCGCCGACTTTTCGGTCATCGAACCAGATATCGTTCGGCCACTTGAGACCGATGCCCCGCGCGCCCGCCGCTCGCCAGTGCCCGGGCAATCGCGACCCCCGCCGCAAGGCTCAAGGCCGGGCTTGCGCGCGCCGCATCGCCGAAGCTCCACGCCGAGCGACAGGGCGATACTGTCGCCGAAGGATGCGACCCAGCGCCGCCCGCGCCGGCCGCGGCCCGAGTGCTGCAATTCGCTGAGGCAGACATCCGCGCTTCCCGCGGGCGGCGATGGTGAGCCGAGCAGGCGGGTATTGGTCGAGTCCACGTCGAACAGCACCTCGAGGTTGCGCAACTGGCGCATTGACGTTCCGGCACCAGCGCGCCGCGGATCGGCGCGCATCGAGCAGTTCGACCGGGTGCGGCAGCTGGTAACCGTGTCGCGACCGGGTTGACCGGCACGCCCGGACTCCCGCAGCCGCTCGATTTCCCCGCCACCGCGGCGCGGTCTCACCCCCAGCGCCCGCGCCAGCCCACGCCGGAATGCAGTCGGCCGTCCGCAAGCAGCACGAGCAGCGGGACGCTGGTCTACGCCGCTCGGGAGCGAAACAACCATAACCTTCGAATCGCGGCTCTCCTTCCCCGCGAGCATGCGCGCGATATTGACGCGATGAGTGTATATCACGAACAGCTCGACCACGGTGCAAAAAGCCAGCAGGGGCAGGTCGTGCCGGCTCCCGCAGGCACACGACGATCGACCAGGACGGCTCCGGCGAGCATGCTGGCGAGTCCGACGTAGCCGGTGAGCAACAGCACCACGCACCCAACTGCGAGCAACGGCAGCGAGCAGGCGCGGCTGAGCGGCGCCGATGACACCGACCATCGTCGCCACGCCCTTGCCGCCGCGAAATGCGAACCAAACCGGGTACACGTGGCCCACGATCACCGCCAGGCCGCACGCCAGCGTCAGCCACTCGCGCGAGAGATCGAGATCGACCGGCACCCCCGGAAGCGATGCGCCGGGCAGGTACCGCACCACCAAGACGCCCTTGCCGAGATCGATGAGCAAAACCGAACAGCCCGAACAGCTTTCCCTGGGTGCGTAAAGCGTTGGTGGCGCCGGCATTGCCGCTGCCTAAGCGGCGGATATCGACGCCGCGCAAGCGCCCGAGGATCAGGCTACCGAGCAGCGCGCCGAGCAAATAGGCAATCAGCGTCTTGGTACCCAGTTCCAACATGGTTGGATTATGACACCAGATGTCCGGCGAGCGCCGCTAGCGGCGCGCAGGCAGATGGATTTCCGCCAACATGCAGCGCACGCCGCCGCCCCCGTAGCGCTCGATGGTGGGAACGTCCGCGGCCAGGATATTTCCGTATTTTTCCAAAGTCCGCCGTTGCGCGGCATCGAGGCTGCGCCAAGCCGTGGAGGACAACGCGATGAGATTCCCTCCGGGCGGGTGCAATTCCAGCAGGTTTCCGGCAAACGCGAGCATCTGAGCCGCTGTTAGATCGACGATTTCGTGCCCGGTGGCGCGCAGCGTCGAATACACGGCATCACGACGCAGCGGTTCGGCGATCACCGCGCCGCACACCGCCGCGAACTGCGCGCCGATCGCCATGATTACGTTGGTGTGATACACGGGGTTGCCGAGGGCGTCGAGCGCCTCGAAGGCCACCAGTTCATAGTCGAGTTGCTGAGCGAATTCGCCCAGGACATCGAGATCGGTGCGCGGCGAGAGATTCGCGTAGGCCACGCGGTGCGTTCGATCGAGCACCAAACTGCCGGTGCCCTCGAGATATTGGCCGCGCTCTTCACGATAGCTCAAGTCCACGATGCGGGTGATGCGAAAGGCTCCATCGAGCGCGACCTGCCGTATGACGTCTTCGCGCCGCTCGGCACGCCGATTGAGCGCCAGCATCGGGTAGAGCACCACGGTCCCGTCACTGTGGAAGCTCACCCAATTGTTCGGAAAGATCGCGTCGGGTTTGGCGGGATCTTCGCTGTCCTCCGCCACGATCACCTGTACCCCGGCGCGGTGTAAACCCTTGATCAAGGCATCGAATTCGCGCAGGACGTTCGTTTGCAAGTCGGTGCCCCGCGTGCCCTGCGCGCCGCCGCACAGGTCGCCTTGCGGATCCTGCTGAAAGGCATTGCTCGGCGCGGTTTGCGTATTGAAGCCAAAGCTTGCCGGTCGCACCGTCAGCACGGCTGCGGCGCTTTGAGCTTCCGTACGAGGTGTCGCGATGGCCACCATGACCCCGGACTATAGCAGGCCGTCCGGCGGTGGATTGCCCGTTGACAGCGCCCGCCACTATCATCAAGGTTCGTTTCCGCCTTCCGGTGCTCACTTTCGGGGTAACTGCCTTGTCGGTATCGACGACCCATGCTGTCTGTATGCTCGCGATGGTGTTGGGCGCTGCACCCGGCGCAGCAACGGCTGCCGCCGCGCCGCGTCCGGCCGACAACCCGCCGGCCGACACGGCCGGTGCCCCCTATCCGTTCAATTTCGACACGCTGCTCGCCGAGGCGAAGCGCCGCGCCGCAATGCCCTACACGCCGCAGCACAGTACCTTGCCCGCCGGCTTGGACAAACTCAGCCCCGAGCAGTACCGCAGCATCCGCTTCAATCCGGATGCAGCGATCTGGCGCAAGGAACGACTGCCGTTTCGTCTCGAGCTGCTGCGCGCAGGGTTGAACGTGCAGACGACGACGGTAACCGTCTCCACCGTCGAAGACGGCATGGCGCAGGATCTCGTCGCGACCCCGGCGATGTTCGATATGGATCCGACGTTGCAACAGCTCGGCAAGCTGTCGCTGCCGCTGTCCGGCTTTAGGATCCGCACCCAAATCAACTCGAAGAAGGCGTGGGACGAGTTTCTGGTGTTTCAAGGCGCGAGCTACTTTCGCGGCGTCGCTCAGCATCTGATCTACGGTCTTTCGGCTCGCGGCCTCGCCATCAACACCGCCGAGCCCTCGGGCGAGGAGTTTCCGGCGTTTACTCATTTTTGGATCGAGCGTCCTGCCACGCGCGCCAGCGTGATAGTGATCTATGCCCTGCTCGAGAGCCCCTCCACCACCGGCGCCTACCGCTTCACCGTACAGCCGGGCGTCCAAACGGTCATGGATGCGGAGCTCACGCTGTTCCCGCGCGCCGACATGCGGGTGGTCGGCATCGCACCGCTCACCTCGATGTTTCTGTTCGACGAAACCAATCGCGGGCGTCTCGATGACTATCGCCCCGAGGTGCACGATAGTGACGGACTGCAAATCACCTCCAGGTCCGGTGAGCACATATTCAGACAGCTGGCGAACCCGACCAAACTTCAGGTCTCGACGTTCACCACGCAGCCTCCGCAGGGCTTTGGACTGGTACAGCGCTCGCGCGCCGCGGGCGATTTTCAGGATCTGGAGAACCTATACGAGAGGCGCCCCAGCGCGTGGATCGAGCCGAAGGGCGATTGGGGCGCGGGAGCGGTCGAGTTGGTGGAGATTCCGTCCGGGCGCGAAACGAACGACAACATCGTCGCCTTCTGGCGTACTGCGCAACCTCTCAGCGCCGGGCATCCGGCCGAGTTCGCGTATCGGCTCATTTGGCTCACGGAGCCGGCATTGCCCAAGGGGTTGGGCGAGGTCGTGGCAACCCGCTCCGGGGCGAGCCTGGACGGCAAACGGCGGGTGTTCATCCTGGATTTCGTCGGGGCCGGCGAGAAAACCGACGGGCTGCGCCTCGATGCGGGCGCCTCACACGGCAGGATTTGGTATCCGGCATTGATGGCCAATAGCGCGATCGGCGGATTGCGGGCGAGCTTCGAGCTCGATCCGAACGACTCCGATCTGATCGAATTGCGCTTGCGAATTCTGCGTGGCGACAAGCCGGTCACGGAAACGTGGCTGTATCGCTGGACCGCCCCTTGAGTTCCGCAGCCGTATTCGAAAGCTCGGGGGGCTCCGGCGGCATGCCGCCGGAGGCTCCGTTGGTGATGCCGCACCAAAACCTGAGCTACGAGCCGCCGCGTCGAATGCGCGGTCATCCGACGCCGACGATTCTTTTTGCGCGGTACATTTTGCTCACCGTGACCGTGGGAGTCACCGTCTACGGTGTCTATCAGATGCTGCAAGTCGTGCGCTTCGCGAGCATGACGCTGCTGCAGGGACTGATGATCTTCTTCTTCGCGGTATCGCTCGGCTGGATCGCATTTGCCGCGGGCTCGGTGATTGCCGGGGCTGCGAAACGCCGCGACGCCTTCCCGGACCCCGCCGCCGGAGCCGGCAACACCCTGACCGCACTGGTCATGCCGATCTACAACGAGGATCCCATTCGAACCACCTCGGCGCTGCAAGCCATGGCCGAGGCGCTCGGGCGCATCGAGGCGAATCGTGCCTTCGAGATCGTCGTGCTTTCGGATTCGACCAATGCCGATGCGTGGGTTCGCGAGACCGTCGCGGTCGATCTTTTGCGCCGGTCGCTCACCGCCATCATGCCCGTATGGTATCGGAGGCGCTGGCGAAACACCGCCCGCAAAGCGGGAAATGTCGAGGAATTCGTCATGCGTTGGGGTGGTCGCTACGACCATATGATCGTGCTCGACGCCGACAGCCTGATCGATGCACCGACGCTGCTGCGATTGGCGCAGATGATGCATGCGGATCCGCACCTGGGAATCCTGCAGACCGCACCACGGCTCATCGGTGCGCAGACGTTCTTCGGCCGGCTGCAGCAGTTCGCCGCCTGCGTCTACGGCCCGGTCATCGCGCGAGGTCTGGCGGCATGGTCCGGCGACAGCGGCAACTACTGGGGCCACAACGCCATCATTCGCGTCGCGGCATTTGCCGAGAGCTGCGGCCTGCCCGAGCTCGAGGGCCGCAAGCCGTTCGGGGGCCACGTACTCTCGCATGATTTCGTCGAGGCAGCCCTGATGCGCCGCGCCGGCTGGAAAGTGCGCATGACCACCGATTGCGTGAGTTCCTGGGAGGAATCGCCCCCGTCGCTGATCGACGTCGCCATTCGCGACCGCCGCTGGGCACAGGGCAATCTGCAGCACATGAAAGTGATCGGTGCCGCAGGCTTCACCTTCACCAGCCGCATGCATCTCGGCATCGGCATCATGAGCTACCTGTCCTCGCCCTTGTGGCTGTTGATGATTGGTATCGGTTTCGCGCTCGCCGTGCAGTCGCACCTGATTCGACCCGAGTATTTCAATCACGATTTCCAGCTATTTCCGACCTGGCCCCGATTCGACGTCGAGCTGATGATGACGCTGTTCTGGTTCAGCATGGTGGTGCTGCTGGTCCCGAAAATCGCGGGCCTGGCGCATGCGCTGACATCGAGGCGCCTGCGCCGCGGCGGCGGCGGCGTCATCGGCATCACGGCGAGCTTCCTGCTGGAAGTCATCCTCTCGGCCCTGTATGCGCCGGTCCTCATGATGGTTCAGAGCCGGCATGTCTTCGAAGTCTTCATGGGCCGCGATTCCGGCTGGAAGCCGCAGCGGCGCGACAGCGGTGGCACTACTTGGAGCGATGCCTGGCACTTTCACAATCGGCACATGCTGTTGAGCTCCATGACCGCGGCCATCCTGTGGTTCCTCTCCCCGCCGCTGCTCGCCTGGGTTTCCCCGGCGCTGCTGGGTTTGTTTCTGGCGGTGCCGCTGTCGCGCGCGAGCGGCAGCGTGTCGCTGGGCCGCATCTTGTCGCGACTGGCGTTGCTGCGCACGCCCGAGGAAGTCGAGCGGCCGGCGCTGATGGCGCGGCGCATGGCACTGATCGAGCAAGCGCGCGAGCTGCCGGTGGATGGCCTGAAATTTCTGGCGCGCAATCGCGATGCGCGATTGACGCACATCAAGGGCAACTTGCCGCGCCCCATGGATCCGCGCGGTCGTCCCGATCCGCATACCTTCACGGCGCAGCAAAAGCTGGTCGATGCCCGCTCGCTCGAGGAGGCTCTCGATTGGTTCACGGCGATCGAACGAGTCGAGGTAGCCGCCGATGCGCGCTTGCTCAACCAACTCGCGCTTCTGCCGGAGACGCAGCGCCCCACTTTCTTGATTTAAAGGATCGCAAGCGAATGATCGAAAGACGCGAAATACTCAGACTGGCTCTCGGCCTAGCGGCCGGGCAGCTGGCCTACGGCGGGACATCCCAGGCGGCGCAACAGCCCGGCCCCGTCACGCAATCTCAACCCTTCGATTTCGCGTGGCTCAAGGGCCAGGCCCATTGGCTGGCGGCAAATACCTATCAACCCTCGAAGGATGCCGTGCCCGCCCAGCATGGCAGCGCTGAATTACGATCAGTACCAATCCATTCGCTTCCGCAGCGATCACGCGCTGTGGGGCGACGCGGGGCTGCCATTTCGGCTGCAGTTCTTCCACGTCGGACGCAGTTTCACCGAGCCGGTGCATCTGTATGAGGTGGTCGACGGCCAAGCCCGCGAGATTCTCTACGATCCCGCGATGTTCGAGTGGGACAAGAGCGGTGTCGATCCCCAATTGATGAAGGATCACGCGGGATTTTCCGGATTTCGCGTGCAGTTCGTGACCGACTGGCGAGACGACGTGGCGGCGTTCCTCGGTGCCAGCTACTTTCGCGCCGTGGGCGGTGACACGCGCCAGTACGGACTCTCCGCGCGCGGGCTCGCCGTCGACACGGCTTTCCCGCGCCCGGAGGAATTTCCCCGCTTCACCTCCTTTTGGTTCGAGCGCCCGGCGAAGGATTCGGGAACGCTGACGCTCTACGCGCTGCTCGACTCGCCCAGCATCGCCGGCGCGTTTCGCTTTCAACTGGCGCCGGGCGGCACCCAGGTCATGAACATCGATACGGCGCTGTATCCGCGCAAGCCCATCGAGCGGCTGGGTATCGCACCGCTGACCAGCATGTTCTTCTACGGGGAGAACGATCGACGCGCGGCCAACGATTGGCGGCCGGAGATCCATGATTCGGACGGAGTTTCCATGTGGACCGGACCGGGAGAGTGGATTTGGCGGCCGCTCACCAATCCCCCACAATTGCATTTGAACTCGTATTTCGACGACAACCCGCGCGGCTTCGGCCTGCTGCAGCGGGACCGGGACTTCGATCACTATCAGGATGACGGCGTCTACTACGATCGGCGGCCGAGCTTATGGGTCGAACCGAAACCGAGCCTGAACGGCGGCTGGGGCAGGGGCGCCGTGCAACTCGTGGAAATCCCGACCGTTGACGAGACGTTCGACAACATCGTGCTGTTCTGGAATCCGCTGGACAAGCCCAAGCCGGGCCAGGAGCTGCTGTTCAGTTATCGGCTGTATTGGGGT
The DNA here is from genome assembly GCA_963843295.1 of uncultured Gammaproteobacteria bacterium. GTDB lineage: Bacteria > Pseudomonadota > Gammaproteobacteria > Steroidobacterales > Steroidobacteraceae > Bog-1198. The sequence goes on along the minus strand of CAWJJP010000009.1, from coordinate 26,560 downwards.
ACGAAAATGCCGTACTCATCGCCGCTCGCGCACGCCATCGCGACACGCACCGGCATCGGCGGGACGGTGGGAGTCAAGCGTCAGTATTACTCCTGGCACTTCGCGGTCGATTTCGCAGGGGGAGAGCTCGGCGCCCTTCCCAAAGATGCGCCCGTCGAAGCCGTTATCAGCGCCTCGCGCGGCCAGACGGAGCACGTCACGGCGCATTACGTCGATGAGTTCCACGGCTATCGGGCACTGTTCGACATCAGACCCACCGACGACGCGGCGGAGCCGATCGATCTGCGCCTGTTCCTGCGATTGGAAGGAAGGGCGCTGACCGAAACCTGGATCTATCAGTGGACGCCGCCCACCCCGAAGGAACGCAAGCTGGCCATCGCTTGAGGATGGCAGGGCACCGCCCGTCCGAGCACTCTCAACTTGCCTGTCCGAGCGCCACGACGTGCTGACGCCCTGAAACCACGACGCCACCCGGCTTCTCGATGGTGACGGCAAAGGCTTTCGCCGAGCCTACCGGTAGCGCCGGCCGGACCGGCACCACCACTTCGCCCTGGCCCTCAGGCACATCGAACACGCCGCCATCCACCGGATAGCGTTGATCACGCGTAGCGTCGAAAATCCACAGCTGATATTGGTGCATCTGCGGATCGTTGGGCCGCAGACCAACGAAGTGCAAGAATCCCTGCTGCGTCACGGGGTTCCACACGACGTCGCCGGACATGCCCGCGGCGCCAGGGTCCTTGGTCGCACCCAAGGTGATCTTGAGCGAGTCGGGCCGGGCAAGCAGCGTGGCGCGCTCCTCGGCGGGCGTTGGTGGTGGCGCGGGGATCTGTGCTTGCACCGGGGGCGCGGTCGGCGGCGGTGTGCCCGCCACGGGAGCCACGGTTGGGTGCGGCGAGCGCAGCCAGCCGAACACTGCAAGCAGTAGACAAGCAGCGGCCGCCCACCATCCGGTAGCGCCGCTGCGCGTGGCGTGCGCGGGGGCGACAACAGGCCGTTCGGCCGAGGCAGAGGGAATCGGGGACCCCAAGCCAACCACCTCGTCCGCGGGCCCGACACCCCGCGTCGCGGCCGCATTATCGCCCGCGCGGCCCTCAGCGCTCTCAGCGCCCGACCCGCCGGAGGCAAAAAACGCCTGGGCTTGCTGTTCGAGACGTGCACGCAGCAGCGGCGGCAGCGGTTCGGGGCCGGTACTGCCGGCCAATGCGATGGCGGCAGCCGCCCGCTCCAAATCGCTTGCGTAAGCGCTGGCAACGGGGCTGTCCAAGACGTCCAACTCGCGCTGCTCGGCTGGCGACAAGCCCTCGGTGACCTGCTTGATCAGCAAATCGAGGAGGATCTCATCCGGCTGACTTGGCGGCTCGCTCTCAGACATCAAATCCTCGCAGAGACACTTCGGAATGGAGATTCATGTACTCCCGCACGCGTATCAGGCCGCGCCGCATGAAGGACTTCACCGTACCCAACGGCAATCCCAGCCGCGCGGCGATTTCGGATTGACTCAGTCCGTGCAGCAATCCCAGCTCGAGCACCTGACGGTGCTCGGGGCGAAGCTCAGCGATCGCACGCCCGGCTTGCTCGGCCTCGAGCGAGATTTCAGCGGAGGTGCCGGGATCCGACCAAGCCACGGTTTCCAGAACGTCCGTGGATTCCATCGGGGGCTCCGCATTTTTTCTGCGTAACCGGTCGATCAATCGACGCCGGGCAATCATCGCGATGAAAACCTTGTCGGAGCCCTGCGATGCGTCAAAGCGGGCGGCACTGCGCCAAATATCCAGGAAAATTTCCTGTGTCGCGTCCTCGGCATCGGACGCCGTGCGCGACAGACGACGGGCCAGACTCCATACGAGGGGCCCGTATTGATCGATGCACTCACGCACCGCGGCCGGATCCCCGCTGGCAATTCGTTGTAGCACCGACGGACTCATTGCTCGCCTTGAACGGGTATTCGCAATGGACGCAAGGACGGATTCAGCCGGTAGCCTCGCGAGGTGTCGCTCAGCGGCGCTCTTTGGAGCGCGAGCCGAGGGACCGCAGCTTCTGTGTATCGCCTGTCGGCCTGCGTAGTTCCGCCTCACGCCGCAGAAACGGTTGAGCGCCCCGCGGATCGAGAATGGCCAGCCGGTATTCGTGCAACTGCTGCTTCAGCAGCGGCAGCAGCGCTTCGGATCCTGGCATCGCACCGCCGCCTTCGACGAGGGCGCCGCAGTAGAGGTTGAAATACTCCGTGTACAACTCCTCGTAGCGCTGCATGGGATCGAGGAATGCCGGATCCTGCACCACTTCGCTGCCCAAATGGCTGGCGCACAGGTAGCTGCAGGCTCTGCGCAAGTAGGCGCCGTGCTCGGCAATGATGGCGCTTGCAAAACTGCGCCCCGGTCGAAAATGCGCAAGGACCTGCGCGCGCTGCGCGCCGCGGATCTCGCTCTGACGCAGAAACTGAAACAGCGCCTTACCGTGCAGCAGTCGGAACGTGGTTTGCTTCAGGGCGGCGACCTGCGCGTTGTGCACGCCGCAATTGGCCAGCTGGCGCATCAGGCTCGAGTGCTCCCTCTCCCACTGCCCCCAGATGACGGTGCTCTCGAGTACCCGACGCGCGATCAATTGTTCGTTGCGGTCGCTGCTGCTCAAGGCGGCCTGAACTCGATCGGTGGACTCGCGCATGAGGCGTCCGTGGCTGATCGCATGGCGCAGCATTTCTCCCTCCTCCACGCCAGATTCTGTTAAACGGAGGGAAGTGTCAATGCGTTGCCATCAGCCGACACCGACGATCGCTGTGGCGACCACCCCGCCCAGCCTTGCTCCTGCCAGGCCCCACCCCCGAGCCAGCGCGCGCCGCCCCGGCCGGAAATCGCCCCCCTGGTCAGTAATGCCGGGACAACAGCCAGTGGGCCAACGATCGCAGCGGTTCGGCGTCTTCGCCAAACGGCAGCAGTGCATCGAGTGCCTGGTTGTGCAACAGATGGACTCGCTCTTGCGAGGCCGATATGCCGATGACGGCCGGATGGGTGGGCTTCGAGTGCTCGCGGTCCGCGCCCGTCGCCTTGCCCAGAGTCGATGCATCGCCGATGACATCGAGCAAATCGTCCTGAATCTGAAACGCCAGCCCGATTGCCGTGGCAAAGCGCTCGAGCGCGGCGTACAAAGGTCGCGTCAGATCGGGAGCGCATTCAGCGGCCATCAGCACGCTGGCGCGAATCACCGCCCCGGTCTTGCGTGCGTGCATGTCCTCGACCTGCGCGATATCGAGTTGCTTGCCCTGCGCCTCCAGATCGATTGCCTGGCCGCCGGCCATCCCATAGGTGCCGCTCGCCTCGCTCAACAGGTCGATGAGGCGCAGCCGAATCGCCGCTGCGGCGGGCAGTGCAGGATCGCGAACCAGCAACTGAAATGCCAGGGGTTGCAGGGCATCGCCGACGAGTATCGCCGTCGCCTCGTCGTACGCCTTGTGGCATGTCGGACGACCACGCCGCAGGTCATCGTCGTCCATGGCGGGCAAATCATCATGCACGAGGGAATACACATGGATCAGCTCGATGGCGCAGGCCGCCGCCTCAACCTCGTCTTCGCGCAAGCCCAGGGTCCGTGCCGTCGCGAACAGCAATGCCGGCCGCACCCGCTTGCCGCCGCCGAGAACGCTGTAGCGCATGGCTTCGTGCAGCCGGGCCGGTACCTCTCCGGCCGCCGGCAGGCGTCTCGCCAACGCGTGCTCCATGCGCAGGCGCCAGGCCTCGAGTTGAGCGCCGAATGCCTCGGCCGCTGCGGGATGAGTCCCGGTCGACGGTCGACGATCGGCTGCGTCGTTCACCCGAATTTCTCCCGCACCGGCGGCTGCGCGATCAGCGGGGCGCCGCCAGCCCCCGGCTTTCTTCGGAGTCGCGGCCCATGCGCTTGATGTCGGCGATCGGAACGGTCGCCACGGTGCCGTGCCTTTCACCGTCGGCATACTGTATTGGCAATTCGGGTGCCATGGGGCCCACCACACGCGGACCGCTGAGGGCCGCCCGCAGTGCCTTGAGCGGGTGGCTGAAGGCGTCGTTGACCGCCGTTCCCTCGAATCCGCAATGGGCCATGCAGTTGTCGCAGCGCGGATTGCGGCCGACCCCGTAATTGTCCCACTCGGTATCTTCGATCAGGGAGCGGTAGGTCGGCGCGTAACCCTCGTCGGAGAGCAGGTAGCAGGGCCGCTGCCAGCCAAAAACGTTGTAGGTCGGATTGCTCCACGGCGTGCATTGATAGCGTTGATTCCCGGCGAGGAAATCCAAAAAGAGCGAGGAGTGGTTGAAAGACCACGAAATGCCGGGAGGCCGGCGGCGGCGCTTGAAGATCTCGCGAAACAATTGCTTGCTGGCGTGCCGCCCCAGGAAAACGTCCTGCCGTGGAGCATGGTGATAACTGTATCCGGGAGAGACGGTGATTCCCTCGATGCCGAGCTGCGTTGCGGTGTCGAAGAATGCGGCCACATCATCCGGATTCTCACCGTTGAACAGCGTGCAGTTGATGGTCACCCGAAAGCCCTTGCTGCGCGCCAGCTGAATTGCGGCAACCGCCTTGTCGAATACGCCCTCCTGGCACACGGATTCATCGTGCCGTTGCCGATTGCCGTCGAGATGAATCGAGAAGGTGAGATAAGGCGAGGGCCGATACTCGTCGATGTGTTTCGCCAACAGAATCGCGTTCGTGCACAGATACACGAATTTCTTGCGTGCGACGATTCCAGCGACGATTTGCGGCATCTCCTTGTGAATGAGCGGCTCCCCACCGGGGATCGACACGATGGGCGCACCGCATTCATCGACCGCGCGCAATGCCTCCTCGAGGCCGACTCTCTTCTGCAGAATTTCCTTCGGGTAATCGATCTTGCCGCACCCTGCGCAGGCGAGATTGCACTGGAACAGCGGCTCGAGCATGAGGACCAGAGGATAGCGTCTGTCGCCGCGCAATTTGCGGCCGGCCAGATACTTCGCGACTCGATACATTTGCAGAAGTGGTATTGCCATACGCTATGTTACCGCGCTCCGGCGAGGCGAGCCTAAATTAAGAGTAGCCAAGATTAAGATTGCCTCATCTTGGCCGCAACCCAAACACCGCGGGGCGGTGATCGTTCCAGACACGGGTCCATTCGAGCTTGAACCACGGTGTGAAACGCGAGTTGTCGGCCGCCGACATTTGCGCTTGTAAGACTTCCGGGTTGATCCAGCGCCAGTCTGCAATCTCTTCCGCATTGATATGAAGCGGCCGGTCGCAGCAGCCGATGAAGACGGAGCACAGCTCATTTTCCGCGCCGGTCGCGTCGAACTGCGCCTGGTAGCGGAACTTGAACAGAAATTGGAGGTCGCAGCTTAGACCCAGCTCCTCGAGCAGCCGGCGCCGGGTGGCGGCCTCCATGCTCTCGGCGCGGCGGGGGTGGCTGCAGCAGCTGTTTGACCAGTAGAGGGGCCAGAGTCGTTTGGTGGCGGCGCGCTGCTGTATGAGCAGCTCGCCCCGATCATTGAAAATCAGCAAAGAAAACGCCCGGTGCAGGACCCCCACCCCTTTGTGACACAGAGCCTTGCTCAAATGACCGAGGCTGCGGTCCGCCTCATCGACGAGGATCAGAGCCTCCGAATCTGCCATAATTCCGCTATTATTGACTGTCGCTTCGTGTCCAAATTCGTCCATGACAAGAACCTCGATCAGGGCGCGCTGCGAATCGCGAGCGTCGGCTTTGCATAAGTTACATTCAAAGGGCGGGTTTTCGACCCGCGTCGATGTTCAGGCGAGAATGATAGCCGCTCGTGAAACAGCCACGCCAGCCTGGCGTGGACGGCGCGTTGGTCCTGAATCCAGGCGCCGGCCTTCGGGGAGACGTTGCGGGGCGATGCAGTGATACAACCGGCTCATTCGACCATGATTTGGTTCGGCACGGCGCTTGCCGCCGCGGCCATGTCCTATGCGGTCGCCGCCTCGCTCGCCGTGCGTATGCGCTACAAATCCAGAATGGCACACCTGCACCAGGCGACCCCGCCGGTGACGGTACTCAAACCGCTTTGCGGTGCGGAGCACGAGCTCTACGAGTGCTTGCGGTCGTTTTGCGAGCAGGCGTACCCAGCCTTTCAAATCGTTTTCGGAGTTTCCGACGGCGAGGATCCCGCCGTCGATGTGGTCAACCGGCTGCGCTGCGAGTTTCCGCACGTCGACATGCAGCTCGCCGTCGATCGCCGCCAGCACGGCAGCAGCCGCAAAGTCAGCAATCTCATCAACATGATGTCCCTCGCCCGGCACGACTATCTGGTGATTTCCGACAGCGATGTGCGGGTCTCGCAGGACTACCTCTCCGAAGTCGTGAGCCCGCTCCTCGACGCGGAGGTCGGCATCGTGACCTGCCCCTATCGAGGCAACCCCCGATCGGGTCTCTGGTCGCTGCTCGGAGCCCAGTTCATCAACGAGTGGTTCATCCCCTCGGTCCGGGTCGCGGCCATGTCCGGGTCCCGGTCGTTCGCCTTCGGTGCGACGATCGCGATCCGTCGCGACGTCCTTGCGAGCATCGGCGGATTCGCATCGATCGCCAATCAACTGGCGGATGATTATCGATTGGGAGAGCTGACGCGGCAGATCGGGCTGCGCACCGTGCTCTCCGACATGGTGGTGGAGACCTGCGTCGATGAGCGCAGTCTCGGTGATCTGGTCCGCCATGAGCTGCGCTGGTTGCGGACGATACGAGCCGTTCGCCCGCTCGGCTACAGCCTTTCGTTCGTCACGTTCGGTGTGCCGGTCGCCGGGTTCGGCAGCTTGCTTGCCGCGGGCGCATGGCCGGCACTGACCTCGCTCGGCGTCACCGCGATCGCCCGGCTCGCCCTACACTGCAGCGTCCGCAAGTCGAACACCGCGCTTGCACATCTGCTCATTCTGCCGCTCCGGGACGGACTCAGTTTGGTTCTTTGGGCTTGGGGATTCGTCAATCGCCACGTGCACTGGCGGGACGACCGTTACCACGTCACCCGCGATGGGTCCGCCCAACCCGTGGCGAGGCCGAGCTCGTGGTGAGGTTAGTGCACTTTGGAGGAATGACGCAATGAAGACTCTGTTTCTGCACCCGCCCTCATTCGACGGATTCGACGGTGGCGCCGGCGCCCGCTATCAGATGAAGCGTGAGGTGCGCTCGTTCTGGTATCCGACGTGGCTCGCGCAGCCTGCGGCCCTGGTCGAGGGCTCGAAACTGATCGATGCGCCGCCCCACGACCTGACCTTCGAGGACATCGTTCCGGACATCAAGAACCGCGACCTGGTGGTCATGCACACCTCGACGCCGTCCTTCAAGTCGGACGTGAAAACCGCCGAAATGATCAAGGCGCTCAATCCGAACATCAAGATCGGCTTCATCGGCGCCAAGGTCGCCGTCGAGCCCGAGAAGAGCCTGATAGCCGGGCGCGCCGTCGATTTCGTCGCCCGCAACGAATTCGATTTCACGATCAAGGATGTCGCCGACGGCGTGCCTTGGAGCGAGATCAAGGGGCTTTCCTACCGCAACCGCGAAGGCATCATCGTTCACAATGAGAACCGCGAAGTTCTCGAGAACATGGATTCGCTCCCCTGGGTGACGCCTGTCTACAAGCGTGACCTCACCATCGAAAAATATTTCGGCGGCTACCTGAAGCACCCCTATATCTCGTTCTACACGGGCCGCGGCTGCAAATCGCGTTGCACATTCTGCCTGTGGCCCCAGACCGTGGGCGGACATCGCTACCGCGTGCGCTCGGTCGAGAACGTCGTCGCGGAAATGAAGTGGGCGAAGGAGGCTTTCCCGCAGGTAAAGGAATTCTTCTTTGACGACGACACACTCACCGACAACATACCGCGCGTCGAAGCGCTCGCGCGTGAGCTGGGCAAGCTCGGCGTGACCTGGTCATGCAATGCCAAGGCCAATGTTCCGCGCAAGACGCTGGAAGTGATGAAGGACAATGGCCTGCGGCTGCTGCTGGTCGGTTACGAATCCGGCAATCAGCAAATCCTGTTCAACATCAAGAAGGGTATGCGCGTCGAGTTTGCCCGCCGTTTTACCAGGGACTGCCATGAACTCGGAATCGTGATCCACGGCACGTTCATTCTCGGCCTGCCCGGTGAAACGCGCGAGACGATTCAGGAGACCTTGGATTTTGCCAAGGAGATCAATCCGCACACCATTCAGATTTCGCTCGCAGCTCCCTATCCGGGCACCTTCCTCTATCGGCAGGCCAAGGAAAATGGCTGGCTGTACAATGAGGAAGTCGATTTGTTGACGCAGGAAGGCACGCAAATTGCCCCGCTCAGCTATCCGCATCTCAGCCACACCGAGATCTTCGAGTCGGTCGAGGATTTCTACAAGAAATTCTATTTCCGTCCGTCGAAGATCGCCTCCATCGTCGCCGAGATGATCGTCAGTCCCGACATGATGAAGCGCCGATTGCGCGAGGGTGTGGAGTTCTTCCGCTTCTTGCGGACCCGCCGGGACGCTGCGTGAAGCGACTGATCGTCACCGCAGACGATTTCGGCGCGGCCCGCGAAGTCAACGAGGCCGTCGAGGCCGCTCATCGCGACGGTATTCTCACTGCCGCGAGTCTGATGGTCGCCGCACCGGCGGCGGACGACGCGGTTGCCCGTGCGCACCGCATGCCCTCGCTACGCGTCGGTCTGCACGTGGTGCTTGTCGAAGGCACCCCTGTGCTCCCCGCCTCGGCCGTGCCGCATCTCGTGGATGGAAACGGCAATTTCCAGTCGAACATGGCGGTTCTCGGAGCCGTCCTCGCGGTCAGCAAACGGGCGCGCCGCGAACTCGCCGCAGAGATCACCGCGCAGTTCGAGGCCTTCCGCGCGACCGGCCTCGCGCTCGATCATTGCAACGCGCACAAGCATTTCCAGCTCCACCCGGTGATCGGCGGCACGATTGCCGCCATTGGCGCTCGCTTCGGACTACGCGCCGTACGAGTGCCGCTCGAACCACCGCAGGTGTTGCGACGGGTCGAGCCGGGAACTCCATGGGCACCGTCTCTCGTCACGACACCTTTCGCACTGCTCGTGCAGCGGCGTTTTCGCACGGCGGGGCTGCTCGCGCCCGATCGCATCTTCGGCCTTCGTTGGTCGGGGCATATGAGCGCAAAGCGGCTGCTGGGACTGATCTGCAATCTGCCGAGCGGCCTCACCGAGATCTACCTGCACCCCGCGACCGGACCCTACGCCGGCGCAGCTCCGGGCTACGCGTATCGCGAAGAGTTCGACGCGCTCATGGCGCCCGAGATCGTCGCGGCATGCCGCGACTCCTCGCTGCGGCTCGGTGGATTCGGCGATTTCCTGAACCCGGACCCAGGCCTGCGCCCTGGCGCTCCGCGCCCGGTGGATCCGGCGGGGAGCTGGACGTCGTGAGCCTTCCGATGTCGGCGCTGGCGGAGCCGTCGGGTGCGCCGGAATTCCTACCCGAGGGACCGATCCGCGTGGGAAGCGATGCGCACAAGGCTCTCTTTTGCCGCACGTTGCTGGACACCTTCGATCCCTATAAGCCGGCGGTGATCGATTGGCCCAAACTCGATGACGAGGCGCGCGATCGGCTCGTCAGCCTGCCGATCTGGGACATCGCCGTGCAGACCGAAGGACGCGCACGGCTGAACGTAGCGGCCTATGCCGGAGTCATTTCCGATCCCCTGCTGCGCAAAGCGATCGAACTCAACGCCTTCGAGGAGGGCCGACACAAACTGGTGCTCTCGAACCTGGTCAAGGCCTATGGCATCGCGCTCGCGCCGGAGCCGCACTACGCCGTGCAGGGCGATCCGGAATGGGCCTTCATGGTCACGGGATACAGCGAGTGCATCGACAGCTTCTTCGCGTTCGGGCTTTTCGAATCGGCCAAGCGTTCCGGTTTCTTTCCCGAAGCGCTGGTCGATACGTTCGAACCGGTCATTCGGGAAGAAGGGCGTCACATCCTTTTCTTCGTCAATTGGGTCGCGTGGCATCGCCGGAACATGCCGTTTTGGCGCCGGCCTTTCTTCGAATTGAAGGTGCTCGGCGTCTGGCTGTTTCTCATCTGGGAACGCATCGGCGTTGCCCGCGATTTGGGAGGCGGCGTCCAGGACAACAATTTCACGGTAACCGGCGCGAAGTCCCTCGGCGACGACGTCAATGTCGCCGGGCTGATCGATATCTGCCTGGCCGAAAACGAACGCCGGATGAGCCCCTATGATCGCCGCTTGCGGCGACCTTCTCTGATTCCGGCTGTGGCACGATTCGTGCGCCGCTTCATGCGATCCTGAGAGCGGGCGCGTCACGATCACTGTTTGCCCATGAAGCTTCGTCTCATCATCATCGCCGCCCTGGGCCTCGCTCTCACCCTGTACCTCGTCAACTATGTCGGCCTGGGAGCCGTGCTGTCGGCAGCCGGAACGGTGGGATGGGGCGGTTTTGCGATCCTGTGCCTATATGCATTGGCGCTGCTCCTGCTCCTGGGGGTCGCTTGGTACGTTTTGTTGCCCGCTTCGCCTGCGACGCGCCCGGGGGTTTTCATTTGGGCGCGGATGGTTCGAGATGCGACCGCAGATCTGCTGCCGTTTTCGCAGCTCGGCGGAATGGTGCTCGGCGCGCGTGCGGCGATCTTGCACGGCGTGTCGCGGCCCCTCGCCTTTGCCTCGCTGATTGTCGATGTCACCACCGAGATGCTGTCACAAGTTGCCTACGTCGCGCTCGGACTGGCGATCCTGAGCGCACGCGCCCCCCGGAACTCGTGGGTGGGCTCGCTTACCACAGTCTTCGTGGTCGGTCTCGTGCTTGCTGGAGTTGGCGCCGCAGTGTTTATCGCGTTGCAGCGCCACGGCCACCGGCTGACGGAAAAGCTCGCGGCGCGTCTTTTGCCAAAGGCTGTTGCGGCCACCGTCGCAGTCGGCACTTCACTTGATATGATCTATGAGTCTCCCACGCGCGTCGGCCTCTCCTCGGCGCTGCACCTGGCCGGTTGGGTTGCCTCTGCGATTGGATCTTGGATTACCTTTCGCCTGATCGGCGTGCAGATCGACCTGGCAGCGGTGTTGGCGATCGAGAGTCTCGTCTACGCGATAAAGAGCGTCGGCTTTATCGTGCCGAATGCGCTCGGCGTACAGGAGGCCGCCTACGCAATGCTCGCACCCCTGTTCGGCGTGGGGGCGGAATTCGGGCTGGCGGTATCGCTGTTGAAGCGGGCCCGCGATATCGCGGTCGGGGTACCAACATTGCTCATTTGGCAGGCGGTGGAAGGCCAGCGTGCCCTCAGTGGCGGATCGGGCCGGGACGCCATCGACTCGAAATGAGATGTTGCCCCCAGGGGGCTCGCTGACGCATCGCAATATTGCGCCACCTACGCTATCGTATCCGTCAAATCCTCTGGGTGATTGTGAAGGGAATAGGGATGCGCGCGATTCTCCTCGCCGCGGGGCGCGGCCTGCGTTTGCAGCAACCGGAAGACCAGCAACTGCCGAAATGCCTGCTGCGTTTCGGTGCGATGAGCCTGCTCGAACGGCACCTACGACTGCTCAAAGATGCCGCCGTTGATGAGATCGTGCTCGCGCTCGGCTTTCGGCACGAGCTGGTCGAGCTGGAGCTCGATCGCCTCGGTTGGGATCCACGCCCCGCGATCGTCCTGAACCCTCGTTTCGAACTCGGCAGCGTGCTCACCGTGCATGTTGCAGCCGACGCCATGACGCGCGGCGGCGAGGTCCTGCTGATGGATGCCGATGTGCTGTATGACGCGCGCATCTTGAGGGCGTTGGTGGCCGGCCGGCAACCGGCCAACCGCATGCTGATCGACCGAGATTTCGAAGCGGGCGAGGAGCCCGTCAAGCTCTGCGTGCGGAACGGGGCGCCGATCGAGTTGCGCAAGCAACTTGCAGCCGATCTGCAATATGACACCATCGGCGAGTCGGTCGGATTCTTCCGCTTCGATCAGGTGGCTGCGCGGCGGCTCGCCGAACTGGTCGCCGGCTATGTCGCGCGGGGCGACGGGCGAATGCCGCACGAGGAAGCCGTGCGCGATCTGATACGCGCGGAGAGTCAGCGCTTCGAAATCGCCGACATCACTGGAGCACCGTGGATCGAAATCGATTATGCGGCCGACGTCGTCCGCGCAGCCCAGGAGGTTCTGCCGAAACTTCAGTCGCCGCCCGGAGCGGCGGACCGGGTGCCGCAGTACGGCGCGGCGCCGCAGGCGCGCCCGCCGCTGCAAGACGTCAAACTCTGAACCGATACTCCGTCCCGGGTTTGCGCTCGATATCGGGCGGAAAATTGGCGCGCTTCTCCGCAAAGTAGCGCGCTCGATGATCGCCATGCATGGCGGCGTTGTACGTAAGGTAGAGGACGCGCCGCGCGCGGTCCGTATGGTTGGGTTTCGAGGCGTGAGGCGCATAGCTGTCGAATAGAATCACGTCGCCTGGTTGGCAGGGCACGGGCACGAGCGAGAACGATCTCATCTGCGCGGCGGTCAGCGGCTTCCACTCCTCCCCGATCAGGTCCGCGAAGCGGCGCGCATCCGCCATCTCCAAGCATCCGTTCTCGGGCGTCGATGGGTCGATGCACACCAAGGCCGTCACGAACAGCGGCGCGTAGAGCGACCATCCGGCCTGCTGATCCTGGTGAGATTCAAAGCCGACGCCGCCCGGCATTTTGAAGTTGATCTTGTCCTTGAACAGGACCGCCGGCGTGCCGAGCAGCGCCTCGACGGCGGTCCTGAGGCGGCCCTGCACCAAGCGGTGGAAGCCGGTGTGAACGGGGCAGAAATTCTCGATTCGCTGTATCAGGCGCAGGCCGGGATCATCGAGGCTGGTTTCGTGGTACACCATATGGGCACCGGGCTCTTCCGGGCGGTTAGCGAGCTCATCCGTCCAAGCGGAGATTTCCGCCGCCTGCGTCGGCGAAAAGAATCCCGCCGCCATCACCCAGCCCCGGCGTGCGAACTGCGCCAGCTGATCGTCCGCTAGACACATCTAGGAGCCTGTCTGAGTATTCCGCATGAGCCGCGTTGGCTGGGAGAGGGAGCGGATGCAAGGCGCGCGGCGCAGGCCGTGGTGGGCTCCACGGCCAAGCCGCGCAACGCCGCAAACGCCCTTCTCCCAGCCAACCCTTCGGGGCCGGGCAGATTTCGCCTCATCCGTCGTTGTCGCCTCCTCATTGGGTCTCGACCCAACCACGTCGGCTCCGCCTTGGCTGAAGCGAAATCTGCCACGGTCGCGGCCACGCGGAATACTCAGACAGGCTCCTGGGCCAGGGCCTGCTGCGCGAGCCGCCGCTTCAACAGGAGATATCGGACCAGGATCACTACCGCCATCACACCGGTCACGATGCAGGCCGCCACCAAGGTCGGTGCGAGCCACCCCAACCAGGTCAAGGGCGCCAGCAAATACAATGCATCGTCGGGGTGAAAGCCCCAAGCGCCCTCCCACACACGCACATCCGGCGGGGTGCGCGCCTCGTAGATCTCCGACAGCCACGCGCACGCGAGCATGGCGACGCAGGTCGCGATCCCGAGTGGAATGGCCCTTGCGCCCAGCGCGCCATGCGCCAGGCCGATGCCGGCCGCCAGAAAGAAGCCCGAATTCAACAGGGCATCGGTGTAGTAGTCAAAGAGATGGCCGAACCGGCTTTGCAGTTGAGCGATCCGTGCCAGTTCGCCATCTGCGCGGTCGAGAAAAACGGAAATCAGCCAGAACACCCCCGACCATAGAGCCGCTTTGGGCTCGCCCCGCCCCAACAGCAGGCAGGCAATGAGTCCGCTCAGCAGCCGCACCGTCGTGATGTGATTGGGCCTCACCCAGGTCCCCACGAGGGGGCGGACCAGCGCGCGCGCCGCGTCATGACTCCAGGTATCGTTCATGCGCTGTCCATAGTGATCAATCGGTTACGCCATTTCAAGCGGATGACGGTCGAATTGCCGCGGCGCGGAGATCCCTGCCCTAGGACAGCAACCCCCGGCCGCGAAACCACCGCACGGCATCCTCGAATGCCTCGATCGGCGGGCGCCAACGGTAGCCGAGATCGCGGACGGCCTTGGCGCTCGAGAAGAACATGTGCTTACGCGACATGCGCACGCCCTCCAACGTCACGCGGCCACTTCGCCCCGAGACCTTCGCCAACGCCTCGGCCACGTATGCGATCGGTAGAACCGCCCCATAGGGCAAGCGGATGCGCGGCGGCCTCCGCCCCACCAACCGCGCGATGTGCTCGAGTATTTCCCGAAGGGTCATGTCCTCGCCGCCCAAGATGTAACGCTCACCGACTCGGCCGCGATGAAATGCCAGGAGATGGCCGGCGCCAACGTCATCGACGTGAACGATGTTGAGCCCGGTATCCACGTAGGCCGGCATACGGCCGGAGGCGGCGTCGAGCACAACCTGGCCCGTGGGCGTGGGCTTGACGTCGCCAGGTCCCACCGGCGTGGAGGGGTTGACGATGACCACCGAGAGCCCTGAATTTGCCGCCTCGAGCACCACCTGCTCGGCGAGAAACTTAGAGCGCTTGTAATGACCGATCATCGCTGCGAGCCCGACCGGTGTCTGCTCATCGCCGGGAGAGCCGTCGACAGGGATGCCCATGGTGGCGACGCTGCTGGTGTAGACGATCCTATCGACCCCCGCCTGCCGCGCGGCAAGCAGCACGTTGCGGGTGCCCTCGACATTGGTGTGATACAGCTGCTGCGGATCGGGTGCCCCCAGGCGGTAGTCAGCCGCGACATGAAACAACGCGGCGCAGTCGACCGATGCCCGCTCGAGCGACGAGCGATCGGTGAGATCGCCCACGACCACTTCGAGAGCGGGATTTCGCAAGTTGCTGCGATCGGAGCTGCCGCGTACCAGCACCCGCACCTGCCAGTCTTCGCGCAGCAGTGCCCGCACGACCGCCGCGCCGACGAAACCCGATGCACCCGTCACCAGGGCCCGCATGTTTAGGGCGGTCCTGCGAGGGCACCGCCCGAGGGCGCGAGCAACGGAGGTGCCAACGACCCTGCTTCGGCCACGGCGGCGAGGGAGCGAGCTGCAACCCGGTAGCGCCGCGCCAAGCGCATGAGCGGTGCGAGATCGGCCGGCGACACGAGGAGTCCCCATAGGAGCCGCCACAAATGCACCTGACCGCCGTCGCTGGCGGCAAGCACCGCGGAGGGTACCGCGTCCGCGGCGGTATCCACGATCACGCGCACGGCAATGAAGGGCATCCCGTGAAGCGCGGCAACCTGCGCGACCAGCGAACTTTCCATGTCGACCGCTGCGGCGCCGGTTTGCCGAAAGGCGTCTTCCTTGGCCAACGCGGTGCCGATCACCCGGGAACTGGTAAGAAGCCTGCCGCAGGCCACGTGCCGCTGCGCACCGAGGGATGCGGCGAGAGGTTCACGCCAGTGCCGCGCGGTGGTAAAGGACGTCCCGTCCGCGGCAACGACTTCACTCGGGAGGAAAACATCGCCAGCCGCGAGCCGGGGATCGAGAGCACCGGCCATACCCCAGCTGACGAGCGCCGTGGCGCCGTCCTCGACGAGTGAGCGGGCCGCACACGCCGCTGCCGCTCCCATGCCGCTCACCGCAACCAGAGTGCCGTCATGGAGCATCAAACGGCCGCCCCGCTTGACGGGACCGAGGGCCCGCGCCTCCGATGTGAGCGCCGCGACGACGCCCGTCACCTTCAATGTGGGGTACCCGTACGACTCAGCGTGCGGAACGTTGCGAGTGCCCAGAGCGGGAAATACGCGCTGTAGCCATGGTATTTCAGGTAGAACACGCGCGGAAAGCCGGGTGCGGTGAAGCTCTGGTCGCTCCACAGTCCGTCTGGCAGCTGCGTGCGCATCAGATGACTCACACCGCGACGCACCGCCTCCGAGCCCACCTCTCCCGAGGCCAGCAGTGCGAGCAAGGCCCATGCCGTCTGGTAAGGCGTGCTCGCAAAGTGCTGCACCGGCCGCATATTCTTGCCATAGCTGTCGTTGCTCTCGCCCCAGCCGCCGTCTCGGTTCTGCCGGCCGATCAGCCACTCGACCGCGCGGCGGACCGCCGGATCCTGGCCACCGACGCCTGCCTGAGCGAGGGCAGTCAGTACCGACCAGGTTCCATAGATGTAGTTCGTTCCCCAGCGGCCGAACCAGGAGCCATCGGGTTCCTGTTGATCTCGCAGATACACGAGCGCCCGGTTCAGTGCCGGCCTGTCCTGCGGCCGGTCGACGCGAGAGAGGACTGTCACGACGCGCGCCGTGACGTCGACGGTCGGCGGATCGAGCAGGGCGCCATGGTCGGCGAAGGGAATCTTGTTGAGATAGTGGGACGTATTGTCGGCGTCGAAGGCCGCAAACCCGCCGTTGCTGCTCTGCATCCCGACCAGCCAATCCAGTGCGCGGCGTACGCTTTCCGCATAATCGGATGAGTTGCCTGCCTGGTGCATGGACCAGGCGACCACCGCGGTGTCATCCAGATCCGGGTAATAGCTGTTTGCGAACTGGAACGCCCAACCGCCTCCTGCGAGCGAGGGACGTTTGACCCGCCAGTCGCCGGCTTCATCGGACAGTTGCTCCGTCTGCAGCCAATCGAGCGCCCGCGTAGCGGCGCCGAGCGATGTGCTACAGCCCGCCTCCTGCATGGCAAGGCTGGCCAAGCCCGTGTCCCAAACCGGAGAAACGCACGGCTGGCAGTAGGCGCTCGACGGACCGATCACCAGCAGCTTCTGCAGTGCACGCTTGGCGGTCACGCGCCGCGGGTCGTCGGCGGGATAGCCGAGAAGTACCATCACTTCCAATGCATTCACCATGGCGGGAAAAATGGCACCCAGCCCGTCCTCGCCATTCAATCGCTCCAGCATCCACTGCTCCGCCATCCGCATCGCCCGTGCCCGCATCGCGCTGGGAATCAGGGGCTCGATGATCATCCGGGCGAGTCGATCGACCGCCAGCAAAACCCTGCCGAGAAATCCTCCCTGCTGACGGCTGTCGCGGAAATAGTCGTGCTCCTTTTCCGGCGGCGTCACGAACAGCTCTCGGACCTGCACGTTTCTCGGGTTTTTCGCCAACGGCTTGCGCGTGCACAAAATGAACAGCGGAACCATGACGGCGCGCGACCAGTAGGACACCTTGTCGAGGTGGAAGAAGAACCATCGCGGCAACAGCATGATCTCGACGGGAATGTAAGGCACGCCGCGCCACGGGACTTGACCGAAGAGAGCCAATGCGATGCGGGTGAACACGTTTGTGCGCGCCGCGCCGCCGCGCTCCAGGATCGCGGCGCGCGCCCGTATCATGTGAGGAGCGTGAATGTCGTCGCCGGCGAGCTTCAGGGCAAAGTAGGCCTTGACGGTGCAGCTCATGTTCAAATCGCCGCCGTGATACAGCGGCCAGCCGCCGTCCTGCGCCTGATGGGTCCGCAGATACGCCGCGATCTTCGCTTCGAGTACCAGATCGATCTCGTCCAGGAAGTGCATCATCATGATGTACTCGGCGGGGATGGTGCAGTCCGCCTCGAGCTCGAAACACCAATACCCTTCGCTGCTCTGACGCGCGATCAACGCGTCCCGGGCGGCGGCAATGGCACGATCCAACACGGTCGACACCGTTTTGGTCAGCGTATGCGACACGATATCGCCGCGGGCTCTGATCACCTCGTCCGGCAGAGGCGCCGGCTTCCCTGCGATCCCGCTCAACTTGCGGAACTCCCATAGGAGCGCCGGCGCGCGCGTTCCGGCTCGCGCGCGATCTGCGGACGTCGAAGTTCGGCGAGATCTGCGAGGGGCAGGCCGCGGGCGGCTTGGGCGAACAAGCGCCGCAACAGCCAATCGTTGCGCACCGATAGATCGGTGAGCACCCGTGTCATGGCGACCGCGGAACGCGAAATCTTCACTTGCGAGCCGGCGGTGAAGCCCGGATTTCTTTGGATCTTCCTCAACGTGAGCACCGCGAGCCCGACGGCCCAGAGGCAGAAGCGGCGTATTCCGGTCTCGGCGGCCGGGATGCACAAGGTATAGTCCAAGGCGTTGCGCAGATGGGCATGAGCCACGCCGATCAGTTGTCGCATACCCGCGTCGAAGCGCACGTCCGGCTCGGGGGTAAGGCGCGCGAGATCGAGCCCCAAGGGTGTGAAGATCTCCTGCGGCAGCCAGCAAGCGCCGCGACTCCGGTCCTCCCAGACGTCCTTCAGAATGTTCGTCATCTGCAGGCCCTGTGCGAACGAGACTGCCAGGCGCTGCAGTTCCGGGCGGCGCCGTGCAATACGATCGTCATATTCGCAAAACAACTCGGTCAGCATTTCGCCCACCACGCCAGCGACGTAGTAACAGTAGTCATCAAGGTCGGTGCTGCCGGCAAGTCCGCGCAGGCTCGCGCTCGATTGAAACCGAGGCATCCCGTAGCACATCAGATCGACGCAACGCTGAATTGCCAGCCGTTGCGGCACGGTCAAACCGGCCGTCACGTTGAGCACACGCACCATGTTCCTGATCAATTCACGCTCCGCAGGCAAGGTGCGGGTGGACAAGCGTTTATCGACTTCGCAGGCAAGCGCCTCCGCCTCTGCCCGGCCGGCTACAACGGCTTTGAACCGCTCGAGGAATGCGAGCGTTTCCCCGGGCGACAGGGCGGGCTCATCCTCGATCGTGTCAGCGATGCGGCACAGCAGGTAGGCGTTGGTGACCGCGAGCCGCAACGGTGCGGGTAGTTGCGGGATGGTCAGTGCGAACGTGCGCGAGACGTGCGGCAGTATCTGATCTTGGTAGCCTTCATCGGAAATGCCGGAATACATACGAGCAGTATCTCGAAAGTCAGGGGGATCGCGCCAGCAAGCCAGCTGTGGCGCAAATTACCCAAAAGCGGAATGACCCGGGCCGCTGCTGAACCACGAGGCACTATAGCGGGTAGGGCCGCGTTGCCGCAACGTCGTGGCAATTCTGCCACAATTGCTGTAGTTGTTAGCAGTCCACGGTTCCGACAGTATAAACTGTTATAGATGAGCGACCCACCCAACCGTTACCCACTCCTCGAATCCATCAAGGAACCGGCTGACCTGCGGCAGCTGCCGGCGGCCAAGCTCACGGTCTTGGCGGATGAGTTGCGGCAGTTTCTGATTCAAAGCGTCAGCACGCGAGGCGGACATTTCGCCGCCGGACTGGGCACGGTCGAGCTGACGATTGCCCTCCATTACATCTTCAATACACCGTACGATCGGCTCGTCTGGGACGTGGGTCACCAGGCCTATCCACACAAGGTGCTGACCGGTCGGCGCGAGCTTCTGCACACCATCAAACAGGATGGGGGCCTGGCCCCGTTTCCGGCCCGATCCGAAAGCGAGTACGACACCTTCGGCGTGGGCCACTCGAGTACCTCGATCAGCGCGGCCCTCGGTATGGCGGTGGCGGCCGCAGGACGCGGCGAGGATCGACGCGCGGTCGCAATCATCGGGGATGGCGCCCTGACCGCCGGCATGGCCTTTGAGGCCCTCAATCATGCCGGCTCGCTTCCGGCGGATCTGTTGATCATCCTGAATGACAACGACATGTCGATTTCGGAGAACGTGGGCGCTCTGTCGAATTATCTTGCGCGAGCACTGTCGGGGCGGATGTATGCGCATCTGCGTGAGGGGGGTAAGAAGGTATTGCGACAGATGCCGACCGTCTGGGAGCTTGCGCGCCGCTCGGAGGAACATTTGAAGGGGATGGTGCTGCCGGGCACTCTGTTCGAGGAAATGGGCTTCAATTACATCGGGCCCATCGATGGTCACGACATCAAATCGCTCGTCACGACGTTGGGGAACATTAAAAAGCTGCGAGGGCCGCAGCTGCTTCACGTCGTCACCCGTAAGGGCAAAGGATACGCGCCGGCCGAGGCGGATCCGATCAAATGGCACGGTCCGGGCCCGTTCGATCCGGCCAGCGGCAAAATCTTCAAAGAAGCGAGTTCAGGTCCCTCCTATTCGCAGATTTTTGGGCAGTGGCTGTGTGACATGGCCGCCCGGGATCCCGGGATCATCGGAATCACGCCGGCGATGCGCGAAGGATCGGGTCTGGTCGAATTCTCCAAGCGATTCCCGGAGCGCTACTTCGATGTGGCGATCGCCGAACAACATGCGGTTACGTTCGCCGCGGGACTTGCGGCCGAGGGCCTCAAGCCTGTCGTCGCGATCTACTCTACGTTCTTGCAGCGTGCGTACGACCAGCTCATCCATGATGTCGCACTGCAGAATCTGCCGGTGGTGTTCGCATTGGACCGCGCCGGCCTGGTGGGAAGCGACGGCGCGACCCACCAGGGAAGTTACGATCTGACCTTCCTGCGCTGCATCCCCAACATGGTCGTCATGGCGCCCGCCGATGAAAACGAATGCCGTCAGATGCTGTACACGGCAACCACACTCTCCTCGCCGTCGGCGGTACGTTATCCGCGCGGCACCGGCCCGGGCGTGCCGGTGGTCGCGGAGATGACGGCGCTGCCGGTGGGCCGTGCGCAGCTGCGCCGCGAGGGGCGCGTCGGGCTCGCGATTCTCGCTTTTGGTGCGCTGGTCGAGACGGCGCGCAGGATTGCCGAACGGCTGGATGCGACTCTCGTCAACATGCGCTTCGTCAAGCCGCTCGATCAGGAGCTCATTCTGCAAATTGCCGCGCGCCACCGGGCAATCGTCACCATCGAGGAAAACACCATCCTCGGCGGTGCAGGCTCGGGCGTCAGCGAGGTTCTTACCGCCAATGGGGTGCTCTTGCCGGTGCTGCACCTCGGCATCCCCGATCGCTTCATCGAGCACGGCTCACGCGACACTTGTCTGGCGGCGGCGGGGCTCGACTTCGCGGGCCTGACCGAGAGCGTGGAGAGCTGGTGGGCACTGCAGGCCCAGGAGCGGCTGCGCTCGGTTCGCTGACCGGCGGCGGCTGGAGTGTAGAGCGAATCATGAAAGGCTTGGTTGATCTCGAGCGCTATCCGATCGATCGTCCCGACTCAGCCGAGTGCGTCGAGCTCGTCCAGCGATGCAAGGCAAACCTGGTGGCGAATGGCATGTTCACCCTCGAGGGATTTGCATGCCCCGCGGCGATCGCTCGTGCGGTGTCGGAGATCGAGCCCAAATTCGAGCGAGGGGGCTACCGGCATGCTCGCCGGCACAACATCTATTTCAAGGATCAAGTCGCGGGCCTTGCCGCCGATCACCCGGCGCTGCAGAAATTCGACACCGTCAATTACACGTTGTGCGCGGATGAGTTGGCCGGGACGGTCGTCGATCGAATTTATGAGTGGCCGTTCCTACCATTCTTTCTGGCCCGCACCATGGGCAAGCCTGAGCTGTTTCTGATGAGCGATCCGCTCGCGCGGATCAACGTGATGTCCTACGGAAAGGGTGAGGCATTGAACTGGCACTTCGATCGCTCGCAGTACACCACGACGCTGTTGATCCGGCCTGCCGAGGGCGGCGGTGAGTTTGAATATCGAAGCGATCTGCGCTCGGATTCCAACCCGAACTACGATGGGGTTGCGAAGCTGCTCCTCGGGAAGGACCCGCAAGTGTCGGTCGAGCCGCTCGCGGCCGGATCTCTCAACGTTTTTGCCGGCAAGAACACGGCGCACCGCATCACCCCGGTGCGCGGCAACCGAAGCCGGCTGGTCGCCGTGTTCTCCTACTACGACAGGCCAGGAGTCACGTTCAGCGACACCGAACGGGTGGGATTCTACGGTCGGGCTGCCTAGCCACACTCACTCCGCTCCGCCGGAACGCAGGCGAAAAAAAACCCACCCGCTTTCGCGGGTGGGTTCTTCGTTCATCAAATTAAGAGCCTGGCAGTGACCTACTTTCACATCGACAAAGTCGACACTAGCATCGGCGCTGAGCGTTTTCACTTCCGAGTTCGAAAAGGGATCGGGTGGTTCCCACTCGCTATGGCCGCCAGGCAAACTGGTCGCAGAGGCGGCGAGTCATGGCTCGCCGCCGCCACTGATTCGGACAATTTGTTTCGACGTTGCGTCGCATTCAAGTCAGTCTTCCCAAGAGAGATTTGCCAACGTTAAAGGCAAATCGCTTGGGTGTTATATGGTCAAGCCACACGGGCAATTAGTACTGGTTAGCTAAACGCATTACTGCGCGTACACACCCAGCCTATCAACGTCGTAGTCTTCGACGGCCCTTTAGAGACCTTAAAGGTCTAGGGAGATCTAATCTTGGGGGGGGCTTCCCGCTTAGATGCTTTCAGCGGTTATCCCGTCCGTATATAGCTACCCGGCAGTGCCACTGGCGTGACAACCGGAACACCAGAGATACGTTCACTCCGGTCCTCTCGTACTAGGAGCAACTCACCCTCAAATCTCCAACGGCTACGGAAGATAGGGACCGAACTGTCTCACGACGTTCTGAACCCAGCTCGCGTACCACTTTAAATGGCGAACAGCCATACCCTTGGGACCTGCTACAGCCCCAGGATGTGATGAGCCGACATCGAGGTGCCAAACTCCTCCGTCGATGTGGACTCTTGGGAGGAATAAGCCTGTTATCCCCGGAGTACCTTTTATCCGTTGAGCGATGGCCCTTCCATACAGAACCACCGGATCACTATCACCTACTTTCGTACCTGCTCGACATGTCCGTCTCACAGTTAAGCACCCTTATGCGATTGCACTCTATGCGCGATGACCGACCGCGCTGAGGGTACCTTTGCACTCCTCCGTTACTCTTTGGGAGGAGACCGCCCCAGTCAAACTACCCACCATACACTGTCCCCAACCCGGATTACGGGCCAAGGTTAGAACTGCGAAGTTGTCAGGCTGGTATTTCAAGGTTGCCTCCATGAGAACTAGCGTCCCCACTTCGTAGGCTCCCAGCTATCCTACACAAACAAATTCAAAGTTCAGTGTAAAGCTATAGTAAAGGTTCACGGGGTCTTTCCGTCTTTCCGCAGCTACGCCGCATCTTCACAGCGATTTCAAGTTCACTGAGTCTCGGGTCGAGACAGTGGGGCCAGCGTTACGCCATTCGTGCAGGTCGGAACTTCATGATTCCCGCGATTACTCGCGGCATAGACTATACGTTCACCTGACCACGATGATTTGAGCAGATCTCATCGTTTTTTAAAGTCAGGGCCGGCGTGTTATGGGCTAGCTGTCTAGACCATCTGAGGTTCTCACACCTCAAGTCGTTACGGGGAAACGAGGCGGCGTGCACACGCGTGTCTCGAATCTTACCCTCGGTATTGCCCTCGACGCACTTGCACAGACGTCGTTAGGGTTCCACCGATTTGAGCCGGTCATCGGAATAGTGTCGCCACTATCCTGGGCAATGTTACTTACCCGACAAGGAATTTCGCTCTACGTATGTTATTGATTTGTAAGAGTTTTCTCTTTGAAACCAAGGTGAGTACTGCTCACCCTGCATGTCGCCATGCAGATCGGACTATATCTTTATCAACACAGGGTGTTGAACGTTTGGCGTGTAGTCTCTGAGGATTCTGATCATGTCAGTACGAGGCTTGCAGTGATTCATCGTCTCGGTGATGACCGCAATTTCAAGCAACCCACTTACGGTGAGATGCCATTCTTGCTGCATCAGCTCGACGCACTTCGCGAACTTCTCGAAATCACTTTGTTTCGCAGTTCTTAAAGTGTGTCTTCGAAAAAACGGAATGATCGTTTCAATCAAATCATTTCTTCTCGCCACGCTAAATCTATACAAATCCTCTTTATGGTTGTCGTGCCTTCGGTTGAGATAAATATTTCCGACACCGAAGAATCGCTTGAGCATGTGAAGACACTCGACGCTTCTCGCACCTTGCGTCACCGCAAACTCATGCGCCACCTGATATCCGGTCTTATAACCTCTACGACGAAGTCGATGAGGCTGTCGCACGAAATGGATCGAAAAGCATCCTTCACCGTCGACAAACCCGGTAATCCAACCAATCTTCTTGATCAGCCTTTCCTGCTGATTTTCCGCAGCTAACGAATTGTCACTGCTGTACGACGCAGATGAATTCGACTCTCGAATCCAATCGTTGTCACACAACGAGTATCGCAGCATCCACGGGTTTTCCAGCATATAGCCAAATTTTACTAAGGCAACGATTCCCGAAACCTTAGGACCGTTCTGGTCGTTACACAACACGCAAAAGTCACGTGTTAATGGAGTTATGTATTGCGCATAACTCCTGCATGTCGCCATGCAGATCGGACTTTATCATCTCTTCGAAAAAAGAGCCTGGCGTAAAGTCTCTGAGGATTCCGGCGAAAGCCGGCCTTTCCTGCTGATTGACTGCACTAAAAGATTTTCACTACCGCTCGATATCAGAACGATGAGTACTTTCAGATACTCAGTGTTTCCAGCATATAGCCAAGTTTATTAACGTAACTACAACTATAGAAGTTGTCCTAATTTACTTACCCACGAACTCTACATCTCGTTGACTCGACTATCGTCTACCAATGCCTATAGTTACGGCCGCCGTTTACCGGGGCTTCGATCAAGAGCTTCGCCTTGCGGCTGACCCCATCAATTAACCTTCCGGCACCGGGCAGGCGTCAGACCCTATACATCCACTTTCGTGTTCGCAGAGTCCTGTGTTTTTGGTAAACAGTCGCAGCCCCCGATTATCTGAGACCTTTAACAGCTCAAGGAGTAAATCCTCTCACCATCAAAGGCACACCTTCTCCCGAAGTTACGGTGTCAAATTGCAGAGTTCCTTAACCCGAGTTCTCTCAAGCGCCTTAGAGTTTTCCTCTCACCCACCAGTGTCGGTTTGCGGTACGGACGATCATTACCTGAAGCTTAGAGGCTTTTCCTGGAAGCGTGGCGTCAACAACTTCGAACTCCGAAGAGTCCTCGTACTCAGTTCTTGGGATTAACGAGACTCCGGATTTACCTGGAATCTCTCCCTACGACCTTGAACCGGGAACCAACCCCGGATTGTCTAGCCTTCTCCGTCACCCCATCGCAGTAATGATCGGTGCAGGAATATTAACCTGCTTTCCATCGACTACACCTTTCGGTCTCGCCTTAGGATCCGACTCACCCTCAGCTGATTAACATAGCTCAGGAAACCTTGGGTTTTCGGCGTGTGGGTTTTTCACCCACATTAACGTTACTCATGTCAGCATTCGCACTTCTGATACCTCCAGCAAACCTCGCAGTTCACCTTCGCAGGCTTACAGAACGCTCCCCTACCGCGTAACGATCCGAAGATCATTACACCCATAGCTTCGGTGCTTGGCTTAAGCCCCGTTAAATCTTCCGCGCAGGCCGACTAGACTAGTGAGCTATTACGCTTTCTTTAAAGGATGGCTGCTTCTAAGCCAACCTCCTAGCTGTTTTAGCCTTCCCACATCGTTTACCACTTAGCCAAAACTTTGGGACCTTAGCTGATGGTCTGGGTTATTTCCCTCTTCACGACGGACGTTAGCACCCGCCGTGTGTCTCCCGTGATAACACTCCTTGGTATTCGGAGTTTGCATAGATTTGGTAGGACGGGATGTCCCCCTAGTCTAAACAGTGCTCTACCCCCAAGGGTGAATGACACGAGGCACTACCTAAATAGCTTTCGGGGAGAACCAGCTATCGCCAGCCTTGATTAGCCTTTCACTCCTATCCACACCTCATCGACGCACTATTGCAACAGTGGTTCGTTCGGGCCTCCGGTAGGTGTTACCCTACTTTCACCCTGGACATGGATAGATCGACTGGCTTCGGGTCTACTCCCAGCGACTGAAACGCCCGATTAAGACTCGGTTTCCCTACGGCTCCCCTATTCGGTTAGCCTTGCCACTGAAAGTAACTCGCTGACCCATTATACAAAAGGTACGCAGTCACCCCTTGCGGGGCTCCCACTGCTTGTACGCACACGGTTTCAGGTTCTATTTCACTCCCCTCTCCGGGGTTCTTTTCGCCTTTCCCTCACGGTACTAGTTCACTATCGGTCGACAGAGAGTATTTAGCCTTAGAGGATGGTCCCCCTATGTTCAGGCAGGATTGCACGTGTCCCGCCCTACTCTTCGTGCTCCATGCGCTTGCCTTTTCATGTACGGGGCTATCACCCGCTATGGCCAGACTTTCCAGACTGTTCCACTGAGACTTACGCAATTATGAGCACTGGGCTGTTCCGCTTTCGCTCGCCACTACTAACGGAATCTCGGTTGATTTCTATTCCTCCGGTTACTGAGATGTTTCAATTCACCGGGTTCGCTCCCACAACCTATGTATTCAGTTGCGGGTACCGCCGAAGCGGTGGGTTTCCCCATTCGGAAATCTTCGGATCGAAGCATATTTGCCGGCTCCCCGAAGCTTATCGCAGGCTACCACGTCCTTCATCGCCTTCTGTCGCCAAGGCATCCACCATGTGCGCTTATTCACTTGACCATATAACCCCAAGCGATTTGGAGTCATACAACTTAATCAACTGGTTCTCGAATGCGACATTCAAAGCATAAGCGAGACGGCACACGTCGCCGCTTAAGTTTGAGCGTCAAAACAAATTGCCGAATTTTTAAAGAACACATACGGGTCCGTACCCGCATGCCATGAGGCATGCACGAAGAGATCTCCGCATGACTCATGACACGCCGTGAACGGTAGTTGGTGCTGGTGGAGCCAGTCGGGATCGAACCGACGACCTTCGCGTTGCA